>CAMTVK010000032.1:0-2880 GCA_947085185.1 Candidatus Fraserbacteria bacterium | reverse complement strand
GGTCTGTCCGTCAAGAATTGACCGACGACCAGAGCGCCAAAGGTAACATGGCCCAGGTCAATAGACTTCTCGGCGAAGACCTCACGCTGTTTCGGATTCATCGCTCCCTAGTATAGCACACGCGTAACAGCCAAGCTAGAATCACGGAGGACACGGAAAGGCCACGGAAATCACGGAAAGCGCCGTTCTTCCGTGTTCTCCGTGAACACTTCCGTGCCTTCCGTGGTTCAGATTCTTACACCCCGCGCACCCAGCGATCCAACGCCTGCAAGACATTCACATCCGTCGGCACCCCACAGGTCCGATAGCTCTGCCCTTTGATCCACGCATCGAGAATGCCCAGCATCTCCAGGTCGTCGATCTTGTTGTCGGTCCCGGCCGCGCACGCCGCAAAGCCTCCTGTCGGCGGGGTCGGCGGCGTTGGGGGTGTGGGCCCACCGCCCGGAGGGGCGCTCAAGAACGGGCTTGCCGTGACTTGCCCCACAGCGCCGTTGGGGGCGCTCGGTCCCGACGGGCTGCCCCACCAGTTATTGGTCGCATCGAGATTATCGCCGTTGGGAATAGACGCTTCCACGCCCGCTTGGGTATTGTCTGTAATCTCGCAGTTGGTGATGTGATGGTCGCGGGCGGTGTCGGCCTGGACGCGCAGCCCCTTGGTGTTTTCTGAAAGCTTACAGTCCGAGATGCGCAAGCCCAATAGGTCTTCATTGGCGCTGATGGAGATCCCTGCCCCGACGCCATCGCGATTTCTATCGTTGCGAGAGAACTCCCCGCCGGAGACCGACACATTGAGGATATCTCGTGATGCGGAGATCTCGATCCCGTGATCGTTGTTATCGTTGGCCACCGTGGGGTTGACCGAGACATCTTGGACGATCTGGCCGCGCAGGCTCACTCCGGAGCCCTGGCCCAGGGCCGCCCGGGTGCCGTTCTGTTCAAACCGACTCCCACGAATGCTGATATTCGAGACGCGGTCGTTGCCTAAGGCGTGCAGCCGCACCCCAAAGCCCCCGTTGTTGGTGAAGACGCTCTGCAGCACTTGGATATTGCTCACCGGGGTATTTCCCAGGGTGAGGATTTCGATGCCGGAGCCTTCGGCTTGGGGAGCCATCCCATCACACGATCTCGTGCCGGGGCCGCCTTGGCTCTCCTTCACCGTCGAGTTTTCTACAGAGATATCGCCCATTGTCCCGGTGGTCGTGCGCACGCAGATCCCCAGCGCCCCGTTTTTCGCCAAGAGCACGTTCTTGAAGCTCATGGGGCCGATCTCGGCGGTGTTTGTGAGGATGCGCACGCCGTTGTTGTCGGCTTGCTCGATGACGACGTCTTGAAAGAGCAGATTCGAGACGCCAAAGTCCGTGACGGGCAAGTTGTGCTCGATGAAGAGATTATGCCCGGCGTTGTTGCGGATGCGCCCGCCGATGACGGAGAATTCGCGCAGGCGCCCGCGGTTTTGCACCCAGATCCCATGGCCCATGTTGCGCTCGATCAGCACATTTTTGAGAGCGATGCGTTCAGCAACGCCCCCGTTCATGATGAGCACCCCGGCACTTCCCATTGTCGTTGTATTGCTCAGCTCATCGCCCTCGAACGAGATGTCTTCCACAAAGCCCCCATTGTCGAAGAGCACGTTAAAGCTCTGATTGGCCGAGATCGTGTTGCCGGAGAACGCGATCTCCGAAAGTCCTCCAGCATTCATAAACCAGACTCCGGGTGCTCCGAAGGCCCCGTTGCCTTGGATGGTGTTACGCGACAGCTCCAGCTCCTCGACGCTGCTGGCGTTGGCAAAGAAAACGCCTCCACCGGGATTGCTGGTGATGCGGTTGTCGCTGATAGATATCTTGCGGATGCGCCCATTACCGAAGAGAATCCCGATGTTCGCGTTGGTCTCAACGGCATTTCTAGAGATGACGGCATCCTCCAGCGCCCCTGTGTGACCAAAGGTCATGCCGTTCCAGCCGGGCGCTGTGCTGCGAAGCTGATTGTTCAAGACTCGCAAGTTCCGCAGATCGCCGGCGCCCGTCGTTCGAAGCGCATCGCCTGCGGAGGACGTGACGACGTTCCCTTCAATAGTGATGTCTTGGGTGGCACCCGCGCCGACGTTAATCTCAATGCCCGCCGGGCCGACGTTATCGTTGATCGTGAAGCCCTGTCCGGAGGCGCCGATCTGGACGCCATTGGCCGCAATGACGATCCGCCCGTTCAGAGTCGCCCCGATGTTGGCAAAGATCTTGAGATTCTGCAGGGTCACCGTGACAGTGGCTGCATACGCTCCCGGCAGGACAACGCAGGTATCCCCGGCAAGAGCTGTCTGGCCCGCATCCGGGCCGGCGGTCAGAGCGACACCGGCAGCACAGTTGACAAAATCCGCTGAAGTAGTGACCTTCAGCTCCTTGGCGGCTGCAGCCGCGCCCACGACAAACACTATAGCTACGACGATCGAAAAAAGACGCATACTCTTCCCTCCTTGGCATCGGTTTAAGCTCATTGTAGCGGTGGAGCCTCAGCCGGTCAAATCTCTCGTGCGTTTTTGAACCACGGAGGACACGGAAAGGCCACGGAAAGCACGGAAAAGCGCCGTTCTTCCGTGCCCTCCGTGGGACACTTCCGTGCCTTCCGTGGTTCAAACTCCCCCAAAAAACAACGGCCCCCGCGGGCTCGCTTCCACGGGGGCGAAAACCCTTATAAGTTGGCCCACTCTTCGATGGTCACGGCCGCCGCTCGCAGGATCGCCCGCAGGGTTCCTCTGGGAATATCGCGGCCTGGATGCATGGGAATGGAAATCTTCACTCGCGTGTGAGGGTGACGCATCACCGGATGGTGCCCCCCAGCAAAGGGACCTTCAAAGCCAAGCTGTCGCAGCTTGCGGATCACCTCAGC
>CAMTVK010000031.1:0-8245 GCA_947085185.1 Candidatus Fraserbacteria bacterium | reverse complement strand
CTCCCTGAGACTGCTTGAAGAGTTAACCGACCAGGACCGAGACGAGACCGACGACCAGGACGAGCTTTCCCAAGGAAGCTGGGCGCATGGCTCCTCCCTCTGGGTGGGGATGGGCGTCTTTCTGGGATTTCAGCTTATCTATACTACAACCGAGGGAAAAAGTCAAGAGCCCACAGAAAAATCTCGTATAGATCGGCAGTTGGGTTTGTACGCCGAGCTCACACCTTACGCACTG
Organism: Candidatus Fraserbacteria bacterium; assembly: GCA_947085185.1. Classification (GTDB taxonomy): domain Bacteria; phylum Bipolaricaulota; class Bipolaricaulia; order RBG-16-55-9; family DRXL01; genus JANXCC01. The sequence continues at coordinate 8,010 of CAMTVK010000031.1, read as the reverse complement.
TTTCACAAGTCTTGAGTAGTAAGCCTGATTACTCTATAATCGTAATCCTATGGCCAAGCGCCGCACTTCTCTCATTGAGCCGATCAGCGCACTCAATGAAATTCCAATTCGCGATAACGGCGAACCGTTGGTGGAGCTTAACGGTTTAGACGATCGCATCGTCGTCCTGCCCAACTGGCGGACCGGTGAACCCCAACGGCTCTTCGCGCGCAAGACCGTTGCCACGATGCTCCAGAGAGCGACACAGCTCTTGCCCAAGGGCTACAAGCTCGGGGTCTTCAGCGCCTATCGCTCGATCGAAGAGCAAGAAAAAATCTATCAGCGCGTCTATCGTTGCATGAAGCGCCGCTACCCCAACGCCCCAAAGAATATCCTGCGACGTCTCACGAATAGATTCGTACATCCTCCGGATATCAAGACCCCGCCGGGCCATAGCACCGGCGGAGCGATCGATCTGACGATCATCGGCCCCGACGGCAAAGAATTAGATATGACTTCGCCGTATAAGTGGCGCACGCCCAAAGCCCGCGCCGTTGCGGCTACATATGCTGAGGGCATCTCCGAAAGCGCCCGAAAGAACCGCGAACTGCTCATCAGAGTGATGACCAAAGTCGGGTTCACAAACTATGCTGGGGAGTGGTGGCATTGGTCCTATGGGGACAGCTGCTGGGCATGGCGACTAGGGCGCAAGACCGCGATCTATGGGGTTGCTCCCGATCCCTTAAGATAATCGCGCAGCAGCACTGCTCCCCACAGCATAACAGGCACGATCCAGTCCCCTATAGCAATGAGACTATAAAGCAGCGTCATCAGCCCTCCGCCGCGCCCTTGCTCGAGAGCCAAAGCGAACGCGATCAGCCCCACCAGCGCCAGCACATGCCACACAAAGAGCGCGATCAGTCCTCCGGCTCCCCACAGCGCTCGTCTCTTCCACGATAAGCTCGGCGTCATAAGCCAAAGGGCCACCGTCAGCCCCAGCCCGCCAAAGCTGAGAAACTCCCGGCGGGTCAGGAGTTTTTCATTGTGATAGACCGCGATGCCCTCGGCGTCTATGCGGAGCTCAGCGCTGAGAAATGGCTTGACACCCAAGACCTGAAGGTGCGCATACGCGGGAGCTACCCGCGGCCATACGAGGGCAAACGCACTCAAGATCACAGCACAACCGACAAGAAAGAGCATGATCTTCATGGGGATCTGGCGCGTACCCGCTCGACCCACACTAGCCATAACGCTCCAGCAAAGAGAATTGTCAACGGTTGCCAGACCAGTAAGTGCACCGTCTCAAACGCTCTTGGCGCAAGATACCCGATATAGACCAAGCTGACGAGCCGCACAAGATTGAAGAGCACGATCGCGGGCAGGCCCCACACGAACGCCCAGAGCTTAGCACGCTGCGACGACGGCGTAGCAGCAACAGCAGCGAGAAAGAGCACCATGGGTAAGATCGCCGTGCACTCGAAGATGATCTCAAGCGAGAAGATCTCTGAGCGCACGAGTGTGCCCACAGCAGAGCTTGTATTGCCAAACAGCGTGAGTGTCCAAGCTAGTAGATACGCCGTGATCTCATTGGTCCAGCGGATGAACCCGATAAAAAAGAGAAACGGCTGGAGAATGAGAAACGCCCCGATTGTTCCAGCGAGGGTCAGCCATGCTCGTACGAGGGCCCTTCGATTCACGGTGAGGCGGAGAGCGTGGCGAGACGGCGCCGGATCAGCCAAAAGAAGATCCCTACGATCAAGCCAGCCAGCAGCAAGCTTGGCAGCGTCATCCCCGGGGCGATGGCCCGCGCGGAGATCTGCCCTTGAGACTTGCTCAAGACGTTGCCCTCGGCATCGAGCAGGAGCACCTCGTAGCGATGCTCTCCAGGGATTGTGATCTCGCGGCTGACGAGAGGGACGCTCTCGGGCAAGGGCGAGGGCAGCTCCGGCACGATTAACTCTTTGTCCGCGGGGGTCTCGCCGAATGGGCTTGTTCGGACAAACCGAATCTCCACGCGAGAGACAGTCGGCGGACAGCCTGACGTCTCCAGCTCCCACTGCACGGTCCGCCCGCTGGCTCGTAAGATGAGCGAGTCAATGCGAGCGGGCTCAAGGACGATCGTGTTGCTCTGGGGACATGCGACCTTTACGACGAGCGGCTGTTGAGCTATGGCCGGCACAGCACTGAGCACCATCAGCAAGATACTCTGCACCAAGGTGTTCATAAGAGTATTATATCACGAAACGGCGCGGGCGGCAGCGCGGTACCTACGGATTCAGAGTCGTCTGCGGCGCCAACCCGTCGCGTGATACACGCGCGTGGGGCGTTGCGCTGACGCGTGAGCAGGGGCAGCAATCAGGGGCGGCCCGCCCTTGCCATAGTCGAAATCAGGCAGGACCACGCGGGGCAGGGTCTTCTTGAGGGCACGCTCGATGGCTCGTATCTCGGCGTGCTCTTCCGGCGAGCAGAGCGTAAAAGCATCGCCAATCGCTGAAGCGCGCGCGGTTCTTCCAATGCGATGGATATAGTCTTCAGGGCGCGACGGCACGTCGTAATTGATGACATGCGAGATGTTTTCGATGTCCAGCCCTCGCGCTGCGATGTCTGTAGCGACTAAAATGGAGTACTGTCGGGTGCGGAAGCCATGGAGCGCTGCTGAGCGTTGGCTCTGGGTGCGGTCGCCGTGGATTTGCGTGACTTTATGGCCGTCTTGGTGTAAGGCCCGAGCCAACTTGTGCGCGCCTCGCTTGGTGCGCATGAAGATGAGCACGGACGTGTGGGGTGTGATCTCTAGGAGCTTCTTGAGCAGAGCGAACTTGAGATGTCTCGGGACGGGGTAGAGAAACTGGCTGACGCCCTCGGCGGGGGTTGCTCGTGGTCCCACAGAGACGATCGCAGGATTGGTGAGGACCCGGCGTGCAAACGACTCGATCTGCGGGGGCATGGTCGCTGAGAAGAGCAGCGACTGGCGCCCTTTGGGCAGGAGAGAGAGTATGTATGTGATGTCCGGCATGAACCCCATGTCGAGCATCCGGTCGGCCTCATCGAGCACGAAGATCGTGATCTGTCGGAGGTCGAGGGTGCGTCGCCGCAGATGATCGATGAGTCGTCCTGGGGTGGCCACAATGATGTCCACGCCGCGGCGCAGTGCGCTGATTTGTGGTCCCATGGCGACGCCGCCGTAGAGCGCGGCGCCGCGAATCTGGGGGAGGAAGCGTGCGTAGTCGCGCACGTTGGTCTCGATTTGGGCGGCCAGCTCGCGCGTCGGTGTTATGATCAGACATCGCAAGCCATGCCCGTCTTTCAGGAGGTCTAAGATGGGCAGCACGAAGGCTGCGGTCTTGCCTGTGCCTGTCTGAGCGGTCCCAATCAGATCTCTTCCGGCCAAGATGGCGGGGATGGCTTGGGCTTGGATAGGAGTCGGTTCGGTGTAGCCAGCGGCACGAGCGCCGCGCACGATATTATACGATAACCCTAATGAAGCAAATGGCATGTATTATTATATCGAAATTCCAGAAGGATCACCACCGCTATAAACGGAGCTCTTTTGTCTCTTCCCCCAATTGTGCAGTATACTGTACTGTGACTTGGGAATTTTTTCTGATCCTGGCTCTGCTGGCCTTCGTGGCAGAATATATAGATTCCTCCCTAGGTATGGGATACGGCACCACCCTCACTCCGCTCCTGTTGCTCCTAGGGTTCACAACATTACAGATCGTCCCCGTCGTGCTGCTGTCGGAGTTTGTCACCGGGCTGGTCGCCGCCGGATTCCATCATACCTATCAGAACGTGAGCTTTCGCAGGGATTCTCTCGACTCTCGCGTGGCCCTCGTGCTGATGCTCTTTGGCATCGTCGGGGCGATCATCGCTGTCTCCCTTGCCGTCCACCTTCCCCAGTGGGTGATCAGAATCTATATTGGATTGCTCGTGCTCGCTTTGGGAGTCTTCGTGCTTGTCACACCGTCGGGGAGGCAACGATTCTCCTGGGGACGGCTTGTGGGGATCGGGCTCTTAAGCTCTTTTAACAAAGGGCTGAGCGGCGGGGGCTATGGCCCCATAATGACTGCTGGACAGATCCTCGCGGGACTCAACCCCAAAGCCGCTGTGGGGATCACCAGCCTCTCAGAAGGGGTCGTTTCGCTCGTCGGCGTCATCATGTACTGGCTCACGGTGAGCGCTATTGATTGGGGGCTTGCCCTGCCCATCCTTGTGGGAGCCATCATCTCGACGCCTCTGGTCGCGTTCACGGTGCAGAAGCTCCCCACGCGCTCCCTGAGATTTTTGGTCGCGCTCTTGGCGATCTCCCTCGGCATAGTGACCCTTGTGCGAGCCCTCTAAAGTATGTCCGCTAACTGGGGTGACCAACTTCTCCCAAAGCCGCTGATCTCTCTGGGCAACGGTGAAACTTCCTTGGCCCTGCACGCCCTGCTCTACCCTGCCTAGCTGCTTGAGAGCTGCTGAGCAGAAAAGCCCATCCCAGTCAGAGATTGCTCGCGCTCTTGGGCGTGCCACCGACTTGACAACACCCGGCGATCTCTGCTATGCTTGAAGCACCTACCAGCACCAGGGGTTAGCGAACAATGCGATCAGAAGCGGTTTTGCAGGACTATCCCCCGTCTGTTGTTCCGACGCTGCGGCCGGAGTACACGTTCGAGCGATTCATCCGCAGCCGGGGCAACATGCTGGCCTACGCGGCCTCTCTGGCCGTTGCGGAAAACCCGGGGCGCGCGTATAACCCGCTCTTTCTCTATAGTGCCTCGGGCTTAGGCAAGACCCACCTGCTCCACGCCATCGGCAACGAAGCCGCCCAGCGCCATCGCTGGTTGAAAGTTCTCTATGTCACGTGCGAGCGCTTTGCTACGGAGTTCTATCGCTCCCTGCACGAGGGGAAGACCGCGCAGTTCCGCAAGATCTATCGCTCTGTCGATATGCTCTTGCTCGACGACGTGCACTTTCTGCGCGACAAGTCTGCGACCCAAGAGGAACTCTTACACACGTTCAACGACCTCTATCATCGTGGCAAGCAGATCGTGCTCACGTCGGATCGCCCGCCTGAAGAGCTCCTCTCTCTGCACGAGGGGCTGATCTCGCGCTTTCGCTGGGGGCTTGTGGCCGATATCCAGCCGCCCGATTGGGAGGGCCGGCTTGCGATCGTGCGCGCCAAGGCGGCCGAGCTCCATCTTGACCTTCCCGAGTCGCTCGGAGAGCTGATCGCGGGGCGAGTTCGCTCAAGCGTGCGAGAGCTTGAGGGGGCGCTCGTGCGCCTGACGGCGACCGCCGCCCTCAATGGACATGAGCTCTCCCCTGAGATGCTGCCAGCCCTGCTTCCCCCTCCCAAGCCTTCTCTCTTGACGCCAGAGATCGTCAAGCGCGAGGTCGCTCGCTATTATCAGCTCTCTGTGGAAGATTTGGAGGGCACTAGCCGCGAGCGCCGCGTCGTCTGCGCCCGCCAGATCGCGATCTATCTCGCGCGTGAGTTAACCAATCATTCTTTCCCTGCCCTGGGGATGGCCTTCGGCGGGCGCGATCACAGCACGATTATGCACGCCTATCGAAGAGCGAAAGCCTTGGCCGAAAGCCCGCTCTTCTCCGGCGAGATCGCCCACTTGAAGTCCAAGCTGCTCGCAGTACAATAGCACCGATGAAGATCGAGCGTCTTGTGCTGTACAACTTTCGCAATCTCGCGCCGGTGGAGCTTGTAGCGAAGGGCGGGCTCAATCTCATTATCGGTCCCAATGCTGCGGGCAAGAGCAATCTCTGTGAGGCGATCTATTATGGGGCACGTGGTGAGCTGTTCAAAGGGGAGCGCCAGCGCGACGTGATCGCGTGGGGGCAGCAGGAAGCCTCGCTTGAATTTTCCGTCAACGGCGATGAGATCCGGATCCATCTCAACGGGAGGGCACGCGCCAAGACGATCGAGCTCAACCGCGAGAAAAAGAGCCATCGGGAGCTGAGCGTGCGACTGCGTACCTTGCTCTTTACCCCCGATGAGGTGCAGATCATGAAGGGCCGACCGGAGCAGCGTCGGCGCTTCCTCGATCGCAGCATCGCCGAGCTCTCTCACGAATACCGATATGCTTTATTGGAGTACGAGCACGCGTTACAACGCAAGAACGCGCTGCTGCGTCGTGGTTCGCCCAATCTCGACGTGCTCGAGGCGTTCAACGCCGAGCTCATTGATCGTGGGAGCTGGCTCATCGCAAGACGCTTGGACTATCTCAAAGAAGTGAACAAGACTCTTGCTGAGCGATACCACGCGATTTCAGGGCAAGCCACGCGATTGACAGCTACCTATGAGACGCCCCTGCACTCCTCGTCGCTGTCGGGGCTACGTGCTCGTTTTGCTCAGCTCATCGCTCACGCGACGCCAGAGGAGATCCGGCGGGGCATGGCGCTGGTCGGCCCGCATCGCGATGATGTGCGCTTTGAACTCGATGGTCATGATGTGCGGCGCTTTGGCTCTCAAGGCGAGCAAAAGTCTGCTCTCTGTGCGGTCTTGCTGGCTCAGCTCGATCTGCACTCCCAACGCTTTGGCGATCCTCCCATCTTAATCTTAGATGACGTGCTCTCGGAACTTGATAGCGCCAGATTCCAACGGCTTTTGAAGCTCTTGCCCAACGACATTCAGATATTTCTCACGCACACCGTCACAGATATCGGAGAACTCCATCCCACGGTGCGGATGGCCGCTCAGCGCATCTTTGTTATGGAAGCCGGAAGGATCTCGGTGCTCCTATGATCGAAAGGGCTTTGCTAGAGAAGATCTTTCGCAAGCACGGCCTGCTCGAACACTATCGTGAGCAGGAGCCAGCGTTGCTGTGGGAGCGCATCGTTGGGGAGCAGATCGCGCGGGTAGCGCACCCGATCTGGGTAGAGAAGGGCGTGCTCGTGGTCGCGGTGCCCAATCACGTGGTGCAGCATGAGTTCTCGCTGCTGCGTGAGGAGTTCAAGAGGAAGCTCAATCAAGCCTTGGGGGCAGAGCGCGTGCAAGAGATTCGCTTTCGCGTCGAGCCGTTTCCCCAGGGGCGCCCGACGCTCTCGGTAGATCGCATTGAGCTCACACCCGATGAAGAACATCAGATTGAAGAGCTTGTCTTGGAGGTGTCGGACGACACGCTGCGCTTAGCGTTGGCCAAGCTGATGAGAACTGCGAAAAAACTGGAGAAAGCGAGACAGAAGCTATGAAGATCGGGATATTCACAGACACGTTCACGCCGCAGATCAACGGGGTCACCAGCGTTCTCGAAGAGCTCTATCGTGTGCTCACGCGCTGCGGCCATGAAGTCTATATCTTTGCGCCCGCGTACTCTCGTGCCCAACGCAGCGAGAACGGACACATCTTTCGATTCCCGGCCCTGACGGCGTACTTTCACAAAGACAGCCGCATTGTCATCCCCTACGATCGCCGAGCGTTTGCGGTCTTCCCTAGGCTCGACGTCGTCTATAGTCACACGCCCGTCTCGATGGGGGTGCTGGCGATCCGCGTCGCTCGAAGATACAAGCTCCCCCATGTACATACGTATCACACGCTCTTCACAGAATATCTGCACTATCTCCCCCGGTTGATCCGTCCCACACGGAGGATGGCGGAGCGCATCAGCGCGGCGTTCTGCAATCGCTGCGATGCGATCACGACCCCATCGCACGCCATGCGAGAAGAACTGCTGCGCTATGGCATCAAAAAGCCCATCTACGTGCTGCCCTTTGGGGTGGATATGGAGCCCTTCGAGCGTCCTGGAAGAATTGACGTGCGCCGGATGCTCCAGCTGGCGCCCCATGAGTTCTTCTTGCTGTATGCGGGGCGGCTGGGCACTGAGAAGAATTTGCACTTTCTGCTGCGCGCGTTTCGTATACTCTTAGATCGCTGGAGGGAGCCACAACCGATACGGCTGGTGCTGGTTGGTGGGGGTCCTCATCGCCCCATCTTCGAGGAGTACGCTCGTGAGCTTGGGGTGACAGATCGCGTGATTTTTACCGGGTTCATCCCTCGTGAAGAGCTTGTGGACTACTATCGAGCGGCGGATCTGTTTG
>CAMTVK010000030.1:0-5914 GCA_947085185.1 Candidatus Fraserbacteria bacterium | reverse complement strand
GAGGACCTTGGAAAAGGCGGTCCGGAGCCAGGCCAAAGACGGTTTAATTACTGAAAATGTTGCTTACAATCTGGCTTTAATGTGGTGGCATGTACTCGTAACTTAGCTCAGCCTTGGCAAGATTTTGATTGACTGTAACCTGTTACCTTGGTACACTGATAGTCAAAATAATAAATATGTGCTCTTATTCAGAGAGGTGGAGGGACTGGCCCGATGAAACCCGGCAACCGTCAAAACAAGTTTTTGATTGGTGCCAATTCCTGCAGAAGTTGAGCTTCTGAAAGATAAGAGACCCGGGACGGATCATACGGGCCTCTTCAGTAGGAAGAGGCCTTAATGATTACTTAAGAGCACAGGCAAAAGGAGGAATAGCATGAGTGTGGAGCGTACCTACCAGGACATCAATGCCCGGATTAAAGCCGGCAAAGCGGTTGTCTTAACAGCAGAGGAGGTTATCGACAGGGTCAGGGAGAAAGGGGTAGCCCAAACCGCCCGGGAAGTCGATGTGGTTACTACAGGAACCTTTGGACCGATGTGCTCTTCAGGTATTTTTCTTAATTTAGGCCACACCAAACCCCGCATCAAAATGAGCAAAGTCTGGCTGAACAATGTACCTGCATATGCGGGCATTGCGGCAGTAGATGCCTATGTCGGCGCAACCGAGATGCCGGAAAACGACCCTCTTAATAATAATTATCCCGGTGAATTCCGCTACGGCGGCGGCCATGTGATTGAAGACCTGGCCGCAGGGAAACCTGTTCATTTAAAAGCCATCGGTTATGGCACCGATTGCTACCCCCGCCGGGAGATTGATACCATGATTACCCTGAATGATATTAACGAAGCCATCCTCTTTAACCCCCGCAACTGTTACCAGAATTATAACTGTGCTGTCAACCTGAGCGACCGGACCTTATACACCTACATGGGGACATTGAAACCAAAGCTAGGGAATGCCAACTATTCCACCTCTGGGCAATTAAGCCCCTTGCTGAAAGACCCTCAGTTTAAGACCATTGGAATCGGCACCCGCATTTTCTTGGGTGGCGGGATCGGGTATGTGGTTTGGAACGGGACCCAGCACTTTCCCGGTTTTCTGAAAGATGAAAGCGGAAAGCCAGTTTGCGGAGCCGGAGGGACCCTTTCAGTTTTAGGGAATTTGAAACAGATGGAAGCCCGCTGGTTGGTGGGCGCCAGTTTCCGGGGATATGGCGCTTCCCTGATGGTGGGTTTGGGTTTACCAATCCCTATCTTGAACGAGGAGATCCTCTTTTATGCAGCTAAGTCCGATGCAGAGCTGTTTGCTCCCATTGTGGATTACAGTGAAGGCTATCCTAACGCTAAACCCGGCAACCTGGGGCTTGTGAGTTATGCCCAGTTAAGGGAAGGGAAGATTAGGGTTCTTGATAAGGATGTGCCGACAGCCCCTCTGAGCAGTTATGTCAAGGCGAGGGAAATCGCCCATGCCCTTAAGGACTGGATTCAAAAAGGCGGCTTTCTCCTGGGTGAACCGAGTCAGCTCCTGCCCGGCCCCGAGGCAGGCCTGACCGGAAAAGCCTTAAAGTAACTAGTCTCTACGTGAACCACCCCTCCCTTCGCTTCGCTCAGGAAGTGGCTTCCTGCTTCATCAGCAACCTGTGGTGCTTCGACAGGCCTGAATTCCCGTGGTTCCCACGGTACTGCGTCCGCCGGAACTCCCTTGTCGGCTTTACGGAACACAGGGCTACCGGCTGATATGTGTATTCCGACCACTTGCCTGCAGGTAGACGCTTTAGTGTATTATACCACAAAAAAGGAGTCTACGAACAGATGTTCGTAGAAATACCGCCTCTCATCCCCGCCCTTCACTTCGTTCAGGACGGGGACTTCCCGCCGGGTGAGTTAAAACCCTTGTTTTAAAACTTCCAGTCAGATTTTGCCCGATTAGGCCCTGAAGAGCCTAAAAATCGGGCATTTCATTTTTCACCACGAAAAAGTGTGGTGGCAAAAACAATGGTAAATAACACAAGTACTTTTTCCCGCCGCGCTTGGCCTGTGCTGTATTTGCTAAACTAAAAATGTACCATTTTTAGCCATTTGATCAGCGAAGAATTGACCACCCGATCAAACTTTCCTGTACACTGTAGGTGGACACAAAACAGCGTATGGGAGGAAAGGAAATGATCAGCGTGGTCGATAAAGAGATTATCAGAAAACTGTACCATGTGCAAGGCAAATCCATTCGGTGGATTGCCAGAGAGCTGAATTGCGCCAGACAGACCGTTAAGAAAGCCATCCAAGATGCAAAAACCCCCGAAATACAGATTTGCCAAACCCAGGCCCAAGCCAGTGATCGGACAGATAAAAGCCATAGTGGAACAATGGGTGGAAGAAGACAAAGACAGGCCTGTAAAACAGCGCCACACAGGCTGTCGCGTTTACGAACGGCTGGTAGAAGAACACGGTTACCAGGGCAGTGAGTCCGGCATACGCCGGCTGTTAGGACATCTGCGTTTTAAAGAGAAAGAAACCTTTGTCTCCCTGGAGTTCACGCCCGGCAGCAATGCCCAATGCGACTGGTGCGAAGCCACTGTGGTTATTGCCGATGTAAAAACACTGGCCCAGGTATTTCTCATGAGGCCAGGAAACAGCCGGATGCCCTTCGTCATGGCCTTTCCCCACCAGCGCCAGGAAGCATTATTTGAAGGCATGAGCCAGGCCTTTACCTCCTGGGAAGGAGTGCCGCGCAGCATTACCTTCGATAACCTAAAAGCCGCCGTTTTTAAGGTGTTGGAAGGAAGAAGCCGCATCGAGCAAAACAATTTCATCAACTTTAGGAGCCATTATCTTTTTGAGAGCAGGTTTTGCAACCCCGGCCGCGGCAATGAGAAAGGCGGAATTGAAAACTTCGCCGGGTTCGTTGAGCGTAACTTCTTCACTCCCATACCAGAGGCTGGCGCCTGGGAAGAACTAAACACCTTTTTGACGGAAAAATGCCGGCAGTATGCGAAAACCCACCAGGTACCAGGAAGAAAGATCACCGTCGAAGCAGCATGGCAATCAGAGAAAGACCACCTTTTACCCCTGCCCAAAAGACACTTTGACTGCTGCCGGCGCGTAGAGGTCGAGGCCGCAAAAAACCAATTGGTCCGTTTTGAAAACAACTTTTACTCAATACCCGGAGCCTGGGTGGGCCAGCACCTTGCCTTAAAAGCCTACGTACTTAAAAAAACATCACCACCGGCCGGAACGGGAGTTTGTTCAGGTGCTGATGCTGCATCGCGAGGCCGGCTGGGATATTCTGGCCGGTGCCCTGGAGGAAGGGCTGCGTCAGGGTATTTACCAGGCCACCGGGATTAGACAGATCCTTGAAAATATGCCCGGTAAGCACCTGGCGGCCGCACCAACTGAGCCGGGGCACCATCCTCACCTGACTGGATACAAAGTAAACCGGCCCAGAGTAGACAAGTTTGATCAGTTGCTTTGGCTTAAGGGGGTGATGGTCCATTGAGCGCAGTCAACGACCTTCTCATTCGTGATTATCTGAAAAGATTAAAACTGCCGGCCATAGCCCGCCATTACCAGGATCTAGCCCGGCAGGCCGCAGATCACAACCGGTCTTACGAAGATTACCTGGCTGCCCTGTTGGAACAAGAAGTCATATCAAGGGAAGAAAGCATCCGTAAAAACAGGATCAGCCGGGCCTGTCTTCCATATCCCAAGACCCTGGAGGAATTCGACTTCAGCGTCATCCCATCCCTGAACAAGCAAAAGGTCTTGCGTCTGAGTCATTGTGATTTTGTCAAGCAAAAAGAAAATGTCCTTTTGATCGGTAACAGTGGCACCGGCAATTATGCAAAGTAATTGCTTATGTCAAGTTGAGTGCGAAAGTAATTGAAAAAGCTCAATTCATGATAGAAATACTATCCATAATCCTTCAAGATGAAAGTGATGCTGAAGCATCCATCATATTGAAGGAGGGATTGTATGAACCCGAAAGTCCCCATCAGAAAACTAGTTACAGAAGTACTGGCAGAGCTAGAACGATTAAACTATGCAGAAAACACACACAACACTTACCGAAGATTTTACGACCGGTTGATCGCCTTTGCTGACAGCATAGGCGAAACAGTGTATTCAGAAGATCTGGGCAACAAATATTTACGGATGCACCATCACTTTGACCTGGACGGCTACACAAACTCTTCGCACTGCACTTTTAGGGGTCAAGCCCGCTGCATCCGAGTTTTGGGAGATTATCAACTGCATGGCGCCATTCTGCGACGCAGAACCACCAAAGCCCCTTATGAAAGGACACCTCAGTTTGCAGAGGCGCTGAAGAGTTACCAAAAAGAATGTGTGTGCCGAAATTATTCTGAACAGGGAATGCGCACACGGATCTATCGAGCGCAGTTATTCATTGACTATCTGGATGATTGCGGGATGACATCTCTGTCATTACTGACCGCCCAACATTTATCAGATTACACCAGAACCATTGCCGGCTATCACAAAAAATCCATTTCAGCTATTTTGACAATGCTGAGATCGTTCTTAAGGTTTTTGTACCTGAACGGCTACCATGAAAAAGATTTATCTAGTGATGTACCCAAACTGAAACAGCCGCATTTCCCCAAAATTCCAAGCGCCTGGAAGCCTGAAGATGTCAAACGCGTTCTTGAGTCAGTCGACCGGGGCAATCCCAACGGCAAAAGAGATTATGCCATTTTGTTAATGGTGGCACGGCTGGGCATGCGGATCCAGGACATTAAAGAAATCAGGTTGACCAACTTGAATTGGGCAACCAGGAGTATTGAGATTGTTCAGCATAAAACAAAGCAGACGGTGAGTTATCCCATACTGGACGATATCGGATGGGCCATCATTGACTACCTTAAGAATGGCAGGCCTAGGACAGAATCCCCTCACCTCCTTGTCCGGCACCACGCTCCTTTTGAAACCTTTGGAACCCACGCCAACCTGCATAACATGATCACCAAATACACACGTCTTGCCGGCATCAAGCTGCGGACAGGGGCTTCACAGGGGATGCATTCCCTCCGCCATACGCTGGCCAGTGTTCTGCTGGAGCAGGAAACACCACTGCCGGTGATCTCGGAGATCTTGGGCCATATGAGTACCATGTCCACCAGTGTTTATCTGAAAATCGATCTTGAAGGGCTGCGCAAATGCGCGCTGGATCCTGATGAGGTGTTCCACCATGACAACATCTAATCGGATGCCAGTCTACACCAGCGTTTTTGCCGATGCGATACAAGGGTTTGTACTGGAAAATCAGGCGCTTGGGTACGCGTACCAAAAACAGGCGGCTGCTCTGAAACGATTCGATGAGTTCTGTATTGAGATAGGTCACAGCCAGTGTTGTCTATCCAAAGAGCTTGCCATGCAGTGGGCTGAAAAGAAGCTGTTTGAGTCTGACGATGCACACAGCCGGCGGATCAGGCTCGTTCGCATGCTGGGCAGATACCTGGTTTGGTTGGGATACGATGCTTACATCTATCCGGACCATCTCGGCCGGAGCCAGTCGCAACAGTATCAACCGTATCTTTTTACCGAAACAGAGCTGGCCCGTTTTTTTAACCAGGTGGACCAGTGCCAGCCTGTAGCGAATAGCCCGTATCGCCACCTTATCTTCCCGCTGCTGTTCAAAATCCTATATGGCTGTGGGCTTCGCGTTTCGGAAGTGCTTCACTTGACCGTCGGCGATGTCAATACAATAGACGGGACACTGACCATTCGAAATGCCAAATTTCACAAAGACAGAGTTGTTCCGATGGCTCCATCGCTGAATGAAAGATGTCGCATTTACATGGAGGTGATACACCCCATTAAACAATCTGAATACATTTTCTTCCCATCTCCCCATGGCGGTCAATATTGTGAAAAAAGCATCTATGACAATTTCCGCAGATTT
>CAMTVK010000029.1:0-5499 GCA_947085185.1 Candidatus Fraserbacteria bacterium | reverse complement strand
CTTCAATGCCAGCGCAGCGCTAAGTCTAAGCGGGGCATGCGTGCGCTGGGACCCCATCGATGGGCGGCGGTGTCTGGAGCAGAGCGTGGCGCAGGGGAGTGCGAGCGTGGCGCTGGTGGGCGTAGCCCACAAGATCGAGATCAGCCCAGCAGTGCTGAATTTTGGCCTTGTTTTCCTTGGCAGCTCGCGTGTGCGGAAGCTGACCGTGAAGAACCAAGGGGTGACGACGATCTCATTGACCTTCAGTGTGAGTGGGCCGTTTTCTCTTGAGTCTCCCAGCTCCTTCACCTTGACCCCTGGTCAGAGCCAGGATGTAAGAATTCGATTTACTCCTGCTGGTTCAGATGTGTTCTCAAGCACCGTTCGTTTGAATCTTGGTACGAGCTTTGCGGAAGTTCCTGTGGTAGGCAGGGCGATGACCCGAGAAGAGTACCTTCAAAAGCTGTCACAAGTTTATAATCAACAAAGACAGGAATGCTACACCGATCCTGTTACTAGAAGTACAACCTTCAATGGTGACTGCGGTATAGGGGTTTTAAGAGCTGCTATATCAGATAGAGACGAGTTCTTATTAGTTGGTTTCAACGAGATCACACCCGATAAACTCATTAGCTATGAAAGGATGGCAAGTGATTATGTCAATATACCAGAGGCAGTCGTCGAGAGGCTGGTTGAGCTGGCAGAGTTATTCGCTGAATTCGACAACTTAGACCCAGATCTCGTCGTTTCATGGTGGCAACGACTGAGAGATGCTTTAGCCACAGGTCGGTTTGATGAAGAATATGCTGTGCTTTTACAGGATGCTCAGTTTGCTCGATATCACCAGCTGCTTGGACGACTTCTCGAGACAGCAGATACAGAGCAAATCAAAGCGTTCTTAAGAGGATTTGTCACGTCTCAACAAAGAGGTTTTTGGTGGTATTACGCTGAAAAATATCTACTTCCTGCACTTGTTCAAGCTGGCCTTCTGACTCAAAATCAAGTTGATACTTTTAAGGATAAAGTGAGGCAAGCTGCTAACAAAATCCAAGGACCTGATGGGCTTTTGCTTATGGATGCAGTTGCAATTGTTTTATTTTCATTTGATAATGCCCGTCTCAATCAAATAGGAGGGGTGTTGCCATCATATAGTGTATTCATTGACAATCTCAACTTCGTGCTTGACCAAATAATAAATGCCGCCTACGCCGATGTTAGAAGGGCTTGGTTTGATAAGATCATTGTAGCAGCTCAGGGAGCCAAAGACGGTTGGCTTATTATGAATATCATGGTGGACCTAGGGGGCAGGTCATCAGATCCCAACGGTAAGTTTATCGACATAGTTGCATGGAAGAATATCATTGATTCTACCGGCCAAACCATGCGAGTTGTAGCCTTTCTGAAGGTGGATAGCCGCTCATGGACTACTAGCATGCTTCAAGGCTACCAATATACCCGATTTCGCGATACGTTGCAAGCGATAGTTAACTACGTTGGTAATTCATATAACACTTATAGCCTATACGGCCCGGGTTTTTACATCATTGGCGTCATTTTTACAAAAGCGCAAGATGGTAATATAATGCGACAGCTAGCTGATAAGCTGGCTAGGGATTTATCTCTTTCAGGTAATTCTGTGTTTCTAGTTTATAAAGATAAAAACACTGGTCGGAAAACTGTTATTATCATCTGTCAAGGGGAGTGCCGACCAGGCACAATAGAAGCTGCGGGCGAGGCTGCTTGTAGCTTCGCCTTTCACCCTCTAGCTGCTATGGTTAGTATAACCTATATTTGCTTCGATGGTACAGAAGTTGATATCATCATTAAGAAAAGCTAAGGGTGTTTTTGGGAATGAAGCACTGGTGGAGCTCAGTAACAGCAGCTCTCGTGGTAGGGTTGGTGAGTCTCTTTAGCAACCTTCCCCAGACCCTTGGACAATACGGGCGTACATGGACTGTTTGTGCTCAGGGATGTGACTTTGCTACCATTCAACTGGCCATTGAAGCAGCTCTCCCTAAGGATATCATCAGGATTGAAGCAGGTGTCTATACTGAAAATCTAGTCATCCAAAAAGATCTCTCTTTGATCGGGGCAGGTCCAAAACAAACGGTCGTTAAAGCCCTAGACCCCAACAAACCTATACTCTATGTGCCCGGGGATAGCGGGGATAGCATGGTGAGCATTTCTATACGCGACATGGCGTTTGTAGGCAGTCCTCCTTCCATGCCTTCCCCTCTTTGTTCTGGTCCAGAGCACCGTGGCCAGTGTCCTGTGGGCATCGAAGTTGGAGGTAAGGCAACCCTTACCCTTGAGCAAGTTCGCATAGAAGACGTTCAAGGAGGAATCTGGGGATATGGCAACTCTACTGTAAGAGCATTTTCCACAGTTGAGATCCGCGATCCCCGCTGGTATGGCCTCCTTCTAGAAGGTACAGCCCATTTTACTATTGTCGACAGCATAATCCACAATCCTAGTAGTAAGTGGGATTATACTCCTGAAAGATATGGGGTGTTAATGAGAGATGGTACTCGCTTACACATGGTTGGTACTACCATTAGGAGCAACTACAACTTCGTGGCTATGAAGCTAGAGGGCCGGGCACAAGCAACCTTGGAATTTGTGCACATTGACCAAAATCGTCAAGGCATCATGCTCCACGATGATGCGAGAGCAACTATTCTGAGCAGTGCTATCATGGCAAATTCGTCAGCAGGGATCTACGCCCAAGATAGGGCTCAATTGGTTTTGAATTATTCACTCTTAGCTCTTAATTTGGATGCAGTTAGCACAGTGGGTGAGAGTAAAGCCTTCATATACAAGACGACCTTCATATTAAACTATAGGGGTGCCGGGATTTTCGCGGCAGATTCGGCCCAAGTGACTCTAAATTATAGCCGCCTGCTGAGAAATCACATAGGAGTGGCTTTACGTGTGAGCCCGTGTTATATCCTTGCGCCTGGCCAGACCCAAGTCAAGATTTTCGGGCAGGGCAATGAGATTCCCAGCAAGAAAGACGACTCAGAAGATGGCAATGTGATAGCTCTCTGTCCACCCGACTATCCCTGGCCGCCTGGGTTCCGAAAGTAAGAAGTTCTTAGCTTTCAGCAATCAGCAAAAAGCTGATCTCTGACAGCTATTCGTATCTCGGTGCCTCGACGGGATCGAGCCGCGTCGGCAGAAATTATACTCTAATTGTGAAAAACTTGTGGAGAAAAGAGAGCAGGCCCGGCTGGAGCTCCCGACCGGGCCCAACGACACTATAGTTCAGAGACTACGGCGCCCCGCCGAGCGAAAGCCCCGAAAACACCCGGCTCACCGTGAGAGTCTTGGACCAGCCGGACTTAGTGAAGACAGTCGTTCCGCTGAAAAGATAGTCTCCAAACTGCTTGCTCACGCTCAGGGTGTCCGAAGCGAAGCCCTCAGCTGTATAGACTGTCGTGCGCGTGATGGCCCACTCCTGCACATTCAGCGAGATGGCCCAGATCTCTTGAGAGAGGCCCGTCATCGTCAGCTCCGTAGTGCGCGCAATCGAGACCCCTTGAACAGAGAAGCCCATCGTGAAGGCTTGTTTAGAAAAGCCTTGCAAGGTCATGGTCGTCGCGCTGGCGAGCGAGACACCCTCGGCAGTCTTAGTAGACACGCCGAGCGTGGCGCTCCCAAACTCAAACGCGAACTCCGGCAGGAACGTGTAACTGTACGCGAGCGTCAGCGCCCAATCAAGCTCAGCGTACTTCGTGCTCACCGTAACTTGCTCTTGAATGGGATTGATGAAGTCTATCACGACTTTATCGTCTATCGTAAAGTCGCCCAGCGCACCACGAGTTCTCATCATGAGCTGCTTCGGTTTGAAGGGCATCAGGGTCATGTCGAGCTGAGCCCCCATCTGCCAGCCCTCGAGCTCCGTCTGAGCAAACACCGAGCAGAACACCTGATCGAGCGCAACTCCCGAGGACGTGAACGGCAGCCCAATCGAGACCGTGACGTCCACCGTCTGCGCAACCGCTGTCACACCCATCGCCAGCGCAATGCACACAGCGAAACACTTCTTCATAGCTGACCTCCTTTTCCTCATTGTCTACGATAATGGGGACATGGGGGGTTGTCAGTCATAGGCGTTACAAAATGGATGTTGCTCGTTGGCTGTGCTTGGCATACAATAGGGATCAATTCGTGCACAGGAGAGGGAACTCATGAAGTTAGCTCAGAGAGTCACGCGGATCACACCGTCAGCGACGATGGCCGTCAAGCGCGCCGCCGATGAGCTCAAGCGCCGGGGAGTTGACGTGATAGATTTAGGGCCGGGCGAGCCGGACTTCCCCACCCCAGAGCACATTAAACGCGCTGCCGAAGAAGCCCTCACCCAAAATTTTACAAAATACACGGCCGAGACCGGCATCTGGGAGCTGCGCGACGCCATCGCCCAAAAATATAACAGCGAGTACGGCACCCGCTACACCGCCGAACATGTGCTCGTCACCAGCGGGGCCAAGCAAGCGCTCTATAATATCGCTATGACGCTGTTAGAACCGGGAGATGAAGTGCTCATCCCGACTCCCTATTGGGTGAGCTTTCCCGAACAGATCAAGCTTGCTGGAGCCACGCCCATCATCGTCGACACCGACAGAGACTTTTGGCTCAGCGCAGAAATCCTGAAAGAACACATCACGCCGCGCACGAAAGCGATCATTCTCAATTCGCCCAACAACCCTGCAGGCTCTGTCCTTGAGCGACACCACCTTCAGAAGATCGTTGAGCTCGCTCAGCGCCATAAACTCTTGGTGATCTACGACGAATGCTATGAAAAATTTCTCTATGAGGGCAGGCACGTCAGCGCTGTAGAGTTCGACACCGAGCGCGTCATCGCCGTCAGTTCAGCTTCTAAGACATACGCCATGACCGGCTGGCGGGTGGGCTGGTCGGTCGCGCCCGTCGAGCTCACTCAAGCGATGGCAGCTCTTCAGAGCCATGCGACGTCGCATCCCAGTTCGATCTCGCAGTGGGCAGCCTTGGCCGCGCTCACCGGCGACCAGAGCTGCGTAGAGCTCATGCTGGCTGAGTATCGTCGGCGACGGGAGGTCGCGCTCGGCGCGCTCAGCCAAATCGACGGGATCGCTTACGTCGTGCCTCAGGGGGCGTTCTTTCTCTTTCCGGACGTCTCAAGCTTCTTCAACGAGAAGATCACGACCTCTGTGGAGCTCGCGCGATATCTGTTAGAACACGCCCATATTGCTGTAGTGCCTGGGGCGGCCTTCGGCGTCGATCGCTGCGTGCGCCTCTCGTATGCGACGTCCATCGAGAACGTGTGCGAAGGGCTGCAGCGCTTTGCCCAAGCGTTAGAGCGACTGTGCCATGGCTAGGGTTGAGCAGCCGCAGCCACAGCCGAGATCGAACGCGCAGTCCAACTCTATCGCGAGCGTTATTGATCTGAACTTATGAGTACTTCGTGAATCTCTAAGACATTCTTTCCTGTGAACATCTCTTTGGGCGGGGGCGGGTTGGCCGAGTGAGCTTTTTCGAACT
>CAMTVK010000028.1:0-30206 GCA_947085185.1 Candidatus Fraserbacteria bacterium | reverse complement strand
CAGAAGGAGGAGATGCAGATGTTCAGGCTCAGACGCACGGTAAAACTGCTCGGTATCATGACGATGTCAGCCTTGCTGCTGTGGCTACAGATAATGCCAGTTATTAGCCAGCAGGCTGGGCCAGGGCCCGTACGAGGTCAGCTTTCACTGTCAACAAACGGAATCCTGTATGGTTCGCTATTATGCTCGGTGTTGTGCTACTTACAGCAGGCGGTTGCACAATGAACGTATAACAATGTGCGGCGGGCGCAGTATGTGGACAGCAAAATAACAACAATCCTCCTTGCTTTTAGCAAAGTGCGCGTTTATACTCTTGAAAGATCCCTGATGCTACATCGCACGTGGCTACGCCGAATCACCCGTTGGGCACTCTGGAGCCCTGCTAACTGGCTCTACCAGCACGGCCCAGATGCCACGTTCTCGCTGCCTGTGAGCTGGCCCTTCTTCATTATCACATCCATACTAATAGTTGCTGCATATATATGGGCACCTTTACCGCCCTGGCCTTCTATCTATATTGTTCAGCTCCTCTTGTTCTTTGCTCTTGCCTTGCTTATTCTCAAAGGGATCTTGCGTCTGAATCGGACACTTCAACCAAGGATTAAAGGGAATTGCGATAATTACTGTCTTCGGCTATTTCTATGGGCTGCTCTACATTTGGAGAAAGAATTTGATAGCAGCGATTGTGGCCCATACGTTGTATAACTTTTGTCTATGGCTAGGGTTCATTGGGGGGATTTCCCCGTAGATGGATCTTCGCGAGGTGCTGCGCACCTTAGAGCAAACTGCAGGCCTAACGGAGGAGCTGATCTCTTATCTTCTGCCGGTCCTCAGCCAACTCCGGATTAACACACTCGATCCCCAGCTGCCGACATACCTCCACCAGGCGCTGGTCCGCTGCCACTAAAAAGTCACATCGCTCCCGAACACAGGTCACTATCTGTACAGCATCGCCGGCATAGACATGCTGATCCAGAATGTACCGCCACGTCTCTACCAGAAGGTCCGGCGGCAGCGGCACGATCCTCAATACCCCCTTCCCCCAATACTCTCGAATCTCCGTGATCAACTGTCGCACCAGTCCCCGCAACTCCTCATCAGAGAGGGCTCCACGCCGACGATATTTGTCCACAACGACCATGCTCTCACTTAGGTTCCACAACGAGATGACCAAGGTGAGCTGCGGCGAGGCCCTGTCGAAGAGAACGTCTATGATCTCTGTGCCCTCCTCTTCGATGTATCGCTTGATGAGGGCACTGGTGTCAAGGTAGACCTTCACCATCGGCCTTCGCGAATCTCCCGGATAACAGCTGAGCTGGAGAGCCCCTGCGCTTTGGGTCGGACTGCTGGGGAGGGTTCAAAATCGATCTTGTACTCCCTGAGGAAGGCCTCGACGGAGCCATTGCCAGAGGTCTGGTATCTGGCGATTTGCTCCAACATGCTCTCGAACTCTTGCACGGCTTCTTGGAGGCTCATAGGTTCGCCGTCTTTATATTACCACGTGCGGGCTGAGAAAACCAGTGCTCTTGTGTTCGCCCGAAAGTCAGACCAAATCTATCTCACAGAAGGAGGAGATGCAGATGTGCAACAAGAAATTCAAGCTCATCGCAACGGCGGTTGGGCTGTAGGATCAATTTTTTACTTTTTGAACAAGAGCGAATGAGTTCGAGGGCAGCCTTGACATTGAGGCTGCCCTCAAATAAACTATAGAGCAGAGCTATCTTAAGGGGAGGTGACCTTCCTTGAGGAACGAACTCTTAATTCTGCTGGGCATATTGTTGTTAGCCCTCTTGATGGTCTTGGGAGGCCCAACTGTTACACTTACGGTCACAACCTCCTCAGTTTGGGATCGGAGCAAACCCCTCAAGGAGATTGATCTCTCCTCCATGCAGCACCTTACACAGGGGGAGATCACCGTCTACTTTGAGCCGCAGCAGCGCAGGCTAGCTGGCGACGTTATCCACGCTCTTCGACAAGGCTGGCAGCTTGTAGCCGGGAGACTTGGGATTGCCTTAGGGGCTTTTGGTGTTGTCCTGGTGGCATTGTCGGAAAGCGAGCGGGCAGAGATCGGAGGGATTTATCTCAAACAACAGGTGAAGCAATCTCTGCTGAGTGCGCTACAACAGCGCCCGAGGTCTCCAAATCCCCCTTTTCCAGTAAAGGTTCCCCCAGGCTTGCAAAGCCTACAAGAGGCAGACTTAAAGACTCGACTGTCTATTTACTTGACTATGCCCCATGAGATGCTGCATAGGGCTGTGAACGAAGCTTTAGAGAGCGGACTAGATAAGGGATGGCGCTCCGATCTTCGGACTCGAGGGTTTGAGGACGGCCTAGCCGAATACGTTGGATACATAGTCAGCAAAGAATTCGATCTAGAGGTTCATAGACATTTCTTGGAGGGAAGGCGAAAGAATGTACAAGAAGCGCTACAAGGGCGTGAGCCTCCCACTTACAATCTGACACAGGAGTTTCTTGGGCATAGAGAAGTATACTTTTTTGGTAGAGAAGATAGCCGAAGGCTCTTACCACAGGGCGCCGCGGCAGTGAAGATTGCAGCAGGCTATGGTGTATCGCTCGCTTTCTGGCTGCAGATCGCGCAGAAGCACGGGGAGGGGGTGATCAAGACGTTCTGGCAGCGTATCAGCCAGCGCGGCTTCCCCAATGCCAAAGAGGCCGCGCGTATCTTGAGCGAGCTGACGGGTGAGGACATTTGGCAGAAGCTGCAGAATATGGACCTGCATGAGGTGCTGCGGACGCTGGAGCAGGCCGCGGGCGCACCGTGAACGACTGTTAAGCAGTATCTCCAACACCCGCACCTAATGCGTCTCGCGGTATCGCACCCAAAAGAGGGTTACTAACCCCATCACCAGCGCCGCAGACGCAATCGCAATTAAGAACCAAGTCAGTTCCGTCATGTCATCACTCCTCCTCGCCCAAGTATACCAGAATTATCCCGAACGCGTACAACCCCACAAAGGCCATTCCGCCAATCACCAACGCCAGGGTCGGCACCTCTTGCAGGGCCAGCGCCTTGCCGAAGAGCAGAGCCGCTGCCGCTAGATTGCCCCAGATCAAAGAGCTTTTCGCCCAGAGTGCGAAGCACCGCACGCTGCTTCATTCTGCCGTGAAGTATATCGTGGCAACAGAGAGCCAGCAAAAGGGAAGGGGAGTTCCCCTCCCCCTTTAGGGGAGGGACGAGGGGAGAGGTCTAATGGGTGGAGCCATACTTCGTGCGAAGCACTGCACGTCCCAGGATTCACACAAAGCAGGTGCGGGCTGAAGCACCGGCAATGGACAGCCGCCCTTGCTATACCTAAAACTCTCTACTAGAGTATGGCTATGACTCTATCACCCTCAAAGCTCTTGCAAGAGCTCTTAGCATCTCTTCCCCATCGCGCTGTCTATGGGGATCGTGCGGTGCGTATCTCTCAGGTCACCGATGACTCTCGGGAAGTGCAGCCTGGCGCGCTCTTCGTCGCTATCCCCGGTTCTCAGCACGATGGCCATCACTATATTGGGACGGCCATCGCCAAGGGAGCCGTAGCTATCGTGGGCCAGCGAGCCGATCTGAAACTCCCCGCTCATATTCCCTATGTGGTCGTCTGGAATTCCCGGCGGGCGCTCGCTCAGCTCGCTTGCGCCTTCTATGACTTCCCAACTGAAAAGCTCTTCACAGTGGGCGTCACCGGCACAAACGGCAAGACATCTGTAGCTGTATTAGCTGCGGCTGTCTTGGGCGAGTCGGCCCTCAGCACGACCGTGCACAACGCGTTAGAGCATAATCTCCCCTACACGACCCCAGGCGCCGTAGAGATTCAGCGGCGCGCCTGGGAAGCCCTCCAATCTGGACAGAAGCACCTTGTGCTGGAAGTCTCAGCCCATGCGCTCTCCCAAGAGCGCGTCTATGGGATAGACTTCGACGTCGCGATCTTCACCAATCTTACTCATGACCATCTCGACTATTATCGTTCGATGGCCGAATATCTTCGCGCGAAGCTGCGGCTCTTTGAAGGTCTTCGTCCCGACGCGCGCGCGATCATCAATGGTGACGACCCGTATCAGGGGGCTTTCCGCGAAGCGACGCGCGCACGGGTCTGGACCTACGGGCTTAGCCCGACGTATGACTTATGGGCAGATGAGATCGCGCTCAGCCCCGCAGGGTCGAAATTTATCGCGCACACTCCTGCAGGGAATCTGCCCATCGAGACGAGCCTTCCGGGGGAGTTCTATGTCTATAATATTCTCGCGGCGATCGGAGTAGGGATAGAGCGCGGGCTTGATCGTGAGCTCATCAAAGAGCGAATCGAGTCGGTGCACCAGATTGAGGGCCGATGCGAACGCTATCGCACGCGTGAGGGTGTGTCTCTTTGGATTGATTTTGCGCACTCGCCGGACTCGCTCGAAAAGATATTACGCACACTGAAAAGCTTCTATCCCAGGGTGATCAGCGTCTTTGGCTGCGGGGGCGAGTCTGATCCCTATAAGCGCCCGATTATGGGGGAGATCAGCGGGCGCTTGGCGGATTTTACGATTATCACCAGCGACAACCCCAAGAGCGAAGACCCGGAAGAGATCATACGACAGATCGAGTCTGGGATTCGTCCCTTGGGGGTTTGCTATGAGACGATTGTTGATCGTGCCAGGGCGATCTTGCGTGCGTTGGAGCTGGCGCGTCCGGGGGATTGTGTTTTGATTGCGGGCAAGGGCCACGAGCGCACGCAAATTTTTTCTGATCACGAGATCGCGTTCAACGATAGAGAGTTCCTGCAAAGTTTAGGCATCATCTGAGCGCGATATTGTGGCTAGCCACGGCAGCCTCACTGCTAAGTCGTCTACTTTCTGAACCCCGGCGGCCAGGGGTAGTCGGCAGGGCAGAGAGCTAGCACATTGCCATCTTTACGGCCAATGCCTACGGGGTGCAAGAGTTTCTCGCCGTCATCTTCCGGAAGAGATAGACGCGACCAACGAAGCCCGCCGAGCTGGCGCATTAGATATCCAACACGCATTCGACCTGGACTCTCTGGGCTTGCTGGAGAACGCTCAGATTATTATAAGTAACGGCTTTGACGTCTATGCGCGGGTCATGGCGCGCGCGATCCAAGGGTTCACCTTGGGCTTCTCCCGTCAGTGAGAAGCCTTGCGCTTGAGGAGCGATAGCCACACGAAATTGTGAGAAGACACAGCCCGTGCGGTCGCGCTCTAAGATCAGTCTGTTGAGCCAGTCGGCCAACAGCAGCTCAAGTGACTCTGCGCTCAGCGCGACCGAGATAGGTCGCTGTGGGCGCACAGATTTTGTATCGACCATCAGCTCGAAGAGGGCGCGGGCTGCTTCCGCAAACGCCTCAGGGAGCGTCTTGCCCCACGCGCGAATTCCTACTTCGGCTGTGACATCAAAATACTCAAAGGGCATCTTGGAACTCCCAGCTTGCCACGGGAATGTAGATCGCCCCACCCGGCGATAGCTGGCTTTCCATAAGCGTCAAGTGTGTGAGGAGCGCTCGACTCTCAAAGGGCTTGATCTGGGAGAGCATTTGAGCAAACCACCCTTCGTGGACGGTGCGCTCGTCCTTGATCCGGCCGACGGTCACATGCGGCATAAAGTGCTGTTCTGCCTCGAATCCCATCTTTGTCAATGCTTGCTCCAAGTCTTCTTGAATATCGAAGATCACGTTGGGGGGATGACGAGAGCCGATCCATAGGACTCTTGGTCGGTTCGCGGTGGGGAACGCCCCGACGGTGTCGAAGACGATCTCAGATTTTTGGAATCTCTCAGCGATCTGGGCCCCAAGTGCTTTCAGGGGCTCTACGACAGAAGGCTCGACTTCGCCGAGAAACTTGACGGTGATGTGAAAATTTTCCGGGCGCACCCAGCTCACGCGCGCTTCTGGAGCGCGCAACAGCTGCGCAATCTCATAAAGCTGCGCACGCACAGCATGGGGGAGCTCAAAACAGTAAAAGAGACGCATGAGCGTTAGAGCAACAGCTCGGCCGCAGGCCCCTCGACAAGGCTCTCACAGTAATGACAGCGCATGGAGAGAGGGTCGCGGCTTTCCACAGTAAGATATGGGACGACCCGCTCACTGCTGTTCGTGATGCAATTGCGATTAGGACATCGAATGATGCCGATCAGTTCCTGAGGGAGCTCGACTTGGATCTTCTCCGCGACCTTCATATCTCTGATAATATTGACTGTAGCTTGCGGGGCGACGATGGCAATCTTCTTCACCGTTTCTGCTTCAAGCGCGCGGTTTTCCACCTTGACCATGTCTTTCAACCCCAGGCGATTGCTCCGCACGTTCATGGCCACGATGACCGTGTCAGGGCAACCGCGCTCGATCCCCAGAATCTTGAGCACCGCTGGGGCCATCCCCGCCGTAATGTGATCGATCACGGTGCCGTTCTTGATCCTAGAGACCTTCAGATCCTCTTCCATCTTCTTAAGCCCCCAGCAACAAGAGCTTCAAAAGCGCCATGCGCACCGGCACCCCGTTTTGCACCTGATCGAAGTACTTCGCACAAGGGAGCATGTCCACTTCTGGAGCGATCTCATCTACTCTAGGTAAGGGATGGAGCAAGATCGCGGTAGATTTGAGCATCTCGCAGACTTTCGGAGTGATCACATAGGCTCCTTTGACTTTCTCGTATTCTTCGATGTCGGGGAAGCGCTCCTTCTGGATGCGTGTCACGTAGACGACATCGAGATCGCGCACGTCGAGCTCGTCAGTCTCGACATAGGGGACGATCCCGGAGAGCTCCTGCAAGACCCATGAGGGCATCCGGAGATTGGGGGGCGAGATCAAACGAAGCTCGATCTTGCGGAACCGCGTGAGCGCCGTAGCCAGAGAGTGCACGGTGCGCCCGTATTTGAGATCCCCGACGAGCCCGATCTTCAGATCGTCAAGTCTATTCTGAAATTTTTTGATGGTGAACAGATCCATAAGGGTTTGGGTTGGGTGTTGGTTGGCGCCGTCGCCTGCGTTGATGACCGGGATGGCGACCGTGTCTGCCACAAGACGGGCACTGCCCTCAAGGGGATGGCGAATGACGATCACGTCGGCATATTTCTCGACGGTGCGCACCGTGTCTTGGAGCGATTCGCCCTTGACTACGCTGGTGCCCTCGGTCCCCGAAAAGCCGATGACTCGGCCTCCCAAGCGCTGCATCGCGGTGGCGAACGAGAGTTGGGTGCGCGTGCTGGGCTCAAAGAAGAGCGAGGCCATCACGCGCCCACGCAGCAGCTCCGGGTCTGGATGGATCTGTTGGGCGTGAGCGAGGACATCTTCGATCTGATCGCGGGAGAAGTATCTAATAGAGATGACGTCTTGGCCTTGCCAGTCGGATCGCGGTCTCTTGGTCATGCTCTCTGGGAGATTATAGCGACGTTGGCGGGCCATGACAAATCAGAGGGCAGAGGACACGATGATCCATACCTCGCGCTGGCGCGGCCCGTCAAATTCGCAGAACAAGATCCCCTGCCATGTGCCCAAGACTAATCTCCCAGCTTCGATGGGCACTGTGACCGAATGGCCCACAAGACTGGCGCGGATATGGGCATGCGCGTTGCCCTCAGCATGTTTGTACTGTGTCCCCACGGGGACTAGCCTCCCCAAAGCATTCAGAATATCTTCTTTCACCGCTGGGTCGGTGTTCTCGTTGATAGTGATCGCTGCTGTGGTGTGTGGGACGAAGATCGTGCACGAGCCGTCTTGGGGAGCGCCTTCACGCACAACCCGCGCTACGCGCTCCGTAATATCTACGATCTCTTGCTTGGCTTGGGTCTTAATCTGGAGTCGCTTGAGCGCCATGCCCCGCGTGTGTTTTCACTTCGCTTCTGCAGTTGGTTTGCTGATCGTCTTGCCCTCGCGCTTCAAGAGCTCTTCCGCAAGCTTTTCACTGGCCACGACTTGATAGCGCACAAACTCCATCTGGAACGTCGCCCGCCCTTGCGTGATAGACTTGAGCTCCAACGCATAGTCTAACATCTCAGCAAGGGGGACCTCAGCTTCGATCTTGTCGCGCTTGAGGCTCCCATCGAAAGTCTCTTCTTCCATGCCCATCCCTAAGATGCGTCCCCGCTTGCCGTTGAGACTGCTGATGATGTCGCCTGTGTAATCTGAGGGCGTCCAGATCGTCACTTTATAGATGGGTTCCAGCAACGCGGGCTGGGCCGCTTGGGCGGCCAACCGAAACGCATGGGCCCCAGCGATCTTGAACGAAATCTCGTTCGAGTCCACTTCATGGTAGCTGCCGTAATACACAGCTACGCGCACGTCGGTCATGGGGTAGCCCGCCAAAATCCCCTGCTGCATGGCTTCCAGCACACCCTTCTCCACCGCAGGGATATACTCGCGTGGGATGACCCCGCCTTTGACCTCGTCCACAAACTCATAAGTCTTGCCGGGGATGGGCTCGACGCGCAGGTGGGCCTCGCCGTATTGTCCGCGCCCCCCGCTCTGCTTCTTGTGTTTATACTGCCCTTGCGCAACTTTGAGAATCGTCTCTTTATAGGGGATATGCGGTTTGTGCAGCTTGACTGAGACGCCATAGCGGTTCTTCAAGCGCTCAGTGAAGACGCTCAAATGGGTGTCCCCCAAGCCCGCGAGGATCGCCTCGTGGGTCACGGCGTCTCGATAGAAACTGAGCGTGGCTTTGACGCTGGCGATCTCTTTGAGCACGCTGCTCATCTTTTCGTCATCGGCTTGGGTTTCCGGGGTCACTGCGCGGGCAAAGACCGGCTTGGGGAACTCTATCCAAGGCAGCTTCTGGGCCGAGCCGGTTGCTGCAAACGTCTCGCCCAATTGACAATCGCTCAACTTGGCGAGCGCGACGATCTCCCCCGCCTGGGCTTGTGGGATCTTTTCGGATTTGTCGCCGTGAAACCGCAAGATCTCCTTGACGCGCTCTTGTGCTCCGGTGTTGATGTTCGTGATCGTATCCCCCTCAGAGAGGGTCCCGCCCAGGACCTTCACAAATGCCAGTTTGCCCAAATACTGATCCGAGAAGAGATAGAACGCCTGAGCGATGAAGCTCCCTGCAGGGTGATTCACATCAGTAAATTGAGGGGTTTCGGTCTGCAATATCTCTAAGAGGGCATCTATGCTGGCTCCGGACGTGACGGAAGTACAGAGCACCGGGCTGAAGATACGCTGGCGCAGCGCGTCCTTGAGCGCCCGGCGGATTTCGTCTGTGGGGATCTCGTGGCCCTCAAGAAAATGGACCATCAGTTCGTCGTTGGCTTCAGCGAGCACTTCTAAGAGCTGTTCGCGCTCCGCCGCGACGGTGGCTTTCAAGTGTTCTGGGATCTCGCCCTTGCGCTTGTCTGTATAGATCGCTTTGTTCTCGATCAAGTCCACATAGCCCACGAAGTTCCCTCCCTCGCGGATGGGCAGTTCCAAACAGACGAATCTCCCCGGCAGCGTCGAGCGCAGCGATTCGAGGGCTTTGGGGAGGTCCGCATTGGGCAGGTCCATCTTGTTTATGACCACAAGAGACGGCTTCTTGAACTTTTGCACCAACTCCCACGCCTTCTCGGTGTGGACTTCTACGCCCTTTTCGGCGTTGACCACGAGCACGGCTGTCTCCGCGGCCCACAGAGCTTTGTAGACCTCCTCGACGAACTCGCTGAAGCCGGGCGTATCGAGAACCTGCAAGAGTCGCTCCCCCTGCAGGAGGCTGCCCACTCCTAAGTCTACGGAGTGCCCTCGGCTTTTAGCTTCTGGTGTGAAGTCGAATTTCGCGTCGTGGCCTCCTCTTTTCAAGAGCGCCTCCGCCAGGGCCGTCTTGCCGGACCCCGCGTGCCCTACAAAACATACAGTCCGTACCTCCATATGAGCAATCACCCCATCGCGAGAATCGCTCTAGTATACCGTGTGCTCCTCGGCAATGCTAGGAGCCAAATGACAGCCTCTGATCCGTGGGAGAGTAACGCACGCGCGCTGTGGGGAACGCATTGATCTGCGCCTGAAGCCATACCCTGGAGCTGTCGCTGTAGACCCCCAGTTGCCAGCACGCATTGCAGAATTTTTTGATAATCCCCACTTGTAACGCCGTCCATCTCTGTCTTGCTACATCGTACTCGCCCTTGAGCGAAAACTCCCACTCAGACCACCATTGCCAGCTCGTTTCAAGATTGAGTCGCTGAAGAGAGAAGCGCTTGAGATCTATGCTCATCCCCAAACGCTGCACGCCCCAGCTGATCTTGACTATCAAATCCTCGAAATTTCGTGTCGGGAAGAGATACGCCGTGCTGAGCTGCACAACAGACCCCTGCAGAGTGAGCGCCGCCCTGTGCCAGAGCGAACGGTTGAGATCGTATTCGAGATCGATCGTAGTGGCAAACCCCAGAAATTGATGGCGCAGCCCAAGGCGCAGAAGCTCAAACGTCTGCTGTCGGAGGTCGTATCCCCAAGTCAGGTTCGGTTTGAAGGGCGCAGTAGGCCAGCCTGCGCGGAAGCGGACATGGTGCATCAGGTCGAGCGTATCGAAGCTGAACGGGCTTTGCCCCACAACGCGCCGGTACGCATATGTGGTGTCGGCGCTCAGGCCGGGCACGGGGTGCGTGCTCACCCCGACTGTGAGATCATACGCCTCGCGACGGAAGCGCTGGGGTGCGTAGAGCGAGAGCCGATAGTGTGTGCTGGCTTGGATGCGCAAGAGGTCATTTCCCAAAGCAAGCGATTGCAGGCCGATGACGGCATCCCAGCGTGTGCTCTCGTCCAAGCTCTCTCGATCGAGCTTTTTCTCACGATAGGTGCCCCAGCTCGCACTGAACGTGACAGACAATGGCCCCAATCGCCACGGCACAAGCGAGAGCATCAGCTCTGGGGCTTTCTCTAAAAAGCGATAGAGCACGGCCTCTTCGCTTTCGGGCAGCACAAGATACTGATCGCGGCTCCACAGGGCGCTCCAACGCACAGATTCAAAGCTTCCTGAGAGCAGCACCCGCGAGAAGAGCCGCTGAGCTTCTTGCTCTAACAGCCCAGTGCGCCACGCAATCCCCACAGAGAGCCGCGTGTTGAAGGGAAGCTGGGCTTGATGCGCCCAGTCTGTCGCCCAGGACTCGCCGCGCCCCACCAAACGATAGACCGAGATCTGCCCTTGCTGCTCCCAGAATTTATATCTGTACTCGATCCCCATCCCCACTTCGGGAAGCTTCGTGTAGAAATCAATCGAGACTGTCCCCGTGTTCTCTCGGTCTACGACGAACGGCAAGCGCCAGCGGAAATACCATCCGCGATCGGGAAGCTGTCCGAAATCCGGCAGCAGCGGGTTTTTCGTCTCTTCTTTGAGCGAAGCAAAGTAGACCGGGGCCCAAAAGATTGGGATCCCGTAGGTTTTGAGCGTAATATTTGTGGCCCAGACGGACTCGTCTGGCTCCAGGAGCACGCTGCCTGCCGCGATGGAATATGCAGCCCGGCTGATAGGTTCTGCGCAGGTGCACGTGGTGATCTCGCCCTTGGTGATCTCGAGGAGCTTGAGCTGGCCCTCGGCGGAGAGGGTGGCACGCGCCTCCTCCCCTTGGAAGCGCAGGGTCTCTCGCTTTTTCGCAGCGCTCTCAAAGCTTGCCTGACCGAGAAATCTCTGCGCATGGGCCACCCACACCGAGCGCTCGGGTTTTAAGAACATCTCATGAGCTTGCAAGCTCCCGCGCTCATACTCTATGCGAGCTGTGAATAAGTGTGCTTCGCTGAGCGCCCAGCGAGAGCCGTCCCACGCGATCTGCAGCTCGATCTTCTTTGCTTCTCCCTTGAGGCCCTCCCCTTCCCACACGACGCCCCCCTCCGCAGTGATGCGCCAGTGTTGGCTCTCCCCGACGCGCTGAGCATTCAGTCGGTCCGCGTGAAGCGAGCCCTTCTCATAGACAAGCCTGACGTGGCCCTCAGCAGAGAGCTTCTGCCAATCGCGAGCGACGGTCAGTCGGTCGGCACGAAGATCGAGCGAGATGGGAGGCGGCTCCTGTGCCCATCCCACCGTGCCCCCCCCTGCTATGATGAGCACGAACGGCACAAGCCGACGCAGCCGTGCAAAGAGATCGAGTTGGCTGAGCCGATCCAGCCAGATCACGAGCACCACGCCGAGCACCCCAAAGAGCATATTCGGCACCCATGGCGCAAGAGGAGGTGCGATCAGGCCGCGTTTTCCCAGCGTGGACATCCAGAGCAGAAGCCCCTGATAGCTCGCGACCAACAGCACGCTGATGATGACCCCGGCGGCCCGCCCACGCGGCGCTCCCCCCTGAGCAAAGATCAAACTGAGCGGCGCCCCAAAGAGCGCAAAGATCAGAGCAGAGAAGGGCACAGCGATCTTCGCATGCAGCTCAACGAGCAAGCTTTCAGCGCCTAAGCCGCTGCGCTGGAGCACCTCGATCTGCTCGGAGAGCTCGGCGATGCTCATCTCATGGGGAGTGCGTTGCTCCACGAGCAGCCGTTGCAGAGACGGTCCAGCCCGTAAAGACAGCTTCGCAAAAGTCACGGTGTACTCGAACTGGCCATCGTCCCGGAGTTTATGGAGCTTCCCATCGGTGAGGCGCCAGTACTCCCCGTCCCAGAGGCCTTCGGCAGCAACAATGACCTTTGGGAAGCGTGCTTCCAGCTCAGGAAGGTACTCCCCACCGCCCTTGTCGAAGACCATCACGTGAGAGAGTTTTTTTGTAGTAGGGTCGTAGCGCTCAATATACGCATAGGCGGTGTCGCTGATCTTCATAAACGTGGACTCGCGGATCTGGGGCACGGAGCGCATGAAGAAGATCTCGCGCAACAGATTATAATATTGATGATTGGCCCAGGGCGTCCAGAGTTCTCCTACGGCGAACGCCGTGACGGTGGTGATCAAGCCCATCAGGACGACGGGGAGCATCAGCCTTCGCAAAGAGAAGCCGGCGGCTTGCAGGGCGATCAATTCGCGGTCATGGCTGAGTCGTCCCAAGGCCCAGAAGATCGCGAAGAGCACGCCCACAGGAAGCCCATAGACTAAGAGCTCTGGTAACCGCCAAAAGAGCATCTGAAAGAGCGTTTGCATGGAGATATTGCGATCAATCATGAAGTCGGAGAGTTGAGGGATGAGATTGAGTATGATAAACAAGACGAAGCCGGCAACAGCAAGTAGAAACGGAAAGATCATTTCGCGGATCACGTAGCGATCTACCAACCTCAGCATAGAGTTAGTCTAACAGATGGGAGCAAAAACTCAAGGGTTGTAGGTCCCTGCGCCACGAGATCGTTAGATCTCAGCTTCTTCTAAGGCGCTCGGCTCGGTGATCGGCGCTTGACATGAATACTCCCGGCAGAGATAGACCGCCGGAGCGTCGTTCACCAAGCTCTTTCCCCGCAAGAGCGGGAGGAGCGCCGCATGCTCGACGCCAGCCGGCTCTCCCCATGCGATCACCCTGTTTGGGAGAAAGCGCTCTCGAATCTTTTTGAGAAACTGCTGCACTCGCAAATCGCTCTGGGGCCCAACGATGGCAATCTGAGCCGTGGGGCCTAGATAGAAATCGAGCGCGCTCAGCATATACGAGAGCGTCTGAGGGGCTTGCTCCATGAGATCGCGACAGAGGCGCAGGGTGTGCTCGGCCTTGGCCCGCAGCTGAGAGTCGTCAGTCAGCTCAGCCAGACGCAAGAGCGCAAAGACCGCTGCCGCATTCCCCGACGGCGTCGCGCCGTCAGAGAAGCTCTTCGTGCGCACCGGCAGCCTCTCGTGATCTCTGCTGGTGAAGAAGAATCCCCCACCATCCTCGTCCCAAAACCCTTCTATGACAGACGCGCTCAAAGACTGAGCTTCTCTGACCCAGCGTAGATCGAAGTCGGACTCATAGAGATCGAGCAGCCCCGTGATCAGACACGCGTAGTCTTCAAGATAGGCATTGAATCTCGCCTGCCCGTCTTTGTAGCTGCGCAACAGTCTCCGGCCTTGGCGCAGATGGGTCAGACAGAAGTGCGCTGCGCCCTGCGCCGCATGAAGATATTTTTTGTGTCCCAGGACTTGATAGGCCCGCGCAAACGCCGAGATCATCAAGCCGTTCCATGCCGTCAAAATCTTCTCGTCGCGGGCGGGTCTTGCTCGCTGTTGCCGCGCAGCTAAGAGCTTGTGCTTGACCTGCGCAAGCCACCGCTCAAGCTCCGGCTGCGCCATCCCCATTTTGGCAGAAAACTCTTCGGGGGTGTAGGGCAGATGCAGGACACTTGCGCCGCCTGCGATATTCCCCGAAACCCCAAAATATTCGCATGCTTTTGCGCCGTCTTCTTCGCCAAGCACAGCGGTGATCTGCTGGGGTGTCCAGACGTAAAACGCCCCCTCGCCCTCGGGACTATCGGCGTCTTGACTGGAGTAAAAGCCCCCCTCTGGACTCGTCATCTCCCGCAGCACATAGTCGAGCGTCTCCTCAACGACCCGACGATAGAGCAAGCTCTTCGTCGCTTGATAGGCTTCCAGATACGTCCACACTACCAGAGCGTTATCGTAGAGCATCTTCTCGAAGTGCGGGATGCGCCAGAGCGCGTCTACACAATAGCGATGAAACCCTCCGCCGAGCTGATCGTAGATCCC
Organism: Candidatus Fraserbacteria bacterium; assembly: GCA_947085185.1. Taxonomy (GTDB): domain Bacteria; phylum Bipolaricaulota; class Bipolaricaulia; order RBG-16-55-9; family DRXL01; genus JANXCC01. The sequence continues at coordinate 15,665 of CAMTVK010000028.1, read as the reverse complement.
TCCGCGAGCCATCTTCTCGAGCGAGAGCTCAACGATCTGCAAGGCATCAGGGTCTTTGGTGCGATGCCAATATCGCAGCAAGAAGCTCAGCGCTAAGCTCTGGGGGAATTTGGGCGCACCGCCAAAGCCGCCATGCTCGCGATCAACATTCTGCAGAGCATCCAGATACGCGCGTTGCAGCAGCTCCGGAGTGAGCAGCCCTACGCCCGTCTGAAGCTGGTGCATCGCGCTCAGATACTGAGTGACGCGCTCCGCTTGCTCAACGATCTTCGCTCGCTCCTTCTTGTACAGCTCAGCGATAGCTTTGAGCACCGTCAGAAACCCTGGCCGGCCCCAGCGATCTTCCGGGGGGAAGTACGTGCCGCCAAAGAACGGCTTTAAGTCTGGGGTGAGGAAGACCGTCAAGGGCCACCCGCCCTGGCCCGTCATGAGCTGCACAGCCGTCATATACAGCTCATCAATATCTGGGCGCTCCTCGCGATCCACTTTGATGCTGACAAAGTGCTCATTGAGATACTGCGCGATCTCTTCGTTCTCGAAACTTTCACGCTCCATGACATGGCACCAATGGCACGCCGAATATCCGATGGAGAGCAGAATGGGCTTGTCTTCGCGCTGAGCCTTCTGGATGGCCTCTTCGCCCCAGGGGTACCAATCGACGGGGTTGTGGGCATGCTCAAGGAGATAGGGGCTGGTCTCCTGCGCCAGGCGATTTGAGGGCTTCGTCATCCTCTCACTGCTCCTATGGACAAGCGGGGCAGGGGAGATCCCCTGCCCCTCGTCCGAGCGTATTAGTAGCGACGAGACGGTCCGCGTCCGCTGCTGCGCGGGTTGCGCTTGCGCGCGCATTCACGGCAGTAGACCGGCCGGTCCGAGCTAGGCTGGAACGGTAGTTCCGTGATCGCCACGCCACAGCTGGCACACTTGAGACCCAAGTGGGAAACATCGTACATCTTGCGTTGCCCAAAGGCCATCGAGCTCACCCCCTCACAGAATGATGGAGGGCGAAATGAGCTCTCTGGCTTGGTCTCAGGAGGAGAGTCTGATACGAGCTGAGCCTGGGGTTCATTCCATCCCTCAGCAATAACACTAGCAGATTCTCGGTACACGCGCAACTCCCTGGGCTCTCGATGCTCGTGGGATAGTCATGTCATGGGGACTTGGCGGATGAGCTTGCCCTCGATTCTTCCGAGGATGTTAGAGAGGTTGCGTCCGATAATGGTGAGACCGTGGTTTTTGAGCCCGACCACGGCCCGCGCCGGCTCCGGCGCCGCTCTCACCAGGTCAGCGACGGACTTGGCTAGCTCGTATGTTCCACAAGGATAATGGACCTCGGTGGAGGGCACCCCGTCCATCCAGGCGTGAACGTGAATGATCGCTCCCACCTCCGGGTGCTCCCGGTAGATCATCCAGTGCTCAATGGCGTCCACGGAGACGCGGCGAGGCTCGATCCCTGGGGGAACAGAAAGAACGATGGCGTTTTCCACGGGGTTGTAGTCCTTGACCAGAAGAATATCCCGGCCAATCACCCTAAGATTTCCTTTGTCCACGCCGGAAGCGGACATCCAAAAGCGTTTTTCGTCCTTGCGCACGGAGAGGTTCCCGTAGGAAAGACCGCCGATGCCGTAGAGGCGCTGCACGTGGCGAAAGTCTTCGGGCGGAAGAATCTTTTCGATAGGAAACGGAGCGGGGAGGAGGTCCCAGGAATCCAGAATCTTCCCAGCCGCGCTCAGCTCGCGCGTGAGCTCGTCCCCTTCCCAAAGTTCCGGCTCTAGGTCCGGCTCGAACCGGTTTTTGACGACCAGAGTGGCCGAGGCCATGGGATGGATCCTCTTCACCAAGCGCTCAAAGAATCTCTCGCCCTGAGGCTCAGCGTAGTGCCCCAAATCCAGGGTGAAGAAGTGGGCCTCCTCTTTGGGAACGTAGACCAAAAGCATGTTGGAGAGGGTGCGCACAAGATAGGGGTACATGGCCTGGACCGGCTCCGGCGGGATTTCTTCGGCCTCAAAGATGGAAAGGACGAAGGTGGCCTGGGCCCGGCGCCGATAGGACCTGGGATGAGCCAAAGAGGTCAGGTTCAAAATGAGCCGGGGAGCGGGCTCCTCCGGTGCATACCGATAGCCCCTGGCCTCCAGGACTTTCTTCAGTCCATCCGTGAGCTCGGTCAAAACGGGCGAGCTCTGCCCGTGAATGGCGAAAGTTAGAGAGAACTTGCTCATGGCGCTTATAATACCGGATTTGGGGATGAGGAGCAAATCAATGGGGGCTCTTAGATTCTTACAGTCGGAGAGGCGGGATTTGAACCCGCGACCTCACGGTCCCGAACCGTGCGCGCTCAACCAGGCTGCGCCACTCTCCGGGCATTTCATGCCAAGTTCACATCTCACGGTCGTGCGCCCCAATACAGAATTATATCGAGATCGATGGAGTTTGCAACGCCCGCTTACCGCAACGGCACAAACCGCGCGCTGCCCCCACCCCGCGGGATGATCGTCAACAGCACGCGAGCGTCATCGGGAAGCTCGCCCACGAGCTTGTTCCAATCGTCGAGGGTCTTGACGGGCTGACGGTTGATCTCGATGATCAGATCGCCCACTTGGAGTCTGGCCCAAAATGCTCGGCTCCCCGGCTGCACTTCAGCGATAACGACGCCCTCAGCTGTGCTGGGCAGATTGAGCTGCCGCGCGATCTGGGGCGTGAGCGCTTGGACCTTGAGCCCGAACTTCTCTATGCCCTGGCCTTGCGGGATGGGCTGACTAGGAACGCTCGGAGCAGAGCCCATCAGGGTTTGCTCGCTGGGGCGCTCCCCAAGCGTCACCTCGACCGTCTGACGAGCCCCACCGCGGAGAATCTCTACTTGGACTTTCGAGCCCACCGGACGGTACATGATCTCTTGCTGGAGCTCGAAGATTCTCTTGACGGCCTTGCCGTCCACGCTGAGCACGATATCGCCCCGCTGTAAGATCCCATAAGACGGCCCATCGGGGCGCACATCGGCGATCAAGACGCCCGAGTAGGGCTCGACCCCCAAGGGCTGTGCGATCTCTTCTGTCAGCTCTTGAATGACCACACCGAGCCAAGCACGGGTGACCTTGCCCGAAGCTAACAGACTGGGCAGCACTCGCAGCGCAGCATTGATGGGGATCGCAAAGTTAATCCCCTCGGCGTTCACAGCGATCGCCGTATTGATGCCGATGACCCGCCCAAGCGCGTCGAGCAAGGGGCCACCGGAATTGCCAGGATTGATCGCAGCGTCTGTCTGGATCATATCTTGGAACTGACCGGAGCCGTCGGGCTTAGGAAAGTCCCGGTGGAGTGCACTGATGATCCCCGCGGTCACCGTATGTTGGAAGCCCAGAGGATTCCCAATAGCAATAGCCCAATCGCCGATCTCAATCTTGTCGGAGTCGCCAAGCTCGACGGTGGGCAGTTCATAAGAAGCGTGTGGAGCCTTAGGGCGCACGACCGCGATGTCTAAGAACGCATCGCCGCCGACGAGCTCGCCGTCGAGCGTGCGCCCATCAGGCAATGTGATCCGAATGCTTGTAGCGCCCTCGACGACGTGGTTGTTCGTGATGATAATTTTTTGTCCTTGGAATTCCGTGATGAATCCGCTGCCGAGTGACCGTTCGATGCGCCGATTGCGGTCGAAGGGCTCACCGAAGAAGCGTCGCCAGAACGGGTCATCGAAGAAGTCTTCGAACGGACTGCGCCCTGAACTCTGTTTGATCACCTCGAGCTGGACGACCGCTGGGCCGGCCCTCTTAATAGCCGTCTTGATAGCATTCTGCCCTGCAGCCGTGATAAGCTGCTCGATTTGCTCTTTGGTCAGCTGAGCGAAGAGATCGGTGGCCGACGTTGGAGCCTGCGCCAGCATGACTGGTGCGGGCTTGTCTGCTGGGCTTTGGGGCAGCGGACGCTCGGTCACCGACGGAGTCCGCTGCACCGTCCAATCGACCGCTACGCCCGCTAAGAACGCGAGCACTAAGACGCTGACGATGAGTATCGCTTTTCTCATAGGGTTCAACCTCCCATAAGATTCCTTTCTGCGATTATAGAGGACCTCCAAGGCCCTTGCAATCTCTGTCCAAATATGCCTCATACAAGACATCGCCGTTGATTTGAGAGACCGTGACGTTTTTGAGCGGGAGCGCTTGGCTGAGGCGTTCAAAGCCGATCCCGCCGACGGGGCTGGGGGCTGCTCGCCCTCCCACGATCTTGGGAGCGATGACGAAGAGCACTTTATCAATCAGTTTGGCGCTGAGAAAGCTCCACGCGATCTCCGAGCCCCCTTCGATGAGGGCGCTGTCGATCTGCTCGTGCGCGAGTTTTTGGACAAGAGCGTATGGATCTACATGGCCCTCCCGGGCGGGCAGCCGCCATACTTCCACGTGAGCACGCTGGAGGGCCTGCGCCCTTTCGGGCGCGAGAGCGTCCGTCGTCGCGAGGACCGTTCGGATCTGCGCGGCGGAGCGCACCACCTCGGAGTCAAGGGGGATGCGCCCGCGCGAGTCGAGCACGATCCGGATGGGATTGCGCGCCGCCTTCTCCAAGCGCGCGGTCAGGTGGGGATTGTCCACGAGCACCGTGCCAATGCCCACAATAATAGCCCGATAGCGATGGCGCAGCTCATGCGCCAATCTCAAAGATCTCTCCGAAGAGATCCAGTGGGAGTCGCCGGTGTGAGTAGCGATCTTCCCATCGGCCGTCATGGCCATCTTCAGAGTCACAAAGGGCATGCCCGTCGTCTTGAACTTGAGATAGATCTCGTTGAGCTTGCGGGCTTGATTTTCTAAGACACCTTCGATGACTTCAATGCCCGCCTGGCGCAATGTTTTCACGCCTTGGCCGTTCACTCTGGGGTCGGGATCGCGCAGCGCCACAAAGACTCTGCGAATGCCCGCACGAATGATCTCATCCACGCACGGGGGGTTGTGCTTGCCGGGGGCTGCCACGCACGGCTCTACATTGACATACAGATCCGCGTTGCGGGCAAGCGCCCCCGCGCGCTGCAGCGCGAGAAACTCCGCATGAGGGCCGCCAAATTCTTCGTGCCACCCTTCTCCTACAATAATATTCTTTCTGACAATGACAGCGCCGACCATCGGATTAGGGCTGGTCCAGCCAGCACCACGCTCGGCCAGCTCCAATGCACGACGCATGAACTCTTCAGGACGACGCATATTGATGACAGCTTGAGTGTGCGGCTCTAGCGTCGCTTGGAGGCCTCAAAGATTGTTACTCCCACGAGCTTTCGTCCCCGGTAATGCATTAACACTCCGTCATCACGCATGCGGCTGTTGGTGGCATCTTGCGGATGTTCAAAGCTCAAATAGAGCACATCTGCTCACCGAGTGGACTCGATCCATAACGCATGGTAACCGAAGCTTGGTTTTCGTGCAAGGTTCTCCACCCAAGCCTTTAATTTTCTTCACTGGGCCTCATTGCAGTCGCATGGCTAATTCCATGAGCGTGGGAATGGAAAATCTCTGAATGAGCACGAGCAATAAAATCAGCACCATCGGCGACAGATCAATCCCCACAGGCATGTTGCGCAACAGATAATAGCGAATAGGGGCGAGCAACGGCTCCGTGACCGCATGTAAAAACTGCACGATCGGATTATAGGGGTTCGGCTGGACCAAGCTGAGCACAGCCCGAACGATCACGATCCAAATATAGATCGTGATCGCCCAGTCCAACACAGATGCGACAGCAAGAATCAGATTCTTCAGGGCGAACATACAGATATTATACAGAAACGCACCGGCCCCGCACGAGCGGGACCGATGCGCGCACTCTAGAAATTTTTTTGTCTTTATCTGTACAGTGGTGCTGGGTGCAGCTGCGGCACGAGCGCCACAGCAAGGTGCACGAGGCGCCCTCCTGGCAGCGTCAGCCTGAGTCGTTCTCCGTTGCGCTCAATCCTCCCCGGCAGCTCCACCCACCGCCCGCCGTCCCTGCGAAAGATGAACGCTTGAATCTCTTGATCGCGCCAATCTTCCGGAATCGTGACGGTGAACTCCATCTCCTCGGCTTCAAACCCTCCGAGCATTACCTCGAGAAATCGCAGTGCGGCTGCGGGCACCTCCGGCGCTGTGCGGGTCAGTGAGTGCAGCTGATCAGTGCACGGGTTCATGGTCATGCTCCTCACTTGCTTATCTGACCGCCCCCGTCGCAAGAGCGATCGGCGGAGCTGCATTGAGCACCGCCACGGGGATCTCAGCTATGACGATGTTCGCTTGCGTCTTGACAAAGCAGTCGAGACGCTTCCAACTGCTGGTCTCGCGGTCGAAGTAGAGCACGCAGAGCTTGGTTTCGTCCAAGCCCTTGATCTCGGCGTCGGTGTACTCGATCTCGATTTGCGCGACGCCCGACCGCATGCCGCTCACCAGGACGCTCACGATCTTCACTGGGTTCTCTAAGAGATTGCGTTGCTGCGGGAACCCGTTGCGATATCTGGCCACAATGATCGCACCATCGGAGTTGACGTCCACGTTGTAGAAGCGCAGCTGGACGCTCGCGGTGGGGGTCGCGTCGAACTCGGCGCGGCCATTGCCGAATTTTCTGAAGATCCAGCCCGTCACAGAGTTCTCGACCAGCTCAGCGGTCGGAGCGAGCAGCCACGGCATGACGATGGGACACTGATAGTTCGGAATGCCCTCGATGGTACAATCGCGGTTCACTCGGATCCCTAGGACGCTGTTGCCTTGGCCCTCAAAGACCCCCGACGGCCCCTTGGGATCGCCCCACCAGTTGCGATCGGCCCTGATGGTCGTCTCATCAAGCCCTCCCGCAAGACGCAGCCCAAATTGCGTATTGCCCACAATATCGTTGAACTCAAGGTCAAGCTTGCTGGAGCCAGCTCCGAGGTCTATTCCCCCTTGATTGTTCTGGAGGACTTTGTTGTGATCAAAGTTGATGGTGGTCGCCTCAGCGAGCAAGACCCCGACCCCATAGTTGCCGGAGATCGTATTTTGACGGATATCGAGTTCTGTGGCCCCTTGAACGGCGATCCCCTGCCCGCGGTTCATCTCGATTGTATTGGCAATGAGATCATTGCGCTTGGCGCCATTGATGATCTGAATTCCCTCGCGCTCGTTCTCGCGGATCTGATTGAGCTGGAGGAGGGTGCTGCTGACGCCATCGAGCACCACGCCAGCTTCCCCATTGAGCAAGATCTGATTCTCGCGCAGCACGTGTCGAGAGGTCTTCTCTAAGAAGATCCCGGCCTTGCCGTTGTCTTTGATCACGTTATTGGCGAAGGTGTCGTTGCGTGCCCGTTCGGCTACGCGGATGCCGTAGCCGTTGTTGCCGGAGAGCTCGTTTGACCGGAACGTATTGCGGCCATCGCTCTCTTGGAGGAGGAGCCCATCTTCATGGCTGTCTTTGATAGAGTTCTCTTGGAAGGTATTATTGCTTGGGGCGCGGCCCGACTCTTGAGCGACGAGCTTGACCCCGAAGCTGTTACTCATAAGAGAGTTTTTGAGAAAGACGTTGCCGCTAACATCCCCGGAGAGTAAGACGCCCTCGGCTCCGGCGCGGGCGTTGTTTGCAATTGTATTCCCTTGGATGGTGTTGCGCTTGGCGGAGCGCTCCCCCTCTTTGATAGAGAGCCCTCCGGCACCGTTATTCATAAGCTCGTTCTCGCGGACTTCGTTGTTATCCGAAGCTTGGATGGTGATGCCGTAGACGCCGCTGGAGAGTATCTTGTTTTTGAGAATCACGGCGCCGTTGGCTCTATCCAATTTGATGCCGTCCATGGCGTTATTCGTGATCTCGTTCGTAGAGATCTCGACGCCGTCGTTGTCGGTGACGAAGATCCCTTCCCCTTTATTTAAGAGAATCTCATTGCGACTGATGACGGCGCGGTCACTGTCGGTCCCCACGAAGACCCCAATGCTGCCGTTGCTGCGGATCTTGTTCTCTTCGAGTCTCAAGTTGGCGCTCGACTCTTGGGCTTTGACGCCCTCGCCGCCATTATTGAAAATCTCGTTGCGCAGCAGAATCACGCCCTTGGCCCCCTCAATGAGGACGCCCGCTCCGGCAGCATTATGAAATTTGCTATTGGAGATAGCCACAAAGCTCTCTTTGATCGTCAGGGCGTGTTCGGCTTGATTGGCATCCACGTCGAACCCCACAAAGAGCACGTTCTTGGCGACGATCTCGATGGGGCCGATGATCTTGGTCTTATCGCGACCGGCGCGGGAGATCCATTGGAGCCCTTTGACGTCGATGGCGTTCTCCCCCGTCAGGCTCTCTTGGTAGGTGCATGGGGCGACGATGACGACGCCAAACTCTGAACGGGGTTTCTGGCGGCTGTCACGAGCCCACTGGAGGGCAGCTGTGAGGGTCTTAAAGTTCCCAGGTGTTTCGACGGGCAGGGTACAGTCCACGAAGATCACGGTGGAACTCGCGTGAGCGGATGCCCCCGCGCCCACGAGCAGCACCAAAAGCCATACCATACGAACGGGATTGCGCATACGAACGTCACCTCGCTTTTAAGATCAGACCAACCTCCGTGATGATCGGTCGGCCCCATTATAGAATACGGACGCTGGGGAAGTATGTAATTGGCATTACCTCAACGTTTTGAGACCCTGGCATTGCACGTCGCACTCCCGACGGGGTACAATAGCGAGCGAAGCGCCAAGACACCAAGCAGAGCGTGATCCGAATGCCCCAGAAAGCCTTTCAAGAGTACTATCCGGACAACCTCAGTTTCTGTTACGGCTGCGGCCGGCTCAACGAGCACGGGCTGCACATCAAGAGCTACTGGGACGGCGACGAAACTGTGTGCGTCTTCACACCGAAGCCCTATCACATAGCGATCCCTGGGTATGTCTACGGCGGGCTCATCGCGTCGCTCATTGACTGTCACTCGACGGGGACGGCTTCAGCCGCGGCGTATCGTGCGCAGGGGCGCGAGATCGGCACTGAACCCCCGTTACGGTTCGTCACGGCGTCGCTGAAAGTCGACTATCTCCGTCCGACACCCTTGGGAGTGCCCCTCGAAGTGCGCGCGCGCGTCAAAGAGATCAGTGGGCGCAAAGTGCTCGTCGAATCGAGACTGATCGCCAACGGGGAAGTCTGCGCGCACGGATCGGTCGTGGCCGTCCAGATGCCCGAACACCTTCTATCAGGGGTTCCCCTCAGATGAGATCGCGCGATCGAACTCCTCGTAGTCTGCGTACCCGATGAGCTCATAGAGCTCGGCTCGGGTCTGCATCCGATCGAGGAATTCTCGGGTGGAGCCATGCTGCGCCAGATGGGTGTAGAACTCATCGAGAGCTTTCGCGGCCACGCGCAGTGCCGACACGGGAAAGAGCACCATCTCATAGCCGAGCTCAAAAAGCTCGCGGGCTGTCAGAGCGGGGGTCTTGCCAAACTCGGTCAAGTTCGCCAGGGCAGGCCCGCAGAGCGCTGCGCGCACGCGCTGGAACTCCTCTAAGCTCTCCAGAGCTTCTGGGAAGATCGCATCGGCCCCGGCTTCCCGATAGAGCCGCGCGCGCTCGATCACTCCCTCTATCCCTTCGAGGGCCCGCGCGTCGGTGCGCGCCACCACAAACAGAGTCGGGCAGGCTCTCTTGAGCGCTCGGATCTTCTGCACCATCGCTTCTGAAGAGATCAAGCGCTTCCCCCCAAGATGCCCGCAGCGCTTGGGCATCTCTTGGTCTTCGATCTGCACCGCAGCGACCCCAACGTGGCAGAGCTCCCGCGCCGTCCGCACGACGTTGAGCGCCTCGCCGAAGCCCGTGTCTATGTCCACCAGCAGGGGCAGATCGGTCGCGCTCACGATGCGCCCGGCACGACGCGCCACTTCTTCAAGAGTGAGCACTCCCAAGTCGGGCAGCCCATAACTGGCCGAGAGCGCCGCTCCAGACAGATACAGCGCGGGGAATCCCGCGCGCTTGGCCAGCAGCGCCGCCAAGGGATCGTGCGCCCCAGGGATGATCAGGCGCCCGCGCCGCACCAGCTCCGCAAAGCGCTCCGCCAGCTGCGCTTGTTCCCTTACCCTCTCAAAGAGCCACGCCATTACCCTCACCCGGGCCGAGCCAGCTCGGCCAAGAACTGATCGACGGCCATCTCTGGCAAGTCAGAGCTCTCCGCGATCAGCCCATAGAGCCATGCGGCTTTGCGCTCGGGGTAGACCGCCCGCAGCGCCCGAGAGAACTTCTCTTGGAGCAGCGGCACGGCCTCGGCACGCCGCCGCCGATGCCCCACAGGATACTCGATCACGACGCGCTCGGTCGCGCTGCCGTCCCGGAAGAAGACCTGCACCGCATTGGCGATGGAGCGCTTCTGCGGATCAAGATAATCCCGACTGAATTGGGGGTTCTCGCGCACCTCCATCGCGGCGATGAGCTCTGCAATCTTAGGATCTGAAGCAATGGGGTCAAGATAGTGCTCGTAGCGCAGCTCCCCATAGAGCAGCGCCACGGCTGTCATATACTGCAACGAATGATCGCGATCGGCGGGATTGCGGAACGGGCCGGGCTTGTCAATGATGCGCATGGCGGGCTCTTGGGTCTCGATCACGATGCGCTTGATCTCCGAGAGGCGCTCGCGCACCTGGGGGTGGAGAGCCAAGGCGGCCTCAACAGCAGTCTGCCCGTGAAATTCTGCCGGGTATGAGACTTTGAAGAGAATATTTTCCATGACGTAGCTATCCAAGGGGCGGGCCAATCTCAGGGGCTCGCCCCCCATGACTACCGCCTCAAAGCCCCACTGGGGAGCGCTCAGCGCTGTAGGATAGCCCGGCTCCCCGCGCAGGGCAAACAGGGCCAGGCGCACCGCACGGAGGGCCGCATCGGCAGCGGCCCAGGACTTGCGCGGCCCGGTGTTGGGAAAGTGTCTATAAGTGCGCAGCGCCGCCCCGTCAAGGAACGCGTTGCTCACGGCGCTGAGCACCTCTTCCTTGGTGCCGCCAAGCAGCCACGCGGCCACAGCCGCTGACGCGACCTTCACAAAGTGCACATGATCAAAGCCGCGCCGATTCAGACTGTTCTCCAGCGACAGCACGCCTTGGATCTCATAGGCTTTAATAGCCGCCGTGAGCACGTCCTGCACCCGATAGGGGCGCTCGCCCCAGCGCCGCAGCTTCTGACTGTGCCAGTCAGCCACGGCCAAGATTGCCCCAAAGTTATCCGACGGATGCCCCCACTCCCGCGCCAGCCACGTGTCGTTATAATCGAGCCAGCGAATGAGCGCCGTGATGGCAAACGCGCCGTGCTCGACATCCACCACCAAAGAAGTTCCCGGCACGCGCACCCCATCGGGGACGATCATGCCCGGAGCGCTCGGACCAATAAGCGCGATGCACTCTGGGGAGGCGAGCGCGCTCAGGGCACAGGAGAGCGCGTCCATGAGCGCCAGGCGCGCCGTCTGGTACGCCCCCGCGCTCGTGATAGAGCCTTCGATCACATAGTCGGCGATCTGCTCCAGCACAGGGTCGGCCATAGAGTCATACCGTCATGGGGCCGATGTAGCGAGCGCGAGGCCGATAGAGCCGATTCTCCCGATGCTGCTCGATAATGTGCGCCAGCAGCCCGGCGGAGCGCGCCGCAAAGAAGAGAGGCGTATAGAGCTCCACGGGGATATCCAGCAGGGCGTACACCGGCGCGGCATAGTAATCCAAGTTCGGATAGATCCCCTTCTCCGCGCGCATGACTTCTTCGCCGCGCTCGCACATCGCCAAGAGTTCTGCGCCCTTTCCCCTGACGGCACTGAGCTCTCGCAAGGTCTCTTTGAGCAGCTGAGCGCGCGGATCGATCCGACGCATATAGACGCGATGCCCAAACCCCATGATGCGCTCTTTCTTGGCGAGCTTCTCTCGGATAAGCCGCTCCAGCCCATCGGGCGTCTGAGCCTGCTGGAGCATGGCCATGACGGCTTCGTTCGCCCCTCCATGCAGCGGCCCCTTAAGCGAGGCCACAGCTGCTATCAGCGCCCCATACGCGTCCGAGAGGGTCGAGGCGACCACGCGCGCAGCAAACGTCGAGTTCGGCAGCTCATGCTCGCTGTAGGCGATGAGCGTCTGCTCGAAGGCGCGCACCTCGGCCGCAGAGAGATCCCGTCCGACGATAGTGCGCAAGAAGTTCTCGGCGAAGCTGTGCTCAGGGGTAAACGTTTTGGGGGCATCCCCCGAAGCGACCCGCGTGAGATTGGCGACGATCTGAGCGATCTGGCCGACCAAGCGCGGAGCTTTGGCGCGCTCCCGCTCCGGATCGGCCGTATTGGCCTCAGGGTCAAAGCCGGCCAACGCCGACAGGGCCGTGCGCAGCCGATCCATGGCGTGCATAGAAGAGGGGAGCTTGGCGAGGATCTCGTACACTGCCCCGGGCACGGACGCCGTCGTGAGCTGATGCTCGAACGCGGCTTTGCGCTGGGCATCGGGAAGCTTTTCGTCCACCAAAATCCCCAGCACATCTATATATGTCGCAGTGCGGATGAGCTCCAGAAGATTATATCCCCGGACGATGATCGCTTCGCGCTCGACGTCAAGAAACGAGATGCGCGTCTCCGTGGCGATGATGCCTTCAAGGCCAGGACTGTAGGATTTCTCTTCCATAACTGCTAATTGTATAGCCCTCGCCCTCCGGTGTCAAACCCTCACTGAGCGATTCTTTGGGCCCACGCGATGAGCGCCTCCAGCAGGGCGCGCAAGCGCTGACGCGTCTGGGGGTCAATGAGTGTCCCGTGAGCGTCGAATTTCTCTGTGGCGTGAGAGATAAAGAGCTCGGGCTTAGGCAGCACGAGCATCCCCAGCGCTGCGCAGACTTCGCGCAGATGGAGCTGAGCCCGCAGCGCCCCAAAGTACCCCGTGCTCACGCCAAAGAGGGCCGCGGGCTTGCCCGCGCACGGCTCGTTCGGCAGAGACGAGACCCAATCGAGCGCGTTCTTGAGCACCCCGGAGATCGAGTGATTATACTCTGGAGTCGCGATGAGCACCGCATCGGCGGCCGCTATACGATCCCCTAAGATCTGCACCGATGGTGGAGCCTCAAGATCTTCGCAGTACAGAGGGATAGGTGAAAGATCGAAGATCTCCATCTGGCAGCCCTCAGGGAGTACTTCTTGTGCGGCGCGCAGGGCCGCTGTATTATAAGAGCCCTTGCGCAAGCTCCCCGATATCCCTAGAATCTTCATAGATAGCTGTATTGTAGCACAGGGAGGTGCGCCACGCAGCCGCTGGTGAGCGTCATCATGGGATCGCGAAGCGCATAGTATCCCCAGTATCGCGAAAACAATATCGTGAGGCGCAGGCCAAGGCGATCTTAGAACACCCCGACCCGCGCCAGAGCGCTTAAGAGATGGGGATGACGAAAATTCAGATCAGAATAGAAAAATCACGATCACCCTCCCGTTCCCCCGCTAGCATTCACTCATCCCCCCTCCCCCTCGACTTGACTTTTGGACTACTTCTGCTCTACAATACAGCTACCATAACAGCAACCACACAAAGGGGGTTCGACATGAACAAGGCAGAGCTCATCGAGACGATCGCCCAGAAGACGGGCATGCCCAAGCGCACCGCGCGCGAGGCCGTCAACACGATCTTCACCGCGATCTCCAAATCGGTCGCGGACGGCCAGACCGTGCGCATCACCGGGTTTGGCAGCTTCGCTGCTCGGCCGCGCCGCAGCAGCAGCCGCATCAACCCGCAGACCGGCCAACGCCTCATGGTCCCCAGCAAGGCCGTCCCAGCCTTCCGCGCCGGCCGCGAACTCAAAGAGCTGGTGCGCAAGCGCCTCAAGGTCGTCGAGGCCGGCGGCAAGCTCTCCGTCAAGAGAGCATAAGATTTCCACCCCACCCTCTCCCGTCCGCAAAGGCGGGAGAGGGGCTGGGGTGAGGACACTACTTGAGAGGGCGTCCGCCCTTCAGTTCAGATCGTCTTGGGGGGAAGGGCTCTCCGCGCTCGCGCTCCAAGCTCTCTCAAGGAGGGCATCGGCCATGATCTCACAAGTCTTTCGCATAGCTCTCGCAGTCTCTCTGGTGTTGGCCGTCAGCGCTCAGGCGACCGTCACCGGCTCGTACAGAGCGACCGTCGCTCCAAACGAACTGTATGAGTGGACCTTCACCCCTACTGCGCCCGGCACCGTTCGGGTGCACTTTGAGCTGCGCCCCTTGGAGCTGTGGGCCTCGGCCCAGCTCTATCGGCCCAATCAGAACGAGCCCGTCGCCGCGACCATGGGCGCAAGCTCGTTCGATCTGCTCGCTGAAGCCGACCAAGAGAGCCTCAACCAGCCCTGGCGCGTCGTCCTCCTACACTCTAACAGCGTCGCCATAACTGCTGAGCTCTATATCACCTTCCCCAAGCTCTTCTGCGTCGAGATCGCCACAGAACTTGGGATTCGCATCTTTTACGAAGAAGAAGCCGGCGAGCTCGAAGATTTTCACTGCGATCAGATGTGGCGAGCGCTGCGCTCCTTAGGGACCAATCTCGTCCAGGGGCTTCGAAAGATTCTCTTTCTGCCCCCTTCTGACAAATTCGAGGGGCGATTTCTCCCCAGAGAGCGCATCTTAGAGATGTATCGCATGACGCCGGGGCGGCGCTTCACGGGCATCTTCTATCATGAGCTGGCGCACTTCATTCATTTTATTAAACTTGGTGCGTCCCTCAAGCGCGAGTGGGCCTCGCTGCACAGACAATCCGGATCCGATATGGTCAATTATGTTCGGGAGCCCTTCGGCGGCCCGCCCACCTATGCTATGACCAACGAATTCGAAGATTTTGCTGTGACTTTTTCAGCGTATGTGCTCAACACCAAAGCGCTCTTTGATCTGGGGATCGCGCGGCGCGACAACCTCGGAAAACCTATTCTGCTCGAGAAAGCCAAGCTCATCGCTCAGGTCTTCCTGCACTACCGAGACGAGAAGCCGTATACGTATATCTATCGTTTCGGTTCAGGCTTTCCCGTCATCCCTATCGAACGAGCTGAAGTCCCTTTGACCGCAGAGGGCTTGCCCGATTTCACTGAGCCTATTCTTTGGCAGACGTTCTAAAGCTTATAGCCGATCTTACGCAAGAACTCCTTGCGCTCGTGAATCTCTTTGGCGCTCTCGATGCCCTTGGACTTCACCCCGTCGATCACACCTAAAATGCCGCGCCCGTGTGCCGTCTCGGCGATGACCACCTCGACGGGGTTAGCCGTCGCGCAATAGATATTACAGACTTCGGGAACGTTTTTGATAACATTCAGAACGTTGATAGGATAGCAGTCTTTGAGAAAGATCACAAAGCTATGGCCGGCCGACAGAGCCAAAGCGTTCCTCTTGGCAAGCTCGATCATCTCCGGGTCGGTGCCGCTCCAGCGCACCAGCGCCGGCCCAGAAGACTCACAGAACGCTAGCCCGAATTTAATCTTGGGCACGGCAGTCACTAACGCTTCGTGAATGTCTTCGACAGTCTTTATAAAATGCGACTGCCCTAAGATAAAGTTGACGTCTGCGGGCTTCTCGATGGTAACAGTCTTGAGCTCCATAGGATCACCTCGCCTACACTGTAGCGAGCAGCGAGCGGGCAGACAAGCCCACGTGATGCCTCATAAGTAGCTGTTACCGAAGCCCGCAACTTTGCCTCATAATTCTTGTTACCCATGTAGCCTCCTTAGTTCCTCCAGATTCCTCTCAATCCGCCGGCGAAGCTCCAGAGGATTCAGTGT
>CAMTVK010000027.1:0-2993 GCA_947085185.1 Candidatus Fraserbacteria bacterium | reverse complement strand
TTGGCCGCCATGGCGCAAACCTGCTTGAACTAATGCACCTCCAACTTTCCCCTGCAGCGCGTTTCTAACCATGTGGAGGCTCCTTGTGCGGTCAATTAGAGTTTTTAATTGCCCTGTGATATTCCCAAAGTAAACGGGGGATCCAAGCAAAATCCCGTCAGCGTTGCGCATTTTTCCAACAATACAACTCCGTCGTCATCGGAAATAGAACAGGCATCCTGTCTAAGGCACTTGTTACACCCTTGGCAATATTCAATCTTGTAATCGCTAATTTCGATCAATTCGGTTTGGGCACCAAATCTCTCAGCTTCCTGCAACACCAGGGATAACATCTGCGCGGTGTTCTTTCCCTTACGGGGGCTACCGTTAATAGCCAGGACTTTCATTTTTGCTCCTCCTTTTAATCTTCTAAATTATACTGGGATATTTTCCGATAAAGCCAGGCGCGGGAGATGCCCAGCAATTTGGCGGCCTGAGCCTTATTACCTTCAGTAATATTTAAAACTTCTTTAATTGTAACTACTACTACTCAGCCACCCTACTGGATTGAAAAATAATGCTGAACTCTGCACTGCTAATCATGTAGAATGAAAACATGAAAGCAAAAGCAGAATTCCGGGTAACACAAATAACCGAAAATCATGTGCAGGCAGTTAAACAGCTAATCGCCGACAACCCCTCATGGAGCCGCAGAAGACTGTTAATGGAACTCTGCCGGCTTAAGGAACTGGTACTCTCCCGTCGGGCAAATGAAAGATATGGCTTGCCGAGACCTCCTGCTTAAGTTAGAGCGGCAAGGGCAGATCGTACTGCCCCGTAAATCTGCTGGCGCTAAGCAGGATGGGAACAGAACGTCAATCGTTCAAGTACCTCATTCCACAGTCAGTATCACCGGCGAGTTAAAAGACCTGCTGCCCCTGCGGGTAGAAGTAGTGGAAGCCAAACACCCATCCTGGGATCTGTTCAAGTACCTGCTGTTTCGATACACTACCTGGGCTTTAATGGCACGGTGGGCGAGAACATGAAGTATCTGGTGTATGACCGGCTGAGTCGCCCCCTTGCCTGCCTGCTGTTCGGCTCCGCCGCTTGGAGTTGTCAAGCCCGTGATCGGTTCATTGGCTGGGACAAAAAGACCCGCCTCAATCATCTGCCCTATCTCACCAACAACACCCGGTTTTTGATCCTGCCCTGGGTGAGGGTTCCCCACCTGGCCAGCCATGTCCTGGGGCAAATCTGTCGGCGCATCCTGGGAGACTGGCAGGAGAAGTACGGCCATGGCCTGCTCTTGCTGGAAACCTTCGTGGAGATAGACAGGTTCCTGGGAACCTGCTACCAGGCCGCCAATTGGCGCTACGTGGGCTTAACCAAGGGCCGCAGCCGTAACGACCGCTGCCACAATAATGAAGACCTGCCAGGTCTGCGGCGCCTGCAACAAGGCCTCCTTTCCCGAGAGAGCAACCCAACCGGTGCAGTACGGCCCCGAGGTCCAGGCCTTAGCCGTCTACCTCAATCAGTACCAACTCCTTCCCTACGACCGGATCAGGGGACTGTTTGCGGACCTTTTCGGGCAGCCGATCAGCGAGGGCACCCTGCTGGCCACAAATCAGGCCTGCAGCGAGGCCCTGGCCGACACTGAGCAGGAGATCAAGCAGGGACTTTTAAACTCTCCGGTCATTCATTGCGACGAGACCGGCTCCCGGGTGGGAGGGAAAACATACTGGCTGCACACGGTCAGTACGTCAGACCTGACCTATTACAGCATCCAACCCAAGCGTGGCTCTGACGCCATGGACGAGATGGGGATCTTACCCGTCTACAAGGGAATCGCCAAGCACGACTTTTGGCAACCTTATTTTAAATACCCCTGCGGCCATTCCCTCTGCAACGCCCATCACCTGCGGGAGCTGACCGCTATCGTTGAAAACGAGAACCAGGCCTGGGCGCGGCAGATGAAAGACCTGCTCCTGGATATTAAGGCGGCGGTGGATAAACAAAAGGAGAAATCTAAGCCGCAGCTGGAACTGGAGCAGCTGATGGATTTCGAGTCACGCTTTCAACGCATCATCGCCCTCGGGTACGAGGAAAACCCATTAGTGATTGAGGAAAAACCCAAGGGCAAGCGGGGCAAACCTAAAAAGACTAAAGCCAGGAACCTGGTGGAAAGGTTGGATAAGCATCGCCGGGAGACGCTAAGCTTCATGTACGACTTTCACCTCCCCTTCGACAACAACCAGGCGGAACGCGATATTCGCATGACCAAGGTCCAGCAGAAGATCTCCGGCGGATTTCGCACCTTGCATGGTGCCCAGATCTTCTGCCGGGTCAGGGGCTATATCTCTACTGTTAAGAAAAATTCTATCCCGGTATTGGGGGCAATTCGTGATGCCCTCCTTGGCATGCCTTTTGCTCCTGGTAATACCTGATTTAGCTGGTAGCCTGAGTAGTTACTTGATTTCCTCCTCATAAAACAATAACCAACCAGAAAGGTTGGCTTTAGGGTGTTGACAAACATATGTTGGGGCTCCTTGGTGTTATCTTTTGTTAAGGCAGCAATCTTATTCCCGCCTTTATTAATTCTTCAGGTTGTGCAGCCTTTCCACAGGGCTTAAGATGCTGGTAATCCGCACACCAAAGTTTTCTCCAATTACTACCACTTCTCCCTGGGCAATCAGGGTTCCATTGACTAGAATTTCCACAGGCTCATCCGCTAGTTTATCCATCTCCAAGATAGCTCCTGGGACCAAACCCAGTACTTCTTTGATCGGGCGCCTGGTACGGGCTAGGACAACGGTTACACTTAAAGGAACATCCAAAATCAGCTCCAGGTTTTTGGTTTCCGGCGGCAATGGTTGGTAGTTAACGGCTTGAGCAGCCAGGGGTTCCTTGCCAGAAACAGAATGGTCAGCCCTAACCGGAGGCGGGGTATGGCCTGGGGTTGGCGGGTTCAACAGCAAATTCACTTCTTCTTTAGCAACTTTCAATGGCATAACCTG
>CAMTVK010000026.1:0-3015 GCA_947085185.1 Candidatus Fraserbacteria bacterium | reverse complement strand
TTGTGCTGCACTAAGACTGCCTTGATCTCCCGGCTGGTATCAGCCGCCAGGGTGTCTGCCACTACCCGGGGATCAACGGCGGTTCCCCAGGTGAACTCCGGCGCAATAACTTCTATCCCATAGATTTTACAGATTTTTTTAAACCTGTCGCCGAATTGACCGACAGATAAAACCAGGGCTTTGTCACCAGGGAAAAGGAAATTGGCGACAGCCGCCTCCATGGCGCCAGTTCCAGAGGATGTTAAAACAAGCACATCATTTTGAGTCTGATATATTTCCTTTAAACCTTTAGAAACTTCTTGCAACAGGGTTTTGAATTCTGGGCCCCGGTGATTGATGGCCGGCGCACCCATTGCCCGCAAGACTCTTTCCGGTACAGGAGTTGGCCCGGCTAACAGCAAAACTTGCTTCTCCCACATTCATTATTCCTCCTAGAAAATTATTAATTTTATAACGCATAGGAAATTATGTTCGTTTAAAAAATGTGGATAAGTCATAATTTCCGTAATGCGTTTCAACAAAATCAACCATAGTCTTCAGTCTTCCGAAGGAAGATTTTGTTCTAACCCGAGTTTGGCGACATTTTTTACCAAACCCTTATAAATCAAGGCTTTACGGCTACGAAACGAACTGGTTGTAGTATAGAATATGCGGTATAATGATTGATATTCATCCATAAAGACATTGTAATTACTGGCCTTTTCTGGTATAATCGTAGTATAGAATTATACCGGCGGAGGTCTGTGATGTTCCTCAAACGAGCTACCAAAACCTTTAAAGGCAAGGTCTACGAAAGCTATGCCCTGACTGAATCTTATCGGGAAGACGGTAAGGTTAAACACCGTAATATCTGGAATTTGGGGCCTTTAACCGGGGAACAGGCCCAGCGTATCAGGCTGATCCTAAAGGTCACTCAAAACGAAGATGTGTTTGTTGGTAGGTTGTCAGATGTAGTAGCCAAAGCTCATTATCGGTTTTTGGATGTAGCGCTGTTGCATCATTTCTGGCAGTACTGGGGATTGGGTAACTTTTTTGCCGACCTGCCCTTAGCAGAGGTAATGTCCATTAACCGTTGCCTGGATCCCAAAAGTAAGTTTCAGGTGAATACTTGGGTTTTAGAGACGGTTCTTCCCCGCCTTCTCCCTTTGGACCCGGAAAGTGATGAATACGCGATTTATCGGGCCTTGGACCGGATCGCTATAGTAGAAGGAGATCTACAGTCTTTCCTGTACCGTAAGCTGCAAGAATTAGGTTTGGATGACGGTCGGGCTGTCTTCTACGATATCACCTCCACCTATTTCGAAGGAACCAAGTGCATCCTGGCCAGTTTTGGTTACTCCCGGGATAAAAGACCGGACCGGGTACAGGTGACTATCGCTCTGGTGGTTACTCCCAACGGTTATCCCTTTTACTGGCGGGTGATGGAAGGGAATACCCCGGATATGCCAACTGTGACCGATCTATTAAAGGACTTACGGGAAAGGTTCGGGATTACCGAGTGTCTTTTGGTTTTTGACCGGGGGATGGTGTCTGAAGACAATCTTTTAGCCATCAGCGGGCAAGAACTTAAGTTTGTTTCCGCCATCTCTAGAGATGAGATACCAGGGCTTCATATTTTAGACCTTGATTTTGCCCTTGGTCTGACATTGGATAACTGGCAACAAGAACTATCTCTGGCAGGCTTTATGCACTACGACCAAAACCTTTGGTATCGGGAACACCCGTTAGGCGACCGGCGATACATCCTGGCTTTTAACCGGGATTTATTCGCGGAGCAGCAGGAAACCACTCGGCAACATTACCGGAAAGCCGAAGAATTTATTGCCCGACTGAATACCGAACTTCATCAAGCTAAAAAGAGTAGGGACCCCGAAAAGGTGCAAAAACAGATCGACGCAAGGCTCAGGAAACTAAAGATGCATAAGGTTTTTGCCTGGCAATTGACACCTATTAATCTTTCTCGCACAACCAAGCCGGGGAAAGAAAAAACCGTCCAAAGCTTTAAGATTGAATATCGAATAGACCAAGAGGCCCTAAATCGGCAAAACTGGCTGAATGGCTTTCTCTGCTTCGTCACCAATCATCCGGCAGAAAAACTCAGTCCTGTGGAAGTAATCAGCTACTACCGGCGCAAAAACAAAATCGAGGAAGCTTTTCGAGAAATCAAGCACTACCTTAAACTACGACCTGTCTTTGTAACCCGGGAGAAGCGGGTCAAGGCCCATGTAGCTATCTGCGTCCTTGGTTACCTGCTGCTTAACACCCTTGACGAAAAATTAAATAACAGTAGTGACACCAGAAGTGCTGTGCAGGTGCTGGAGCAGATGGGGAAATGCCTTTTGAACCGAATTGGATTGAAGGGGGACGATAAATACTCAGAGAGCATCACCGAGGTTACCGAAAATCAACGTGAGACATTGGAAGCATTGGGTTGCAGTTATCTTGTTTCGAAGAAATTCCTCCAACCGTTACTGTCAAATTCTAATATGTAGTAGCGAAAACCACTCTTCCAGAACCAGGAACCCTTGTCACTATTGGCATGGAAATATTTGTCGCCAAACTCGGGTTATAACACATAATAACACATAGGAAATTATGCTCGTTAAAAAAAAATGGATAAGTCATAATTTCCGTAATGTGTTTCAACAAAATTAACCACAGTCTTCCAAAGGGAAGATTTTGTTCATGACATGAATTGTTGTTCTGGGGGAAAACTACCTTCGAGGTGTAAACAATGTTCATTCCCAAACGAGTCTATTTTGAGCCCGAGGCCCTTGACTACCCTTTAGGCCAAGAGTTAAAACAACGTTTTTCGGGCATGGGCATCCCCATCCGGTTGACCGGCTCTCATAACCGGGTCACTGGGATTCCCGGGAAAACAGTGGCAGAAGGTTACCGGGAAGCGAAATCTACCCTGGTTGTAGGAGTGAGGCGAGGAAAAGATTTTCAGTCCTGCAAGCCCTCGGCCCACTTTCAATTACCTCAGATCGGAAGAGCACACGTCTGAACTCCAGT
>CAMTVK010000025.1:0-3163 GCA_947085185.1 Candidatus Fraserbacteria bacterium | reverse complement strand
TCAAAAGTTCTCCAAACACACGTTCTTTAGAATACACGCAGATGAAACGCCTGTTTAAGTCCCGGCATAGTAATCTACGCTAATGATTTTGCTAATTTCCATTTTGTACCTGACTTTTTGAAACAGGTTGTTCTATAATTCGGATCAAACGATCCGGGAGGAACAGCCTGATGAAAAAAGAACTGATTGTCCGCCCGATCCGGGGCGAAGAACGCCAGATGTGGGACCAACTCATGGCGGCCCACCATTACCTGGGCTTAAAACAACTGGTGGGGGAATCCATTCGTTATGTAGCGCTGTTCAACGGGCAATGGGCAGCTTTGCTGGGCTGGACCAGCGCCGCCTACAAAAGCGGCCCCCGGGACCGGTGGATCGGCTGGGATGACGATACCCGTCACAAGCGCCTGAAGTTTTTGGCCAATAACTCACGGTTTCTGATGCTCCCGGAGGTCCGGGTCAAAAACCTGGCCTCCCAAATTCTAGCCGCCAATTTAAAGGGTTTGCCGGGAGATTGGGTCAAGGCATATGGCCACCCGGTCTGGCTGACCGAAACCTTTATCGATCCCACCCGCTTTTCCCACCCGCTTTGCCGGGACCTGCTGCCGGGCGGCTGGATTTACCCCTTTAGGGCAGACCCGCGGCTTTCGCCGCAACGCTGGGTACTACTATGCTCACGGAAACGTCAAAACCATTTTGATCCGCCCTTTGCATCAGGATGTGCGGCAGTGGCTGAGGGCTCCTTTTTTAAGCCCGCCTCTCTTGACTTTAGGGAAAAATCCCCTGGTGGACCTTAACCAGCTGCCTGTCGAGGTGCTTTTAAAGCACCTGGAAGAGGTGGTTGTTCCCCGGATGCCCCGGGGGGTGCGGCACCAATCCGCCACCGTGCTTACCGTAATCACCTGCGCAGTCTTGTCCGGGGCAGCCAGTTACATGGATTTGGGCCGCTGGGCGGCTGGGCTGCCGCAGAGCACCTTGAAGGCTTTAGGCACTCAGCACAGTCCCAACCGAAGGCGCTTTATGCCCCCCCAGCGAAGCTGCTTTACGCCGGGTGCTGCAGGCGGTGGACATGGCTTCCCTTTGCCGGGCCGTGAGCGGGTGGCTTGCCTCCCAGGGGCTGAAGAGCGTGGCGCCGGTTGCTATTGAGCGCCTGCACTCCCTGCGGGAGCGGACCGCCAATAGGGAGGATGGCCATGCTCAATGAACTAAGCGCCATCTTGCTGGTTTTCTCCCCCTGCTTTAGCCGGGTGGCTGCTTTTCGGCAGTTCGTGGTGGTTGTGTTCGGCTTCCTGGTCCGTTTAGATTTTCGCGGGGTCACCTCCTTCATCCGTTGGCTGGCGCTGGAGCCGGACCACTACGAAACGCTCCTGCACTTTTTTAAGGCGTCCAGCTGGCGGTTAGCAGAAATCCAGCAGCGCTGGGCAAACATTATTCAAAAGTGGTGTTCCCTGGTTGCGCTAAACGGGCACCTCTTAATGGTCGGGGACGGGATCAAAGTCTCCAAAGAAGCCAAGAAAATGCCAGGGGTAAAAAAACTGCATCAGGAATCGGAAAACTCGGGCAAAGCCCCCTTTATCTTCGGACACCACTTTGGGGTGGTGGGCCTTTTGGCCGGCACTGTAAAAAGCATGTTCTGTATCCCGGTAATGGCCGAAATTCACGAAGGGGTAGAAAAACTCCGCGCTTTTCAAGGCAAACACACCCCCGTGGTAAATGGAGAAAAAAGCGTAACCAGCGTTTCCCTGATGCTTTCTTTAGCTGGCGGCCTGGCCGGACATTTGGCCAAACCCTGTATGCTGATCCTGGATGCTTATTATGCAGCAGGACCAACCTTTCTTTTGGCCAAAGAGTGTCTTGGCGAAACTGGCCAGCGTCTGCTCCACGTGATTACCAGAGCTAAAGATGACGTGGTGGGCTATACCGGCCCTCCTCAAACCACGGGCAAACCGGGAAAAGGGCGTCCGCCCGTATGGGGAAGGAAGATAAAGCTGCGGGAACAGTTCCACCGGCAGGCTGATGAGTTCCAAACACTGACCCTGACGCTCTACGGCAAAGAGGTTACCTTATCCTACCTCTGGCTAGATTTGCTCTGGAAGCCGGTCAGAGAAAAGATTGTCCTGGTAAAAGACGGGGCGGAACGTTTTATTCTGATGTGCTCAAATTTACAGTGGCTTCCCGAGGAAATTATCCAGGCCTACAGTTACCGTTTCAAGATCCAGGTAACTTTTAAAGGCTTAAAACACCTCCTGGGTTCCTTTTGTTACCATTTTTGGACCAAGGCCATGCCCAAGCTGAACAAAAAAAACCTTTGTAGATTTAGGCGGCGTTACCGATGCGGCGAAACAGCGATTAATTACCGAAACGGTCAACGCCATCGAAGGGTTTGTCAATCTCGGATGCATCGCCCTTGGCATTCTCCAGATCCTGGCGCTGAACTATCCCACGACCATTTGGAGAAAGTATACCGGTTGGCTCCGTACCAAAAGAACGGTGGTTCCGTCTGAAGAGATAGTGCGTTTGGTCATCCAGGAAAACTTTTATCATAATTTCGACGGTTTCATCAGGAATACCGCGATATTTCAAAATAATCGGGGCGAAACAGCGCCGCCGCTTACACTTGTATGGTGAGGATGCTGTGTAGATGGTCACAAACTTTTAACTCTAAAGTTGTAAAGATGATTGTTAAAAAATATGGGAGATAATAACTCAACTTTCGCAGAACAAATCAGGCAGGTAAGCCTTGATATAACTGGGTAGACCTGCAATCCATTGCTGCAATGGTAGGGGTTCTTGATAAATTCACTACTAAAGAGATGTTTTCTATTGTCAAGGGGCATGTTTAAATGAATTTTTATGCCATTATTTACGTGTTATTGAACCAATTTTGAATCTGGAAAGTTGAGCATAACAAAAAATAATTATGAAAGGAGAAAGCCATCATGACTGAATTATTCTGTTGTGAAGAAATTTTATCTGGACAAGAAAAAAGAATTGAAAAAGGAATTGGCCAACTGACCCCAAGGCCAAGAATTAATGGTTTTCTAACTAACTTTAGGGACGAGGTACCGCGAATTGATATTCAAAGGGCTGTTTTATTTACTGAATCTATGAAAGAAACAGAACCCTATCATATGAGCATTAGAAAGGCTAAAGCACTTCAACATAT
>CAMTVK010000024.1:0-11098 GCA_947085185.1 Candidatus Fraserbacteria bacterium | reverse complement strand
CCCAGCAAAGTCAAAGTCAGCAAACACGTAGACAAGGCGGAAGATTCTTAAAAAGGAGGTTGCCATGGCCAAAGAGAGAATCGTTGGTATTGATTTGGGAACGACGAAGTCTGTGATTGCCCTTATGGAGGGCGGCAAGCCAGAGATCATCACCAACGCAGAGGGTGAACGCATCACGCCTTCTGTAGTCGCGTTTACTGAGACCGGAGAGCGCCTAGTCGGGACGCTCGCCAAACGTCAAGCGGTCATGAACCCCGAACGCACTGTGCAAGAGATCAAGCGCAAGATGGGCACGGACTATCGCGTGAAGATCACTGCCGGGGGAACGACAAAAGAGTATTCCCCAGAAGAGATCTCCGCGATGATCCTGCAGAAGCTCAAGAAAGATGCTGAAGAGAAGCTCGGGTTTAAGATCACCAAAGCCGTGATCACCGTCCCGGCGTACTTCAACCAACAGCAGCGTCAGGCGACCAAAGACGCGGGCAAGATCGCAGGGCTCGAAGTCGAGCGCATCATCAATGAGCCTACGGCAGCGTCATTGGCCTATGGGCTCGATAAAGAGAAAGACGAGACGATCTTGGTCTATGATCTTGGCGGCGGGACGTTCGACGTCACGATCTTGGATATTGGCGATGGGGTCTTTGAAGTCAAAGCGACTTCAGGAGACACGTATCTGGGCGGCAAGGACTTCGATCAGCGCATTATAGATTGGCTGATCGCGGAATTCAAAGCCGAGACGGGCATTGATCTCTCCAAAGATCTGGCGGCGCTGCAGCGCCTCAAAGACGCTGCGGAAGCCGCAAAGAAAGAGCTCTCGTTCAAGACTGAGACGCTCATCAGCTTGCCCTATATCGCCGCGGATGCCCGAGGGCCCAAGCACTTAGAGCGCAAGCTCACCCGCGCCAAGTTCCAAGCCCTCACGGACGACTTGGTCGAGCGCACTATCAAGATAGTCGAGCAAGCGCTCAGCGATGCGAAGCTCTCGGTGAAAGAAATTCAGCAAGTCGTGTTGGTCGGTGGCAGCACCCGTATGCCGAGAGTCCAAGAACGCGTCGCGGAGCTGTTCGGCTCAGCTAAGCTCAACAAAGAGATCAACCCCGATGAAGTCGTGGCCATGGGCGCGGCGATCCAGGGCGGGGTGCTCGCCGGTGAAGTCGACCAGATTGTGCTCTTGGACGTGACCCCGCTTACGCTCTCTATTGAGACCCTCGGCGGCATCGCGACGCCCATCATCGAGCGAAACACGACCATCCCAGTCGAGCGCACCAAGACGTTTACGACTGCTGAAGACGGCCAGACGACTGTAGATATTCACATTGTCCAAGGGGAGCGCAAGTTCGCCGCTGATAACAAATCGCTCGGTCGTTTTCAGCTCACAGGGATTGCGCCGGCACCTCGCGGTGTCCCGCAGATTGACGTGACGTTCAGCATTGACGTGGACGGCATCTTACATGTCACAGCCAAGGACAAAGCGACGGGCAAGTCCGCGAGCATCGTGATCAAGGAGCAGTCGCGCCTGAGCGACGAAGAGATCAAGCGCATGCAGGAGGACGCGAAGCGCTACGAAGAGGAGGACCGTCGGCGTGCCGAAGAGGTAGAGACGCGCAACCGCGCCGATCAGTTGGTCTATTCGGCCGAGAAAGCCCTGAAGGAGCATGGCGAGAAGGTGAGCGCAGCGACGCGCAGCCGCATCCAACGCGCCGTTGATACCCTCAAGGAGAAGCTCAAGGCTCAGGCCCCCATTGCTGAAATTCGCCAACTCATGAAGGAGCTCGAAGAAGTCAGTCTGGAGCTTGGCCGGGAGATCTACCAAACGAGCGGTGCTCAAGCCGCCAGCGGGCCTAGCTCCGAGCAGCAGTCTGCAGACGGCAAGGGCGAGAAGTATATCGACGCAGAGTACGAGAAGAAGGACGATTGAATCACGGCACACCAGAGTGCTCCGTGATTCCATGGGAAGGTCTCTATGGCCAAGAGGGACTATTACTCGATCTTAGGCGTCTCGCGGGACGCTTCGCAAGAAGAGATCAAAAAAGCCTTTCGGCAGCTCGCGAAGAGATATCATCCTGACAAGGGCGGCGACCCTGAAAAATTTAAAGAGGTCGCCGAAGCGTACGAAGTGCTGAGCGACCCTGACAAGCGCGCCCAGTACGATCGTTTTGGGCACGTGGGGCCGGAGCAACGCTTCGATTTCGATCTTGGGGATTTCCGGCGAGCGCGCCAGGCCTTCGAAGAGTTTGGTTTTGGCTCGGCTTGGGAGGATATCTTTGATATGTTCTTTGGGGAGGGACTGCGCACGCGCACCACGCGCGAGCGGCGGCGCAGTCGCGCCCAACGCGGCGAAGATTTAGAGTACCGTCTGCGCATTAATCTAGAAGACGCAGCTTTTGGTGCTCAGATGAAGCTCACTGTGCCCAGATATATCGCGTGTGACGTCTGTCGTGGGGCAGGGGTCGAGCCTGGGACGCAGCGCACTCCTTGTCCTGACTGTCATGGTCGCGGGGAGATCCAGTATCGCCAGCAAACGCTGCTGGGGAGCTTTGTGAACATCCGCACGTGCGGGCGCTGCGGCGGCACGGGGGAGATCATAGAGAATCCCTGTCGGCGCTGTCGTGGCTCCGGTCGCATCAAAGTCGAGAGCCAACTCTCTGTCAAGATTCCGCCGGGGGTAGATACGGGGTCGCGGCTGCGTCTTGCGGGCGAGGGCAACGCCGGGCTGGAGGGCGGCCCGCCAGGCGATCTCTATATCACTGTCGAAGTGCGCCCACACTCGATCTTCCAGCGAAAAGGCGATGATATCTATACCGAGCTGCCCATTACATTTACGCAAGCAGCATTAGGGGCGCGCCTGAAAGTCCCCACGCTCTACGGCGAAGAAGAGCTCATAATCCCGGCGGGGACTCAACCAGGAGAGACGTTTAAGCTTGCTGGAAAAGGCATCCCGCATCTCCAAAGCCCAGGCAAGGGTGATCACTACGTCACGGTGAAAGTCCAAGTGCCCAAGGGTTTAAGCCGACGAGCGCAGGAGCTGCTCAGGCAGTTGGAAGGAGAGTTATAGAGATAGAGTCTTCTTGAGGGCTGGGTGAGGAGCGAACAGCAGGACCCATATTCCTCGAGGATTTCAGAATTATGGCTCGTGTTCTCTAAGCTCACGATAATAACTTCATAAAGCCAGCTTGCTCAAAATGACGATCCATAGTAAAAGCTTGGCGAATGCCTTCGTCACGCATCACGACAAAACTCAGACAGTCCGTTAGACTCCAGTCTTTGTCTTGGCTCTTCTTATAGAGATCCCAGGCCCTGTCCCAAAGATAAGGGTCTGCTCTCACCACACGAATGTTCGGGGATCGCAAGACTGCTTCAATGAGGCGAACGGCTGCTTTTCGAAAGCGTCGCTTGCTCAGGGTGTTCGCAACTTCTAACAAGATCCAATCTGTAGTGATAAAACTCGCTTGAGAAGCTACTAACTGATCGCGTACTGCCTTGGCTTGCTTGTGAAAGTGATCGTCTCTGTTAAGAAGAGCTAACCAAGCCGCCGTATCCACGAAGACCCTAGCCATGACGATCTAGGTCGTAGAGATAACGATCGTGATGGAGAGCGAGATCAGCAATGCCCGTCTTGATGGCGAAGCTATCGACATCCTGTAGGGCATCGGCTGGGGCTTTGGATACAGATAAGCCCTCTTCTTTCAAAAGACGAATCAAGCGAAGAAGCAATGGCAGCTTCTCAGAAGGAAAGCCCTTGAGCTCTTGCAAGATAGCCCTCTCATAGTTCATCTTCTTCGTTGCCATAAACTAAAGACCCTCGGTTGCTTGTTGATTATAGCTGTTCATGCATCAGCTTGTCAAAAACCTGTTTATCGCACCCAGCGCCACAGTTCTTTCAGCGTTGGGGATTTGCCGTACATCAGAATCCCAACTTGAAAGATCTTGCCCGCAAGACGCATCATCCCATACGTCGCCAGCGCCAGCACTATCAAAGACAAGAGAATCTCCCACCACGGCACAGCGCCGACAGCAGTCCGTAAAATCATCATGCCTGGCGTCGACGGCGGAAAGAAACTGATCATTCGCAAAGCGATATGATCGGGGTTGCTCAAGACGAGCGAAAAGAGCATCACGGGCAAGATCGGGGGCAAAAAGACCAACGACATCCCAAAAGAGCTTGCGCCCTGTATATCATCGCTGAGCGTAGCGCTCACCGCCGCCGTCAGCGACGCTAAAAAGAGATACCCTAGGACAAAATACGCCAGATATAAAAGAATCTTCTCCCACGCAAGAAAGGGCAACAGAGCAAGACTGATCACCGACGTGGGCACCCCCACATACGGCCCGCCTACAAAGATAATCGTCAGCCCAACAAGCGCCCAAAGAAACGCCTGCAAGAGCGCCAAGCCTCCTAGCCCTAAAATTTTTCCCGTCATCAGTTGGTGCGCTCGCACCGAAGAGAGCACAAGCTCGATGACGCGATTGCGCTTATCCGAGATCACCCCGTACATGATCCACGTGATCGAATTCATAGTGATAAAGAGCAAGAGCATGATGATCACAACCCCTATACCGATGGTGGTCCCAGCTCGGAGTTGCTCCGTGGCAGCTTCAGGCGCAGCTTCTGCGGTGATCTGGACGCCACGGCTCAGCTCAGTCGCCTGCTCTGGCGGAAGCCCGCGCTGCTGGAGTTCATGGCGTATGAGCACGTGAGAGAGTGCCTCGCGCACCGCCTGCGGCACCCCCTGAGAGCGCAGCCTTTGGATATAGATGCCAAACGCTTGGCGGGGCTTGGGGACGTAGCGCACCCGACGACTCTCAAAGAAATCCGACTCAATGACGAGATACCCATCGAACTCGCCACGCTGCATCCGCAGGGGCAGCTCAGATTCTGGGCCGGTGAAGAGCACGATCTGATAGCCTGAGCCCCGAAGCTGCTCGCTCAGCTCAGCGTATAGCCCCGCCCGATCTATGATCGCCAGCTGCACGGTCTCGCCACGCTCAGCAGCGCGTGCAATCCAAATCACCAGAGCAACCAAGCTCAGAAAGAAGAGCGGCGTCAGAAAAGTTGCGATGAGAAACGCCTTACTTTTGAGATTTTGCAAAAATTCCCAGCGTGCCACAGTCAGCGTCTCTCTCATGGGTGTGGGCCCTCCCCGCGTGTGACCAGCTCAACAAAGATATGATGCAACGGGGGCTTGCGAATCGCAATCTCCTCGATCTGAAGCTTCCCCACAATAGACAAGAGAAACTCCTCAGGGCGCACGCCCTCCCTCAAGATGAGCTGCCCTCGGCCGTTCTCAATCTGGGCCGATTTCACCAACGGGCTGTTTTTGAGGATTTCTTCATGGCCGTGAAAGACGAGCGTCACCCAGTCCTCTTTCCAAGTGCGTTTGATCTCGCGCAGCTCTCCGTACAGAACCTGACGCCCCTTGTTGATAAGAAAGATGCGATCCACCAAGTCTTCCACAAGGTGCATCTGATGTGCCGACAAGAGAATAGTCATGCCCCGCGCTTTCAGCTCCAAGATCAGCTCACGAAAGACATCTTGATTGACGGGATCAAGCCCAGCGAAGGGCTCATCGAAGATAACTAAGTCAGGCTCGTGCAAGATCGCTGCAATGAACTGAACCTTCTGGTGCATGCCCTTGGAGAGCTCGCGGATATTTCTGTGAAAATATTTTTCGAGCTGAAGCCGCTGGAGCCACAGCAGCGCCCGCTCGCGGGCGAGTCGGGCATCCATGCCCTTGAGAGACGCAAGGAAGACGAGCGTATCAGAGACCTTGCGGTTGTCATAGAGCCCACGCTCCTCAGGGAGATACCCCACGCGCTCCAGGAGCAGCCGCCCATCGGATGAGAACGAAAATCTTATCTCCCCCGCGTCGGGCTGAAAGATCCCCAGGAGCATTCTTATCAGAGTCGTTTTGCCGGCGCCATTTGGGCCGAGCAGCCCGAAGATCTCGCCCTTGTTGACAGTAAAGCTGATGCCGTCTATAGCCTTAGTGCCGTCGAACGCTTTTGAGAGATGCTCCACGCGCACGATCGGATCAGCCATGATTCTTTATTATACTCGATCGTACGCGCGGATGCACAAAAGAGCAGAGCCCCCGACGTGCTTCGCCGAGGGCTCCGCAGCGATGTGTTCGGCTACCCCTTTGGCCCACTCCACAAATTGCTCGTCCAATTCATAAGCCATGCGATACGCGGCAATCCCCCCCAAAGATCACGGTAAAGAGCACCGTGAACGACACAAACGCCCCGATGAACTTGCTCTTCAGACTCAGTCGTTTCAGACCCATTGGAGCACAAACCGCAAGTAGAAATAGATTGCTGGGATGGCCAAGAGCAGTCCGTCTATGCGATCTAAGAGCCCGCCGTGGCCGGGCATCAGTCCCCCGGCGTCTTTGACTTGGGCGAAGCGCTTCAGGCGCGACTCTAAAAGATCGCCTAACTGTGCGAGCGCACTAGTGATCCCCGCCAGCGCGATCATATGCGGCCAGGAGGCCCACCAGTCCTTCCAAATAGGCGCGAGCGCTCCAACCGTCAGCGCCAGCACAAAGCCCCCGGCAACCCCCTCCCAGCTCTTGCGCGGACTGATCGTCGGGGCTAAGAGACTCCTCCCCCACGCCGAGCCCGCCAGATACGCACCAATATCATATCCCCACACCAACGCCAACGCTAACAGCCCATAGAGAGCGCCGTTCTCCGCCCGATAGAGCGCGTAGAAAAAGTGCAACAGATACGGAATATAGATGATCCCGCCCATCGTAGCTAAAATCTTGCGCAGGGCATCGGAATCAAAGAGATAGAGCGCGATGGGAAAGACGAGCGCCGCCCACAAGACCAAGTCGCCAAACGCCGCCTCCGGCATCCCATACGCAAGTATCACCAGCACCGCCGAGCCCACAAAGAACGCTCGATGCAGTACGATGCCATTGCGCTCCAGAAGCTGCACATACTCCCACGACGCCACCCCAACGACAAACGCTCCCAAAAGCGCCACCGGCCAGATGCTCCGCCATACCCAGCCCAACAGTAACGTCGTCACAACAATCGCGATCGCGATGATCGCTGTGATCGTGCGGGGAATAAGATCTTTCATATGAAGAGTCTCTTTGCAGCTCCGACGACGTACAGCGATCCCGTCACGCAGATCAAGTCTGCGTCGGTGGCGCGGGCTGCGTTCAACCCCATGGTGATATCTGGGCAGATCTTCGCCTGGGGCGCCCATGGCAAGAGTATGTGGGGATCGAGCGCCCGCGGGGAGTCCGGCTTCACCAAGAAGATCTCGTCAAATTCAGAAAAGAGTATCTGGGCCATGGCGCGATAGTCTTTGTCAGCGAGCACGCCAAAGAGCAACACGCTCTTCTTGATCGTGTACTTTCCCCGATAGCGCCGCACGTCCTCACGCAGCGCAGATGCCGCATGAGGGTTGTGCGCCCCATCGAGCACAATATAAGGCTTCTTACACACGACTTCAAAGCGTCCGGGCCAGCGCGCCTGCTCCAGCCCACCCCTCAGAGCACCGTCAGAGATCGTCATAGACTGCTTCAAGACCTCCAAAGCTTCAAGAGCCACGGTGACGTTCTCTTGCTGATAGCTGCCCAACAGCCCAAGGTGCACTCTCCCGAGGGGCTCAATCTCAAGCTCTTGATACTCCCAAGAGAACTCAAGAGCTCGCACGCGCGGGCGCGCACAGATCAAGGGCGCCCCCACACCAGCACACTCCCGCGCTATGATCTCCAGGGCGTTTGGTTTGCGCTCCCCCGTCACCAACGGCACGCCCTGCTTGGCAATCCCCGCATCCTCCCAAGCAATCTGCTCTATCGTATCCCCCAAAAGATCCGTGTGATCGAGCTCGACGTTGGTAAGCACGCTGACTATGGGCGTAATGACGTTCGTCGCGTCGAACCGCCCGCCCAGCCCCACTTCGATCACGGCGATATCTGTCTTCTGGCGCGCAAAGTACAGAAATGCCAGAGCCGTCAAGAACTCAAATTGTGTCGGTTTGTCGACCATCGAGTCGGCGATGGGCATGAGCGCGTCAGCGATTTGCGTGAACTCATGCTCGGTGATCGGAGCTCCGTTGATCTGGACGCGCTCGCAATACCTGATCAGATGGGGTGACGTATAGAGCCCTACGCGATACCCTGCGCTCTGCAGGACGCTGGCGCATAGGGCTGCTACGGACCCCTTCCCGTTCGTCCCGGCGATGTGCACCGCGCGGAGCTGTGCGTGCGGGTTGCCCACAGCCTCAAGCAGGGCGCGAATGCGCGCCAGGCCGGGCTTCACTTCCGTATGCGGCAGCGCTTTCAGATAGCTGATAACTTGGTCCACAGTTGCTAGCCTTGGAGGAGCTGGAGATTCTGCTCGAGCCGCTCGACTTTCTCTTTGAACTCGCGCGCCTTGCGCTTCTCCTTCTCGATGATCTCTTCTGGGGCGCGCGCGAGGAAGTCAGGGTTATCGAGCTTGCGCAGTGTTGCTTCAAGCCCTGCGCGCGCTTTCTTGAGTTCCTGCTGCAAGCGCTTGTATTCCTGGTGGAGATCGAGCAACCCTTCCAAGGGAATGAAGACCTCTGCCCACTCCAAGACCATCCGCGGCGCATTCTTGGGCCGTTCGATGCTCGGCCCAATAGAGATTTCACCGGCTTGAGCCAGCTCCTCAAAGAAGATCTTATAATCGTGCACGATCTGCTGAACGTCTGAGGCCTCCGCTTTGATGAAGACCTTCGCTCTCTTTTGGGGCGGCACGTTCATCTCCGAGCGAATCGTGCGGATCGCTGTGATGAGAGTTTGCAGTCTGTGCATGGTCTGCTCGGCGTGCTCGTCCAGCCATTCTGGGCGCACCTTGGGATACTCGGCGATCATCACGCTCTCGGCCGTCTTGTGGGGCAATCGTTGCCAGATCTCTTCGGTAATAAACGGGATGAACGGATGTAAGAGTTTCAGTATATCTGTGAGCAGGACGAACAGCACCTGCTGGGCTGGGGTTTTTGTGGCGACATCTGTCCCGTAGAGGCGCGGCTTGATCATCTCGAGATACCAATCACAAAAATCGTGCCAGACAAATTCATACAAGCCCTTGGCAGCGTGGTTGAACTCGTAGCGCTCTAGGCTCTCGCGCGTTTGCGCAATAGTGCGGCTTAAGCGTGAGAGAATCCAGCGATCTTCAAGCCCTAAGCTTGTTTTCTCACAGCTGAAGTCTGTGAGCTGGGAGCCCTGCAAGCTCATCAAGGAGAACCGCGCGGCGTTCCAAAGCTTGTTTAAGAATTTCTTGTACCCCTCAATATCTTGGACGGAGAGGCGCATCTCCTTCCCTTGAGCACAGAGCGCTGCGAGCGTCAGCCGCAGCGCGTCCATCCCGTACTTCTCTTTCATCTCCAAGGGATCAATGACGTTCCCCTTGGATTTGCTCATCTTCTGGCCGCGCTCATCTTTAACGATGGGATGGAAGAAGACCCGCTCAAACGGGATGCTCTTCATAAAGTGCAGCCCCATCATGATCATCCGCGCGACCCAGAAGAAGATGATATCGTGCCCGGTGCTCAGCAGCTGCGTCGGATAGAAATATTTCAGTTCAGGGGTTTGGTTGGGCCAGCCCATCACAGAGAAGGGCCACAGCGCCGAACTAAACCATGTGTCAAGGACGTCTTCGTCTTGAGCGATATTTTTAGAGCCGCACTTGGAGCACGAGGGCGGTGCCTGGCGAGCCACGGTGATCCCCTTACAGTCAGCGCAGTGCCACGCCGGGATGCGATGCCCCCACCACAGTTGTCTGGAGATGGGCCAATCTCTTATATTGCGCATCCAATCAAAATAGATCTTGGTCCATCGCTCGGGAATAAATTGAATCTCCCCAGACTCGATTACTTTGATCGCTGGCTCCGCAAGCTCCTTCATGCGCACGAACCATTGGGTCGAGATCAACGGCTCGATCACCGTATGACAGCGCTGGCAGTGCCCGAGGGCGTGTCTGTGAGGTTCGACGCGTTCCAAGAGCCCTTGGGCTTTAAGATCTTCTATGACGCGCCGACGGGCTTGGTAGCGCTCTAAGTCTCTATACGGCCCGGCGTGCTCGTTGGTGGTCGCGTCGGCCTTGAAGATATTAATAATTTTGAGCCCATGGCGCCGCCCGATCTCAAAATCTATTGGGTCATGAGCCGGCGTGACCTTCACCGCACCGGTGCCAAACTCTTTGTCAACGGCTTTGTCAGCGATAATGGGGATCTTGCGCCCCAACAAGGGCAAGATCACGAACTTCCCAATCAGCTCTTGGTAGCGCTCATCTTCAGGATGCACAGCGACCCCGGTGTCGCCGAGCATCGTCTCTGGGCGCGTCGTCGCGACGGTGACGAAGCCGTCTCCTCCCTCCAGGGGATAGCGAATATAATAGAGCTGCCCTTCGGTCTCTTCGTGCTCGACTTCTAAGTCGGAGAGGACCGTCTGGCAGCGCGGACACCAATTAATCAGTCTATCCCCACGATAGATGAAGCCCTCTTCATAGAGCCGCACGAAGACTTCAGTGACCGCTCGGGAGCGCGCCTCGTCCAGCGTAAAACTTTCGCGGCGCCAATCACAGGAGCACCCCAAGGCGCGCAGCTGTTCACGGATCCGTGAGCCATAGCGCTCCTTCCATGCCCACCCCAACTTGATAAAATACTCTCGCCCAAGGTCATAGCGCGTGAGTGGGCGCTTCTCCTGAGGGACGGGATACCCGATCTGTCGTAAGAGATCATCAAGTTCGCGCTTGGCCAGCCCGCGCTCGATCAGCACGTGCACCGCGATGCTCGCATGATCGGTGCCGGGGAACCAGCACGCTTCATATCCGTCCATGCGCTTGTAGCGAATGACGATATCTTGCAGGGTGTTATTGAGGGCATGGCCGATGTGGAGCTCCCCCGTGACGTTCGGCGGGGGAATGACTATAGCAAAGGGTTTTTTGCGTTCATTGACGTTGCCATCAAAATAATGACGCGATTCCCAGAATGCGTACCATCGCTCTTCGGCTTCCTTGGGGTCGTAGGCTTTCGGCAGCTCCATGCCACTAGTGCCTCCTTCATGACAGCAAAAAACGAGGACGAACAGAAACAATCTTAAGATCGGAAGAGCGTCGT
>CAMTVK010000023.1:0-5155 GCA_947085185.1 Candidatus Fraserbacteria bacterium | reverse complement strand
CTGACCTCGTACGGGCCCTGGCCCAGCCTGCTGGCTAATAACTGGCATTATCTGTAGCCACAGCAGCAAGGCTGACATCGTCATGATACCGAGCAGTTTTACCGTGCGTCTGAGCCTGAACATCTGCATCTCCTCCTTCTGTGAGATAGATTTGGTCTAGATTGTGGGCGAAGGTAGGGCTCGCCCTGGGCCCTGTGAACCTGCTCCATCTCTCACCTCCCTTCACCTTGAGTCTTGGGGTAGGGTGCAGGGCTCCCTGCACCATCAGTTGTCACCTTGCAAGCTTTCTGCTATGCTGAAGCGATGACGCGCAAGCTCCGCCTCTATCTTGATACATCAGTCTTCAGCGCCCTCTACGATGAGCGTGCCCCAGAGCGTCAGCGCCTGACGCACGAGTTTTGGGGCAAGCTTCCAGCATACGAGGCGCTCTGCTCCCAGTTGACCGTTGGAGAGCTAGGCCGGGCCGGTGATCCATCCCTTCGGGAGCGGCTGCTGCAGCTCACAGCGAGCTTTCACGTGCTCCCTATAGGGGAGGCGGAGCACGAGCTGGCGCGGGCGTATGTGACCGCTGGTGTGGTGCCTCTGCGCTACATAGCTGATGCTGTGCATCTGGCTGCTGCGGTGCTGGGCGGGGCGGATATCTTAGTGAGCTGGAATTTCAGGCACTTAGTGCGGCGCAGCACACGACTTTTGGTGAACTATGTCAACGCGAGTCGCGGGCTGCCGGCGTTAGAGATCTTAGCGCCTCCGGAGGTGTAGCGATGTTTGATGTAGAGCGGCTGAAGCGAGAGAGTGGGCTAAGCCTGGAGCAGCTGGCCCAGTTGGAGGAACAAGTGCGTGTTGAATTTGGTGAGGATGAGCTGCTGCGGGAGTTACATCTGGTGCGGGTGCTGGAGGCGCTGCGGCGTGGGTGGATCACGGTGAAGGAGGCGCTGAGCGCGGAGGTTAGAGTTCCTTAGTGTCAAGATTGCGTCTAGCCTACGGCCCTGCGGCCCGCTCCAGGGTCTGGAGCAGCTCATGCAGGTCCATATTCTGCAGCTTGGCCCAGGTCTCTTCCCCTGTCAGCTCACTCAAGATATGCGCGGCCTCTTTGGCATTGGGGAAGCCGCGCTGGCTGATACGCTGCCAGAACGTCTTGATCACCCCCTCCCCGTGCTTCTGTGCGATCTGCAGCCAGAAAGCGAGCGCTACACCATAGCCTGGGTCTGCTGTCACCTCAGCAGGCCTTTGCTTAGGTGCTTCGGCATCCTTGCCCTTCCCTCTCTTGAGCTTAACGAGAAACTCCTTGGTCAGGTCATATTGCTTGTGTCCCTGATCGAGCAATCCGAGCTGGACATTCCGGCGCCGAATGGCCAGCATCTCCTTACGGACCTGCGGAGCCAACTCGCTCGTGATCGCATACCCCATATACTCGGCCAATCCGTCCCCGATCCAGCGCGCCGTAGGATCATGATAGAGCTTCTTTAAGACCTTGAGTTCCATAGCTTCATGAGCCATCGCCCAGTAGACTGCTATGAGCGTGTCTCTATCCGCTTGCTGCAAGCTCTGCAAGCCTGGTGAGGTCAGGACTGGCACGATCATATTCCACAACCTCCAGATCTTCATGCGAAGTCTTACCCCGCCTATTTCCTCACTGGCTTGGGGTACTACGATGGCAACCCCAAAGCGTCCCAAGTCCAGGCCAAGCCGCTCCCTTGCAACGTGCCAAGCTTGCTCCAAGACGTCAGCTACTTCCTCACACAAGCTGCGGTGCTTAGGG
The DNA here is from genome assembly GCA_947085185.1 of Candidatus Fraserbacteria bacterium. GTDB lineage: Bacteria > Bipolaricaulota > Bipolaricaulia > RBG-16-55-9 > DRXL01 > JANXCC01. The sequence goes on along the minus strand of CAMTVK010000023.1, from coordinate 3,396 downwards.
AAGAAATAGACAGTGAGGGTACCGCGCTTGAGCCGCTTCATCTGGGAGAGATCGATCTCTCGGATAGGTTTTCCCTCTTTTAGCTGAAATGTGAAATCGATTGAGCTTGTGAAAAGGACAATAGCTGCTAATAATATGAGCACAATAAATAGAATCAGTAGCGCTATCCAAAGAAACATGCTTAATTATAAATAAATCCAGAGCAAGAGATCAAGAGCAGCTCTAGCTAGCCTCGCTAGAGCTGCTCTCCCTAAATCTTACCTTGCTCCCTGAGCCGAGAACATTACTTCCACTCAGTTCCACTCAAAATGAATACTGATCTCGCCAATGCCTAGGATGCGTGCGCTAGCGCATCCTTTTCCTCCGAGCGTGGCGTCGCTGCCACTCCAAGAGCGAGCGAGAGGGCACTCACCCCAGTCAAGGATCTCAACTGAGAATGCCGGCTTTAGATCCTCACACGGTATCGGGTTCTCCAGATCAAGAGTTGCAGGAAGTGCTATAACCTCTTCTCCCTTAACATTAATAAAGACCGCCTCTGCATGATCTTTGTTGCCCCTCAAACGTATCTTAAATGCTAAAGGAGGCTGCCCTAACAAACTCCTTCCTTGTGCGACATACAGCCCTCCAAAGGGGATCTCTACTGTCTCCCCAGCCCGTAATTGCCGCACACGATCCCATAGCCCGGATGCAGGATCAGGGGGAATGTACGCTATCTGACGTGGTACACCATCTGACCAGAAGACAGCTCGCTCGAAATCCAGTAAATCCTCTGTGCTAGCCGTTAGGCCTGCGAAAGCATTCTGAAGGCCATTTACAAGTTGGAATCTATCAACGCAAGGTCCAATAGGAGGACAGTCTCCCGGATATGGTTGCGTCACTCCCGGCACCGCCAATCCCACCACCAGCACCGCCACCAGCCCGACCGCCGTTGCGATGAGCTTGAACTTCTTGTTGCACATCGACATCTCCTCCTGAGGTTTGACAAGAGAGAGCATTTGACGTATCTTAAGATGAGAGATCATGGCGGTTCTTACTCGTTCAGCTGCATTGCAACAGTTTCTGGCTGAGGTGCGTCAGCTCGCTCCTCAAGCTCGCCTCGTGCTCTTCGGTTCCCAAGCCCGCCAGCAAGCAGCGCCCGACTCCGACTATGATCTGCTCATTATCCTTCCTCACGCCAATCCGGCTCTCAAGGCAGCGGTAGCGGAGCTGAGCGCCCAGCTGCTCGTGGACGAGGGGCTCTTGATTTCAGCCTTCGTAGTGAGTGAAGCGGAGCTCGAGCGATTGCGCTTTGAGCCGTTCATCCAGAATGCACTGCGTGAGGGTGTAGGCCTGCCATGAGCGATGAACTGCGCCAGCAGCTGCAGGCGATGCTGGAGAAGGCCCGCCGCAGCTTGAAGGCGGCGCGCAAGCACTGGCAAGAGGGCGACTACGACTTTGCTGTCGTGCGCGCTTATTATGCAGTCTTCCACGTGATGCAAGCAGCGCTGCTGACTAAGGGGCTGACTTTTTCGAAGCATTCAGGGGTGATCAGCGGGTTTGCGCAGCATTTTCTCAAGCCGGGGATCTTTCCCCGGCAGTTGAGCCAAGCGATTGCTCAGCTGCGGCGCGATCGCGAGACTGGCGATTATGGCTATTTGCTTCAGGTTGGTCGGGAGGAATCCGAGCAAGACCTCCAGCACGCAGAGGAGATAGTCGAGCGCGTAGCCGCTTATGTGGAGGAGTTTATGTCCAAGTCAGCAGGAGAACGCTAAGGCTTGCTACTTGCAGCCCGCTCCAGGGTCTGGAGCACCTCATGCAGATCCATCTGCTGAAGTTTCGCCTAGATCTCTTCCCTGACAGATCACTAAGGAATTGCCCTACAATCAACTTCTTCCAAGCAAATCCAGCCACACAAAAAGATTCTGCAGCGTATGTATCACGATTGCTGCTGTCAAATTCTTTCTCCAAATGTAGAGAAGGCCGAAGAGATAACCAAAAGCTGTTGCACCCACAGCAACGTGCAAACCTTGGTTAATATGCACCAGGCCAAAGATTATTGCAGTACTCCAAAGGGCGTGCTCGCGGCTGGCTAGACGTGTCAATAAGAAAGTCAGAATCCAGCCGCGAAAGATTGCTTCCTCGCTGATCCCCACTGCCAGTGCTTGGGCAGTCACCCGCAGGATCCATTCCACTTGGGTATAATCGAAAGTGGCCATCCAAAGAGGTTGTGGTGGCGATCCCCAAAAGCTGTTATAGGTGATCTGGCCTACGGCTAGTAACAAGAAGACGCCTAGTCCGATGAGAAACTCTTGTGTCGAGTGCTGACGCGAGAAGCCGATGGCTTGGAAGGTCAACTTCTGTTGGCGCAAGATCATTTTAAGAACAAGCAAGGAGAGAATGCAAGAGAGAATCTCGACAATAAGAATGGGGGGAGGATATATCTCCCAATCAGGTATAGGGATAAAGTGGAAGGCAACGATCAACAAGGCAACGCTGATGAATAAGGGCCAGCTCACAGGCAGCGAGAACGTAGCATCTGGGCCGTGCTGGTAGAGCCAGTCAGCAGGGCTCCAGAGGGCCCAACGGATAATACTTGGCAATTTTCTATTCGACACAATGTTAATAATATCAGTGTAGTTTTGCAAATTCAAACCAGCATGGTGATCAAGTCAGAGGCCCTAGCTGAAGCAGCAAGGGCCTCTGACTTCCTGCGTCGGCGATGCCTCAGCGGCCGCCCTGGTTTTGGCCGCCCTGGTTTTGGCCGCCCTGGCAGTTGTTTCCTGCACACCCGTCACCAAAGTTAAAGTTAACTGTGCAACCTCCAACAAGAACACCAATACCGACCACTACTACGATCCAAACGGGGTTTTGCTTGCCTATAACGAAGGATTCTACTGTCCTCGCGGGCACGGTGGGTCGGAACTCGCCGAATCTAGCGTTACCTATTGGAGTGATATCTCCTGCTTCATCTTCGGCAATAACTTGAAAGAAGTTTCCAACATCGATGACCTTGAGGTGGTAGTATCCCGGTTTGAGTTTGAAATCCCCAGCATCTAAAAGCCCGTCCGTATAAAGCATACCGATAGGGACTGGTCCTACCGGTTTGCGCTTCCATACAAGCTCGAAGAGCGATTGCCAAGCTGGCGCGTCCTTTGCTAGAGGAATGTAAGCGACAGTGAGATCGGCTAGGCTGGCAAAGGCCGCCTCATCAATATCAAGGATGTTCCCTCCCGAAGCCGTCAGTTGCGCGAGGGCGTTCCCTAGGTGTTGTAGCATCTGACCTCGTACGGGCCCTGGCCCAGCCTGCTGGCTAATAACTGGCATTATCTGTAGCCACAGCAGCAAGGCTGACATCGTCATGATACCGAGCAGTTTTACCGTGCGTCTGAGCCTGAACATCTGCATCTCCTCCTTCTG
>CAMTVK010000022.1:0-6944 GCA_947085185.1 Candidatus Fraserbacteria bacterium | reverse complement strand
GCGCTCGGCGTAGAGCTTGCCGGCTAAGAAGTCCAGCGTCAGTGTAACAAGAGATCGTTACCAGGGCCCAGGACCCAAACAGTTTGTCAGTTGATCAGTTTTTCAGTTCTCAACTGTAAAACTGTAAAACTGTTCCACCTCCCCCTGGTAACGATCTCGTGGCGCAGGGACCGCACAGACTTGACAGCCCCACCTCCGTCGGGTACAATAGGGCGACTTTAGCAAGGCACTTGTGTGAGTGCTAATTCAACACATACCCTAACTCTATCGGAAATCTCTCACTAAAGGAGGTAGAACTATGAAGAAGTTGCGGCTCAAGCCCTTAGGGAGTCGTGTCCTGGTCCGACGCATCGAAGACGAGGAGGATACAGGCATCATACTCCCGGAAGAGGCTAAAAAAGACTTGGATTTCGTGCGCGCCGAGGTCGTCGAGATCGGAACCGATATGGAGAAGGTCAAGGTCCAAAAGGGCGATAAGGTCTTGCTCTCGACCTTGGCCGGCACCAAGCTGGACTTCGACGGCGAAGAGTATTTCATCGTCAAAAGCAGCGACATCTTAGCAACCATCGAACAATAAGGAGGTATCCGTCGTATGGCGAAGAAGTTTAAAGAAGTCATATTTGAGGATGAGGCACGCGAGAAGATGCTCGCGGGTGTGCAGAAACTCACAGATGCCGTGCGCATTACGCTGGGGCCGCGTGGCCGACACGTCGTCTTGGGAAAAGAATTCGGCAGCCCTAAGGTCGTGGACGACGGCGCGACTATCGCGGAAGAGCAAGAATACGCAGACGAGTTCGAGAATTTAGGGGCGCAGCTCGTCAAGCAAGTCGCCAAAGAGACCAACGACGATGCCGGCGACGGCACGACCACGGCGACTATCTTGGCGTACGCGCTCATTAAAGAGGGCCTCAAGAATGTGACCGCGGGCGCTAACGCCGTGCAGCTCAAGCGCGGCTTGGAGATCGCGCGCGACCGCGTCATCGAAGAGCTCCAAAAGATGAGCAAAGAACTCAAGACCAAAGAGGAGATGGCCCAGATCGCTACGAACTCCAGCAAGGACCCGGAGATCGGCAAGATCATCGCCGACGCCATGGAAAAAGCCGGCGAAGACGGGGTCATCACCGTCGAAGAATCAGACACAATCGAGACCCACTTTGAGGTTGTCGAGGGCATGCAGTTCGACCGAGGGTATACGTCGCCATACTTCATCACCAACGCGGAGCGCATGGAGGCCGAGCTCAAGGAGCCGTTCATTCTCATCACGGACCATGAGCTCAAGAAGGCGCGCGATCTCGTGCCCATTCTGGAGAAGGTCGCCCAGTCGGGCAAGCCGCTCTTAGTGATCGCTGACGACATCGAGGGCGAAGCCCTGACGACATTAGTGATTAACAAGCTGCGCGGCACGCTGCAGAGCGTCGCCGTCAAAGCGCCGGGCTTTGGCGACCGCCGCAAGGCGATGCTCCAAGATATTGCGATTCTCACGGGCGGCCAGGTGATCGCCAAGGACGCGGGCATGACCCTGGAGACAGCAACCCTCGATATGCTGGGCCGGGCCGACCGCGTGGTCGTCACCGACGACGATACGACGATCATCGGCGGGAAGGGCAAGAAGAAAGAGATCGAGGCGCGCATCGAGCAGTTGCGCAAGCAGATGGAGAACACGGATTCCGACTACGACCGCGAGAAGCTGCAAGAACGCATCGCCAAGCTCGCCGGCGGTGTGGCCATTATCAAAGTAGGTGCGGCGACCGAGACCGAGCTCGAGGAGAAGAAGCACCGCATGGAGGACGCGCTTGAGGCGACCAAATCGGCGGTAGCTGAGGGGATTCTCCCCGGCGGCGAGGTCGCGCTCATTCGCGCGGCCCAAGCGTTAGATACCCTGAAGGTCGAGGACCCCGATCAGCAGATCGGCATCAAGGTGCTCAAGAAAGCCCTCGAAGCCCCGCTCAAGCAGTTGGCAGAGAACGCTGGCTACGAGGGCAGCATCGTCGTCGAGAAAGTCAAAGCTCTCGAGAACACCATGGGCTTTGATGTCATCAAGGGCGAGTACGTGGACATGATGAAAGCGGGCATCATCGATCCGACGAAGGTCATCCGGTCGGCAGTCCTCAACGCTGTGAGCGTGGCCGGGCTGTTCTTGACCACGGGCGCCTTGGTCGTGACCAAGGAGATCGGTGAGGACAAGATGCCCACGCCTCAGATGCCCGAATACTAGAGTGTCCGTAGTCCATACAGTACAGGCCAGAAGGGCTTGAAAAGGGGCCTCGATGCGCTATAATGCATCGAGGCTTACACGTTCTTGGGAGATAAGAACATGCGGCCGGTGATCGGTCTGGCGTTAGGTGGCGGTGGAGCGCGTGGGTACGCCCATATCGGCGTCATTCGCACTCTCATGGCGCATCAGATCCCCATTGATGTCGTCGCTGGGACGTCCATGGGGGCGGTCATCGGGGGCGCGTATGCGTGCGGCGTTGACCTGTACAAACTCGAAAAGATCTTGAGGAATCTCGATGTGAATAGGCTCTTGGGGATTCCCGACACGACGCTGCGCGGCATCGAGAGCCTAGCGGGCAAGACCGCTTCGGAATATCTGTTCAAGAAGGCCGATTGGCGTACCTACGAGCCGGAGCGCCTCAGACAGCTCTATGAGTTCTTCATGCTCTTCACCGGCGAGCGCACTTTTGAAGACTTATCAGTTCCCTTGAGCGTGATCGCGTGTGACATTGACACCGGCGAAGAGGTCGTCCTACGATCTGGGAAGCTCTATCGCGCGCTCGCCGCGAGCATCTCCGTTCCAGGGATCCATCCGCCGGTCCATTATGACGGGCGGTTCTTGGTAGACGGGGGATTGGTGAACAAAGTCCCTGTAGACGCCGCCGTCGCTATGGGCGCGGAGATCGTGATTGCCGTGGACGTAGGAGCTTCGCTCAACGCCCGGGTGGTGACGAGCTTAGACGTATTAGTGCAATCGCAAGCGATCATGTCACGGGAGCTGGTGCGGCTCAAACTCGAACTGATGCATCGGCGTCTGGGCGGCAATCTCATCGTCATCCGGCCCGCGGTCGATCGCATCCGCATGTTCCAACTGAGACAATTGGATCTCCCCATCCGCGAGGGGGAGCGGGCGACCCTAGAGAAGCTCGAGCCCATCAAAGCGCTCATGCAAAAGCGCTCCTCAAGAGAGCCGACCGCACTGGAGCCCAAGCCCGTGATGTGATATCATCAGTTCTTCATCAGCTCACAGAAGAAGGGTGTCATGGCTACACAGAAGAACGTGGTCATCGTCGAGTCGCCGACCAAGGCCCGGACCATCGAGAAATATCTCGGTCGGGATTTTGCTGTCATCTCGACGATGGGGCATGTGCGGGACTTGCCTAAGCATCGCTTCGGGGTCAATATCCAAGAGGGCTTTGTTCCCACCTATGAACCCTTACCGGAGCGCAAAGAATCGCTCAACAAGCTGCGCACTGCTGTGAAACGCGCTCAGGCGATCTATTTGGCTACCGACCCAGACCGCGAAGGGGAAGCGATCGCGTGGCACGTCAAGGAAGCCCTCAACTTGAAAGATTCAAGACGCATCGAGTTTCATGAGATCACCAAGGACGCAGTACAGCGCGCTCTTGAACACCCGCGCGATATCGACATGCAACGAGTGGAGGCGCAGCAAGCCCGACGGATCTTAGATCGCATTGTGGGCTATATGCTCAGTCCCTTGATTTCTCAAAAGATTCGCAGTCGGCTCTCCGCTGGGCGGGTGCAGTCGGTAGCTGTTCGCTTGATCTGCGAGCGCGAGCGCGAGATCCAGAAGTTCGTCCCCGAAGAATATTGGTCTATTACAGCGACGCTGACGCCCCACGAAGAAGCCTTTCCATTTGAGGCGAAGCTCTGGAAGCGCATCACGAGCAACGAGAAGCTCAAGATCTCTTCGGAGTCTCATGCCCAAGAGATTCTGCAAGCGCTCGATGGCGCGACCTGGCGCGTCCTCAAGGTCGAAGAAAAAGAGCAACGGCGTCATGCGCCCCTGCCGTTTACCACGAGCACGCTCCAACAAGAAGCCTCCAAGAAATTGGGGTTCTCTACAAAGAAGACGATGGCCGTCGCCCAAGAGCTCTATGAAGGCGTCGAGCTTGGGGCAGAGGGCGCCACGGGGGTAATTACGTACATGCGCACGGACTCGACTCGGATCGCGGAAGAGGCCCAAACGCGCGCGCGCGAGTTCATCGCCGCTCGCTACGGCCAAGAATTCATACGCAAGGGCGAGCAACGCTCCACGAAAAAAGCCCACGTGCAAGATGCCCACGAGGCGATCCGACCCACAGATGTGCGGCGTCTCCCCGATGACATCGCCCCCTATTTGAGCCCCGATCAGCTCAAGCTCTATAGATTGATCTGGCAACGGTTTGTCGCCAGCCAGATGGCCCCAGCAGTCTTCGACGTCGTCTCGGTAGATATCCAAGCGAAAGAGTATCTCTTTCGGGCAACGGGCTCGGTGCTCAAGTTCGCGGGGTGGCTGGCCGTCTACGAAGAAGCCAAAGACGAAGACGTCAAATCCGAAGACGAAGAAGCCCAAGGGCAGCTTCCTCCCTTGCGCCAGGATCAGCTCTTGGATCTGATCAAGCTCACGCCAAAGCAACACTTCACCGAGCCGCCGCCGCGCTACACCGAAGCCACGCTGGTGAAGGCCCTCGAAGAGCATGGGATTGGGCGCCCCAGCACCTATGCGCCTACGATCTCCACGATCTTAGAGCGTGGCTATGTCAAGCTCGAGAAGAAGCGCTTTGTCCCGACAGAGCTGGGGTTTCTCGTCACCGATGCGCTCGTGAAGCATTTCCCCAAGATCGTGGATGTGGGGTTCACAGCGCTCATTGAAGAAGAACTGGACAAGATTGAAGAAGGACAGCTCGACCGTCTCACGGTCTTGCAGGAGTTTTATAAAGAATTCGCCACAGCTTATGAAAAAGCTAAGATCGAGATGGAGTCCCTCAAGCCCAAGCCCATACAGACCGAAGAGCTCTGCCCCGACTGTGGGAGCACATTAGTCATTCGGACGGGGCGCTATGGGCAATTCTATTCGTGTTCGGCCTTCCCCAAGTGTCGCTATGCACGCCCGTTAGAAGAGAAGACCCGCGAAGGATCTGCGGTGCCTTGTCCCAAGTGCGGCGGAAAGCTCGTAAGAAGATATGCGCGCAAGGGCGGACGCAGCTTCTTCGGATGTGAGCGCTATCCCCAGTGCGATTTTACGGTGAGCCAGACCCCAGTCAAGCCCTGTCCCTCGTGCCAAGAGGGGGTGCTCGTCGAGGGGAAAGATGGGGAACTCGTTTGTAGCAATAAGCAATGCACGCACCGTGAGCCCGTAGGAGCTCCGGTGTAGCAGAAAAACACAAATAAAGAGAGGAGCCTGCTATGCGAAAGTCTTGTCGTGTCGTGTTGACGATAGCTTGTCTGGGTATAGCGCTTGGGCTTGTGGGCCTTCCGCAAGGTGTTGTTCGGACATTCAGCCCGCAGATCACGATCTTCTCGATGGAGTTCAGTCCCGAGGGAAAGCTCTTAGCGACGGGCCAGGGCAACGGCACAATATTCTTATGGGACTGGACGACAGGGCAGCCGGTGCGTGTCATCTCCGAGACGCTGGGGACGGTCTTTGCGCTCTCGTTCAGCGCCGACGGAAAGAGATTGCTCACAGCCAACGGAGACGAGCAGATCGGCGCGGTGTGGGATGTCCAGACCGGAAGACAATTACTGAATCTTGAGGGACACATCGGCTGGGTGCACGCGGCAGCTTATAGTCCGGACGGAAGATTCTTAGTGACGGGCGCGGAAGACAAGACGGTGCGCCTCTGGGACGCCACAGACGGACGATTGCTGAAAGTTTTAACGGGGCATCGCAGCACGGTCTTCGCCCTAGCAATCAGCCCTGATAGCGCTGTTATCGCTTCAGGAGGAGGAGACGGGGAGATTCGTCTGTGGGAGGCGCAGACCGGGGCGTTGCTTGGCGTCTTACCCGTGCGAGCAGCAGCGGTCTTCTCTGTAGACTTTAGCCCCGACGGAAAGCTTTTAGCGTCGACCAGCGGCGACGGCGTCGTGCGTCTGTGGGAGGTAGCCGAGAAGAAACTCGTCGCGGCTGTAGCCGGGCATAGCCATCGCACGCACGCCGTGCGGTTCTCCCCTGACGGATCTGTGCTCGCGTCGGGGAGCATGGACTGGAAGGTCAAGCTCTGGGCAGTGCCCACCCTCCAAGAGCTGAAGACGTTCACCGAGCACGTCGAGTTTGTGTTGGCTGTGGCGTTCTCCCCTGATGGGAGATTCCTAGCGAGCGGTGGCGGCGATTTCACCGTGATCGTGCGGGCGCTCAAGTGAGACATCTGTCGCGAGTGAGCGTGCCCAGTTCCGACACCCTGTGAGACGGATTACCTTCCTTAGGGTCTCTCTCTGTGCGAGAATCGATGTGCGCGGAGGTGATCACGATGGTCCTGCGCAATCGCACGCTGAAGCTTGGGCTGTTGATGTTCATCTACAGTCTTCCGATCGTGGTCGTCTCGTTTGTGCTCTCTTGGGCCCGCTGGTAGCACGCGAATTTTTTGATATAATCTTTAGCAACTCTGGAGGGATCACCGATGATCGTCGTCGCGAATCGCATTCCCGTTGCCAAGGGCTATGAGAAGCAGTTCGAGGAGCGCTTTAAGAATCGTCAGCGCTTGGTGGAGCAGATGCCGGGCTTTATAAGATTTCAACTGCTCAAGCCCATCCAAGGGGAGTATTATATCTCTATGACGTACTGGGAGAGCTACGAAGCGTTCGAGAACTGGACGAAGAGCCTGGAGTTCGAAAAAGCTCACTCGGCCAACCCCCCCCCCCCCAAAGATATGTTTAAAGGAAACAAAGTGTTATATATTCAAGAAGTAAACATAATTTAAGATGAAAAACTCAAGCGATAGAGTTGGTCT
>CAMTVK010000021.1:0-136408 GCA_947085185.1 Candidatus Fraserbacteria bacterium | reverse complement strand
GGCGTGCGAAGCCTGTGGGTTGGAGCAGTTCAGGGTAGATGTTCGCCAGCGCTCCTACGGTCAGCCGGAAATACCAATTCTCGTCGGCCAATTGCCACAATGTCCACCCGCTGTGCCACACTTCTCCTGATGATGCCGGATGAGCAGTCACTATGCCGCTCAATAGCAAAAATGCCGTCAATCCAAAGCATGTTATGCGCTTACACATAATGCACCTCTAGGGCTCGTAAAAGTCATCACAACAAGGGGGCACTTCTTCACAACTCTGAGGCAGCGGTGGAAGCTCTAGGGGAGTGCATCCACCGAGGATAAGCACGGTACCAAGAAGTGATATGAATCTTCTATCCATACTTTGCTCCTCTTCCACTGATGAGTATTAGCAGCAAGAGAAATCCGGGCATCTTGAGCATTTAGATTCACTCCCCTCCTTTCCTCATCTTTGTCTGATGTGAATTGTTGGAGCCTTCCTTAGATGGTTCAGAGCCAAACGGCTTGATGATCAATCGCTTGGGCTTGGTCTTCAGATGTTCTGCACCACCCCCATATACCTTCTCAAATGTGTTCCCATGCAAGATGCCTTGGACCCAGTAGGTGCCTGCCGGCACAAGGTCACCTCTGATATAGCCACTCCGGTCATCCCACTTAAGTTTTCGTTGATCCCACTCGGCGGTAAACTCTAACTCCTCCCCTGGGGACAGGGGCGTTGTGAGGATGACATCCAAAAGCCCCGTTGCCCAACGCCAGACCTCCGCGCCGTCAGACTTCATTACGATGAAGTTATGCGGTGGGTAGCCGTGGGCCAGAGTAACGGGCCAGATGCTGTTATTCTTCACCTTGAGCTTTAAGGGCACGAGCTCGCCTAAGCGTATTTCCGAGGGGACCTCCACCCAAAGGGAGATGGTCCCTAGATTGTCCTCCGGAATACAACCGACGGCTATGAGCAACACTACGCAGAGAACACTTAGGAGCCAAAGTCCTCCCCTCATCGGCCGCCTCTTCTCTGAGCCAACTTCTCACCAGGGCTAGATGCCCAACAAGCTTCATTTATATTACGTCTTCTCAGGTTCTGGAATCCTCCTACGCTTGCTCTTGCTAGCAGTCGAACCAAGGATCGCATACAAGGAGTGCCCCCAGGTCCATCTGCACATTCCATATTCCGCTAAAGATGCGCCTCAACACACCGCTCCATGAGATTTGTCCCCAGTGGATGCCGTTGAGTCGTACGTCATGCTGGCTAGGAGAGTTCAGGATTGTGAAAACGGGCGATCCGCGTGAAAAAGCCACACCCGCCAAGCACAACTACCAGCACTGCAACAAATCCGACCGTCGCTAACCCTCTCATCGTCTCCTCCTTTTGGGGCGGTGCGCCTCTCGTTTGGGATGGCTCAGCATACACCGCCTCGCGGAGCCCGACTGCCGTCCAGGCAACAGTTAGTATTCAATGTCCACCCGCTATGCAGATCGCGCCTCAGTTCTGATGGCGTTGTCTGAGCGGTTGCTATGCCGCTCGATACTCAAATACATCGCTGTTCTTGGAGTTTGAGAGGGACTGTTCCTCCAATCTCCTTAGGGGCTTCATTGATGAACGGTGAGACGATCCGCTCTCCCTTCTTCTCCGTCAGATACAGCGCGACACAAATCTTAGCCTCTTGCTTTTTGACAGTCTCGAGAAAGAGCTCCAGAGCGCTCATTAGTTTGTAAAGACTCGCTTGGAGAGTAGCCTCATCAAGTTTTTTTAGCCTCCCCAAGTCGGCAAAGAGCACAACTATGACCGGAAAAGCATTGAGGGACTTGCTCGCTGCTTCAACCTGATCAGCATTGAACGATTTTTTGAACTCTGTTAAGGTGCTGATATCAAGCTTGAGGTCTTGAGCTAGCTTAATCAGCTCATCAGTACGCGTGTTGACTAAAGCCTTCAGATCAAGTCCACCTTGCGCTCTCAGCCACTCTTGACCTCCAACTGTCAGCAACATAAGCGCTAGAGTACCGCTAATCGCTACTTTCCTCAGCCAGCCATTCATCATAAGTAATCCCTCCTTCTTCACCTTGCTCTCTGTTGAGGTGTTTCGATGCCGCATCTTTGGGAGATGTGATATTTTAGCGCTCCCGATGGATCACCTTCCTTTGCAAGACCGCCCAGCCCACCAGCAGCCACCCGACGCTCAAGAGGCTTAGCATAGCTAAAGAGAGCCAGTCGAGCCGGTCTGAGAGCAAGAGCGCTCTTGTGAAATTGACGGCGTAAGTCAGTGGATTAAGATAAATGAGCCCCCTCACATACGTTGGGAAGATCTCGATAGGGAAATAGACGACGCTGAGATATTGCAGCGCACCGACTATCAAGCTGATAATGACGCCAACTTTTGTGATATCGCGTATAAATATAGAGATAGAAGCAAGCAGACCGACGAGCGTAAATCCCTGAAGCACAAGGACCAGCAAGATCCACAAGGCTTCAATCGGCTCGATTTGCAGCAAGAGGGCTCGCCCCAGAGCCAACGTGAACAAAGAAGCGGCTATGCTTAAAGCGCCAACGCTGAGGAGCTTTCCCAATACGATCGCTCCTGGCGAGACAGGCAAGCTCAGCCAATAACGAATCTTTTGCAAGCTCAGATCGATTGTCAGGGTAATGCTACCGATGACAGCAATAGTTACCATGGCAAAGCTGATCCAGCCAATAGCTAAGATTTGGGCGTATTCTGCCCCGGCAATCCTTTGAAATCCCCAGCTGAAGACCCATAATGCCAGCAGGTGATTGACAGCAAAGGGCAGAAGGAGTTCCCACCGGGTAAAAGCTTCTTTGAGGAAGACCCACCATAACAGCAACGTAGCTTGCATGGCTTACACCTGTCGTACCTCCAGCACTTCTAAGCCGCACTCCTCAAGCAGCTGGGCTGCTTGGGCGATAGAGAGCTCTCCAGCCAGTTTGAGCTTGGTTCTCAACGCTGAAGCTTGCTGATGAGAGGAAATAGTGCGTACAGACCCTCCTAACCCTTTGAGGAGCTCCTGAGCGATAGCTCCATCAGCCCGGATGATCCGAATGGGCTTGCTTAAGATATCTACCCCCAAGGGCTTGAGCAGCTCCTGAATCTCTTCCTCTGTCGGCTCCAACTTTTGCACCTCTACCAGATAAGGCTCAAGTGCTGTGCGGTGCTCCTCTCTCCATCCCCTTATAATAGCTTCAATGTGCATCTTGGGAACCTCCTTGGCGCTCTCTGTGATCCGCCCAGACTCAAGGTATAGGATGCGGTCAACAAAATCGAGTCTTTCTAGCTCATGGCTGATGAGCAAGATCGCTCTGCCCTGGCGCTTACGAGCGCGTATCATCTCTACGATCTGCTTATGACTTGACTCATCCAACCCGGCAAAGGGCTCATCAAGAAGATAGACTGGAGTCTCGAGCAACCGAATCTTAAGCAGCTCGAGTTTTTTCTTCGTTCCCCCTGACAATTGGAAGATAGGGCGAGTTGGTTCGCTAACGCCAAACTCTTCTAAGATTTGTTGGATTTGCTTTCTGCTCCAGGGAGCGCCGTAGAACTTGGTATGGAGAGAGAGTGCCTGTAGGGGCGAGAGGAGCGAGTCAAAGAACGTCTCCTGAAAAGCAGTTGTGACAGCAGCTTTGGCGCGGCGGGGCTCCTTTTTGAGAGAGATCCCGTCTAGCCAGATATCGCCTGTATCGAGCAGATAGACGCCGGAGATCAGGTAGACCAGCGTGGATTTCCCGCTCCCATTAGGGCCTTTAAGGAGCACGACCTCTCCAGGTTGCACAGTCAAGTTAATATCGTGAAGGACGAATTTCCCCTTAAAGGCTTTAGAAACTTTTTGAACGAGTAACCCTACACCCATACTGCCTTCCTTGAGTCTAATAACGAACAAGGCTATTTTTGCATTATAAATAGCCTTGTTCGTTCTAGCAACCTAAACTTGTTTTAGATAATCACGATGATGATTATCACATCGTCACCTATTATTATGATAATCATCGTCATCCTCCTTTCGAGGCGGTGTGCCTCTCGTTTGGGATAACTCAGCATACACCGCCCCGTGGAGCCCGACTGCCGTCCAGACTTAGTATATCGCGACACTTTTCAAAAAGTTGGGACTAGAAGACACTCTGCAGCACGATGAGCGGCATGGAAATCGCTTGATTCGCGTTGCTTCTCTCAGCTCCCATGTTGTACCCGATGGTCGCGCCTAAGGCAGCCAGCGTCACGGGATTGAGCAAGAGCTTGAACTCAACGCCCCTCTTGGCTCTGGCGCGCAGCCCTTCAGATGTTTGTATGAAGCGCCACTGGAAGAAAGGGCGACTCGCATCGAGCAAGATCGTCATGCCCACCATCCCACCAATGAAGGCACCGATCATCGCTCCTTGGGGATCACCTGCCACGCCAGAGGCCGAAGCAATATATACGACGCCTGCTGCTGCGCCGAGGCTTGCTCCCAGGCCAAAGCCCGCCTTGGCTCCGAGGAAGGCCCAGTCCACAGCGCGCGAGAGGCGATCAGTCTCTCGATAGATGGCGAAGGGGGCTTCTAGGAACTCAAAAGCTACCCCAAGCAGAGCCCCGCTCAAGCCGCCGACGAGCGTTCCCCCTAAGCCGCCCGCAAGCGCGGCGAGACTGCCTCCAGCAAGCTGGGCAGCATAGTACGCGGGTAAAGGGCTTTGCGCTTGGGCAGGGATGTCTATTGCACCCACGGGCAATGCGGCAGCCGTGAGAGCAACCAATATGAGTTGAACCTTGCGACTGTTCATAATACCCCCTTTTGGATGCCACTACTTGAGCGGCGGTCACGATCCGTTAGCGTCCTCAGAAGCACTTGGACTCTTTCAGGGTGAAAGTCTCCTTGGCCCCCGTCTTGGTGTTGGTGAACGTGAGCTTCTTAAGTATCTCCGTCAACAGCGGGCTGAGCACCTCTTCAGACTTTTGATCCTCGCTGACGAAAAGCCCTGTGCAGATTTTCACCGTCTGGCGTTGGACTTGCTCTCTAAACAGGGCGAACGCCGAGACTAAACGATGCAGCCCGGCTCGCAGATGCGTCTCCTGGAACTTCGTCAGAAGCCCGTTACGCTGTATGAGCAACAGCGTGACGCTGAAGGTATCGAGCTGCATGGCGGCATCGTTCATCTTGCCCGCTTCAAAGGCCTTCTTGAACTCGGTGAGCGGATCGCGCAACGCAGTTGGATCGAGAGTAGGGATGCCTTTGGCCATCTGTTCGATGGCTTTGAGTAAGTCATCCAAGCGCGCGAGCACCAATGATTTCAGATCTAGTGAGACTTGCTGATCCAGTTGAGCTGTCGGCTGCTGTAGCGCCGGGGCAGATGAGCGAGGATTGATCTCAAAGTCGATGACAAAGGGCGTGAGCTCCAGCACCCACCGCGGTTCACCTCCGATATTCTCAAGCCCAATGCCGATCTCATGGGTGGCTCTTGTCACGTGCACTTGGGGCGCTAGCAGCCAGTTTGGGCTCCAGCTCAGCCCGAGCGTAAGGCGTGCGAAGCCTGTGGGTTGGAGCAGTTCAGGGTAGATGTTCGCCAGCGCTCCTACGGTCAGCCGGAAATACCAATTCTCGTCGGCCAATTGCCACAATGTCCACCCGCTGTGCCACACTTCTCCTGGTGATGCCGGATGAGCGGTCGCTATGCCGCTTAATAGCAAAAATGCCGTCAATCCAAAGCATGTTATGCGCTTACACATAATGCACCTCCTGATCAGCTGATTCTACAACTAGCTCCTGTCAGCTAGCTCACAAACGAGCCAGCTGACAGGAGCACCCATGTGTATACTGCTAGAAGTCACAACTGCTGAATGAATCTGGTCCGCACTGGGCAACCCACCCAGCAGCAGCGCCAGCACCACTCCGACCGTACAGACCGCTACCAGCTTCCGCCACTTCATTGTCTCCCTTTCGAGGCGGTGCGCCTCTCGTTTTGGGATGGCTCAGCATACACCGCCCCGCGGAGCCCGACTGCCGTCCAGGCAACAGTTAGTATATCGTCTTCACAACACTTCGACTGTTGGCTTGGCAACACTTTCCAGAAGATCACGATTAGAAGAGGCTTTGCGCCAGATCCCGTAAGCGTGCTTCATCCACAATCACGATCTGACGCGATACTCTCTCGATCAGCCCGCGCCGCTCCAGCTTAATAAGCTCTAGGTTCACCGTCGAGCGATGGCTGTCCAGCATCTGGCCCAACAGCTCACAGCTGAGCTGGATCTTGAGCCGCAGCCCCGCTGGCGTAGGCTCCCCATACCGCTCCGCCAGATCCATTAACAGCGCAGCAAGCCGCTCGCGCACCCCCGCCCGCGCCGCCAACAGCCGCGCTTGCCTGCGAAGCTGCCTCACCTGCCGAGCCATCACCACACACAGCCGGTTCACTAACACCGAGGGCTCACGCATCAGACTATCACACGCCGCTTTGGTCAGATGGAGAGCCCGCACCTCCGTGAGCGCGTGCACACTCAATTCATGGCGTTGCTGCCCCAAGAAGCTCCCCACACCGACTATATCGTG
Source organism: Candidatus Fraserbacteria bacterium (assembly GCA_947085185.1). Classification (GTDB taxonomy): domain Bacteria; phylum Bipolaricaulota; class Bipolaricaulia; order RBG-16-55-9; family DRXL01; genus JANXCC01. The sequence continues at coordinate 129,901 of CAMTVK010000021.1, read as the reverse complement.
CGGCCCGACAAGCCCTATTATCAGCCGTTTTCCTAAGCATGTGCGAGCCCGTAGGACCGCTACCCCTTCGCAGAGAAGATAGCAGCCGCTCTGCGGGTCTCCCTGCTCGAAGAGTGCCTGCTCTGAAGGAAACGATACAGAGCGCATAAGCCCGTTCAGTGCCCACGTCTCCTGAGGGGAAAGGTCTCCAAGCGGGCAAGGCGGCCGACACTGAGCGCAGGAGAGCTTGGTCATCGCTGCTTCACCTCATTTTGCCGTGTTTGCCCTTGATGAAGGTTGCCTCTCAATGCTTGCACAATATTATAGTCGCTTTTTTTTTTCGTCAAGAGAGCTGCTAGTTTCAGGGCTGTGAATCACTTACCGGCAGTCCAGGGGAAGAACTCTCTTGAGATACTCCAAATCTTCCGGACGGAATCTTTCGTTCTGCACCAAGTAGGGGTTGATCTCCGCCTGGGCGCTCATGATTCCCCCGTTGGGGTTGTGTCCCAGCCCAAGCATATGGCCTAGCTCATGGCTGGCAACTTTGGCAAAGAGTATCGCGAGCAGCTCCGGCGGCGCCAGCCGCAACCCACGATTGACATGAAAACTCCCAACAAAGACAAACCCGCGGTCGTCCTTGCGCAGGTTCCCAAAATCTAACGGCGCTAACCCCAAAATGGGAGCGCGATTCTCCGGCGAGAAGAAGACAGTGCTGAAGATTCCCGTAGGCTGGCGCAGATAGAATCGCACGTTGACGCCCTCGTAGTCGCGCTCCATCTGGCGCCGGATCGCCGGGATGAAGACGTTCACTAACTCAGAGACAGGCAGCGACGTCATCTCTTCCAATAGAGTCATACTGGTGCTGGCGAACTCGAGCGAGACGGTTTGAGCGCATCTGTTTGGGGTGGGAGCAAATTCGAAGTAGTCCGCCCAGGCGTTGTTTGCTTCGTCAAGCTCAAAGAGCTCTCCGTTGGGGTCGGCCTTGGCACGCAGAACTCGTTCGCCGATCTCAATGGTCCAGGGAATCTCTATAGTCGCTTCTTGTCCCGCGGGCAGGCTCTCCAGCAAAGTCTGTACCATAAGAAGCTCGCCATCCACATAAAAACCCACGGGGACGAACGCCGCCGGCCCTGGCCCAATGTTCGATACTGTTGCGACAAGGCGCGCCTCCTGCCCCCCAAGCAGCGATTCCCCTACGACACGGAGATTTCTGACGATCAAATCAGCCCCGGTAAATTCGTGCGTCGTCGCGTTGACGATCTTATAGAGAGTATTATTGCTCTCATCAAGCTCGGAGACAGTCTTGAATGGGTCTACTGTAATGCGGAAGACGGTCTCGCCGGGCTTGGCCTCCCACGTCACAGGGACCTCAAGCGACTGCTCAGGAGCAAGATCAGCCAGGAAGCGCACGCCGATCTGGACGCGATCGGCTTTAAACTCAATAGCGAAGACGTCATTCGTCGTGCGGGTGCCCGCATTAGCAATAGTCGCGATGATCTGGACTGTAGCCCCTGGGGTGGGGAAGGCCGGCTCAAGCCGCACCGAGCGCACGATAAGATCGGGGGCTTCGCGCTGCTGCGCCCACGCCCCAGCACTGCCCAATAAGACTGCTAAACTCACTAGAGCTTGGAAAGCTCTCATGGCGGCGTCAGACGATCTGTGCCCACGTACTCCTGCAACGGCTTGGGGATGAGCACTGAGCCGTCGGGCTGCTGATTGTTCTCCAAGATCGCCACAAAGAGCCGCGAAGTGGCCAAGCCCGAGCCGTTGAGCGTGTGCACATACTCGGGCTTGCTCCCCTTCTCGCGGCGAAAGCGTATATTGCCACGCCGCGCTTGGAAGTCTTCACAGTTGCTGATGGAGCTTACCTCATAGTAGCGGTTCTGCGAGGGGATCCAGACTTCAAGATCTATAGTCTTTGCTGACTGTTGCGCCAAGTCGCACGTGGGCAACAGCGCGACCCGGTAGTGCACATTGAGCTCTTTGAGAATATCTTCGGCGTCCTCGACCAAGCTCTCTAATTCCGTGTAGGACTCTTCGGGCTTGGTGAACTTGAACAGCTCGACTTTGTTGAACTGATGCATCCGGATGAGCCCTTTCTCTTCTTCGCCGTAGGTGCCGGCCTCCCTGCGAAAGCACGCGGTATAGGCGCAATATTTTAGGGGGAGCTGGGCGCCATCTAAGATCTCATCGCGATGGAGATTGGCGAGCAAGACTTCAGCGGTCGGGTTGAGATAGAGTTTATCTTCGGGGCAGAAGTAGACTTGGTCGGCGAACTTGGGCAGCTGGCCTGCGGCAAAGAAGCTTTCGGGGTTGCCCAAAAACGGCGGGAAGATTGGGATGTAGCCGTTCTTTTCGGTCTGGTAGCGCAGCATGAAGAAGACGAGGGCCATCTCCACGAGGGCGCCCTTGCCCCGATAGAGGGGGAAGCGCGAGCCGGCGATCTTTGCTGCCCGAGGGAAGTCCAATAGCCCTAGGTGCTCTCCCAGTTCGACGTGACTCTTAAACGGGAACGAAAGATTCGGCTTCTGCCCGAACTCTCTCAGGATTTTCTTGTCGCCCTTATTGGGGCTGACGGGGACGCTCTCGTGGGGCAGGTTGGGCAGGCGTGCCAAGAGATCTTCGATCTCGTGTTCGATCTGGGCGAGCTTGCCATCGAGCACCTTGATCTGATCAGCAAGATGCCCCATCTCGGCGATGAGATTCTGTGCTTCACTCTCTTTGCCGGAGCGCTTAAGCTGCGCGATCTGTTCTGTGGCTTTGTTGCGCTGCGCCTTGAGCTGCTCCACTTGGCTGATGAGCCTGCGGCGCTCCTCATCGAGCGCAAGCAGCGGGCCTAGCGAAAGAGTCTCATCTCTGGTGCGCAGACGCCGCTCGATCTCTTGAGGGTTCTCACGGATCGGTTTGATGTCCAGCATGGGTCTCTCCTTGAGGGTATTGGATGACGCTTATTGTAACGGAAGGATGGCGTTTTGGCTAGTAGGGAGCCCTCACCTTAAGAAGGGAGAGGGGAGCGCAAGGGGTGAGGGCGTGAAAATCCCGTGATACTGAGAAGGGTGTCATTGCCTCGTGTGAGATCTTCTGTCATAATATGAACGCTGTGATACGCGTGCATGTAGGGTCGAACAACCCCATCAAAGCACAAGCGGTGAAGAGGGTCTTTGTGCGCGCCTTGGGCCCGACAGAAGTCCGTCTGATCTCTGTCGAGTCGGGCGTGCCCTTGCAGCCCTTCGACGATGATATCGCGAAAGGGGCCTGCGAACGCGCCAAAAGAGCCCTCCAAGACGCCGACTTTGGCGTAGGAATCGAAGCGGGGCTGATGTGGCACAAGAGCTTACAGCTCTATTTCGACGTGCAGTTCTGTGCGATTATCGGCCAAGATGGCACGCTTACGGTAGGGCACGGCTCAGGGTTTGTCTATCCGCTCAGAGTGATCGAGCAGGTGCTTCAGGGACGGACCGTGGGAGACGTCATGAGTGAGCTGACGGGCATAGACAAGATCGGTCACAAAGGGGGCGCGATTGGCTATCTCTCCAAGAATCTCTTGACGCGCGAGCAGCTCACTGAGCAAGCCGTGCTGATGGCGCTCATCCCCCGCTTGCGCCCAGAGCTCTATGCGCTTTGAATTCTTGCTCTTTTTGCTCTTTGTCGCCTTGGGGAGCCTGCCGCCTCCTCAGGCCCCTTCGGTTTCAGTCGTGGCGCCCCCGCCGCCTCCTCCGACGATCTCCCCGCTGCCTCCAAAAGTACGCCATTTCACGGTGAAAGACTATTTTGTTTTCGTCATCGTCGTTGATGGGCTGCGCCCTGATGCGCTGCAGCGGGCTCAGACTCCAAATCTTGACAGACTCTGGCAGTCCGGGCTCTACAGTTGGACCGCCCAGACGGTGCTGCCCAGCTTGACGTTGCCCGCGATAGCGTCGCTGCTGAGCGGCGTCCCTCCGGAGCGCCATCGCATTACTTGGAATTACTGGGCTCCCGAGCTGGGACGCATCACCGTGCCCACTATCTTTGAGATCGCCCAGGGAGACCATATCTCGACCGCAGCGTTTGTGAGCAAGCGCAAGCTCGAGCAGCTCTTCCCACCAAAGACCCCGCTCTTTGTCATCAATAGCGATGCGCAAACCCTGATCAAAGAAGCGATAGAATATATTTCAGAGCACCGTCCGCGATTGGTCTTTCTGCATCTGTCGGACGTGGACGACGTGGGCCATCGCTATGGCTGGATGACCGTGCGGCAGCTCCAAGCGATTGAGCGGGTGGACAAGGCGATTGGGCTTTTGCTCAGGAATCTCGAAGACTTAAAGATCCTCAATGACTCCGTGATCATCGTCACAGCCGATCATGGGGGGCATGGGCGCATCCACGGCACCGACGACCCCAGAGACCTGACGATCCCTTGGATATTGTGGACCTCACGGATCGAGATCGGGCGCGAGCTCGCTCAGCCCATTCGTATCTACGATACGGCAGCAACGGTGCTGGCCGCGTTGGGATTGGTCATTCCTTCGGATTGGCTGGGCATCCCGGTCTTAGAAGCCTTCCCGGAGGCGACGCTCCAGCTGGAGCGCCCGTAATAGTTGAAGGCGCACAATCTTCTGCTATAATATAAGGTGCGCAGCGCGCATGGTCTTTGACATGGGGGTGCACTGGATTCGACGGGGATGCGGCAGGGAGGCTGCAGGCGGAGTTGCGGCCACCTCCCAAAAACGGCCGATGGCCCATAAGTGCCAACAACTTTGCTTACGCTACTGCTTCTCTGAACTAAGGGAGGCATCTCTTGCGCGGAGCTTTGCCCGTTGGCTCGCGCAAGGGACCGACAAAACGGGCTGACCGCGCGCTCAGCTCTGGGGCGCGTGGGAATCTCTCAATGGAGCTCGGATCAGCCGATCCTGTTCGGTGGGAGCGGCTGATCTCAAAGCAAAACACCGAACTAAGCCTGTAGATGCCAAGCGAAAGCATCTCCGGACGCGGGTTCGATCAACATCGAGGTTATGGTGCAGGGTGTCAGAGAGCTGACCACAGCTGAACGCGCTTATCTTGCCGGATTAATTGACGGTGAGGGCACCATCACCCTCACTCGTAAGTACCGAGGCGCCCATCGACATCTGCTGGTTTCGATCAGCAGTACGGAGCACTCAGTGCTGGCGTGGGTGCAGAAGGTGGTTGGCGCCGGTCGGATTACAACGAAGCGCGTCTATAAGCCTGAGCATACGCCTAGCTATACGTATGCCATATCTAACGCCCAAGCTCTTGCTCTTCTTAAGCAAGTTGCGTCTCATTTGCGAAGCTACAAACGACACCGAGCAGAGCTGGTGCTATATCGCTATCGAGCTCTTACACCCCGCAACGGCAGATACTCTGCCGAGCTATTAAAGCAACGAGAGCAGTTTATTAAAGAATTCTTCGCCATAACCTCACAAGGTCGCCCTAGGCAGCGATGTCTAGGTGACAACGGGGCTCACATCGGCGAAGCCTGCTTGTGTGCCCAAACACACGATGGCAACGCCGAGGGGTCGGAAGGGGGCTAACCTCAGGCCGGCCCTGTAGAGACTCATAGGCCCACCGACTCCACTCTTCTTTGTGGGGAGGGTGGGTACTAGGAGCGCTTCATGCAAGCGCTAACACGCCCCGCATCCCGCAAGGGATGAAGGCATAGTCCAGCCCAGTTCGAAAGGACTGGAAATGCTGTCCCGCCACCTCCACCATTGTAGTATGCGCCACGTCATACGAGTCGGGCTCGGGTTGATATCGCTGGGCTTGGGAGTCGCCCTCGCGCTGGGCCAGCCCCAAGCCCCTACCCCATTGGTCGCTTACTCCGAGCTGGAAAGCTCCATCAACCCCATCACCAAAGATTTTCTGCTGCGCATCATTGCTGAAGCCCATCGCGATGGCGCATCGCTGTTAGTGATTCGTCTGGACACCCCCGGCGGATTGCTCGAGTCCACCAAAGACATGGTCACGGCGATCTTGAATGCCCCAATCCCCATAGTGGTCTGGGTGGGACCTGCAGGCGCGCGCGCTGCTTCTGCTGGAGCATTTATCACCATGGCCGCGGATATCGCCGCCATGGCCGAAGGGACTAATATCGGCTCTTCGACCCCAATCTCCATGGGCCCCGGCGAGGGCGAGCAGCCCAGCTCAGAAGACCCCGCCCGCAGAAAGATCTTAGAATTCGTGGCTTCGGAAGCACGGAAGATCGCAGAAAAACGCGGGCGCTCCAAAGAATGGGCCGAGAAGTTCGTCTTGGAAGGCAAGTCGCTCACCGCCAAAGAAGCCCTGCAGAATAATATTATTAATCTGATCGCCAACAGCCGCGAAGAGCTTCTTGCGCGTCTGGACGGCTATGAGCTCCAGCGCGACGGCCAGACGATACGCGTGCAGACGTCCGGCGTGGCGCTCAAGACCTACGAGCGCACCTTCAAAGAACTAGTGATGAATTACTTGGCCGACCCTAATGTGGTCTATCTGTTGCTGACTATTGGGATTTACGCACTGATCGCAGAGTTTTTCACGCCCGGCTTTGGGGTGGGGATCGGCGGCGCGATCTGTCTGTTGCTGGCGCTATTGGGCTTGCAGGTCTTGCCCTTTAACGTCGCAGGGCTCGCGTTCATGCTCTTGGGAGCAGCGTTAATGGTCATCGATCTCTTTACGCCGACGCATCTAGCATTGACTATTGGTGGAGTGATCTCGCTGTTGATCGGGTCGTTTATGCTCTTTAACTTTGAGAGCTTCGAAGCTCCGGCGCTCAGTATCTCGCCCATCAGTATCTTTGCGACCGTTGGGACGATCACGGCACTTTTTGTCTTCATGGTGACGAAGGGCTTATTGATTCAGCGCAAGCCCGTAGCCACGGGCAAAGAAGGGATGATCGGCGCGGTGGGCACCGCGCGCGACGAGCTCAACCCCACGGGGATGGTCTTTATCACGGGCGAGTACTGGAGAGCGACGGCGGTAGACGGACCGATCAAGCCTGGTGAATCAGTGCGCGTCGAGCGCATTGAGAACGGCACGCTCATCGTCCGGAGAGCCTAAAGGAGGTCACGCTATGCCGAGGACGCCGGGATTTTTTTTAGCGTTGGTCGTGCTTGTGCTTGTGGCTGGGGCGTTCTGGTATATCGCTATGGCGCCGCGCCCAAGCTCGTCCCCCATCTCTCAGCCGGAGCCAACGATGACTCTCAATCCTGATGATTACCCGAAGCTGCAAGAGCGGTTGGTCGGGCTGATTGTCGCGCCTGATCCCGCAAAGTTCGCCAAGGAGAACGGCTTTGAGCAAGATCTCCAAGATGGCAAAGTCGTCGTCGTGATTGAAGCAATAAACTCCGAGGCGCTCGAAGAACTTCGCTGGGCTATAGAAGAAGCCCTAGAGGGCAGGGTAGAGACGGATTATGAGAATCAGTTGCAAGCGCTCGTTCCCATCAAAGCGCTGCTGAAGCTCGCGACCCATCCCCATATTGAGTTCATCCGTCTGCCGGTCCGGCCCAAGCCCGACACCAAGTAAGCCCCATTACTGTCAGCCATCCCCATTGATCTGATATAATAGCGACACGATTGATTGTGAAAGGGGTCGAAGGTATGAAAAGGCTCTTGATTGTGGGAGTGTTGCTTTTTGTCGTGGGAGGGTCTCTCAGTCCTCAGGCTCAAGATGTGCGTCCGCCCAAGATTCAAGATCTGCTTGCCGAGAGCTTGACGGCGTTTGAGTCGGGCATGGAGATGCCCTTCTTGCCCGCCAATAAGCCCGAAGACGTACGATCTGGGCGAGTGCGGATCGTGCTTGAAGCGACCGGAGCCTCAGAGGTGCCAGCGCTGCAAGCGCGCGTGACGGCTCTGGGAGGGCGCGTCGAGGCCGTCTATCAGAATCTTGTGCAAGCGTTCGTCCCCATGAGAGCTGTGAACGCTCTGGCGTCTGTGAACTCGGTCGCGTGGGTGCGCACGCCTCTTACGCCCGTGTGGGAGCAGGGGAACACTATCAGTGAGGGCGTGCGGGTGCTGGGGGCTAACTTTTGGCACAGCGCGGGGATCAAGGGCCAAGGAGTCAAGGTTGCTATTATAGACGCGGGCTTTAGAGGCTATCAGAGGCTCTTGGGGGGCGAGCTGCCCCCGGCTGAGCGCGTCATCGTGCGGTCGTTCACCCGGGATGAAGACATCGAAGCTGGGAAGAGCCACGGCACAGCCGTTGCCGAGATCGTCTACGACATGGTCCCAGAAGCGACCCTCTATTTAGTGAACTTTGACACCGACGTTGATCTTGGGCGCGCCGTAGACTTTCTCATCTCCGAGGGCGTTCAAGTCATCAACACTTCTTTTAATTTCTTGGGCACGGGCTGCCCATGGGAGGGCACCGGGCTGATCGAGCCCATTGTGAAGCGCGCGCGCGACGCCGGGATCTTCTGGGCGGTCTCGGTGGGCAATCACGCGACCGAGCATTGGCAAGGGGTCTTCGACGATCCCGACAAAGACGGATTTCACAATTTCTTAGGTGACGACGAAGATCTTTCGTTTGATGTAGACGCTGACGAAGTCGGCGCTGTGATCGCCGTGCTCAGCTGGGAGGACAAGTGCGGCCGGGCTACAGAGAACTATGAGCTCTTGCTCTTTGACAACGCGGGGCGGCGGCGCGCCAGCGGGGGTCAGTTGCGCTTCGGCTGGCCGTCGCGAGTGCTCTTCTTCACCGCGCGCGATTCGGGAAGATATCACTTAAAGATTCGCCAGCGCACTGGGACCAAGCCCGCTCGGCTTGATATCTCTCTTATAAACATCGAGCCGGAATATTTAGTCTTTGAGGGAAGCGTTGGGGTCTTCGAGCCGGCTGTATCTCCTAGCGCGTTCAGCATCGGAGCAGTGGACTTTCGCAATGATGCTGCGCGACGGTATAGTTCGCGCGGGCCGACTAAAGACGGGCGCATCAAGCCCGATTTTTCCGCCCCCGATGGCGTGCGCACCGTGACGTTTAGGCCGTTCTTCGGCACTTCAGCGGCCAGCCCGCACGCAGCGGGCGCTGCGGCTCTCGTCAAGAGCATTCGCCCTGCCTGGGGCCCTAAGGAGATCGCGGATTTTCTCGCGTCGCGCGCCGCTGATCGTGGGGAGGACGGCCCAGACAACACCTACGGGAAGGGGCGCATCGCACTGGGCGAGCCCCTCAAGGAAGAGCAGCCCCAAGCCGTCACCATTGGGGTCTTTCCAGAGCGCTTGAAGTTTGTCGCACAGGTCAATGGCCCGGCTCCCGCACCGCAGCTGCTTGAGATTGCCAACATTGGGTCAGGGGAGTTCGTTTGGTCGGCGCAAGCGCAAACGGACTCTCTCAAGCTCTCATCATCTGGAGGCGTAGGGCGGGCGCTCATCCAAGTCAGCCTAGATCTCGGTAATCTAGCCGTGGGCACCTACGAGAGCGCGATCATCATTACCGCAGAGAACGCCCAAAACAGCCCGCTCACCGTACCCGTAGAAATTCAGATCACCGAGGGGCCGCCCGCAGCGCTCATCACCCTCTTCTTCAGTAAGTTAGAGTTTGTCAATCCGTCGGTGTGGATGCGCAGCGAGCGCGACGGGTGCTTGGTGTATACCAATAATAGTTCCGAAACGCAGCGCATCCAAGTGACGCTGCCTGACGGAAGCACGGTCATAGAGTATGACGTGCCGGCGAGCAATACCGTGACGGCATGCGGGAATGTTCTGTATGTAGACTTGAGATCGAAGAGCGTGTAAGTCTAAACAGGGGGTGAGGGCCCTATCTCTGGCACGTGGGGCACAGATATGTCCCACGTCCGCCTTGCTCGATGCGCACAAGGGGAGTCTTACACTCTACGCACGGCTTGTCTGCACGATCGTAGACTCTCAAAAAATTCTGAAAATTTCCGGGCTCCCCCGTCAACACCCGATACGTTCGCACTGACGTCCCTTGCTCGGCGATCGCCTGCGCGAGAATCTTCTCGATCTGGATGAAGAGCCGTCGCGCTTCACCACGTGAAAGGCTTTGCGCCGGACGCTGCGGGTGAATTCTACTCGCAAAGAGCGCTTCACACGCATAAATATTCCCCACTCCCGCGATCTTGCGCTGATCTAATAAGAGCCTCTTGATCTCTTGGTCTGTTTGCAAGAGTGCCCAAAAGTTTTCAAAAGTGTACGTGGGCTGAAACGGCTCTATCCCAAGCTCTCCCAACGGGGGCACTCTATGTAAGCGCGCGCTCTCGATCAGATGCAGCGTGGCCAAGCGTCGCGTGTCGCTGAAGTAAAGGGTCTTCTCTTGGTCGAACTCAAAGATGAAGCGTGGGCGCTCTATGGGGTGCAGCGTCGGCCATCCCGTCATGCGCAGGTGCAACACCGCTGTGTACTCCCCAAAGTCGAAGAGCAAGAACTTTGCCCGACGCTTGATCGTGCGCAGACGACAGCCGACGAGCGCGCGTTGAAACTCGCGCTCTGAGGCGTTCTGGAGCAAGCGCGGCTCGTGGATTTTTAGGGCTATGAGCGTGTGCCCCTTAAGCTCTTGGGCGAGCGCGCGACAGAGAGTTTCGACTTCGGGAAGCTCAGGCATCGTCACCCACCGGTGCGCGGCCTTCCCCCCAGGCTTCGCCAGACTCCGTCTGGACTGTTCATCGTGCCGCCTACGGCGGCACGGCGTACGGTCCAGGCGAAGCCTGGGGGTGAGGGCTCCCCGCCAGCACCAGAGCAGTCTAATCGCACTCGGAGAAGCCGCAGTCGCTGCAGATATAGCAGCCGTTGGTGAACATCAGCACGCCGCCGCAGCTGGGGCAGAGCTCGACGTCGCGCTTGGCATCGTGCCCGTTGATCTCCGTTGGTTGCGGCAGCCGCGGCTTCACTTCTGCCAGCAGCGTCAGCTGCTCCCCACCTTTGAGATATTCTGCGAGTGCTTTCGCGATCGCATCGGGCACAGAGAAGACCACGGTGCCGTCCTCTTGGACGACTGGGCGCGAGCCACGAATCAAGCTCAATTGATCGATGATCGCGCTGGGCTTGACCCCAGAGCGCAACGCCAGTGAGATCAAACGTCCGATCGCCTCAGTGAACGCGGCGGTTGAAGTGCCAGACTTGCCCAGCCCCTGCACAAACACTTCAAAGATCCCCTCTTCGTCTTCGTTGACGGTGATGAAGACTGTGCCCAGCTCGGTCTTCATTCTGTAGGTCTTGCCCTTGGCGACTCTAGGGCGTGGGCGCGGCACGAGCGTCGCGCGTCCGGGTTTTTCGCGCTCTTTGGCCTCTGCTTGTGTGAGCAGGATTCCCTCGCGCGAGCCCTCTCTATACACAGTAATCCCCTTGCACCCGGCCTTCCACGCTTCAAAGTATATATCCCCAATAGTCTCGGGCGAGACGTCCTTGGCTAAATTCACGGTGCTGGAGATCGCATGGTCAATGTGCTTCTGAATGGTCGCTTGCATGCGCACGCGCATCATAGGCTCGATCTCGTGCGCCGTGACGAACGTCTGGGGAAGCTCATTGATGCTGGAAAGTCCTGTCTTCTCCAGGTACGCGCGCACCAGAGGGTGGCTGACCTCAAACTCGCTCTTGCTGAGCGACTTGGACTTTCTCACATAGCTCAGACTAAAGATCGGCTCGATCCCCGAGGAGCAGCCGGCCAAGACCGATCCGGACCCCACCGGCGGCACCGTGAGCAGCGCCGCGTTTCTTAAGCCGTTCTTCTTGATCTTCTCAATGAGAGCCCGATCGAGACGCTTGATGAACGCGCTCCCCAGATGCTGCTCGCAGTCGAACGCCGGAAAAACCCCCTTTTCCACAGCTAACTCTGTGCTCTCATCGTAGACGATGTGCTTGATGCGCTCGAAGAGTTTATCTGTGAACTTGAGAGCTTCCTCGGAGTCATATTTGAGATTGAGCTTGATGAGCATATCGCCAAAGCCTGTGAAGCCCACGCCAATCCGGCGTGATCTCAGCGAGGCTTCGCGTTGCGCCGGCAGCGGGTGTTTGTCGGCGTTGTAGTCGAGCACGTTGTCTAAAAAGCGCACCGCGTAGCGCAGGGCTTTTTCTAAGGTGGGCCAATCGACCCGAGCAGTGGGAGTGAAGCTGTCGAGCACAAATTTCGCAAGATTGATATTGCCCAGACAGCACGCGCCGTAGGCTTCAAGGGGGATCTCCGAATTGCTCACGATGAGCCCGTTCCCCAAGAAAGATTTTGTATCGAGGACCGTCAGATCGTAGACGGGTTCGCAGACTTCTTCTGGAACGACTCGCGTGACTTTGGTAGTGGTCGTCACAGGGCGGAGCGGCATGGTGCGGTGCGCGAGCAGTGCCGCGATCTTGTGCTTTCGGGCCGTGAGCGCACTCCCGATATACCGAGAGAAGCGCTCCAAGCACGGATAGCTCGTGATGCAAAGCTTATGGAGATCGTGCTTCGCTTGATAGATGCGCTCTTCTCCGCTGACTGTACGATAGCAAAACGGCGTCGTCCGGCATCTGTTCTTGTCAGCAGCTTTGTAGATAGTGATGCTGGAGAAGATGCCAAATTGCAGGAGCAATAGCTGCACCTCTTCGATGAGCTGTCGCGAGATCGAGGAGAGTGAGATCATGGGGCGCTGGGAGGGATTGGAGACTGTGCCGTCGGCGTCGAAGAGCCCACGCAAGAACGCTGCGGTGATCTCCTGTGGGGCGCGGAAGATCGTCTCCGGCACATGCTTGGCCACGCCCTTCTCCGGGTGAAGCCCTAGCTGCTGGAGCAGGCGTTGGAACGGTGCAGCAAAATCGAGACGCTTGCTGTGAGGCCGGCCATCGCCCACAGCATATCCCAACAGATACGCCAAGTCCTCTGTCCAGCGCTTGGGGATATTTATGAAGCGATAGTGGGCATCTCGCCGACGCGGCTGGACATAGCTCTCATCGATGTGGAGCTCCCAGGAACGACCGCTGAAGACCTGCTCTATCCAAGTCTCATCGTTCAGATCAGGCAAAGCTAAGAGATCGCCGGGGCGTAGCTCGTCTATGCGCTTCCAGCCATATGACTGGTGCTCCGGGTCATACTCTGAGCTGTTGAGGACTTTGACCTTGTGCTCGCACGTACCCCTCAGCGTGAACCCCGAAGAGGTCTCGACTCGCCAGATCGGCTTGATCCCTGTGAAGGCTACGCGATCGGCGGCGACTGCCTCAATGCCCCTCTTGTCTTGAGCGCGACGGTCAATGAGAACGCGCGGCATCTGGCGTGTCAGCGTCGCGGAGAGCACAAGTTCATCGAGCCGTATCAACCCCTGTGGGGTGAAGACCCGCGTCTCCCCTGTGAGGCTGCACGGGTTGGTCGTGATCACTTCCATGCCGTTATATTCGGTAGTAGACTCGCGCTTGACCGTGTCCCAGAAGATCACCCCCGGCTCGGCAGAGGCCCACGCGTTCTTCACGAGCTTCTCCCAGATCTCGCGCGCCCGAACCCTCTTCTCAAACCGCCCGATTCGCTCACTCTCATAACGCAGCAGGAACTCTTCGTCGCGCTCCACAGCTCTCATGAACTCGTCGGTGACCCGCACGCTGATATTGGCATACTGGACTTTGCGACGCTCCGGATCGTTCTTGATCTCGATAAAATCTAATATATCAGGATGGTCGACGCTGATGGTGATCATGAGGGCGCCGCGCCGGCCGCTTTGTCCGATCGTCCCCGTTGTGGTCGAGAAGAGCTCCATGAAGCTGACTGAACCTGAAGAATAGATCGCCGAGTTATTGACGGGGGAGCCTTTGGGGCGCAAGATAGAGATATCCGTGCCGACGCCGCCCCCAAGAGAATATGTTCGCGCGGCTTCTTTACACCACTCGAAGATTCCTTCAATAGAATCTTCTTTAATGGGAATGACGTAACAGTTGAGCAACGTAGCGCGTCGGGGCTGCCCCGCACCAAACATAATCCGTCCCCCAGGGATAAACCGAAAGTCTTCCAAGAGCCAAGAGAATCTCTTCTCCCACTCGCGACGCTTCTTGGGATCAGTCTCTACTGACGCGATCTCGCGCGCCACACGCTCCCACATCTCTAGTGGTGTCTTCTCTATGATCTTTCCCGACAGATCGCGCAGGGCATATTTATCTAAAAAACAGCGAATCCGCAGCTCGTCGCCCCCGAAGAACTCGACCGTCTCGTTGGCAGTCGGCGTGGTCTTGGTCGTGCGAGTCTTCTGCGCCATCGTTCCCCTTTCTTCAATCTCTTTCTCTTAAACTTTCTTGGACGTCTGACTCCAATCGGTCACACGCTGAGCGGGCCGCTGGAACGAGAAGTCCCTTCTCATGGAGATTATAACGCTTTCGCGGCGTGCCGCAACGTGATGCGCACTCCGCTTGGGCGTCTTCTGTCGCTCATCAGAGCATTATGGGGCAGTGCCCTCACCGTGTCAAGGGCGACAGCCGTCACAGCTTTTCAATAACAGCGGGCTCCCTCACTCAAACTGTCCAGCTTTCGCCGGGGCGCAAGATGATCACGTGTGTTTTGGTCTGTGCCTCCACTTTTGCTTTGAACTGTTGGGGGTCCTGCTGGATCGCGGGCAGGGTGTTGTAGTGAATGGGGATGACCGTCTTGGGTTTGAGCAACTGCACGGCTTCTCCAGCGGCCTCAGGGTCCATAGTATAGTAGCTGCCGATGGGGAGAAACGCTATATCCAGTCCGAGTTTTCCGATGAGGGCCATGTCGCCAAAGAGCGCAGTGTCGCCCGCGTGATAAATCTTGCGGTTCTCAAGGGTCGTGAGCACGATCCCGCAGGGGTCGCCCAAGTAATGTCCGTCATGGCTGGAGCTATGGAAAGCAGGGGTGAGCTGCACGGTTCCGAAGGAGAAGCGACCCGGCCCGCCCATGTTCATCCCGATGGCTTTGGCCCCCTGAGACTGACAGTATGTGGCGAGCTCAAAGATCGCGATGATTGGGGCGCCAGTGCGCTTGCTGATCGCAATGGCGTCCCCAAGATGGTCGCTGTGGCCATGGGTTAAGAGAATAGCATCGGGGTGAAAATCTTCTGGTTTGTGCTTGGCAACTGGGTTTCCGGTGATGAACGGGTCTATGAGTATGGAGTGCTGATCTGTTTTGATCTCGACGGCGGCGTGACCGATGAATGTGATCTGCATAGAGCGTAACCTCCTGTAGTGTTTAATCTCCACCGAACTCGCGCTTGAGCAAGTCTTTATCCTCGCCCTTAGTGGCCGTAAGCAGAATTTGGATGCGATCCGCTGTTGCTGGATATTCTTGGGCCAGATATTCTAAAAACGCTGACGCTTCCTGAGGGCGTTCACACAGAAGTGGGCGCAGGCGATGGGCAACTTCCCAGACGCCTAAGGTGCGCAGGAGTGCGTCAGTGCGGGTGAGAAGATCGCGCCCGTTGGGTGCGCCAAGCGCCTCAAGTATAGAGCGTATCTGACGATCCTTCGCTGCGGCCATAGGGAGTTTATTATACTATATTATTCATAATTATTCATAGCGCAGAGCTTGCGCAGGATCAAGTCGTGCCGCCTGCCATGCCGGCCATAGCCCCGCCGCTGCTCCCAAGAACGCCGAAAGCCCCAAAGCCCCTAGGATGAGCACCCCGTCCAATGCAGCACTGACTAGATCTGTTCTGAGAAGCTGCTGAGCAGCGATAGCGACAGACTGGGCCATCGCTCCGCCAACAAGCAGCCCAACGAGCCCCCCCGCCAGCCCCAGCATGCCCGATTCTATGAGAACAAGCACCATAATGTGACTGCGCCTGGCG
Organism: Candidatus Fraserbacteria bacterium; assembly: GCA_947085185.1. GTDB lineage: Bacteria > Bipolaricaulota > Bipolaricaulia > RBG-16-55-9 > DRXL01 > JANXCC01. The sequence goes on along the minus strand of CAMTVK010000021.1, from coordinate 114,245 downwards.
CCCATGGCCCTGAGAATCCCGATCTCGTGCGTGCGCTCCACGATCACCATGAGCATTGTATTCGTGAGCCCGATCCCACCCACCAGCAGGGAGATCCCTGCAATTGCCCCAAGCGTCCACCGCAGCACTGTCAACACCCCGCTCACCAAGTCGCTGAGTTGCTTCGACGACCGCACCACAAACTCTCGCTCGGCAACAGACTCTCTCAACACTCTTTGGATCTCTTGGGCCAACGCTGTTGGATCTCTCTCTGGGGCGGCTCGCACAAACACGAGCGAGATCAAGCCCTTCTCGTCCACGAGCTCTTCGAGCTTCCCCAGCGCTAGATACAGTGCATGGTCGTCTTGGTCATTGCCCGTGCGCTTAAGAAGGCCAACGACGCGAAACGGGCGACCCTGAATAGTAACGCTCTCGCCGGGTGTTACTTTCAGATCGCGCGCGGCGCCCTCGCCGAGCACGACTTCGTCTTGATCGGGCGCAAAGAGCCTCCCTGAAGCTATCTCAAGTCCGCCAAAGAGCTCTCCTGAAAGCCCTCTTTCTGTGAGAATTCCCACGACGTTGAGAAATCCTGGGGTTGACGCGCTCTTGACAGAGAGTATCTCGCGCCGCACTGCTCCGACGCTCCTCACCCCGGAGATATCTTTGAACAAAGCCAGATCAAGCTGGACCGGCCTGGGCTCGCCCAAGCTCCCCGCGGGTACGACTAGAACGACATCGGCGCCCAGCTTGGCAAACTCTCGTTCAATCGCGCGTTGCGCTCCTAAACTCAGCGAGACCAGCGACACTACGGCCGTGATGCCGATGGCGATCCCAATCAGCGTGAGCGCGCTGCGGGCTTTGCGCGCCGCAAGATTGCGCACAGCTAAGAGCGTCAGATCGCGCAGCATATCACGGGCGTATCGAAAACTCTATCAGTTCGAGCGTAAACACTCTTACAAAGAGCAATCCGCGGCGCTCGTCAATCTGCAAGAGCGGGGGGAACGGCACGGCTCTGTTGAGCGTCAGGGCTAACAGAGTGCGCTGATTGGGCTTTTTGGGGTCGGTGAGCACCCCACGGATGACGTCCACCCCCGCGATCTTATCGCGTTCGCCCGCTTCAAAGCGCGCCCCGTTGGGGAGCACATAGACTGTATTGGGCTGAATATCGGGGAGGAATCTTCTCAGGGCCGTGAGAGATTCGCTGTTGACCTCAAGCTGAGCGCGCGCCAACCCTTCGAGCACGCCGCGCTCTAGGTCTGCCCGGGTGCCCGTGACTTCGTTCGTTGTCTTCACGGTGAACGTATCCGAAGAGCTCGGTTGGATCTCCATCGTGAGGAGAATGGGATAGCTTGATTTCTCTTGGGTGATCTTGTAGACGGACTTGCTTGCGCCGCCGGGATAGTTCTGAAAGAAGCCGCCCTGTTGGGCGAGCGCTCCTGTGGCGATCCCCACAAGTATGAAGAACACGAGTGTGCGTCTCATGATGGCCTCCTTGTTCTCATCTAAAAGTGAAGAGAGGGCCTTAACCACGGGTTGATGCATCCTTCCCTTCAGGGCCTGGGCGGGGTCTCCCTGAATATCTCCCTGAAGGCGCGGTTCGATCACCAGGTTAAGGCCCGCTCTCATCTTAGTTAACAGTGAGAAAGATCACCAGGCGATTGTTGGTCTCATTCGGCTCGGAGATGCGGTTCTCCGGATCTACAGTGACGGCGATCTCATACGTCCCAGGGGAGAGCGAGATCGTGTTCAGATGGGCCACGAGCGTCGTCCGTGCTCCACCTTCTAAGTTCGACACCGTTTGACGGCTGAAGACCGGCTCCGTCCCTGACGCCCCCATCAGATCGCGATAGCTGAACTCAACCGTGAACGGCCCCGAAGGAGCAGACCCCAGATTGGCGATCACTGCAGAGAACCGCACGATCTGCCCACGAGATACTATTGGTTGATTGGGGGTCATAGTCAAGCTGACCGCGGCGAGGTCCACCAATCCAACACCTCCGCCGATGACCACCCGAGCTGTCTGTATGTTATTCGTCTCGTTCAGCTCCGGGATGAGATTATCCGGATCGAGCGTGACGCGGATCTCGTAGAGTCCTGGGGCGAGATTGCGCGTATCGAGCTCGGCCTTGACTTGCTTGGCCTTCTCCGGGCCTACATCAAGCTCGGTGATCGTCGCTGTGCCAAAGACCGTAAAGTCTGGGGTGGGCTGAGCAGGGTCGTCCACGCGTCGGAAGGCGTATTCGACCTTAAAGTCGCGGGTTGTCCGTCCTGCTCCGATGTTTTGGACATCAGCGAAGACTCCCAACGGTGTGCCAATGGGCACGGCTCCGCTGGGCTGGAAGACCAACGACTCGCGGAAGGTCAGATCGGGTTTCCCGACTATGAGGACTTGGAAGCCACGGGTGCCCCGAGGCCCGCCGATACTATTGTTGTGCTCGCTGACTTCTTCGACGCGTCCAAAGGGCTGCTCCGGCGTGGGCGGGTCAACGAGGACCCCGAGCTCGTAGACTCCCGGCGCCAAGGGCTCAGTGCTCACTTGAGTCTTGGCGATGAACTCATCGGTCAGCCCTAAGCCCGTCGTGCGGGATCGCGTTCCGACTTCTGTGCACGGTTGCTGAGAGAAATATTCTCGAATGCAGAAGGCGACGTCGAAGCCGCCGGCCGGGATTTGTCCGACATTTCTGACGGTCACTTCAAGCTCGAGCAGCTCGCCTTGGGTGATTTCAAGGCTGAGCGGCATGGCTATAGTCTCTGGGGTCTTGGGGCGCTTGGCTTTGAACGTGGCGCGATCGGGGATGAGATCAGGCCCGAAGATGAGGAGAGCTTGCCCCTGGCCCGGTTGGCCCGGGATCCCTGTGCCGCTGGTCGCAATATTATTCCCTTCGTTTTGCTCTTCTATACGGTTCTGGGGATCTACCGTTACCGTGAGCTCATAGAAGCCCGGGCGCAGCGGCGGCCCCGTCTCCAGCCGACACGCTGCGGCAAACTTGCCGCCCGCGATGAGGGCCGGCACGGAGACCTTCGCAAAGGGAACGGGTATGCTTGTGATGTCCTCTAGGCGACGGTACGTACACTGAGCTTCTGAGGCGTCAGCTGGGGCATCGCCGATGTTCTCGACGGTGAAGAGAATACGGACGGGCTGCCCACGGTGCGCCGCCAGCGAGGGCGGATCGAACGCGAGCTCCGTGATCGTCAGATCGGGCCGGCGCGGTCGAATGACACGGAAGCCTATGAGCATTTCGTTATTCGTCTCGTCGAGTTCAGCGACGCGCCCCTGGGGGTCCACAACGACGCGGACCTCATAAGCCCCTGGGGCCAGCGAAGGTAGCTGCGCTTGGGCGGTCAGCTCAGCATTGGGATTGAGCTTATTATTGGTGCAGTTGGCTATACACGGTATGGGGTTCCAGCGGGCTCGCCCGGCCTCGCGCACAGAAAACTCAATGTCGAACGCTTCAGCGACCCGCAAGCCGGTGTTGATGAGCTCCGCTGTGACTGTGCCCTTCCCTTGCTCAACGGGTGAGGCCGGGGTCACGAGGAGGCTCTTGGGGGTGAGCTCGGGCAGCTGGGGCAAGGGGGGCTGGAGAGTCAGCGCCGTCGCCAGCGTATTATTTGACTCATCAAGCTCACTGATGCGATCATCAGGGTCGACGACGACCCGTAGCTCGTGTGCGCCAGGCTGCAACGAGAGCTCCGCTGTCTTGAGGCTGACTTGGACAGCTTGACGAGCGGGCTCATTGGGAGAGGCTGCGGGTATCTGGGGCACGGTCGCGGTCGCGAAGCGCCGCCCATCGACAGAGAACGCTACTGTGACGTTCTCCGCTGGAGCCATGCCCGCGTTGGCAATTTGTACGGTGATGAGCGCCTCATCGCCGGTGCGCAGCGGCGTGGGAGTGAGCATGATGCTCTCAGGGTGGAGCTCCGGACCCTTGACCATCAGAGATGCTGTGAGGGTATTATTCGCTTCGTCTTGCTCTTCGACAGCGCCGTTGGGCTGCTCTTTGCTTGTGGGGTCTACTCGCACTTGGATAAGATATGTGCCGGGATCGAGCTTGACGGTGCTGGGGTCGCGGGGGTTGGGGAATTCTGTCTTTTCTGAGCGTTCTTCTCCTGATTTTAGCCCTGAAACGCTCGCCCGCCCGAACTCGATGAGCTGAGCCGGCGTGCAGGTGCTGCGCGGCGTGGGGAGCTTGCAGAAGAGATACTGCACTTCGAAGGCACCCGCGTCTACAGGACCGCTGTTGCGCAGCGTCACCGTCACGGTTGTCCGACCATCAATATCAAGGGGGGATGGCGGGGTGAAGGAGAGCGCGATCGGGACAAGATCGGGCTTGTTCAGCTGCGACGGACGTATCTGTACCCCCACGATCAACTCGTTGTTCGTCTCGTCCTCTTCAGAGATCTGATTGGTGGAATCGACCAAGACTCGAATTTCATAAGTGCCTGGCTCGATTTCGGCCTTTGAGGTGTCCAGCGTCCCCTCGACGGTGATCGCTTGGTCACGAGGGGCAAGCCCGGCCGAGAGTATAATGAGCCCTTTGCCGTCGGGGAAGCTCACCCACGGGCGAGGGGGATCGCTCTTGACCCGATAAGAAAATTCTACAGAGAAGCGTGGCGCGGCGCTGCCGCCGGTGTTGACGATCTTGGTGCGAGCCGCTATAGAGACGCCCTTATCAACCGGGGAGGCGGGGCTGAGCACTAAGCTGATAGGGTGCAGCTCGGGCAAGGCCGGGGCTCCCCCTTGGCTCCATCCCGTCAGACGACTCGACCCAACTCCCCACAACAAAATACCGACGATCGTAATGATCCCTAGACCCAGCATCGCTCTGCCCCTCATGTACCCTGTGCTCATGCATGCCACCTCCTGAAAGATTTTCTCAGAGCTATTTTAGCCCCTAAGGGCGCCGCGTGACTATATAGAGCCCCCCATCGTCGGCACCGACATAGATATCCAAGAATGACCCAGGCCCACGGACGTAGAGAGCCGGGGTGGTGCGGATGGCCGCCCGCGGATCGGTGCCCGCGCCGGGCACCGAGTGCAGAAAGCGCAAGCGCCCGCTGTCGGGATCAACCCCGTAGAGATTGCCGTCTACCGAGCCGACGATGATCGTTCCCGTCCCTGTGGCTCCTAGACGGCGGTCTACGACCGGAGAAGAGCGTGGCAGGTCGCCATCGAAGGGATTGGGGCTGCCATCGGTGACGACGGTGAACGCGAATTTTTGCGTGCCGTGCTTCCGGCCGGGGATGACTTGGCCCCTGCTATCTTTCTCATCGGTGCGGAAGAGCGCGTAGAGCTTGCCGTCGTCGGAGACGAAGTAGACGGCATTCTTGACAGGGTCTACGGTCGCTCTGGTGCGCACCGGCCCGCGCGTCTCGAACTTATAGAGCTCTTTCCCTTCACGATCAATCGCGTAGAAGACGCCGTTGTCCGCACCGAAGTAGATCGCAGCTTCCGTCCCAAGAAGAAGATCCAAGAGCGGGGAGCCCCGGATGGGACTATTGATTTCTACAGGGCTGAAACGGTTGCGCGTAAAGTCCTCTCGATCAATGGCGTAGAATTTGCCGTCGTCGGAGCCAAAATAGACTGCTGTTTTGACGAAGTCAATCACGGGCGCGGCGCGGATGGCCCCTTTGGCGGCGTTGAACGTAGGGTTCCCCTGAGGCGCTAATGCGCCATCGACAGCTTTGAGCGCCAGCACTTGTTGATCGTCTGCACCCACATAAAGCACGCCACGAGGCTGATCTAAAGTCGGAGGCACACGGATAGGAGCAGATCGAGCAAGGGCATTGAACCCCTCAACGGGTTGTCCGGTGTCTCGGTCTACAGCATAGAGTTTGCCATCATCAGCTCCGATATAGATTCTGTTGCGCGCCTCGTCAATGACCGGTGGAGTGCGCATGGGACGACGTTTGGTGGGGTCTGGGTCAGGGGAGAAGACCCACTTAGGGCGTCGCGGTTGCTCGGCGCTCTCTAAAGGGATCGCATAGAGATTGCCGTCATCGGCCCCAAAATAGATGGCGTTCTTGGCAAGATCGATCACGGGTGAAGACCGAATGGGGCTGCCGTCGGGCACACGGAAGACTAATTGTAAGAGCGTGCTTTGCGCTACCCCCATGGCGCTGAGCGCGCCCACTACAACAGCGACGGCGAGCACTCTCATAGTATGGCGCATGGCCGCCTCCTTGTCGCCCCAGCTTCTCTCAGACGGGGCAGATTATTTTAAGTCCCCAAGCTTTTGCACACGGTTATTCAAGAGCTCAACGATATAGAGATTGCCGGCGCTGTCTCCTGCGATGTCTTGAGGGGCTTTGAATTCTCCTTCCCCAGAGCCTTGTTCCCCCCACTGGCGCACAAAAGTGCCGTCGAGAGTGAACTCTTGAACACGATGGTTGTTCTGATCCACGACGAGCAAGACCCCTTGTTGGGTGAACGCCAGTCCACGGGGGACGTCAAACTGCCCTGGGGCAATGCCATTGCGCCCCCACTTGGTTAAGAACTTTCCATTCGCGTCGAATTTCTGTATGCGATGGTTGCCCGTATCGGAGACGTAGATATTCCCGGCGCTGTCTACGGCGATAGCCTGGGGCTCATAGAACTGACCGTCGCCCACTTGGAGTGGGCCGGAGCCATCGGGGTCCACGCAGCGTCCCGTGGGAGGCGTCACCGTGAGGTTGCACGGGCTTCCCCATTGGGTCACAAATTGCACGGGAGACCTGCTGACGTCAAATTTTTGCACGCGATGGTTCCCTTTATCGACAACGTAGACGAATCTCCCTGAGCTATCGAGAGCGATGCTGATGGGGGTCTCAAACTGCCCAGGGCCGCTGCCGCGCGTGCCCCACTTGCCCAAGAACTTTCCCGTCGAGTCGAACTTCTGAATGCGATGATTGCCGCTGTCCACGACATAGACATTGCCTGCCGCATCGACGACGACATCTGTTGGGCCATTAAACTGCCCGTCGCCAGGGATGAGCGGGCCACCGCCATCGGGATCACGACAACCATCTCCTGTGCGCAAGAGGCACTGACTGCCCCATGCAACAGTAGGGAGCTTCTCGTTCAGCTTGAACGTCGCAGGATCGAATCGCTGAATCCGATGGTTCTCCGTATCAGCGACGTAGATGGACCCTTTGCTGTCCACGGCGATCCCTTGGGGGCGACGAAACGTCCCAGGCTCAGCGCCGTCTCGACCAAATTGATCAAGGAAGAAGAGTCCGTCGGCGATCTTGCGCCCTGCGATAAACTCGAAGATGCTCTGTTGGCGCAGGACGCTCCGCTCACTGCGATTGCCTTGGCGATCTACGAGAACGACGTTGAGCTTGAGGCGCTGCGCGCTGTTGCATACGAGAGAGAAGCTCAGTTCACCCTCCTTGTCGCCCAGGACCTTCTCGCTCACGTCGATGCCGCTAGGGTCGATGGGAAGGTCGCAATCCCCCACGCGCTGGGGATCGAAGTTGACCAGCTGAAAATAGACCCGACTCAGCTGGCCCTCACGATCTACAAATCCCACCGAGATATTCTGCTTTGCTCCCAAGGGGATCTCCGTAGGGAAGATGATCTTGCTGATGATGGGCTCCGGGCCAACGGTCTTGAACGAGAAGACCTTGGGCTGACTGACGTTCTTCTTGGCGTCTTCGAGGGTCACTTCGAGGGTGACGTCCTGCGGCACATTGGTGAAGATGCGGAAGCCGAACTCTCCTGTGTCGCTGGGCTGGGCCGGGGGCTCAAAGCTGAAGATTTGCCCGACTTTAAACGTCCCAGGCGGGGCGTCTTTCACGTCCGTTGCCTCAAGCACGCGGAAAGAGACTTTGACGATATCTCTATTTATATCTCGGTATCCGATAGCTCCCTCAAAGTCGCTTCCGTCGGCGGCGATCCAGTTGATAGACGTCTCTCGTGGGGGGAGGGTCCCTGGAGGGCAATTGTCAGCAGGCAACCCCGGCGGCGCGACCACACACCGGGTCTTGGGGAGAAGCACATAGGTCACGCGCGGGGCTTCAGGACTTTCAATCTGCGATTGCGACAGCAGCCCTGGCGTGTTCAGACCAATGACGACCACAAGAAAAGCAGCAAGGAGCACCCGACCGACGCGATTTCCCCTGCGTCCCATACGTTCGACCTCCTCAAATCTTTAAATCTTTTTATCTAAAATGCGGCGGCAGAACGTACGAGCCGGTTGCATACTCATAGGGATAGAGCACGATCCGCCGCCCGTCCGGTGTGAGCTGGGTATAAAAGGGACGCACGCCGTCAAACGCTGGGGTCCCGCCCGTCTTGTTGATCCCATAGACTTGATCGTGGGCGACCGCCAATTTGAGCGGGTCCCGCTGCTGCTCTTCGACACTATAGAACCGGATCAGACCCACGACGCCATGCACTTTCGCGCCTTCTAGGGCCGTGACGAGCGCCTCGGCGTCGGTCGTGCGAGCGCGCGCGAGCGCATCAGCGAGCGCATAGACAGCATCATACGTTGTAGCTGCCGTAAAGGCCGGTCGTGCTCGAAAATTCGCTTGGTATTTTTGGTAGAACTCGAGGGTCTTGGGGCCCACTTTGGCGGTCTCGCCGACAAAGTCTACTAGAACAGAGCCGGCGGCAGCGCCCTTGAGGTCATCAGAGAGCAACGCTTCGTTCCAGCCAAAGAGGGCAACTTTGACTCTATTGGCCGACCAGCCTCGGGCGAACTCTGCCCCAACTTTCGCGTCGAAGAATGCCGTGATCGCTGCCGGCACATTGATCTTCTGCAGGCGCTCCAACAGAGGGGCAGCTTGGCCATCGGCAAGATTGCCCACGACGTCCAAGCCTGCTCGCGTCAGCCTGGGCAAGAGCGCCGCGCGAAAGTCTGCGCTCTGCTTGGAGGAGTCGCCCACCAGGGCAACGGCGTTCGACGGCAGCACTTTTTTCTTGATCAGTTCCCCAACTAAAAATTCTCGACCAAACTCGCCGCCATCGAAAGCTTGCGCAGCACTATTGACGATGCCTGCGCGGAAGATATATTTGTACTTAGCAAAGTCCCCCGCGACAGCGTCAGTGCCCAACAGCGGTGTCCCTGTGATCACCAGCGGCTTCTTCAAGGTCGGGATGTCTTTCAAGAGCTCTGGTATCGTCTCTGAGCGAGAGAGGCCTACGATGGCGTCGGCCCCTTTGCTAGTGAGCTCGCCGAGCACCGCGCGGGCGCGCGCAGGATCGGTCTCGCTTCCCAAGTCTCCCACGAGAACTCTGAACTTCAATTCCTCGGCAGCGAGCTGCGCCCCGGTGATGATCCCCTGTCCCAATGGCGTGCTTGTGCTGCCTAAAACCCCAAGGGTGAGCGTCTGCTGGCCGTAGCCCCCAGTGCGCCCTACAAGCAAAGCCCCCACTGTCACGCCCAGGGCGTGCAGAAACGTACGTCGGCTCATGGCTGCGCGCATAGATGGCCTCCTTCGGTCCGACCCATTATAGCACGAAGCGCTCTTCATGCCTAGAGGGCTGGACCGATATAAATACTATTGAGACGGACAAAAGTTTCAATGCGATTGTGTCTCTTCAGCTGAGGATCTCTCGGATGGCTTGAGCGGCGTGGAGGACGTCGTCTTGTGACACGTCAAGATGCGTCACCAAGCGCACCCGCCGCGACCCGATCGCCAACGCCAAGATAGAGCGCTTCTTCAGCTCGGCGATGAGCCTTTCAGCAGGCGTCTTGGCCAGCTCAAAGATAACAATATTTGTCTCAACGGGCTCCACGTGCACCTCGGGAATCTCTTGCAGGGCTTGTGCCAAGAGTTTGGCGTTCTCGTGATCTTCCGCAAGACGCTCGACGTGATGCTCTAACGCATAGAGCCCCGCGGCCGCGAGCATCCCAGCTTGGCGCATCCCGCCGCCGAGCATCTTGCGAACCCTTCGGGCCTTCTCGATAAATTCTGCTGACCCCACAAGCATCGAGCCCACCGGCGCTCCCAGCCCTTTGGAGAGACAAAACATCACGGAATCAAAGCCCTCCGTGAGCTCTTTGACCGAAAGCCCCGTCGCGACCGCAGCATGAAAGATGCGCGCTCCATCTAGATGCACAGCCAAGCCGCGCTCATGGGCTCTCTCTATGATCTCCCCGGCCCACTCCAGGGGATAGACCCCTCCGCCCTTGAAGTTATGGGTGTTCTCTAGACAGATCAGTCGTGTCTGGGCGTAGTAATAGACTTTAGGGCGAATAGCAGCTTCGATCTGAGCCCAGCGCAAGAACCCCCGCTCGCTGGGGATGGGGCGCGGGATCACTCCCGAAAACGCCCCCATCATGGCCATCTCTGCATTAAAAATATGCGAAGCTTCTTCGAGAATAACTTCGTCGCCGGGCTGGGTGTGGACTTTGATGGCGATCTGATTCCCCATCGTCCCTGAAGGGACAAAGAGCGCTGCTTCGCAGCCGAAGAGTTCGGCTGCGCGTCTTTGCAGGGCGTTGACGGTCGGGTCTTCCCCGAAGACGTCGTCGCCGACCTCGGCTTCGGCCATGGCGCGCCGCATCGCGGGCGTGGGCTTGGTGACCGTATCGCTGCGCAAGTCTATTATTTTGACCATAGAAAAAGGCCCTCACCCCACAACTGGGATGAGGGGCTTCTCTACTCTCCTATGGCTGCACAATGACCTTCCCTTTCATCCCCAGGGCTTCATGGAGCAAACAGAAGTACTCGTACTCCCCAGGGACGGTGAACGTGTGCTCATATTGTTGGCCTTGCTCCGTCAACAACCCGGAGTCAAACGCTTCTGCCCCCGCGGGGATCTTGTCAGGATAGGCTTGAGCCGAATGGACACACGCTACGCCCGGCTCACACTCGTTCACCCACCGGACCGTGTCGCCGACTTTAATGGTCAGCTCCGCCGGATCGAAGAACTGACGACCGTCTTTGGTGCTGACCATCTTGACGATGTGCAGCTGCCCTTGGGAGGACTGCTGCGGCGCCGTCACCGTGATCGTCTTTTCAGCAGAAGCTGTGGTGCCGTCAGAGCCAGTCACGACAAGCTTCACCGTGTACGTGCCCTCAGTTGTGAACGTGTGCCTGGGGTTGGCTTCAGTGCTCGTCGTGCCATCGCCGAAGTCCCAGGTATAGCTTGCTGCCGTGCCTTGGACTTCTGCAGTAAACGACACTTCTAACGGCGCCGGCCCTTCAGTGACGCTCGCCGAGATCGCCACCGAGAGCGCTGGCGTCACGGTGATCTCGATCTGAGCCGTCTGCTTTGATTCGAGCCTGGGGCTCGTCTCTTTCGCTTGCGCTGTCGTCTTCACCGTCAGCTTCACGGTGTACGTTCCACTGGTGCTGTAGGCGTGAGAGACGGTCTGGCCGGTTCCTTTCGTGCCGTCGCCAAAATCCCATTCGTAGACGATATCTTTGGTGACTTCTTTGCCCGCGTCGTCCTTGGCCGATCCGCTAAACTCAATAGATTGATTGACTGTGAACTGAGCGCCGCTCTGCGGGCTGGTGATAACAGCCGTCGGCGGCTTGACTCTGCCACCACAGCCCGTCAAGAGCGTCCCAATAACGAAGAGTATCCCAATCACAAAGAACTGCGTCTTCTTCACGGTTTTCATATGCTATCTTTACCTCCCTGGTGTTTCTTGAGATTGAGAATGTAGATAGCACTCTTGAGTTCTTTCTGTGTATCCCCCTTCCCTGCCTACAGGAGCTGCTGCAGCCATGTTTCTTGATCCGGCCAGCCCTCTCTCCCGATGAGTGGCAAGAAGCTGCACGCGCAGAGCTCCTCTTTCTGAAGCTTCCCATGCTCTTTTGTGAGAGCAAGGAGCGTCTGGAGCTGGCGCCCTCCCACGGGGATGACCAGGCGCCCTCCCTCCGCCAACTGCTCAAGCAGGGCCGCTGGCACCTCCGGCGCAGCTGCGGTGACGATGATCTTGTCAAATGGTGCCTCTTCCGGCCACCCCAACGTCCCGTCACCCACACGAAAGCTGATGTTCGTATACCCTGCGTCGGCTAAGAGCTTTTGTGCTTTCTCGGAGAGCTCCGCAAAGCGCTCGATCGTGTAGACGTGTTGAGCGAGCTCGGCTAAGATCGCCGTTTGATACCCCGAGCCCGTGCCGATCTCCAGCACTCGATCGGTCTTCTCTAGACGGAGCGCTTGGGTCATCAGGGCGACAATATACGGCTGAGAGATCGTCTGCCCCCGGTCAATGGGTACGGGATGATCGGCATACGCATGATCCCACAGAGCGTTAGCGATGAACAGATGCCGTGGGATGCGACGCATAACCTCTAAGACTTTCTGATCGGTGATGCCTTGTGCCTCGAGGCGTCGCACCATCTCCACGCGATCTTTCTGGGGCGATCCGCTCGATGAAACGTCCTTCAAGAGATCATCTCCGTTGTGCATCTCTCTTTATTGTACTCCCATCCCATGGGGCAAGACAACTCGATCATGAGGGCACAGAGACGTGCAGAATATGCTGGGTGGTCTTGGGGGGAAAGAGCCTGCCCTCCAAGGCGCGCCGGATCACTTCGTCTTTGGAGACAGCTATATCGGGCCGGCGCGGCCGCACCGAGACGATCTCCGACTGATAATCTACCAAGAGACAGGGGATCGTCTCGAACCCCAGCTCTTTATAAGCGCGAAAGCGATGGTGCCCATCAAGGATCACGAAGAAACGCTTATCAACCAAGATGGGATGGCGCAGCTTGCCCTCTCGTTGAATCTCGTCACGGATCTGGCGGAGGCGCTCGCTCTCGATCTGCTCATGCTCATGCAACAGATCGAGCGGGACCTCGCGCACTTCCATGAAGCCCGATCCTTCGTGTTCCCTCATATTTTCTTAATCTTAGACCAAAGGGCTGGAAGATGCAAGCCCCGCTCGCAAATCCAGCTCGTTATGCGCAATGACAATACAGTGATCGGCATGGAGCGACAGGGGCCCCAAGCTCAGCTGGGGCAGCCCCCTTAAGATCGCGGCCTCTTCAGGGGAAAACTCAAGATGGTCACTCAAGACGAACGCCGCGTTGGGCTCGAGCTCACTCTGACGGATGGGGACGCCCCGCTCGTGCAGCCAATAGGCCGTCAGCCCTAAGCTCGTCACGCGCGCCAGCGCGTCGGAGAGCCCTCCCGCAGAGATAAAGATCCCCGGTGTGCTCTCGAGCTCTCGCGTGGAGCCCGTGCGCTCGATGAACGATTTGAGAGCTCTTTGAATGAGCGCGGCGGTGGAGCGCTCATCGGGGTTGAGATGTCTTAACGAAGCCCCCTCAAAGCGCAGCATAATTTGATTCTGTAAGACAAGATAGACTGCGACATCGCGGCGGATCCCGTGCGACAGACAGAACGCGGCCGTGACACACCGACAGAGAATATCTAATCGTCCGGCACTGCCGGGCAGATCATTCAGGGAGAACTGGGGCATCACCGGGGCTTTATGTCCTAACACGATAAACGCGCGCATCTTATCCCTTCCAGTAGCTGCGTACAAAGAGCACAATGACGGGGAAGAGCTCTAATCTGCCGGCCCACATGAGAAATATTAACAGGGCTTTCGAAGTCGCCGGCAGCGGGGCATAGGTCCCCATCGGCCCGACGACCCCAAACCCCGGGCCGACGTTGCCCAATGTCGCCGCCACCGCGCTGGCTGCTTCAACTATACTGATATTCAGCCCAGCACGTGCCCCATCCCACAAGAGCACCACACTTCCCAAAGCAAAGATCGTCACATACAAAATCGCGAAGACTGTGACCGCTCGCGCGATCTCTTCGCTCACCACCCGTCCGCTGACCCGGATGGGCAAGACCGCTTGGGGATGAATGACGTTTCTTGTCTCCCGAATGATGAACCGGAAGACCAGCCACGTCCGAATCACTTTGATCGAACCCGCTGTGCTCCCTGCGCACCCCCCAAGAAACATCAAGACGAGCAAGATCATCTTCGCTGCGGGGGTCCAGTGCTCAAAATCCGTACTCGCATATCCTGTTGTGGTCATGATGCTGACGGCTTGAAATACGCTATGTCTAAGATTTTCGAGCCCGACCCCCACACTCACGAGAAGAGCTCCAGCGGCTCCCAGCAAGAGCGCCCCATAGAAGCGTGCTTCTGTGTCGGTGACCAGAGCGCGCAGCTGACGACACATGAGAGCTCTATAGAGCAGCGCGAAGTTGAGCCCTCCTATAACCATAAACAGCACGGTGATCCATTGGGCTGCAGCGGAGAAGCTCTCGAACCCCCTATCTTTCGTGGAGAACCCTCCTGTGGAGAGCGTGGTGAACGCATGGGCGACCGCGTCGAACCAGCTGAGCCTCCCGACAAAGACGAGCAAGAGCACATCTAACGCGGTCAAACCGACATAGATGCCCCACAGCAATCGCGCGGTCTCGCGGATGCGTGGGGTCAGTCTCTCCAGCGTTGGCCCTGGGGCTTCGGCGTCCATCAGTTGGGAGCCGCCAATTCTGAGCTTGGGCAAGAGCGCCACCGCCAAGACGATGATCCCCATCCCCCCAAGCCATTGGGTGAACGCTCGCCACAAGAGTAACGCCTTGGGCACCCCCTCCACGTGCGCGATCATCGTCGCACCGGTGGTCGTGAAACCGCTCATCGCTTCAAAGTACGCATCAAGAAAGTCCAAAACTCCCAAGCTCACGAAGGGCACGCTTCCCAACCCGGCAACGATCAACCATGCCGAAGCGACGACGAAAAACCCCTCGCGCGTTCGAATGTCCCTATCAGTGAACGAAACGCGCTCAAGAGCCCAGCCACCTGCCCATGCTATCGCTCCTGAGAGAGCATACGGCCACCAGGGCTCACGAGCACCAATCGCATAGATCAGGGGCACGACAAAGGCGACGCTGAACCATTTGATCACCCCTCCCACATAATGCAGCGCCGCCCGCACGTCCACAGAGAGATCCCACTGGCGTATCATAGGAGCTTCTCAATCTGAGGGGCAGCTTCTTTGGTGCTGAAGACGATCACGTGATCTCCGGGCTGGAGCGCATCGGTCCCACGCGGAATGATCACGCGCCCTTCACGGACGATCGCGCCGATCAGCACCCCGACAGGCAGCGGAGCACGCGCAAGCTTCACTCCGATCAGCGGGCTTTGTTGAGAGACTTCGATCTCCAGCACTTCCGCGCGGTCCTCTTCAAGAGAGAGCGCGCGCTCGATCCGCCCCCGCGTAAACCCAATGATCTCCTCTGCGATCAGCCGCCGAGGGTTGATCGCAATATCGATGCCGACGCGCTCAAAGATCGCTATGAAATTCGGGTCTTCCACGCGGACGATCACTTGCGAGACGCCCATGCGCTTGAGCAGCAGCCCACAGAGGAGATTGCGCTCGTCCGTTCCAATGACGCTCACCGCGACGTCGCAACGATGGAGCCCCTCGCGCTCGAGCAGTTCTATATCTGTGCCGTCACCATGAAAGACTAGAGTGTGGGGGAGGTTCTCGGCAAGCCAACGGCTGCGCTCCTCGTCAGGCTCGATGAGCTTGGGTTTTAAGCCGCGGGTCTGCAAAGTCTGAGCCAACCGGAAGCCGATCCGACCCCCTCCCACGATCAGCACCTCCTTTGCCGGGGGAGAGAGACTCAGCCGACGGTGAAACTCATGGACGGCTTCTGGTGTCCCAATGAGCACCAGCCGATCGGCCGCAAGCAAGAGGTCGTCCCCATGGGGGATGATCACAGAATTTCCCCGAATGATGCTGGCCACGTTGCACTGGGGGGGAATGAGAGCTTCGCGCAGGCGCAGCCCAATGAGCGGCGAGTTCTCTTCAACGACGGTCTCGGTCATTAAGATCTTCCCGTTGGCAAACTCATCAGAGAGCCTCGCCCCGCGCAGCCCAATCACATCAGCGATCGCGTGAGATGTGATCAGTTCACTGCAGACCATCTCGTCGACCCCGAGATAGCCGCGCTTCCAGGTCTGCAGATACTCGGCGTCTTGGACGCGGGCAACGGTAATTTTTGTGCCCAATTGCTTGGCCGCGGCGCAGGCAACGATGTTGACCTCATCAATATCTGTGCTCGCGATCGCAAGATCGGCTCTGTCGGCCCCGGCGTCCTTGAGGGTCTTTAAGCTCGCGCCGTTCCCAGAAATTCCTAGCACGTCGAGCTCTTGCAGAAGCTGAAGTCGTTCCGGGTCTTTTTCGATGACCACGACATCGTGATCTGTTTGCAGGGCGGCAGCGATGCTCCGCCCCACCTCCCCCGCCCCAATGATCACCACACGCATACGAGAGAGTTTAAAGTGAAAAGTTCCAAGTTACAAGTTATACTCTGGTCCGGGGAGAGCGACCATGATCTTTGTGGAAAAGCTTCGCGCTGCAGCACATCGAAATAACAGTTGGCTCTGTGTCGGGCTCGATCCAGAGCTGTCGAGACTTCCTGCATTTTTGCGCGAGCGCCACGGCGTCAAAGCCCTCTTAGAATTTAATAGAGCGATCATCGAAGCGACGGCCGATCTCGTCTGTGCGTACAAGCCCAATCTGGCGTTCTATGAGATGCTCGGCCCCCTAGGATTAGAGATGCTCTCTCGCACGCGCGAGCTGATACCCCCTGAGATCCCAGTCATTGCCGACGCCAAGCGCGGCGACATTGAGCACACTGCGCGCGCTTACGCCAGAGCGCTCTTTGAACACTATCGCTTCGACGCCGTGACCGTCAACCCCTTGATGGGCTTCGATTCGGTCGCGCCGTTTCTTGAATACTCAGAGAAGTGCACGTTTCTCTTGGTGCGCACGTCCAACCCCGGAGCGCGGGATTTCCAAGAGCTCACCTGTGGGGGCAAGCCCCTCTATCAGCACATAGCCGAGAAAGCTCGCCACTGGAATACCCGCAAGAACGTAGGTGTTGTCGTTGGGGCGACGGCCCCGCACGAGCTCTCTCTTGTTCGGCAGATCATCGGCGACGAGATGTCCATCTTAGTGCCGGGCGTGGGCACGCAGGGGGGCGACCTTGAGCACGCTGTCAAAAACAGCGTAAACTCCCAAAAAGAGCTCGGGATTATTGCGGTCTCGCGCGGCGTGCTTTTTGCGTCCCAGGGCGAAGATTTTGCGCAAGCCGCCCGAACAGCAGCGCTGGCCCTTCGAGATGAGATCAATCGCTTTAGGACTTGAGCGCTCGAGCTCTTTCCGCTATACTCGCTCTCCCTATGAACGAATCGTCATCGCCCACAGAAGTTGCTTCTTCAAAGTCGAAGGCTGCCGTCGAGAGGGCTGTTGCTGAGCCAGTCCCGCTGACGCCTTCCCAGCAGAAGATCGTCACGCTCGGCGTCATGCTTGGGCTCTTCTTGGGAGCTCTGGAGTTGACCGTCGTGGGCACGGCCATGCCCACGGTCATCGCGAGTTTAGGGGGCTTGCGCATCTACAGCTGGGTCTTCTCCGCGTATATTTTGACGTCCACGGTCACTGTTCCGTTGTGGGGGCGGCTGTCGGATCTCTATGGGCGCAAGCGCTTTATCCTCGCGGGCATTGCCATCTTTCTTGTGGGATCGGCGCTCTCAGGCGCGGCGACCTCAATGGCCCAGCTCGTGCTCTTCCGTGCGATCCAAGGCTTGGGCGCGGGAGCGCTCTTGCCCTTGGGCATGACCATCATTGGCGAGATCTATCCCCTAGAGAAGCGCGCGCGGATGCAAGGGTTTTTCAGCGGCGTCTGGGGGCTGGCGAGCATGATCGGGCCGCTTATTGGCGGATTTATCACGGACCAGCTCTCGTGGCGCTGGGTCTTTTATATCAATATTCCCTTTGGGATCGCGGCAGCCCTGCTGATCGGCCTGGCGCTCGTCGAGCCGCGCGACCATCGACAGAACGTCTCTATAGACTACGCCGGAGCTCTCACGCTCACGGCCCTTGTGACGTTGCTCTTGATCACCTTAGGGCAGCAGGGTTTGGGGGAGGCAGTCATGGTGGGGCTCTGGAGCGTCTGTGCTCTCTTCATGGTGCTCTTTCTTGCTCTGGAGCGGCGCGCCGCAGAGCCCATTGTGCCGCTCTCGCTCTTTCGTCACAGAATTTTTAGCGTCTCCTGTGCGAACGGCTTCTTTGTGGGCATGGCGATGTTCGGCTCGCTCTCGTTCATCCCGCTCTTCGTCCAAGGGGTGATCGGGACGACTGCGACCGAAGCGGGCACGGCACTGACGCCGTTCATGCTTTGCTGGGTGGGGTTCTCTATCGTGGGGAGTCGTATGATTTTCAAGATCGGCTACCGCACCACGGCGCTCCTTGGCGTTGGCTTATTAGTAGTGGGCTTCATAGGGCTGGCTACGCTGGGCGCTCAAGCGAGCCGGCTGGCCGTGATGGGGTACTTGGCGATAGCTGGGGCGGGCATGGGGTTCTCGATGGTCACGTTGCTCATTGCTGTTCAGACTTCTGTGCCGCGCGATCAGTTGGGGATCGCGACTTCGGGCACAGTCTTCTTTCGGTCCATTGGCGGCGCCGTTGGGGTTGCAGTGATGGGCGCGGTCTTGAGCGCGCAGATGCGCGTGCAAGCGAACGCATTCCCGGAGAAGCTTATGGATCTCTTGCATCATCCCGATGCGCTCCTGAGCCCTGCGGCGCGGGCGCAGCTTCCGCCTCCCGTCTTAGAAGCGCTCCAACAGACCCTCGCGACGGCGCTCCACTGGGTATTTGTCGTTGGGCTCGTTGTGGCAGCCTTAGCCCTGATCGTGACGCTCTTTCTGCCCAAAGGGACAGCCCGCGAGCATGAGTATGGTGGGCGCACGAGGACTTGAACCTCGGACCTCCTGCGTGTGAAGCAGGCGCTCTCCCGCTGAGCTATGCGCCCAAGAGACAGTTCTGAGTCTCCAGTTCAAGGCCAGATATCTTAGCGTGTTTTGTCAGCACTTTCAAGACTCGTCTTCCTCCTCGAGCATCCCTGCTAAACTCTCCCCCTCGCGCTTGCGCGTCATCTCGATCAGCCCCAGCTTCGTGATGTCCACAAAGTCCGCAGGAACGCGATCCTTCTTCAGCTCCTCTTGGAGTTTTTTAATCACTCTCTCAATGTGATCTTTTCGCTTCATGTCCACAAAATCGGCGATGATGATCCCGCTCAGCTTGCGCAACCGCAATTGTCGGGGGATCTCCACCGCTGCTTCTAAGTTGGTGTTGAGGATCGCCTGGTGTTGGTTGGGATACTTAATATCGCTGCCGGTGTTGACGTCAATCGCTGTGAGCGCTTCTGTCTCGGCGATCACGAGCGAGCCGCCCCCCGGCAAGCGCACCCGCGGCTGTAAGCTCTCCCGCAGCTGTTCCTCCACCCCACGGGCTTCAAAGAGCGGCCGCTTCCCACGATAGAGCTCGATGCGATCGAGAAACTCCTCCATGTGCATATAGTTCAAAAAATCTTTGATCTCTTGGTACGTCTTCTCGCTATCCACTACGACGCGCTGCACGTCGTCAAGCAGGCGATCCCGCAAGAACGCGCGCACGAGATCGAGCCCGCGATAGAGCAGCGCTGGAGCTTGAGCACGCTGCGCCTGCTCCTCAATCCCCTTCCACGTCCCTAGCAAATAGTTAAAGTCTCGCTCGAGGTCTTCTTCAGAAGCGCCTTGAGCTGCGGTGCGTGCGATCAGTCCCTCGCCCTCACGCTTGAGCTTCTTCGCGATGCGCTTGAGCCGTCGGCTCTCATGGTCGTCCGTTACGCGCCGCGAAACCCCTAAGCGCTTGTCCGTGGGCAGGAAGACCCAGTAGCGCCCAGGAAGACTGATCTTCATCGTCCCTTGGGGGTTTTTCGTGCCGATCCCCTCACGCCTCACTTGCAAAATGATCTGTTGGCCGCTCTGGAGTAGTTTTTGGATCTGCGGGCTCTGCCCTTTGCGCAGACGATGCTCGCGCCAGAGATTGTCACTGAGCTCTTTCATCGAGAGAAAGAGCTTTTCATCGAGCCCCACATCCACGAACGCCGCGTTGATCCCCGGCAAGATATCCCGCACGATGCCCTTATAAATATTGCCCAAGATGCGCTTGGGGTCGTCATAGTGAATCTCCATGAGGCGCCCATCCTCCAGCAGCGCGATGCGTGTCGTTGGGGCTACTGTTTCGATAAGGATCTCCGTGATCGTAGGGGCCTCACCTCCTTGGGGTCGTCCAAGCTCTGGAGCAATTGAGCGACCGTCTGGTGCAAGATCGGATGAACGGCCCTCGGGGCGATCTCACATAGCGGCACGAGCACGAAGCGCCGCCGGTGCAGCTGCGCATGGGGAATCTGAAGGTCTTCTTCGTCCACGATGAGGTCGTCGTAGAGCAAGATATCTAGATCGATCTCGCGTGGGCCCCCTCGCTCTCGGGGGACTCTGCCCAACGAACGCTCGATCTGCTTGCACACCGCCAAGAGCTCACGGGGAGCCAAGCCGGTCTCGATCTCGATGACCGTATTGAGAAACCAGGGTTGATCAGGCACGCCCACGGGCTCGGTCTCATAGAGCCCAGCTTGCCGACGCAGCACAATCCCGGGCGTCTGCGCCAGCAACAGAAGAGCCCTCTCGATCAAATCCTCCCGCTTGCCCAGGTTCGACCCCAGGCCGATAAATACTCTCATACAGACGGTGCTCAGGTGGAACTCGTTCGTATCACTTCGGCAGCTACGGCGTCGAGAGTGATCCCAGAAGCTATCGCCGGATTGAGCTTCCTCACCCGAATTCGGACGTTCCGTATCTGCCGAAAATCTCTCAGAATTCTCTCAGCGATCGCGTGTGCGAACGTCTCGATCAAGCGAAACGTGTGCGTTTCGTTGAGCTCACAGATGCGCTCGATCACGTGAGTATAGTCTACTGTTTCAGAGAGATCATCGTGTTGAGGGAAGTCGAATTCAATCTCAGCGTCAATAGAGAAGAGCTGGCCGCGCTCGCGCTCGTCGTCGCGCACGCCGTGATGCCCAAAAAGCTGCAAGTTCTCAATGGAGATTTTTGACAGAATGTGTCAGTCCTTTCCAACGCGCTCGGATCTCGCCAACAACAAAGAGCGAGCCGGTCACGCAGATGAGATCGTCCTCATGAGCTTGGGATAACGCGCTCTGGAGCGCTTGGTCGCACGTAGCCGCACACGCATAGGGCACCCCATAGGGGCGGATGAGCAGAGCCAGCTGCGCTGGATCAATCCCACGATAGGCCGCGCGCGTGACGATCACCGACGACGCCCGCGGTGCGATCTCCCGGATCATCGCTTCGGCATCCTTCCGGTCTGATATCCCTAAAATCACGATCAGTCTCTTATACTCTAGCGATTCTAACGCGCTCACCAGGGCCCGAACCCCAGCAGGGTTCTTCGCGCCATCTAGCATAACATAGGGATTTTTTTGGAGCAACTCCATCCGTCCGGGCCAGCGCGTCTTGCGGAGCCCCGCCCGAATCGCGCTCTCTGAGATCCCCAAAAGGCGCGCGGCCTCCAACGCCAAGACGGCATTGCCAAGCTGATAGCTCCCCAACAGTGAGATCTCTAGATCGTCCCATTCCCGCCACGCGAAGCGTTGGCCATCCCAACTGTAAGATGTGGGGTGCAGCCCTGAAAGATCAAGCCGAATCACTTGAGCATTCTTGAGATGGCACTCGCGCTCGATCTCTCTCAGCGCTTCGGGCTTGGTCTCGGCTGTGATCAGTATCCCCCCCTGAGAGACCACGGCAGCTTTCTGATAAGCGATCTGCGCGATCGTCTCCCCCAGCGAATCGCGATGATCGAGCTCGACGTTGGTCAAGACCGAGATTGCAGAAGAGACGACGCGCGTGGCGTCTTTGCGCGCCCCCACCCCACACTCGATCACCGCCCAGTCTACGCTCTGGCTGCGAAAGTAATCTAAGGCCATCAACGTAAGCACTTCAAAGAAGCGCGCATAGTGTTCACTGGCGCTCCCATAGAACGCTTCAATTGCTGCCCAGATGCGCTCGAACTGCGCGTGAAACTCTTGGGGTGAGATCTCGCGATTGTTGATACGAATGCGCTCCTCAGGGCGCACCAGATGGGGCGATGTGAAGAGCCCTACTCGGAACCCAGACTCTTGGAGGATCTGAGCGAGAAACGCGCAGACGGAGCCCTTCCCGTTCGTGCCCGCCACGCGCACCGCGCGAAAGCTCTTGTGTGGGGCGCCAAGAGCGCTTAAGATGCGCTCCAGATCCAGCCCAGCCCCCTTAAGATTATAGAGCTTCTGGAACATCGCTTCGTAGGTCATAAGAGCAATCGGCGCAGCGGGCCAAATTCATAGATATCCCCGGCGTCAGAGACGACGTAGACCGAAAAATCTTCGAGATCGCTCTGCTGCACAAACGGCGAGAGGGGCTGTTCTGTGAGCACGTCGCTTCCCCGAACGAGCTGATTGAACGAGGGCAACACCACGAGATTTTTTTGCGCAAATCTTCCGACAAGAAAGCACTTGTAGACTTCGACGCGCCGCGTGATGGGGTCTCTCAATCCGACGGCGGGATGCTCATGGCCGATGACGATCCATGGAGACCTCTCCCCCAGCCCCTCCCTGACACGGGGAGGGGAGACTTCCCCATCCCCATGCACGAACCAACAATCGTTCTCGATATGACTCTTGACGACGGTCACACGCTCGCTGCCCCATCTCTGGAGCGAGCGATCATGGTTGCCCTCAACGAGAATGATCTGGTCTGCCCAGTGCTCCAGCCAACGCAAGAATTCTTGGGACTCCCGGTGTTCGATGCGCGACCATGGCCCAAACTGATGGCGCAGGTCGCCGTTGATAAGAATCTTGCGCAGAGGATGCGAGGGCGTGATGTGCAGCTCCTGGAAGATCCGCGCCAGTCGCTGCTGCACTTGAGCAAGATGGGCTCTGGGCACGAGGATGCCCTCGTCTCGAAGGGCGTCTTCGATTCCCAAATGCACGTCGGCAATGGCCAGCACTCCCTCGGTGGGCAAGAAGAGCGCCAGGTCTATCAGTGTCAGTCCAGGGGCAATCGAGATCGCACGCATCGAGGGTATTGTACTCCAAAGAAGCGCGCGGGGCTAGCTGGACTGTTTGACTTTCTCCCATTCCCCCTTGAGCGTCACCGTGCGGTTGAAGATGAGCCTTTTCTCCGTCGAATCCGGATCGACGCAGAAGTACCCTTTGCGCTCAAACTGGAAGCGATCTCCGACTGTGGCGTCGGTGAGGCTTGGCTCGAGCTTGCAGTTTTGCAGCACTATGAGCGAATTGGGGTTGATATTCTCCTTCCAGTCGTGGCCCTGGGGCACATCCAACGGATCGGGCTTGGTGAAGAGACGGTCATACAGACGAACTTCAGCGTCGACGGCGTGCTGCGCTGAGACCCAGTGAATCGTCGCTTTCACTTTGCGCCCGTCGGGCGCGTCTCCCCCGCGCGTCGCCGGATCGTAGGTGCAGAGCAGCTCCATCACGTTCCCTTGGGAATCTTTGAGGACGTCCACGCACGTGATGAAGTACGCATAGCGCAGGCGCACTTCGCGTCCGGGGGCCAAGCGATAGAAGTCCTTCGGTGGGTTCTCCATAAAATCGTCGCGTTCGATATATAAGACTTTAGAGAACGGGACCTTGCGTGTGCCGGCCCCAGGGTCTTCGGGGTTATTGAGAGCCTCGAGCCATTCGACTTGGCCGTCGGGGTAGTTGGTGATGACGACTTTGAGCGGGTCGAGCACGGCCAGGCGACGCGGGGCGCGCTTATTTAAGTCTTGTCGGACGCAGTGCTCCAGCAGCTCTATCTCGGTGATGCTCTCGCGCTTGGAGACCCCAACGCGTCGGACAAATTCGTGGATTGCTTCGGGGGTGTAGCCGCGCCGGCGCATCCCGGCGAGCGTGGGCATTCTGGGATCATCCCAGCCGCGCACGTAGCCCTCCTGCACGAGCTGCAAGAGCAGACGTTTGCTCATCACGGTATACGTGAGATTAAGCCGGGCGAACTCGATCTGTCGCGGATGATGAATCCCCAACTGCTCCAAGAACCAGTCGTACAAGGGCCGATGATCTTCGAATTCTAACGTGCAGATGGAGTGCGTGATCCCTTCGATGGAGTCCGACTGTCCGTGCGCCCAGTCATAGGTCGGATAGATGCACCATTGCGTGCCGGTGCGATAGTGTGGGACGTGCATGATGCGATACATGACGGGGTCGCGCATATTTAAGTTCGGGTGGGCCATGTCGATCTTGGCGCGCAGCGTTTTGGCACCGTCGGGGAATTCTCCGGCGCGCATTCGCCGAAACAGCTCGAGATTCTCTTCGACGGAGCGATTCCGATAGGGGCTCTCTTTGCCCGGCGGGGTGATGATCTTGCCGTCTTGAACGATCGCTTTGCCTCGGTATTCGCTGATCTCTTGTGGGGAGAGATCGCACACGTACGCTTTGCCCTTCTTGATGAGCTCTTCGGCCCACTGATAGAGCTGCTCGAAATAATCCGAGGCGTAGAATTCGCGATCTTCCCAGTCGATGCCAAGCCAGCGCAGGTCGCGTTTGATGGCGTCCACGTACTCTTGCTCTTCTTTTTCGGGGTTGGTGTCGTCGAAGCGCAGGTTGAACTTGCCTCCGAATTCTTGGGCGATCCAGTAATTGAGCAAGACGCTTTTGGCGTGGCCGATGTGCAGGTATCCATTGGGTTCAGGGGGAAAGCGCGTGTGGACTCTTCCCCCGTACTTGCCCATTTTTCTATCGTTTTCGATGATCTCGCGGATGAAGTCTTTGGGGGCTTGGCTCATAGTCGTTCAGGAGGTCATTGTAGCTTGAGTAGGGCGGAGATGCAACCGACGAGCCGATGGCGGATTTTTGAAGTTGACAACGGCCCTCCTCTTTGACACAATATCAGCGCGAGGTGACACACAATGGCTGCAAACTCACCATGCCAGGTGCTCTCTACTTCTCATGAGTTCCTCGACGGTTTGGTCAAGGAATTTGAAAGCGAATGCCGAGAAACCCTTCGGTTGCTCGAGCAACTGAAGAAGACAAAGCCAAACAGCAAGCTTCACCAACGACTTGAAAGTTCTCTCTACGGCCGCCTCATCTCTCTACAGCATGATCTGTCCACCCTCATCAAGGAGTGGGACCGCGTTGAACTTGAAGCTTAATTCGCTCTGTGAGGAGAGCTTTGAGCAAGCGTGACCAACACCGACGCCGCAAGGCACTCAAAAAACGCATAGCAGGCTTGCAAGAGACCATCCGGGAGCACCAACGCAAGCTCTCAGAAGAGCAGAAAAAAGCTCACCCCAATCAACGGCTTATCACCTACTGGAAGAAAGAGATTCGCATTCGCCAAAAAGAGGTTAAGCGCTTACAAAAGCGCCTTTTGCTGTGCTCAAGCCCCCGCCTGCCGCAGTCGGGCAATGACTCGCTCTCGCCTGAAGTTTGACAAAGCCTACCCGATCCGTCATGATCTTATTGCAAATGCAAGAAGGCTCCGGTATGAAAGAACAGACACGCAAATGGCTGGAGATGTCTGACTACGACTGGAAAACGGCTCAGGTGATGTTCCGTTCTCGACGCTATGTGTACTGCATCTTTATGTGCCATCTGGCAACTGAGAAAGCGCTCAAGGCACTCTATTGGGAGTTCACAGGGCGGTTTCCACCCAGGACGCATAGCTTGCTCTTTTTCATCAAAGAGTTGGCTTTGCTCGTGCCCCAAGAACTGCTCGATTTCATCGGTAAGCTCAATGACGCCAGTGTGGTGACACGCTACCCGGAAGACCTGCAAAAAGCTATACGAGCCTATCCCCGGCGTGTGACTCAAGAATATCTCAAGAAAACCAAGGAGGTACTACGATGGCTGAAGACACAATTGCCTCAGTCCTCGAGCGGTTCAAGCAACAATTGATCATCATGGGTGTGCGGCCTGAGCGTTTGATCTTATTCGGTTCCTGTGCACGCGGTCACAATGAGGCCTGGAGTGACATTGATCTCGTCGTCATCTCTCAAGACTTTGCAGGCAAGGATTTGCGGGAGCGCCTAGAGCTGTTGGGAGTAGCCGCAGCGCGCATCTTAGAGCCCATTGAAGCTTTTGGGGTCACGCCCGAGGAGTGGGCGCATGGGGAGTGGGCCTTCTTAGAAAATGCCGCCCGCGACGGCATTGTCTATACGTGAAACTGCTCTAGCCGCTTGGCGCTCGCCTGCCGCAGTCGGGCAATGACTCGCTCTCGCCCGATCAGCTCCATCGTCTCGAAGAGCCCCGCCCCTGCCGTTCGCCCCGTCAGCGCCACCCGACACGCCTGCGCCATATCTTTGAGCGCCTTGCCTTGCTGCTCAAGATATGCCCGCGTGGCCCTCTCTAGCTCCGACGCCGTAAACGGCTCCACCACAGCGAGCGCCTCCGCCAGCCCACGCACAAGCTCAATCTTCTCTGGGGTGAGAAACTTCTGCACCGCCTCCGGTTCATACGAAACAGTATCTGTCAGCAGATACCGAGCCGGCTCGGCCAGCTCGATGAGCGTCTTGGCCCGCTCCCGAAAGAGCACCACGATCTGCGCGAGTCTTCCACTGGGCACAGCGTGGGCCTCAGCCTCGCTCATAATATTGAGCTTCACCAAGAACGGGCGTAAGAGCTCCCCCAGACCATGGGGATCGCTCGTCTTGAGATAGTGCTGATTCACCCAACATAATTTCTCTTCGTCGAAGATTGCCGCGGAGGGGTGGACAGCCGAAAGCGAAAAATTCTCGATCAGCTCTTGGACAGTAAAGATCTCTTGGTCGCCGTGCGACCAGCCTAAACGAGCCAGATAATTGACGAGCGCTTCTGGCAAAATCCCACGGTCGCGAAACTCAAACACCGCCGTCGCGCCGTGGCGCTTGGACAGCTTACTCCGATCTTTGGCCAAGACCATGGGAACATGAGCGAAGACGGGCAGACCTTCTCCAAACGCGTGATAGATCAGGATCTGTTTTGGAGTGTTGTTGAGATGCTCGTCGGCGCGGATGACGTGGGTGATGCCCATCGTGACGTCGTCTACGACGACGGCAAAATTATATGTCGGCCGGCCATCAGAACGAAGGATGATAAAATCGTCGAGCTCGGCGAGATCGAACTCGACCCGCCCGCGAATGACGTCCTCGACGACGATCGTGCCCGATTGAGGGATCTTCAGTCGCAGAGCGGGCTTGCGCCCTTCGCTGATGAACCTCTGCTCTTGGGAGGGGGTGAGAGCTCGGCAGTGCCCGTCGTAGCGAGGCTTCTGTTTGGCAGCGAGCGCAGCTTGGCGCTTCTTCTCCAGCTCTTCAGGAGTACAGTAACACTTATACGCCTTCCCCTCGGAGAGCAGTCGCTTGGCCCACTCTTGATAGAGGCTCAAGCGTTGGCTCTGGAAGTACGGCCCTTCGTCCCAGAGCAGTCCAAGCCACCGCAAACTTTCTAAGATGGGCTCGATCAGCTCCAGGCGATTGCGCTCAATATCAGTATCTTCGAATCTCAGAATAAAGACGCCCTGGTGCTTGCGTGCGAAGAGCCAATTGAAGAGCGCGGTGCGCGCTCCCCCGACGTGTAATTCCCCCGTTGGGCTTGGGGCAAACCGAACTCGAACCCCCATAGATCACCTCCTAGCTCGCTCTCAAGAGAGCAGGGTCCCTAACTTCAACAACACTTCCTGGACGATCTCATCAGGTACTTTACAAACTATCTCAGCCTTTCGCGCCCTCCAATCTAGACTTTTGACTTGGTCAGATAAGATCACACCAGCCACGGGCAATCCTTGAGGTAGGCGCACTTCAAAAGGATAGCCCTTGACCTGGCTTGTTATAGGGCAAAGGAGCGCCAAGCCTACTTTGCGATTATAAGCCGCAGGTGAGAGCACCAGCGCCGGTCGCCTCCCTGCTTGTTCATGACCTACTTGCGGACTCAGTAAGATCCAGACGATGTCGCCACGATCAGGCACTGGAGACACACCCGTTACCACGCTTCATTCCCTTGAGGCAGGCCGGTGGCAATCTCTGCGTGCAAGTTCTTTCTCGTAACTCCTTTGAGAAGCTGGTGCAGGGTCCAGCCCGGCTGCTTCAGTGGTTCAACGATGAGTTTACGGCCTTTAACTGTCACTTCGACCGTGGCTTCGTTAAACAAGCCGACCTCGGCAGCAAAAGCCTTCGGAATGCGTAGAGCCAAACTATTGCCCCACTTCTGAACCTTCGCCTTCATAGGATGAAGTATACACAGTGCACTTTGAGATTCCAAGCCCAGCAGCGCTTTCAATAGATGGGCGTGCCTGTCTCAGGGATGCCCGTGATCGCTCGGAATCGCTCCATCAGCCTTTGCGTGATCGGACCGGGCTTGCCCGTCCCAATCACTCTTTTGTCGATCTCGACGATCGGTGCGATCTCCGCGGCCGTCCCGGTGATAAAACACTCATCAGCCCCATAGAGCGCTGGGACCCCGAAGAACTCCTCACGCACGGGAATCTGCTCTCTTTGGGCAAGCTCGATCACCGTCTCGCGGGTGACGCCGGGGAGATTCGTGACTGTTGGGGGCACGAAGATCGTGCCGCGCTTTACTATAAAGACGTTGTCGGCAGTGCCCTCGGCAACAAAGCCGTTGCTATCAAGCATGATCGCCTCATCAGCTCCGGCGTGATTGGCCTCGATCTTGGCCATAATGTTCGATAAGTAATTCAGAGATTTAATATTCTGCGAGAGGCTATCAGGGGAGCGGGCGCGGGTGTGGGCAACGATCGCTCGCAGGCCGGTGCGCATCTTTTCTTCCCCATAGAGCGATCTCCATTCCTTGACGATGATAATCACTGAGGGCTTGCCGTGGCAGCGGCGTGGGTCCACCCCTAAGTCTCCAGGCCCGCGCGTCACGATCGGGCGAATATACGCGCTGCGCAGCCTGTTGACCCGTAACGTCTCAAGGATAGCTTGGGTCATCTGCTCTCGACCAAGCGGGATCTCCAGCGCAATAGCTTGAGCACTGTCGTAGAGCCGATCCATATGTCGCTCGAGCTTGAAGACGTAGCCGTCATAGGCTCGGATGCCCTCAAAGACCCCGTCGCCGTAGAGCAAGCCGTGATCGAAGACGCTAATCTTTGCTTCTTCTTCGGGGACGAACTCGCCGTTGAGATAGACCTTCATCGCTCGCCTCCTTCTGAGATTTCACTCTAAAGCACGGGCGCGAAAAAATCAACTTGGCGCCTCGGTCGGATTCCAGTATCATCCTAGCAGAAGGAGGCGAGATATGCGCCATAGGCATCTCATCTCGTTTGCTGACTATACGGCTGAAGACGTGTGGGAGCTTCTGGAGACGGCGGTGCAGCTCAAGCGGGAGCACCGCGCCGGCATCGCCCATAGCATGCTGGCGGGCAAGACGCTCGCCATGATCTTTCAGAAGCCGTCACTGCGCACACGGGTCTCGTTCGAAGTGGGCATGACCCAGCTTGGAGGCCATGCGATCTATCTGGGCCCAGACGATATTAAGCTCGGCCAGCGCGAGACGATCGAGGATATCGCCAAAGTGCTCTCTCGGTACTGCGACGGGATCATGGCGCGGGTCTTCGGCCATGAGATCGTCGAGGAGCTTGCGAAATACTCTGACGTGCCCGTGATCAACGGGCTTTCGGATCTGCTGCACCCCTGTCAGATTTTGGGGGATCTGCTGACGGTCTATGAGAAGAAGCGCAGATTGGAGGGGCTGAAGCTCGGGTGGATCGGCGACGGGAACAATGTGTGCAATTCCTGGCTGGAAGCCGGGCCCAAGCTCGGCATGGAGATCATAGTCGCGTGCCCTACAGGGCATGAGCCGAACGCACAGATCTTAGATCGAGCGCGGCGCCTGGGCAGAGTCGAGATCGTTCACGCTCCCAAGCTGGCTGCTCAAGGAGCCGATATTCTCTACACCGACGTGTGGACCTCGATGGGCCAAGAGCGTGAAGCCGAAGAGCGCCGCAAGAGATTTAGAGACTTTCAGATCAATCAAGAGCTGCTCAAGCTGGCCAAGCCCGATGCTCTAGTTATGCACTGTCTGCCGGCGCACTATGGGGAGGAGATCACGCACGAAGTCGCGCACGGGCCGCAGAGCGCGATCTTCGACGAAGCCGAAAACAGACTCCACGCGCAAAAAGCTGTGCTCGTGCTCTTGATGCGCTAGGAGATGATCATACATGAGCAGCGAGCGCCGGTATAGAGTCGTCATTCACCCTGCGCCAGAGGGGGGCTTTTGGGCGGAAGTCCCTGCACTTCCAGGATGTTTCGCTGAGGGCGAAACATATGAAGAGACCTTGCAGAACGTCCTTGATGCGATGGAGCTTGTCATCGAGCATTTGAGGGAAGCTGGGCAGCCCATCCCAGAACCAGACTATGCCGCCGCGCTCCCCTGAGGTGCAGAAGGCCCTAGAAAAGCTGGGGTTTCGCCGCAAACGCCAGAAGGGCAGTGAGGCTATCTATGCCCATCCTGATGGACGATGGACAACCGTGCCAGTCCATAGCCGAGAGCTAAAGTCTGGGCTCTATCGGGCTATCCTGAAGCAGATCGGCATGACTGAAGAAGAGTTCAAAAAATATTTATGAAGCTTATGAGCGCATGCTCCATTGGGCTGCCGACTCATTTGGCAGATCGCCACAGTATGGCTATAATCTCTCTCAGGAGGTGCAGGACTATGAAAAATCTCTTCAGAGTCGGGGTTCTGTTGTTCATCGGCGGGGCTCTTGCTCCTTTCAGTGTGGGAGCGGGCGCCAAACTTGCGATCACCCATGGGGTCTCTTCCGGCGACGTCACCCCCCAGAGCGCGATCATCTGGGCGCGCGGGGCGGAAGCCCCCAACTCAACGCTCGTGGTGGAGTACAGCACCAGCGAGGACTTCCGCGACGTGCAGCGCGCCGAGCCTGTTGTCCTCAAGCCAGAGTCGGACTTCACCGGCAAGGTCGTGCTCACGGGGCTTACTCCAGCGACACGCTATTCCTATCGCGTGCGCCAAGTATTGGGGAGTGAGCAGAGCGCGCCCGTCGCCGGGACGTTCATCACGGCTCCACAAGCCAACGCCCCTAGTCCCGTGAAATTCGCCTGGAGCGCTGACTTGGGGGGTCAGGGCATGTGCCGCCGCCCAGAGTATTTTATCTTCAATCACTTGACTGAAGCCCAGCCCGATTTCTTTCTCTTCCTCGGCGACACGGTGTATAACGACGAGCGCTGCCCTAGTCCGCCCAATGCCCCCGGCAGTGAGTTCGTCGCCAACACGCTAGAAGAATATCGGGCCAAGCAGAAATATCAGCTTGCCGATAAGCCCTATCAAAAAGCGCGCGCCGCTACGAGCCTGTATATGATCTGGGACGATCACGAGGTGATCAATAACTTTTCGGGCACGACCGTAGATCCCCAGAGATTAGCTATCGGTCGGCAAGTCTTCTTCGAGTTCTTCCCCATCACGGTGAACCCCCAAGATCCCCATCGTTTATATCGTTCGTTCCGGTGGGGCCAGCACGTCGAGATCTTTATCTTGGACACACGGCAGTACCGTAGCGACAATAAGCGCCCCGATGGCCCAGATAAGACCATGCTCGGCCGAGAGCAGCTTGCGTGGCTCAAAGAGAGCCTGCGCACCTCCAACGCGACCTGGAAGTTCATTGCCTCGACAGTCAAGCTCTCGTTCCCTTCGGATTGTCCGGCGGCGTGCGACAGCTGGGCCAACGGCGAGAGCGAGACGGGCTTTGAGCGCGAGCTCATCGAGATCAGCGATTTCATCATGCAGAACAAGATCAAGAACGTCGTCTGGCTCACCGGGGACGAGCACCTCATCGATGTCATTCACTATGATCCCAATCGCGATGGGGCGATAGACTTTTATGAGTTTACTGCGGGGCCGCTGAGCGCCCTGACGTCGTACATGGGGCAGCTCGATGAAACGCTCAATCCCACGCGGATTTTCGGGAGCAATCAGCATTGGAATTTCGGGCAGATCACGGTCTTAGGCGACGGGCGGCTCACGGTGGAGTACATTGATACTGGGGGTGAGCGGGTCTTTCGGCGGGAATTTCGGCCCTCTTAAAAAAGAATCACTCGCGATTTTTGTTATAGCTCTTGACAAAACATACAAGTGCATATAAAATATGGCCATCAACAACAACATAAAGGAGGCAACGACCATGAAGTGGGGAGAATACAACGGGCAGGTAGCAGAGCGAGTAGCCGGTTGGGTGAAGGAGAAGATCGGGGCGCGGGTGCTCTATATTCTCGCTATCATCAGCGCCTTCGTGCTCATGAGCGGTGCCGGTCAGAAGTGGACATAAGCTCAAACTCTGAAATTCCCCAAGGGAGTCCGGATTGGACTCCCTTTTTTATTTTGCATATAATGCTGCCAACATGAGTTGGCAAGTAAGAGTGTATGTCTGGTTTGTCGTCCTTCTAAGTTTTGCCCCGCTTAGTTTCTATTTGCCTCGCATCCAGAACGATCCGACACCGATAATGCTGGTGCTGATCGCTACGATCCTTGCGTTTTTGGCTGACCTCTTCGAAGTCGAAATTGCTTCACGGCGCAGTATGTCAACATCTGAGATCATATACTGTGCCGTACTGTTCATCGCCGGGCCGCCAGCAATGCTCTGGAGCGTCCTACTAGGAACGCTCTTTGCTGAGATCGTCTTGCGATGGTATCGTTTACGAGAGGATCCGCTATATTTTTTCTCTCGTGTTGCTTTCAACACAAGCCAAATAGTACTCAGCAGTTGGGCAGCTGTCTTGATCTTTCAGGCATTTGGCGGCCATTCGCCACCGTATAAATCGTTGGCTGAGATAGTTCCGCTCGTTCTCGCTTATGCCGGCTACGCGGCAACAAATACAATCCTCGTTTCTGGGATCCTTCACCTAACTCAGCGCATCAGGTTCTCAAAACTCGTGACCTTCCATATTCGTCATCTCCCCTTCCAAGTTCTTGCTATCGGCATCATTGCGATCTTGACTGCTGTCGTCTACGTCCAAGCTCCCTGGCAGACGCTCTTGGTGCTCATCCCTGCCGTCGGCGTCCACCTCACCCTGCGCGGCTACTCCAAGCTCCGCAGGGAAACCCAACGCACCATCGAAACCATGGTCAAAATGCTCCACGAGCGCGATCCCTACACGGCAGAACACTCCGAAGAAGTCGCGGACTTGGCCGAAAAGATCGCGCGCGAGATGGAACTCCCCGAAGACCAAATCGAGACGATCCGCACCGCCGCACTCGTCCATGACATCGGCAAGGTCGGCATCCCCGACGATATCCTCAATAAGCCCGGCCCCCTCAATGACCCCGAATGGCAGCTCGTCAAACAACACACCGTCATCGGCTTCGATCTGCTCAAAAACTTAGAGATGTACAGCGAAGCCGCCCACTTGGTCAAATACGAACATGAGCGCTGGGACGGCTCCGGCTACCCCGACGGCCTCAAGGGCGAACAGATCCCCCTGGGCGCACGCATCATCCACGTCGCTGATGTCTACCATGCTCTGACGAGCGATCGTCTGTATCGCGAATCCCAAGGGAAACCCAGACACTACGAGCCCGCCGAGGCCGTGCGCCTCATCCAAGCAGAAAGCGGCCGCCAGTTCGACCCAAAGGTCGTCGAGGCGCTCGTGCGCGTCATCTCCGATGAACTGAAAGAACCCCTATGGTTCTCCTCTGGGCGATTCTCTTAGGGCTTCTCGTTGGACTAGTACGCCATCGAGGGATAGCCCATTTAGCAGAGCTGAAACTGCGTGCAAGCTGGCTGGTGCTGCTCGCTGTGCTCGTGCAAATTCTGATCCTGCCCCTAGGGGCAGGATCGAAGCCCCTCGTCACTTGGGGCATGGAGTTTTTACACATAGGGTCGTATCTGCTCTTACTGCTCTTTGTGGGGCTCAATTATCGCGAGAAGGCCCTGTGGTTGATGGCCCTGGGGATGCTCTCGAATTTTCTTGTCATTACCGTCAATGGGGGGCATATGCCAGCGTCCCTTGAAGCCCTGCGGGCTGCGGGCAGAACAGCCACAGTCGAGAGATTGCTGACAGAAGGCGTCTTCGGGAATGTCATCATGATGAGCGATCAGACGAAGCTCAATCTTTTGGGAGATATCTTTTGGGTGCCAAGCTGGGTGCCGTTTGCTAATGCGTTCAGCGTGGGGGATGTGCTGTTAGGGGTGGGAGTGATCTGGCTGTTGGCAAAAAGCTCTAGGAGCGCTCAGCAATGAGCCGCTTCATGCTCGGGGCAATCGACGCGCAGCTTGCTCTCGGCCAAGGGCTTGTCCATTAATGCGCAATGGTGCGGGGTCTGCGAGTTGGGATGGGCGTTCGCGCGGAAGAACCGGCACGTCAAGCACACCCGCGCAACTGTGATGATCCCCGCGCGATAGAGCCGCTCGATGAGCTCCAAGAAGAACCTCAAGGCACGCTCCTTCTCTGCGAGGGGGAAGGGCGCGATCTGCTCTTGAAGCGCTTCGGTCCAACGCGAAAGCCTTTGCGCTTGACGCTGGCCCTCGGTCGTTAAGCACAACGTCAAGACGCGCCCGTCTTCAGGCCAGGGCCGACGTACAAGAAGACCCTTCTCTGCGAGGGCATCCACAGCATCGCTGATGGTCGCTGGGGTGAGCCCGAACTCGTGGGCGAGCTGCCCTACCCGGCAAAGCTCTTCCGGATGTGAACTCAGATAGATCAGCGTCTGAATCTGAATGGGGCTGAGGCGGCTCTGCACAGCCTCTTCCCACAGAAGCGTTCGCATCACATGCGAGAGCCGCTCCAGCGCCGCCACCAGCTTCTCGTCGAGTTCACTCATCAGAAATCTCGATCTTTCGCATAGGGGAAGCTCCACAACGCCACTTGGAGCGTCACCGACTTGAACCATGCCTGATGCATTTTCTCAAGATCTTCGGGACTGTGCCCCTTCTTGGCCAAGAAGGGCTTGATCGTCGCCGTGATGGGATAGATGAACGCAATGAGATATCGTAATGGGACGATGGGCACTGAACGAGCTCTATCTGTTTGGTTCTTCTTGGTGCGGTGGTGGCGCAGCCCGATCTCGTGCTGATAGTTCAGCCAAGTCTGATCATACGGACGGGTGCACGTGTCCAAGATCCACTGGCCGAAGCGCTTGCGCACCGCAGCAAGATAATTTGCGTCGGGCTTGCCGTCTGGCCCAGAGAAATAATAGACCAGGTGGGGATGGGACCCCACAAAGCCGTACCACAGATCGAGCACTTCTTCGATCTGGTCTTTGAGGACTTCGCCGGCCATCTTGAGATATCTTTCGTCTTCGGGGGTGAAGAGCACGGCTTGCTTGAGCTCATTGAGCTCTTTCATTGTGACGGGCGAGGGAGCGGCGCTCCCGTAGGCGTAGCCGGGAATAGTCGTCATAGCGAACCTCCTGAGCGTTGCGAGATTTAATTAGGAGTCCTAATTATATGGGCAAACAAAGATTTTGTCAAGTGTTTGAGGGGAACACGCGAGCTTTAGACGAGCCGGAGCTCCCGCAGGACCTCGAGCACCGGGGGCAGAGGAGAACGCCAGAGCCAGTTTGTGTCCAGCTCAAAGCCCTTCAAGACTTCGGAGCGATAGCGCCCCTCAGGTCCAGACCGACGGCGGTCATAGCGCCCGTCATCGCCGAGAATATAAAAATCGGCGCGCTTCTCCTCGGGGTCAATGAGCCAATACTCACGCACGCCAGAGAGCTCATATTCAGCTAATTTTTCGCCTCGGTCGCGCAGGCGGCTCTCCGGTGAGACGATCTCAATGACGAGATCTGCTGGGCCGTCAAGATAGTTCTCTTGGAGGCGCTCTATATGTTCTTGGGCTACAAAGAGCAGATCGGGCTCGCGCCCAGAAAGCCCAAGGCGCATCTGGAAGGGTGCTGATCGCACGACACCAAGCCGCTTGGCTTCCACATACGCTCTCAAGATGGCTGTTAAGAAATCTGAGAGATCTTGATGACGACTCGATGCTGGGGACAACAGAATCACCTCGCCGTCCATCCACTCGGCGTGGACGTCTTCGTCGTAGAGCTTTAAGAACTCCTCGTAGCTGAGCCTGGTCTTGGCCGACTCTCCCATAGCACTCTTACTGTAGCTCTCTGAGCGAGCTCTGTCAAGCGTCATGGTTTGGTCCCAAAAGTCTGGGCGATGAAGCGTCGGAATGCTTCGCCTGTTGGGCGCAGAGAGCCGTTTGGGTTGACGAGCCCGCGGGCCTGTGGCCCGTCTTGGGCAAACCACACGGCCATGGGCAGGCCCAGCTCCACAATCGTATTCATCTTGCTCCACGTCTCAGTGGGATCATCAGTGAATTGCCCGACTTCGTTCGTGATGACAGGGCGGCCAAGCTGAGCCCGCAGATACGTTACGGCTTCTTTCAGCGCGCCCGGATCGGCTATGTACCAATGAAAGTTCACAAAATCCACACCTGCGGCGCGGTAAGCCGCAAGTAGTGCCTTGCCCTTGCGAATCTGCTCCTGAGCTTGGGCACTCCCAAGCTGCTGTTGCTGCTCCGCGGTGAACGCTCGTGAGGCAAAGTCCCGAGCCGCAGAAAGCTGCCCTGTGGACAAGTAATAATCGTACACTAAGAGAGCTACCAACGTACTCACCAAGCCTCCGTTGGTGCAGGGGATATGTTTGTGATGGGCAACGTCGCAGGCCGCTTGCACTTGGACGCCGTATTCTTCCGGGGTGCCGGAGTAAAACAGGGCCGAATTCTCTTCGTTCTCCACAACGAGCACTGCAGGGCGATACCGATCGAGGACCGCCGCAAGAGCCGTTTGGTAGGCATGAAGATGAGCTGGGGGTGCTGTGGGAAGGCGGGGGCCGCCGTTGGCACGCACGGTGAGAATCAGCTGCAATCCCGCGCTGATGGCTGCATCGCACGGCGGACACGTGCCATCCCAGCGGTCAAGGAAGACCGCCCTGCACTGAATTGAGTGTAGCGTACTGTGCTCACGCGTGCCAACTTGGTAAAATACATCCCAGACCATGAGTACAGCAGTCTTTCGGTTCTACGGCGAACTCAACGACTTCCTCCCGCCCAAACACCGCCAGTGTGATATCGAGTACAGATTTCAGAACACTCCGGCAGTGAAGGACGCTATTGAAGCCCTAGGGGTGCCGCACACCGAAGTTGATCTCATCATTGTCAATGGGCAGTCCGTAGGGTTTTTGTATCGTTTGAGCGATCGGGATCGCGTTGCGGTCTACCCAGTCTTCGAGAGCTTCGACATCTCGCCCATCGTGCAGCTGCGGGAGAAGCCACTCAGACAGATGGCGTTCATTGCTGATGTGCACTTGGGGAAGTTGGCGCGTCTGTTGCGGCTTTTGGGGTTCGACACCCTGCACTCAAACTCCTACGAAGACAGGGAGCTTGTAGCTATCGCGGCGGCAGAGGGGCGGATCGTACTCACGCGCGACCGCGATCTGCTCAAGCACAACGCCGTCACTCACGGCTATTGGCTGCGCTCGACCGATCCCCTCAAGCAAGCCCGTGCCGTCGTGCGACGCTTCAACTTAGAAGCGCTCATCGACCCGTTCCGACGGTGCTTGGTGTGCAACGGGCTGCTTGAGCCCATCGCCAAAGAACAGATTCTCTCCCACATCCCCCCGCGGGTCGCCGTCGAGCACGATGAGTTTCTTATCTGTACAAGCTGCCAGAAGCCCTACTGGCGCGGCACGCACTACCCCAAATTAGAGAGGCACATCGCGGCCATTATGGGCGACATGGACAAGAGGTCGCCGTGAGTGTATAGTAAGCCCATGCGCGAGCGCGACGTCATCAAGCTCTTACGCGAGAGACTCCCCATCGGCGACGATTGCGCCGTCGTTCCGTTTAAGAAGACCAATCTCTTGCTGACCACCGATATGCTCCACCGTCAGACGGATTTTCCCGAAGGGATGGCGCCCTATACGATGGGGTGGCGCACTGTAGCTGTCTCGTTGAGCGACATCGCCGCGATGGGCGGGCGGCCCATAGGGGTTGTGATCGCCCTTGGGGCGCCGCAGTTTGATCGGAAATTTCTCAAGGAGTTTTTGGATGGAGCGCTGGCGTGCTGCACCGCGTGCCAGACTCCCCTTTTGGGCGGGGACACTGATCGGCATAGTGAGTTCACAGTTGTGACGACGGCACTTGGGGAGGCGCCCAGACCCGTCTTGCGCTCCGGTGCTCGCGTCGCGGACTTAGTCTGCGTGACGGGCGATCTGGGGCGGACGGCGGCAGCCTTGCAGCTCCTCACAGAGAAGGACTTTGAGCAAGCCAATGAGCTGTTGCGCTTTCTGCCCCGAGTGCGCCAGGGTCAGGCCCTCGCACCCCTCGCCAGCAGTATGATAGATATCTCTGACGGGCTGGCGCGCTCGCTCTATCAGCTTGGCGAAGCCAGTCAAGTTGGGTTCAAGATTGACGCGACGGCGATCCCGTTCGCCCTCGAAGTCGAAGAGCTGGCGCGCGATCAAGACGAGATCTTCGAGATGGGGCTCTTTTTCGGGGAAGACTTTGAGCTGCTCTTTACGCTCCCTCAAGAGAAACTCTTTGAGGCGCGGCGGGTCTGTGAATTCACGGTGATCGGGCGAGTCGTGTCCAAAGACCAGGGCATAACTCTACAGCTTGGCCCAGAAAGCTATACTCTGCCCGATCGGGGGTATGAGCATTAGAACAGTTCACAGTTGCAAGTTCGAAGTTCCAAGTTGAAGGAGGTTCGATCATGAACAAGCTGCTCGGTCTGTTGGGGGTTCTCGTGTGGGCGGGGGCTGCCTGCGCCCAAGAGCCGTGGCCGACTTTTGAGCCGGTCTCCGCGCTGTTCTATGTGAATCTGAGCGATCTCAATGGGCTTTTGGAGAAGAGTGACTTCCCGAAAATCTCTGCGCCCATCGCCATGACAGGGAGCTGGACGCGGGTGCGCGCAGTCGCATGGCTTCCCTTAGGATTGTCTATTGCCGAGGGTTCTGTGGGCGCGGAGCGCGGAGCGCGCCGGGTGAGCCTCACGCTCTTCTATTTTAGTGCGTTT
Organism: Candidatus Fraserbacteria bacterium; assembly: GCA_947085185.1. GTDB lineage: Bacteria > Bipolaricaulota > Bipolaricaulia > RBG-16-55-9 > DRXL01 > JANXCC01. The sequence continues at coordinate 75,495 of CAMTVK010000021.1, read as the reverse complement.
GTAGATCGTCGTTGGGCGCTCTCGGAGAGAGTTCCGGCGCTGCGCGCCTTTGGGAGCGGCGGTCTTGGTGTGGGCACGGCGACGTTGCTCTTGGGGGTGCGTGCCATCACTGAAGAGACGTTTGAAAGTCTCCTGCAGACGGCCCACGACACGCTCTTACGTCGCATGTTCTTGGCGATAGTGCTGCGGGGTGGGATCGAGTTCGTGCTGACCGATGTGATTACGCTGAGGGCGTCGCTGGGGTACAGTTGGTCGCCCTGGTCTGGGGCATGGGAGCATTTCTCTGAGAGAGTCCCTGGGCCGCCTCGGGATTTTAGTGGATTTTTAGCAGAATTCACGATCTCGTATACGCCGAGCGACGGTGCGGGATTTTAATCCAGCCCGTAGCAGTCTTGGCGTAGCGGACACGAGCGAAGCTCAACGCTACTTGATCGAGATAGTCTTCACGCCCAGCCAAGACGATGCCATCATGACAGATCTCCAAGGCGAGCGCGTTGGCCGCAGATATCTGCTCAAGAAATTGCTTTGTGCCAAAGACGACGGGCTGGACGATGCCCTCTGGGTCTAAGCGTGCGACGCGATCGTACCCTGCAAAGAAGTCCACCGAGGGGTGATCTAAGATGACGCAGACATCGGCGTCGCTCTGTTGGTGATAATCGTCTTTAGCAAGCGAGCCGAAGAGAATGAGGGCAGCTGGGTGGAGGTGGCTTTGGGCGCGTTGCAGGAAGGCCTCGAGCGCTGCCACGTGCTTATACGCTGCTAATCTGGGTTTCCACGAAGTCCACGATATCCTGCGCACGGCGTACCGCCTCCTGGGCTGTGGGCTTATCATAATAATCCATAGGAGCCCCTTGAGCAAAGCCGTTAGGGTATCGTGTGGGTATATAATACCGATCCAGGAGGCGAGCCGCGGCGAGGATCTTGCGCTGGCGCACTCCGGCAGCCTTGAGCAGTTGCAGCACAGAATGGCCGAGCTCGATCCGTCCTTGGCTCTCTAAAAGGGCTTTGGCGGCGAGCTCTGCTGCTTGCTGGGCAGCGAAGCACGCATCTTCGTAGAACTGCCCTTGGATAGCCCACTGAGCTGACTCCAGCTTGCGCTTGGCTTGACGAAGCCAGTCTTGATGCCGTCTCATAAGCGTCGCCCAATAAGCTCCATGAACTCCGCGCGGGTGCGCGGATCTCTCTTGAAGAGGCCCCTGACAGCGCTGGTGACAAGCCATGCGTCTTTTTGGAGCTCTCGCATGGCCATACACAGATGAAAGCCCTCGACGACGACGCCGACCCCCTTGGGAGTGAGCGCTTCCATTAAGAAATCGGCGATCTCCTCGCTCATGCGCTCTTGTATTTGCAGCCTCTTCGAGAAGTGTTCGACGATCTGGGGGATCTTGCTCATGCCCAGCACCCTGCCGTCGGGGATATAGCCCACATGAGCTTTGCCGAAGAAGGGCAGGATATGATGCTCGCACAAACTGTAAAAGAGAATATCTTTGGCGACGATCATCTGGTCGTAGGCTACGGGGAAGATCGCCCCGGAGATGATCTCTTTTGGATCTTGGCGATAGCCCATGGTGAGCGCTTCGAGCATCTCTGTGAAGCGTTGTGGGGTCTGGCGCAGGCCCTCGCGCTGGGGATCCTCCCCAATATGAGCGAGCAAACGCCGCACGAGATCAGCTATCGCTTTGTGTTCTTTCATTGATATTTAAGCATAGCATAGCCGAGGCTCAACTAGCAAATGACGCTCAGGGGGGGTCTTGACTCCCCAAAGGGACAGATATATAATATTGCTCACTCAAAAAGCCGTCGAGCGCCGGAAGAACAGCTGACGAAAATCAGATGCCAGGAGGTGGTTGGCAAAAAATAATGGAGGAATCTGAGTGTAGTTATTTTTTGCGGTGCTCGACGGCTCCAACGCCAAAACTTTAGGGGGTGTTTTGATGAAAGCTCTCAAACGCCGTACGTTCTTGAAGGGGATTGGGCTTGCTGTTGGGACGGCCACGTTGAGCGGGGTCTTGCGAGGGCCGATCTTCGCCGCCCAGCCGCCGGTCGTGCCCGTGGGTACGCTATTTGACTATACGGGAGCGTTGGCAGAGTTCGGCCCGCCCTTCCGCAACGCTGCTGAGCTGGCAGCGGAGCAGATCAACGAAGCCGCCAGAGCCGTCCTCGGCGGACCGATCATCAGGCTGATCCACGAGGACTCAGGCACCACAGCGGCCATCGGCGTTGACAAGGCCAAGAAGCTCGTGGAGGTCGATAAGGTTCCGGCCATCGTGGGCTCACTCGCCAGCGGTGTGACCATCCCTATTGCCACGACAGTGACGATCCCGAATAAGGTGTTGCAAATCTCACCCGCATCCACTTCGCCGCTCATCACCATCCTGCCCGCCGATGTGGGCCAAGATTTTCTGTTCCGCACCACAGCCTCCGATGCGTTTCAGGGCGTCGTAGCCGCCCAGCTGGCCCGCGGCGAGTTCCTGCCCATCGGCAAGAAGTACAGGACCGCTGCGACGATATACGTGAACAACCCATACGGCCAGGGGTTGAGCAACGTCTTCGCTCGCTCCTTCCAGCTTAGGGGCGGCGTGGTGACGGCTCAGGTGCCTCACCCTGAGGAGCCCAAGCCCACTTACACGTCAGAGCTAGCACTGGCCTTAAAGGACGATCCCGAAGTGCTCTTGGCCATCGGCTATCCGGGCCATGCCACCGTCTACTTGAAGGAGTCCCGCGACATCTTCAAATACACGAGCTGGCAGTTTGTGGACGGCACGCAGTCAGAGGAGATCATCAAGGCGATCGGAGCCAAGGACTTAGAAGGCAAGCTGGGGACGTCTCCAGGTTCCGACCCCGAGCGGGGAGGCTTCAAGGCGTTCTCAGGGGCTTATGAGAAGAAGTATGGCACCAAGCCTCCGTTGCCCTTCATGGACTCGGCCTACGACGCCGTGGCGGTCATCGGGCTCTCTATCGCCAAGGCCATCGTAGACAGAGCTGCCATTACGGGGACGGCTCTGCGTGACCGGCTGCGCATCGTCTCTAACCCGCCTGGGGCGATTGTGGGCGTAGACGAGTTCAAGAAAGCCTTCGATGAGCTTAAGAAGACGCCACCGGCAGACATTAACTACTCCGGCGCGGCGGGAGAGCAGGACTTCGACAAAAACGGCGACGTGGTCACGCCTCAAGCGATCTGGATGTACACCGGCGGCACCATCAAGACGGTGCTAATCAGAAAGGCCGACGAGATCCCGCCGGAGTAAGCTCAAATAGACCCAACGGACGGAATCGAGTGAGCGGGGGTCTCAAGCGAGGCCCCCGCTTTGGTTTTCTTACCCAAAGCTTCTCCAATCCTCCGGCAAAGCAGCTCATTCGCGATCTGGCCTATCATAAGCGTGGCGATGCTGTGGGTGCGCTGACTTCAGCCCCGTTTCTCTTCGAGGAGCTTTGACACCCGCTTTTCCTCCACTAAAAGCCCCTGGGGCCGAAAGAGCAAAATAAGCTCCAAAAGCACCGCAATCAAAAGATAGCGAATATAGGGGCTGCGGGCAGGTAGATCGGGCGAGATGGCCTGCAAAAGTGGCCGCAGCCAATCCGTGAGAAACGCGCTGCCCATCCACACCCCCCAGATGACGAATGCCCCCAACATGGCCCCTTTGTTGTTGCCGCTGCCCCCCAGCATCAGCATGACCCAAATAATAAATGTGGCATAGAGCGGGGTGAAGTGCCCATAGTCGATCGAGGCAATGTAGTGGGCATAGAGCGCCCCGCCCATCCCCATGATCATGGCCCCGATGATCAAAGCCTGCATCTTGAAGGCGAAAATCGCCTTGCCACTCATGGCGGCAGAAGTCTCTTCTTCGCGGATGGCTCTGAGCACTCGCCCCCAGGGAGATCGAATGGCCCGCTCGATGGCTAAATAAATGAGTACCACAAAGAGCACCACAATCGCGAGATAGATGTAGGTGTAGTCACGAGGCTCCAGGGGCGCAAACAAAGTTTGCAAGGGCGCGGGTAGCCAAGCGCACGGGGGATCCTGCACGAGACAGTACAGCGGCTGGGGGATGCCGATCAAGGGCTGGGGGCCGTTGGCCAACCAGCGCTCGTTCTGAAAGATCAAACGAATAATCTCCGCGATCCCGATGGTGGCAATGGCCAAATAGTCCTCGCGAAGTTTGAGCGTGGGGATCCCGATGAGGAGAGCAATTAGGCCTGAGACGACCGCGGCAGCTAAAACCCCTACTAAAAACGGCATCTCTAGCCCGAAGGCCTGTTTGACCCAAGGCGCGAGTTCAGGGGGAGGCATGGCCTTCGTAAACAAGGCCGATGTGAAGGCCCCAATGGCAAAGAAGCCCGCAATCCCAATATTAAACAGCCCCGTGTAGCCCCACTGCACGTTGAGCCCCAGGCTGAAGATCGCAAAGATAGAGGCCATGATCGCAAACGAGACCAGATAGGCTGTGATCCCTGGGGGCACCAGCCAAGTGAAGAGGAAGGCTAAACCCAAGCCGATGGCGGCCCCAAGCGGCAGCCGCCAAACCCACTTCAGAGGGAGGAGACGCCCAGCTAGGATAGCCAGCGGAATCGCGATGAGAAAGATCTTCACGATAGGTTCCATTCAATTAACCTCCCGGTTTGCCGAAGATCCCCTGGGGGCGCACTAAGAGAATGATGATCATGATGAGAAAGGCCACTCCCGGCCCGTAGGCGGGGTTTAAGAAGGCGGCCGAGACTTGAATCACGACCCCGATGATCAGTCCGCCTACTAGTGCTCCATAAGGGTTGCCGATGCTGCCTAAGATGACGGCGGCGAACATCGGCAAAAGGAAGGACCAGCCCATCTCTGGGCGAAGCGACGAATCGAGGGCGAGCATCACCCCGCCGGCCCCGGCCAGCGCCCCTCCGATTACCCACGTCCACAGAATCACGCGCTCGGTGTTAATGCCCGTGACACGAGCCAGCTCGGGGTTGTCCGCCGTGGCCCGCATCGCCTTGCCCATCTTGGTTCTCTCGAGCAAAAGATAGATCAAAAAAATCAAAAGCAGGGCCAGCCCAAGAATGAAGAACTGATCCGGCCGGACCCGAACGCCTAAGGGCAGCTCGAGCGCGGGTCTCGGCCGCTGATAATAGAACTCAAAGTCGGCCCCCCAAGCCAAATAGATTATGCTTCTCACAAAGAAGGCCGCTCCCAGCGAGGCCATCGCTAAGATCACCGAAGAGCTTCTCCGCCTTCGCAACGGCTTATAAAGCACCCGATCTGCCCCAAAGGCCACCAGCCCCGCGATCGGCATGGCCAAAAGCAGCGCCACTAAAAACTCCCAGCCGAATGAAAAAGGCGCCAGCGGCGCCCCCTGAGGCAAGAGGGGCATGATGGCAAAAGCCGCATAGGCCCCCACCGTCATCAGGTCCCCATGGGCGAAGTTGGCAAACCGCAAAACCCCATAAACTAAAGACAGCCCGATTGCACCCAAAGCGATGATGCTGCCCAGCATCACCCCCCAGACGCTAAGCGACAGCAGTAGCTCGGCGCTGGTTCCCTGGATCCGCGCAGCCCAGACTAACAGTCCTATAAGCGCCGCCAACAAAAGCGCCCCCAACGCCTTTTTGAGGCCCCTGAGACCAAGCTCATAGCGCGCCCGTCTCTCTATCTGGGCTGCCGCGGGATTAGACTTGCGCTTCATTCAGCCCCCCAGATACAGCCGCCCCACGTCGGGATTGTTTAATAATTCTTTGCCCGTGCCTTCGAAGCGGTTCTGTCCGTTGGCCAGCACATAGCCGCGATGGGCTAGCTCTAGTGATTTCTTGGCGTTCTGCTCCACGATTAAGAGCGCTACTCCGCTCTTGTTAATCTCTAAAATCTTTTCGAAGATCATCTCCACGAGCTTGGGCGCCAGGCCCGCCGAGGGCTCATCGAGCAATAATAATTTGGGGTCAAGCATGAGCGCACGCCCCATGGCCACCATCTGACGCTCCCCTCCGGACATCTTGCCCACCCGCTGCTTGCGACGTTCTTTGAGTAATGGAAAGAGAGCAAAAACCCGCTCCAATCTATCTGTGATATCGCCGTCTAAAATAAAGGCCCCCATCTCTAAATTCTCTTGCACGGTCAGCGAAGGAAAGACGTTCTCGATCTGGGGCACGTAGCATAATCCAAGGCGCACGATTCGATCGGGTTCCAACCCCGTGATCTCTCTGCCGTTAAAAGAGATGTGTCCCTGCCAGGGACGAAGCAGACCGAAGATCATCTTCATCAGAGTTGATTTGCCTGCCCCGTTAGGGCCGATGATCGAGACGATCTCGCCTTCTTTCACTTCAATGGAAACCTCGTGGAGCACCTCCATATCGCCGTAGCCGCCGGTGACTTTTTCAACCTTGAGCAAATTCTTGCCAACTTGCCAACTTGCCAACTTGCTAACTGTATTATTGGGCGACATACTGCCCTCCCAGATAAGCCTCTAAGACGCTCTGATTCTTTTTGATCTCCTCGGGGGTGCCCTCCGCGAGCTTGCTCCCCTCGCTCATTACAATGACGGGATTGCAGAGATTCATCACCAAGTCCATGTCATGCTCGATCAATAAGAAAGTAATGCCTTTCTCCTCGCACAGATATTGAATATTCGCTGCTAGGCGCTTCATCAGAGTGGGATTGACCCCCGCACCGGGCTCGTCTAATAAGACCAACTGGGGGTCAGCCATCAGTGTGCGCGCGAGCTCCAAGAGCTTCTTCTGCCCCCCTGAGAGGTTCCCCGCATACTCGTCTTTCAAGTGAATAAGATTGACGAACTCTAAGACCGAGAGCGCTTTCTCGCGAATCTCGCGCTCTTGGCGGCGCACCAGATGGGGCAGAAACCATGAGTAGAAGATATTCTCTCCGCGCTGCCCCGCCGGCACCAACATTAAGTTCTCCAGGACCGTCATCTGCTTGAATTCCCGAGGGATCTGGAAGGTGCGGCAGAGCCCCTTGTGAAAGATTCGATGAGGAGGTAATCCCGTGATCTCTTCCCCCCGGAATATCACGTGCCCGCTATCGGGCTTGTAGAAGCCCGTGATGAGATTAAACAGCGTGGTCTTGCCCGCGCCGTTTGGGCCGATCAAGCCTGTGATCGTGCCGCGCTTCACTGCGAGAGAGCACTTGTTGACGGCGCGCAGGCCGCCAAAGTCTTTCACGAGCTCGCGCACCTCGAGCAAGACCTCCGAGCTCATAGCACCTCCGGCACTAGAGAATTTGAAAGATTATAGCGTATAGTGTGGGGAATGGGCAAGGGGGCGAGTTGACTCATTGAAACTGTTACCGACCGGTTACCATAGTCCGCCATCCGGCTCCTTCGGAACGGGAGAAGACCCAAGACCTTGGACCGCCGGGGCGAAGAGCGGGTCTACACGCCCGATGGAGCGGCTGCTCTTGGGGAAGTCTGGGAAGATGGGCGGTACTCTTCGCCTGTCCCGCCTTGTACTAAGGGAAGAAGCCCTTCAGGGACGAGCTCGAGCGCGCCTGTTCCTAGCTCCTTCAGATCGAGCCAGATCGCCATGAACGGCTGCCCGTTCTCTTGGGCTTGGAATTGATCAAGGGCGTACAGAGACTTATCTACAAGCTCGCCTTCGTACACAAATACGATCTCATGTCCCAGCCGACCATCAAAAGTGAAGAGATTCTCCAAGACGCCTCGCAGCACAAGATTTTCGATTTCAGATCCCAATTCTTATTGCTGTTGAGCACTATGGCGAAGGTATGCTTGCAATCGAGCCACTGACACCATGACTTTGCTCAGAAAAAAATCCAGGCGGCGCCCTACTCTTGCGGGCCCTCGCGAGCCCACTACCATCGGCGCAGGCGGGCTTAACGGCCGTGTTCGGGATGGGAACGGGTGTTTCCCCGCCGCTATTGGGCCACCTGAAATCTCTTAGGGACCGCCACGCCCCCCAGGCGCCTCGATCCCTCAAAAGTGAATAGAGTGCGTCGCGCAAACGACGGAGCGATTAGGACCGCTCGGCTGAACGCATTGCTGCGCGTACACCTGCGGCCTATCAACCTGGTGTTCTCCCAGGGCTCTCAGAGGCCTCATCTTGGGGTGGGCTTCGCGCTTAGATGCCTTCAGCGCTTATCCCGTCCGGACATAGCTACCCAGCGGTGCTCTTGGCAGAACAGCTGGTACACCAGAGGTCCAGCCCTCCCGGTCCTCTCGTACTAGGGAGAGTGCCCCTCAAGCCTCTTGCGCTCGCGGCGGATATGGACCGACCTGTCTTGCGACGGTCTGAACCCAGCTCACGTAACTCTTTAACCGGCGAACAGACGGACCCTTGGGACCTGCTTCAGCCCCAGGATGAGTTGAGCCGACATCGAGGTGCCGAACACCGCCGTCGATGTGTACTCTCGGGCGGTACTAGCCTGTTATCCCCGGGGTAACTTTTATCCGATGATCGATGGCCCTTCCACACAGAGCCACCGGGTCACTTGGGCCTGCTTTCGCACCTGTTCCCCCTGTCGGGGTCACAGTCAAGCCGGCTTATGCCCATGCACTCCCCGCCGGATCGCCAACCCGGCTGAGCCGACCTTTGCGCGCCTCCGTTACTCTTTAGGCAATTCCGTTAAGTTCGGTCTGCTTCTTTTTTCAGGCAGCTTGTAGCGCATCTGGGGGATCACATAGGGTTCGACGAGCGTACAGAAACGCTCATAGGATCTCCCAGAGAGATAGATCTGCTGCCCTTCCGGCTGAGACCTGCGCTTGGCCTCCAGCCCAAACTTCCCTTGCAACACCCCAATGAGCCTGGCTATATCGTGGTTGCCAAAACCCTGGGTGTTGAAGAGCACTGCTTTGGACTCCTTCGACTTGATCGAGCCATCGTCCATGAACCAGTATGCCAAGCCCCGTGCAGTCAGAAACCGATGGATCAGCTTAGGCACGACTTTCACCCCGTTCCGATAGAACTGCTGAGCATAGAATCGGAAGGCGCTATGGCTCACAGTATTGAACCACAGCTTGTGATAGATCTTGCCCGCGATCCGTTGGCTCTTGACCTGCGGTCCACCCAGCACCCACTCCCGAAAAACTTCATAGAGGTGCTGCACATACTGGGCTTGAGCAACGCTGTGCTCGATCTTGAGCCTATAGGTCCTGCCCCGATTCTGTGTTTCAAGGCAGGCATCGCCAAGCAGCAGGCCAACGAGTATCTCTCGTTGGATATCTGTGAGGGCGAGCTTCTGCTTATACATCTCGATCTGTCGAGACCGCACGCAGCTCACCTCTTTAGACCGAACCCCGTCCTAAGACGGCTTCCCGTCGCCGGGAAGTTCAGACTGTATCATCGGCACACCTGTGCCGTCCGGCGTGCAGTCGTTGAGGGGTCTTCCCAAGACTTCCCTGCTGATTGTCCGCGCCGCGCGCGTTTTCACTAGTCTCAGACTAGTAGCGCCGGACACTGCACCCCTGTGAGGGGACGGACTTCCCAGCATATAGCCGGATTTGCGTTGCCCCACTGTTGAGGCAACCGCCCCAGTTAAACTGTCCACCTAGCACGGTCCCCCGACTGCTGTACAGCCGTGGGTTAGAGTCGCAACGAACGAAGGGTGGTATTTCAAGGACGCCTCCATCCCCGCTAGCGCGGAGACTTCTCCGGCTCCCACCTATCCTACACAACGAACGTCGAGACCCAATGCCAAGTTCCAGTAAAGCTCCACGGGGTCTTTCCGTCCTGCCGCGAGTCACCGGCGTTTTCACCGGTGCTTCAATTTCACCGAGCCCATGGTCAAGACAGCGCTGGGATAGTTATACCATTCATGCGCGTCGGAACTTCACGTTCTCCCTCTGTTCTCCAGAGGCGTAGACTATATCTTCACTGCTTCTTTTGGATATTTCCGCTTGCCAGTGTTAATGGTGAAGATCAGCTCGATGATCTCGACCTCACCTCACTGGCCAAGCAAACTCAAAGCAGTGCCGGCGTATTATAGCAGCTTAAATTTGTCTCTGTCGAGACAGGGCTGCTATCTCGGTCTTGCGACCTCAGTCGTTACGGGGTCAAGACTCTCTTGAGTCCGACTTCCCACGGTGTTACCCACTCTTGAGCACGGCTCCTTGCGACCGCAACGAGTGAGGGCTTCACCGTTATAAGCCGGTACGGGCAACTGAACTTACCCGACAAGGAATTTCGCTCAGATCTGTTACTTTGGTTGACCTTGCTTTTGGCAAGGCGGTCTGGCGCGAACCAGACTCTGCACGTCGCCGTGCAGCTCGGACTGTATCTTCATCCGCTCTTCGCGGAGCCCGGCGTACAGTCTCTGAGGAAGTTGCCGTTCAAGCGGCAACCTTTCCTGCTGGTTGTCCGCACCCATCGCATTGTCACCTTCGCCATGTAGAGAAGGTAGCGTGGGATACTCACCGGAGTTTCCAGCATATAGCCGGGTTTTACTAAGGCTCGCTTTGAACCTTAGGACAGTTATAGTTACCGCCGGCCTTCGCTGGGGCTTCAGTTTGGGGCGTGAACCCCTCCCCTTGACCTTCCAGCAGTGGCCAGGTCTCACACCCTATACGTCCTCTTTCGAGTTAGCAGGGTGCTGTGTTTTTGATAAACAGTCTCCCCAGCCTGCTCTCTGCGGCCCCCTCGGACATCGCTGCCCTACGCGGGGCCTCCCTTCTTGCGAACGTACGGGAGCATTTTGCCGAGTTCCTTGACCATGGTTCTCTCGCCCACCTGAGCATACTCTGCCCGTCTACCTGTGTCGGATTGCGGTACGGGCTCTCTGTGGCTCCCTAGAGGATTTTCTCGGCACCTGATCGCTCTTCCTTCGGTCCCGTAGGACCTCCGTCTCGACTCGACTTGACCCGGGCGCGGATTTGCCTACGCCCGGATGCCTCGTCTTTGACACGGGCACATCCGTCCGCCCGCTGAAGCGACCTGATGCGTCCCCCCTTTGGTCATCGCCACAGAGAGGGGCCGGAATATTAACCGGCTGTCCATCGCCTACCCCTTGCGGGTTGAGCTTAGGGCCGCCTAACCCTGGGTGGATGAGCCTTCCCCAGGAACCCTGAGACTTACGGTGGGTGAGTTTCTCGCTCACCTCGCGCTACTCATTCCTGCATTCTCTCTTCCGCTTCGTCCGCCGTGCCTTCCGGCACGACTTCGGCCTAAGGCGGAATGCTCCTCTACCGTAGCCTCCGTCGGAGACGGAGACTCTCCCGTGGCTTCGGCGCCGAGCTTAACTCCCGCTGAATCTTGGGCGCACTCCCGCTCGACTGGTGAGCTATTACGCACTCTTTAAAGGATGGCTGCTTCTAAGCCAACCTCCCAGCTGTCTAAGCAGGGGCACATCCTTCCTGACTTAGCTCGGTCTTTGGGGCCTTAGCCGACGATCTGGGCCGTTTCCCTCTCGACGATAAAGGTTATCCCCTATCGTCTGACTCCCGGCAGGTGCGCCATGGTATTCGGAGTTTGGTTGGAATTGGGTTGCCCCGCATCCATCCAGTGCTCTACCCCCACGGCTTAACTGCCGAGGCTAGTCCCAAAACTATTTCGAGGAGAACAAGCTATCACCGAGGCCCGTCTGGCTTTTCACCGCTACCCACAACTCATCCCAGAACTATTCCACGTTCACGGGTTCGGCCCTCCACGTGGTGTTACCCACGCTTCAGCCTGGCCATGGGTAGATCGCTCGGCTTCGTGCCTACCGCACGTGACTGGTCGCCCTGTTCGGACTCGCTTTCGCTGCGGCTGCGTCCCACCAACGAGACTTAGCCTGGCCACGCACGGTAGCTCGCAGGATCATACTGCAAAAGGCATGCCGTCAGGCCGCCGGCTCTGCCATAGGGCATCTTGCGATGCCCAAGGCAAAGGGTCGGCGGGACCCTCCGACTGTCTGTGAGCGGATGGTTTCAGGTTCTGTTTCACTCCCCTTCCGGGGTTCTTTTCACCGTTCCCTTGCGGTACTGGTCCACTATCGGTCAGCTGGTAGTATTGAGCCTTGGAAGGTGGTCCTCCCAGCTTCACGCCGTAACACGGGTACGACGCTACTTAGGCACGGCCCCAGAGGGACTGACCCTTTCGCCTACGGGACTGTCACCCTCTCTGGTCGCTCTTTCCAGTGGCTTTACTAGCTGTTCGGCTAGAGCCAATCTTTGTAACCTCTGCCACGGTCTGCCTCCCGTGGGAAGGCCGGCCTGCAACCCCCTCGTAACAACGAAGGCAGTCTATTCCGCTACGAGGGTTTAGGCTGTTCCGCGTTCGCTCGCCGCTACTGACGGAATCTCCAAAGCCATCTTTCCTGTGCTCGAGGTCGAGCGCAGAGAAGAGAGCTTTGTGTCTATTGATTTCTTTTCCTCGGGGTACTGAGATGCTTCACTTCCCCCGGTTCGCCTCTCTCCCTTATGAATTGGGGGAGAGATACCGCACCTTCCGTGCGGTGGGTTTCCCCCATTCGGGCATCCACGGATCAACGCCTGCTCGACGGCTCCCCGTGGCTTATCGCAGTCTGCCACGCCCTTCATCGCCTCCAGCTGCCAAGGCATCCACCATCCGCCCGTACTGAGTTTGCGCGATGTGATGCACTCTATTCACTTTTCAAGGATCGAAAGAACGCCCATATCCCGAGCGTGGGGTGCTGGTATTATACCATGGGGGGAGGAGCTTGTCAAGGCCCGCTACTTTTTTATGCGACGAGCTTGGGGGAATCACTCTCTAAGCCAAGGTGCACAGGAACATCCCCCCATAGCCCCTCTAAGTCATAGAAGCGTCGTAGCTCCTTCTGAAAGATATGGATAATCATGTCCCCGTAGTCTAAGACGATCCAATTCTTGGACTCCCACCCCTCCGAACGCACGATCTCCTTGGGGAATTTCTCCACGATGTTCTCCGCAATGGCTTTCACGTGCTTGGGGTTTTCCCCATGCGTGATGATGAAGAAATCCGTAGGGATCGAAAACCCCCGCATGTCTAAGATGACCGTCTGCTCGCCCTTCTTCTCGGCGATGAGCGCCACGAGCTCTCGCAAGGTTCTCTCCGTATCCAGTTCGAGGGCTGGAGATTTCATTATTTTTTCTCAGGGAGCTGAAAATCTTGCCCGATGATGAGCAAAAGATCGGCGCCAGCACCGGTGACGCCCTTGGCCGCCAACCCCTTCATCGTTGCGGCCAGCTCGTCTGGCTTGACCACCTTCCACAGACTCCGCAGGCTGCGCTCCCGCACCAGCTCGATCTTCCTCGCATCACCCGTGATGTCTATCATATAACTTTGCGTGTAATCGAATCGGTCCGCGTTGCCCGTATATACTACAGAGAACCCTTCGTTGCGCAACAGCTCGCTGACGCGCCGTGCTATCCCTGTCACCCCGGAGCCGTTTAAGACTTTAATGCGAACCTCATCAGCCGTGACCACATCCAGCCCGCGCAGCATCTTATTGACCAGCTGCGCCGTGCGCACCGGATCCGGCTCAACATAGCAGCCCCCTTCTTGAGCTGATTTACAGATGGCCTCCCCAGGAATCTGCTTGATCTGTACTTGCTCAGGACGGAGGTCTTGCAAGCGCTGCACCAAGCGATACAACAAGACCGGCGCAAGGTTGGTCTCGATGAACTTCTGCGCGGTCGTGACGAGCTGCTGGAGGTTGCTGAGGGACCTATCGCGTTCTTTCAGGAGGGCTTCTAAGAGCTGGCGCTGGCGCTGCAGCCGCCCCAGATCGCCCGTGAGGGTATCCCTATACCGAACATAGGCGAGCGCCCTCTTCCCATCGAGCTTCTGCGTCCCCGCCGCAATGTCAATAGGGGGCTTGGTCTTGTCGTCTTTTAAGGGCTTTTCGACAGAGATCGTCACCCCGCCGACTAAGTCCACCAGCTTCTCAAAGCCCTCGTAATCAATGACGATATAATATTTGATCTCGATCCCCAAAAAATTGGAGATGACCCGGCGCGCCAGCTCTGCTCCCCCCAGCGCATACGCCGCGTTGACTTTCTCCACGCGCCCATCGGGGAATTTCATGTGGGTATCTCGAGGGATGGCCAACAGGCGCACATCGCCTTGGCGGAGGCTGGCCACGAAGATCGTATCGCTGCGGCGCGCCGCGGCTCCCGGCACATAGTCCAGGCCTAACACTAAGACGTGGACACGCTCCGGCAGCGGAGCAGAAGCGATCCGGCTCGTGTACCACCAGTAGCCGGCCGCACTCACGGCAAGAGAACCAACAAGAAGGAGCACAAGACTGAGCACGCGATGTCGTTGTTCGGCTCGTCTTCTCCGGCTCTGAATCACATCCACCTCATCGGTGTAAGAGTAGCGCAAGTCACAGAGAAAGTCAACCCCCTCCCTCAGAAATTTGTCTCGGCAGAGGAGGGAACTTCGTCCTGCATAAGCGATATATAATAGCTATGATAGGCCGGCGAGCAAGCAGGCTCAGCGTCCCAGGACTCCCGAGTTCTGCTATAATAGAGCACAGGAGGTGACAGGCATGGAGAGCATCGTGCGCGAGATCACGCGGGAGCTCAAAGAGACCCAAGTCCGCGATAAGTATCGTCCGATTTCGTTTGAAGAGTATCTGCAGATGGTCTTTGAGGATCCACGGTTGGTGCGCAATGCGTACCAACGGCTCTATGACATGATCCTCAGCCACGGCACTCATATCGCCAAAGTCCACGACAAGGAAGTGATTCGCTATAACCTCTTCGATGATCCCTTCGGCAAGGGCGAGGACGCCATCTATGGGATCGACGAATCTCTGAAAAATCTCGTGGACACGCTCAACGCCGCCGCGAAGGGATTAGGGCCGGATCGTCGGGTTATCTTGCTGCATGGGCCTGTTGCGACCAGCAAGTCCACCATCGGGCGGCTCTTCCGCCGTGGCCTCGAAGAGTATTCCAAGACCGATGAGGGCCGGCTCTACACCTTCGAATGGGACGTCTCAGACTTCGACGACGAACCCACCGATGTCGTCCCCTGCCCGATCTTCGAAGAGCCCCTGCGGCTCATCCCCATGGAGATGCGCCAAAAGATCCTAACCGATCTCAACCGCATCTTCAAAGAGAAATATCACGGCGAATACGAGCTGCGCGTCGAGGGAGATCTGTGCCCCAAGTGCCGGTTCTACTTCAATCGCTTTATGAGACTGTATGAAGATGACTTAGAGAAAGTCCTCAAGCACGTGACGGTGCGACGGCTTATCTTGAGCGAAAAGGATCGTCGGGGCATCGCGACCTTCGAGCCCAAAGATAAAAAGAACCAAGACGAAGAGGAACTGACCGGCGGGCTCAATTGGAGATTGGTGCAGGTCTACGGCAGCGACTCCGACCCACGAGCGTTTAACTACGATGGAGAACTCTGTGTCGCCAACCGGGGCATCTTCGACGGCGAAGAGCTGCTCAAGCTCCAAGAAGAATTTCTCTATGACTTTTTGCACGCCACCCAAGAGCACGTGATCAAGCCCAAGAAAAACCCACGCATCGATATCGACACGGTCATTTTGGGGCGCACCAACAGCCCCGAATACAAGCGCGTCAAAAGCAACGAAAAGATGGAAGCGTTCAACGACCGCACCCGCAAGATCGATATCCCATACGTCTTGCGCAAGTCCGACGAAGAGCGCATCTACAGAAAATTCTTCGGCAAGAATCGTGTGTGGGGCAAGCATATCGCGCCGCATACGCTGGAGATGGCCGCGCTCTGGGCGGTCTTGACGCGCCTTGAGGAGCCAGGTGCAGATATCTCGATCTTGCAGAAGGCCAAAATCTACGATGGGGAATCTATCCCCAATCGCACCGTGGACGTCAAGAAGATTATGGAAGAGGCCAAAGGCGAAGAGGGCTTCTTCGGCATCAGCCCCCGCTACGTCATTGACATGATCAGCAAGGCGCTCGTCAACGACGTGGAGGGCTGCATCAACCCCTATCGCGTCCTGGCCATGCTCGAAGACAACTTAGCTCATCACCCTGGGGTGGACGAGAACCGCATTGAAGAGTACAAAGAATATATCGAGCAAGTCAAAGAAGAGCTGTCGGCCATCTGTCAAGAAGAAGTCCGTCGCGTCATCAGCCACGACCCCGACGAACTGCGCCAAGTCGGACAGAAATATTTAGATCACGTCATGGCCTATCTCAACGACGAGAAAGTCGAAGATCGCTATACGGGAGAAGAGATGGAGCCGGACGAAGAGTTCATGCGTTCTATCGAGAAGCAGATCGGGATCACCGAAGCGCAGAAGGACGACTTCAGACAAGAGATCTCCAACTGGATCAGCGAGCGCGCCCGCAAGGGCGAGCCGTTCAACCCCGAACAGAACGATCGCTTAAGAAGAGCTCTCGAGAAGAAACTCTGGGAAGATAAGAAGCACAATATTAACTTCACGGCGATGGTCAGCGACAAGACGACCGATCCTGAACACAAGCGCCGCAAAGCCGAATGGATCGAGCGTCTCAAGAGCGAATACGGCTACTGCGACGTCTGCGCCGAGAACGTCATCGACTATGCCGGCGCGGAGGTCGCCCGCGAAGAGCTGGAGGAACGCGAGAGCCGCAGAGTGTGAAGCCTATGCCCAAGCGCATTCTCAAAGACTTAGAACGCTTTAAGAAGATCGTGCGCGGGGAGATCCGCAAGAATCTGAAAGAGCTGATCGAGAATGGCTCGATCGTGGGCCAGAAGGGCTCACGAATCGTGCGAGTCCCCATAAAATCTATTCGCATCCCGCAATTTCGCTACGACCCTCGCGAGCAAGGAGGCATCGGGGCAGGCGAGGGCGAGATCGGTGAGCCGATCCAGCTCGCTCCCACACAAGATGGGAACGGGAACGGCCACGCCGGCTACGGGCCCGGCCCGCACTTCCGCGAGGTCGAGATCGAGATCAGGGAGCTCGCGGAGATCTTGGGAGAAGAGCTGGAGCTGCCTAAAATCCAACCCAAGGGCCATAAGCACGTCCTCAGCGGGAGCGAGGAGTACGAGGACGTCGCCACCGTGGGGCCGGAGGCCTTGCTCATGAAGCGCCGCGCCTTTCGGAGAGGACTCCTGCGCCATATGCTCTTGACCCCATCTTCTGGCCCCTCCGATACGATCATCGTGACCCCGATCAAAGAAGACATGCGCTATCTCCACGGCACCCCCAGCGAGTCCCCAGAAGCCAACTGCGTCATCCTCTTCATCCGAGATGCCTCCGGCTCGATGTCCGGCGAGAAGACCGAGATCATCCGCCAAGAGAACTGGTGGATTGATCTCTGGCTCCGCACCAACTACAAGAACGTAGACCGAGTCTATATCCTCCATGACTACGAAGCGCAAGAAGTCAACGAAGATGACTTCTATAGTTTGAGCACGGGCGGGGGCACGCGCATCAGCTCCGCATACGAGCTGTGCAACCGCATCATTGATCGGCGCTATCCCCCCCACTCTTGGAATATCTACGTGTTCCACTTCAGCGATGGGGAGAACTGGATCGGCGACACCGAAGATGCCTGTGTGCCGCTCTTGCATGATCAGTTGCTCCCTAAAGTCAATCTCTTCTGCTACGGGCAGGTGACCCCGGGGCGGCGCTCGCCTGGACTCCATCTGATGAAACTCAAAGAGCGTCTGGCAGAGCACGACCGTCTGGTCACGTCCATCATCTCGGATCGCCAAGATATCTTGCAGTCTATTAAAGAGTTCTTGGGGAAGGGAAAGTAGCTATGTCAAAAAAGATTCGTGAGCTGGAGAGGCTCCGCGCCGAGGCGCGAGCGCTCGCGGAATCCGCAGGGCTTGACCCCTGGCCGGTCATCTTCGGCGTCGTTGACCACGACCAACTCAATGAGTATTCTGCCTATGACGGCTTCCCCGAACGATTTCCCCACTGGTCGTTCGGCATGAGTTATGACTACTTTCGCAAGCGCTCCGCATATTCGGGCTGGTGGACCTACGAGTTGGTCTTGAACACCAACCCGGCTATCGCGTATCTGCGCGAGAGCAACACCCCCGTGGAAAACAAAGGGGTCATGCTCCACGTCTACGCGCACGTGGACTTTTTCAAGAACAATCGCTGGTTCTCCAAAACCCCCAAAGATATGATCAAAGTGATGCACACCCATGCCGAGCGCATCGAAGAGTACATGGGCAAATACGGCATCACCGAAGTGGAATCTTTCATTGACAAGGCGCTCTCTCTGGAGTACGAAATTGATCAATATGCGCCGTTCATCAAGCGCTCATGGCATCGCGTCGAGGAAGACGGGCGCGAGAAAGAACCTGTGCGCATCCCGGTCAAGCGGGACTACATGGATCGCTTCGTCAATCCCCCCCAATGGCTACAAGAGCGGCGTGCGCGCCTCCAGCAAGCCCGCGCCCGCCAGCCCCGCGACGAGACCGACTTAGTCAAACCCCAGAAAGACCTCCTTGGGTTTCTTATGAAGTACGGGCGCTTGGAGAACTGGCAAAAAGATATCTTAGCGATGATCCGCGAGGAGTCGTACTATTTCGTCCCACAGATTCAGACGAAGATCATGAATGAAGGCTGGGCGATGCTGTGGCAAGCCAAGCTCATGTCGGAATTCGCTCAGCCCAACGAGTTCATAGACCATGCCGATATGGTCAGCAAAGTCTTAGCCGGTGGCGCTCTCAACCCCTATGCCCTGGGGAAGCTGATCTGGGAGGACATCAAAGAGCGCTGGGACAAAGGGCGCTTTGGACGCGACTGGGAATTGTGCACAGACCCACAGAAGAAAAAAAAGTGGGACACCAAAGCCAATCTCGGCACAGAGAAGATCTTCGAAGTCCGACGCACCTATAATGACGTGATGTTCCTCTCGGAATTTTTCACAGAAGAGCTCTTCGAGAAGCTCAAGCTCTTCGCGTATGAGTATATCCCCGAAACCGGAGCGTATCACATCACGTCGCGTGACTTTACCGACGTCAAGAAGAAGCTGCTCTTCCAACATACAAATCTTGGACGACCTATTATTAAAGTAGCCACAGGCAACTACGGCAACAAGGGGGAGCTGTTGCTCTTGCACTTCTATAACGGCGTAGGATTGCATCTTGAAGAGGCCAAAGAAGTGCTCAAGAATATTTACTCGATGTGGGGTCGCCCAGTCAACCTCAAGACGATCATCAAGAGAAAAGTGAAAGATCCCGACCCCACGCGCAACCGCATCCATCCCGAACGCCCCCTGACGGCGGTCACCGAAGAGCAAGGGGTGCTGTTGCGCTACGACGGGGAGAGCTTGCGAGAACTCGCGCTCAGCCCCGACGAAGTGAAAGAGATCCGGCTCGATGAAGATTACAGCACGATCCCCCGGGAGTGGATCGGCTAACGGTGCGACGCGCGCTCTCTGTTTTAAAGATCTCTCTCTGTATCATTGTGGCGCTCTCGCTCGTCTTGCTCTATCTCCAAGGACGGGTCGCCGTTGTCCAAGAAGAACAGTATCTTTTGGGCACATATTTTCGCATCAAAGCGCAGAGTCGCTCCCACGAGCACGCGCAGCAAGCCGTGCGCGCAGCGTTCGCTGAAGCCAAAAGACTTTCGGAGGAGTTCAGTCGCATTGGGACGGGATCGCTGGGGGAGCTCAACCGTCGTGGCGCGCGCGAGCCGGTCCCGCTCTCACGAGACGTCTTCACCGTGTTAGAAGCGGCTCTCGCCTATCGCGCTCTCAGTGCGGGCGCGTTCGATCCCACCCTGGGAAAGATCGTCAATCTGTGGGGGTTCACGCAAGACTGGGATCGCTCCGGAGTCGGGCGCATCCCCGCGCCAGCATCCCTGCACCCATTGATAGAAGAGCCGCGCGAGATCATTCTCGATAGGCCCTCCCAGACTGCTCGGCTCTCCAGCGCTACCGTCGAGGTTGACTTGGGGGGCATTGCCAAGGGGTATATCGTCGATCGAGTCGTAGAAATCCTCAAAGAGCATGAGATCGAGCGCGCGCTCGTTGATGCTGGTGGGAACATTCGGGTCTTCAATGATCGTCCCAGAAAAGTCTTGTGGTGGGAGGATCGGCGACCGTTCCGCATAGCCGTCCAACACCCCCGCGATGAGCAGAAGATTTTGGGAATTTTAGAGATTTGGGGAGATCGGGCGCTGGCGACCTCCGGGGACTATCAGCGATGCTTTTTCGCAGATTTTTTAGGGAATATCTTCCCGTGTCACTACGCGGACGAGCCCGGCAAGATTCGCTATCATCACATCATTGATCCCAAGACGGGGATGCCGGCGCGCGGCACCATCAGCGCGACGATCCTCGCCCCCACAGCGATGGAAGCCGACGCGCTCAGCACCGCGGTCTTCGTCTTGGGGGCGCAGAAGGGAATGGAGCTCATCGAGAGCCTGCCCAACGTTGAAGCCATCGTAGTCACGGACGATGGGCGCATCGTGACGTCGTCGGGGTTGAGCGATATAAACTTCCCCAAGCAGCTCCCGCCATGATTAAGGGAATGGGGAGAGAGATGAGCGCTTGGGTCCAGATGACGGTTCTTTGAGCCCACCAAGGCCGAGAATATGCTCTTGAATCAAGCTGAGAGATTGGTTCATCCGGCTGCGAATCTGATGCGTCGTCAGGCGCAACACCGACCAGCCCCATTGTGCCAGGTCAGCGTCTCTCTGCTCATCCCGCGCTTGCGCTTCTGGATCGGAGTGCCATTCTTCACCATTACATTCGACGTTGAGGTTCCCCCGCGCGCAGAAGATCGCAAAGTCTAAACAATAGATGCGATCTCGCTTGCCGATATAGAACTGCCGTTCCGCATGAATGCCAACTCTCTTGAGATGACGCCACAGCTCGTCCTCTAAGGGGCTTTCATGATAGAGGTCGTTGATCTCTTCAGCTTGAAAGAGCTTCTCCGTCGTTGTTGGGATGAAGACGATACGGCGCCAGCGCCGGCTGGGAATGGGCTTGGGCAGTCGCTCAAGATCGCCAATCTGGAGGCGATAATACTCGTCTTGGGCGCGAGGGTGGTCGCGTTCGTCAGGAAGCAGCTCGATGCGCTTGGCTCGATCAACGCTGCGCACCTCAGCGTGATAGTTCACGGCCCATTTCTCCTCTCCGAAGATCTTGGTTTGATAGAACGCCAAACGCACCAACTGAGAGAAATCGACGCGCGGCGGCGCGCTGCGCACCGGGATTCTGTACCAGTGCTCGTGCCGAGCACGCGCGAAATCAGCTTTGTTGTTCATAATAGCCACAAGCGCCGTCGGCGGCCCATAATATACTGAGCCGTTCATCGTCCCCCACCATCCACGCAGAGAATGCTCTGAGCGAGCTCATCTGCATCTATTTTAGTGATCTCGATCTTCTCCGCGCCCTCAGCGATGAGCCTCTCCGTCCCTGGGCTGCCCGGCACTGCCAGCACACGACGCTTGAGTTTTAAAGCGTGCTGTGCTGTGTCGAGGCTTCCGCTGGGATCATGCGCTTCGATCACGATCACAGCGTGCGAGAGCGCCGCGATGAGTCGGTCGCGCATCATCAGAAATTGTCCGCACGTGCCCGCATTAGGTTCTAGCTCCGAGAGCAACGCCCCACGCGCAACGATGCGATCTGCCAGCGCTGTATTGTGCTTGGGATAGACGCGCCGCAGCCCGCAGCCCAGCACCGCGATCGTCCGGCCGTCGCGAGCGTCGAGTGCCCCGCTGTGCGCCCACGAATCTACTCCGTGCGCCAACCCGCTCACAATGGTGATCCCCCACTCGGCTAAAGTTTTGGCTAAAGCGTGCGTCCAGGCCATCTTCTTATCGCCTGAGCCAGGATCGGCAAGGCGGCTGCCCACAATAGCTACGGCATACTGATCTCGAACCTCCAACGAGCCACGCAGATAGAGCACCGGCGGGGCGTCGCGGAGGTCTCTCAACAGTATGGGGTACTCAGCGTCGTCGGGCGTCAGGACTGCGATCCCCTCCTGACGAAGAGCTTGCAATTCTTGCGCAATCTCTTCCAGAGAGATCTGCCGGAGAGCCATGAAATTCTCTGACGGCAGTCCCGTCACGTGCACGAGCGTCTCGATATCAGCGTGCCAGAGAGCTTCGGCACTGCCGAAGTGCTCGACCAGACGGCGCGCCCGCGCCCCACCTAGACCGTCAACTTTGGTGAGAGCCAGCCAATGCAGTGTGCTCATAATACCGCGTGCGTGTCAGCGTCAAGACTTTCACTGAACGTACTCCAGCGCGCTTGAGCACGCGCGTCACCTCCCTCAGCGTCTCGCCGGAGTCGTAGAGATCATCTAGAACTAACAGCGATTTCCCGCGAACGTCGCCACAAACAACGAACGCGCCTGAGATGTTCGTGCGCTTCTGTGAGCGGGAGTGCATATCTTTCTGGCGAGCTGTCGTGCGGGTCTTGCGCAAAGCCCCACTGAGCAAGGGAACGCCTAAGCGTCGCGCCAGCACTTGTCCTAACAAGCTCACGGGATCGTACAGACGTTCTGTCGACGGCGGTACGGGTATGATGCCGTCTATCGCTTTCAGATCAGGGTGCTGCTCCATAAAAGCCAAGATGCGACCTACCAAACGATCCGCAAGATCAATCCGCCCACGATACTTGTACTTTCGCACCAATCGCCCCAGCTCGCTCAGCCGCCTTGTCCTTCCCAAACGATAACTATAAAGCTCGAGGGACCAACCGACTTCCCAGGGGCCAAGCAGCTGGCGCGGGCCAGATGGTGCAAGATCTCTAGAAGAACAAAATCGCTGAAGAACAGAACAAACTGCTGTTCTCAGCGAATCAAACGATCTTTCTATCTTGTGCTTGAGGCCCATGATCTCTCCTTTGCCGTAGGCCGGGCCTCAAGCAATTCTATTGTAGCTCTCTCAGAAGGGCATTGTCAAGGAGCCGGAGGCCCTAGGACTTCAGGAGCTTCACGAACTCTTCGACCGTCAAGCCCGCCTTGCGAATCAAGCCACGCGCGAACTGCCCCGCGCCCGCTCACGACAGGCAGGCGTGCCACTCACAGGGTCACCTCGACTTCGCGGGTCTCCACAGTGAGCGGCAGGCCCATCTCCTGGCGGACCTTCAGACAGCCGATAATGGCCTCTTTAATATTGGCCAGGGCCTCGGCTTCCGTCTTCCCCTGAGTCATACACCCGGGGATGGCCGGGCATTCGGCGATGATATAGCCATCCTCGCCCGGCTCCAGGGTGACGAGCAATCTTAAGATTTCTTTCTGCTTCTTGCTCATGCTCACCTCCCCACCAGATCGCTGATGTCCCACAGCTTGATTGTAGCGTCATTGGAGCCTATTGATTCTTCCTAAGGGCAAGCTTAGCCCTTGCGCTTCCCCTGAGAACGTTTCAGTCTCTTCGTGCGACGACGCGCACTCTTGCGCACATTCATCACCCCCTGCATTACAATACACTACGGAGCACACAAGAGCAAATCGCTCACTTGCACACCGGGCTCAGCATGCACTATGATTGAGCCGACAAAGGGATCGCTATGCCAAGAAGACTCAAAATACTAGCTCTGCTTGTCGCACTCATCGTCACCAGCTGTGCTTCAAATAAACCGCCCACCGCACGCATCACCCGCCCAACCGATGGCGCCTTCTTCACCGAGCGCACCGTGCAGTTTTCGGGAGAATGGTCCGACCCCGACGGCGAAATTCAATCTATTCTATGGAACTTCGGCGATGGCTCCACCAGCACCGAAGCGTCTCCACAACACACCTACCCCACGGGCGGCCGCTACACCGTCGAGCTGACCGTGACCGATAATAAGAACACCAAGACGAGCGCTCGCGTCACTTTCTCTATCAATCAAGAGCCCATCGCCTTTGCGACCGTCAAGCTCCCCGACTCCCCAGAGAGCGTCCCCAGTAAATACGTCTCCGGCGAGCCCCCGCTCACCGTGCAGTTCTCCAGCAGCGCCTCCAAAGACCCCGACGGCTCCATCACAGCATATCTGTGGGACTTCGGCAATAACACAACAAGCACCGAACCAAATTCAACGTATACGTACACCGAGCCTGGCATCTACGAGGTCACGCTCACCGTCACCGACGATCATGGGGCCACCACTCAAGATACCTCCGTCAGGATCGAAGTCAGAGCGCCGGAGCCCACTGTGTTTGCCGTCGAAGATATCACATATCGTCTCTACGATAGACACGAGATCGGCTCAACCGAGCACGGGCCGTCATGGCTCTATCGCTATGTCTTAGATCGTCCGAAACGTCTCAGCCGCGAGCAGATCGAGAGAGTGCTCACCGATGCGCTTGCGCGATTACGAAGGGGAGCGCGCGTGGGAGCGTTACATATTTGGCTCTTCGCCGAGAGTAAGAATAATTTCATGTCGCCCAGCGACTATGCGCACTTTCTTGGCGTGCTGACGTGGGAAGCCGGTGCGCAAGCACAAGTTCTTCTTAACGAAAAGTATCTAGCGGGCACAGCGCCCGTCGTCTATGGGTATCGCATGGATCGCAAGATTTTAGCCCCAGATACCCCCAAATGCCCGGCGTGCAAGAACTATCGGATCGCCAAGATCGAAGTCTACCTTGAGGGCGAGACCTTCTGTCGCGCCGGGGTCGTCAACACTCTCAAAGAGATTCTGAAATCCTCTCAAGATGCGGACGGCTATCTCTTCGATATCTATGGCAAAGACGTCACTTTTGCGCTTGGGGGAGCGGTCGGCTCGACGCTCATGCCCCTAGAGATGGTGCCAGCAGCGCTGCTTGTGCTCGCGCCTACGCCATGGGATATCGAGATCGAACACGTAAAGCTTGCGCTGCCGGCGATCCCAGATTGCTAGAAGCGCACCGCAAAGAGTGGGATCTTCCAGAGAGACGACGGAGCTACTACAGAAGACGTCTGACGCATTCGTGCGTTGGTGTTGAACCACACCGTTCCCAAAAAAGACGCATAGAGTATGGGCAGCGCCACACGGGTAAGCGTGTAGATGTCCGCCACGTAGTCGCTCAAATCCCACCCCAGCGTCACCATAAGAAAGTCCATGACTTGAATGATGCCAGCAGCGTTGAGCCAGCCCGTCACTGAGCCCACCGCCGCGAACGTATAAGTCAACAGATACCCCCTCAGGGAGTTCTCCACACCACGCCACCAACCGGCGATGATCACCCCTGCGCTCACGCCCGCAGGCAACGTAATAAGATACACGACAAGCTGCATGGTCGCTATGCCCAGTTCTTGACACAACACAGGATTAGGCGCTTCACGGCAGAGGGTGCTCACATAGATCAGCTCGAGCACCGGGCCGCCCACCAGCCCCCCCAGCAACCCAAATGTGAACTCCTCCATAAAAAAATCACTCGGCTGATTCTGAGCAAATACGCCCGATCCCCCAGAGAGCGCCACACACACTATCACACCCACGAGCACGCGCATACATTGAGTGTAGCAAGGAAACTCACATCGTGCAACGAGCTTGTCAGAAGTACCAGACTCCGATATACTCTGCGCAAGAGCGTGATCCCCAATGACCCGCGCACAGTTTGAAAAGCTCGTCTGGCAAGCAGTGGAGAGCCTCCCTCAGTTCTTCAAAGATCGTCTCCAGAACGTGATGATCGTCATCAAAGATCGTCCCGATCCCCCTGATGAGACCCTCTTAGGGCTCTATGATGGGGTTCCGTTGACCGAACGCTCGGTCTTCACCGATCCGATGCAACCCGATGTCATCTATATCTTTCAGAAAAACATTGAAGCTGTCTCTGGGGGCGACGAAGAAGAGATCCGCCATCAGGTTCGTCTCACGGTCATTCACGAGATTGGACACTACTTTGGACTCGACGAAGATCAATTAGCAGTCTTGGAAGACGAATCTCGTTCTGGAGAGAGGGATTGAGATCAAACAGCTCATTGCACCGTACAAAGCTCAACAGATGGTCGGCGATATATTGGGTCTGGCTGCGATAGTATCGGATCGCTTGGCCTTTGCGCTCGATCTGCTCCGGGCGGAGAGGGTGTTCCATCCAGGTCGCGCCGGCGCGCAAGGCCCGAGGAGGCAGCAAGCGCCGCTGGGGATAGTGGCCTGCCGGCAGCGGCCACGCCCCATAATGAATAAGATAGTACCGATACGATATGAGCTGTGAGAGCGTTGAGCACTCTGCACCGAGGGCTGTATGGGTCAACAGATACGTCGCCCGATGATCGCTATGGCGATCGCTGGGGTGGGGCAGATAGATGACGTGAGGGCGCTCGCGCTCTATGATCTTCCTCAGATCGTGCAGCACGGACTCTCGGGTGTACGGCGCGCCGGGGCTGTAGGCCCACTCATAGGGGACCGCACAGACTTTCGTGTAGCGCGACGTATAGACTCCATCGCCACACAGATGGGCCAAGCCACGGTCAGGATACCCCAACGCGATCACGTATTTCTCCGGTAATCCTAAAAATCTGAGGGCTTCTATTGACTCGCGATAGCGGCGCTCCCCCAAGCGTCGGAAGTGTCGTGGTGGCAGGAGCAGCCCGCGTCGCTGCCCATCCCCGCACGTCACCAATATCACTGTGACGATGTGCCCCTTGCGCAGATGCTCTTGGATGACTCCGCCGGTAGCAAGCACCTCGTCGTCGGGATGCGGCGCTATCACCACCACGCGTCGCTTAGGAGACTTCGGCATAGCGAGGGAGCGCGATCTCTAAGACCTCTGAGATCTCTTCGACAAACTCAATGCGCAACGCGTCTTTGACGTTCTGCGGTAGCTCTTCTAAATCTTTTTCGTTGCGCTTGGGCAAGATCACGGTCTTGATCCCCGTGCGATGAGCCGCAAGCACCTTCTCCCGGATCCCACCGACGGGCAGGACCTTGCCGCGCAGGGTGATCTCGCCGGTCATAGCTAAATCGGGCTGCACTGGCGTATCGGTCAAGAGCGACACCAACGCCGTCACGAGCGTCACGCCCGCCGAGGGGCCGTCCTTGGGGATGGCCCCCTCAGGCACGTGAATATGAATATCATGGGTGGCAAAGAAGTCTGGATCAATCCCGAACTGTTCAGCATGAGCACGAATGTAGCTGAGCGCGGCTTGCGCGGACTCGCGCATCACCTCCCCAAGCTGCCCGGTGAGCTTGAGCTCGCCTTTGCCCTTCATCTTGGTCGCCTCGATGAAGACAATATCCCCGCCGACTTGGGTGACCACCATGCCGATGGCCACGCCGGACTTCGTCAAGCGCTCGGACACCTCTGAAAAGTACCGTGGTGGCCCAAGCATCTTGCTCACGTCGGCTGGCTCAATGAATCGCCTGGAGCGATCTTTCTTCTCAGCGACCTGCACAGCGATCTTCCGACAGACTGCGCCGATCTCGCGCTCCAGATTTCTCACCCCTGCTTCGTGGGTGTAGTCGCGAATGATCTGGCGCAGCGCCGCGTCGCTGAACTCCACGTGATGCGCCCGCAACCCATGCGCTTTGATCTGCTTAGGGATCAAATATCTCTGGGCGATCTGAATCTTTTCGTCCTCAGAGTACCCAGGCAGCTCGAGCACCTCCATGCGGTCGAGCAAGGGGCTGGGAATAGTATATAACACATTGGCTGTCGTGATGAAGAGCACCCGCGACAGATCGAACGGCAGATCTAAGTAGTGATCCGTGAAATTATTGTTCTGCTCTGGGTCGAGGACCTCGAGCAAGGCCGAGGCGGGATCGCCGCGAAAGTCGCTGCTCATCTTGTCTATCTCATCGAGCATGAACACGGGGTTTTTCGAGTTGGCGCGGCGCAGCCCTTGAATAATCCGTCCGGGCAGTGCGCCCACGTAGGTGCGCCGATGCCCACGAATCTCAGCTTCATCGCGCACGCCCCCCAAAGAGATGCGCACGAATTTTCTCCCCAACGCACGGGCAATCGAGCGCCCCAGAGACGTCTTCCCCACCCCCGGCGGCCCCACCAGACACAAGATCGGCCCTTTCATGTCCTTCTTGAGCTTGAGCACCGCTAAGTACTCCAAGATGCGCTCTTTCACCTTCTCTAAGTTATAGTGATCTTCATCGAGAATCTGGCGAGCGCGCGCAATATCGAGCATATCTTTGGTCGCTTTCGACCACGGCAACGCGATCAACCAATCCAAATACGTACGCGAGACCGTGTACTCCGCCGAGCTGGGGTGCATCTGCGCCAGGCGCTCGAGCTCGCGCAGGGCTTCTTTCTCGGCGTCCTTAGGCATCTTAGCTTGCTTGATCTTGCGGCGCAGCTCCTCGATCTCCGGGCCTTCTTCTTCTCCGAGCTCCTTCTTGATCGCCTCCATCTGCTCGCGCAAGATCCTCTCTCGTGTGGACCGACCGATCTCCTCTTGAACTCGGGTGTGGATGCGCGAGCCCACTTCTAAAATCTCGTTCTCTTCTTCGAGCAACCGTAAGACGAAAGTCAGACGCTCCTTCACGTTGAGCGTCTCGAGCACCCGCTGTTTGGCCTCGACCTCCACGTCGAGATTCGCTGTAATGAAGTCCGCCAGATGCCCCGGATCGCTCAAGCTTGAGGCCATCGCATGGATCTCCATGTGCGGGTTGGGCATGAGGGAGAGCATCTTTTGGAAGAGCGCCGCGACTTGCTTGCTCAGCGCTTCTGTTTCAATATCTTCTTCGACGACCGATTCCAACGGCTTGATCTGGGCGACCAAGTAGGGCGTCTCTTGAGTAAACGTCTCGACAGCAAAACGGCTCAGCCCCTGCACCCAGAGCAAGAGCGCATTGTTGGGGGTCTTGAGCACCCGCGCGATCTTGCAGATCGTCCCGATATGATAGACGTCCTCACGGGTGGGATGCTCGACGTTGGGATCGCGCTGCGTGAGTACCCCGATGATCCTCGTGCCCGCCAGCGCATCCTCGATAAGCTTGACTGAGCTTTCGCGGCCCACCGTCAAAGGCAAGACCGAGTGAGGAAAGACCACCGTATTTTTCAAAGGCAATATAGACAACACCGTGGGAAGTTCCACACGGCTTGTATCAACCAACTCAAACCCTGCCGGAGGTGCGAGCGAGTTCACAGAAGGGGCACCTACCTTCTTTCAGAGAGTTCCAAGAGATTTTACTTTCGCCGTGAGGGCCTGTCAAGCTTGCTCAAGCGTCAGCGACCCTGTATAAATAAGACTATGCAAACCCTCACCCCTGAGACGATCGTGGCTCTCGTCACGTTCTTCGGATGCTTCTATGGGTATCATTTTGTGTATTTTTATCTGTCGCGTCGACGGTCTCACGCAACGCGCAAGGGCCGGATGCGCCACGCCGTCGCTGGCGCCCTCATGAACGCCCTCGAATCGGGGGATCACCTGCTCGTTGTGCATCAGCTCCGCAATATTATTATGTCCGTGACGTTCTTAGCGTCAGCGAGCGTGCTCCTGTTGGGGTTTATTATCAGCTTCAGCGGTGTCTGGGAAGCGATCATCGAGCTGCCCCACTTGCCCAGCCGGGGCCTGCGCCCCCAAGATTACCCGATCTGGACGATCATCTTCACGCTGGCTCTCTCATTTTTCAGCTTCCTTGTGGCACTGCGCTACTTCAATCTGTTGTCCATACTCATCAGCGCTCCGCCCACCACGCTCCACCAGATGGAGGGCACCGAGCCCTCTCAATATCTGACGGATCTGTTCATGCGCGGCAGCGACGGTTACACCTTGGGACGGCGCGGATTTATCTATAGCGTGATCGCGGCTGTCTGGTTCCTCAACGTCTGGGTCTTCATTGCCGTAACGCTCATCGTGACGGTGTGGATGGCAATCTTCGATCGGTGACGACCCAGACATCCGCAGCGCTAAACCCTATCTGGACGGCATCGCCATCGGCGATGGTGCTCTGGGCAGCGTCGGCCTTCACCACCAAGACCCCAGCCGCCGTCTCAATATGAAGCCACAGGGCATCTCCAGCGAACTCCCTTCCTACAACAGTCCCCATCAAGATATTGTCAGCGTAGCGATCGAACCGGATGCGCTCCGGCCGCACCAACACAGCAATCGCTTGGCCGACCCAGAGAGAGCCGTCCGCGCGCGTGCGAATGAAGCCATCCCCTACGGAGAGCACGAGCTCTTCGCGGTCGCAGCGCACGACCCGCCCTTGAAGCAGATTCCCACGGCCGATAAAGCGCGCGACAAACTCCGTCGCGGGAGCGTTATAAATCTCTGTGGGTGCTCCGACCTGCTCAATACGCGCGACGCTCATGACCGCGACCCGATCCGCCACAGCGAGGGCTTCTTCTTGGTCGTGGGTGACGTAGAGCGTTGTGATCTTAAAAGCCCTTTGAATCTTCTTTATCTCTACGCGGAGGCGCTCACGCAGCTTCGCGTCAAGAGCACTGAGGGGTTCATCGAGCAAGAGCACGTTGGGATTGGGGGCGAGCGCGCGCGCCAGCGCCACGCGCTGTTGCTGCCCCGCCGAGAGCTCCGAGGGCATCCGATCTTCCAGCCCTTCTAACCCCATCAGCTTCAAAAGCTCTCGCACTCGCCCTGGCACACTCACTGGGAGATTTTTTGCAAACTTCAGCCCATACGCAATATTATGAAAGACCGTCATATGCGGGAAGAGCGCGTAATTTTGAAAGACTAATCCGACCCCGCGCCGCTCCGGTGGCACGCTCAGCACACTCCGCCCGTCAAAGAGAATATCTCCAGAGTCGGGGGTTTCTAAACCCGCGACTACTCTCAGAAGAGTCGTCTTGCCGCAGCCGCTGGGGCCCACCAGCGCCAGCAGCTCTCCATCGTTTATCTCAAGAGAGACGCCCTCGAGAGCACCCGTTGAGCCGAAGCGTTTTGTGATTTTGTGGAGAGTGACGCGCATAGCCCTACAAGCGCTTAAGCGCTCGCTCCCCCCAGCGCTCCAATACTATAAACGCCACCGCCGAGACGACGATCATCACCGTGCTCATGGCGCTGGGCGCCCCAAGCGCATGCTGGCTGAGAAATCTATAGACCGCCACGGGCATGGTGTTCAGTCCCGGTCGGGCAAGCATCAATGTCGCGCTCATCTCCCCTAAACTCAGGGCAAAGGCGAAGACCGCTCCGGCAAGCAGCCCACCAGCTAAGAGGGGCAGCTCAATCTCGCGCAGCGCCCGCAGGCGCGACGCCCCTAAACTGCGAGCCATCTCTACAAGCTTGAAGTCGAGATTCTCCCAGACCGGCACGAGCGCCCGCACGATAAACGGGAAGATAATGACCGCGTGCGCGATGATCACGGCGCTGGCTGTGCCGACTAGCCGCAGCGGCGGCGCGTTAAACGTCTGCAGCAGGGCAAACGCCACAACGATCGAGGACGTCGCCAACGGGGCCATAAGCAGCGCATCAAAGAGCCGTTGTCCCCTCCAGCGCAGCCGAGCAATGACATACGCGAACACCATTCCCATGGGCAGAGCGATGAGCGTCGCGGCCACACCAAAGCCGATGCTGTTGAAGATCGCCTGCAGGGGCGAATCCCCCAGGAGCGCTTCGTAGTCCGGCGCAAATATATATGAGTACCAGCGGAGGGTCCAGCGGCCCCCTGCGGGAGTGTCCTCCCAGAGGGAATCCGCGACGACTGCAAGGATAGGGCCAAGAAATAGCACCACGCTGACAAGCACATACAGAAAGAGCACGAGCCTGGTCGGACGGAAAAGATCGCGAACTCCCCGAAAGAGCGGCACAGTAGGCCGCGGGCGCACGTGTTCCACCTGACGCGCAAACTCCCCCTGCAAGCGCACATAGAAATACGTCATCCCTAAAGAGATCACAAGGCCAACAAGCGCCAACGCTGCGCCTATTTTGTAATTTATAAACTGGGGATCGAGCCGGGTGACAACTCTCGTATAGATCTCGACTTCGATGGTCGAGAATCGTCCTCCGCCCACGGATAATACGATGGGAAAACTCAGAAAGCAAAAGATAAATACTAACGCTGCGCCGCTGAGCACCCCCGGCAGCAGCATGGGCAGGGTGATATCTTTGAAGATATAAAAGCGCGAAGCTCCCAAAGCCCGCGCGCTCTCTTCATATCGTGGGTCTAAGCGCTCCCACGCGGCGTGCACCGCGCGCGTGATGATCGGAGCGTTATAAAACGCATGCGCGAGCACTATCCCCGTCAGGGAATACATAATGGGGAGGGGCGGCTCGCTCAGCTCAAAGAGCCCCATCAAGAACCGATTGAGATACCCAGTGCGCCCAAAGAGCAACGCGAACCCCAGCGCGACCGTGATCGCCGGCAGCACAAAGGGCACAATCGTCAAAGAGCGCACGACTCTCTTGAGGGGGAAGTCATAGTGCACAAGGAGATACGCCAAGGGCAGCCCAAGAGCAATGCTGGCCAGGGTGCTCAGGAGCGCCTGAGCGAGCGTAAAGAGAATGACATGCTGAAAATAGTCATCGGTGAGGACTGCTTGGATAAAGTCCAGCGAAGGCGCTCCATCTCTGGTGAGGCCCTGGCGCAGCAAGTTCACCAAGGGCCCATAGAAGAAGATCGCTAAGAAGAGCAAGGGGAGGGCGAGCAGAGCCTGCTCCCCTCCCCACTTTCGCGCGCTCACAAGCTACCGTCCTGTCACGACCAAACGGGCCCACTCCTCCAGCCAGCGGTCGGCATGCTCAGCTACATAATTAAGGGGGATCATCACTGGCTCAGAGGGCACGACCGCACAAGTGCGCCATCTTTCGGGGAGCTTCGCTTGAGAGTTTGCCGGGAACATCACTTCCGTATCGGGCAGCTTCTCTTGGACTGCGACCGAGAGCAAGAAATTTATGAACTCTCGGGCGAGCTTGGGGTTGTCTGTGCTCTTGACGACACTTGCCCCAAAGATTGTGCGGTATCCTTGGGAATTGAGCAAGAGTGGCTGGTAGCGCGCGTCGAAGCACGCATCGGTGGAGAAGCTCACGACCATGGGGGCTTCGCCCTTGGTGAAGAGCTTGTACGCCGCGCTCCAGCCGGGCTGAATCGTTAGGATCGAGGGCAGGAGCCTCCTCCAGTACTCCAGATATTTGCCATCCCCATAATTAAAGATAGTCCAGAACAAGAACGACTGGCCCACGCTCGATGTCAGAGCATTCTGCACGATGAGCTTCTTTCGGTACTGGGGCTTGGTGAGGTCTTCAAACGTCTTGGGCAGCTCTTGGGGCTGGAGCTTGGTGCTATCGTAGACGAGCGTGATGAACCCATGCTCATAGGGGACGATTGTGAGATCTGGGTCGAGCAACAATTCTTGAGGGACGAACTGGAGATTAGGGATCTCTTGAGGGGTGATTGGGGCAAAGAGTCCGAACTTTTTCGCTCGGGGCACGTCGTTGATCTCGCCAAGGAAGAGATCGGCGGGTGTACCCCCGGAGATCGTCTCGTTGACCAGGCGAGCAAACATCGCTCGGCTTGGCCCCGCAGCCACGAATTCGACTTCAAGGCCAGGATGTTGCTTTTCAAACTCGGTCTTGATGAACTTTGCCGGTCCCCATGCGACGAAGCTCTCGTAGGTATAGACGACGAGCTTAGAGCCCTCGCCGACTTGGGCCAAAGAGTCTCCCCAAGCCAGCACCAATCCGCTGAGCAGCGCGACGAGCGCTACGCGACGCAGCATGATAGATCCCTCCTTCGAGAGTTTCTCGGAGAGATCTCGGGAGGACGCTGAAGGTTCCCTACGCCGGCATTACCCGGATCAGGTTCCAAGGGTCGGTCTCAGAGTAGAGACCCTCTCAGCCCGGTTCCCCGAGCTCCCCTGTGACACAGAGAGTATAGCACTCTGTATGGGTCCTGTCAAGAGGCCTGCAACGCGCGCCAGAGCTCGGCTTTCAATGCGACAAAATCAGGGTGAGTTGGGTCACGTGGACGCCCCAGACAGACCGTAATGAGAGCTTTGACGCGCGCGGGACGCCCCGAGAGCACATAGACTCTGTCAGCGAGCTTGAGTGCCTCTTCGACGTCGTGGGTGACAAAGAGCGTCGTCTGGGGAGACTTTTCCCAAGCGCGCAAGAGCCATTCGTGCAGCTCAGCTCGGGTGAGGGCGTCGAGCGCTCCGAAGGGCTCATCGAGCAAGAGAATCTCTTTTCGAGACAGCAAGGTGCGGATGAGGGCGACGCGCTGGCGCATCCCCGCGGAAAGCTGGGCTGGATAAGCACTCTCAAAGCCCATAAGCCCAAACTCTGCAAAGAGCTGCCGTGCGCACTCTTCAGCTTCTTTTAAGTCTTCCCCGGCGATCTCCGGGCCAAGGATCGCGTTCGCAAGAGCAGTCCGCCAGGGCAAGAGCAGATCCTTCTGTTGCATATAGGCGACCTGTCTGTTCCCCACGATCGGAGAGCCGTTCACATAGATCGTCCCTGAATCTGGCGCGATCACCCCAGCGATGATGTGCAAGAGCGTGGTCTTGCCACAGCCGCTGGGGCCTATCAGCGCGACCAGTTCCCCGGCTCGAACTTCTAAATCGATCTTGTCCAGCACCGGCAACCGCAGCCCATCACGAGAAAAGCTCTTGCTGATCTGAACAAGCTTCAGATGAATCGGTCTATCACGATCTGGGCACATACGCATCGGGCTTGCGCTGGGCATCCCCTTGCTCTATGATACTATGTATGAACGGCATCACCAACCCCGCTGTAGAACAGTATCTCTATGAGCTCTTGCCCCCGCGCGATCCGATCTTGGTGCGCTTAGAGCAAGAAGCCCAAGCCCGAAATATTCCCATCGTTGGCCCGCATGCGGGACGATTTCTCTATCTCTTAGCACGCCTAGCACGCGCAAAGAGAATCCTAGAGATCGGCACGGCGATCGGGTACTCGACGATCTGGCTGGCGCGAGCTTGCCACAGCGGACGCCTCATAACTATTGAGTACAACGAGCAGAGAGCCGAAGAAGCCCGACGCAACATCGCCGAAGCGGGCTTGAGCCGCCGCGTCACCGTCTTGGTGGGCGATGGCATGGACGTGATCCCCACCCTGCGAGGGAGATTCGATTTTCTCTTCCTCGACGCCGAGAAGCATCAATACAGAGCGCTGCTAGAAGTAGCGCTCCCCAAGCTGAAGCGCGGCGCGCTCATCGTGACCGATAACGTCCTCTGGAGCGGCCGAGTCGTCGGAGACGACTCCGATGCTACTACCCAAGCGATCCGAGAGTTCAACGAATATCTCAAAAAGCACCCATTCCTAGAGACGGTGATCGTCCCGTTGCGCGACGGCATGGCGCTCAGCCGGAGACTATAGCCTGGAGTTCTTGTGCGTCTCTAAGACGCGCACGCCGCCTAATATAACGAGCACGATCGCGGTTGAGATCCCCGCAAGGAGATATTCTCCAACCCCAGCGGCCATCCCAATGGCTGCTACAGTCCAGAGCCCGGCAGCCGTGGTCAGCCCGCGCACGACTTCCCCCTCACGAAAGATCGTGCCTGCCCCTAAAAACCCGATCCCTACAGCGATGTTCGCCGCCAACCGCCCAGGATCGGCACCAGGCCCAAACCCCGTGAGAGAGAGCACCGTAAAGAGCGCTGCGCCAAAAGCGACAAGCATATAGGTTCTCAAGCCCGCAGGGCGCTGGGCCCGCTCGCGCTCCCAGCCGATCAATGCCCCAAATAACGCTGCCACTACGAGTCGTGCTGCTAACTCCCAGTTCAGATTCATAGCAGCTTTCGTGTACAATCAGCTTCGCTCATGCGCACGCGCTCCCTCGTCTGGTGAGTCCAGAGAGCCTCGCGCACTGCCGCGCGCGCTAAGATATCCAAAGCATCGTAGACTATCCCATCAAAATCGTCTTGGCATATGACAAGCGAGAGCTCGGTGCACCCCACTATAAGCGCAGCGGCGCCACGCTCGCGCAAGCGCGCGGCGATCGCGCGCAGATCACGCTTCATCACGAGATCGAACGCACCACCCTTGATCGCATAAATAATCTCCATCACGCGGGCTTGGTCGTCCACGAAGGGCGTCAGGACTTCAATCCCATACGGTGCACACGCGTCGTGATAGAGCCTCGTGCGCACGGTCGTCTCGGTCGCAAGCAACCCCACGAGAGATTCTGAAATTCTCTGAGCCGTCTCCGCGACCATATCTATAAACGGGATACGAACGGCTTTCCTCAGATAGGGCAAGAAGACATGAGCCGTATTGCACGGCATGACGATGAAGCTGGCGCCCATGCGCTCTAACTTTCTTGCGCTGCGGCAGAGGGCCGGACGAGGATCAGGCCCACCTTCTAAGATGAACGGCCCCCGATCGGGAATCTGGGGATTATTATCTATAACGACGGGAATGTGATCTTGATCACACTGTGCGGGCGTCAAGAGCACGATGCGTCGGAAGAGCTCGACCGTGGCCGCCGGTCCCATGCCGCCTAAAATCCCGATAGTCTTATTGCTCATGAGAGCTGATTGTACGCAGCACACCGCCTCCTGAAGGAGACACACGTCCTGATGAGCACGGGAGTTGGTCTTGTGCCCAAGGGTCGAACTCTCTTGGATCACAGCCCAAAAGATCATATACTGACGACGGTATGCGCCCATGCATGTCCGAGGCCATCATAGATCTCAAGCAGCTTGCCCAGAACATCGCGACGGTGCGCGCGCGGGTAGGAGAGCGCATAAAGATTCTCTTCCCGGTGAAGGCCGACGCCTACGGGCATGGCGCGGTGGGCGTCGCACGCGCTGCTGAGCAAGCCGGCGTTGATTACTTTGGGGTCGCCAATATCGCCGAAGCTCAAGAGCTGCGTGAGGCCGGCATTAAAACCCCCATTCTGATCCTAGCTTCTTCGAGAATAGCTCATCTTGCTGAGCTGGTGCGCACCGACGTAGATATCACTATCTCGAGCTTGGAATTCGCGCAAGCGCTTGCCGCAGAGGCGCAGCACCAGGGCCGCAGAGTCCGCGTGCAGGTCAAAGTTGACACGGGGATGGGGCGCAACGGCGCCCTCCCCAAAGATACTATCACGATCTGTCGAGCGATCTCGGCTATGCCCTCACTCGAATGCACCGGGATCTTTTCGCACTTTGCGTGCTCGTACAGCGAACAAGCAGAAGACCAACAATTCACACGACACCAGATCGCCGTCTTCCACGAGCTCCTAGCCCAACTCGATCGCGAGGGGATTCTTCCCCCCTTGAGACATATTGCCAACAGCTCAGGACTAGTGCAGTACGAGAGCGAGGTGACCACGGGCTATTATAATATGATCCGTCCGGGGATCTTACTCTATGGGTATCCCGAAGTGCGTCGAGCGTGGACGGAGCCGATCAAGCCCATTCTGAGAATGCGCAGCTGGATCGTGACCATGAACGAGCTGCCGCCGGGGAGCTTTATCGGCTACGGGCGACGCTTTCACACGAAGAGACAGGCAAAGATCGTCACGATCCCCGTGGGCTACGCCGATGGAGTGATCTGGCTGCTGGCCAACGTCGGAGAGGTCGTCATTGGCGGCAAGCGCGCCCCCATCGTAGGCGCGATCTCGATGGACCAGATTACTGTCGACGTGACAGATGTTCCCGAAGCGCAAGTCGGGGATGAAGTCGAACTGATTGGTCCCCACATCACGGCCGAAGAGATTGCGCGCAAGATCGGGGCAAATTTTACCGAAGTCGTGCTTACGGCGCTCTCGAAGCGCGTCGCGCGAGTATATATTGAGCGCACGCTTTGACCTCTGTAATCCCACACGGGATCTCCCGCATCAACGCTTGCACGAGCAAACAAACGTTTCTACAATGATTTATATGGCTCTCATCACCTTGCTCAGCGATTTTGGCTCAGCGTCGGGATACCCCGCCGCGATGAAGGGCGTCATCATCAAGACCTGCCCCACAGCTCATATTCTAGATATCAGCCATGACGTCGAGCGCCATCACATCCGGGGAGGGGCGTTTTTACTCTGGATGGTCGCGCCCTACTTTCCAGAGAAGACCGTACACTGCGCCGTAGTTGACCCCGGCGTGGGCACGGCACGCCGGGCCATAGTGATCTCCTCAGGAGGACAGCTCTTTATCGGGCCGGACAACGGGCTCTTGATCCCCGCAGCCCAGCGCTTGGGAGCGTTTACGGTATACTCGATCGAGAACGCACGATACTTTCACGCCCCGGTCTCGCGGACGTTTCATGGGCGCGATATCTTTGCACCGGTCGCAGCCCACTTGGCCATGGGGCTTTCTCCTCAGGAGCTTGGGCCTCAGATCCATGACTATATAAAGCTCTCGTTTGGGGAGGGCGTCCGCCGCGGACGCGTCCTTGAAGGAGAGGTCATCTACATTGACTCGTTCGGGAACGTCATCACGAATATCTCCGGCGAACTCTTATACGCCCTCGCTCAACCAGGGACACCTGTGGTCATCGAAGCCTCGCGCAAATCTGTATCAGCTCGCTGTGTGGAGACCTATGGCGAGGCGGAACCCAACGATCTTGTGGTCACGGTGGGCAGCCACGGCCAAGTCGAGATCGCCGCGTATCTCAACAGCGCGGCCCAGCGCCTGCGCGCCCGCCCCGGCGAGCCCATTCAGATTCAGCGACCATGACTATTGATACTGAAGAGATCTTTCGGGCTCATCCCTTCGCCCGTACGATCATAGAGCGCTTGACCGCAGCAGGCTTTGAGACCGTCATGGTCGGCGGGATCGTACGCGATGCCCTGCGCGCTCAGTACGACCCTGACTATGAGTTCGTCCCTGAAGAAGTTGATATCGCCACGGCGGCCCGCCCCGACGAGATCAAAGCGCTCTTCAAAGAATATACTATCTTCGAAGTGGGAGAAGCCTTCGGCGTTCTGTTGGTTGTCTCTCCCGATGGCCGCCCTTATGAAGTCGCGACGTTCCGCACCGAGGGCGAGTACGACGGGCGTTGGCCCACGAAAGTAGAACTCGTGCGCACCCTCGACGAAGACCTCCAGCGCCGCGATCTGACCGTCAATGGCCTTGCCGCGACGCTCTCAGGCGAAGTCATTGATCGTGTCGGCGGGATCGCCGATCTCCAAGCAAAACGCATCCGCACTATCGGCGCCCCTGCCAAGCGCTTCTCCGAAGATTACCTGAGAATCTTGCGAGCGATCCGCCTCGCCTGCGATCTCGATGGGACGATCTGCCCCGAGGTAAGCGCAGCCATACGACGCCATCGTGAAGGACTAAAACAGATTTCTGCGGAGCGCATCCGCGATGAGCTTTTGCGAATCCTCAAGACCCGTCGCGCTGCGCGCGGGGTGCAGCTTCTGGACGAACACGGGATCTTAGAGCTCATCCTGCCGGAGCTCGTGCAGTGCCAGGGTGTATCCCAGCCAGAGAAGTATCATCCCGAGGGCGATGTCTATACCCATACGCTGCTAGCGCTCCAATGCGCTGATAGGATACTGCGCGATCCGCTCGTGAAATTCGCGCTGATCCTCCACGATGTGGGCAAGCCCCTAGCTCTCCAGAAGAACAACGGCGAGCACGCAGGCGGCCATGAGAGAATCGGCGAGCGCATGGCAGAAAGAATCTGTCGTCGGCTGCGCTTCAGTACCGACGAGATCAGGTTGATAAAATTTCTGGTGCGCGAGCATCTGCGCATCGGGAAATTTTCGGAGATGAGCCCCGGCAAGCGCGCGACGCTGCTCAAAACGCACGAGAACCCAGACGTATCTTTTGAGCGTCCCGCTGAGCGCTTCTCGTATTTTGCCAAGCTCTTTGCGCTGATGGTCTGCGATTGCGAAGCGAGCGCGCACAAATCGTCAGGGTGGCTCCCGGTGGTGCAAGCGCTGCCCCCATTGCTGCTGCGCTTGAAAGAGCTCTCGGAGCGCGAACGCGCCCGGAAACTTATTGACGGCCATGACTTGATCGCGATGGGGCTGGCCCCTGGCCCTCCCATCAAAGCGATCTTAGAGAACGTCTATGAACAAATTTTTGCAGGAAAGATCACGACCCGCGAGGAAGCCCTCGCGGCTGCCCAACGCTTACTGAGAGAGTTTGTAGATTCTATGGGAAGGAGCACGCGCCCTTGACTTGGAAGTCCTGTGTCCCTGTGATATAATTTTAGAAGCCAGAAGAAGGGGGACCGGGTCAGCCTTCCTCAGCGATAAAGTCCCCCATTCCTCTCACCACCCTAAGGAGGGCTACCCGGTCCCCACTTCTGGTTTCGCCTGTTGACCATTGCTAAAGAGTGTGTTTAAGAGATGAACCAACCCCATGCCGATAGCCGTGCCCAGGGCCACCCCCTCCATGCTCCCTTCAAACTTCGGTTGAGTATAGCCACAGTTGGGGCATTGGAGATAGGTCTTCTCTGTGTCGTCCATCTTGCGCAGGTTCAGAGGGGACTTGCATATAGGGCATCGGGTCGGCTGCAAGACCGAGTCCGGGAGGCGACTCACCCCCTTGCGCATCAGCGCCAACTCCGCCTCCTTGGCGTTGATATACACCCAGGCCGGCACTTTGATCGTCTTATAGGCTTCTGGGTTCTTGTCCATCATAGTCCTTCACCAATGTTGCTTTGGCTGCCAAGTAGAATTATATCCATTGTGTTATTCTACCCATAGTCGAATTATACACTTTTTCTACCAGCTTGTCAAGTCCCCCCTGGAACTTGTCCAAATAGTAGAATCTATAGCGATTTCTATATATTTTGGGGGAGGCGGGACAGCTGACGGAGCTTCTCTGGGAGCTTTTCGTAGAAGCTTACCGAGGAGAGGGCAGCTTCGATCTCGATCCAAGCGACCGTTTCGATCTCATCGGAGGCCGGCTGAAACCGTTCGTGTTCGAGCTGGGCTTGGTAGAAGAACGTGTGCCAGTGATAGCTGGTCGTCCGCCCCAGGCGCGATTCGGTGCCAAGAAATTTTATGATGCGACACGGAACCCCGGTCTCTTCAGCGGTCTCTCGCGCGGCTGCCTCCTCAGGAGTCTCTCCATAGTTGACGAATCCCC
Source organism: Candidatus Fraserbacteria bacterium (assembly GCA_947085185.1). Classification (GTDB taxonomy): domain Bacteria; phylum Bipolaricaulota; class Bipolaricaulia; order RBG-16-55-9; family DRXL01; genus JANXCC01. Next base: position 34,875 of record CAMTVK010000021.1, on the reverse strand, counting down.
CAGGCAGCGCCCACTGGCCCGCGTTGTAGCCGCGCTTGGGCTTCACCATCAAGAGTTTGCCCTCTTTCAGTATGATCGTCTTTGCCGTCAGGCGCGGCAGACTGGCACTGACAGCGAGCCTGACAATGGGAAGCGCCTCATCGAGAGCGGGGATCTCGTCTTTGTGCCACCAATCCTGAGGATGTACGTCCAGATGGGGCTTACAGTAATGTACCCTTTCGCCTTGGAGGAGCATAGTGTGTACGAGCTCGAACGAGCAGGGAATCTCTGAGCGCGACGTAGGGAATCGCAGTCGTCCGCCCTCTTTCATGAGAAAGACCTGGCCGTCTCGCTCAAGATAATAGTGCTCCATAAGAGTGGGCCCAACGGCCGTTGGGCCCACCTACACTATATCTATGACGCTGCATCCTCGCAAGTGCTCAAAAGAGCGTAAATCTGATAATAAACCCGACGAAGACCAGCGCCACCATAGACATGAGCTTAATCAGAATATTGAGCGACGGTCCGGAAGTGTCCTTGAACGGATCGCCCACGGTGTCGCCGACGACGGACGCTTTATGGGCTGGGGAGCCCTTGCCCCCGTATTGGCCCTCTTCTATGAATTTTTTGGCGTTATCCCACGCCCCGCCGGCATTGGCCATGAGCAACGCCAGCACAAACCCAGAGACCAATGCCCCAACCAAGACGCCCATCACGGCAGCAACTCCAAACAAGATTCCCACAACAATGGGAGAGATGATCGCCAAGAGGGCCGGCAGGATCATCTCACGATGGGCCGTCTTTGTCGCGATCTCGACGGCTTTGGAGTAGTCTGCCTTGGCCTTGCCCTCCAACAGCCCGGAGATCTCTCTGAACTGTCGTCGCACTTCTTCGACGATTGCTCCGGCAGCCCGACCGACGGAGCTCATCGTCAAAGCACAGAACAAGAAGGGGAGCATTCCCCCGATGAACAGCCCTAACAGAACATACGGATCGGTCAGATCGAATTGAGCTTGCACAGGGCGCTTGCTGATCAGCGTCGACAGCGACCCGCCGGTCTCGCGAAGAATAGCCGAGATTTGGTCGTGATAGTTGTTGATCAGCGCTAGGGCTGTCAGGGCAGCCGAACCGATGGCAAAGCCCTTCCCTACAGCAGCGTTGGTGTTGCCCAGGGCGTCGAGCGCATCGGTGCGCTTGCGTACTTCTGGCTTCTGATGCGACATCTCAGCGATACCCCCGGCGTTGTCTGCCACCGGGCCGTAGGCGTCGCTGGCGAGCGTAATCCCCAGCGTCGAGAGCATCCCCACCGCGGCCATGCCGATCCCATAGAGCCCAAAAGCCACCCCGCCCGCGGTCGTCGCCGCCCAGTACCCGAGCACAATCGCCAAGACGACCGCTATGACGGGGATCGCCGTAGAACGCATCCCCGTCGCTAACCCGCTGATCATCACGGTAGCCGGGCCGGTCTGTGCCGTAGCAGAGATGAGCTGGGTCGGCTTGTACTGAGACGACGTGTAAAACTCTGCAGAAAACCCAATGACGATCCCAGTCAGCAATCCCAACAGCAGCGCCACGTACAAGCCCCAGTAACTCAGACCAAAGAGCAGGACAGTCACAAGAAACCCAAAGATCGCGATCAAAGCCGAACTGGTGTAGACGCCGCGGCGCAGGGCTTTTAAGAGCTCGCCCTGGGAAGCGTCCTCGCGGGCTTGCACCAAGAAACTGCCAAAGACAGAACAGATAATGCCCACCGCGGCAATGAGCATAGGATACGCAATGCTTTGATAGACCTTGGGGGTTCCAACAAACGCCGAGACGCCCAACGCTACCGCCGCGACGATCGCCCCGACATACGATTCATATAAGTCGGCGCCCATGCCCGCGACGTCCCCGACGTTATCGCCGACTTGGTCCGCGATCACCGCGGGGTTGCGCGGGTCATCTTCGGGGATTCCCGCTTCGACTTTGCCGGAGAGATCCGCACCTACGTCCGCACTCTTGGTGAAGATGCCCCCACCCACACGAGCAAAGAGCGCCACGGAGCTGGCTCCCATCGCCGACGTCAGGAGCACCTGGGCGATCTCCCGCAGCTCTACCCCCGCACTATGAAGAATGATGAACCAGAGCGTGATATAGAACAATCCCAACCCGACGACAGAAAATCCCATGACGCTGCCGGCTTCGAACGCGACGCGCAAGGCTCCATTGAGGCTCTGTTTGGCCGCAGTCGTCGTGCGCCCGTTGCTGGCCGTAGCGATCTTCATCCCCAAATACCCCGCCAAGCCGGAGAACGCCCCAGCTGTGAGAAACGCCCACGGTGCCCAAGGGCTGAGCAGTCCGCCCAGGCTCATCAGCACCAGGACGACAAAAAGAGCGAGGAGGAAGATCGCCACTACCAAGTACTGGCGCCTTAGGAAGGCCTCGGCGCCCTCGCGAATATACGAAGCAAGCTGACGAATTCTCTCCTCGCCCTCATCAAAGCCCCTCAGCCGGATGATTAAATAGCCCACATAACCGAGCGTGAGCACCGCAACGATCCCCGACGCGTAAACGAAATCCATACCTGCTTACTCTACCCCCTTGTCTTGGCAATGCGTGTGATTCCAGAACGAGATTGCGCTCATTATACGAAAAAGCGCCGAGCCGGTGCAACTACTGACAATCCTTAGCCATCTGCTGGTATTTGCCTTAGAGAGTCGGGTTTGTTATACTGTCTTCGTGTAAAGGATGAGCATACTTAAAAGGGATGATACACTGCGAATGAAATCGTGCTCTCGATGGGTTCAGCTGGTGTTTGGGATCATTGGTGTAGGAATAGTGCTTGTGGGCTGCAATCCCTCGGAACCTCTTCCTCCAGGGGCGGCGCGAGAGTTCTCGCTCATTATAAATAATATGCGCTTCATTGGGGAGAGTCCCTTGGCCATTGCTGGGGCGGAAAACCCGGATATCGTCGTGCAAGTGGGTGATCGGGTGAAGATCACTCTAAAAAACAAAGAAGACCAGTTGATCCTGCACGATTTTAAGATCAGCAACCATGATGTCAGCCTCGCGCAGTATCTGCGTCCCAACCAATCAGCTACTGTGGAGTTCGTCGCGGCGCGGGTCGGAGAATTTACGTACTATGACCCGCTCAACCCCACCACAATGAGAGGACGCTTTATTGTCATCGGCCGCTAGCCTATGCCCACACCCAGTGCCGAAGACTATCTTGAGCGCATCTATGAGCTTATCCAACAGAAAGGCTATGCCCGCGTCATTGACATCGCTTCGTCGCTCAAGGTGCGGTCGTCATCGGTCACGAAGATGTTGCAACGTCTCGACAGCGAGCACTTGGTAAAGTACGAGAAGTATCGAGGGATCGTGCTCACTCCTCAAGGCGAGGCCATTGCGAAGTCCGTGAAAAACCGCCATCGCCAGCTCGAAGAGTTTCTTAAGATCTTGGGTGTGGACGAAGCGACGATCCAAAAAGATGTCGAGGGCATCGAGCATCATCTGAGCCCGCGCACGCTGGAGTGTTTGCGCGACTTGGTGAGCTTCCTGCACGAAGACCCCCATGCCCTCCCAGCGTTCCACAAGCACCGGCGCACCCACAAACCACCCCCAGAAAACTCCCCTTGAATTTTTCCCCAAAGTTTTTTAAACTCTGGCACACCATAGCGAAGGAGTGATCGGCGATGACTACATGGTGGGACGATGACATCGAGTTCAAGAAGAAACCCTGGGATGAGGACGACGAGGACGAAGACGACTGGGACGACGACTGGGACGAAGACGACGAGGACGAAGACGACGAGTAATTCAGAGTCTCTTACGGATCTCTGCCTCGCCGCACCGGAGGGCCTCGTCTAATCCTTGGGGATTGGAGCCACCACCCTGAGCAAAGCGCGCGTTTCCCCCGCCACCACCGCGGATCAAGGGGGTGAGGGCTTTTATAATCTGCCCCGCGTGAAGCTGCTTTGTCAGCGCCTCGCTCACCTTGCAGACGAGCGAGACCCTCCCATGGGAGACCCCGCCAAGCAACGCCACCCCTGGGGCGATCTCCGGTTCGATGAAGTCCGAGAGCGTCTTTAAGTCTTCTATTGGTAGATCGAGCCGCGCGCACACAAGCGAAGCGTGATTGATCTTTTGGCGGCGTTGCAAGATTCTGTCTCTTTCGCCAAGGAGCACGTGGCGCTTGAGGGCCTCGCGCTCGCGTAAGAGAGCATCGTGCTCGGCCAACAGCGCTTCGAGCTTGCCCAAAATCTCCTTCTCGGAAGTCTTGAGCCTCTGGGCGAGCTGATGTTCTATACTCTCGCGCTCTTTGAGATACTCTAAGAGATTCTCGCCCACGGCCACGTGCACCCGTCGGACCCCAGCCGCGATGCCCTGCTCGCGTATGATCTTAAACAGCCCGATCTGGCCCGCATGCCGGACGTGCGTGCCGCCACAGAGCTCCACACTGAAGGGGCTTTCTTCACCGGGCAGCCTGTCAATCGTCACGACACGCACGCGCTCTTTGCCCGCGTAGTCTTCGGGGAAGAGCGCCATGGCGCCGCGAGCCTTCGCGCTCTCTATGGGCTCTTCTGTGATCGTCACCGGGAGATCTGTGAGAATCACACGGTTGGCGAGCTCTTCGATCTTGGTGATCTCTTCTTCTGTTAATGGAGCAAGATGCTTAAAATCGAAGCGCAGCTCATCGGGTGCCACGAGCGACCCCGCTTGGATCCCCTGGGAGTACCCCAAGACCCTCCGGAGCGCGGCGTGCAGAATATGCGTCGCTGTGTGATTTCTCATAATGCGTTCTCGGCGTGCTGCGTCGACCTTGAGCAAGCACCGATCTCCCTGACGAAACTTCCCCTCAGTAATCTGCACGCGATGGAGGTAGACGCCGTGCTCGTCTTTCTGAACGTCTAAAACTCTGGCTCTGCCGTGGCGCGAGAGATTTTCGATCCAGCCCGTATCGGCGACTTGGCCGCCGGCTTCAGCGTAAAAGGGCGTCTCGACAAAGACAAAAAGCTCTTCCCCAGCTTGAATCAGTTCTGACTCCTGCTCAAGCTGCTGATACCCAATAAACCGTGTGGGGGGAAGAGATACGGAAAGCGCTTCGGGAGTTTCTGAAGACTTCCCAGCGAGCTCTCTTCTTGATCTTTCGCGCTGCTTCTCCATCTCGCGCGCAAAGCCCGCGCGGTCTACGTGTATCCCATGCTCGCGCGCAATGTCTTCCAGCATCTCTACTGGGAACCCGTAGGTGTCATGCAGGAAGAACGCCTCTGGGCCAGGGATGAGCTTTTCACCTGCGCGCTGCAGTTCCGAGATGATCTTCTCAGCACGCTCAAGCCCCTGATCGAGGGTGCGCTCGAAGCGCTCTTCTTCGTGGGCGACCGCTTTGAGAATCACGGCTCTGTGGGCTTTCAATTCTGTGTAGTGCTCGCCCATTGTCTCGATGACCAGCTCGGCGACCTTGGGCAAGAATGGCATGGGCAGTCCAAGCTTCTTGCCAAATCGCACAGCCCGACGCATGATCATCCGCAGCACATAGCCGTGTTTCTCGTTGCTGGGAAGCACGCCGTCAGCAATTAAGAACGTCATCGCCCGCCCGTGATCGGCGATGACCCGATAGGGCACGAGCGCCTCGCGCATCTGCTGCCGGGAGTGCCCTGTCAAATCGCGCAGTCCCTCAAAGATCGGAGCAAAGAGATCGGTGTCGTAAGTGCTTGGGACATTCTGCAAGACTGCAACGATGCGCTCCAAGCCCATCCCTGTGTCCACGCCCGGTTTGGGCAACGGGACGGTCGCACCGTCAGGCTCACGATTGAACTGCATAAATACTAAATTCCACACCTCAAACCAGCGATTGCAGTCGTTATCCAAGCTGGGGGAACAATCTGGGCGCTTACAATCGCAGAATTCCCTCCCGCGATCCCAGATCAGTTCTGTATTGGGACCGCAGGGGCCGGTCTCGCCCATCATCCAAAAATTTGTCTTCTCGCCCAGTCTGTGAATGCGCTTGTGTGGAGCTTTGGCGATCTCCTGCCAGAGCGCACAGGACTCCTCGTCGTCCTTATAGATCGTAAAGTGAAAGCGTTCTTTGTCTAAGCCGTAGACTTCCGTGAGCAACTCCCAAGCGAACGCGATCGCCTCGCGCTTGAAATAGTCTCCAAATGAGAAATTGCCAAGCATTTCAAAAAACGTATGGTGTCGAGGGGATGGCCCGACGTTTTCTAAGTCGTTGTGCTTTCCGGAGACGCGCATGCATTTTTGTGAGGAGGCAGCGCGGGTATAGGGACGCTTCTCTACTCCTAAGAACGCTTTCTTAAACTGCACCATCCCGGCGTTGGTGAACAAGAGCGTCGGGTCATCGGGGACTAAGGACGAGCTGGGCACGATGGTGTGCCCTCTATTGCGGAAATACTCCAAGAACGTCTGGCGCACTTCGGAAGCTGTCCATCTTTTGTTCATAAGCGATCAAGTCTTAAGTGTACTCTCGCGGGCACAGGCGTGCAAGCCCTTCAGCAGAGTCGCTGCCGGTAGGCTTTACCGCGGTGTTTGATATGTAAAATGAGCACTCTTTTCTCGGCGTCCACGACTTCATAAATAACGCGATACTTTCCAACTCGTAGTCGATAGAATGGGCTCCCTCTGAGTTTTTTTGAGCCTTTGGGTCTTGGTTGTTCACCGAGTTTGAGCAAGTGTTGTCCGATGCGCTTTGCTACGGACGATGAGAGTTTTTTCAAATCGCGCTCAGCAGAGCTAGTGATGTCCACGCGATAGATCATTACAACTCATTGAGAACATCCTGAAGTGGGCGCGCTGTTTCAGAACGGCGGCTGTACGCAATCTCGAGATCTTCGCTCAGCTCCTCATCTTGCAAGAACCGCTTACAGCAGTTTCTTAAAAACTCAACTTTGCTAGCCGCCTGGTTAAGCATGCATTCCGATGAGTTAAAGTAGCGGAAGTATAGCACAATAGGTAAATTATGCTTATCAACCTCTTTGCGAAGGTTCCCTTGAGGATTCTGCGTATCTCGCTTTATAGCTTCCTCGTACTCAGGTTGAACGTTGAATCGCACAAAGATGCCGTAATTACATGTGTTGGCCTTAGCAAGTTGACGGCGAGCTTTTTCGATATGTCGTCGTAGTTTTTCTATAATCTTTTCCCAAGCAGGATCTTTACCAATCCACCAGCCAGAGAGATAATAAACAATTCCATAATAGTTATGGCTGTGATCTACTCTTGTCATTGTAAGTTTTAAGCTCCTAATTTCTTTATTAATTTCCTTAATATTAATTTCCACATTCTGTTGAGAGTTGTTCTCAGCTTCTGCTGAAATCTCTAAGTCGTTGATCTTTTCTATTATCCTATTTTCATTCTTAATGCGATTTAAAAAACGGATGAGATGTTCATGAAGAAATCTTATAACCTTTCCCCTAAAATCATGGTTAATGTTTTGCCCCTCCATGCGGATCTCCCTGTAGCGGAGTAAAGGTTCATTGTTCTTCAAGAACATCATACCAACTAGAACATCTTTGCAGCACTCAAGCGATATGTACTCTTCAGAAAAATTCTTAACCTCAAACTTCCATTCTTGCCCTTCCAGCTTTAATAATATATCTCCTTGCTTTTTTAATTTTTTGATCTGCGCTGTGCCGGAAACATGACTCAAGAACTTAGCGCAGTCGATCTCTGTCTCGATACTTTCTAGCCGAATGAGAAAATGGTCAGGATCTGTGATGGATTGAGCTTCTTCGAAAAGAGACTTCAAGAAAGATTCACCAAACTTTTTCTCTATGGACTCTAGATAACTATTTAATCTTCCTATAGAATATTCTGATGCATCCAGTGCATCTAGATAGATATCTTGCACAATCCGGTAATCTAAAGGGTAGTTATGGCTTTCTAATACATGCTCAATGATTGGTTTAAAGTGCTTGCTAAAGAAAGGAAACTTATTTGCATGATTTTCGACATAGCAATTAATGAGGCACTTTAACTCATTTGAACTCTGAACTAGCTTTTTGGGAAGATTGCCTATCATGAATCTTATTCACCACCTATTGAGCTGCTACTGATTCATCATCTCGGTTCAAAAGTATATCCTTACAGACGCAGGCGTGCAAGCCCTCATCGTGTAGCGCTATCGGTAGGCTTCTCGACGATGTCCAACGTAGGTGATAATGATTTCTTGTCTGTTGTCATCAATTTTCTAAGATCTCGCTCAGCTCGCGAAGAGAGATACGTTGTATACGGCATTCATTTTAACGGAATGCGCTCGCCGGCATCCCGCAAATTATCGAGAAAAGCGCACAAACCATCGTACTCATCTCGAACCGATTCAGGAAGTTTTTCCCAATCAAACTCCCCATGTTGAGCTATGCACTCCGCTTCGATCTGACGGACGCGCGCTAAGGCCGAGGCTCCTTCTTTCATAGCCGGGGGCCACAAGGTTGGATCAGTAACGTTAGCCTGCACCAGCAAATCGATATAGGTCTGTATATCTAATGTTACCCTGGCAGGCTTACCCTGAGGACTGAAACGTGGAGAGCGCTTCAGCACCGGGGTCCCTTCTACTCTGCCCTTCTTGTCTCGTGTAACTGGTGTGCCCATCACACTCACCCCGATAACGATAATACTGATTTTTGAGCGTCTCAGCCAAAAGCGCACTCTGTGCACTCTCACCCAGTTCTCGTTATAATACCCCCATAACTCTTTTCGAGGAGGCTCACACTATGGAATCGCGCTCGTTGGATTTTCTCAAACGGCTCTTGGCGACTATCAGTCCCTCCGGCTATGAGGACGAAGCGGCCCACGTCTGGGCTGAAGAAGCCAGAACGTTCGCCGACGAGGTCCGCTCCGACACCCAAGGCAACGTCATCGCCGTCGTCAACAAGGGCGGCAAACCCAGAGTCATGCTCGCCGGACACATGGACGAGATCGGCTTCATGATTACACACATTGACGACCAGGGCTTTCTCTATTTTGGACAGATCGGTGGCTGGGACCCACAGATCATCCAAGGCCAGCGCGTCTGGATCCGAACCCAGTCGGGAAAGATCCCAGGCGTCATCGGGAAAAAGCCCATTCACTTGATCAAAGAAGAAGATCGCAATAGAGTCACCAAGATCGAAGAGCTCTGGATCGACATCGGAGCCAAAGACAAAGCCGAAGCCGAAAAATTAGTGCGCATCGGCGATCCCGCTGTTATTGACTATGGGTTCGCCGAGCTGAGAAATAATTTGGTCGTCTCGCGCGGGTTTGACGACAAAGCCGGAGCGTTTGTCGTGCTTGAAGCTGCCCGCATGCTCGCCAAGCTCAAGCCCAAAGCCGAAGTCTACGCCGTCGCGACCGTCCAAGAAGAAGTGGGGCTGCGCGGTGCCTACACGAGCGCCTACGGCATTGATCCTTTGGTGGGCATTGCCGTTGACGTCGGCTTCGCTACAGATTTTCCGACGATGGCCGAAGAACAAAAGCGCGTCGGCGCGGCCAAAGTCGGCTACGGCCCCATGATCGGACGCGGCCCAACATATAATCACAAAGTCGTCGATCTTTTGATCGAGACCGCCCAAGCTCACAAGATCGCTTATCAACTGAACGGCGAGCCGCGCGGCATGGGCACGGACGCTTATGCCATGCAGATGACGCGCGCGGGGATCGCCGCAGGGTTAGTCTCCATCCCCAATCGCTATATGCACAGCCCGTGCGAGATCGTCTCGCTCACGGACTTAGAGAACGCCTATACCCTGATCGCGCATGCAGTCGCCCAAATCGACGAGAAGATGCGCTTCACACGATTGTAAATTTGCCCAGATCAAAATAGTCTGCTATACTGAATCGCACACATAAGGAGGCATCATGGCGTTTGTCATCTGCCAGCCGTGCATAGACAAAAAACGCACAGACTGCGTGCAGGTCTGTCCGGTCGATTGCATCCACCCGCGACCCGATGAGCCCGACTTCCCCAACGTGCGTCAGCTCTATATTGACCCAAGCACGTGTATTAACTGCGGGGCGTGTGCGGCGGTCTGCCCAGAACAAGCGATCTTTCCCGAAGAGGACGTCCCCGAACAATGGAAGGACTTCATTCAAATTAACGCGCAGTATTATAAGAAATAATACGGTCTCACACGGCGTTTGACAAGCAACGCTAAGAGAGCTCCGGTAACGAAGCCCCCGGCGTGGGCCCAGTAGGCGACGCCTCCTCCTTCAATGGGGCTGGAGATTCCCCCAACAAACTGCAAAATAAACCAAAAGCCCAATAAAAAAATCGCGGGCAGTTCAATCACTCTTATGAAGAACGGGAAGAGCGGTACGAGCGTCAAGACTCTTCCATAGGGGAAGAGCACAAAATACGCGCCCAAGACCCCCGAGATCGCGCCACTCGCCCCCACCATCGGAATGACCGTGTGGGGGTTCGTCAGAATCTGAGCAAACGCCGCCGCCAGACCCGAAAGCAGATAAAAGAACACAAACCCCACACGCCCAAAGACGTCCTCAACGTTGTCCCCAAAGATCCATAAGTACCACATGTTGCCCAAGATGTGCCAGAACCCAGCGTGCATGAATATCGCCGTCAGCAGCGTCACCCACACGGCAAAGGGCACAAACGGGGGCAGGTCCACACCGTGAGTGATCTCGCAAGGTATGACGCCAAACCGAAAGGTGAGCTCGTCTTCGGCCGTAATCGGCGCCGCAGAAAAGCGACTGACCGGACGAGAGAGCTGATAGGCAAGCCCTGCAGGTACACTGCACCCCTCCTGAAGCCATGCGCGAACCCATTGGCGCGTGTTCTCCGTCGAGGGCGTGTTGCCCAGCGAGAACTGATAGAGAAAGACCAAAACAGTCAAGACGATCAGCGCTACAGTGACCAGTGGGAACGAGCTGCTTTGCCTGTAATCGCGCAGCGGGATCATAGAGTGAGTCTAGCACAGCGCGCTCTCTTTGGCAAGCCTCCTTGCACTCCCCCGTTCTATTCTGTTATATATAACAAGCCACCTATGAACACAACGCTCTCACTCTGGGACTATCTGACTCCAACGCTGATCTTGGTCGGATCGCTGGTCGTGGGCATTGTGGGGCGACGCTATCTCTTCCGCTATCTGCACATGTGGGCCCAACGCACGGCGTGGGAGTTCGATGACATCGTCATTGCTGCGGCGCGCTGGCCATTTCTATTGTGGGTTGTGGCGCTGGGGATCTATTTAGCCCTAGAGTTCTCTCGGCTGCCGGAAGAGCTTGTCGCGCTGTTGGGGAAGATTCTTCTGGCGCTTGTGGTGCTCTCGATGACGCTCGTGCTTGCGCACATCATCAGCGCCCTCTTTCAGAGGGCGGTCGCGCGCGGCGAAGTCGAGGCCCCAGCGACCAGCCTCACACGAACTTTCATAAGAGCTGGGGTGATCATCGTTGGGATCTTAGTGCTCTTGTCCACGCTGGGGATCCCAATTACCCCAATCTTGACGGCCTTCGGGATCGGGGGCTTGGCTGTAGCTTTGGCGCTCCAAGACACACTGACGAATCTCTTTGCGGGGTTCAACGTCTCGATGGCACGTCAGATTCGCGTCGGCGATTATATCAAATTAGACACGGGACAAGAGGGCTACGTGACAGATATCAACTGGCGCACCACAAGTATCCGAGATTTCTCGAACAATCTCATTATCATTCCCAATGCCAAGCTCGCCCAAAGTATTATCACGAACTATTACATGCCCGACAAGCCCATGATGATTCGCATCCCTGTGAGCGTCAGCTACGACTCCGACCCAGAGCGCGTCGAGCGCGTTTTATTGGAGATCGGGCAGGACGCGATTGCCGAGCTGCCGCAGCTTGATCCGAGCTTCGCGCCGGTGGTGCGCTTCACCAATATGGGGGACTTTTCGCTCGATTTTCTCTTAGTAGTCCAAGCCAAGACGTTCGACGATCACTCTGTGGCACAGCACGAGCTGCGCAAGAGAATTTTGAAGAGACTCCGTGAAGAGAAGATAGAGATTCCGTTCCCGGCGCGCACCGTCTATCTGAAAGACAAACGCTAAGAGACGCCACCCAGATAGACGTGCTGCACGTACTCATCAGCGCGAAATTCTTCGGGCGTGCCCTCCTTCACAATGACTCCCGTCTCCAACAGATAGACCCTATGAGCGTGTGCCAGCGCAAACGGCACGTTCTGCTCCGCTAAAAGAATAGTTACTCCAGAGTCATTGATCTGCTTGAGCGCCTCAGCAATAACTTTTCTCACGATGGGGGCTAATCCCAGCGTCGGCTCGTCTAATAATAAGAGCTCTGGGCGGCCCATGAGCGCCCGCCCGATAGCTAACATCTGTTGCTCGCCCCCAGAGAGCGTCCGCGCCATCTGACGCTCGCGCTCCCGCAAGATGGGAAAGAGCTGATAGACCCGCTCAAGTTCGCTCCCTGGATCGAAATTTTTTAGGCGCAACGCCCCTAATAAGAGATTGTCTCTCACGCTCATCTCCGGAAAGAGATGGCGTCCCTCCGGACAGTGAATCACTCCCAACTGAACGATCTTGGCGGGATCACGGGGCAAGGGCGCGCCATTCAGAGAGATCCGACCCTCTCCGTCCTTCAGCCCAGAGAGAGTTCTCAAGAGCGTGGTCTTGCCCGCCCCATTGGGCCCAATGATCGAGACGAACTCCCCCTGCAAGACCCTCAGAGTGACGTTCTTTAAGACGTGCGCCTTGGCGTAGAACACATTGAGGTTCTCAACGACTAACACCTAGAAACCACCACCAGCAAGATAAGCTTCTTGGACTTGGGGGTTGCGCGCCACTTCTTCGGGGGTTCCCTCAGCGAGTTTCTCACCAAAGCAGAGTACTACAATACGGTCCACAAGCCTCATCACCCCCCGCATGTTGTGGTCTACTACGACGATCGTCTGGCCCTCGTCGCGGAGACTCGCTATCAGATGGGAGATCTCGTCGACTTCCCTAGGGGAGAGCCCTGCGAAGGGCTCGTCCAACAATAAGAGTTCGGGGTCAGTGCCAATAGCTCGAGCGAGTTCTAAGCGCCTGAGGCCCCCTTGGGGGAGCATCCCTGGCAGCTCCGTGCGACAGATACAGTGAGCTTCCCCAGGACAGTGCTGATTAGTGCACAGCCCTGTGCGCCGGCAACTCGTTACCGTTTTAGGCTCAGGGTCGGGAGCCCGAATAAAGATCTCATTAGGGATTGCAGAGATCTCGACGTTCTCGTAGACGGTCTTTCTCGGGAAATATCGAGCGATCTGAAAGACCCGCGCGATCCCCGCGTCGACAATCTTATACGTGGGCCAGCCCGTGATGTCGTGCCCTTTGAAGAGCACTGTGCCCTTATCGGGCTTGAGCGATCCCATAATGAGATTAAAGACGGTGCTCTTGCCCGCGCCGTTGGGCCCGATCAGCCCCACGATCTCCCCTGACTCTACACCAAACGAGAGATCTTTGACGGCCATCAAGCCCCCAAACGACTTGCGCAGTCCCTCTACTTGCAGCAGGGCCACCATCTCACCCCCGTCTCAGCCGCCTTATCAAAAACGGCAGCACCCCCTGACGCGCAAAGAAGAGCAACACCAAAAGCAAAGCAAAGAAGATGAACGTCGCCCAGCGCTCCAAGAACGCAAGAGCAAATCCTTCCGCGCCAATGGGAAGTTTCACTTGCGCCAGCTCCTTGAGCACCTGCTCGCCCCCTCTCACTAACAGCCCTCCCCACAACGCCCCGATGATCGTCCCCATACCCCCAACCACCGAGGCGACGATCATCTCGATGGACGCCGTCAACGAGAGCAACGAATTGAAGAAGACCGATTCGTTGACGTGCACAGAGAACGCTCCTCCAAGCCCGACCACAGACGCACTGATCGCAAACGCAAAGATCTTATACTTGGCAACGTTGATCCCTGATGCCTCTACAACTTCTTCGTTCTCGCGGATCGTTTCTAATATTTTACCGATGCGCGAGGTGCCCAGCCAGATCAAGCCCACCCCAACAAGGGCCATCACAAGCAAGAAGATATAATAATTACAGAACTGATAGAGCCGGAACGGCTCTACAGCGATGCCCAAGCCCCCAAGCACACGGCTGAGCCCGTCGAGCAAAGAATCTTGGCACAGCGGAGTCACACCAAACTTGCCCAGCTCTCCCCCAGTCCAGTCGGCTAAGATAATCACTAAGCGTGCGGCAGCCAAGGGCAAGATCAGCGTCACTAAAGAGAAATACGGGCCGCGCAGGCGCAGCGCCGGCACGCTGAAGAGCAACCCTGCAACCACTGCCATGACGACCCCCACAGGGACCGTCGCCCAGATGGGCCACTTCAGATAGAGATTGAGCAGCCCCGCTGTATAGCCGGAGACCGCCACAAAAAATATATGCCCGAAGCTGATCTGCCCCGTCGTCCCCGACAGAATATCCCAGCCCATAGCGTAAATCGCGAAGAGCTGCGCATAGATGAGAGTCGTCATCCATTTGGAGGGCAGCCACAGCCCAACACCCCCCACGACGAGCACCGTCAGGCCTAACAGCGTGAACTTGAGCGCACGCACGCTCATTCGGCCCTCCCAAAGAGCCCTTTGGGTCTGAGAAATAAAATAGCGATCAAGACTAACAGCGACGAGACCCCCACCCACGACGACCCAAGAAACTCAAAGCACCGGAAGCCCCCAGGACAGACACGCAGCGATGGCGAATACGTCATGAGCACCTCAAGAAACCCGATGAGATACGCTGCGACGATCGAGCCCTTCAAGCTCCCCAACCCGCCCACGACCACAATAGCAAAGCTGATAATCAACGGATCACGCCACATGAACGGGTCGATCTTCACCCACGAAGCAAAGAAGACCCCAGCCATCCCCGCCAACGCCCCCGAGATCGCCCACGTGAGCGTGTAGACCCTCTTGACGTCAATGCCCACAAGCGCGGCGCCCTCTTGGTCTTGCGCCGTAGCTAAGATCACTTTGCCCCAGCGCGTCCGATGCACAAAGAGCCAAAATAAGAGAATCGCAACCCACGATGCCCCAAACGCTATGATGCGATTGGTGATCACTGTTGTCTTGTGAATCTCGACGCTGCCGCTCACAAACGGCGCCAAGAGCTGCGTATTGGTCGTGAAGAAGATCTTGATGAGTTCTTCGATGATCAACGCACAGGCGAGCGTGGCGATGAGCGTCACAATGGGAGATCTTTGCACATGGCGAACTAAGCCATGATAGAAGACCACCCCCAGCAAGGTGCAGATGACGACAGCAAGCACAAACGCGCTGTACAGATCCCCATGGAGATACTGTTGGACGAACCATGCTGTATAGGCCCCGACCATCAAGAACGCCCCATGAGCTAAGTTCAAGACCCTCCCCACCCCAAAGATCATCGTAAATCCGAGGGCCACCAGAGCATAGAGCGCACTGATGAGCACCGAATAGATGATGATCCGCTCCGCGATCACAAAGATCTGGTCCATAGCTGACACGGGGAGAGAGCTCTGATTAAGACCCCGCAAAGCACTTGGCGACGCTGCGCGCAAACGCTTGCCACGCCTCAAACCGCCCGCCCTTGGGCTTATTCTTCTTCTTCCAGTCCTCGACGGCAGCCCTGTACTCGGCAGCAGCTTTGCTGATACATGCGTCAATGTTGATGGGGTTGCCCGATTCGTCCGCGCGCAGACGATATTGCTTGGGCCAGATCACGACGCGCACCGGGTCTTTCTGGGGATTGGCTTTGAGCGGGTCTTTGGCGAGCGTCGTCCACAGCACCCACTTGACGACGACATACTCTGGGCCGTACTTGGGATCGTGGGGATAGATATCGTTCTTATCACGGAACTGGACGCGCCCCACTGTCCCGACATAATCGGTCTTCTCTAGCTCCTCGACCAGCTTATCAGCATCGGTGCCCTTGGCGCGGTCTATAGCGTCTTTGATAATAAACAGCCCATCGTATGTCGTAAACGCCGTGTAGAGTGGTCGCGACGGTGGGGAATCACCAAAGCGCTCTACGTACGCTTGGAAGAACGGGAGGGTCTTGGGCGTAAGAGGGGTCTCGCCGGTGGCAGCGTCGGCGTATGCATGGCCCATCACACGTCCGCCTGTGCTCCTCCAATACTCGAACGCTTGGCCCTCCGTGATGATCCCGATGACCGGCGCGTCAACCTTGAGCTCATAGGTCTGGCCCACAAACGGCACGCCGGTGTTGAACGCAAAGGCGGGGATGATCGCATCGGCGTCGGAATCCCCAATCTGTTGAAGAATCGCGTTGAAGTCCGGATTATTGATGGGGAAATTGATCGCCTTGGCGATCGGCACGCCAGCTTCGGAGGGGAGTCGCTCTTGCAAGATTTTGAGAAAATCCCGCCCGAAATTGCTGTCCTCCATGACCAGCGCAACTTTTTGGACCCCCAGCTCTTCTTTCATCAATCCCTTGACCATCCCCACAGCGTCCTGAGCGAGCACTTCGCTGTTGAGCATCAAGCGGAAATAATATTTATATTTTTCGTAGTCGCTCCTGACGAGCTCGCTGAACTGTTTCCCACTTGTGCCTGTATTTAAGAAGGGCTTTTTCAGCCGAGCCATCGCGGGGATCATCCCCATGACGGCCTCGTCGAGGAAGCCACCGACGATCATCTGAGCGCCCTTCTCGACGAGCTCTTCAAACGCCGCCCGAGCCACATCTCCACGAAGGACTTGATCGTCGCGAATAAGCCCGTCCATGGTGAGCTTGGGCGGCGGCAACTTCTTGTCGTCCACGAGCTTATTGATCTCTTCGAGGGCGAGCTGCGCCCCGCGCACCATCGCGCGCCCTACGTCCAAGAGATTAATGGGCCCGATGAGCCCGATCTTCACGGGAGGCTGCTGGCCCCACCCCAACACCCGGCCCAGCGTCAGCGCCCCTGCCCCAACGCCGAGCGCCTTCAAAAAGAGACGACGACTGATTTTCATAGCTCATCCTCCTCCGGCACTCTGTCTGTTTATCTTAGCCGTTTGACCGCCTCTCGTGCAAGTCAGCCCTTGGCATAGCGCGTGAGCGCCTCTTCGTCCAGCTCCACCCCAAGACCCGGCTTCGCGGGAATTGTGATATACCCATCGGGGTCAATCTGAATTGGCTCTTGCAAGAAGAAATCGCGGGCGCGAGGGGTCCACCCCGGCGGTTCATAGGGGAATTCGGCCCACTCGCAGTTTGGGCACGCGCCCATCACGTGCAGATTGATCGCCATCCCTAAACCATTCGTCCACGTATGCGGCGCGAGGCGCAGCCCAAACGCCTCGGCCATCGCTGCGATCTTCTTCGCCGTCAGAATCCCCCCGGAGAGCGTCGCGTCCGGCTGCAGAATATCGAGCGACCGATGGAGTATAAGCTCGCGGAATTCGTGCAAGTCAGAGTTCATCTCCCCACCGGCAAGCGCGATCCCTACTCTCTGACGGAGCAGCCGATAGCCGCGATAGTCGTGCTTATCTAACGGCTCCTCGAGCCAGAGCACTCCCAGCTCTTTGAGTTCTTCGGCGACGCGTTGCGCCGTCGCAAGATCCCAATGGGGTGCTTCGCCCAAGCCCGCCACCCGCCACCCCATGTTCGCGTCTACCATGAGCTCAATATCTGGAAAGCGCTCGCGCACGGCGCGCGCGACTTTGAGATCGTCGCGCCAATCAAGACTGTGAAATCGCAGCTTCACCGCGCGAAAACCGAGCTTCTTAATCTGCTCAATATACTCTAAGCGTTCCTCGACGCCCTTTAGCTCGCCCGTGCTCGCGTAGGCCTTGATGCGCTCTTGATAGCCTCCTAAGAGCTTATAGACTGGGACGTTCAGGGCTTTGCCAATAATATCCCACAGCGCCGGCTCGACGTACCATAAGCGCAGCCCCAAAAACGTCGCGGAGCGCAGGATTTTTATAATCTCTTCGAGGTTGAACGGATCGCGCCCCAGCAAGAAGGGCGCAAGCAGCTCACCGAGCTTCAGGCCCTCTTGCCCGAAGGCAACCCCTGCCGAGTAGCCCCTGATCCCTTCATCAGTCTCAAGAATCACGAGATTGACTCGATGGAACGCTTGGGGATACCCAGGCAGCCACGCGGGATAGAAGGGCTGCTCCAAGGGATACTCCAGGAGCTTGACCGTAACTTTCGTGATGCGCATCGGAGTTAAGCCTTCAATCCTTTCTCAGCCAAATATCTCTTATACGCTTCGATGGCCTGGGGCATGGTGCGCGTCAATTGCATAATGCCGCTGACTTTGCCCTTGGGCTGGATGAGTCTCTTGGTGAACGCGAGCATCGCGTTCTCCTGGCCCGTATAGAGCTTGTGAAAGAGATCGGCTGTGAGGGTCAAAGACGCACCCTCTTCGCCACCGGGGTGGGTCTCGCAGATCTGCATTCCCTCACCGCGAGCGTCCACCCAAAAATCTATATCGGGTTGCTTGATGTGAATGCCGATGAGCATCTTGAGCGCCGACCAGCCCTCATAGATCTCTTTGACGTCCTTGAGACTGTTGGCGAACCCTAGTACGAACTGCTTTGCTTGCTGCGGATCTTGATAGGGAAAACCCATACGTACCTCCTTCAGAAGATCTTCTGCAGCAGCTCGCGCAGCTCTTGGGAGGTCGGCTGGCGCGGATTAAAGAGCACCGTGCCGTCCGCAAGAGCCAGCTCAGTGATCTTGTCCAAATCGCCCTCTTTCACGCCTACGTCCCGCAAGCACAACGGCACGCCCACTCCAGAGATCAACGCGCGCACACGCTCAATTCCCCCTTCCGCTGAAGGAGCCCCCAACACTTGAGCGATCTGCTCGTATTTTGCTCGCTGAACGTCAAGATTGAACTCCATCGTTGCTGGGAGCGCCAAGGCACAGCACAAGCCGTGGGGCAGATCATACAGCCCCCCAAGCGCATGAGCGACCGCGTGCGCCATCCCGGTCCAGCCGTTATTAAAAGCTATCCCGGCGATCAGCGCTGCGTAGGAGAGGCTCGCCCGCGCCTCCATGTCCGAACCGTCTTTGACAGCGCAAGGCAGATGCTCAGCGATGAGCCTGATCGCTTGCAGCGCCAAGAGATCGCTGATGGGCTGCGCCGAGATCGAGACCAAGGTCTCAATAGCGTGGGTGAGCGCATCGAGCCCGGTGTGCGCTGTCACGTGTGGGGGCAAGCTCTTGGTTAGCTCTGGATCAACGATCGCTAGCGTTGGAGCCAAGTAGCGACTGACCAAGGGGACTTTCTGTGTGCGCTCCGGCACGGTGACCATCGCGATGAACGTCACTTCGCTCCCCGTTCCGGCGGTCGTGGGAATCGCAATCAATGGACCGCAGGGGCCGGGCACGGCATCGTTGCCCTCATAATCTAATACCGAGCCGCCATGCGCCTTGACGGCATTTATAGCTTTTGCACTGTCTATGACGCTACCGCCCCCGATAGCAATGAGCGCATCGCGTCCCTGAGCGAGGGGCAGTGCCCCCTCGATGCACTGCACCGTCGGGTTGGGGAGAATCCCGTCGTAGACGGCGTAGTCAAGGCCCCCAAGCTGCGCCGTGAGCCGTTCTACCAGTCCGGCTTTGCGCACCCCGCTGTCGGTGACCACGAGCACAGACTTCCAGCCGCGGGTGTCCAACTCTAAACGTAGATTGTCCAGAGCGCCAACGCCGAAGAGAATTCGCGTGGGCAGCTCAAAACTGAAAAAACTCTCTTGCATACGCGCCCTCCCTCACATGAACCAATCGAAGAAGTCCGGGCTGGTGTCAATCTGCACGCTCTTGACTTCAGTATACAGGTCGAGCAAGCACTGCAGCCCAGCTTCACGGCCAAAGCCGCTCTTCTTCATACCCCCATAAGGCACGCCCGCCGGATGCATGTTGTAGCAGTTGACCCAAACTCTTCCGGCCTTCACGCGATGCGCCATCCGTAACGCTTTACTGATATCTTGCGTGAAGATCCCCGCAGCTAGGCCGTATTCCGTCGCATTCGCTATGCGGATCGCCTCGTCTTCGCCATCAAAAGCCATCACGGCGACGACCGGACCGAAGACCTCTTCGCACGCGAGAGTCATCGTCGGCTGGACGTCAGTGAAGACCGTCGGCTCGAAGAAGAAGCCCCGCTCGAACTCTGCCCCATGGGGTTGCTTGCCCCCCAAGACTAAGCGCGCTCCTTGCTCGTGAGCGAGCTTCACGTAGTGCCTCACTTTGTCGAGCTGCGCTTGGGAATGGAGCGTGCCAAATTCAGTTATAGGGTCGCTGGGGTCACCGATTTTTAGTGTGGAAGCGCGCTCGACGAACGCGTCTAAAAATTCTTGATAGATCGGGCGCTCAAGGAGCAGCCTCGCCCCAGCAGTGCACATCTGCCCCTGGGCGAAGAAGTTCGCCAAGAGCGCCTGAGCAAGAGTTCTATCGAAGTCACAATCGGCAAAGACGATGAACGGAGCCTTACCCCCTAGTTCTAGAGAGATGCGCGTGATATTGGGAGCGGCCAAGTGCATGATCTTCGTCCCTGTCGCCGTCGAGCCCGTAAACGCGATCTTATTCACCAACGGATGCGCGCAGAGGGCACTGCCTACGGTCGCGGGCGTGGGATCAGTGAGCACATTATAGACCCCAGGGGGCAATCCCACGCTCTCGGCGATCTTAGCAAGCTCGAGAGTCGTTATGGGTGTCGTCGGCGCGGGCTTGATAACAAGGGTATTCCCGGCGGCGAGCGCTGGGGCGATCTTCAGTGCTGCGAGCCAAAGGGGGAAGTTCCAGGGGGTAATCGCTGCGACGACGCCCAAGGGTTCGCGCCGTGTATATGTCAGATACTCTCCGGGGACGGGGATCGTCTCGCCCAGGACTGCTGGGCCGAGCCCGGCAAAGTACTCAAAGAGGCTAATAGTTGCGGGTATATCGTGGGCTTGGATCTCTTTGATGGGGCGGCCGGTCTCTTGACACTCCAGAAGTGCTAGCTCATCGAAGTGCTCTTTGAGGGCGTTGGCGATGGCTCTTAAGAATTCTCCGCGCTCTTCGTAGGAGCGGGCGGCCCAGTCAGAAAGAGCTTGATGAGCAGCAAGCACGGCGCGATCTACGTCAGCTTCGGTGGCGACGGCGCACTCTGCGATAGACTCTTGGATGGCGGGATTGCGGACTTCGTAGCGTTGGGTGGTCTCGTGCCAGCGGCCTCCGATATATAGACCGTATCTGCGCATGGGTTCCTCCCCTTGACCCTCGTGTCAAGACGGAAGCCGTCGTACTGAGAGTATACACGGTACTGTGTAGAGCAAGCAAGCTTCTTGCTATACCGAGGCGCTATTAAGTGGAGCCGAGCGGATTCGAACCGCCGACCTCCCGCTTGCAAAGCGGGCGCTCTCCCAACTGAGCTACGGCCCCGAGGACAGTTCTAAGTTAGTCAGTTGCTCAGTTCTAAGTTACCAGTTTTTGAGATCAAGTTCAAGTTTTAGGAAGAATAATGAGCTGATCTCAAATAGCGAACAAGCCCAGAGATTGCTTTGGAGATCTCTTCGGCCTGCCTGGAAGCTTGAGCGAATTCTTGCTCACTGATGTATCCCAAATCACAAGCAACGTAGAGAAGGCTCCGCACCTCTGAGCAAGAACCGCGTGCAATATGGAGAAAATTAACGAACTCTCGATTGGAGCTGCGCCCAAAGCCTTCTGCAATGTTTGACATAATAGAAACAGCTGGCAAAATAAAAACTGCCAAACTGTTTAACTGACCAACTCAGAACTATTTCTTGGTGGGTCTAGGAAGAATCGAACTTCCGACCTCGCGCTTATCAGGCGCGCGCTCTACCACTGAGCTATAGACCCGAAGCGTTTTTATATTAACACCCTCGGCTCCAGCTGTCAAGCCGCCTCACTTGCCTTCCAAATGCTCAAGCTTATATAATGACTGTACTTTGCTCTGTGAGGTGAAAATATGAGTTCTCGAACTTTGTGGAAGTGGTCGGTTTTAGGAATAGCTCTGCTGTGGGTGGGCTTAAGCAGCCAAGCGCAGCAGTCGGCATGGCAGACGGCGATCATCGCTGCAGCCGGGTTTCGGTCGGGCGATCTCGTCTATAATTCGGACCTGGCCGTCACTCCCGATGGGACGGCCTACGTCGTTTGGGCCGGTCTGCAAGATGGGGCTGAGATATTTCTGAGCGTCGTGCCTCCTGGGGAGACTCTGCAGCCAGGAGATCCGATCAATGTCTCCGAGGGCATGGGAGGAGATTGGCCGGTCGCGCCCGCAGTCTCAGTCGGCGGCGGACGGCTTTGCGTCGTCTGGGAAGGCTGGGATGACTTTGGCGGCGATATCTTCATACGCTGTTCGGATGACGGCGCTCAGACATGGCTGAGCCCCCCAATCAGAGTTGCCGAAACCGACGCAGCTTCAGGACAGCACGAACTCCAGGGCGAATGGGACGGCAACGTCGATGTCTTCGTAGATGCCCAAAAGACCGTGTACGTCGCATGGTTTGAAGATTTCTCGAAGCTCGTCTGGAGTAAATCCCAAGACGGCCAGACGTTCTCACAGTTTCAGACGGTGTTCGAGACGCTCGATTTCTTGCGCTGGCCCCACTGGGCCCAGGGCCCCGATGGCACGCTCTATCTCACGTACACGCTTGCCGTCAGCACCGATGACGCCGATGTCTACTTCTTCAAGACCAGCGACGGCGGCACAACATGGGAAGGGCCAATCCAAGTCACCAAGAATCCCGGGTTCTCCGACGCCCCCGAATGGGCATTTATTGGGAATACTATCTATAACGTCAACGACGACACCGAGCAAGCAGCCCCCCAGAGCGCCGATATTATGCTTACAGTCTCTCCCGACGGTGGGCAGACCTGGAACCCCAGTGTGGTCATCGCCCAGGATGGGGCCTTCCCGTCTATTGCTACCGATGGGAAGAATCTCTACGTGGGCTTCTCAAGTATTATTGGAGCAGAGCAGACGGGCTTTGTCTGCTCGACCGACGGCGGGCAGACCTGGACGCGCGACGATATCCCCAACTCTGGGCCGAACTTTGTCTTCTTGGGCTTACGCGGGCCGGGCATTGACGCCTCCGAGACAGCGATCGCCGTGGACGCACAAGGGAACGTCTATGTCGCGTGGGCACGCGGGAGCCGGCAATTGGGGCTATCGCAGATCATGCTCGCCAAGCGCAAGGGATGCTGATCTTTCTCCCTTGTCCAGCTCCGCAAGCTGCTGCTCACGATAGGCTCTCTCGAGCGCGTTCAGCAGCTCATCGAGCTCGCCTTCTAAGATGCGATCGAGCTTGTAGAGCGTCAGGTCAATGCGGTGATCTGTCACACGATTTTGAGGGAAATTATATGTTCTGATCTTTTCGCTGCGCGCGGCGGTGCCCACTTGGATGCGGCGCTGCTGCGTGATCTCTTGTTTTTGTTTTGATTCGTATCTCTCTTGCAGGCGCGCCCGCAGAAGCTTGAGCGCCTTCTCTTTGTTCTTATGCTGGCTCCGTTCTTCTTGACAAGTGACCACGATCCCTGTGGGCTTATGGATGAGCCGAACAGCCGTCGCGACCTTGTTGACGTTCTGGCCAC
This sequence comes from Candidatus Fraserbacteria bacterium, assembly GCA_947085185.1. Taxonomy (GTDB): domain Bacteria; phylum Bipolaricaulota; class Bipolaricaulia; order RBG-16-55-9; family DRXL01; genus JANXCC01. The sequence continues at coordinate 11,439 of CAMTVK010000021.1, read as the reverse complement.
CGGGACCGCCCGAGCGAAACGCCTCAAACTCGAGGTCCTCATCGCGAATCTGAATAGAGATATCTTCGAGCTCAGGAAGCACGGCGACGGTCGCCGTGCTTGTGTGAATTCTTCCGGCGGCTTCAGTTTCGGGGACGCGCTGGACGCGATGGACCCCGCTCTCGAATTTAAATCTCCCGAACGCCCCCGGCCCGCTCACCTCAAAGACGATCTGCTTAAACCCACCAAGATCGGTCGGATGCGCGTCGAGAATTTCTACACGAAAGTTATGGGCGTCCGCGTATCTCTTGTACATTCGAAAAAGATCTGCTGCAAAGAGCGCCGACTCCTCTCCCCCAGCCCCGGCGCGAATCTCTACAATAGCGTTGCCCTCGTCGTGCGGGTCCTCAGGGACGAGCAAGAGCCGCACTTCATCTAAGAGCCGGGCACGCTCAGCTTCGGCGCGTCCCAGCTCTTCTTGCGCAAGGGCGCGCAACTCTCCGTCTTCGTCGAGCAGCTCGCGCGCCTCAGCAATAGACCTCTCGAGCTGCTGCAAGCGCTCATAGAGCTCCACAGGGCGCCTCAGCCGCGCGTACTCCTGCGAAAGCTGTATATAGTGAGAACTGTTGATAGTCTGCGGTTGGCTGAGCTGATGCTCAAGCTCATCATATCTTTTGCGCAGCTCAGCCAAGCGCTCAAAAATCTTCTCCATAGCCCTTCTACTTTAAGCCACAGGCTCTCCACACGCAAGCCCTTGCGCTAATACAGCATATATCTATATAATAAGACATGATGCAGATCGAGCTGGGTGAGAGCGATGTTCTCGTCATCGGTGCAGGGCTGGCCGGGCTCTATGCAGCGCTGCGGGCAGCTGAGTATGGGAGCGTCTCCTTGCTCACCAAGACGAGCCTTTCTGAGACAAACTCCGCTTGGGCGCAAGGGGGCATCGCCGCAGCGGTTGACGAGAGCGATTCTCCCCAACTCCATCGGGAAGACACATTGAAAGCTGGCCGTGGCCTCTGCGACGAACGCGCCGTTGACGTCTTAGTCCGTGAAGGCCTCCAGAGCATCAAAGAGCTCGAAGCTCTCGGAGTGCAGTTCGACCGCACGCCAACGGGCTATGAATTGGGGCGCGAGGGCGGCCACAGCCGTCGTCGGATCGTCCATGCTGGGGGGAGTTCCACGGGCCAGCGCGTCGTCGCCCAATTGTCCGAATTAGTTTTACAAAATTCAAAGATTCGCGTGATCGAGCACGCCCCGGTCATTGATCTGTTGACAAGCGATGGGGTATGCGTCGGGGCACAGGCGCTGTGTGAAGGGCGCACACGGATCTTCCTGGCGCGTGTTACGATCCTAGCCACAGGGGGCGCAGCCGCACTCTACCTCCGTACAACCAACCCCCCCGGCACCACCGGCGAAGGGATCGCCTTGGCTTATCGTGCCGGAGCTGAGTTAGCCGATCTCGAGTTCATTCAGTTCCATCCCACGGCGCTGGCCGTCCCTACGGCGAGGAACTTCCTCATCAGTGAAGCGGTGCGCGGCGAGGGCGCCTATCTGCTCAATGAGCGCGGGGAACGCTTTATGCTCAAGTACGATGAGCGCGCTGAGCTAGCCCCGCGCGACGTCGTCGCTCGGGCAATCTTCGAGGAGATGCACACTCTGAAGACTGATCACGTCTTCTTAAGCTTACGCCATCTCGATCCTGCCCTTGTGCGCACGCGCTTCGCTAATATCTACGAGATCTGTCTCCAGCACGGATTTGACCTGACGCGCGATCTCATCCCTGTTGCTCCGGCAGCCCATTATACGATTGGGGGCGTGCGCACGGATCTGTGGGGCGAGACGACCGTGAAGAATCTCTTCGCTATTGGGGAGGTTTCGTGCACCGGGGTGCATGGCGCCAATCGCCTCGCGAGCAACTCGCTCTTGGAGTGTTTGGTTTTCGCGCGACGTGCCGTCGCCGCTGCCGTAAGAACAGAAGCCTCTCTCCCCCTCAAAAGATCGTTCATCCCCGCTGAAGTCCCCCAGAACGATCCCCAATCCCTTGAGCAGATCAAACAGATCATGACTCGCTACGTCGGGTTGGTGCGCGATCGTGCGCACTTAGAGTACGCTCTCCGTGAGCTGAGCCCCTTGAAGACGGATCAAGCACTGGTCGCTCGGCTGATCGCCCAGAGCGCGCTCTTCCGCACCGAGACCCGCGGCGTCCACGCCCGAGCCGATTTTCCCCATGAAGACCCAGCATTCCAAGCTCATACTATTGTGCAGAAAGATCGTCCGCTGCGCTTAGAAAAGTATCTTCAGACGGAAACGCCATGAACGATCTCAATACTATCGCGCTACGCCAGACCATCGAGAGGGCGCTCCACGAAGACCTCGGCTCTGGAGACGTGACGACCGAGGCGATCTGCGAGCCCGAGCAAATGGGCAAGGCCGTCATCCGCACCAAGGAGTCGTGTGTCGTGGCTGGCGTGCCCATCGCCAAAATAGTCTTTGAGACTCTCGATGCTCACCTAGAGTTTACACCGCGTGTGCGTGATGGGGAGCGGCTTTCCCCAGGACAGACTATCGCGGAGCTGGCAGGCTCGCTGAGAGCGATTCTGTCAGGGGAGCGCACCGCGCTCAATCTCTTACAGCGCCTGAGCGGGATTGCGACCATGACGGCGCGCTACGTCGAAGCTGTGCAAGATTTTTCTGTGAAAATCTTAGACACGCGCAAGACCGCGCCGGGGCTGAGAATTTTAGATAAATATGCCGTTCGCGTCGGGGGCGGGCAGAATCACCGAATAGGGCTCTTCGACGGCGTGCTGATCAAGACCAATCACATTCGGGCTGCCAGCGGCATCGCACGCGCGCTCGAGCGCGCGCGATGCCATGCCCCAGCAACCCTCAAGATCGAAGTCGAAGTGAAGAATCTCCAAGAGTTTCGTGAGGCCCTGGAAGCCGGCGCTGATATCATTATGCTGGACAATATGTCGCTGGAAGATATGCGCCGCGCTGTTACAATAGCAAGGGGAGGGAGGAAGAGGCCCCTCCTGGAAGCTTCTGGGGGCGTGAGCTTAGAGACCGTGCGCGAGATCGCCGCGACCGGCGTAGACTGCATCTCCGTCGGCGCGCTTACACACTCGGTGAAAGCTATAGATATGCATCTGGAGGTGCTTGCGCCATGACTCTTGTAGAACAGCTCGAGATCACTCAAGAGATCAAGAGACTCAAGACCGAGAAGAACGCCGTCATATTGGCCCATAACTATCAGCTCCCCGAAGTGCAAGATATCGCTGATTTTATTGGGGATTCGCTGGGGCTCTCTCAAGCTGCAGCCAAGACCGATGCCGATATCATTGTCTTCTGCGGGGTACACTTCATGGCCGAGACGGCTTCTATTATCTGCCCAGAAAAGCGAGTTCTGCTGCCCGATCTTGAGGCTGGCTGCTCGCTGGCCGCCACGATCAACGCCGAGCAGTTACGTCAATGGAAGGCCGAGCATCCCAACGCTGTCGTCGTCTCGTATGTGAACACAACAGCCGAAGTGAAAGCCGAGTCCGACTATTGTTGCACGTCCACCAACGCGCTCAAAGTCCTCCAAGCGATCCCTCCCGATAGAGAGATTCTCTTTCTGCCCGATATGTTCTTAGGAGCATATCTCCAGAGAGTAACTGGGCGGAAGATGCACATCTGGCCGGGGGAGTGCCACGTGCACGCGGGGATTCGTCCTCGAGACATTGACGCGATGCGCGCGGCCCACCCCGAAGCCGAGATGCTCGTCCATCCCGAATGCGGCTGCTCGTCTTCGTGTATGTACTACCAAGCGACGGGGGCGCTCAAGGGCGAAGTCCATATTCTCTCGACGGAGGGCATGGTCAAGCACGCTCGCAAGAGCCCGGCGCAAGAGTTTATCGTCGCTACAGAGGTTGGGATCTTGCACAGGCTCCGCAAAGAAGCGCCGGGGAAGACGTTCTATCCCGCCAACGAGCGCGCGATCTGCGAATATATGAAGAAGATCACTCTGGAGAAAGTCTTGAGATCGCTGCGCGAAGAGATCTACGAGATTCGCGTGCCCGAGCCGACGGCTACCAAAGCCCGACGGGCGATTGAACGGATGCTGGCGATTGTGTGAGACTGCTTCACTTAGCTGTTGGTAACTTAGGAGGTTGGATCTCGCTCCTGCGCTTGATGATATAGCCCAAAGCAGCAAGGTAGCCAAGAACTAAAATAATCCGCATCCACAGATGAAGCGGGTTGGGGCAGTCACCACAGAAGGGTATAGTGTTCATTAACCCCATGATAACAAAAACAGCTAATGCCATAATCCCCGTGAGCCATGAGAATAATCTCGCGAGTCTTGGGAGTTGTGTTCTTTGTGCGCTTGCTGTGAAATAAGCCCATTCCCAAATAATCAAGCATCCGCTCCAAAAATTACCCCATATCGTGAATTCCTCAGCAATCATTTTTCGGGTGGCTTCATCCACAACGATCACCGTTTATATTTATAGATCTTCGTGATCTCATTGTCAAGAGGCTAGCGATTATGGAACGGTGTAAGCTAATTTGCGCGCTCGCCAATCGTCCTCGTTATCGCCATAAACCTTCGTTCAAATCGTAGCACTTCGCGCAAGAGGAAACAAAGAACATGTGGGCAATGCTCGCAGTTATTGCTACAATACTGATATATCATGAAGCGCGTCTTAGTCGGTATGAGCGGCGGCGTAGATAGCTCCGTTGCGGCTCTGCTGCTCAAGAAGCAGGGCTACGAAGTCATTGGGGTGACTTTGAATCTTTGGTCGTACGAAGATCGCCAAGAGCCCTATAACGAGTGCTGTTCGCTCGAAGTGCGCACCGTTGCGCAACAGTTGGGAATCGAGCATCACTTCATAGATGCGGGCAGAGAGTTCAAAGAGCGCGTTGTAGACGTCTTTCTCACAGAGCACGCCCAAGGACGCACCCCCAGCCCCTGCGGCCGGTGTAATCGTCTCGTGCGCTTCCCCATTCTCTTAGAGCTGGCAGATCGCTTCGGCTGCGAATTCTTAGCAACAGGCCACCACGCCCGCATCGTCGCCGAAGACGGTGTGTATTATCTGTTGACAAGCAGAGACCCCCTCAAGGATCAGTCGTACTTTCTCTATGGGTTGACCCAAGAGCAATTACAGCGCATTCTCTTCCCCGTGGGGCATCTTCTCAAGAGCGAGGTCTGGCAGATCGCCAAAGAGCATAATTTAGTCTCGGCGCGCAAGCCCGAGAGCATGGACTTATGCTTCATCCCCAGAGGCGACTATCGCGCGTACTTAAAAGCGAAGCTCCATACGAACCCCGGCGAGATCGTTGACACCTCCGGCCGGGTGGTAGGACATCACGAAGGGCTGGCGTTCTATACGATTGGGCAGCGCCATGGGCTGAGGGTCGCGTTGGGGGAGCGCGTCTACGTCGTGGGCTTCGACTACAAAAAGAACAGATTGATCGTCGGTGACGAGGGCGCGTTGCTGGCAGAGGGCTTGATCGCTACCGATGTGAATTTTATCTATGAGCCCTCACCCCAGAACGTTTATGTGCGGAGGGGATTGCCCATCGCAGTGAAGATTCGCTATCGTAGCCCACGCGTGCCCGCCACGCTCGAGTTTCTTGAAGACGGGCGCGTGCGCGTGCTCTTCGCGCACCCTCAACGAGCTGTCACCCCTGGACAACTTGCGGTCTTCTACGAGAGCGAACGAGTGCTCGGCGGAGGGATCATCGAGCACGCCCTACGGCAAGCAGACATCGCCCAGGCTATTGCCGAAAATTCTGTTTTGGTCGAGCACCACTGAGCCGCGAAACATATCGGAGAGATAGCTGCACTTGCGCAGCTGAGCAGCTACCCCCCATCCCCCATTCTCACTGAGGACATTGGAGCGAATCTCCGTCTGCGACGCCCCAGAGAGCAGAATCCCAGACCTGCGGTTCTGCACGATCTCGCTCTTGAAGATTTGGGCAGTCCCGACGCTCTCGATGCCGGAGCGCCCGTTTGCGCGAATGAGCGTGCTCTCTATGAGGGCCGTTCCCCAGATCTCCAGGCCGTTCTCGCGGTTGCGCTCGACCCGGCTGTCGCGCAGCTCCACCGACGCACCGGGCGAGAGATAGACTCCCCAGCCGTTCTCGATGATCTCTGAGTGCTGCACCAAGACAGAAGCGAAATCGAGCACATAGACGCCGACCCAGGGGTTGCGCGCGATGCGCACCGCGCGCACAGTGACGCGCGCGGCCCCACGCACTTGCACCCCCGACGGGCAGAGCAGCTCCGGATAGAACACAGCGCACTCTTGGCCATGCCGAGGGTCCAAAGACGCTCGAGGCGCGTCGGCGAGCGTGAGATTCTTGAGAGTCACTGTGATGGGCGTGTCGCTCTGCACGAAGACCACGGGAAGCCCGAGCTTCATCCCTCGAATCATAGTCTGATCTCTTCCTGCGCCTTCGAGGGTGAGGCTCTTGGTGATGACGAGATTCTCTGTGCACATGCCGGGAGCAATAGTAAGCGAAGCGCCTTCGTGGGCAGCGTCAATGGCAGCTTGAAGCGAGCTTTGTGAGCAATCTATAGAGCGCTCTTGTGTGACAACGCCCGCTCCAAGCAGCGCGCTGAGCAGCCCAAGGATGACTCTCGTGTTCATAGGGTTATTATAACCGATTTGCCTTGGCGCCCAAGATGCTTTATGATACTTACGGGGATGAGAGGAATGATTGCCACCAGACGCTGCCCACCCGCAGAAGGGCTGATAGCCACAGGAACTTATTATCTGCACCAAAGCCAACGCAAACTCGGCGAAGAGACCTTTCAGGTTTTTGAGCTGCCCGAACGCCAGGGCTATCACCTCCACAGCTCGCTCGTGCTCCAGTGGCCCTTGCCTAATACCCAACGGATCACCCTGGAGCTGGAGCCTAGCTGGCATTACAGAGCGGCGCGCATCGAGCTCGAAGCAGAACACCATCTCACTCTGGCACGCTATCACGTGGAAAAGAATCGGTTCCGAGCACAAATCGAGGCGGCCGGCCGACGCACCGTTGAGTCTTCTCTCGCCTGGGAGAATGGGCCCTTCTTAGACTATCCTGCGGCGCTCTTTGTCTTTGCGTTATGCAAGAAGATCGTGCTCGCCCCCGGCGATAGTACCACACTCCACATGGGGCGCATTGCGCTGCCCTCGCTGGAGTTGGAGCAGTTGTCCTGCACTTGTGCGCGGCTCTTCGACCATCAAGAGACCTTCGAGATCGGGACGTTTTTTGTCAAAGAATTCGTACTGCGCTCTGCCGCGCACGAGCTGGTGCACACGTGGATTGACGATGCGGGGGTGCCCCTGCGCATCCATCGTATAGAGCAAGGCGCTCCCATCCGTTTTGATCTTGTACGCTACCGGCTCTTTCGCTGACGTGCTTCCCACTCGGAGCGCAACATCCCCATCACGAGGGTGTTAAAAAATCTTCCGTTGTGATAGCGATCCTCACGCAGGACGCCCTCACGCACAAAGCCCGCCTTCTCATACGCTCGTATCCCCCGCTGATTGTACTCGTACACGTGCAACCAGACGCGATGCATCCCTAAGATCTCAAAAGCGTAGTTGACCATCACGCGCGTCGTCTCCGTGCCGTAGCCTTTGCCCCATTCTGTCTTATCGCCGATCAAGATGCCGAACATGCAATGGCGGTTCTTCCAATCGATGCGGTGGAGCCCCGTCGTGCCGATGAGCTTATCACTCCCTTTCAGTGCGACGCCTAGGATGATCTCGGTGTCGCTCTTGTAGGCACGCTCGATGAACTCGAGCTCAGTCTGAAGATTTTTCGGGGTGTACATCATGAGAGTGGCTATCACGTCGGGGTCGTTCACCCAGGGGAGCAGTATTATGGCGTCGTCGCGCTCCAACGGACGGAGATAGATCTTCTCTCCAACGAGAAATGGGTTTCTCATGCCCTGCATTATAGCACAGAGGAGCAGATGTTCACAGATCCAAGTCTTCTGGAGAAGATTGGAGAAACTCCGCGATCAGCTCGCGAGCTTCGTCGGCGTGTGTTTCAGCGACGCGCACTTCAATCTGCCCTACCGGATAGGCCGGCCCTAAGTCGTAGCCGATGAACGACTCTATCTGAAACTCCTCGAGAAACGATTTAATCAAGCTTGCTTCGGTCATATCTTTAGCGACATAGACAGTTACCAAGGGGCCTGTGGGTGAAGGCTCTTCTTGGGGAGAGAGTTGCTCGACAAGCTCGGCGCCGCAATCAGGGCACTGCTGAGTCCCAGCTTGATACTCATAACGACACCCCGGACAGAAGGGCATAGAGATTACCTCCGATCTCGAAGAAACTTGCGAAAATAGATGATATCCCGGCGCTCTTCGTAGCCGAGCTTGGAGAAGAGCTCACGCGACGGCTCGTTGGGAGCTTCCACAAGGGCAGCGACGATGATAATCCCTGCGCGAGCGAGAGCCTCTTCAGCTCTTCTGATAAGCTGCTGCGCCAGACCGCGACGGCGATAGCTTGGGTCAATAGCTAAGCGATTGATCCAGCCCTTGCGCCCATCGTGGCTGCCGAAGACCGTCCCTATGATCTGTCCGTCAGCTTCAGCGACGAACATGAAGTCTCCAGAGGTCTGTAGTTGGCGCGCGATCGCGTGAGGGCTATCGCGCCCTTCAGGCTCGAAGGGGAGCCCAGCGCGCTGCCAGAGCGCGATGACAGACTCATAGTCTTCGGGGCGCATCAGACGGATCTGCCTAGTCATGGACGCACCTGTGCGACGAAGCGCTCGATCTCTTGAGAATAGCTCTCTCTGAGTTTCAGGGCGTCTTCTACAACAAGGGCGACCTTCTTTGGGTCAAGCTCGGCGCCGTAGGCGTGCCGGAAGAAATGACGAAACGCTCGCAACCTGTCGAGCAATCTATAGCTCGTCTCCGAGAGCAACGCAGGGCGCACCCCAGGGATGGCAATCTTCATGCGCCACAGTAGTTCCCGATGATATCCCACACGTTCGGCAATGCGATTCTCGAAAAAATCTGCCACGATCTTGAACAAGTCTTCAAAAGCTGAGTAGAGATTGTGCAGTTGATACCCCAGGCTCTCCAAGTGGGCTGGGTCATCTATGTGGGCACGGCGCTCTTCGATCTTCGCGAATATCTGGGCAATCTCACGAAGCTGCGCCTCTACAGCCGACTTTAACAGAGCCCAGCGGGCTTCGTCCATCGGGTTCCCTCCTGAAGGATCTGCTCGCGGCGCGAATGCTTCTCAAGCTGGACGATGTCTACGTTGGTAGCGAGCCGACGTGACAGAAACGCTAGTGCCTGGAAGAAATCGTCGTCGCGCAGGCCCACAAAAGCAATATCCACGTCTGAACCCTCATAGAAGCGATCTGGTTGGGTGAGCGAGCCAAAGAGATACGCTTCTTCAAAGGCGATCTGGCGCGAGAGCTCTGTAAGAGCTTCAGACACGGCGCGCAGCAGTTCTTGGCGTCGCTGTTCGCGGCGCTCGCGCTGCTGGGCTAGGGCTTGCTCCCAGATATGCGTTGGAAACCTTGTGCTCATGGCTCTTTAGTATAAGAGCCCCAAGGCGCTCGTGCAATGATGTCATTTGACACTGGTGCCCAAAGCCAGTTAAATTGATAATGTGCGCGACGAAGTCCGCTGGTGGCAAGAGGCTGGGCGCAGAGACTTAGCCATGGCTGAGCGCCTGTTGAAAGCCAAATTCTATGAAGGCACAGCCTTTCATGCCCAGCAGGCAGCTGAAAAATTCCTCAAGGCACTGCTGGCCCAATATCGCTTGGAGTTTCGCACGCACTCCTGCGCAGCCATGCTCAAGAAACTCCACAAGAAGCTCCCGGTCACCAAAAGACTGCTCACGCTGGCGCGCAAGCTGGATGTGCACTATAGCGACGCAAGGTATCCCAATAGCGTCGGGGGCTCTCCACAAGAGTTCTACGATGAGGCCATCGCTCAGGAGCTGCTCGATGCAGCTAAGGAGTTGATAGCGTATGCTGAAAAAGGGCTATCAGCGGGCGATTGAGCGTTTCATTCGCAGGCTACAACGGGAGATTCGCCTCGATGGGGTGATCTTGTTCGGCTCGTGGGCCAAAGACGAGGCTTATCCGAGCAGTGATCTTGATCTGGCCGTGATCTCTGAAGACTTTCGCGGTCAGCATCGGATTGCACGACGGCTCTTCCTTGCCGAGCGCTGGACAGATGAGGCCCCAGCAGATATCATCGGGTTGACCCCACAGGAGCTGCGGGAGATGCGCTCGCTGTTGGTACGCGAGATTGTCCAGCACGGACGGGCGCTCTTTGACACCGGCCCTGTAGCAGAAGCTCAAAAGCTCCATAGGAGGATTCTTCCATGAGCAGCATCATTCGCGATCCGTCACTCGCGCCCGCCGGCCAGAAGAAAATAGACTGGGTCCAGCGACGCATGAGCGTGCTCAATAGAATGAGATCAGAGTTTGAACGCGAGCGCCCCTTCAAAGATCTCAGGCTTGCTTTGAGCATTCACTTGGAGGCCAAGACGGCCTATCTCGCTCAGGTGCTGCGCGCCGGAGGCGCCCAGGTCGCCGTGACGGGATGCAACCCCCTCAGCACCCAGGACGACGTGGCAGCAGCGCTCGCCTCGGAAGGCGATATCTTCGTGGCCGCCTGGCGCGGCGCTACCCCCCAAGAGTACACAGCACACTTAAAAGCCGTCTTGCAGACCAAGCCCCATATAATCTTGGACGACGGCGGCGACCTGACGCAACTGCTGCACGGCGAATTCTCGGATTTAGCAAAGAATATTTGGGGCGGCACGGAAGAGACGACCACAGGCGTGCGACGCCTGCGCGCGCTTGAAGCCCAGAAGAAGTTACTCTTCCCCATGTTCGCCGTCAACGACGCCCAGATGAAATTTCTCTTTGATAATCGCTACGGCACGGGGCAGTCGACGTGGGACGGCATCATGCGCACGACCAATCTCTCTATCGCGGGCAAGACCGTAGTTGTCGCAGGTTACGGCTGGTGCGGGCGCGGGATCGCCCTGCGCGCCAAGGGCCTTGGCGCCAACGTCATCATCACCGAAGTCAACCCGGTGCGAGCCATCGAAGCCGTCATGGACGGCTTTCGCGTCATGAAGATGGTCGAAGCTGCTCCCCTAGGAGATATCTTCATCACGGCAACGGGATGCAAAGATATTATCACCGAAGAGTCTCTCACACGTATGAAGGACGGGGCGATCTTGGCCAATGCGGGGCACTTTGACGTGGAGATCAGTAAGCCCGACTTAGAGAGACTTTCCGTGGCGCGGCGCCTCATCCGTCCCAACGTCGAAGAATTTGCGCTTGCCGACGGGCGACGGCTCTATCTCTTAGCTGAGGGACGGCTCGTGAACTTGGCTGCTGGGGATGGCCACCCCGTCGAGATTATGGACTTATCGTTTGCGCTCCAGGCGCTCACGCTCGCGTATATCGCCAAGCACCATGCGGAGCTGCAACCGGGC
>CAMTVK010000020.1:0-28126 GCA_947085185.1 Candidatus Fraserbacteria bacterium | reverse complement strand
TCCGAAACGTTGGGACTGGTCTTGATGGAAGCGATGGCAGCGGGTCTGCCGGCGGTCGCCGTGCGTGCTATGGGAGTTACTGATATTATCTTTGATGGCGAGACGGGCGTGCTCGTCCCCGAAGACGCAGAAGTCTTCGCCCACACCGTGAGAGAGCTGCTGCGCGACCCACACCGGCGTGCTCAGCTCCAGAGGGGGGCCAGGCGCAAGGCCCATGAGATGAGCATTCAGCACTCCGTGACAAGGCTGATCGAGATCTTTGAAAACCTTCGAGCTCCGGCACGGGTATAATAAGAGATCACGAGAGCAAAGGAGGCATCATGCGGTTCATCGTCGGTCTGTTGGTCGTGGGGATGCTGGTCGCTGGAGGGCAGATCAAGCCGCCGGTCTTTGTCGGCCAATGGGGGCAGCAGGGGAGCGGAGACGGCCAGTTCAACGCTCCAGAGGGTATCGCAGTGGACTCCCAAGGCAACGTCTACGTCGCCGATACGGAGAACCATCGGGTTCAGAAATTTGACGCCAACGGAAAACTTCTGATGAAATGGGGCTCCAAAGGGATCAACAATGGGCAGTTTGAAAGCCCCGGCGGCATCGCTGTAGACAGGGAGAATAACGTCTATGTCGCCGATACGTTGAACCATCGCATTCAGAAATTCGACGCTAACGGGAAGTTTTTGGGGAAGTGGGGCACGCCATGCGATCTCCAATCGGGCAAGGGCTGCGTGGACCCCGACGGACCTGGCCCTCTCAAGCTCGGGGATGGACAGTTTAATCTTCCCATCGGCATCGCCTTCGACAAAGACGGCCATCTCTATGTGGCCGATGCGTTCAACCATCGGGTGCAGAAGTTCGATGCTTCTGGGAGGTTTTTGGGGAAATTCGGCGGCCCCGGCACCGGCGACGGACAGTTCAATATCACCGTGGGAATCGTCATTGATACAGACGGCCATCTCTATGTGTCCGATAACAAGAACGACCGGGTGCAGAAGTTCGATGCTTCTTGGAGATTTTTGGGGAAATTCGGCGGCCCAGGCACGGCCGACCACCAGATGCGCCGGCCGTATCACTTAGGGATAGATAGTTCCAATCGCATCTACGTCACCGATCAAGGGCATGATCGCATCCAAGTCTTTGACGCGTCGGGGAATCTGCTCGTTGTGTGGGGCAAGGAAGGCCGCGCCCCTGGCGAGTTTCAAGCTCCCAAGGGGATCGCAGTCTATCGGAATTTTATCTATATCGCCGACTCAGACAACCATCGAGTGCAGAAGTTCGAGCTGCGCTAGATGAGATTCTCTTTGAGTCTGATCTCGAACGGCTCGGCGATCTTGCTCAGGCTCTCGCGGTCGCGCAGATAGATTTTCGGTCCGTCGAGTTCGACGTAGCCGCGCTCTTTGAACGAGCTGAGCGTGCGAATAGCTGTCTCTGTGGAGATCCCTGCAAGTTCGGCGAGCTCCGCACGCGACAGGTCTACCCCGACGTAGACCCCCTTCTCCTCTGGAGCCCCGTAGACTTGAGCCATCATCAGCAGCAGCCGTGCTAAGCGTTCGTCGCTCCCCTCATAGCTCGTCTCGATCAGGCGATCTTGAAAGGCTTTGATCTCTCGTGAGAGCTTCTCTATGATCTTCAGCGCGACCTGGGAATGTTTCTCTAAGAACGATATGAACGGCTCGCGCTGATAGAAGTTCATCCGGGTGGGTTCGAGCGTTTGCGCGTAGGCTGTGTAGACTTCCCGATCGAACATGGTCTTTTCGCCGAGTATCTCGCCGGGACCCAAGAGCTTCAGAATCTGTTTTTTCCCCAGAGGGGAGTGCTTGGCCAATTTCACTTTTCCTGTACAGATCACGTAAAACCCGAACGCCGGCTCGCCCTCTTGGAAGATCAACTCGCCCTTGTCGTAGGAGACGGGGCGGGCCATCATCCGCAGCTCTTTCATGCCGTTTGTGTCCAAGTCTGAGAAGATCCACGCACACTCGCCGCGACAGTCCGCCGGATGCCCGCCTGTGATTGCCATAGCTATCTCCTCCTTCCCAAGATTATATCATTATTCTTCAAAGACACCTAGGGCACGGAATCGCTCCATACGCAAGTCCACAAGGCGTTCTGCGGGTATGTGCTTCACCGCGCTGAGCTGACGATGCCACGCTTCGCGCAAGGCTTGAGCGGCTTGGAGGGGATCGAGGTGAGCCCCGCCGGGAGGCTCGGGCACGATCTCGTCGATAACGCCTAAGCGTATCAAGTGTGGTGCTGTCAGCTTGAGGGCTCGCGCCGCTTGAGGGGCTTTCTTGGCATCGCGGAAGAGAATAGCCGCACAGCCCTCAGGGGTGATCACGGAATAGATTGCGTTCTCGAGCATTAAGACGCGATCTCCTACCCCGAGGGCGATCGCGCCTCCGCTGCCCCCTTCCCCGATGATCGTCACGATGATGGGGACGCGCAGATGAAACATCTCATAAATATTCTGAGCGAGTGCGCCCCCAATATTTCTCTCTTCGGCGCCGATGCCGGGATAGGCCCCCGGTGTGTCAATTAACGTGAAGATGGGGAACCCGAAGCGCTCCGCGAGCTTCATCACTCGGAGGGCTTTGCGATAGCCCTCCGGATGCGGCATCCCAAAGTTTCTGCGCACGTTCTCCGGAGCGTCGCGTCCTTTCTGCGTCCCAATGACCGCGATGGTCTCTCCCTCAAAGCGAGCGAGCCCTGCGACAATCGCTGCGTCGTCTCCGTAGAGCCGATCGCCGTGCAGCTCGTAAAAATCTTCCATAATGAGCTTTATATAATCTAGAGCATACGGGCGCTGGGGATGGCGCGCGAGCTTCACCCGCTCCCAGTCGTCTAACGCTTCGGGGACTGAGGGAGCCTGAACGGCTTGCAGGGCGGCGAGCTTTGCTTCCAGACGAGCGATCTCGTCTGTCAGATCGAGCCCATTGCGGCTCAGCTCTTTGAGCCGTTCGATCTGCTTGTGCAACTCCTCGATGATCGGCGCGCTCATGCGAAGAATTTTAATATCCTGATCAGCTCGTCGCGCAGCTGCTCACGCTTGACGACGTTGTCTACTATGCCGTGCTCGAATGCGAACCTATCCGTCTGAAAATCTTCGGGCAGGTCTTGTTTGAGTGTCTGTTGGATGACCCGTCGTCCTGTGAACCCGATGAGCGCTCCCTTCTCCGCAAGCGTGATATCGCCTAAGCTGGCGATGCTCGCTTGCACCCCTGCTGTGGTGGGATAGGTCATAATAGAGATGAACGGGACTTTGGCGTCGGCGAGCATCTTGCGGCACGCTGACGTCTTGGCCATCTGCATGAGTGAGAGAATTCCCTCGTGCATGCGGGCTCCGCCCGTGGCAGAGATCAACAGAAACGGGACACGTTCTTCAGCAGCTACGTGCATGCCGTGACAGATCTGCTCGCCCATCACCGAGCCCATGCTCCCCCCAATAAACCGGAAGTCCATCACGGCGACGATCACCGGGTACCCGCCGATCCGCGCCCGCCCGACAATGATCTCGTTGGCTAGCCCTGTCTCTTCTTGAGCTCTCTTGATCTTTTCAGGGTACGATTGGCCATCTTCGTCTACGAACCCCAGGGGATCAGCAGCCACGATGGGGCGAGAGATGTCTTCGAACGATCCTGGGTCGGCCAAAAGCTGAATGCGCTCTGGAGCCGTGAGAAAGAAGTATTCCCCGCACTTGGGACAGATATTATTGTTCTCCCGAACTCTCTTCTTGAAGACGAGCTCGTTGCACGCCTTGCACTTCATCCACAGGGCTTCGTCGTCCTTGCGCTCGGCGCGATCGAGCTCAACTTTAAAATATTTTTTGCCGAAGATCGCCATAGGCTTGCACCATTCTCGTATATCACGTAAGCCCTAGGACGAGCGTCCGTTAGACAGATCAGATACGGGCATCGGTGTTGGTTCTCCGGGTTTGGGTTCAAGCCCCAACACCTTGCGCACCAAGGGGTTTCGTCTGTCGAGACGATACCCTTCGATCTCGCGGCTCTCCCCTGGATAGTATTTGAGAATGAGCCGCCCGTCACGCTTGAGGCGCTCAAAGAAATCCCGCGCCTCTGTCCACGCGCTAAAGCCCATCTCCGGCTCCTCCATCAGTCTATCAATCACGAGCTTCCAGCCGATATAGTGATATGTCCCCTCCAAAAGCTCACGCTCCAGACGATCAAAGAGCTTGATGAATTTCTCGAGTCGCTCGTCTACTGCTGTATCGGCGCTGAAGGGCACATAGATCGCGACGTCCTTGAGCACTTGAGCGACCGTGCCCTCCAGCCCGCAGACGAGCACTTCTTTCCCGAAGTCGTTGCGGGCGAGATTGACGACATCTAGAAAGATCTTGTCTCCGGTGAGCAGCACATAGCGCGTGATCTCTTTTCGGAACGCGAGCGTGCGCAGGACGTCCACGGCCATGCGCATGTCTATTTTATTTTTCGTAGGGCGGCCCTCGCGATCTCGATCCTTGGGGACGTTGATCGCTTGGACGCCCTCGTTATCGAGTTCGAGCTTGAAGTGTTCGGGGTAGGTCAGCTCGCTGAAGTCCGCATAGACATTGATGAACTTGACCCCGCCAAACGACCGAGCTTTCTCGACGAGTTCATCGGCGGTCAAGTCGCGTCCATATTGATGCCGAAAACCGATATAGATATTTTCTAAGTCCACAAAGACGGCGGTCTCTGGGTGTCCGTTCATAGAGAATTCCTCCCTTGTGTGGATTCCCTCGTAAGCTTTCACTTGTCAAAGAACGTCGTGACCATTCATTATAAAAAACGCGGGGGAAAAGTCAAATGCACACAGCTAGCAGGCAGGCCTATCACAAACGGGAGCATCCGCGGCCAAAACTGCCGGGGAAAGAACTCTCCTACTATCATCGTGGGTCAGCGCCAGGGGTATGTGCAGCCCGACGATGAGGAGCACGAGATGGAGCGCCACAGGACCTAAACAGTTTGTCAGTTGATCAGTTTTTCAGTTCTCAACTGTAAAACTGTCAAACTGTAAAACTGTTCCACCTGGGTGCACCAAAACCTTCCGGTAACGATCTCGTGGCGCAGGGACCCTAAGCGTTTGAAGGAACCAAGCCCGTCTGCTATATTATTAAAACGGTCTCAAGTCGAAAGTCTCAAAGTCAATTGGCTTGTGACTTTCAGATTGTCGAATCATGGCTGAGAAGAATGTGGAGTTTAAGAGCCCGGAAGAGCGATTCAAGGAGCTTATAGCTATTCGAGAGAAGGAGAAAGAAGTTCAGAGAAAGCTCCAAGCCAGTCGCGAAAGGGCTCAAAGTATTATAGAAGAAGGCCGTCGGAAAGCGCAAGAGATGCGACGGCAGGCCGAAGAGCTTGCCCGCCTAGAGATCGAGAGGCTACGTCAGCAGATTCTCGCGGAAGCCGAGGCAGAAGCCCAAAAGATTATAGAGCAGGGGCAGGCACGGGCTCGAGACATCGAGCAGAAGGCAACTCAAAAGCAGGCTGAATTGATCTTAAAACTCAAAGAAGAGCTTTTAGCACGCGGCGCTTAAAAGGTGCTTTAAGCACATTCTAATATGCTTCGCAGGATGCAGCGGGTTTATATAATATACACGCAAGACCGGCAGGAGGAGCTTCTGCGCGAGCTGCAGCGGCTCGGCGTCTTGCACATCGAGCCGCTTCTGTCGTCACCCGCCTCTCTTGTCAGCACGAAAGAGTTTATTAAGGAGCGCAGGCTCGTCGAGTATTTACTCATTAAAGCCAAGGGCATCTGCGAGCTTTTTGCCGAAGTGGATCCCGGCTTTCTTAAAGAAGTCGAGCGCCAAGACTACTCTTCGCTTAGCATCGAGATGCTCTCTCAAACCTTCAAAGATGAATTAGAAGGGCTCGAAAAGCTCGTCAGGACGTTGGTCGTTGAGCGTAGGGAGCTCGAGGAGCGCCAGGCGGCCATCGAGCGCTTTGCGGAGGTCATTCAAACCACGGACGAGCTTCTGAAAGGGGCCCCGCCCTTTGAGTATGAGCTCATCCCCGCCATCTTGGAGGCCAAAGATGAACCCGTGATCAAAGAGATCGAAACGACGCTGCGGGCGCAGATGCCGGGGCGCTTCACTCTGGGCTATAAGCGCTTATCCGGGGGGCGCATCGAGGTGCTCGTCGCCTGCGATCCCGAATACGCCAAGGCCTTGCAAGAATATTTAGAAGCCAAGGGCGTGCGAAGGCTCTCGCTGCCACCCCACATTTCTGCCCAAAAGAGCTTTATGGAAGGCCTTGAGCAAATGAAGGGTGAGCGCGCCACGATCCCGGCTCGCTTAACGGAGATCAACGCAAAGCTAAAAGAACTGGCTGAAAGCCGAGCTAATAAAATCGTCTCTCTGGCTTCGGAGTTAGAGAACAGGCTTGCCCAAGTGGATGCCGCTGCCCGCTTCGGGTATACGAATTATACGCTGCTCATCTCGGGCTGGGTGCCCCAAGACGAATACGCCCGCTTCGAGCGGGCCTTGCGCGAGAAATTTTCTGAGATCATCGTGCGCCCAGACCCCGAAAAGTTCTCGCATGAAGAGATTCCCGTGGCTTTTAAAAACAACCCTTACTCGAAGCCTTATGAGGCGTTTATGAGCATTCTGGGGCTGCCCAAGTATGGCACCCTCGACCCCGTGCCCTATATGAGCTTATCTTTCCCGCTCTTCTTCGGCATCATGGTGGGAGATATTGGTTTCGGGCTGGTGCTTTTGGGGGTGGTGCTTTGGGCCAAGCGCAAGTTCGGCAAAAGAAGTGAGCTGCTTTCAAATGCGCTCACCGTGGGCGTGCACGCCGCTGTGGCATCTATTCTCTTCGGGGTCGTCTTCGGGGAGCTCTTTGGGATAGTTATGAAGTGGCCGCACTTCGCGCGCGGCAAGGCGGTTATTCCGTTTTTGCTCTTTACGCTCGCCATCGGGGTCGTGCATGTGTTTTTGGGTTTCGTGCTGGGGGTGATCAATGCGCTAAGAACTCACCATAAGAAGCACGCGCTGGCGCGGGCGGCCACATTAATTATGCTTTTGGGGCTGGGGCTTCTGGTCGGGGTGCTGGCCGGTGGGCTGCCTCAGGGTTTCAAAACCCCGGGGCTCATATTGCTTATAGTCGCCGCGCCTCTTCTGCTTTACGGCGGTGGCCTGATCGGCGTTTTGGAGGTCTTCGGGGCTGTTACGAACATCTTTTCATACGCCCGGCTGATGGGGTTCGGGCTGGCGGGGGTGGTGCTCGCCGAGACGATCAATAATCTGGCGGGTGCGGTGGGGCCTTTGGGGTTGGGCGTGCTGATCGCCATCGTGCTTCATATCCCCAACTTTGCCATTCACTTATTCTCGTCAACCATCCAGTCGGCGCGTTTACATTATGTGGAGTTCTTTCAGAAGTTTTTAGAGCTGGGCGGCAAACCCTATCAACCCTTTTGTGAAAGGAGGCTGTTATGAAGAAGTTCGCATGGGCTGTGTTGGCGTTTAACGTGATAGTCGTCGGTGCTTGTTTAATCGGGCTGGCGCAGGAAGTCAAGGAGGCAGAGGCGCAGATGACGCTGGCCGTGGGCCTGAAGGCGATTGCGGCCGCGCTCGCCTTCTTGAGCGGCGCCTTGGGCACTGCTTGGGCCCAATCGCGCATCGGGCCCGCCGTGATGGGGGCTGTGGCTGAAGATCCCAAGAACTTCGGGCCCGGCATCATCGTGCTCGCAATTCCGGAGACGCTCGTGATTTTGGGCTTCGTGGCCATCTTCTTGATCTGAATCCAAATCGTCACGGGTAGGGGCACGGCATGCCGTGCCCCTACAGGGGAATTCAGGTGATGACACATGGAGCTATTAGAACGTATCAAGAGGCAAGGGGAACAAGAAGCGCAGAGAATTATCGCCGAGGCCGAAGAACAAGCCAAAAAGCTGCTGCTCGAAGAAGAACAGAAAATTCGTGAGTGGGTGGAATCGTTCAAAAAGGAGCAGCAGGCGAAGATCGAGCAGGAGAAAAGATTAATACTGAGTCGGGCGCGCGCCAAGGCATGGGAATCTGTTTTATTGGCCAAGAGTCGTGCGGCGGCTTCGCTCTTTGAACAACTCTCAACGGAAGCTGCGAGCCTCCGCGCCCAGCCCGAAGGCTATAAACGCTTTTTAGAGAATTGCTTGCGTGAGGCCGAGCGCGAAATTCAAGAGCCCTTGGTGCTCCAAATAGACCCCAAAGATGAGCTGTTAGTGCGCGAACTCTTAAAAAGCTCAAAGCACCAGATCGGCGGCTTCATCGCCACAATGGGGGGCTTCATCGCGTCGAACGCCAAGGGCACCGTCGTTGTTGACAACCGCTTGGAAACCCGAATCGCGAATTTGAAGAACATCTATAGGCCCGAGCTGAGCAAGACGCTCTTCGACCGGGCACGGCCTGACTAACAGTTTGCAAGTTCGCAAGTTGACAAGGTAAAGAGATGGCTTACGAATATCTAAACACGCGACTACGCTTTATGAAGACCAAGCTGCTTAAGCCCCAAGACTTCGCGACCTGCTTGGAGATGCGAGAGCTCTCTGATCTCATTAACTTTCTAGCTCAGACCGACTATGGCCCAGAGATCGAGCGAAGTTCTGTTGAATACTCGGGCTACAAGCTCATCGAAGATGCTCTGATGCGCAACGGTCAGCGGGTCTTCAGCAAGCTTTATCAAATAGCGCCCGAAGGCCCAAAGACGCTCATTCAAATCATCTTAGAGCGCTTCGAAGTTTTTAACCTTAAGACGATTCTTCGCGGCTTTCATGTAGGCGCCCCACCCGAGGAGATCGAAAAGAGCCTCTACCCCACAATTTTGTACCCCACGGCGTTTTATCAAGAGCTGCTTCAAAAAGAGAACATCGGTGCTTGTATCGATTATTTAGTGGCGGTGGGCAGCCGCTATTACAAACCATTAACAGCGAGCTTCCCCGACTATGAGCGCACAAAAAGATTAGCCGCGCTAGAGAATAGTCTCGATGCGTTCTACTTCGGCGGCTCTCGGGATTTGCTCCGTGACATCGGCGATGAGAACGCGAGGTTAGTGCGCCTGGCGCTGGGCACGGAAGTCGACGTGCTCAATCTGGTCTACGCGCTGCGGGTGGTGGAGGAAGCCGTGGAATCTGAAGAGAAGTATAGATACATTCTCAAGGGCGGTGAGCGGCTTTCTGAAGAGTTTATTAGAGAGCTGATCGACAGCGGGGATAAAGCAGACTTCTTCAGAAAATTAGAGGCCACGTATTATGCCCGCAAGCTCGGGGACTTCAACGGAAGCTTAAGCGCAGGCGAGTTCCAAGAGCGGTTAGAGAATTTTCTCTACCGTGAGCAGTGTCGGCTGGATGTTGGGCGAAGCTTTGATATTCATCTGGCGCTGGTGTATATCTGGCGCAAGACTGTCGAGATGACGAACTTAAGGGTAATTGCGAGCGGCTTGTGGCACAAAGCCCCGCGCGAAGAGGTCGAAAGGAAGCTGATCCACCTTGAAGCCGATCATCGTGGCGACTAGCGACTTAGCCGACGGCTTTCGATTGGCCGGGATCACGGCCTTCGAGCTGGAGGCGGTTGAGAGCTCTCAGCAGAAGGCGCAGATCGAGGGGATCATCGCGGCCATTCGCAAGATGCCCGACGCGGGCATCGTCTTGGTCGATGAGCGCTACATCGAACAGTTTGAGAGGGCGTTTTCAGACGTGGAGCTACCGATGGTGGCGTCGTTTCCTGCCGAAGAAGTCGCCCGCGAAGAGACATATATTGACGAGCTGACACGACGCTTCTTGGGACAGAAGATCTACGTGGAGGGTGAGGGCACATAATGCGATATGACCCTGAGAAGCATCATCGACGTTCTATTCGATTACAGGGATACGACTATTCGCAGGCAGGCGCGTATTTTGTCACGATTTGCACCTATCAGCGGGAATGTCTGTTTGGGGACGTGGTGGGCGGCCAGATGGCCCTCAACGCCCATGGGCGCATCGCCTGCGAAGAATGGGGGCGGTCCGCCCAAATGCGCCGCGAGATCCAATTGGACGAATTTGTGGTGATGCCCAATCATGTGCACGGAATCGTGATCATCCGGGATGAACCGCATCCCATCGTCGAGGCATACGATGTAGGGGCGACCGGCCGGTCGCCCCTACGGACGGCACGTCCAGGCCCACCCAAAAGATCGTTGGGGTCGTTCATCGCCGGGTTCAAATCCGCCGCCACCCAAAGGATCAACCACCTGCGCGGCACGCCCGGCCTACCCGTTTGGCAGCGCAATTATTATGAACACATCATCCGAAACGAAGAAGAATTGAACCGCATTCGGGAATACATCCACAATAACCCCTTACGATGGCACCTGGACCGAGAGAACCCCAATCGCGTCGGCGAAGATGCTCAATGGTTCGAAAGGAGCGTATTAAGATGATCATCGGGAAAATTTCGAGAATCTCCGGCCCTGTGGTGCATGCCAAGGGCATGGAGGGTATAAAAATCCGTGATTTGGTCCAAGTGGGCGAGCTAGGCCTAGTCGGCGAAGTGATCGAGGTCAAGGGCGATCAGGTCTCCATCCAAGTCTACGAGGAGACCGACGGCTTACGAGTCGGTGAGCCAGTCAAGAGCGAGGGACAGCCCTTTTTAGCTGAGCTTGGGCCGGGGCTGCTGGGAATGATCTACGACGGGATTCAACGGCCGTTGGAGATCATTCGCGATCAGACCGGGAATTTCATCGCACGCGGTGCCACAGGAGCCCCTCTAGCGCGCACCCGAACGTGGCATTTTGTGCCCACGGTCAAAGTTGGGACTCACGTTGCCCACGGCGACGTGGTCGGCTGGGTCCAAGAGACCCCGGCGATCCGGCACAAGATTTTGGTGCCGGAGGGTGTCTCAGGAAAGATCACGAAGATCAAAGAGGGCGACTACACCGTAGACGATCCCATAGCCGAGTTGGACACGGGACAGCAGCTCTTTATGAAGCAGCTCTGGCCGATTCGGCGCCCTCGCCCCATCGCACAGAAGATCGCTGCGGCTGTGCCGCTCTGCACCGGCCAGAGAATCCTCGATGTCTTCTTTCCCGTCACCAAGGGAGGAAGTGCCATTGTCCCTGGACCGTTTGGATCGGGCAAGACCGTCACCCAACAAGCCCTCGCCAAATGGTCCGACGCGGATATCGTCGTCTATATTGGGTGCGGCGAGCGCGGCAACGAGATGACCGAGGTCTTGACGGAGTTTCCCCATCTGGAAGACCCGCGCACCGGCCAGCCCCTCATGCAGCGCACGGTGCTCATCGCGAACACCTCGAATATGCCCGTGGCTGCCCGCGAGACCAGCATCTATACGGGGATCACCATCGCTGAGTACTATCGTGACATGGGGTACGATGTGGCCCTGATGGCCGACTCGACCTCGCGGTGGGCGGAAGCGTTGCGCGAGGTCTCTGGAAGGCTCGAAGAGATGCCCGGTGAGGAGGGCTATCCCCCGTACTTGGCGAGCCGGATCGCGGAGTTCTACGAGCGTGCCGGGCGCGCGATCTGCGTGGGGAGTGAGAAGCGCGTAGGCTCGGTGACGGTCATCGGGGCGGTCTCGCCGCCGGGGGGGGATTTCTCTGAACCCGTCACACAGAATTCCCTGCGGGTCGCTGGGGCCTTCTGGGGGCTGGATGCGCGCTTGGCTTACAGTCGCCACTTCCCCGCAATCAATTGGCTCACAAGCTACTCGCTCTATCTCGATGCGCTGCGCGATTGGTATATCACAGAGGTCGGCCCTGACTTTCTGGAGATGCGCCGCGAACTGCTAGAAATCCTCCAGAAAGAAGACGAGCTCAAGAAGATCGTCCAGCTGGTGGGGAAGGAGTCCCTGAGCGCCCCCGATAAGCTGCTGTTGGACATCGCGCGCACCATTCGAGATGACTTTTTGCGCCAGAACGCATTTCACGAGGTGGACGCCTTCTGCCCCATGAAGAAACAGTACTATATGATGAAAGCGATCCTCGCGTTCTATAGGGCGTGCACGGCGATGCTCGGCAAAATCCCCTACGAAGAGCTCCTGAAGATCCCCGGATGGGAACTTTTAAGCAAGATGCGCTATACCCCCAACGATCAGGTCGAAAGCTATTTCCCCAAGCTCATTGAGGAGCTGAGCGCCCTGGGGGCCAAGGAGGCCATCGCATGAATACCCCCTTGTACGCTAAAGCCTATCGTACGATTACCGAGATCAAAGGGCCGTTGGTCTTCTTGCGCAATGTCGCCGATGTGCGCTACGGCGAGCGCGTCACGCTCGTGGATAGTCTGGGACGCAAAAAATCCGGTCAAGTGCTCGAGGTCAGCGAGAGCACGGTCGTCGTCCAAGTCTTTGAGGGCAGCGACGGTTTAGACAAGAAGGGCACCGCGGTCTTCTTCAGCGGCGACGTCGTCAAGATCGGGCTCTCCGAAGATATGCTCGGCCGGGTGCTCGACGGCTCAGGCAACCCTCGTGACGGCTTAGGAGAGATCTTGCCCGAAGTCGAACGCCCCATCACGGGAAGCCCCATCAATCCCGTCTGTCGCCAGCAGCCCTCCCAATATATCGAGACGGGGATCTCAGCCATAGACTTAATGAATACGCTCGTGAAGGGACAGAAGCTGCCGATCTTCACCGGCGCGGGCTTGCCCGCCAACAGGGTCGCCGTCCAGATCGCCCGCCAAGTCATCCGCCAATCCAAAGAAGCACTGATCGTCGTCTTCGCCGGGATGGGGATTACATCTCGCGAATATAATTATTTCTACAAAGAATTCCAAGAATCGGGCGCGCTGGCAAACTCTGTGCTCTTTCTCAATCTCGCCGATGACCCCACAATCGAGCGTATTCTCACGCCGAGGCTGGCGCTCACGACCGCTGAGTACTTCGCATTCGACAAGGGCCGGGATGTCTTGGTCATCCTCACCGATATGCTCAATTATGCGAACGCCCTTCGGGAGATCAGCTCGGCCCGCGAAGAGATCCCCGGGCGCCGAGGCTATCCGGGATATCTGTATACAGATTTGGCGACAAACTACGAACGAGCTGGGATTATCAAGGGTCAGCCCGGCTCAGTCACACAGCTGCCTATCGTCACCATGCCCAACGACGATATCACCCATCCGGTCATTGACCTGACGGGATATATCACAGAAGGGCAGATCATCTTGAGTCGCGAGCTCGACCGCAAGGGCTTTTATCCCCCGATCAATCCCCTGCCGAGCTTGTCGCGATTGATGAACTTAGGGATTGGCAAAGGCAAGACCCGCGAGGACCATCGTCAGGTCCAAGATCAGCTCTACGCACTCTACGCTCAGGGCAAGGAGTTAGAGAAGCTTACGGCGATCATTGGTATGGCGGGCTTGGGCGCCACAGAGCGCCAGATTCTGCGCTTTGTGGAGCGTTTCGAGGGCGAGTTGATCAACCAAGGGGAGCAGCCCCGCACTATTATAGAGAGCCTCGAGCTGGCATGGGACTTGCTGAGCGAGATCCCACGCACAGAGCTCCGCCGCGTCGAGGACGCATATATAGCTCGGTATGGACGGGGTGCGCGTCCGTGACCATCGGGAGGGGACACAGGGCGTTGCTTACGCTTGAGCATATTTTATAATTCCGGAGGGGGGTGGTGGTGAACATCTTAGAGCTGTTGGCCAGCGATCGGCCGATCCAAAAGATCGTTGAGCTCTTCCAGCAAGAATTTCAGAGATCGTTGACGAGCTCGCTGGCGCACAAAGCCGAGGCAGCGAAGAATTTGCCGCCGTTGGCTGCGCTGGCGCTCGCGGGGAGGGAGCGCTTCAGCTTACAGAGTTTTGCCGCGCGCGGGGGCAAGCGCATCCGCCCTTTGCTCTTCTGTTGCGGCTATCTGTGTATGGGAGGGACCGATGCCCAGGCGATCCTCAGGGCTTCTGTAGCCATAGAGCTCTTGCAGACTGGCTTGATCATCCATGATGACGTCATTGACCGCAGTGTCGAGCGTCGCGCCGGCCCAACGATGCATCTCCTGTGGCAAGAGTACTTCCGCGAAGCGCGCTATCGCGCGCGCTACCAGGGAGAACCGGAACACTTTGGGATGTCAATGGCCGTCTTGATGGGGGATATCGCCTCAGCGCTCGCGTATGAGATATTGATCGGCTCGGATTTTCCCAGCGAGCCCAAGCTTCAGGCCATCCATACGTTCAGCGATGTGATCTATCGGGTTGCGTTTGGCGAACTGCTCGACGTGGATTTGAGCATGAGATCGCTCGATACGCTCACCGAAGAAGAGATCTTGAAAGTGTACGAGCTCAAGACTGCAGCATACACGACTGAAGGACCGCTGCACATCGGGGCTGCTCTGGGAGGAGCGACGGCCCATCATCTGGCGCTCCTGAGCGAATACGCGATCCCCTTAGGGATCGCCTTTCAAGTACAAGACGATCTGTTAGGAATCTTTGGAGCGCGGGATGAGATAGGCAAGGACGAGGGGGCAGACTTGCTAGAGGCCAAGCGCACGCCGCTGCTCCTGAAAGCTTGGCAAGAGAGCTCCGCCCGGGAGCGTGAGCTGTTGGAAGCGGTGTTGGCCGATCCTGAGCAAGTGCGGCGCGATCTGGCGCGCGTCCGTACGCTCATCCTCACCACCGGCGCGATGCGCCACGCCCAAGAGCTCATCGCCCAAAATTTCGAGAAAGTCTTCGTAAGTTTAAAGGAGATCGAGAGGGAGCTGGGGCCGACGGCCGGCCGTGTGCTCCGTCAGGTCGCCCAGTATATAGAAGACCGTCAGGATTACAAGGGGGCTGTAGAATATGCAAACGCTCACCATCAACGCGCTCTCTGAAGAGCAGAGATTGTTGCAACAACTCGACCGCACGCGTCTCCCTATCCATGTGGCGATCATCATGGACGGCAACGGGCGATGGGCCAAACAGCGTGGATTGAGCGTCCACCATGGCCATCAAGCGGGCCGCCAGGCCCTCAAGCGCACTATCAAGGCGTGTCTTCAACTTGGCATCAAATATCTGACGGTCTACGCGTTCTCCACGGAAAATTGGAGGCGTCCCCCACGCGAGGTGGATTTTTTGATGAAGCTCCTTGAGCAAGCCATAGAGGACGAGCGCCAGGACCTCAAGCGCCACGGGATTCGCGTGCGGGTCATCGGGCGGCTCCACGAGAAGATCCCCACAAGCTTGCTCCACAAGATCGAGCGCATCGTCGAAGAGACAAAACGGAATCGCAAGCTGACGTTCACCGTGGCTCTCAACTACGGGGGACGCGCGGAGATCATTGATGCCACGCGGAAGCTCGCCATGGAAGCCGCCGCGGGGCGGCTCGATCCCCGCTCGATCACTGAAGAGAACTTTCACAAATTTCTCTATACCAACGGAACACCCGATCCCGACTTGGTGATCCGCACCGGCGGCGAGATGCGCCTCAGCAACTTTCTGTTGTGGCAGCTCGCATACGCGGAGTTTGTCTCGACGCCCGTCTATTGGCCCGACTTCGATAAGAGCGAGCTGATCCGAGCTATTTTAGAATATCAGCGACGCGAGCGACGCTTTGGAGGACGCCATGGAGACTATGAAAGCGACTCGTGACGAACTGCTGCGTACCCGCCAAGAGTTGGCGATCGCCCAGAGCGGCAAGCACATTCTAGAAAAGAAGAAAGAAGCTCTCCTGAACAGATTTTTGGCGATGGTGCGCCAGTATAAAGGGCAACGCGAAGCCCTCCTAGCAGACCTGAAGCACCAGAAGGACTTATTGGCTCTCACGCGGGCCCGCGATGGCTCGATCACTTTAAAATCGTTAGCCCTGGCGACCAGTCAAGATATCTCCCTAGAGATCACGCAAGACAACGTCATGGGCACAAAGATCTTTCACGCCAAGCATCCCGATGTCAGGCGCGACATGCTCTCTCGTGGGTATAACCCTGCCAGCACCAGCAGTCGCATAGAAGCATGCGCCGAGGTCGCCGAGAGATTATTAGATAAGATGCTCGCCATTGCGCACTTGGAGCACAATATTAAGACCGTAGGGCGTGAGATGCGCAGCCTCAACAGCAAGATAAACGCGCTGGAGGAGCATATCATTCCCGCGCTGAAGGCGAAGAAGCGCTACATCGAGGAAGTGCTGGAGCAAAACGAGCGCGAAGAGATCTTTCGCCTGAAGATGGTCAAGCGCCTCCAAGAGCGCAAGAGACTCTGAGCGCTTAAATGTCCAAGTTCGTGATCATATCGCTATTTTCTAGGATGAAGTCGCGGCGTGGGCCGACTTCGCTGCCCATGAGAACTTTGAAGAGCTCCTCGGCTTGCAAGGCGTCGTTGATGTCCACTTGCTTTAAGATGCGCTTCTCCGGGTTCATGGTGGTCTCCCAGAGCTCTTGGGGGTTCATCTCGCCGAGGCCCTTGTAGCGCTTGATCTCGAAGTGTCCATCTTTGCCGTCCTGATTGCGCAGCGCGTTGAGCTCCTCCTCGGAGTAGAGATACAGAATCTGGCGCCCCTTCTTGACTTGATAGAGCGGGGGCTTGGCGATATAGACAAAGCCGCGCTCGATGAGCTGGCGCAGATTTCTGAACAAGAACGTGAGCAAGAGCGTCCGGATGTGCGCCCCGTCAATGTCGGCGTCGCACATCAGGATAATTTTGTGATAGCGCAAGCGCTCGATGTCGAACTCTTCACGGATTCCCGTCCCCAGCGCTGTGATGAGCGCATTGAGTTCTTTGTTATCTAGGAGTTTATTGAGGGCAGCTTTTTCGACGTTGAGGACCTTGCCGCGGAGGGGCAAGATCGCTTGGAATTCGCGGTTGCGTCCTTGCTTGGCGCTGCCGCCGGCGGAGTCGCCCTCGACGATATAGAGTTCGCATTTGGCTGGGTCCTTTTCGGCGCAGTCGGCGAGCTTCCCCGGCAATGCCGTGCTGGCGAGCAGGCCCTTGCGACGGACGAGCTGTTTAGCTTTCTTGGCAGCTAAGCGGGCTTCTTGAGCGCGGAGCGCCTTCTCTAAGAGTATGCGGGCTGTCCCCGGATTGTTGTTGAAATAGAGCTCGAGCTGTTCGCGCACGATATTCGAAACGCGTTCTTGCACGTCGGGGTTGCCCAGCTTGGTCTTGGTCTGGCCTTCAAATTGAGGGTTGCGCAGCTTCACCGAAACGATGGCCGTCAATCCCTCGCGGATGTCCCTCCCGTCGAGATTTTCCGCGTCTTGGGTGATGATCTTCTTCTCCCGGCCGTATTCGTTGAAGACGCGGGTGAGCGCGGTCTTGAAGCCCATTAAGTGTGTGCCGCCTTCTTTGGTATTGATGACGTTGGCGAAGCTGTGGATGTTCTCATCGTACTCGTCGGTGAACTGCATGGCGACTTCGAGCACGAACCCTGAGGCCCCGTTCTCGTCTTTAAAATAGATGACGTCGTCGTGGAGGGGCTTGCGCCCTTCGTTGAGCTCTCTCACATAAGCAGCGATGCCGCCGACAAACTGGAAATGTCTCTGGATGCGGGTGACGCGGTTGTCTAAGGAGATTGCAAGCCCTGGGTTGAGATACGCGAGTTCTTTGAGGCGATGTGCCAATCGAGCGAAATCGTATTTGATCTCGCCAAAGATCTCGCGATCGGGCAGGAACGTGACGGTTGTGCCCGTGTCGGTGGCTTCTCCGATCACTGTGAGCTCGCAGACTTTCTGGCCGCGCTCGAATTTTTGATAGTATCGTTTGCCGTTTCTGCGGACCTCGACTTCCAAAAGCTCCGAGAGCGCGTTGACGACACTCGCGCCTACGCCGTGCAGGCCCCCGGAGACTTTATAGCTTCCCGTGTCGAATTTTCCACCCGCGTGCAGCTTGGTGTAGACCAACTCGACGGTATTGATGCCGGCTTCGGGATGGATTTCCGTGGGGATGCCGCGCCCGTTATCCCAAACCGTGATGCGATTATCTTCGTGCACGGTGACTTTGATCTCGGTGCACGCGCCCGCAAGATGCTCGTCGATCGCGTTGTCCACGATCTCCCAGATCAGGTGCATGAGGCCGTCCTGGCCGGTGCCCCCGATGTACATCCCCGGGCGCATCCGCACGGCCTCTAGGTCTTCCAAAACTTTGATCTGTTCGACCCCGTATTCGTTCACTGTCGCTACTGAGTTGGTGTTATGGACTTTCTCTACCAAGGTCTCTCACCCCTGATGCACAATTATACTGAATTAAACTATCAAAAGCAAAGAAATTGGTCTAGAGATGAGGTGACGGCAGCGGGACAGACTCTCTCCTGAGCACTGACGAGATGGCCGATCAATGAAAAAGATAAGTCACTATGTACCAAATACCTAGGCCCACGAACATCAGCCAGAAGAGATAGTGTCGTATCTTGTACCATGTGGGGTCTTTTGTGTAGTAAACTAAGAGCGATATCGTACTCCCTGCATAAACAACAGTAAGACCTGCTAGCACTCTCTCCCCAGCGAGGCCTATGATGACGCATCCTGTAATTACTACGTAAAAAAGCAGAGCTATAAAAGAAGCTATCGCTGTTTTTCGTCGAACCTGAAAGGAAGCGTTGATGTTAAAGTTTGTCAGGCCGTATCCCAATAAACTTAAGATCGAGCTTGTAAGAAGAAGCCATCCCAAAGCTATTGGGAAGCGTGTTGCAAAATCTGCCGTCGGTAGGATCTTAGGGAACAAGCTGGTAGCCTCATGTCGTAGCAGCAAGGCTGCCACTGAAGAGAATAGGATTGTTATCACAATTGTTCCAACTTCCCAACGGGTCTTCATCATGGGCCTTTACACTGAGAGACACAATGATAGGTTGCGTAAGCCCCACCTGCTACTGCTGCCAGCCCGAACGCTAGGCACCCGGCACATCCCCAGCATGCCGGGTTCAAAAGATGGCGCTCTAGCGCACCATGTGCAAGATTCTACACAGTCATCAAAAATGAGTATAACGATGAGTATAATTTCTAAAGCTATTGGGCCGTAATTGTCAATGAGGCAGTCTACGAAACATTCAAGAAATCTGACTAGTTCTGGAGGCACTACCCACAGTATCAATTTCCCTGTAGTTGGATCATAAATTACAGCGATATCCGTGCCACCCCCACCAGTGCTATAGCCATCGTCAATGAGAAGAGGAATCGCTCTGGGTGCACTGCCTTCCATTTCTTGTTTCTGCCAGCGCAGCCAAAGAAGGTATTCTCCCTTAGTCTCGTTCAGTATACCTCGTGCCTTCTCTTCCGCTAACTTGTAGCCTTTGTCTTCAAAATCCTTGTTGGTCTTCTGAAATTCTTTGTTCTTGTGAAGGCCCTTGAGAATCTCCTTAAGCTCCGTTATAGCGACTGACCTGAATCTTTGCCATTCATCGTATGGGTCAAGGATTTCCCATTTTTGTTTTTGGCTGATGATAGCCTTAGCAAAGGTTTCTCCGCTTTCTTGTCTCCACCACACTAAGTGGCCATGAGGCTTAAAGAAAATAATGACTTGCAAGTAAGCTCTGCCTGCCTGAAAGGCTTGAACTGCTTTTAGATCCGAAAGGAGCCCTCGCTCCTCCATTTGGGCTATAAGCCACTGAACTTGAGGATCAGCCAAAGCCTGCTGTAGGGCTGCATCTTTAGCTGAATCCTGAAGTTCTACAACCTGGCAGGTCAAAGAAGAACTGGAAGGCTGACTCAAAGGGGTATCCCTCGTAGCATTGTCATTCAGGCTCACCCAATTTGCTTGGGTACAGCCGCTTATGGCCAGGAAACCCAAGAATGCTATGTTGAGTAAACAAGTTTTTCTTAACATGGTCGCTCACCTTCAGCTAAATTTATACTTTTTTTTTTACACAAGTCAAGACCTTCCTGGATAAGGGATCGACTTGCAGCTCTGTTATGTCTTTCGCTAAAGTGTTCATTATGCGCTGGCGCTTGCTCGAGAGCGGGACGCAAAACGCCGCCATAAACATGGCTACAGATGAAGCTCTGTTGCTCTTGTGCGATGAGAAGCCCCATATCACGCTGCGCTTCTATCAGTGGACCCGCCCAACGCTCTCGCTGGGGTACTTTCAGAGCGTGCACGATGTCGATCTTGAAGAATGTGCGCGTCGGGGTTTTGCCTGGATCAGACGGCCCACGGGCGGGCGGGCCGTCTTGCACGACCGCGAACTGACGTACAGCGTCGTTGGACCTCTAGAGATCTTCGGCGAGAGCGTCAGTCGGTCGCATGAGAAGATCAGTTTGGCGTTGGCGCGTGGGCTGCACAAGCTTGGGATACGCGCGGAGCTCATCCCACGCCCTCGTCTCCTCAAAGATGCGGCAGCGTGCTTTGCCGCCCCAGCGTCTGTGGAGCTCACCGTGCAGGGAAAGAAAATCATCGGCAGCGCCCAGATGCGCACGAAAAGATCGCTCTTGCAACACGGCTCGATCCCCATCACCCTAGACGTTGAAGCCCTCGAAGCTCTTATGAAGCTTCCTGCGTTCGTGCTGCGCCGCACGGCCACAAGCGTGAGTGAGGCGCTTGGCCGAGAGCCTTCCATAGAAGAACTGAAGCGCGCTCTGATAGAGGGCTTCCAAGAATTTTTTGGGATCGATCTGATCTGTCGCGATCTTGCGCCCCTTGAACAGGAGCTGGCTCACAGGCTGACGGCCGAAAAGTACGCGACGCCCCAGTGGAACCGACTCCGTTGACTCTGGAACCCTCGCAGAGTATTATGAAAGACCATGGCGCAACCGGTACTCTTGGCCCTTGATGTGGGCAATACGGTGACCAAGCTTGGGCTGTTTTCCGGCAAAAAGCTCTTGACAGATTTTCAGCTTGCGTCCAACCGTGAAAGAACTGCTGATGAATTGGGGCTTTCTCTGAGGACGCTGCTTTCTGACTGGCCCAAGCCCCAGTATGTTATCATCAGCTCGGTGGTACCTCATCTCAACGCTGCGTTGGCGCGCGCGTTCCAGCGACATTTCTCAGTCGAGCCCGAGTTTTTGAGCTATCAGTGGGGAGTGATCCAGCTCGACGTCGAAGAACCATCAAAGGTCGGTACAGATCGTATTGCCGATGCTATCGCAGCGTTCTCTCTCTATGGCGGCCCAGCGCTCACTGTGAACTTCGGCACGGCCACGACGTTCAATCTCATATCTTGTGACGGACGATTTCTTGGCGGGGCCATTGCTCCACAGATGGAGCTGGCGGCTTTGGCGCTGGCACAGCGAGCGGCCCAGCTCTATGAAGTCGAGCTGCGCTGCCCCGAAAGTGTCATCGGCAAGACGACCGACGAGAATATTCGAGCCGGGTGTGTATTGGGTTTTTTAGACTTAGTCTCCGGGCTGATTCGGCGCTTCCGCGCAGAATACGATAAAGACTTAAAAGTCATCGCTACGGGTGGGCGGGGAGAGTTCTTTGCTCAGCACATCAAAGAGATCTCAGTTTATGACCCCCATCTGACGTTAAAAGGGCTGCGGATCGCCTGGGAACTGCGACGGAAGCTTTGACTTGTCGCTCACTTTTTGCTAGAGTGGAGCAGCACGGAGGTGCTCGTATGTTCGGATTAGGTGCTCCAGAGCTGCTCATCATCTTCCTGGTGGTCTTGCTGCTCTTTGGGGGATCGAAGCTCCCGGAGCTGGCGCGTGGCTTGGGGAAAGCTCTTCGCAACTTCAAGGAAGAAGCCGAGGGTATCAAGCGAGAGCTCGAACAAGCTGCTGAGCCCGGTCCCCCAGCCCCTGCAGAGAAGAAAGAGCCTACGGAGCAGCCGACTGCGAAGTCTTAATATCTATGAAGTGGGTGTTGATCATCGCGCTGGTGCTGTTGATCTTTGGGGCGACGCGGTTGCCCCAGGCCGGTCGCGCTTTGGGTCAAGCCTGGCGCGCCCTCCGCGAGGAGCTGAAACTCTTAAAGAAATAATCTATGAGACTCCAAGAATATCAAGGGAAAGAGTTGTTCAGGCGGGTCGGGATTCCCGTTGCTGACGGCAAGGTAGCGTTCTCGGCGGCAGAAGCAGAGGAAATCGCACACGAGCTAGGTTGCCCCGTCGTCGTGAAAGCGCAAGTCTTAGTGGGCGGGCGCGGCAAGGCCGGTGGCATCAAGCTCGCCCAAACCCCACACGAAGCACGCGCCCACGCTGAAGATATTTTACAGATGACTATCAAAGGCGAGCGCGTGAGAAAAGTCTTAGTCACCCGCGCCGTCGAGATCGAGAGAGAATTTTATCTGGCGATCACGATCGACCGCGCCGCGAAGAAGCCCATCGCGATCTTCTGTGCTGAAGGCGGCATGGAGATCGAAGAGCTCGCGCGAACCCATCCAGAAAAGATCACAAAATTTCCTATAGACCCGCTCCTCGGGCTGCAGCCGTATCAGATCCGTAAAGCTCTCTATCAAGCAGCGATAGAGCCAAATCTCATAAAGCCCTTCAGCGAGATCTTCTTGAAGCTCTCTCACGCGTTCACTCAGTACCGGGCGAGCTTGGTGGAGATCAACCCCCTGGCGCTCACGAACGGACAGCTGATCGCGATAGACTCGAAGTTCATCATTGATGACGATGATGTACCTGCGGAGCTTGCGGGGTGGGAGGAAGAAGAGCTCTCGCAAAGTCCGCAGGAGCGCACGGCTAAGAGCGCCGGACTGCAATATGTGAAGCTCGACGGCACGATCGGGATCATCGGCAATGGGGCAGGGTTAGTCATGGCAACCCTCGATCTTGTAGCGCTCTATGGCGGGCGCCCTGCGAATTTTTTAGATATTGGCGGTGGGGCCAACGCCGAGCTCATGAAAAAAGCCCTCCAGATAGTGCTGGCGGACCCGCAGGTGCGCGGGGTCTTTATTAATATCTTTGGGGGGATCACCCGCTGTGATGAGGTCGCGCGCGGCTTGGTCCAGACCCAGCAAGAGCTGGGGATTCATGTGCCCCTGGTCGTGCGCCTCACCGGCACCAACGAGACGGAGGGACGAAAGATCCTAGAAGAGCACGGGATCACACCGGTAGGTGAGATGGAAGAGGGAGCTGCGCAGATCGTGCGTTTGGCCTGTCTTTAGAAATTCTCTTCGAGGAGGGTCTGGTATGAGAGCACTGGCTGTCGTCGTCTTAGGACTCGTGATGGTCGTTGGGGTGGGAGCGCCTCGTGCTGACTCTCGGAGCCGAATTCTTCCGTTCCGTGAGATCCAGCCCGGCATGGAGGGCATCGGCAAGACGGTCGTCAAGGGTACAGAGATTCAAACGTTCACCGTCAAGGTCGTCGATGTCATTGATAATCCGGGTGTTCTGGACGATCACATTGTTGTGCGGGTGAGCGGGCCGACGATCCGTCAGGCGGGCGGGGTCGCCGCGGGGATGAGCGGCAGCCCTATCTATATTCAGAACAAATTAGCAGGAGCGCTGTGGGGCTCATGGGGGTTCCAAGTGGGAGCTGAGCCCATCGCGCTCGTGCGCCCTATCGAAACGATGCTGGCGCTCATCGAGCCCTTGAGAGAGAGAGAACAGAGTCGGCTAAGCCAAGCACTCCCAGTCCCATCTGGCGTCATCGGCTCGGTGAAGATAGACGGAGCGCTCAAGCGGATCGAGGTCGTCTCACAGATGCCCTCGCTCGCTGAGCAACAAGCGCATCCTGAGAGAATCTTCATTCAGGCGGTGGCGACGCCGCTGCTTGTGTCGGGCGTGGAGGGCCGAGCGCTCGCTATTCTCCAAGAGGGCTTGAGCGAGCACCTGATGCGCTCAGCGGGGATGCGCCAGGCGCTCCTGCCTGTTGCCCAAGAAGATTTTCTTCAGGAGCTCTCGCAAGGGCTGGAGGAGCGCTATAGCATTCGGGTGCAGCCGACAGGGCTCTCCGGCACTGCTGCGCACGCTGCTTCATACACGAGCGAGTCCCTTGGGCTTCAAGAGGGTGGCCCCCTGGGCGTGATGCTCACCGACGGCGATGTGACCATCGGGGCGTTCGGGACGGTCTCATATGTAGAAGATCAGATTGTGCTGGGGTTTGGGCACTGGCTCTTCCCCGCGGGTGAGACGGAATTTTTCTTGACTGGAGCGTATATTTTAGACACAGTCGAATCGCTGGAGATGCCGTTTAAGCTGGGAGTGCCGGGGGAGACCCTGGGCGCGATCTTTGAAGATCGTTGGCAAGGAGTAGGAGGAGTTACCGAGCTTGAGCCTCGGTCGCTAGAAGTCTCTCTGACGGTCACAGATCGAGACCTAGGGATCACACAGAGAGTGCAGTTCCGGATCGCGTACTATGAGAGCCTGATGCCGATTTTGCTCTTGATAGGGGTCCTAGACGCTGTGGATCGCACGCTCAACAGAATTGGCCCAGGCACGATGATCGTTCGCTACACTCTCACAGCCGATGAGCTTCAGGAGCCCCTGACCCGCACCGATGTCTTTGCAAGCTTAAGCGACATTGCCGTCACAGGGCCGTTGCGGATCGCGCAGACGCTCTTTACGTTGGCGCGCAACGAGTTCCGCGATGTGGGCTTCAGAAGGCTCAATATTGAGATGGAGACCCAACAAGCAGTGAAGGCCCTGCGCGTGAAATCCATCAAGACCGACAAAGAAGCCTATCAGCCCGGTGAGACCGTCTCTTACACGGTGATCTTACAAGAATATCGTGGAAAAGAACAGACTATCGCAGGGAAGCTGCAGCTTCCCGAGGAACTCGATCGTTCGAGCGTGACGCTCTTGGCATTTGGTGGGCCGCGGCGCAGCGATCGGGATGAGACGCCGGAGTTCGACTCGCTTGACGACTTGATCGGCTTCTTGCAGAAGATTCCAAGCAACAACAGTCTGACCGTGAAGCTCTTGAACCTCTCTGAAGATACACAAGATTCAGAGCCCGACGCGAAGTTCAAGCGCACTCAGACCCTCGACGAGACGATAGTCTACGGCGAGAAGGCTCTGGAAATCAAAATTAAGAAGAAGCCCGAAGAGCCAACTCCCGAAAAGCCCGAAGAGCCCAAACCAGAGAAGAAACCGTGCAAATTCTTATTTTATTGTCCATAAGAAGCATCAGAAACGATCTTCTGTGCTCATCCGCCTGAGAGGGCCTTTGTTGTCTTTGGGAGATAGGGGGTCGTTTTTGGGGGGGTATGGCATCCCTCAAAGCCAACTGAGGACGTATAATGAGAAGACATCGAAAAAACGCTCATTCTTTCTGGGTTTTTGCGTTTTGCCCTCGGCGTCTTTGATGTCTGCTAACCAAGATTAACTGAAATAAGTTGCACCCTCCCCAAAGACTCGGTAACGTGAAGAGGTACTGTCCAAAGGAGGTAATCGCTATGAGCAAGCACTGGCGCTTGGAGAAGCCCCAAAACGATGTGAACAAGATCCCCACCTACGCCCTCGGCACCCCGGAGCGCGACCAGCTCCTCAAAGAGATTGAAGCCCTCAAACGCACCACCGAAGAGATCCCGTTGATCATTAACGGAGAGCCCGTAAGGACGGGACAGGCGGTCGAGGTCCCCTGCCCGCACGATCATAAGAAGATCTTAGCACGCGCGCACCTGGCAGGAGCAGCAGAGCTGCGCCGCGCCATTGACGCAGCCTTGGAAGCCCACAAGACGTGGTCAGCCATGGACGGCTACGACCGAGCTGCGATCTTCATGCGGGCGGCAGATCTGCTCGCCGGGCCGCGACGAATTCAAAATATCGCTGCTA
Organism: Candidatus Fraserbacteria bacterium; assembly: GCA_947085185.1. Lineage (GTDB taxonomy): Bacteria > Bipolaricaulota > Bipolaricaulia > RBG-16-55-9 > DRXL01 > JANXCC01. The sequence goes on along the minus strand of CAMTVK010000020.1, from coordinate 2,622 downwards.
TTATGCTCAATCAGTCCAAGACGCCCTTTGAAGCCGAGATTGACTTAGCAGAGCTTGTAGACTTCTGGCGATTCAATGCGTACTATATGCAGTTTCTCTACGAGCAGCAGCCCGATCAAATCTCCGGGGAGATCAATCGCTTCGACTGGCGACCGTTGGAGGGCTTTATCTTAGCTGTGCCGCCGTTTAATTTCTACTCTATTGGAGGGAATCTCCCCACAGCCCCAGCGCTCGTGGGCAACGTCGCCCTCTGGAAGCCCGCCCGCTCGGTGCTCCTGTCCAACTACAGAATTATGCAGATCTTGATGGAGGCGGGCCTGCCCAAGGGCGTCATTAACTTTGTCCCCTTCGCCAGCCAATATAGCGACGTCGTGCTCCAGCACCCCGATTTTGCTGGGCTGCACTTCACCGGCAGCTACGAGACACTTGTCTATCTGTGGGGTGAGATCGGAAAGCATCTCCCCACCTATAAGAACTTTCCCAGGATCGTGGGCGAGACCGGCGGCAAAGATTTCATCGTCGTGCATCCGTCTGCCGATCTTGATGTCGTCGCCGCGAATGCGATCCGGGGCGCGTTCGAGTATCAAGGGCAGAAGTGCTCGGCAGCTTCCAGAATGTACGTGCCACAGAGCTTGTGGCCGGCCATGAAGAGGCGCTTCACAGAAGAGCTGCCCAAGATCAAAGTCGGCCCGGTCGAAGATCTCTCGGTCTTCATGGGCGCGATCATCACCAAAGACGCTTTCGATAAGATCGTCTCGTACATTGAAGAAGCCAAGAAAGATCCAAAGACTTACGAGATTGTCTCCGGTGGGGAGTACGACGACTCCCGAGGCTGGTTTATTCAGCCCACCGTGGTCGTCACTCAAGACCCCAAAAGCAGACTCATGACCGAAGAGATCTTCGGGCCGGTCTTGACTGTTTATGTCTACCCTGATGGTGAGTTTGAGAAGGCGCTTGAGCTCTGTGATGTCTCGACGAAGTTTGGTCTGACAGGTTCGATCTTCGCGCAGGATCGGGACGCGATCGTTACTGCCGAACGGGTTCTGCGCTACGCTGCCGGGAATTTCTATATCAATGACAAGCCCACGGGGGCGGTCGTAGGGCGACAGCCCTTCGGCGGAGCAAGACACTCCGGAACGAACGATAAAGCCGGGTCATGGGTGAATGTGATCCGATGGCTCAGCCCACGTACTATAAAAGAGACGCTCGTGCCTCCGCGGGATTGGCGTCGGCCTTATATGGGGTAACGCAAAGAAAGGAGCCTACTATGCGTACATCGCTCGTGAGTGCTGCGTTGATCGTGTTTGGTCTGATAGTGAGCAGCGTGACGGTTTGGGCTGTGGGGGAGCGCGCGGTCGCGACGCTGCGCAATGCTGAGGGTCGGGTCCTGGGCATGGCGATCTTCACCCAAGAGTCCCAAGGGGTTCGGATCAGCGTCACAGTGAAGGGCCTATCTCCAGGTGAGCACGGCATTCACATGCACTCTGTGGGCAAGTGCGAGCCTCCGGATTTTCTCTCCGCTGGGCCGCATTTCAACCCCACCAACAAAAAGCACGGGCTGAATAACCCCGAAGGCCCGCACGCCGGAGATCTCCCCAATCTGACCGCTCATGACGACGGCTCGGCGATCTATGAGCACGTGACCGATCGCGTGACGCTCACTGCGGGGGAGCTATCGCTCTTCGATGCCGACGGGAGCGCTCTGGTCATTCACGCCGGCCCGGACGATCAGATCACCGATCCTGCGGGCAATAGCGGCGCGCGGGTGCTCTGCGGCGTGCTCACGCCCATGAAAGCTACGTCGTTCAAGCTCCCAGAGATCGCGACGGTAGGGCTTGTGCTCGCGGCGCTGATCGCTCTCATCTGGCTGTTATTTTTGCGATGAGCAGTCGGCTTGAGTGAGCGGGCGCGCTTTCTGGTGTGCCCAGAGCTGAGAGAATTCGCGCGCGAACGCCTGAGCGAGCTCTGAGCTCTCGATCACCAAGAGATTCTCTTCGTTGCGCGTCTTGGCGGAGGTCGTCCAATTGTACGAACCCGTGATGACTTTTTCGCCATCGATGACGGCAAATTTATGGTGCATGATTCCCGTGTCCACGTATTGTTTGACGGGGATGCCGACGTCTTTTAAGAGACAGCCTTTGCTGCTCTTGCTGGGCTCATCGTCGAGCAAGAGCTTGAGTGCGACGCCGCGCTTAGATATATTGATCAGTTCTTGGGCGATCTCAGGGTCGGTGAGCTGATAGAGTGCGATGTGCACGAAGCTCTTAGCAGTGTTGAGAGCTTGGAGTATGGCCTGCTGGGGCGCTGGGGAGGGCGCAAAATAGACAGTGATGGGTGCGCTGGGGGCGCTATAGCCCTGGGGTATTGGAGCTCTCTGGTGCTCGGTGTTCGAGGACGAGCTTGCCAACCATCCTAAGACAAAGCCTAGGCCCACCAACAAGACTGTGAAGAGTTTGCGCATAGTTTAATTATATCTCAAAACGTCGGGGCAGGCGAGAGCGCGAGTTGACTCATTGAAACTGTTACCGAAAGGGTCATCGATTCCTCATAAACTTGGTTACCAAAAGGAGGAACCGATGACCCAAGCCAGTATAGCCGAGCTGGTGGAGTCCTGGCGACCTA
>CAMTVK010000019.1:0-85469 GCA_947085185.1 Candidatus Fraserbacteria bacterium | reverse complement strand
CGGAAGCACGAAAGTCGTCGAGGTCCTGGGGGTTGTGCAGGACCGGCGGGCGACGACGATGGGACGGCACACACCCAGGGCAATGGGCCTCTTTGGGGGATGAGGCCGATGGGGTTGTGGAGCAGAATGGCACGGCATTTGCCTTATCTTCCCAAGAGGCCCAGCAGTCGTCGCGCGCCTCGCCTTTTAATTGGACCAGTGTGGTATTGAAACTGGTTGTCTTAGCCATGTCCGTAGGTGAGGAGGCGCCAGCTTTTAATTGGACCAGTGTGGTATTGAAACCCCTTGGCGCCCTTACGTCCTCGTGCGCGTTCACGCTTTTAATTGGACCAGTGTGGTATTGAAACGAGCCTGACTGGGAGCTGGTCGGGGTGAGCCGCTACGCTTTTAATTGGACCAGTGTGGTATTGAAACTCTATACGGTTAGGCTCTGCATCTACAATCTGGCCAGTCTTTTAATTGGACCAGTGTGGTATTGAAACTCCGTAAAACGCACTAGGAAATACGTCTTTTCCACGCCTTTTAATTGGACCAGTGTGGTATTGAAACCTACGGCGTCAAGGGCAAGGCAAGGGCGGGCAAGAGGCCTTTTAATTGGACCAGTGTGGTATTGAAACGGGCAGTCATTCCAGACTGCCCCAGTGAGTACTGACTTTTAATTGGACCAGTGTGGTATTGAAACCAGAAAACTTGGTTCAGGTCGCTGCAAGGGTCTGACACTTTTAATTGGACCAGTGTGGTATTGAAACCACGCTCTACAGTAAAGAGCCCCCCCGCAATACGGGCCTTTTAATTGGACCAGTGTGGTATTGAAACGAATAAAAACCGAATATCAGGAACGGCTTATTGCGCCCTTTTAATTGGACCAGTGTGGTATTGAAACGCAGTGACGCTACTGATGCAAGCAAGAAAATCAAGCGCTTGGTCAACTTTTAATTGGACCAGTGTGGTATTGAAACCACAAGAATTACCCCCTCCCCTTCCTCACACCCTTGATGCCTTTTAATTGGACCAGTGTGGTATTGAAACCTTAAGACCTCAACCCCATATATCCGCTCCGTCATTCTCTTTTAATTGGACCAGTGTGGTATTGAAACGAGCTGCACAAGCTGCAGCACACGTGAGCGCTCCACTTTTAATTGGACCAGTGTGGTATTGAAACCTACTCTGAATGGCGAACATTTTTTCACCATCCCATTCTACTTTTAATTGGACCAGTGTGGTATTGAAACCGGTGCTTATTGCAATGTCCTTGTGAGTGAGGATATACTTTTAATTGGACCAGTGTGGTATTGAAACTCTTGGGCGGCTTGACCGTCTTTTAATTGGACCAGTGTGGTATTGAAACGCATAGAAGCCCTCAGCACCAAAGATCAACGAAACGCCTTTTAATTGGACCAGTGTGGTATTGAAACCATCTTCATCATTGAGGAGATCATCTTCATAAGCCTCTTTTAATTGGACCAGTGTGGTATTGAAACGCAATGATCTGTTGAATGTCATGATGAATGTCATGACTTTTAATTGGACCAGTGTGGTATTGAAACAGCGCGTCATAATCTTTGAAAAGTGAAGAGCGCTGGCGTTACTTTTAATTGGACCAGTGTGGTATTGAAACTGGGATGGGACACGAACGGAAGGTTCTTGAGGATATTTCTTTTAATTGGACCAGTGTGGTATTGAAACCCTTGAGCGCGCGGGCAAATTCCCGCTCGTATTTGACTTTTAATTGGACCAGTGTGGTATTGAAACTAGCTCTCTAAACACTACGCAAAACTATACAGCCAACTTTTAATTGGACCAGTGTGGTATTGAAACACGAAGCCCTTTCCCCCTTGGGCCTGCGCCATCCGCTTTTAATTGGACCAGTGTGGTATTGAAACCTCCTTGAGTCGTCTTTCACTCGCACGTACACTAGTATCCTTTTAATTGGACCAGTGTGGTATTGAAACAGATTGCAAACACAAGGCCGGCACGCTATAATTCCCCCGTGAGCACCCAAGCTACCAAAGACCAATCCACAGAACCACAAAACCAACACACCCCAGTCGTCCCCGCCAATAGCGTCCACGTCCCAGGACTCGCCGGCGCTCGATTGGCTAAGACCTTCAGCGCCCTCAAACATAGAAATTATCGGCTCTTCTGGACCGGCCAGCTCGTCTCCCTCACCGGAACCTGGATGCAGTCCATCGCCCAAGGCTGGCTCGTCTATCTCTTGACAAAATCGGCACTCGGCCTGGGCGTCGTCAGCTTCTCCCAGTTCCTACCAGTCTTGCTCTTCACCCTGGTCGGCGGCGTCACCGCCGATCGCTTCGACCGCCAACGCTTAGTACTCTGCACCCAAAGCGCCGCACTCCTCCAAGCAACTCTCCTTGCCCTACTCACCCTCACCGGCCTCGTCCAGGTCTGGCACGTCATCGCCTTGGCATTCTTGCTGGGAACCATCAACGCCTTCGATACCCCCGCACGACAGTCCCTCATCCATGAACTCGTTGCCAAAGAAGACCTGATGAACGCGATCGCTCTCAACTCTACGGCGTTCAACGGCACACGCATCGTCGGCCCGGCCATCGCCGGAACACTTTTGGGAACGCTCAGCGCTTGGCTTGGTACCGCGTTGTCTATAGACGCCGACACGGCCATGCGCATCGCCGTGGGGATCTGTTTTGCCATCAATGCCCTGTCGTATCTGGGGGTCATCGTGGGGCTGCTGCTTATGGAGCGCCATCAGGGCGCCCCGGCTCATCATAACGAATCGGTCTGGAGGAGCCTGTGGGTCGGACTCAACTACGCGCGAGGCGACACGAGAGTTCTGGCACTGCTCAGCCTGTTGGGGGTCTCGAGCATCTTCGGATTTTCATATATGACGCTCATGCCCCTCTACGCCGCGGAGATCCTCAAGGTCGGTCCGCAGGGCTATGGGTTCTTAATGACGGCCGTGGGGGTCGGAGCGCTCGTGGGGGCGCTCGTGCTGGCGTCGCTGGGGAACTACCAGCGCAAAGGGGCTTTGCTCACCGTGGGAAACTTTGTCTTCCCCGTGATGCTCTTGATCTTTGCCAACTCGAGAGTCTTTCCCGTGTCGTTGCTGGCCCTTGCGGGTTTTGGCTGGGGGCTGATCACCCAGAACGCGCTCACGAACACGCTCTTGCAGACGATCGTCCCTGGGGAGCTGCGCGGACGGATTCTCGGTCTTTATACGTTAATGTTCATGGGGATGCTGCCCTTTGGGAGTCTGCAGCTTGGGGCTTTAGCCGAGAAGCTTAGCGCACCGATGGCCCTGTCGCTGAGCGCTTTGATCTGTCTGGGATTTGGGATATTCGTGTGGTGGCGGTGGCCGCACGTGCGCGCCTTGTAATGGGTCAGCGGCATCTTTATGGTAACGATCTCTTGGCACACTAACTCTGCCCACTTGACAGGCATACAAAGTTATGCTATACTTTTGACTGCTATGAGGACGGAACTGACAGAAAAGCAGCACCAGATTTTCCAGTTCATTGTGGAGCGGATCTCGGAGCGGGGGCTGCCCCCCACCCTCCGGGAGATCGCCGAGGAATTTGGGTTCCAGTCGGTGCGCAGCGTCCAGACCCATCTGGATGCTCTAGAGAAGAAGGGGTTCATTCGACGTCTCGCGGGAAAGTCGCGGGGGATAGAGTTGGTCCGTGAACGCGTGCCCCGTCGGGGGATTCCCATCGTCGGGCACATCGCTGCGGGACGGCCTATCCCTGCTATAGAGGACATTCAGGGCACGATAGACTTCGATGTCTTGTTCGGAAAAGATGAGCGTCCTTTCGCGCTGCGGGTCCAAGGGGATAGCATGATCGGAGCTGGAATCTTTGCGGGCGATTTAGTGATCGTCCAGCCGCGCTCCTGCGCCGAGCCGGGCGAGATCGTCGTCGCCCTCAAGGACGATGAAGCGACCGTGAAATTCTTCGCGGTGATTGACGGGAAGCCCACCCTCGTCCCGGCCAACTCCAGCTATGCCCCAACCCCGCTAGGCGAGGGGCAGATCGTCGGTCGGGTCGTGGGGGTGCTGCGCCAAGTGAAGCGCAACATCAGAGAGATCCAGAGATTTCTCAATCAATAACCTACAAAGGGGGTAGTGCGATGGGCAAGCAAGAAGTGCTCAACAGTGTGGTGGACGGGCTGCGCAAGAAGTACGGCGAAGGTGCGATCATGTGGCTAGGGGAGCGGGCCAATCTCCAGGTCGAGACGATCCCCACGGGCTCGCTGGCGCTCGACGTCGCGCTTGGGATTGGCGGCGTCCCTCGCGGGAGGATCGTCGAGATCTTCGGGCCGGAATCTTCGGGAAAGACGACGTTAGCGTTACATCTCATCGCCCAGGCGCAGAAGCGCGGGGGCACAGCCGCGTTCATTGATGCTGAGCATGCCCTCGATCCCAACTATGCCAAAGCGATTGGCGTGAACCTAGATGCTCTTTTGCTGAGCCAGCCCAACTCCGGCGAGCAAGCGCTGGAGATCATGGACGCGCTGGTGCGCAGCGGGGCTGTAGATATTATTGTCGTCGATTCGGTCGCAGCGCTCGTCCCCGAAGCGGAGATCGCCGGGGCGATGGGCGATGCCCAAGTGGGCTTGCAAGCGCGCTTGATGAGCCAAGCCATGAGAAAGCTCGCGTCTTCGATTGCGCAATCGAAGACGACCGTCGTCTTTATCAATCAGATCCGCCAGACGATCTCGGGGACAAGCTGGGGGCCGACGACGACCACCACGGGCGGCTTAGCTCTCAAATTCTATGCGTCGCAGCGCTTGGAGATCAAGCGTTTGGGGAGCATTGAAGAGGGCGACAGCCGCGTGGGCAGCGAGACGGTCGTCAAGGTCGTCAAGAACAAGTTAGCCCCGCCCTTCAAAGAAGCCAAGTTCGATATCATCTACGGCAAGGGGATCGCATACGAGCGCGAGCTCATCAAGACCGGAGAACAATTGGGCGTGGTGAAGAAGAGCGGTTCTTGGTTTAATTTTGGGGAAGTTCGCTTAGGGCAAGGGATGGCTAACGCCGCGGCGTTTTTGGAGTCCAACAAAGAGATCGCGCAGCAGCTAGAGAACGCGATCCGGGAGAAAGCTGGCTTGAACGGTGCTTCTGCAAAGCCAAGAGAAGGCGAGCATGCAGCACAGCCCTCTGACGAGAAGAGTTTGCTCAGCGAGCCGGAGAAGCTGCCCCGTCGAGGACCGCGCAAGACCACCACGGCCGCAGCGGCACCTGTGGAGTCGGTCAACGGCGCTGAGGGCCAAGCATAAGCAATGAAGCAGCACACGAAGAGGGTGAGCGCTCTGAAAGGAGGGGGAGCCTTGACCAGCGCTTGCCCTCTTCTATTTCAAAACACAAGGAGGCAACACCGAACTCGATGAGATTCGTCAAGAGCTGCTTGATACGGCCAAGGGGATCAAGCCGGAGGAGTTCACCTGGGAGCCCTGGCCAGGCATGAAGTCCGCCAAGGCGCTCCTGCAAGAGATTGGGGCAATGGAGGCTACTTGGGTATAACCCGTACAAGAAGAACTATGAAGACGATCTTAGTCACCGGCGCCAACGGGGAGATCGGCCACGGTTTGATCGAGCGCTTGGCCGAGCATAGTGACGTGCGCATCGTCGCGCTCGATCTCCACGAACTCGATGAAACGCTCAAGCCCAAAGTCTCTCGCGCCGTCACCGGAGATATCTTAGATACAGCGCTCTTAGAGAGCCTGTCGGCGGCGTATAACTTCGACACGATCTATCACTTGGCAGCGTTGCTCTCGACGAAGGCCGAGCGCCAGCCCGTCTTAGCGCATAGAGTCAACGTAGACGGCACGCTCAATCTCTTGGAGATGGCCGTGGGGCAGTCTCGGCTCCAGGGGCGCGAGATCAAATTTTTATATCCCAGCTCGATCGCCGTCTATGGACTCCCTGATCTCAAGACCAAAGCGCGCGCCGGAAAAGTCAAAGAGCACGAGTGGCTCACCCCACGAACGATGTACGGCATCAATAAGCTCTACTGCGAGCAGCTTGGTATGTATTACGCTCAGTATTACCGTCAGCTCGACGCTGAGACGACGCATGGACACATTGATTTTCGTGCGCTGCGCTTTCCCGGTTTGATCAGTGCAGTGACCGTCCCCACGGGCGGCACGAGCGACTACGCCCCGGAGATGCTTCACGCTGCCGCTCAAGGGAAACCATATCCGTGTTTTGTGCGCGCCGACACGCGTATCCCATTTATGGCTATGCCCGATGCTATCGCAGCGCTCTTACAGCTAGAAGCAGCACCGCGCCAGCAGCTCTCTAGACACGTCTATAACGTCACGGCGTTCAATCCCTCAGCTGGAGAGTTCTCCGAGCTGGTGCAGCACGCATTCCCCAAATCCCAGGTGACGTTTGCGCCCGATCTCAAGCGCCAGAAGATCGTGGACAGCTGGCCCGCCGATGTGGACGATTCTGCGGCGCGGGCTGATTGGGGCTGGAACCCTATATATGATCTGAAGCGCGCCTTTGAGGACTATCTCGTGCCTGGGGTGTTGCAGCGCTATCGCGCTTATGATCAATGATGGTTCTCTTTGCTGCGAGGGCTTGCCAGGCAGGGGTAGGGTGTATAAAATGAGGTCGAAGATGGAGTTGGATGAGATTGTAAGGAGAAAAGGTTTCGAGGTCAAGATAGAAAAGATGAGCAAGACGATTGATCTGCCTGATGAGATCTACGCACGGCTGGTGGAGCAAGCTAAAGCTCGAGGGCTGACCGTCCCTCAACTTATTGCGCAGTTTGAGCAAGAGGTCGAGCGCGCCTGCCTGGCCCTGGCCCTCGAGCGTCTGCAGGCTCGGGGACTGCTCGCTCCCCAGGAAGCTGGCGCGATAACGAGTTTCCGGCTGATCCTCGTTCAGGGCCAGCCACTCTCCGATATGATCAAAGAGGAACGACGCTAAGTGGCAGCCTATTACTTCGACAGCAGCGCGCTCGTCAAGCGCTATGCCCAGGAGGTCGGTAGCCTTTGGGTAGGCAATTTGATCGATCCACAAGCGGGAAACGAGATCTTCATAGCGCTGGTGACAGGGGCGGAAATTGTGGCAGCCATCACCCGTCGGACGCGGATGGGCTCGATCGCTGCTCAAGATGCCGCAGCCGCAATCGCGACCTTCAAAGAGCACTTTCACCGTCAATACCGAGTCGTGTTGACGGTAGCGGGAATCGTGGAGCGGGCGATGGAGTTAGCTGAGCGCCATGACCTACGGGGCTATGATGCCATCCAACTAGCCAGTGCCTTAGCTGTGCAAGAGGAACTGCGCACGGCAGGTGCGGCTCCGCTAATCTTCGTTTCTGCCGATGATGCCCTAAACAAGATCGCTCAGGCAGAGGGCTTAGTTGTGGAGAACCCCAATGACCATCCCTAGCACAGAAGCGAGCATGATCGCGCTCATCACCGGGAGCAACAGCGGCATCGGGTTCGCGACTTCTCTTTATCTGGCCCGTCGGGGCTACACCGTGTGGGCCACCATGCGCAATCTCGAGAGATCTCAAGAGCTTCGGAACATCATCGAATCTGAGAAGTTACCCATCGAGATCGCTCAGCTTGATGTCTGCGACGATGGGGCTGTGCAGAGAGCCGTCGAGAAGGTTCTTCAAAAGAGCGGGCGGATTGACGTGCTCGTTAACAACGCTGGCTATGGGCTGCACGGCGCCGTTGAAGAGGTCTCCCTCGACGAATGGAAGAGGCAGTTTGAGACGAATTTCTTCGGGGTCATTCGCGTCACGCACGCTGTGCTTCCCCACATGCGCACGCGCAGATCGGGCGCGATCGTCAATATCAGTTCGGTCTTGGGCAGAATGGCCATCCCCTTCTCTGGGCCGTACACGGCGAGCAAGTTCGCTCTCGAGGGGCTAACGGAGACGCTACGCTACGAGCTGGCTCCTTGGAATATCAAAGTCATTCTGATTGAGCCAGGGTTTATCGCTACGAATTTTCAGGAGAACGTGCAACTGGCCCAAGCCGCCCAGAATGAGAGCTCTCCTTATGCGATCTTCAAGCAAGCCAGCGGCCGACGCCTGCGCAGAATCTCTCGTGCGGCGCCTCCAGAGCGAGTCGCCGAGACGATCTATCGCGCGATAAAGAATCCCAATCCCAAGCTGCGCTATCCCGTGGGGCGCGACGCCCGTACGGTCTTGCCCTTGCGCAGGCTCCTGCCTGAAGGGGTCTTCGAAAAGATCCTTAAGAGACAACTGGGGCTTTGATCCGACCGTCCCAAAGCTCAAGGACGCGATCGGCGTGCTGAGCGACCCGCGGGTCGTGCGTCACTAAGATCAGGGTGACATCACGCTCGGCACGCAGCTCTTTCAGTAGATCGAGCACGTGTTTTTCTGTCTTTGAGTCGAGACTCCCTGTGGGTTCGTCGGCGAGCACAAGTGCAGGATCATTGACGAGGGCTCGGGCGACAGCGACGCGCTGTCTCTCACCTCCCGAAAGCTCTGGAGGACGCCGGTGGGCTTTGTCCGCCAGCCCCACACGCTCTAGGAGTCTGTGAGCGCGCGCGTGGGCGTCGCGGCGCGAGTGATTGAGCTCAAGCGTCGGGATCAAGAGATTTTCGAGCGCCGTCAGCGACGGTATGAGATTATGCAGCTGAAAGATAAATCCGACCTTGCGCGCGCGGAAGCGCGCCAAGTCCCCGCGACTGTGAGCGAGGTCTTCCCCTGCAACCCAGAGCTCTCCCGAGTCGGGGCTATCGAGAGCCCCAAGCAGATGAAGAAGCGTGCTCTTGCCCGATCCCGACGGGCCGCAGATCGCCACAAACTCTCCCGAGAAGATCTCTAAGCTGACGCCGTCGAGGGCGCGGATGCGCCCGCCTTCGTAGGTCTTCACAAGGTCGCGCGCGATGACCATCTGTTCACTCATAGCGTAACGCTTCTTGTGGGGAGATCTTCGCAGCGCGATAGGCTGGGTAGAGTCCACCCACCAGCCCAACAATGAGCGCGATGAGCAGGGCCTTGGCGAACAGATCGGGCGTGTAGAGCGGACCGATCAGCCCGCGTACTTGAGGCAGGAGCGTCACGGCGCGCGCGGCTCCCCAGCCCAGCAGCGTCCCGACAAGCGCTGCGATGCCCCCCAACAAGAGCGATTCCCCCAAGATGAGCTGCAAGACGCGCACGCGCCGCCAGCCCACGGCTCGAAGAATCCCGATCTCGCGCGTGCGCTCAAAAACAGACATGATCATCGTGTTCATCACGCCGATCCCGCCGATCACCAGCGCCAAGAGCGCAATCAGCCAAGTGCCCGCGCGCACCAAGCTCAAACTCTGATAGTTTTTATGAAACTCTGCAGCAGAACGCAGCGTGATGAGCGCGCCCCCATACTCGCGCTCGACCCGAGCCATCACGTCTTCGATGGCGAAGCCCTCCCGCACGCGCACGAGAATGACCGTGAGCTCCGCAGGGCGATTCTTGAGGTTCTGAAGCGTTCGCAAGGGGAACAACGCGCCGCCGTCTTCGAGGAGATTGCCCGTCTCGTAGATCCCAACGACCTGAAAAGTCTTTCGGTCGATCTCGATGGCGTCGCCGGGCTTTAGTTTGAGGGTGTTCGCGGCGCTCTTCCCTAGGAGCACTTCGTCTTCGGCGTACTGGGAGAACGCGCGCCCTTCTAAGAGAATGACGCCGCCCAGCTCGAACGCATCGGGCTCGATGCCGATCGCTAAGAAATACGGGTTCCCAGGGAAGCTCGCGAACGTCACGAGCGCCCCAACGGCTTGTTGGATCTCCGGCCAGCGCTGGATCTCATAGAGTCGCGCCTCAGGGACCGAGCTGAGCACGATCATGGGGGCGTGGGCTTGCCCAATAGAGAAGTCTGCTCTCCCCGAGCGCAGCGTCGCGATTAAGCTATACTCTAGGCCGTCGGCGATCGCCCCCAACGCGATCATAGTCGCGATCCCCAAGCTGATCCCGGCGATCGCCAAGAGACTGCGCACCTTCTGGCGCCACAGATTCTTCAACACTAAGCTCACAAACGACATACTTAGAAGTTCAAGCCCAGCTGAGCTCGGAGAAAGAGCCCTTGTCCGAAGGGCACAGCGACCCCTTGGTCCAGCCGACCTGAATACCCCAGCAGAGCCGAAAATGTGCAATCGCTGCCCTCAAGGGTGGGAGCGCAGAATGTGCCAAGTTCGTAGTCGCCCTGGAGCGTCACCTCCCAGGTCGTCGCGCTTAGGGGCTTGGTATCGCGCAGGCGCGTATCGAGCGATACTCGGGCGTCTAGGCTCAGCGAGAGCTCATCAAGTGGGTCCCACGAAGCTCGACTTCCGATCTCATACGTGCTGGTGCGCTCGCGCTCGCTGAGGGTCATCTGCCAGAACAGATCAGCGCTGGTCTTCCAGAGACTTTGGGGGGTCCAATCTACCGAGAGTCTGGCGCGCGGTCGGAGCGTCTGCTTGCGCCCCAGCGTCGGATGGCTCAGCGTATCCAGCACCAGCCCCAGCTCGACCCGTGGCGCAAGCTGCGGGCTGAGCGCCCAGGCGAACGAGCCCGTGAACTCTTGTTTGAGCGAGTCTCGGGATGTGCGCACGTCTGACGAGAGCGACATCCGAGTGAGGAGCGATCCGGAGAGCGCCTGCCATTGGCCGAGGGCGCGCCCTTCGAAAGAGAGCGTGAGCGTCCCGCTGGGGGGCGTACTGCCCAGAAGCGCCGTGCGCCGCCCTGAGAGAGTGAGCGTTGGGGAGAGCTTGACGTCAGCGAGCGTAAAGTCGCTAAGGCGCAGATTGACTGAAGCGCTCTCGTCGAACGAGCCGCGCCCACCGCGCAGGCGCGTCGTCTGGGTATAGCTTGTCGTGAGCTGCCCAAAGTTCAGAGTATACTGCCAGTCGCCGCCGAGGGTGTAAGTGAGATCGGAGTCTCCAGGGAGGCGCTGCGCCCCCGTGAGCGAGCCGCGCAGCTTGAGGCTGGGAGTGAGGGCCAGCCCGATATTCAGCCCTACTTTGGAGTCCAGCAGCGAGCGCCCCAGGCGCGCCAGCGTCAAAAGGCCGTCATAAGTCGCCCCGACCGTGAGCTCTTGCGTGAAGGGCAAGAACCCGACTATCTTGTGATCGCCCTTGAAGGTGAGAGTGATCTTCGTCATATCGAATCCGGTAGCGCGATCGGAGAGATCTCGGTCGGTGAGCTCCAGCGCGAGCGTCCCGCTGAGCCGAGGGCCGCCGGCCCAAGGAGTCCACTGAGCACGCACGGTATCGGTCATGACGAAGGTGCGCCAGCCCCCCGCTACGCTCATCACGTGATCGCCTGAGAGCGACAGAGTCGGCGAGAGGGGCCATTGGGCGCTGAGCGTCAGGCGTTGTGCGTCTTGGCGGCTCTCCTGACCGATAGCGAGAAATTCCGGGGTGATGCGCTCGAGCAGTGCCCTGAGCTCTAACGCGCCTATCTTGTACTGTGCCGAGAGCTGCGCCAGCCAGCCATGATCGGTGTTCTTGTCAGGAGATATATCTTCAAAGCGAAACTCATCTCGTCCGTTCAAGCGTGTCTCGGCTTGAGAGTATGTTTTCACGCTCCCGGAAGGATCAATCTTCCACAAGGGCATCTCAAATGTAGATGAAGCGCGCGGGCCAACCCACAGATGCTCCGCACGGGCGTTCTTCTCGATCGCAGTGATTGCATACTCTTGAATGACAGGGACATCAGAGCTCAAGCGAAAGAGCCCGATCTCCGTGCCGTACCATAACTCTGTGCCCTGCACGGCGAGCGCATAGACTTTTAAGTCTTTGACGCGCCAGCCCACCTCAAAACCATCCGTCAGCTCATAGATCCCACGGTCGGTCGCAACGTAGACCGTCGTCCCCGACAGCGCGAGATCTCGAATAACTTGGCCGCGCAGCTCCGCGACTTCGACGGAGCGCCCCGTCTCAGGCTCGTAGAGCACGAGCCCTTTATCTGTGCCAAGATAGAGCCGTGTCCCATCGCTGAGGATCTTCGTGATGAGATCGCTGCGCAACCCCGAGATAGCGCTCTTTTTGAGGGTCTTCCAGGCAGTCTTCTCGGTGATCTGAGCGAATGGGACACGAGCCAGACCCTCCTTGGTGCCCACCCATACTGTGCCCGATCGGTCAATCAAGAGATCGTACGTCTCGTTATGGGGCAGGCCGTCTAAGCTATAAAAACGCCTCCAATTGATGGGCTTGGCGAAGCTTTCGAGCACGGGGCGTCCCGGCTCGAGCTTCACCATCGAGAGTCCGGAGTCCGTGGCCACAAGCACAGTATTTCTCGTCACCGCGATGGCACGCACCCCGCGCCCGGATAGCCCCTGGGCCGTGGTGAAGCTCTGCCAGCGCGAGCCGTCGTAGACGAGCAACCCGTTCTGATGCCCAATCAACGTCACCCGCCGCCCTTCAAACGTGACCCCCGCAATGACGTTAATGCGATTGCGTTGGTTGAGTCTCTCGTTGGTGTGATACGCTTTGGCGCCACTGAACGGCACCGTAGGGAAGATATTCTCAGTGTAGCCGAGTTTGAGATCAGCTTGGAGATCGCCCAAGTTCAGTTGAGCGGCCATTCCCAAGACCGAATGGGTATTGGGCATGGTGCGCAGGCGATCCCGGTTCTCGGCAGATGCGGGGGTATCAAAGGCGCGCAGCGCATCGAGAGAGATCTTCAAGGACGGCCATGGCGTCCATTGGTACGAAAGCCCCGTGAAGACGCGCTGATGCTCAGCGAAGCCCCCCAGACCGCCTCGCATCAGCTCGTATTCGATCTTCAGCTCGTCTTTGTCGCCGAGCACATCATAAGGGGGCAAGAGCAACAGTGCTCCGGTCTCGTAGTCTATCTGATAGTCTTGATCGCGTCGCAATAATTTATACTCTTGTTCGCCTTCGCGCTTGATATAGACGCGTTCGCTGTTCTGTAAGACAGCCAGCCCCAGCACATATAAGCCCCCCGGCACGGTGTAGTCGAACGTGATGCGTACAGCGCTTTGGGGGTTGGCGAAAAACTCTTCGGGGAAATCGAGCGCCACAATCCCTTGCTCGGCAAAGAGTGTGAACTGAAATTGAGGCAGATCGGGATCGGGAATCTGAATATAGCTCCCTTGGCGCTTGATCTCGAGCTTCAACGTCTCTTCTTTGACGCTCTCGCGCCCCAGAGAGAAGAAGCGTCCGCGCTTGGCGCTATCGAGAGGGAACGCCTCATCGGAGGTCGTCAGCGCGACAAGCTTGCTCACGCTCTTCAGAAAGCTCTGTTCGTAGTCGGTCCCTTCGCCGAGGGGATATTCTTTGGCGTTCTCATCGAAGAGATTATGCTCATCGTTGTAGTCTTCAATGTATGTGCGGATCTGATCGCGCAATATCTCTAGGGCTGGGCGCTTGAGCACAAGAAAGTTCGAGCCGTTCTCGCTTATGACATCATAGAGCGTCGCATCGAGCTCCGGCTCGGGATCGTTCTCAATAGTCTCGATGAGATAGTCTAAGCCGTAATTGGTGAGCAGGGCGCGCAGCTGCGGCGTCAGCGCAAAGCGCATCGAGACGGTCGTGAAACCGGGGACGTAGCTGTGGAGCTGAAAGTATTCGAGCCCTTTCAGATTTGTCTGATAGGGGGCTTCGAGCCAAGGTGCAGCTGGGTCTTGTTGAGTGAATTCCACGGTCTGTCGGCTGGTGTTGCCGCGAAAGATGCGCGACTCGGAGATCCCTTCCACACGCGCGAATTTCCCGGAGAGCTTCATAGTGTCTGAGATATCCCAGCTAAAGCGCAGCCCCTTGAGCAGTCTCTCTGT
Source organism: Candidatus Fraserbacteria bacterium (assembly GCA_947085185.1). GTDB lineage: Bacteria > Bipolaricaulota > Bipolaricaulia > RBG-16-55-9 > DRXL01 > JANXCC01. Next base: position 71,753 of record CAMTVK010000019.1, on the reverse strand, counting down.
GGCGACAAAGTCGGAGCTGCCCGCCCGCATCGAGAAATCTTCAAACGCGGCCTCAAGAGCCTGGGCTTTGTACCCCATCTTGAAGCTCTGTAAGTTATTGGCTTTGCGGTTGTCCAGTTGGGCACTGACGCGCAAAACCCCAGAGATGGGCCAGTCCACTTGGACTCCAGCATCCAGCGTCAGCGCGACATATTGCTCGAAGAGCACTTGATTGGCATAGCCGCGTCGGGAGAGCTCGCGCGAGTCCCCCAGACCATACTTGATCGTCCACCCTAGTTCGCCGGAGTAACTCACCGAGAGCGTCTCTTCATGGGGAGGTCGCTCTTGAGAGCTGGCCGTCACCACCACCCCGATCACAAGATAGAGCAAGAGCTTTACGATACGATTCCCCATAGCGTCCTCCTTCTCTAGAACAGATACGCGACCGTAACAATAGCAGAAGCGGGCAGCTGGGGATGCATCCGATACGCCCAATCAAGCCGGATGCTGTTCCATCGCGCCCCCGCTCCAGTGATAACAGCTACGCCGTCATAACCAACTCGAATGTGCACGCCGTTCACCGAGACTTCCAGCCCAAGATGCAGCTCCGGACTGCTTAAGAGATTCCATCCCTCCAGAGCTAGAGTCACGGCTATGCGTGGGCTCAACTCTACTTCAAGCGCCATCCCAGCCCGAAGAGATAACTCCGCCATTCCCAGAAGATCTTCCGCGACTATCCCCACGCGCAGCCCCCCAAGCCGCGCCAATGCCCCCGCGTCCAGACCCCAGGAAGTCTCAGTGCCATCGCTTGAGAGCTTTCCGCGCAGCCCCAGAGCCATATACTCTCTCCCGAACGCGATCCCTACCAAACCCGCTTGGCTGGCGTATGGCATCGGTTCCCCGGAGGGGTTGCCGAACTCGTTGGTGCTCTCCAGGGGGCCTGTATCTATGCGGATGAACTGAGCGCCCCAGCCGGACGACGCCGCGGTCAGCGCTATATGATGCACGACGTCAAACGCACGCTGATAGAATGCGGAAACTGTGAGTTTGCCGAGAAACGCCAGGCCCGCGGGATTATAGAAGACCGCGCTCTCGTCGTCGGCGATCGCTGTAAACGCTCCACCCATCCCCACAGCACGGGCGCTTGTCCCCATCTCCAAGATGATAGGCACAGCCTGACTGGGTGTGCCTAGCAGCGCTATGCTCACCACACAGAGTAAGTATCTCATTGTGATCTGCGCACGACCAAGGGATAAGGGGTACTAGGTCGGCCATCGGCGGTCACGACAATGAGATAGAGTCCTGGGGCAAGGGGTCTATTCTCTAAGTCCTGCAGCGTCCATTGGAAGCGCTGCCCTTGCGCGGGGAGTTCTCGCTTATAGACGAGCCTTCCCACAAGATCGAAGACCATCAGTTCGACCGTGCGCGGGCTGCCCACGGTCGCGTAGAAGAGCGTCACGGATCGGACTGCGGGGTTGGGGCCGATTTTGAGGGCCGGACGATTGGCACTCAATTGATCTTGCAGCCCAAGCGTCTCGAAGCCCCGGTCTATCTGGAGCTTGCCCGCGCCCCACGCCCTGGGGTCCGTGGTGAACGCATCGTGCAGGGCCGTCCGTGTGAGCTGACGGAGAATCTCTTCGGCCGTCAGATGGGGCTGCGCTTGCAAGAGCAACGCAATAGCTCCGGCGACGTGCGGCGCAGCCATAGATGTCCCCTGCATGGCCACGTAGTCTCCCCCTGGCAGGACGAGCTTGGTGCTCTGAGAGACTTCAGAGTTCTTCGCGAGCGCCGAGACGATGGCCGTCCCTGGGGCGGTCAGGTCGGGCTTGAGACGTCCGTCGCGGGTTGGCCCGCGCGCCGAGAAGGGCGCCAGCTCTCCTTCGCTTGGGGCGTCCGTGAAGCGATGGGGGTGACCGTCGGCCCCGGTCCAAAAGATCTTCGTCGTGTATGCCCCAACGGCAATAATCTTTTTCGCCGTTGCCGGCTCAGTGATCGTCGAGAGTGCGTCGCCTTCGGGGAAGTACCCCATGGAAGCGAGCCCCGGCCAGGCGTCGAATCTGCCCCCCGTGCCCCCTTGGTCTGTCAGAGTAATATACCATGATGAGTTGGGCGGCGCGCGCTCCAGTGAGATCGCAATCGCTCGATCTCTGTTGCGCGGGTCGAGCCCACCTCCGGCGTTATCGATCTCGACGGAGCCGTCGGGGGTGTTTTGGAACTCCCCCTGGCCGCGCAACGCCAGCACCGTCTGAGGCGGCCCGTTGATCCCCGGCGACGTCACCGCAACGGTAAAATTCGCCGTGCCGGAATACCAAATGTTCACATACGCCGTCTCCCCTGTGGGGACGAACGCAAACGTAAATGCTTCTTTGGGACGCAGCTGTCTCCCTATATGAATCTTCTGGTCGCCGTCGTTGCCTGCAGAGGCGACGATGGCGCGACCGGGACGCTCGAGAAAAGCTTCCAAGCTCTGCTCAAACAGACTTGTGCCGTCGTGCGGCCCGAAGTGTCCGCCCAAGCTCAGATTGACCACAGCGGGCTTGCCGAGCCACTCAGATTTGTCGAAGATATATCGAACCCCTTCGACAATATCGGTGCTGAAATAGCTCGTCTTGACAAATATGATCTCGGCGTTTGGGGCCATGCCCACAAACGTTCCCCCGGAGGACGAGCCATCTCCAACAGCGATGCCGGTGACGTGGGTGCCGTGGCCGGACTCGTCCCGTCCATTGACAATGCCCATCCCTGAGCGCAGCGCTCTCTCGAGCTCTTCTTTGGTGTACTCAGTGCCGAACGGGACTGTGCGCGGGCTGCCGAAGGTCCCCGTCTCCGTCTGATCCCATAACCAAAGAACTCGCGAGGACTCTTCGAAGCCGTCGCCGTCGCGATCGGTGCGAAAATCCCGATGCGTCCAATCTATCCCCGTGTCCACCATGCCGACGATGACGCCCCTGCCCGTAGCTTGGGGGCTCATCTTGTGCAGAGAGCGAGCGCCCACCGCAGGAACGCTCCTATCGATGTGCGGCTCTAAACGATAGCTCGCTTCGATGAAGACGACCTCTGGGAGCTGCGCCAGTTCTCTCAGCTCATCGAGGGTGACGCGGGCGAGGGCGAGATCTCGCGTGAGCGGGGTGACAGACCACACCCGTGAGAGGGGTGCCCTCGTTTTGATCAAGACGCCTAGTCGTGGTTCGTCTCCTTGCGCAGCGAGCGGGGCATAAGAAGGAGCGCTATAGACTGCGACCATTGGGGCAAAGCGCGCAAGGTCCGTCGAGGGATCGCGGTGCACGCGATTTGCCAAAAGTCGCAAGAACGGATCGAGTTTGGCATACGGAGTTCCTCCCGGTTCCGCCTGGGGGCTTGGAATCCCTAACTCTGAACTCACAGGGGGTGAAGACGAGGCGCTCCAGAGCACGAGAGCCGCAACGAGCACACCCCACAGAAGCACCCAACTGTCCGATCGTAACCGAATCACTCTAGTCTCTGCCTCTCGCTTGTGCACAGTTCAACGTGCTCGATTATAACAGTGTGAAGTTCTCGGTTGCAAGTTTCCCATGCGATGGTGTAGACTGAGACCTAACCCCCGTATCCTCTCCCTTCTTTGTGTCGGGATGAGGATGCAGAAGGAGGCCCTATGCCCAAACGCGACTTTTTGCTGGTCCCAGGCCCGGTCACCGTCCCGCGCCGTGTGGCTCTTGCCGAAAGCCAAGAGATCATCTATCATCGCGGGGAGGAGTTCGCCGAGCTCTTGCAGAGAGTCGATGCCAAGCTCAAGCAAGTCTTCCGCACCCAAAATACAATCTTGTACTTTACGTCCTCGGGCACCGGGGCGATGGAGGCGTGTATCACCAATCTCGTAAGCACCAACGATGAGGTCCTCGTGGTGGAGGGCGGCAAGTTTGGGCAGCGCTGGCGCGAGCTCTGCCAAGCTTTTGGGGTGAAGCACCATACAGTTCAGATTGAGTGGGGGAGGGCTGTGCACCCCGAGCAGATAGAAGAAGCCCTTGACGCCCATCCCAAAGTCCGCGCGGTCTTCACCCAGCTGTCGGAGACTTCCACAGGGACGGTCTACGATATCGAGAAGATCGCGCAAATCACGAATGAGCGCGACGTGCTCCTTGTAGTAGACGCGATCAGCGGCTTGGGGGTGGTGCCGTTGGAGCCCGATCGGTGGGGGGTAGACTGTGTCGTTGCGGGGTCACAGAAGGCGTTGATGGTCCCGCCGGGGGTGGCGTTCGTGAGCGTGAGCGCGCGAGCCTGGGGGCGCGTTGACAGATCCGATCTGCCCAAGTACTATTGGGATTTCAAGACGGCCAAGAAGAATCTCTATTTCACGCCCTTCACTCCCGCGATCTCTCTGATCATGGCTCTTGACGAAGCGCTCACTATGATCTTAGAAGAGGGGGTGGAGCGCTTGCAGGCGCGCACGGAGCTGTACGCACGCGCGACGCGAGCGGCGGTCTTGGCTATGAATCTTGAGTTGTTCAGTGAGCGGCCGGGGCCGGTCTGCACGGCTGTCTCTGTTCCCCAGGGCCTGAGCAGTAAAGAGATTTTAGAGACGTTGCGCACAGATTTTGGGATAAAGATCTCCGGTGGGCAAGATCATCTCAAGGGCAAGATCTTCAGGATTGGGCACATCGGGGATATTGGTGCCAAGGACGTGCTGGGGACGATCGCTGCATTAGAGCTCGTGTTGCGCAAGCTTGGGCACAAGTTCGAGCTTGGGGCTGGGGTGCGCGCGGCGCTCGAAGTCTTTGCGACAGTGAGTTAGTCTTTGGGGGATCTGTGGGCGCACTCGTCGGGGACGGCGTAGCCTGGGGTTATACACTTACGGGACGCTCACGCACAGAGTGAGTCGACGCGCTAAGAACGGGTCATAGTGGAGTTTGACCTCACGGGTCTGGGCGCTGATCTCAAAAGCGACCTGGCCGCCGACGCCTTCGCCCCGTGCGGGGCTGAGCGACAGCAACGGGCGAGCCAGCGCCCCGGTAGCGACGCTGCGAGTGCGCTCCGTGCCGTCGGGCTCTTCCAGCCAGAGCACGGCTGAGCTGGCCAGCTGAAAATCCGTGATCGCTTCTAAGAAGACCTCGATAATCACAAAGCGACGATCTGGATCGAGCCTCCAGAAGCCGATCTGTTGGGTGGTGCTGACGGCGCGCACGCGCACGCGCAGCATGCCGTTGTCGGTCGTATCGTGGGGGCATGGCGGGCTTGCTGGAGCAGCAAGAGCTACTATGTGAGGCTGGCTGGCGTTGAAAGAAGGGGATGGAGTCTGGACTGAGGGGAGCTGATTGGGGCGGCGGTAGAGTCCAACGTACCAGAAGAGCACGATCAATCCGAGCACTAGAGAGATTCCTATAAGTCGCGCACGCACGCCGTATCACCTTCTTTGGGAGAGTCTGCTTATGTTATAGTAATGCACGTTACGAGGGAAGGGAAGGGCGCTCTGTCTCATGAGGGAGGGGAGTTGGCGACTTTGGGAGCGATCTTGTGGCTTGCATGTGGAGCAGCACCGTGGTATAATAAGCCTGCGGGGTGGAGCAACAGGAAGCTCGTCGGGCTCATAACCCGGAGGTTGCTGGTTCGAATCCAGCCCCCGCAACCAGCAGAGGGCGCACAAAGCGCCCTCTTTTTTTCTAAACCGAGAGAGGTTGCCAAGCTGGCCCTCTTTGTGCTACACTAAGAGGCCCACAAAGTGGCGGGGTAGCTCATCTGGCTAGAGCGGCCGTCTCATAAGCGGCAGGTAGAGGGTTCGAGTCCCTCCCCCGCCACGTATGAGCGAAAGAGCTGTCGCTACCAACCGTAAGGCCCGACACGAATATCGCATCGAAGAGACCATCGAGGCCGGCATCGAGCTCAAGGGCACCGAAGTGAAGTCTCTCCGTCGAGGCAGCGTCAGCTTGCAAGACGGCTTCGCTTTCATCCGCAACGGCGAAGTTTTTTTGATGAACGTCTATATCGCCCCTTATCAAGAGGGCAATCGCTATAACCCCGACCCCCTGCGCAAGCGCAAGCTTTTACTCAAAAAACAAGAGGTCTATCGCTTGCAGAGCAAAGTCAAAGAGAAGGGCTATACGCTCATCCCCCTCAGGATTTACTTTAAGAACAGTTGGGCAAAAGTCGAGCTGGCTCTGGCCAAGGGCTTGGCCAAGTACGACAAGCGCGAAAAGATCAAAAAGAGAGAAGAAGAGCGCGAGCTGCGCCGCACCCTAAGAAGGGCTTAATACCGTGGCCTAAGCACTATGATCGCTACCCCCAAGGCCAACACATACCCTTGAGGCCAAAAGCTCCCAAAGAGCTCGCGCAGCACTAACAGAATTCCCGTGCCCCACAGCGGCCCAAGCAGCGTCCCTGCTCCCCCAACAAGCACCGCGATCAGAGGGTCCGGATCGGGCTGAGCGGCCATAAATGCCCCAAACGGCTGAAACAGCCCGGCCCGCACAAACTCCTTCGACAGCGCCCATACCGCCCCTGCGACCCCCGCCAGACCCCCCGCAAGCACAAACGAAAATACTTTGACCTTGAAGATATCATAGCCCAGTGAAGCCGCAGCGATTGCGTCGTCGCGCACCGCTCGAAGCGCTAGCCCCACCAAGCTCCGACTCACTAAATACACAACGCCTACACCCACAAGCAACGCCCCCAGCGCCAGATAATAGCGCACCCCTACGCTGTGCCCAGGGAGCGCCAGCCCAAACAGCGTCAGCGCCGGAGCGCGGAAGGACATGCCGTCCTCTCCCCCGGTGATGCTGTCCGCGCTCAGAGCGACAAGATAACAGATGAACGCCGTGACCAGCGTGACCACGACAAAACTATACCCGGACGCCCGCACGCTCCCCCAGCCCACTATGAGAGCTCCCACAAGAGCACAGAGCAGCCCTGACAAGAGCGCCCCCCAGAAGTTCGCCTGAGCGTAGATGATCGCCCACGCAGCTCCGTAAGCGCCAAGCGCCATATAGACCCCTTGCCCAAAGCTGAGCAATCCCGTGTAGCCGTACAGCACGTTGAGCGAGAGCGCAACTAAACTCCAGATGAAGAGATTGATCACCCATAGGGCAGCACCCTCCCACAACCACGGCAGCAGTATCGCACCCGCAAGACCGACTAATACTGCCCAGCGCCTCATGAGAAGAGCTCTCCTTGGGAGCGGACGAGCGCGATCAGCCCAATAGCAAACAGGGCGCTAGCGCGAGCGAGCATGGGATCGGCCAGCACCGTGAGAAGATTCTCCAAAAAACTGTACACAAACGCGACGGCCAACGCTCCGCCAAAGCTCCCCATCCCGCCCGCTACCGCGATCAATACGCTCACTAATAAGACTTCAACGCCCATGGTGGGGGAGACTTCTCTTGCTATAGGGCCCACAAGAGCGCCGGCGAGCGCGGCGAGCGCTGCCCCCAGCCCGAAAGTCCCCCATTGCACCCACAGGACAGGAACACCCACAATAGATGCTAAATCACGATTGTCGCGCACCGCGCGCACGCAACACCCCCAACGCGTCAAACCCCACAATACCCCCAGTCCCATCAGCACAGCGCTCGCTATTGCTGCTGCTATGAGACGATAGCCGTCATAAAAACGATCGCCCACGGGAATAGGCCAGCGCACGGGAGATGCGATGGGATGGCGCAGCTCGCCCGTCGCTGCTTGAAGTGCAATCGCTGCGATCTGTTGGATGATGAGCATGAGCGCAAACGTCATCAAAAGAGCTGCCGTCGTGTTGCGCTCGAGCCTAGTCAGGCGCGCCAGCGCCAATCCCGCAAGACCCACAAGCCCAGGGGCCACCACCAGAGCTCCCCAGAAACCGAGGGCCGGAGTCAGCAGCCAGCCCAGCAACGCCCCCACCATGTAGAACGCGCCGTGAGAGAGATTGAGTATCCCAAGCGTCCCATAGATGAGCGCCAGCCCGAGCGCCAGCAGCGCCCACAGACACCCCCACACCAGCCCATTAAGAAGCGCAAGCAAGAGCAAATCAGAACTCTTCTTTGGTGTAATCGGCGTTCGTCTTGTAGAGCGACTTTTCTTTGGGGAGGCGCGCCAAGACTGTAAGCTGCCCACCCTCGACTTTCTCTATATAGTGATCGTGGAAGACCAAGTGATCTTGGGCTCTCAGAAACTGAGCCCCTTGGGGGAAGTTCACGCTTGCCGGCATGGTCAGCCCTTCGAGCGCCCTGATGAGCGCGGGAGTATCTGATTTACTGCGCCAGTTCACGAGCTCGGCGGCTTGCTTGATCAAGAAGACCGCCTGCCACGACCCAAAGAGATCGGCGATCGGGACGACCTCACGGGGATTTTCTACAGAAAACCCATCAAGAGTGATCCCCACATGACGACGATACTCTCGATCGAAGTCGCGCAGCTCTTCCGGGACCTGATCGGCACGTCGAGGATACCCGGAGATAAAGTACGTCCCTTCTAGAGACGGATCGGCCGTGCTCAGAATATCTATGCCCTCGATCAATCCCAAGATTTTGACTGTGGCTTGGAGGTTCTGATCGAGCGCGGCTTGCAGGAAGCGTGCGGTCTCGACCGCCGTGAACGCATGATAGAGCACATCGGTCTTGGAGAGATCTATCTTCTGAATAATGGAGAAGAGATCCGTTGGGGCGGGGAAGGGAACGGGAATCCGCTCGACTGTGCCGCCGGCTGCCTTGATCTTCTCCGTCCAGTCTTCAGCTTGGGAGCGCCCCAAGTCTATCACGGAGTGCACGATCGTAAAGCGCTTGCCCAGATTGGCAAAGACCCACTCGTGCGCAGCTTCGATGGCCGCTCGCACGGTGTGATAGCTCTTGAAAGTATAGCGATTCCCAAATCGTTCCGTGATGTCGGTCGCGATCCCCTGGGGAAAGTAGACGGTCTTCAGCGTTTTTGCTAACGGAGCCGTCGCGATATTCGTCCCGGAGAAGACCGAGCCGATGACAAAGTCCGCTCTCTTTTGCGTGACCAACTTTTCGAACTCGTCTTTGCCGACGTCGGGCTTGGTTTGGGAGTCCTCGGAGTTCACCAGTTCGACAGGGCGGCCGTTGATGCCGTGCTGCTTGTTGACTAATCTGATAGCAGCGTCAAGAGCGCGATTGTGCCAGCGGCCAAAGAGCGCCACCGCGCCGGTTCGGTCTAGCTGATGCCCGATTCGAATAGGCTGCGCTTGAGATTCACCCGAGCCACCCCACATCCAGACTGCTACAGTCGCCCCAACGCTCGCTCGCAGAAAATCCCGCCGTGAGAGCATAGATGGCCTCCTTTAAGTTATAGTGAATTCTGTCTCGTACCGATGCTGCGCAAAAAGAGCGTTGTCAGCACCGGCAGCGATTGCTCCAGAGGGTCCGGCTCCCCCGTATAGACCCAGCGCACTATGAGCTCGTTGATCGCGCCCAGCCAGGCATACGCCGTGATCTCCGTATCGATAGGGGGAATCGAGCCAGCAGCTACAGCTCGGTCCAAGTGCTCGCTGATGAGCCGAGCGAACCGACCATAAATCTCTAAGCGCTTGCGCTCGAAGCTTGGCCCCAGCCCATAGCCGTGCCGTAAGAGAATCTGTGCTAAGCGGCGCTTGCTCGCGAGGTGTTTGAGGACGACTTCTAAAGCTCCTTGGACTTTCTCGACCGCGCCGCGCCGGCGCACAATCTCTTGAGAGACGTCGCGTTGTAAGCTCTCAGCGAGCCGATCGAGCAGAGCAAAGTAGAGCGCCTCTTTGCTAGAGAAGTGAAAATACAGGCCGCCCTTGGAGACTTGTGAGACCTGGACGATCTCGTCCATGGCCGTCTCATGAAAGCCCTTCTCAGCAAAGAGCTGCTCGGCCGCTTGTAAGATGCGCTCGCGTGTGGCTTCTTTATCTCTCATAGCAGACCGACTGGTCGGTCTGTATATTATCAAAGATTGAGAGCGCTGTCAAATCAGATCCCCGCGGCGTAGCCATCGGCACGCTTGTCGCTGCCGGCGATGTACGCTCCTGACGGCAAACGCCAGAGAATTTGCCCGCGCCCGAAGTGTCCGCCTGGCTCGCGGACTCTGACGTCATGCCCCCGGGCGCGTAAGCCCTCAATGATCTTGGGGTCGGCGTCGGACTCGATCTCGACTTCTTGGGATTGGATCCACTGCCAGCGCGGGGCGTCTAAGCTCACCTGGGGGTCCATGCGATAGTCTACCGTGTTGACGATCATCTGAATATGTCCTTGGGGCTGCATGAATCCGCCCATGACCCCAAACGGCCCGAGAGCTTGACCGTCTTTGGTAAGGAATCCGGGGATGATCGTGTGATAGGGGCGCTTGCCCGGCTCCAGAGAGTTTGGGTGTTTGGGGTCCAGCGAGAAGCATGCCCCGCGATTCTGCAAGGCGATCCCCGTCCCGGGGACGACGATCCCAGAGCCAAAGCCCATATAATTGGACTGGATGAAGCTGACCATCATGCCGCTGCTATCAGCGGTGCAGAGATAGACGGTCCCGCCAGAGTATCTATCTCCCGGCTGGGGGATGAGAGCTTTGTCTGAGATCAACGCGCGGCGCTGGGCGGCGTATGCTTTGCTCAATAATTTTTCTGTGGGTACGGCAGCAAACTGCGGGTCAGCGATATATCGCAGCCCGTCGGCAAACGCAAGCTTTAACGCTTCGATCTGGAGATGAAAGGACTCGGCCGTGTCGCGGGGATATCGGGCGAGCTCGAAGCCCTCTAAGATATTGAGCCCGATCAGGGTGATGATCCCCTGAGTATTCGGGGGGATCTCCCAGACTTCATAATCTCGATACGCAGTCTTGATCGGCTCGACCCACGTGCTTGTGTGCTCTTGGAGATCTCTTTCTGAGAGGAACCCGCCGGTCTGGTGGGCAAAGCGCACGAGCTTTTGCGCCAACTCGCCGTGATAGAACGCCTCGCAATAGGACTGGGCAAGGGCACGGAGCGTGTGGGCGTGATCGGGAAGGGCAAAGATCTCCCCGGCGCCAGGGGCGTGCCCTCCCGGCGCAAACGTCTGATGCCAGGCGACAAACTCTGGGCCTTTCAGCTCGGCATAGGCTCGAACGGCATGCTCCCAATACTGAGCCACGATGGGCGAGACGGGAGAGCCGTGCTCGGCATAGAAGATCGCGGGCTCAAAAAGCTCTGTAAAGCGCAATCTCCCAAAGCGTCGGTGGAGATCGCGCCAGGCTGCCGGGGCGCCCGGCACGGTGACGGGGAGCCATCCGCGTGTAGGCATCGTCTCGTGGCCGAGCGCTCTGACGGCTTGGAGCGTGAGCGCGCGAGGGGCGCGCCCGGAACCGTTCAGTCCATGCAGTCTCTGCCCATCCCACACGATGGCAAACGCGTCGCTGCCGATCCCATTGGAAGTCGGCTCGACGACCGTGAGCGTGATCGCTGTAGCGATCGCGGCGTCCACGGCGGTGCCGCCGCGGCGGAGCATCTCAATCCCGGCTTGGACAGCCAAAGGATGGCTCGTGGCTACGACGCCTCGTTGAGCGATCAGCGGGCTCCGGCGTGAAGGGTACATAAACTTCGGCTTATTGTAGAGCAATACCGCGGCCAAGGCAATAAGGACTGCTTGACGATTTCTCCAAGATTTGTTACACTCAAGGCGCTTTCGCTCCCATCGTCTAGCGGCCCAGGACGCTGGTCTCTCAAGCCGGAAACAGGGGTTCGAATCCCCTTGGGAGCGCTAGATGGCCGTGGCAACTTGCAACTTGTCACGTTTCGCTTTAAACTGTCTTTTTGAGGAGGAGGTCGTCTATCGCCGGACCTTATAGTCGGATTCGCAAGAACGAAGAGATTCGTGCCCAGGAAGTTCGAGTCATTGACGAGAACGGCGAGCAGTTAGGCATCATGCCGCTCGCCGAAGCGATCAAGCAAGCGCGCAGCCGAAATCTCGATCTGGTCGAGGTGGCTCCGCAGGCGACCCCAGTCGTCTGTAAGTTTGTTAATTTCGGGAAGTATCGTTATCGTCAAGAGAAGCGCGAGAAGAAGCGCCCTAAAGGCGGCAAGCTCAAAGAGATCCGTATGACGACCCAGATCGAAAAGCACGACTTCGAGACGAAGCTCCGGCACATTCGCGAGTTTTTGAAGTCGGAGAACAAGGTCCGAGTGACGGTGATCTTCCGCGGGCGCGAGATCGTCCACATCAACCGCGGGCGCGAGCTCTTGGAGCGCATCGCTCGAGAGACGGCGGACATCGGTCGCGTCGAACAATATCCCAAAGAACGCGGTCGGTCTTTGCAGATGCTCCTGGTACCGGGGAAGGGAGCGAAGTCTGCCCCAGAACGATCTCTAGACTACGACACAGGAGGTCCTAAGGATGCCCAAGAAGAAGACGCACAAGGGGATCGCCAAGCGCTTTAAAGTCACGCGTAACAAGAAGGTGCTTGGCGCGACGGCGGGGTATCACCATAAGCTGGTGAAGCGCAGTCCCAATCGCAAGCGCCAAGCCCGCCGAGGCTTTCAAGTGCCCTCAACTTTGGCTAAGACCTTTCAAGACTTGCTCTCAAGCTAGCGACACAGAGGAGAATCTCCATGCGTGTGAAAGGCGGAAACAAGCGACTAGAACGGCGCAAGAGGATCTTAGAGCTCGCCAAGGGGTTTAAGGGCAAGCGCCGCACGTGCTTTCGCATTGCGAAAGAGCGCGTGATGCACGCGCTGCGCAATGCGTATATCAGTCGCAAGCTGCGCAAGCGCGATTTTCGCAGACTTTGGAACATTCGCATCAACGCCGCAGCGCGGGCTCGTGGGCTGCCGTACTCTCGGTTCATGAATGGGCTCGCAAAAGCGGGCATCCAGCTCAATCGGAAGATGCTCGCTGAGATTGCTATTCACGACCCCAAGGCGTTCGACACGTTGGTCGAGACGGCCAAGGCGCATCTGTAGTGCCCACGATCACAGTCTTTCACCAAGAGCTCTATTATGCACAGGCGGGGCAGGGCCAGCCCGCGCTGCTCTTTGTGCATGGTGCCGGTGGGGATCACACCATCTGGGGGGAGCAGTTGCGCGAGCTTGCCCAAGATTTTTCGGTCGCAGCTGTGGATCTCAACGGCCACGGGCGCAGCCCTGCCCGCCAGGGTGACGGGCTGCATACTTATGTCGAAGATGTGCTCGCGGTGCTCAAAGCTCTGGCTCTGCCCACGGTCGTCGTCGGACACTCAATGGGCGGGGCGATCGCCCTTACAGTTGGGCTCGAGCGCCCTCAGAATCTTGCGGGCTTAGGGCTTGTCGGCACTGGAGCGAAGCTTACAGTCCACCCACAGATTCTCGAGCTCTGCCAGACGGACTTTGAGCACGCGATCGAGCTCGTCATTCGATGGGCCTTCGCGGAGCAGAGCCCCACAGAGCTTCACGAGCGAGCCCGCCACCAGATGCATCGCAACGGGGCGGCCACGCTCTTTCGTGATTTCTCAAGCTGTAACGCATTCGACGTCATGGCGCGACTCTCGGAGATCGCCGTGCCCACACTCATACTCTGCGGGCGGGAGGACAAGCTCACCCCAGTCAAGTATTCTGAGTATCTTCAGCATCATATCCCCAATGCCCACTTAGAAATCATAGAACGTGCCGGACACATGGTGATGGTGGAGCAGCCCCAGGCGGTCACAGAAGCTCTGAGAGAGTTTTGTGGGCGGTTGCTCTAGCTGCGCCGTCACTTTACAATAGCCCTATGAACTGGCCCAATGGGATCACGCTGCTGCGCATCGCGCTGATTCCGGCGATTCTCTATTTTGTGCTCGTTCCCGGGGCGCAGAACGCGCTGATCGCGCTGGCGCTCTTTGGTTTTGCTGCGATGACCGATGCGCTCGACGGCTATCTGGCGCGTCGCCGCTCTGACGAGACAAACTTGGGGAAATTTGCCGATCCTATCGCGGATAAGCTCTTGATTATCTCGGTGCTTTTAGCGTATGTGCAGTTGCAGCAGATCTCCGCGATTCCCGTGATTATTATTATTGCGCGAGAGTTTTTAGTGACGGGGTTGCGCACGGTGATCAGCACTCAAGGGATGGTGCTTGGGGCAAGTATCTGGGGCAAGCTCAAGACGATCTCGCAGATTGGGCTGGTCTTGGTGTTACTTGGCCAAGGGGCGTTCCGTTGGGACGTCGCGGGCATAAAAGATATTCTCGTTCCTATCGTCGTGGCCGTGACGGTGATCTCCGGGGCTGAGTATTTCTATCGGGTACGGAAGCTGTTGCGGCAGATCTCGTGATCACGGCCTCACCGTGATGGTCTTTCGTGCCGTGCTTGTCTGGCCATCGTTATCTGTCACACTCAGCGTCACCGTGAATGTCCCCGCTTGGGTGAAGACGTGCTCGACTACAACCCCTTGAGCGTCTATCGTCCCGTCGCTCTCAAAGTCCCATTCATACTTGACGATCTGTCCATCAGGATCGAACGATTCTGAAGCGTCAAAAGTCACGGTCTGGCCCACAGTGGGGCGTGGCGGGGAGAACGTGAACTCTGCCACCGGCGGGAATTTCACGATCTTCTCGCGCTCAGCTGCCCCAAAGTTCACAGTGATCTGCTCCTGGGGGCGCAGCTCCACCACGACTTCTGCCGGGGTCGTCGGCACAAAATTCTCCGGAAGACTGCGCACGTCGAGAGCGACCGTGTACCTTCCCGAAAGCAGCTCGCTGAACGCGAAGCGCCCATCAAGATCCGTACGTTGCTCGCGAGTCTTGCCCGTCGCATCCGTCAAGAAGATCCGTACAGAGCTGAGCCCTTGCTCTGAAGAATCTACTTGACCGTTGCGGTTCTCGTCGTGGAAGACCAGCCCTTCGATCACTGCGACTTGGGCCAGGGGGACCTCGATCTTCAGAGTCTGCCCCGCGACAATCTGGATTTTCTTAGGGAGTTCTGTCTTGACGATGATCCCTAGGGGAAGCTTTTCGATCTTGAGCTCGTATGTTCCTGTGGGCATCGGGGGGAATCTGAAGAACCCGCGCGCGTCGGTGCGAGCTTTTTCATTGCCCAACGTGAGGATGAGATCTTTTGGCCCAGTCTCGTTGGGGTCGCGCTGAGTGTTCTTATTTGTATCTATGAAGACGAAGCCCTCAACTTGCCCCTTGACGACGAGGAACGGGATCGGGGCATCAAAGCGCACCAAGAAGGCGAGCGCAAAGCTGAAGTCTGCCCCGCCCAGATCGAGCAGCCCTATCAAGCTAGAGAAGAAGAGCTCAGCGATCCCCAGCTGGGCTTGGAGGCCCACGCTCAGATCCGTGCGTTGAGCAAACCGCGTGATCCCTAGGCGCACGCCGAACGGGCGGCGCACCAGCTCCATCCCCGCTGAAGCTATAAGCGTCCGGCTCAGCAGAGCGCTCGAGAGGAGATCGACCTCGGAGCGGTGCTCGAAGCGCAGCGAGGCGCGCAGCTCCGTCAGTCTGAGAGAGAAATCGCTGCCCACCGTGCCAAAGCCGATATCGGTGCCTGCGACAGCGTTGATGATTCGGGCTTGCTCGGTAAAGACGGAGATATCCCCAAGCTGGCCAATGGGCTGGGTCGCTTGTGCCGTGATGGAGAACCGTGCGATATCTGTAGGGGGCAAGGGGCCTGTTCCCACCAACGTGCTATAGGCTGTGGCGAGCTTGATCGTAGGCAGCACTTCGGAGATCTTGAGACGAAGCGCGGCGCGGGCATCCTGGCGGGTCAGCGTCTGCTGCAGGGGATCGGCATTGACGTTGTTGTGCGAGCGCCCAAAGCTGAGACCCACGGAAAAGTTTGTGCTCGAGAACGCTTGAAAGATCTGAATACTCTGTTCATCGCGGCGGTCACCCACGAAATCCCGGCCGGCCCGGAGAAATTCTGCGACCACGAAAAAGTCGCCAAAGCGCAGCTCCGAGCTGGCGCGCAGGGCAGAATCTAAGAGAGTCCCGTTTTGCCAAGTGAGCCCACCCTCGACGGTCGTGGCGCTGCCGCCGGGGATCTGCCAGCGCACCCGGTTGATGAGCGTCGTCGTCAGGCTCGGACTGGGAGTATACCCAAAGAGCGCGGTCTGGCCTACCGTCACGCCGGGGATGGGCGAGCCTTGCCCTTCAGCGCCAAGACAGAAGAGAAACGATGCACTGCAGAACGCTTCGGCAATCACGAGAAAGACCACAGGCGTTGTATCTATCGTAACAGTGATCTGTCCGATGGTGCTGAAGAGATAGACGAACGACTGCCCTGGCGCAAGCGTTATCGTCCCGGAGCCGGCAATCGTGACTGTATGGGGGAGAAGCCCGACGTTGCGAAACCGAACGGGCTGATTCAGGCTGACGACTCCTGCAGAGGGCAGCTCGGCTGGGTCATCGGTGATCAAAAATGCGAGTTCGGGGAGGGCACGTCGGCCGGCCGTAGCCGAGAGCGAGAGTCTTGTGCTGAAAATCCCTGGGTGCACAATGAGCTGGCCGCCGCGCCCGGCCAGGGTCGCCAGCACACCCACCGGGAGATAGAGATCGCCCAAGGTCACTCCTAGGGGGCTCCCATCGAGGGCAAAGAAGAGCGCATTGAGCTCGAAGAGATTCTGAATATCGAGCAGATAAGAGATCTCTTGAAAACGTTCAGAGGGCTCGCGCCTTGGCCAAGCATAGCGAGCGTCGCGCGTGAGGACGTTCTGCTGGGTGCTGAGAGGGCTCGTGCCACCGCCCCCCCTGAGCCTCTGTCGGAAGATTATATCGTGCACGGTCACGAAGCCCACAGAAGAGATGAGAGCCCCGTTGCTGAAAGTCACAGTAAAGATTCCGGAGACTGGGAAAGCGAAAGAGCTGCTTCCCCCCGACGGGATGCTCACGGGGGGTCGCCCATCGGACACGGTCACCGTGATCGCCACGGGGCTCGTATTATTCACAGTCAAGGTTCCTCCGACGTCGAGGCGCACTGCCGGCGGCTCAGGGACCAGCACGCCGCCTCGCTCAGTAATCGTGATAAAAGCTCCTAACGTCGCTCCTGTCTGGCCGTCGAATTGAAACTGTACTTCGGAGGGGATCGTCAAAAAGAGCGAGCCGCCCACCTCTTGGGGCAAGGGCGGCAAGATCTCCAGCACCGCCGTAGCTTCAGCGGAGACGTTTGGAAATTTTTTGGAGAGGGCTGTGAGCGTGACGCGCTGGCGCACCGGCGGAGCGCCCTTAGGCACGGAGATTTCGACTCGTACCTCACGGCGCTCGCCGACGTCAAGCGGGATCTCGTCCGTGGGTGCTTGCGCTTTCAGAGCACCCGTAGTTTGTGTGGAGAACGCCACACGATCCGGCACATTGCCCGTGTTGCGCACGATGAAGACGAGGGAGTCAGCGCGGCCTGGCTCGACCGTCTTGGCCGGGGGAGCGCTCAGGGCCAGCCCAGGAGATGCTCTGACGGTCACTATCACCGTAGCTTGACCTGTCAGGGATGGGTTCTTTCGTGACCGGGCTTTCAGGGTGACGCTTCCCTCTCCCGCGCGGGCTTTCGTGCTGACGAAGACGCTGACGAAAACAGTCTCTGCGGCATTGGGGTCAAGCTCAACTGGCTCGGGCGTCCCCAGCGGCTCAAGCCCCGCAGACATTTCGAGAGAGAACTCGAACATATCTCTTTCTGGGCCGGTATTTTTCACGTGAAACGGCAGGGTGAGGGCATCGCCGGGGCCGGCGATCGGCGGAGCCGCAGGAGGGGTGATCATCACCTGGCCGGTGCCCAGCCAGCTCCATCCCACCGTGATCAGCCCGATAATATTTATGGCCCTCTTGTGCATTGTAGGAAATTTTAAGATCTTTGGCGATGGGGGACCAAGGACGGCAAGCTCTCTCCCAGGGTATCTCTGTCCCTGGAGGTGAAAATTTGCCTTCTAGGGGGGTGAGTCTCTAGAATATGGGCACTTGAGAACCGGATGGGCAGCTCTCCTCCGCCGGCACGAGGGCTGTCCGTTGGGTTCATCATAGACCACAAGGGGGGTTTGTGCCAATGAACAAGGCCGAGTTGGCAGAGATGGTAGCCAAGCAGACGGGTCTGAGCAAGAAGGCGGCCAAAGAGGCCGTGGACGCGATGTTTGAAACGATTAGCAAGACGATGTGCGATGGCGAGCCGGTGCGGATCACGGGGTTTGGCACATTTGAGGCGCGCCCGCGCAAGAGTTCTATGCGTGTCAACCCGCAGACGGGCCAGCGCATCATGGTCGCGAGCAAGGCCGTGCCGGGGTTCCGGGCTGGTCGCGAGCTCAAAGAGATGGTCCGCAAGAGGCTCAAAGTCGTGGAAGCTGGCGGAAAACTCTCCGTCAAGCGCGGCTAAATTGACGAAGGATCGCGGGGGCGCGGGACAGTTCAGGGTTTCATAGGTCTGAGTTCGCCGAGCCGCTGAACTTAGAACTGTCAGACTGGGAACTCTGAACTGTCTTTATCCCCCAGCTATCTTTTTGAGGGTGACGACATCGTCGAAGTCGGCGTCGCCGTCGTTATCGAAGTCGAACGCTCTGGCGTTCTCTTGCACCGCGGGTTTATCAATATTCAACCCCAAGAGCGCAGCGTCTTCGAGGGAGAGCGTGCCGTCCCCGTTGACATCTTCGTAGAGGCCGTCTTTGTCTAAGTCTTTGGGAGGGGCCTTGGCGTCGCCGATGGGGACGAGCTGTAAGGGCTTGATCCGGAGAATAAATTGCCCGCCTGCGAGGGTCTCTCCCCCATAATCGAGAATAGCTAAGACAAGATACTTCCCCGGGGGCAAGAGATCCCCTCTCTTGCGAGCGCTGGTGACTTTGAGCAAGCGTTTGGAGAAGGGCAGGGTGGGAAAGCTCTCGATCTCGAGCTTTTCTATAAGTGCTCCCTTCTCGTCGCGCAGCTCGATGCGCCCTTTGACTTGCGGGGTATGGATCGTCCCCCGGTTCTCAAACTCTAGAAAGTAATTTGGGGGATTGAGCCCGCGCACGTCTATCAAGGTGATGCGCCCGTCCTTGGTGCCTGTGCCCGGTGGGGTCTCTAAGACTTTGACAGCGAAGCGCCGCCGCACGATCACAGTCGTGCCTGGGGGTTGGGGCTGAGCCCGTTTAGGAGCGGCCTCGACCATGATCGCCGCCCAGTACGTCCCCACGATATCCGAAGGGACTTTGATGGAGAAGCGAATCTCTTTCTGTTCGTTTGGCGCAAGATCGAATCGCAACGGGGTGACAGAGAGCCAGCTTGCTGCCGAGCGCGGCAGCGTCCCTGGCGGATAGAACCGGTTCTCGCCGTTGAGGTCTCGATCCCAGTCAGCCAAGCTGATTTGAATCTCGAGGGGATCGGCTTCGTTATTGAGCACTTGGAATGTCAATATATCCGTAGCGCCCCGGGGCAGACTAAGATCGAACTCGATGTTCGAGATGAGCAAAGCCTGGCCGGAGAGCCAGACCAGCCCCATCCCGATGGCGGCTATGCCCAGAGGTCGAATGATCTTCATAGAGAGTTATTCGATTATTCGAGATCTTTCGCTTTGCCCTGGAGCATCAGCGCTCGCATGAGATCGTGCTCGGTGATCCACTTCTTGGAGAGCAAGATCTCGCCGAGCGTCCGCGTGCCCCCTTCTTTCTTCTGGATCTCGATGGCTTGATTGAGCTTCTCCGGGGTGAGCTTTCCTAGATCGCACAGGATCTCACCCAGCTTCTTCTTGCGAGCGAAGTACTCTTCGACGATAGAGAGGATGACCGAGCTCTTGCTCCGCCGCTCTCGCTCGGCTTTCGCTTCAACCTGTTTGATAAGATAGAGATCATCCTTGGTGTAGTAGATCGTCAATTGCATGGCTTTCTTCCTCCTTCTCTGTTGAGTGCTATAATATACTATACACGAACTTGAGACCTCTGTCAAGGTGAAAACACGATATACCAAGGGATGGCCTCTGGCAGGGGAAAGCCTCTCGAGAAGTGCTGGGGTTACTGGGAGACCAGAGTATAGATCAGCGTAATGGAGTAGGTGCCATCGCGGTGTTCCGGCCCTAAGCGTATTCTATAGTCTATGCTGAGAGGATGTTCCCCGGGGCTGCCGCGGGTGAGGAGCTGATCGGACAGGGCCACAGGGAGATATGCTCCTCTGGATGCGCGCACCTCAAAATCGCTGACGGGCTTATGATACGTGCCGTCATCGCTGATCCCCATCTCGGGCTCTTGAGCGCGGACGCGCAGGGCCCACGGTACGTTGCTGCGAGCTATCAGCGTGAGAGCGTTGAGGCGCTCGAGAAACCCCGCCTGACGCTCTTGGGCAGTTGGGCGCGGCATCGTGTAGATCGAGACCACGCTGTTCCCAGAGGTGCTCTCGCCCAAGATAGAGAGACTCATCGAGGGCGCAATGCGAAAGGTTACCACTGCGCTCGTTGAGCCCTGCGAGGAGCTTTCCAAGCTGAAAACCAGACTACCTAAGCTTACCACTGCAGCGAGCACAAGCATCTTCTTCATGGTCCTTTGGCAGCCCAGCCGCCGATAACAGTGTGCACTGTCGTAGGCCTGTGGCTTTGCGTCCCGCGCTTTCGCGCGGTTTGCCTTTGTCAGGACTGTCTTTGTCTTTGGGCTGCGCTCCTGCACCTCCTTTCAGAGACATAATAACTATAACATAATAAAATCACATTGTCAAGATGGGAGAATATCGATATCGCTTTGAGCACCTGTGATGGACGTTACATTGTATGTATGGAGCTTGTAGGATGGGGCGTTTTCGTTATGGGCCGCCGAAGAGGAAGCGCAGCTCGACCCCAAAGCGCCACTCTAGCCCCGAGCCTCCAGGACAGTCCGGCCCAAAGCAGATCTCCGTGAACGCCCGGAAGAACGCAAGCTCAAAGAGCGATTGGAAGACTTGCCGTCGGAAGGAGAATACCCCATTGGGAGGGCCTGGAGGAGCTGGATCAGCCAAGAGCGTGAAGCTGCGCCACCGGAAGAAGCTCCACTGCAGGTGAAGCTCAACGGGCAAGAACGTCAAGAACACAGCGGGCGGGACGAACTCGAACGTCGAGCTGACCGTCATGCGCAAGCGCAGGTCCGCGGCCGGAGCGTTCACTTTCACCGCGAGCGCAGGGATGAGCTTTCTTAACCCCCCCGGCGTAAAGAGCGTCATCACGCTCAGAGAAGCTATATCGAGAGCATAAAATTCCGCAGCCACGATCTCTTCAGTGAAGAGAAACGGCGCGGTGACGACGCGGTCGGGCTCGCGCTCGCTGAACGTGTCCAGCTTCACAATTCTCGGTTCAAAGCCGAAGGGCTCGTTCACGATAGGCAGCTGATCTACATCCAAGTCTTCGACGACTTGGGTGACGCCAAAGCCGGTGTAACTGGCGATCGTGAACCATTCCGTCTTCGCTGCGGCTTCGACGACCAGCCCAACTTCGAGTGAGGGACTTTGATTTTTGAGGATGAGCTCAACGCCAATAGAGACCCCGCCAAAGCTCAACGCTGCGACCAGTTCGTTCTTATCAAACGTAAATCCGTTGACGAACGTCAGGCGATTGCGCGCCGACAGCGGATTGACGCCCACCGACGCGATGAATTTCTGCCAGCGCAAGAGAGTGATGTCGAACTTGGTATCGGTCGCGAAGGCAGCCTCGGCGACGCTGATTCGAGAGAGAATGCGAAATTCAGCATTCAAAAAGTAGGGCGCGACGTTGTTAAAACTCAGCGCGCTCATGAAACGCCCTAAGACAGATTGCCCCAGTGCGATCTGTTCCCAAGAAGCAATGCTGAGCATGCTGAACGAGAGCACCAAGACCCCGCACGCGACGCTTCGTCGTAGCTGATTCATACACGATAACTCTAGGCAGTTCTGCTCGCGCTGCCAAGGAAGCCCGTGCAGGGGAGATCGATCTTCGGTCTGATCGTAGGGTGACCGTTGTCTCAGTCTATCAAGGGTTTGAGAACTTCTTCGAGCGTGGGATGGCCGATCTCTTGCAACTCATAGAGCACGCGCGTCGTGGGCACATCAAATTTTATCAGTCTCTTCAGATCGATGGGAGTGCCAATGATGACGGCATCGCAGTCCGTGCGCTTGATCGTCTTCGCTAAGTCTTTAATCTGTTCATCGCCGTAGCCCATGGCGGGGAGAAGCTTTCCGATATGGGGGTACTTCTTGAACGTTTCAGCAATAGAATTGACGGCATGGGGTCTGGGGTCAACGAGCTCTGTGGCGCCGTACTTTTCAGCGGCGAGCGTGGCCGCGCCGTAGGCCATCTCGCCGTGGGTGAGCGTCGGCCCATCTTCGATGGCCAAGACGCGCTTGCCCTCAATAATCGAAGGATCCTCCACGAAGATCGGGGAAGCTGCTTCAACGATCTTCGCGGTGGGATTGAACTTCCGGATGTTCTCGCGCACCCGTTCTACCTCAGCGCGCGCGGCCGTGTCTACTTTGTTGATGACCACGACGTCAGCCAACAAGAGATTGATATGCCCAGGGTAATAGCTGACTTCGTGCCCCGCGCGCAACGGATCAGCGACGACGATCGTGAGATCGGGCACGAAGAACGAGAAGTCGTTGTTCCCCCCGTCCCAGACGATCACGTCGGCTTCGCGCTCGGCCATGCGCAGAATCTTCTCGTAATCTACGCCGGCGTAGACGACTGTGCCCCGGGTCAGATGGGGCTCGTACTCCTCGCGCTCCTCAATAGTGCACTCGTATCGATCTAAGTCTTTAAAACTTGCGAAGCGCTGGCATTCTTGCTTGACCAGATCGCCGTAGGGCATGGGATGGCGCACCACCACGACCCGTTTGCCGTGCTTGCGTAAGATATCTGTGACGCGTCGGGTGGTTTGGCTTTTGCCCGAGCCGGTGCGCACAGCTGTCACGGAGATCACGGGCTTTTTAGAGTGCAGCTGGGTTGATTTGGGGCCAAGGAGCATAAAATCTGCGCCGGCGGCCATGGCCCAGCTCGCCCGTTCCATCACGTACTGATGAGAGACATCACTATACGAGAAGACCACAAGATCGACGTCGTGTTCGGCTATCAGTGCTCTTAAATGCTCTTCGGATTCGATGGGGATGCCTTTGGGGTAGAGTTTGCCTGCGAGTTTAGCAGGGTAGCGGCGCTCGTCAATATCGGGGATTTGCGTGGCAGTGAAGGCGACGACTTTATAGTTAGGGTTATCGCGGAAGTACACGTTGAAGTTATGGAAATCGCGCCCGGCGGCGCCCATAATAATGACGCGCTTCATGGGTATCACTCCTTGTTATGAGTGCTTCATCCAGACGGTTAGGTGCTGAAATGAGCCTTGTAATCTTATCAGATAGAAGAGCATCCGTCAAGTTGCAAAGCTTCTCGAGATGCTTTATGCTTGCGTGGGCATGGATTTGCAGGGAAAAGTCGCGCTGGTCACAGGGTCGAGCCGCGGGATCGGTCGAGCTATTGCGCTTGAGCTTGGCCGTCGCGGCGCTGACGTTGTCTTGAATCATCGGCGCAACAGCACCCGCGCCCAGGCCGAAGCCGTCGCCCATGAGCTCACTCAGTTGGGCAGACGCACGTTGGTCATCAAAGCCGACGTCGCCGATCCACACGACGTCGCCCAGATGTTCTCCGCGATTCAGAGTGAGTTTGGCAAGCTCGATATCTTGGTGAACAACGCGGCTTCCGCGGTCTTTCGCCCCTTGTTACAGTTAGAAGAGAAGCACTGGGAGCACGTCTGGGACGTCAATCTCAGAGCGATCAATCTCTGCATCAAGCACACGGTTCCCCTGATGACTCAGGGTGCCATTATCAATATTACGAGCTTAGGGAGCATCACATATCTGCCCAACTACGGAGCGCTTGGTGCGGCCAAAGCCGCGATTGAGTCGCTCACGCGCAGCTATGCCGTCGAGCTTGCTCCTAAGATTGCGGTGAACGCCGTCTGCGGAGGACTTGTGGACGAGACGGGCTTCAGCCACATGATGCCCCAAGACGAGAAAGAGCGCATCGCGCGGCTGACCCCCGCAGGACGGATGGTCAAACCCGAAGATATCGCCAAAGTCGTGGCATTTCTCTGCAGCGACGACGCCGAAATGATCCGTGGACAGAGCATTATCGTTGATGGTGGCTTGACCGTAGGACTCCTGAAGTGAACATCGTTACCAGCGCCAAGACTTTCAAAGATCTGGAGTACGAGAGACTCAAGGAGATTCTGAAGAGCTTTGCGTGCTCGGAAGTGGGGCGCGAGCTCATTGAGAACTTGCGGCCATCCGCGGACTTGTCCACGGTGCAGCGGGAGCTGGACCGCGTCGAGGAGCTGCGAGAGGCATTGCTTGCCACGGATCTCTCACTTGGCCCACTGCCGGATATCCGCCCTATCTTACACCATGCCCATCAGACAGTTGCGCTGAGCGGTGAAGAGTTTCTCGCTCTCCATCAAGCTATCAGTCAGGCACGCACCCTCCGCGAGCGCTTGATGCGCCTCGACGACTATCCGCAGGTGCGCGAGCTTGGCGAACGGATACACGTCTTCCGCGAGCTGGAAGAGAATATCGTAAGAGTCTTTGATGACGACGGCCAAGTCCGCGACAGCGCTTCACCACGCTTACGCGAATTGACCAGCCGAAGGCGCACCCTAGAAGAGCGAGTCCAGCGTCGGTTGCAAGCTCTCATTCAGTCTGGGCAATGGTCTGGGGTATTACAAGATAGCGTGGTCACGCGGCGCTCCGGACGGTTCGTCATCCCCATCAAGAGCAATGCTCGCTATGAGCTCGATGCAGTGGTGCATGACAGCTCGGACTCTGGACAGACGCTCTACGTCGAGCCGACTTCTGTCGTCGCTGAGAACAATGAGATCCGTGAGCTGGACGGGGAGATCCGCGACGAACAGCTTGCCATCATGCGCGAGCTCACCAAAAAACTGCAAGCCGAAACCCGCAAGATCGAAGAGACCCTCAAAATCTTAGCGTACTTTGATGTGCTCTACGCGAAAGCACAGTTTGCTCTGCACTTGCGGTGCTCCCGTCCCACGATCACCCAAGATGGCCCCCTGCACTTGATTGAGGCGCGCCATCCCTTGCTCGATCAGACGGCCGTTGTGCCCATTGATATCCGTCTGGGAGCACCCTTCCAGGGGATGGTCATCACCGGGCCCAACACCGGCGGCAAGACCGTCTCGCTCAAGACCGTCGGGCTGCTGACGCTCATGGCGCAATCGGGGATTCCCATTCCCGCTGCCCCTGAGAGCACAATCGTGCTCTTTCAGAAGATTTTTACAGACATCGGCGATGAGCAGTCCATCCAGCAGAATCTCAGTACATTCTCTGCCCATATGAAAAATCTCGTTGAGATCTTGCGCGAGGCAGATCCCCAGACTTTGGTGCTCATTGACGAGCTTGGTGCGGGCACCGATCCTACGGAGGGCGCAGCCTTGGGGATCGCGCTCCTACAGACATTGCTCGATTCCAACGCCAAGCTTATCGTTACGACGCATTTGAGCGCGATCAAGCACTTCGCATATCAGCATCCGAAGCTAAAGACTTGTTCTGTCGCATTCGATATTGAGACGCTTTCGCCCACGTATAAGATCGTTGAAGGGGTGGGCGCAAGCAATGCGTTCATCATTGCGGAGCGCCTTGGGGTGCCGCCGCACGTTGTAGCTCTGGCGAAGACGCACTTGACCGAAGGGCAAGTGCGGGTCGAGGATGTTCTTCAGAAGCTTCAGCAGGAGCGCAGCGAGCTCGCGCACGAACGGCTCGCGATAAGCCAGCGTGCCCACGAATTGGAAGAGCTCAAAGCCGAGTATACCCAAAAACTTGAGGAACTGCGCCGCCGCAAAGAAGAAGCCCTAACTCACGAGCTTCGCCGTCTGGAGCACCTCTTGAAACAAGCGCGGGGGGCTTTAGAAGAGGCTTTACACATTGCCAAGCAGCGCGCCGATGAAGAACGCCTGCGCGCAAAGCTCAAGGAAGTCCAAGAGCTAGGCAGTCGTCTGGCTGAGGCAGGGCAGCAGCTCCGCCAAGAGCCCGCTGATGTTCCTATCCCTTTGGAGCAGCTTCGGAAGGGGCTGCCTGTGCAATTTCGTGGGTCTAAGAAGATCGGCGTCGTGCGAAAGATCGTCGCTGCGGAACGCATCGAAGTGGATGTGGGCGGGCTGCGCTTGTGGGCCAAGCTCTCGGATTTGGTCCAACCAACTCGCGCTCAGATGAGCGAGGCGGAGCGGCGCACGATCTCGGTGCATTTCGATGTGGCTTCAGCTCCGGCATTAGAATTGAACGTGCGGGGCATGACCGTCAGTGAAGCCCTCCGGGAGCTCGATCTCTATTTAGATCGCTTAGTGTTAGCGGGGCTGACGCGCGGGTATATCGTGCATGGCAAGGGCGCTGGCATCTTGCGCAAAGAGATTCGCAAGCACTTGGCAACCCTGCCCATCGTGAAGAGCTTTGAGTCTGCCCCGCCCACCCAAGGCGGCGACGGCGTGACGATCGTCGAGCTCAACAGTTAGAGACCCAGGCCCAGATGAACCCTCTCCAGCGGCCCCACTGGGCTGTGAATCTCTGGGATCGCCAAGAGATCTCTGCGTGCCCTGGTGTTGTCAGGGTCACGAGGATCTCGCGGAACGCTGGGGCAGGACGAGTTCTTTGAGCTTTGATGGTCGCTTCCTTGAGCGCCCAGAAGACGAGTATCCCTTCTCTTTCTGCTTCTTTGCTCTTAGCGCCCGCGAGCTGCTTGTGCTCGTGCTCAGCGAGCACGCGCTCTTGGAGTGTGGGGCGCACTGGGCGTATTTGTTGGAGATCTACTCCGATAGAACGGTGCGCGCACAGGCCGGCGAAGCCATGTCCGGCGCTGTGCGCGATCGAGATGAGAGGAGCTGGAGAAGGGCTCACAAGATAGGGGGCCCCGTGCTCGTCATTGGCAATCTCGATCTGAGCTGCATTAAGTGCAAGCCCTGTTGAGAGAAAGTATCGTCGAAGAAGCTCTTTGGCGGCTTTCCGTCCGGCAAGCCAGTCCCGGCGATGCTGCTCGGATGTGATCCGCTCCAGAGCGCGCATCTCTTGTGGGGTGAGCCAGTTCAGCGAGCTCTGAGAAGCCGCAACAGCAAAGCACAGAGAGATATCGCCGCAGTTCATCGCAGGTCTTTCTTTAAAACCTTCCCAATGATGCTCTTGGGCAGCACTTCACGGAACTCGACGATCGTTGGGACTTTATATTTGGCTAGGTGCTCAGCGCAGAATCTCTTGATTTCCTCGGCTGTTGGGTTTGTCCCGGGCTTAGGGACGATGAGCGCCTTGACGGTCTCGCCGCGATAGGCGTCGGGAACCCCAATGACCGCAGCTTCGAGCACCTTGGGATGCTTATATAAGACCTCTTCGACCTCGCGGGGATAGACTTTTAATCCAGAACAGATGATCATCTCTTTGAGGCGGTCCACGATATAGAAATAGCCGTCTTGGTCCATGCGCGCGAGGTCGCCCGTATGGAGCCAGCCGCCGCGCAGCGCAAGAGCGGTCTCCTCCGGGCGGTTCCAATAGCCCGCCATCACTTGAGGGCCGCTTACGACGAGCTCTCCGATCTCTCCAAGGGGCAGCTCGCGCTCCGAAGTTGGATCGACGATCTTCGCGTCGGTATCGGGGAGGGGGATGCCGATGCTCCCTGACACTTGCTTCCCATAGAGCGGGTTGCAATGGGTCACCGGGGAAGCTTCTGAAAGCCCGTAGCCCTCGACGAGCGCCGCGCCGGTCAGCTCTTCAAAGCGCCGTTTGACTTCCAGCGGGAGCGGGGCGGAACCGCTGAGGCATGCTTTGATGGAACTGACATGATAGTCTTTCACTCGTGGATGGTTGGCGATAGCGGCGTAGAGCGTAGGGGCACCGGGAAAGAGCGTAGGGCGTTCACGATCTATGATCTTTAAGAGCTCGTCTATCTGGAAGCGTGGGACCAAGATGAGCCCTGCCGCAAGCGCCATAGAGAGATTGAGCGCGACGGTCATGGCGTAGACATGGAAGAGAGGGAGCACACACAGACACGTCTCTTGGGCAGGTCGGGCGCGAGGGAACCACGAGCACGCTTGCAGCGTGTTCGCGACGAGATTCTTATGAGTGAGCATGGCCCCCTTGGGAATCCCCGTCGTTCCCCCTGTGTACTGAAAGAGTGCGATATCGCTGCTTTTCACGGGGATCTCTGGAGGATGCGCTGGGGCATGGCGAATCAAATCAGAGAAGAGATAGACGTTCGGAGGAGCTGGTCTTATTCTCTTCGGGCGCTCTTTGAGGAGATATCCCAAGCGCAGCAACCCGGGGAAGAACTCTTGGACCCCGGTGACGATGACGCGCTTGAGATGAGTTTGCTCTCGGACATGCAGGACTTTTTCATAGAAGCGATCGAGCGTGATGAGCGTCTCGGCTTGGGAGTCTTTTAATATAACGAGGAGTTCGTCTTCGGTGTACAGAGGGTTCGTCTGGACGACGGTGAGGCCCGCTTTGAGCGCGCCATAGAACGCGATCACAAACTGGGGGATGTTAGGGAGCATCAGGGAGATCTTTTCGCCGGGCTTGGCTCCGATCTGTGCGAGAGCTGCAGCGAAGCGATCGGTGAGCTCGCGGAGCTGTCCATAACTGATCCGTTGCCCGAAGAAGATGAGTGCTGGCGCTCTCTCGTGAGAGAGGGCGGAGCGATCGAGAAAGTCATAGAGGGGCTTTTCTGGATAATTCAGGGTGGGTGGGATGTCGTCGGGGTAATGTCGGAGCCAGGGCTTAGCGGTCATCAGGCTTCACCTCTGTTAGAGTATAAAGCAAAGAGCACGGAACTGCAAATTGATTTTTCTTGTTCTGGTCGCTATACTGTGCCCAATGAGGCGACGGAGATTGTTGGCCATTGCCGGGATAGTAGCGCTCGATCAAGTGAGCAAGGCGCTGGCTCTCAGGGCTTTAGAGCCTGGGCGACCCGTCGAAATTATAGATGGATTTTTGCGTCTGACGCTTACTTCCAATGAGGGGGGGGCGTTTGGGCTCTTTCAGGGCTTTGGGGGTGTGATCGCGGTTCTTGGGGTTATTGTCAGCGTAGGGATTATGGGGATGTTGTTGTGTGGGGGGCCCCAGCGCCGAGCTCTGACCGTCGGGCTGATCTGTATCGCTGGGGGAGCTTTAGGGAACTTAATAGATCGTTTCACCCGGGGCGCGGTCATAGATTTTCTCGAGCTGCGTTGGCAGGATTTCAGTTGGCCTGTGTTCAATTTCGCCGACACGGCGATCGTTGTTGGGACGGGCTTGGTGCTCTTGGCGCTGCTGGCCCATCACGGTGTTACTGAGCAGGAGCACGTATGAGCCATGAGGGCGTCTTCATTGTGTTTGAGGGGATTGATGGCAGCGGGAAATCTACGCAGATTCACGCGTTACAAGAGCGTTTGCGCGGGTACGGCATCGAGGCCCTTGTGCTTCGTGAGCCTGGGTCTACCCCTGTGGGGGAGCAGATCAGGCAGATTGTGCTGGAGCGCCCGTTGGAGATGGACCCCATGACGGAGCTTTTGCTCTATGAGGCCTCGCGCAGCGAGCTGACCCGTGCGGTGCTCCGTCCGGCGCTCAAAGACGGGCGCGTGGTGCTTTCGGACCGCTTCGCTTTGGCGAGCTTGGCGTATCAGAGCTATGGTCGCGGCCTCGACTTCGCTCTCGTGCAGCACTTGAACGAGATAGCCACCGATGGGATAGAGCCGTCTCTCACGATCATTCTCGATCTTCCCATCGAGCTGGCACGGGCGCGCAAGAGGGAGGCGTTCGATCGGTTGGAGCGAGCGGGGCGAGCATTTCACGAGCGCGTGCGGCAGGGATATTGTGAACTTGCGCACAAGATCCCGCGCAGCGTCTTGCTCGATGCGACGCGCCCGGCCCAAGAGCTGGCGGAACAGATTTGGGAAATCGTTCAGTCGCTTCTGCACCGACAAGGAGGGAACGAGTAAGTATGGAGTTTTCATGCAGACGGAATGAATTTCTCTCTGGGGTCAAGATCGTCAGCCGGGCTTTAGGGAAAGCCACGAGCATGCCCATCTTAGCGGGGCTGAAGCTGGAGACCAAAAAACATCAGCTCATGCTCTACGCGACCGACTTGGAGCGGGCTCTGTGGTGCTCCGTCCCCATAGAGAACCGTGGAGGAGACGAGGCACTTGTGCTCAACGGCGAATTGCTGGTGAAGATCGCTAGCACCCTGCCGGCAGAGACCGTAGAGCTGAAGACGATCTCCGGCACGGGGAAAGTCGAGCTCACCTCCGGTGGGGCGACGTTCGATCTCTTTCGGCTGTCGTTGGAGGACTACCCTGAAGTCCCAGCGCTGCCGGAGAAGCCCATCTGCACGGTGGGGAAGAAGCAGCTTGAGCGCAGCTTAGAGCTGGTCGTGTATGCGGCGCTGTCGGCGCGCGAGACGTCTCGGTTGAGCCTGACGGGGGTCAATATAGTCCTTGAGAAAGAGACGCTCAAGGTCGTAGCGACGAACGGGTATCGTCTGGCGCTCAAAGCGGAGTCTTTGGTGCAGAAGGCCTCTCGTGAGGGGGAGTTTTTGGTCGCCGCGGACTCCCTGCGCGATCTCGTTAGTATTATGGCACAGCTCGATGCCGAGCACGCGGAACTCTATCACGCTGAAAATTATCTCTTCTTTAAAGTCGGCTCGGTGGTCTTCGTGGGGCGGCTCATTGAAGAGGCCTATCCCGACTTTGAGAAGGTCATCCCCAAAGAAAATCCCATTGGACTCTCTCTCGACAGAAAGCTCTTCTTAGAAGCGTTGCAGCGGGCACAGATCACTGCTGCGGAGGAGTCGAATGCGGTCATCTTGAGCGTCGAGGACTCGCAGCTTGTGCTCAGCTCTCAAGCAGCGGAGAAGGGCGAAGCCCGCGAGGTGCTGCCCCTCAAAAAGAAGGCCCAAGCTATAAAGATCAGCTTTCGCGCGGAGTATCTCATAGATGCGCTCAAGCGTCTCCAGAGCGATGAAGTGCATCTGTGGGTGGCGGATGCGGAGAGTGCCGGGCTGCTTGAGCCAGGGGACAGCGAAGCGGATCAGGGCTTCTTATACGTCTGTATGCCCATCAGAATGGACTTCTAATCGTTCTTGCGCTTGCGTAAGAATGTGGGGATGTCCCAATCGTCGGAATGGGCCTTGCGGATGCTGCGCTCGACCTTCTCGATCATCTCTTCTTCGTCGTCTATGCCGCGCTCGATCTTCTCTTCTTTGGAGAGCTCTTCGTGCTCTTTGAACCCTGTGGCGATCACGGTGATCCGCACTCGGTCGTAGCCCTCGCGCACGACCGCGCCAAAGAAGATATCGGCTTGGTCGGAGAGCGTGTCTTGTACGAGCGATGCGGCCTCGGTCACCTCTTCGAGCGAGAGATCCGGCCCTCCCGTAATATTTAAGATGAGTTTTTGAGCCCCTTCGATGGATCCCTCTAGGAGGGGGCTGGTGATGGCGTTGCGGGCCGCGTCGCGGGTGCGATTTTCGCCCTCCCCTTCGCCGATACCCATGAGGGCCGTCCCGGCGTTACGCATCGTCGCTTCGACGTCGGCAAAGTCGAGATTGATCATCCCTGGGGTCGTAATCAGATCTGAGATGCCTTGCACCCCCTGGCGCAAGATGTCGTCGGCCAGCTCGAATGCTTTCACCAAGGGCATATCGGGGGGGGCGACCTTCAGCAGACGATCATTGGGGATAGCGATGAGCGTGTCCACGTATTGGCGGAGCTCTTCGATGCCCTTTTTGGCGCGCTCTGCTCGGAGCCGCCCCTCAAACGAGAAGGGCTTGGTGACGATAGCGACGGTCAAGATGCCGGCCTCGCGGGCCAGCCGCGCGATCACCGGCGAGGCCCCGGTCCCCGTGCCCCCACCCATCCCTACGGTGAGGAAGACCATATCGGTGTCTTCGAGCAGCTCTGCAAGCTCAGCTTCAGACTCTTCTGCGGCCTTCCGTCCAATCTCAGGGTTTCCCCCAGCCCCCAATCCCGCGGTGAGCTTCGCCCCAATCTGCACAGTCCGATCGGCTTCTATGATCGAAAGCACCTGTGCGTCGGTGTTGACCACGATCAGTTCGACGTCTTTGACTTTGGCTTTCTTCATGCGGTCCACGGCGTTGCCGCCCCCGCCTCCAACGCCGATCACTTTGATCCGTGCCAACCCGTTGCGGCCCATACAGACCCCCTAACCTCGGAAGAATCGGGTGAACCAGCGCAGTAACTTCCCCAAAAGCCCAGAGAAACCCCGGTTGCGGGTGATCCCCCACGAGCGAGGCCTAGAATATTCGCCAAACCGGTGCAGATACTCCTTCGATTCCACGGCGTACTTCACCAGGCCGATCACTGTAGAATACACGGGGCTCTCGACGATGTCTCGCAATCCGTGAATCCCCTGAGGGTTCCTCCCCCGGCGCACCGAGATGTCGTAGCGCTCGGAGACGAACTCCGGGAGCCCTTTCAACAGCGAAGTTCCGCCGGTCAGGACGATCCCCGCAGGGATGAGATCGCGATACCCGACGTTCTCGATCTCTCCCATGGCGAGATCAAACAGCTCTTCGAGCCTGGGCTCGATGATCTTCGCGAGCTTTCTCTTGGCGATGAGCTTCTTCTCTTCGCTGATCGTCGTGATCTCGATGCGTTCTTCTTCGGCGGCTTCGTCGAGGATTCTGGGGAGGCCCTCTTGGATCTTGATGCGTTCGGCCTCTTCGTAGCTGACTCGCAGGCCTACTGCGATGTCGTTGGTGATATGCTCTCCGGCGATGGGCAGGATCTTGCTGAACCAGATGTCGCCGCCGCGGAAGATCGCGATATCGGTCGTCCCGCCCCCGATGTCCATCAGGGCGACGCCAAGCTCTTTTTCGGCCTCGTTCAAGATCGCATAACTGCTGGCCAATGGCTGGAGCACGATCTGCTCGACTTCGATCCCAAGGTTTTCCACGCAGCGTCGAATATTATGCACAGCTGTGATCGAGCCGGTCACGATGTGCACGTCCACTTCGAGCCGAGTCCCGGTCATACCGACGGGGTCCGTGATTCCCTCTTGTCCGTCGACGATATACTGCCTGGGGATGACGTGGATGAGCTGGCTGTCTGGGGTGATCTGCACGGCCTGCGCGGTGTCGATCACCCGTTGCACGTCATCGAGTGTAATGATCTTTGTGTCCCGCGAGATCGAGACGGTCCCAGAGTTGTTGATCGAAGAGATGTGTTTTCCCGCGATGCCCGCGTAGACGCGCTCGATCTTGACATCGGCCATGTTCTCGGCTTCTTCGATGGCGCGCTTAATCGAAGCTGTGGTCTCGCCGATGTCTACGACTACGCCCTTCTCGAGCCCGCGAGATGGGGCTTTGCCCATCCCAATGATCTCGATGTGCGAGTCCTCGACGTTGCAGACGAGGGCAACGACTTTCGTGGTGCCAATGTCCAAGCCAACAATGATCTCCCCCATTCCCAGATCACCACCTCACCGTCTTTTGCGAACGACGACTAGGCGCTCAAAGCGCAGGTCCACCGTCTGCAGCTTGTGAGCGGCCAGCGCGCGCAACACCCGTTGCAGGCGTGGCAATTCCCCCCGCACGTCGTAGGCGTTCAGCCAGACGTCAGGGCCATTCCGCAGAGACACTCTCATAGAGCTCCCTTCAAAACGCACAGTAGAGATACGATTCAAGAAATCCCCCGGCGCGGCCATCAGGGCGCTGAGGGGCACGAGCAAGAAGAGATCGGCCAGGCGTGGGCCGCGCTCGGTCTCTTGCACATCTGGTTCGAGGAGAACCGGCCCAAACGCCTGCTCAGCCTGGTGGTAGAGGACTCCTTCGGTGTCCATCCAGAAGAGCTGTTTGCCCAGCTGGACGACGGCCAGCGGCTCCCGTTCGTGAATGGTGACGAGAATACGTCCCCACAGGGCTCGCGCGACTTGCGCTTCACGGACGGGAGGGAGACGCAAGAGGGCCTGCCGCGCGGCCTCGGTGTCGGCCGTCAGCCAATTCATTCCGATTTGGATCGGAAATCTCTGCAGGACCGCCTCGGCTTGGATCCTCTCACCACCCTTGACGGCGATCTCTCGTACGGCTATATACTCCTGCCACGGCACGCGACTGGCTGCCAAGACGCCGAGCAAGAGCCCGATGCTCGCTTGTATGATCAACCGCCGCACATCGTTCAGGCGACGACGGCGAGCTCCAGCTGTAACTCCACCCCCCAATATTTAAGCACAACCGACCGGGCGATGTCAATTAGCTGGAGGACATCTCGACTGGTCGCCCCCCCTTCATTGACGATAAAGTTCGCATGCTTTACGGAAATACTCGCGCCGCCTACCCGGTATCCCTTCAACCCCGCGCGCTCGATGAGCTGCCCGGCGGTGGCCTTCACCCCCACCGGGTTACGGAAGACGCAGCCGGGGCTGGGCACCCCCAAGGGCTGGCGCTCCTTGCGTCGTCTCAGTAACTCCTCACCATCCCAGGATTTCCCTCTTCCCAAGGCAAACTCTCCCTCGATCACGATCAGCCGTTCCTCCTGAAACCGGCTCGATCGGTAGCCGAAGCGACATTCCTCGGGAGTAAGAGTAATCAATTTTTTGTCAAAAGTCAATGCCCCCACCCTGGTGACCACGTCGGAGACAGCCCCCTCGGGGATGCCAGCATTCATGACGAGAGCGCCACCGACGCTGCCAGGGATGCCCACTAAAAAGTCCAGATCGCGCAACCCCAAAGAACGAACACGGGAGATCAGGGCGGCCAAGCTGGCTCCCGCTTGGGCGCGCACTCTGTCTTCGTGGAGTTCGATGCGGCCTAGGCTTGGCCCCAACTTCAGAACAACTCCTCGATAGCCCTCGTCGG
This sequence comes from Candidatus Fraserbacteria bacterium, assembly GCA_947085185.1. Lineage (GTDB taxonomy): Bacteria > Bipolaricaulota > Bipolaricaulia > RBG-16-55-9 > DRXL01 > JANXCC01. The sequence goes on along the minus strand of CAMTVK010000019.1, from coordinate 37,171 downwards.
GGAAGAGCACGTTGGTACCATTCCCCAGGACGATCCACGGCAAGCCGTGCTCACCGGCAAAATCGAGCGTCTCCAAGATATCTTCGAGCGAAGCGGGAATGACAAAGTAATCTGCCGGGCCGCCGATCCGCAACGATGTATGTCGTGCCAAGGGTTCATGAGTTTTGACGACCCCTTGGAGGCGGCTCTGAAGCTCTTCGCAGAGCTTACTCTCCCGAAGCTTCATGAGAGTCCTCCTGATCTTTCTGATTCCAAGCGCGAGCGAACCGATGCAGCTCCGCTCCTAAGTCCCCGGCACCAAAGCCGATGACGAAATCGCCGGGGCGTAAGAGCTCCTTGAGCCGGTGCACGAAATCCTTCCCGCGCGGCACGTACACGACAGCGTGGTGCCGACGGCGCAGGGCCTCGAGAATGAGTCCGACGTCCACGCCGGGGATGGGGCGCTCGAATGCCGGGTAGATATCTGTCAGGATGACCGTATCTGCGAGATCGAATGCCGTGCTGAACTCCCGACCCAGATAATACGTGCGGGTGAAGCGGTGGGGCTGGAAGAGCGCGACGATCCGTGCGGGATGCCAGCTTTGGCGGATCGCTTGGAGGTTGCGCTGGATCTGTTCGGGAAGATGGGCGTAGTCATCCACGACGGTGATCCCATTATTGATGAGCACTTGGAAGCGTCTTTCTGGGAGCTGGAAGTCTCTCAGATGCGCGGCCATATCAGCAAAAGAGAGGCCAAGCTGACGGCCTACTAGCAGAGCTGCTAATGCATTATAGACGTTATGTATGCCAGGGGCGTGCAAGAGCTCGACGTGCCCCACATGGCGTCCCCGCCATGAGATCTCAAACGCCGTGTGAAATTGATGAAACACAATATCATGGGCGACCAAGTCTGCAGGGCACTCGATGCTGTAGGTGAGGGGCATGGAGAGACGAGCCCCTCCCTCGATGACGGCGCGTCGGGCTCCGGGGTCGTCGGCGCACGCGATGCACAGATCGCTCTGGTGAGCAAATTGGGTGAAACTCGCCCAAAGCGCTTGTGCGCTGCCATAGAAATTCAAATGATCTCGACCGATGTTCGTAATCACGGCGATCTGCGGGTGGAGCTTTAAAAAATGCCCATCGCTCTCGCACACTTCCGCGACGAGATGGGGGCCCATGCCCAAGCGGGCATGAGTGCCCAACGTCGGAGAGGCCGCACCGATGACAAACGTGGGATCGAGCCAAGCGCGCTCGAGCACCGTGGCGATCATCGCGGCGGTGGTCGTCTTGCCGTGGGTGCCGGCAACCCCAATGGTGAAGCGTTGTGTGGTGAGCTCGTGCAGCAGCTCGAGGCGATGGAGGATCGGCAGGCCCAAGCGTTGGGCTTCGAGCAATTCTTTAGTATCTGGAGGGATGGCCGAGGAGACGATGACGTGCGTAGCGCTCTGGAGATGGTCCGACGAGTGCCCAATAGCCACGGGCACGCCCAGGGCGCGCAGCTGCCGGGTGCGCTGGTTCTCTTCGAGGTTGCACCCGGTGATGCGGAACCCCAGCTCAGAATAGACTTTGGCCAACCCACTCATGCCGTCGCCGCCGATTCCGATAAAGTGCAGATGTGTCGTATGTTCTGGTCGCATCGGAAAACACCTCGCGCAGGATATGGGTGAGCGCTGCCGGAGGCTGAGTCTCTCGATGGGATGAGAGTGCAGCGTGTCGTTGCAGCGCTGTTGTGATCTCCTCAACGAGTCGTTGAGGGGTGAGTTCGGACTCTGGCACTACAGAGAACAAGCCGAGATGGGCGAGAGAGTTGGCATTGGCCATCTGGTGCGAAGCGGCTGCGCCTGGCCAAGGGACGACAATAGCGGGCTTGCGCAAGGCAGCAAGCTCGGCAAGCGTCCCTGCCCCCGCGCGACAGATCACAAGATCAGCGGTGGAGAGCGCTGTGCCCATCTCGTGAATGTATGGAACAAGAACTACTCTCTCCCCAAGGCTCTCCCTTGGAGGGCAGGGAGATTGGGAAGAAGATCCCGTGACGATGAGAAACTGGACTGTACTTAGAGAGCGCGCTGTCTCACAGGCCGTTTCGGTTAAGAGCTGGGATCCCCGGCTGCCGCCGAAGACGAGCACAGTTTTTATGTCTTGGTGCAGGCCGAACCGCTGGGGGTCGGGGCGGGCCGACAGCACCTCTGGGCGGATGGGAAGCCCGGTCACGACGACATGGCGCGCTCGCAGATAGCGGGCTGTCTGTGGGTAAGTGAGAAAGACTTTGCTCGCCCACGGGGCAAAGAGCCGCGTCACTATCCCCGGAACAGAATTCTGTTCGTGCAAGAAGATCGGGATCCCCAGAAGAATTCCCCAGAGCACAGGCGCAAACGCCCCATAGCCCCCAACGCCGATGATCAGATGGGGTCTCTGTCTAAGGACGATCAGAAGTGCTTGCGCGAGCGCGATGGGAAGCTGGAAGAGGGCGAGCAGCGCCCAGCAGAACCACCAGGGGCGTTGCCCTGGCCGCGCGATCCCGCGGATGGGGAGCTTATAGAACTCAACCCATCTGTAGCGCGGCATCACGGTGGCCTCGAGTCCGTAACGGCTCCCCACGTACACAAGCCGCGCGTTTGGCTCAGCGTGCCGCAACCCTTCCAAAATCGCGAGGGCGGGATAGAGATGTCCCCCCGTCCCGCCCCCACAGACGACGACTCTCAACATGCGAGCCCTTTCGTGAGATGTTGCCAAGAATCCCAACCATAGCCAGTGAGACGATCAACGATGAGCCGCCGTAGCTGATGAACGGCAGGGTCAGGCCGGTGACGGGCAAGATCCCCGTGGTGACCCCGAGGTTGATACACGCTTGCGCCGCAAGAGTAACAGTGATCCCTCCTGCGAGCAATCTTCCGAACCGGTCCGCTGCCCGCGACGCAATGAGATATCCCCCCCATGTCAGATACGCGAACAGCCCGAGCACGATGAAACCGCCGATCAGCCCGAGCTCCTCCCCAATAATGGAGAAGATAAAATCGTTGTGCGGCTCTGGCAGGAAGAGCAATTTCCCGCGGCTTTCCCCCAAGCCGCGCCCCATCAGGCCCCCAGATCCGATCGCTGTCAGTGACTGCACCAACTGGTAGCCCTCAGTTGTGCTATATTTGAACGGATCGAGAAAAGCGAGCACTCGTCCGAAGCGATAGGGGGCGAGCCAAACAAGGGCAGCCAGGGCGGGCACGGTCGCCAGCACGATCCCGACCAGATGCGCCAGCCGAGCACCCCCGAGAAAGAGCATGCAGAAGACAATGAGGAAGAAGATGAGCGCCATAGCGAAATCGGACTGCTTGAGGGCCATCATGGCCGCGAGGGTCGTCACTATGAGGGGAGGCAAGACGCCTTCGGAGAACTCGTGGAGGCGATCTTCTTTGCGCACGCAGAAGGCTGCACACGAGATAACAAGAGCAAGCTTTAAGAATTCTGTGGGTTGGAGCTGGAATGGGCCAGGCAGGCGCAGCCAGCTCCCTCGCGTGGACAGCCCAGGAACGAGCGTCAGAGCGGTCAACCCCAGCGCTGCCAGCAGCACAATATGATCTATCTTCAAGAAGACTCGATAGTCTAAACGCCAACAGATCCAGAAGACGCAGAGTCCCACGGCGAGCGCGATGAGATGTTTTATGAGCAGATACGAGGGCTGTTCGTATCGGATGGCAGCGATGGGCAGGCTGGCGCTGGCGACCATGACGATACCCAGCGTAACCAGCACGAGTACGGCAACGACCAACTTTGGCGTGCCCACGGCGCACCTCCCCCGTGCCGGCCTCGCCCTTGGTGAGGAGAGAGGGCGTAGGCTCCGGCTGAGTGTTTTTGTTATACGCGATAGGAAGCCGCTTCTGAAGGACTGCTGTCGAGACCTCTCTGGCGATTTGTCTTGATGGCGTGGGACGGGTGTCCTGGCATGACCTGCTTGTTCGCCTCGGCCCAGGTTTTCGTATATAATCAGCTGCACTATGAACGCCTATGCAGTTCGTCTCGAGCGGCTTCGTGATCAGTTACGACGGAAAAGACTTGAGGCGTTCTGTCTTATTAATATTGAGGGCTCCGATCGTTCCAATCTCTATTATTTGACGGGCTTTGGCGGGTCGTTTGGTGTCCTCATCGTCACCAAAGACCGTCAGATCTTCTTGACTGACTCTCGCTACATCACCCGTGCGAGGGAGATCGTCTCCGGCTACGAGATATCTGAACTCAAGGGTCGAGCGACGACCGTCGTCGCTCAACAGATCAGAAAGCTCAAGCTCAAAAACGTTGGGATCAACGCGCCGACGACCAGCACCTGGCTCTTCCATCAGGTGCGCGATAGGCTCAAAAGAGCGAAGCTCGTGCCCGTCGTAGGGTTCGTCGAGACGTTGCGCACCGTGAAAGATGACTCCGAGATCGCAGCGATGGCGCGCGCTATTCGTTTGACTGATAAAGCTTTTGAGTTCATCTTGGGCAGAGTCAAGCCCGGGGTAACCGAGCGCGAGCTCGCTTGGGAGATCGAACAATATATTCGCACCCACGGGGGCGACGGCTTGGCGTTCGAGAGCATCGTCGCCACGGGGATAACGACAGCTATGCCCCATTATGAACCCCAAGATCGAGAGGTCCAGAAGGGCGATTTTGTGCTCTTCGACATGGGGGCGAAAGTAGACCACTACTGCGCAGATCTCACACGCACGGTCGTAGTCGGCCGCGCTAGTGCAGCGCAGAAGAAGATTTATAAGATCGTGCTCGAGGCTCAAGAGCGCGCCATAAGAAACTTACGGGCGGGGCTGACCAGCAAGCAAGCCGACGCTCCCGCCCGGGAAACGATTGCCCAGGCTGGGTACAAAAAGAATTTTGGGCATGGCACCGGACACGGCTTGGGACTCGATGTGCATGAGAGCCCGCGTCTGTCGCCCTTGGGGAAAGACAGGCTGCAGGCAGGCAACGTGGTCACGATCGAGCCTGGGATCTATCTGCCGGGATGGGGCGGGGTGCGCATCGAAGACGTCGCAGTTGTCGAAGAGCAGGGCTGTCGTGTGCTGACGGGTGCGCCCAAGAAGAAGCTCATTGAAGTGTGATCAGCGCCCAACTTTCTTGAAGAACTCTTGGACTTTTTCTTCGCTGACGTTGAGGCGCTTGGCAAGTTTCTCTATCTCTTGTGGGGGGACATCCTCATCGAGCCAGCGCTCGAGCTTCTCGAGATTGATGCGCCAGCGCCCCTCGATCTTCTCTGCGGGCAGTTCTCCAGACTCTATCATCTCATAGACTTGCTCTATAGAGATGCCCAGATACTGTGAGACCTGCCAAGGTCTCAGAAAGCCGCCGCGCGTTTTGCTCATAGTTGCAGCCCTCCTATAATAATCTCGGCATCCTGATGCCCTTCTCCCGAACGACCCTGATCGCCTCTTCGTAGCCGGCATCGGCGTGGCGCACTACTCCTAGGCCCGGATCGGCCGTCAAGACGCGCTCTAAGCGCCTATCGGCTTCTTTGGTGCCGTCGCAGACGATCACCATCCCTGCGTGAATGGACTTCCCAATGCCAACACCGCCACCATGATGGACCGAGACCCACGTCGCCCCGCAGACCGCATTCAAGAGCGCATTGAGAATGGGCCAGTCCGCGATAGCATCCGAGCCGTCCTTCATCCCTTCGGTCTCCCTGTACGGCGAAGCGACTGAGCCCGCATCCAAGTGATCGCGCCCGATGACAATGGGGGCTTTGAGCTCGCCCGTGCGCACCAGTTCATTAAAGTAGAGCCCGGCTTTGGCACGGTCGCCATAGCCCAGCCAACAGATGCGCGCGGGCAACCCCTGAAACTTCACGCGCTTTTGCGCCATCGTGATCCAGCGGCAGAGGGCTTCGTCATGGGGGAAGAGCTCAAGGATTGCTTGATCTGTCCTATAGATATCTTGTGGGTCGCCGGAGAGGGCTGCCCAGCGGAACGGGCCTTTCCCCTCACAGAACAACGGTCGAATATACGCCGGGACAAAGCCTGGAAACTGAAAGGGGTTTGGGTGTCCGCCCCGCTGGGCCTGCCCCCGTAAATTATTCCCATAATCGAAGACAACCGCGCCAGCTTTCTGCATCTCGATCATCGCTTGCACGTGCCGCACCATCGATGCGAACGAGAGCTCACTATATCTCTGTGGGTTCTCGCGGCGCAGCTGCAGCGCTTCGTCATAGCTCATGCCGCCGGGGACGTAGCCGTTGAGCTCATCGTGAGCTGCCGTCTGGTCGGTGACCACGTCGGGGATGATCCCCCTTCGGACAAGTTCAGGGTAGACGTCGGCAGCATTGCCCAGAAGCCCAAGAGAGATTGCTCTCCCCGATCTCGTGTGCTCTCTCACAAGATCGAGGGCTTCATCAAGATCATGCGTCCACGTGTCGAGATAGTTTGTCTTCAAGCGTCGTTTGATCTTCTCGGAATTGATCTCGACGATCAGTCCGACGCCCTCGTTCATGGTGATCGCGAGGGGCTGGGCGCCACCCATCTCTCCCAGGCCTGCAGACAGCACAAATTTCCCTCTGAGAGAGCCGCCAAAGTGCTTCTTCGCTACCGAAGCCAACGTCTCATAGGTACCCTGCAGAATCCCTTGGGTGCCAATATAGATCCAACTGCCCGCGGTCATCTGGCCGTACATAATCAAGCCCTTGCGCTCTAATTCTCTGAACTTCTCCCACGTCGCCCAATGGGGGACTAAGAGTGAATTTGCAATAAGCACGCGGGGGGCATCGGGGTGGGTCTTGAAGACTGCGACGGGCTTGCCAGACTGCACCAAGAGCGTCTCGTCGAGCTCTAATTCTTTCAGGGTATTGACAATGGCCCAAAAGTCTTGCCAAGATCGGGCGGCCTTGCCCGTGCCGCCATAGACGATTAAGTTCGCTGGGTCTCCGGCGACTTCGGGGTCTAAGTTATTCATCAACATTCTCATGGGGGCTTCGGTGAGCCAGCTTTTGCACGTGAGCTGAGTTCCGCGTGGGGCGCGAATCTCTGTTGCAACGGCCATAGAATCCTCCTTGCAGAGCATTATAAGCCAAGGATAATCATCTTGACAAGTTGTAATGGGTCAAGAGATGGTTACCAGGGCCCAGGACCCAATCGGTCGAGATCCTATCTAACACAATGGGCGGCAGCACCGCAAACTCCTTGGGCACTCTGCCAAAGTCGTGCCCGTGAGAGGATGCCCGCTTTCTTGAGCCATTGCCACACCTCCCCCTGGTAACGATCTCTTGGCGCAGGGACCGGTTACTCTTGACAAATAAATAGTGGGGGGTATAATTACTTTAAGGGTGAAAACACTGAAGACGATGTCCAAGGAGGTGAGGCGCAAAAACCAAAGCAGTATGGCGGTTGAACGGCCCAAGATCACAAATTTAAGAAGGAGGCATTTCTCATGAAGAAGCTCGTTCTGCTCAGCGTGCTCGGTGGCTTAGCGCTGGTCTTCGGAGTTCCCAGTTTTGCAGGAGAAGGTTTATCGGTTAGACTGAGTATCGAGCCGGATCAAGTGCGCTTCACCGCCCAAGGGGCGCAAGAGATGCGCGTGGAGGTCTTCGGGTTGACGGGACAACGACTCTTCGACAGCGGTGCTCTGAATTGTTCGAGCCTCTCGTGGAACAAGCTCAGCTATGAGGGGCGTCGTGTAGCCAGCGGGGTCTATCTCTATGTCGTGACGGTTCGGAATAGTGAGGGAAAGCTGGTACGTAAGCTGGGCAAGTTGGCGTTACTTGGCTCCTCGGGTCGGCAGACGCTCGTCAGCTTCCCAACATCCGGCCCACAGGCAACTCAGAGTGCAAACGGCTTGTGTCTCGCTAGAGTTTCTCAGAACAGCGCCGAGGCTCTTATCGTGCAGGCGCTGGCCGATCCTCAAGTTCAGCAACTGCAACAGCAGTTGGAATCACAAGGGCTGAGGCCCAATCTCAACGCGGCCAAGGTATTTTCTGGAGCGCAGAACGTGGTGATCTCGATCCCCTTCAATCCTCAAGGAGAGATTCTCTATTTCCGTACTCCTCAGGGGTCGAATGCTACGGCGGTGACCTCTCAAGGGCGACGCAGAGACTATCGACAAGCGAGTGGGGCCACAAGCTCTCTGCTCTCCTTGAATCCAGATCAGATTCGTGGTGTCCTGCAACAAGCCGCTGACTTCCTGAAGCAGCGTGGGATTACCAAAGGCTGGGCCAGCGCAGGCATTGATGAAACCAGACGAGAGGTTTGGTTGATCATTAGCACACGGACAGGCAACCAAGTCGTCATTCTTGAAGCCCGGAGCTGGTCGGAGTCCGGGGAAGTTATCGTGGGATCGGTGAAGCAAGGGCCAATGCGCTCGAGTTGCGGAAGCCAAATGGGAACGTCAAGCCAGCCGCGAACTCGGCTAGTTCCACTGGCACAGCAGGTCTGCTTTACCTTTAGCAGCGATGACGGCTCCCCTGCTTCATGCGGTGGCGAAATTCCCTTCCCGCCCGAATTCTACTGCTTCAATCTCCCCCTTGGCTGCGTGTGTGTGAGATGGGAATGCGAGACCGTTCCAATTTTCGGGTTTTTAGTCTGTGGGTATAGACAGATTCCATGTTTCCGTTAAAAGATACAAGCTTGCACCCATCTCGTTCAAGAGGGCTACATAAAGGGGTGGCTTATGCGCTAACGGTAGCGCTCCTCACCTTGGTATTATCCGCAGCCCCTGCTGCTGAGCGACCTCGGGGGTCCGAAGTATCGTCGGAGGGCAGCCTGTTATTTCGGACCCCACACTTTACGATCGCGTATAAAGATCCGGCGGCTAGACCAATGGTAATAGCCCTTGCTTGGGGTAAGGAGTGGGCTTATCAACACTTCGTGGTCAAGCATAAATTCCGCGGAGGACAACACAGGTGGGGATGGTTTGGTCCTATTCCCTTGCTTGCACATAATGAGTATCTTTGCTGGCAGGTTACCGGGGCCCACGAGTTCTTTCATACCATCCAAGACTTGGGGTATGGGGTCCTCAGAGCGAGGGATGGCTTTCTCATTGAGGGCACGGCTGTTTGGGCTTCCTATGAGATCTTCTCTCGTGCTGGGCCAGATTGCACAGTAGGCGCTCGCCATTTACTCCTAGGGGCCACTGATGTTGACCTGAAGAAGTATACTTTCTCCGCCTACGGAGGCTGGCTCTTCTGGCGCTACGTTGCTGATCGCTATGGCGGTGCAGAACTCATCCGGCGTCTCTTTGAAGCTATCAAGACCGAGGGATGGCCGGCTTGGCGTCGGGAACTGGGTAAGCTGGTCGGCAAGCCCTTCTTGGAACTCTGGACGGAGTTCGCAGTGGCCTTGGCCGCACGAGATCTTCGAGACGCCCAGTGGCTCTACCCGCGCGCGGAAGAGGAGACCTCCTACGTGCCCGTGCCGGTCTTCATCGGGGAGTGGACAGGCCAAAAGGCCCTCACCATAGAGCAGAGCAATTGGGGGAATCCCTACCCCCAGATCTGCTCCAGACGATCTTTAGAAGGAGAGACAAGTGGCTTGCAATGGACAATAGAGACTTGCCCAGCTCCAGAGGAGATCATCAATGCTGGAGCACCCTTAGTGGTGCGCCACCCTTATGGAATACACTTCTTGCGCATCACGCCCAAGTCTGAAAAATCGCTGGCGCTGCGCTTCCGCGGCAGTCCCGACACGGAGTTTCGCGTGCATATTGTGGCTCAAAGACTTTCGGGAAGCTATGAGGTCTTCCCGCTCACCGAGGAGTGCGTTCTCAGCCAGCCCGCGGCGTACACGCTCCTGCACGTGGTAGTAACCCGTGGGGAGAAAGGATCGGGCGAATATCAGTTAAACTTACAGCAACCTCAGAACCCTGATCTTCCGCAATGCCAACACCTTGCTCATAGATAGAGCAAATGGCCGGATGAAGCATCCGGCTCAGAAGATGGAAGCCCGCAGACTAGGGAGCGTGCTTCAGCACGCTTCTATCTGCTGAGCCGGCGGATTGATCCGCCGGCCCAAGGCTGTAATGGGTCAAGAGATGGTTACTAGGACCCAATCGGTCGAGATGCGATCCAAGCAGAGCCGGTTGAGTCTGGCGTGGACAGGAATGTGGGCGGCGGCTGCGGTCGGCCAGCCCGGCCTGGCCCTGGGCTTGGAAGCGGCGCACCCAGGTGCGTACCACCGACGGCTGGTCTGCCAGAGCCGGGCGGTGCGGGCAATGGAGCCCGTCTTCAGGGAGGTCTGCACGAGTTGGCGTCTTGCTTCGCTCTTGTTCATGGTGTAGACTTCGTTGGAAGACGGCACATACTGCGGCACTATCCGCCCATGCCCAGGAGCTATTGCCTTTGGGAGGACGCTCCGGGAGTGCAAGCGCGAGATGCGCAGTGTGTTGTGAAGATTGATAGTGGAGTGGCAACAGCTATGAAGAGCATCAGAATAGACATCCTCCCCGTCTGTGTGCTAGAATAAGCTACCACGCGATCATCAGTTAAAGGGGGAGTTATGAAGTCTGTCAGGATCGTGCTCGTATTCGCTCTTGTGGCGGTGTTCGTCCCATCGGTCACACAGGCTCAGATGGCTTCAGTTCAGCTCGATCTTGAGCTCTTTGGCCCCTGGGCCCTCTGCGCTCCTGATCTTGAGGGAGCCCTCGCATGCACCATGCGGCTTGGACAGACACTCCAGGTCTGGGTGCAAGCCCGTGGCATGCCCTTGTGGGTTCCTATCAAATTGATCGCAAGCTGGCTCCCAGATAACGCATCGTTTGAGTCGGTCTGGCGCCAAGGCGAGGCCGTCCAAGTCTTCACCTTCACCCCGACCGAAGCGCACGTCACCAACCCCGAAGAGCCCCTACTAGTCCGCTTCATCGCGCGCACAGACTACGAGAGCGTCTCGAGAGAGCTCAGAATTTATGTACGGGCCAATCAGCCTCCGCAAGCTGCCACGAATCCCGATCAGACCGTCACACCCTATCAGATCGTCTTGCTCAGCGCGTTTGACAGTTCAGACCCAGACGGTGACCTCTTGCGCTATCGCTGGGATCAGATCTCAGGGCCGCCGGTCTTGCTCTTTGGGGCTGAGACTCTCTATGCGATCTTTCTTGCGCCAGCCGAACCGTCCACACTCGTCTTTCGTTTGACCGTCAGTGATGGGGCGTTCAGCGCATCCAAGGACGTCACCGTGACTGTGACGCCTGACTGTCCGACCCCTAAGGGCTTGAGAGATCTGAGAGGGAGTCATTGTTGAGTCGTCGCCTCATCCATCCAGCGGTGTTGGTGTTTGGTGGGCTGCTGGTCGCATGGGAAGCATCCGTGCGTCTGGCAGGGGTGCCGGTGTTTCTTCTCCCTCCGCCAAGTCAGATCGCCACGCGCTTTGTCTTGGATTTTTCGCTGCTCGCTGAGCACTTTCTCGTCACGCTGGGCGAGATCGCTCTGGGGTTTGTGATCGCGCTGGTGAGCGCGTTCGCGTTGGCGCTAGCGATCTTCTACAGTAAGACACTCGAACGCGTCTTCTACCCCATTATTATTTTCTTGCAGAACATGCCGCTCTTTGCCATTGCGCCGTTGCTCAAGCTTTGGCTGGGGTTTACGATCTGGCCCAAAGTGACCGTAGCGGCGATCATCGCGTTCTTTCCCATTGTTGTGAACACGGTAGATGGCCTGCGGGCGGCCGACCCCGATTTGATAGATCTGCTAAAGATTTTTGGCGCCTCAAAGCGTCAGATCTTGCGAAAGGTGCAGCTTCCCTCAGCGTTGCCGTTTCTCTTTTCTGGGGCGCGGGTGGGGATCACGCTCAGCGTCGTGGGCGCGGTGATCGGCGAGTGGGTGGGAGCGCAAGCGGGCTTGGGCTATGTGATGCTGCGCGCCAACGCGACGCTCAAGACTGATTTAGTCTTCGCGGCGATCTTGGCGTTAGCTCTGTTGGGTATAGGGCTCTTTGGGCTGCTGACGCTGCTGGAGCGCTGGGCGCTGCCGTGGCGCAGGTTATAAGAGCTCATGGCGCAGCAGTGCTGCTGCTTGGCTGACGGTCTTCTCGCCGAAGTCGAACTTCAGCCCCGCGGCGGCAAAGAGCTCTGGCAACGGCCGCGAGCCCCCAAGCGCTAAGGCCCGCTTGTACGCAAGAAGAGCTTCTTGAGGATCTCTCTTGGCGCGCGCATAAAGCTGCAGCGCCCCCAGTTGTGCAATCCCATACTCAATATAATAGAACGGGTGCAGGTAGAGGTGGAGCTGGCGCTGCCAGAAGTTGCGCTGGGCTTCTTCATAGCCAGCCCAATTCTCGATCCCGCCAAAGCGCCGACGCAGCTCTAGCCAATAGGCTTCACGCTCAGCAACACTGTGCCCAGGATGCGTGTAGACCCAATGCTGAAACGCATCAATCGTTGCGACCCACGGCAGCAGATAGACTATCCCCTCAAGGTGTTCGCGCGCAGCGCGCTGGGCTTCATCAGCAGAGTAAAAGGTCGTCAGATATGGCTGAGAGAGCAGCTCCATACCCATCGAAGCGACTTCGGAAAACTCCGTCGGCGCATGGCGATAGCTCAGTAATGATTCAGTGCGCGTGGCCATCGTGTGGAATGCGTGACCCGATTCGTGGAGCATCGTTCGCAAATCGGCATTGCGCCCGACAGCATTCATAAAGATAAACGGCAGCCGGCGCTCAGTTAGTGTTGCTTGGTAGCCGCCGGGGGCTTTGCCCTTGCGGCTCTCTAAGTCAAAGAGATTGAGCTCGGCCATGCGGCGAAACTGGGCCCCAAGCTCGCTGTCGAGCTGATAAAAGATCTCGTGGCAGCCGTCAATGAGTTCTTGAGCTCTCTGGAAGGGGCGCAGTGGCGGTCGCCCCTGCGGGTCTGCCGCCAGATCCCAAGGGCGCAGTTCAGCAAGGCCCATCTCGCGCTGCCGTCTCCCCTGAAGCTCGCGCATCAACGGCACTATATATCTTTCGACGGCATCGTGATAGCGCCGGCAGTCCTCGGGAGTGTACTCAAAGCGCTCGAACGCTTTGAAGACATAATCGCGATAGTTTGCAAATCCCGCGTTCTGGGCGATCTTTTGGCGCAGCTCGATCAGCTGATCATACAGTTCGTTGAAAGCCTCGCGATCTGTGAGGCGGCGTTCTTCGATCTTCTCCCACGCGCTCTGGCGCAGCGCCCTATCGGGCTCTTCTAAGTATTTTGCCATCTGTTGCAGAGTCTGCTCGCGCCCGTCGAAATGCACCGTCTGCGCCCCAGATATCACTTGATACTTTTGAGCGAGCTTCGTAGCCTCAGTCATGAGTGGGATATTCTCTTCACGGAAGATCTCGACTTGGTTGGCGGTGCTGCGGTCGTAGACGAAGTAGCGTGACTTGGGCAAGCTCTCGCGAGTGGGACTCTGCACATATTTCACATTGAGCCGATGGCCGTATTCTCTCAGCCTGGGCTGAATGTTCTCGACAAAGTGCAAGAACGCTCTACGATATTCTTCGTTCTCGGTATCACACGTCATGCGGATGCGGCGGACGGCGGCTTCTTCGCCGATGGCTGCACCAAGTTCAGAAGAGTCGAGTAACCATTGCTCAAGATCAGTCGCCGTTTTGATAGGGCGACGCTCCAGCTCTTCGAGCAAGGGTTTGATTTGATCCCAGTCTCCAAGATTTGCGTGAGCTGGCACGAACTTCCGGTGAAACTCACTGGGCAAGTTTTCGAGCGATATGGGCATAGGGTGCTCCTTTCCTACGAGAGTCTAGAGGGCATTGTAGCGCAGTTGGCACAGCCTGGCAAGGGTGTGGTAAACTTATGCTTTCAGAGTGAGGAGGCACCGTGACGATCAAAGCTGTGATCTTCGACATGGACGGGACGCTTGTGCAGTACGATGGGCCCTTCCAGAGCAGTTGGGATGCTCTTGGGTATGCTGCTGGGCTCAAAGAGCAATGGGATTGCTTGATGGAGCATTACTTTCCTAAAAGAGAGTTGTACTGGGAGTGGACGGAGGCTAACGCGCGGCTTTTGAAGGGCATCTCTGCTGAGAAGATCTACAGGGCGATCTTGCCGCCGCCGTACACGCCCGGCGCCCGCGAGACCATAGCACAGCTCAAGCGTCAGTACAAACTGGGGATTCTCACGAGCGGGCTCGACCGTATCGCTGCATATATCTGTGATGACCTGGGGATGGACTTTTATCTTGCTAACGGGCTGCGAGTGTGCGACGGGGTCTTCACGGGCGAGTGCGAGCAGCGCGTCTATCTTTGGGGGAAAGATCGTCATTTTCTGGAGCTGTGCCGGCGTGAGGGCTTAGATCCGAAAGAAGTCTGCTTTGTTGGGGACCATCTCAATGATATCCCCGTGATGAAAAGCGCCGGCTTGGCGATCGCATTTGCGCCCAAGGACCCAGAGCTGACCAAAGTCGCTGCAGCGCATACGGATGACTTCCGCCAGATTCCAAAGTTGATCGAAGAGCTTGCACTCAAGCAAAATCACCAGTATGACGCTCAGCGATAGCTCTCCAGCCAGACAAAATTATTCTTCAGTTCTTCAGTTTTAGCACGGTGGAGCAGGTTGATTGTCAAGCGGATCAACCCGGGCAAGTCGAGGGTTTTTGTGGCGACGATCCCGTGATGCTCTCGGCCTTTCTTGAAATACTTTTCAGCCAGAGGAGCAAAGTGCTTGGCATTGAACGTCAGCAAAGCACGTCCCCGCGAGACGGCGTATTCTAGTTGCTCTTCATCTGATTTGCCCCTCATGCCGACCTCGTGCGCGCTGACCACGTCATACCCTCGCCCTCGCAACACACTTGCTAACATCGGAGTGATATTTTCGTCCAGATAAAGTTTCACTTCATCCAAGAGGCCCCTTTGTATTTCTGGCGTAAATGCTCTTCGGAATTCTCTTGGCGGTAGCGATCTATCTCTCCTTTGTTGTCATAATAATATGCCAGTGCATCGTAGACCTGAGCGTGCGTGATATGGGGATAGAGCGCCACGATCTCATCAGCTGTCTTGCCCATTTGCTCCAATTCTGCGATGAGCCCCACAGTGATCCGCGTTCCTTTGATCACTGGCTCACCGCCACAAACTTCAGCGTGGCACTCAATATGTGGGTGCTTAGTCACTGCAGGCTTCACCATTGTCCTACACCACCATCTCGCCGGCACGGCGCTCACGACTCTCACGCACCGGGCGCACCTCGACGACCTCTTCTGGATCGTAGTCCAAGAGCTTCAGCCAATCTTCAAGATAATCCGTCTTGGGGAAGATCTCGCTCTCTTTGTACTCTTGCCGAATCGCTCCTTTGAGGTCTTCTAAACTGACGCCCTCGGTGTCGGTGCCCTTCTCGATACACCGTCTGATGGCCATATCTTTGGCGCGCTCCACGGCGGACATAATGAGAGCGCCACTGACGAGATCGCACCAATAGAGCGTCTCGCGCCGCCCGCTCTTGAGCACAACTTCTAAAAACGCGGTCTCTCGGTCCCTGCGGAAGAGATAATCTGCTGCGTGCTCGACTAATGCCTGTCGCGCCGCCTCAGGGCTGCCGTGCTTGGTGACCGTCTCTGGATCGAGTGGGACGCTCTCGTCCAGATAGATCGCAAAAATAGCGCGCGATGCGTCGCGGTTGGGACGCCCGACTTTGACCTTTCGGTCGATGCGCTCCGGGCGCAAGATCGCCGGGTCAATATAGTCAGGACGATTGCTCGTGAGCATGACGACGACGTTCTCTAGTGAGACCAGCCCGTCCATCTCCGCGGCAAACTGGGGCACGACCGTGTTCGCGATATTTAAGTATCTGCCGGAGCTGCGCACCCGCAGCAGGGCGTCGGCCTCATCGATGAAGATGAAGACTAAGTACCCTTCCTTGGCGCGCTCGCGCGCCGCCGCGAAGATCTCTCGAATAAAGCGCTCCGTCTCCCCCAGCCACATGTTGAGCAGCTGCGGCCCGTTGATGAGCATAAAGTACTCGCGCACGTCGCGCCCCGTGCGCTCCCGATACGCTTTGGTGAGATTATACGCTGTAGCTTTCCCAATGAGAGTCTTGCCACAGCCAGGAGGCCCATAGAGCAAGATCCCCTTCAGATGGCGCTTGCCAAACTTTTTATAGAGCTCCGGATAAAGCAGCGGGCGCTCGATCGTATCACGGATGAGGGAGATCGCTTCTTCTTGGCCGCCGATCTTCTCCCACGGGATTTCAGGGATTTTCTCTAAGAAATACCCGCGCACCTCAGATTTCTGAAAATGCTCCAGCGCCACGCGCATCGTCGGCTCAAGGCGTACCTCGTCCCCAACTTTGAGAGCTTTTTCTGCTAGATCTGAAGAGCGCAGCACGATCCGCCCGGAGCCCATCTGGGCATCCATGGCAATTCTCAATCTCCCATCGGGCAGGACCTCGGCGACCTTCACCATGGGGCCCTCAGGGTGATACCCAATATCGCCGACCACGGCAAACGCTTCATTGATCTTGACGCGAGTGCCCACCTTGAGCTGCTTCACGTCGAGCTTAGGATCAACGTTGGCATAGTACTCGGCATCGCCCACGGCGATATAGGCGATGCCCTCTTGGGGCGCCCCTAAGAACGTGCCGATGCGATTGGCTGGGGATGTCAGCTTCTCATACGTTTCGTTGAACTGTCGGATGGTCTCCTGGGCCTCGCGGTAGGCGCGCTCGTCGGCCTGGAGCTGCTCATAGAGCAGCTCTAACAGCCCCATGCGTGGATCGTTTTGTGGGGTATAGCGCAGGATCTCTTCTAGGATAGCTACAGCACGAATGCGACCTTCGGGGCGGCCTGGCCCACCAGGCTCCAGGGGCGGACGCTCTTCACTGTTGCGACGATTTCGGGATCGGTCGGCCATAGGATGACACCTCGCTGTCAACTCTACAATAGACGAAATGGGGGCATTCTGCAACCCCAAAAAGATCCCCGGCAGGGCAGTGCCCGTGCCGGGGACAAGCTGTCTGTGTGATCAGACGCGCTTATTTGGGCTGGACGTTTGCGGCTCGGGGGCCTTTGGCGTCGCTGGTGATCTCGAACTCCACCGCTTGGCCCTCGCGCAAGGTCTTGAACCCCTCGGCCTTGATGGCTGAGAAGTGCACAAAGACGTCCGGGCCGCCGTTATCCTGTTGGATGAAGCCATAGCCCTTGGCGTCGTTGAACCACTTGACTTTGCCGGTTACCATGTGCACAACCCCTTTCTGCTGTCTTATTCCCGTCTCGACGTCCGTCTCGTGCATCAGGGGTGTAGGCCCCGGCAACGTCACGTGTCGGAGGGTCGAACTTGGCTGGTGCAGCGCCTTCGATGGGTCACATCATATGTCGCAACGACCAAGACAAGTCGTACAGCTAAATGTACTATAGCACATTCACAGGGATTTGTCAAGGGGGTGCGGTCCCTGCGCCAAGAGATCGTTACCGGAACGTTATTTTAATGAGAATCCTTGGGTATCGAACTGCGACCAGTTGCTGAAAACCAGAAGGCCCTACCGCTGCTCGCCAGGTGCGCGCATTGTCCCCCCGAGAGCCAACTTGACATCCCCATAGCGCAACGCTTATCCTAGGAGCTTGATCATGGGCGACGCTCTTGAAGCCATCGAGCTTTACAAAACTTATCGAGGGATTGTGCGGCGCACTGGCATTGAGGCGCTCCGGGGCGTGAGCTTGCGCGTCCAAGAGGGCGAGATCTTCGGGCTGCTCGGCCCCAACGGCGCAGGCAAGACGACGCTCATCAAGATTCTTTTGGGGATTGTATCTGCTGATCGCGGCACGGTTAAGCTGTTTGGGCTCGACAGCCGCCGCGCAGAGGCGCGCCGACTCGTGGGATATCTCCCTGAAGATCACCAGCTGCCGGAGTACTTAAAAGCTTGGCAAGTCCTGGATTTCTTCAGCAAGCTCTCGGGCATCCACGATCGCGCGCACGTCGATGCGCTCTTGAAGCTTGTAGGGCTGGACGACCGGCGCGCTTCCAAAGTCAGAGAATTCTCCAAAGGGATGCGCCAGCGCCTCGGTCTTGCGCAAGCGTTGCTCAACAAGCCCAAGCTCTTGATCTTAGATGAGCCCACAGCCAACTTAGATCCCCTCGGACGCAAGGATGTCAAAGATCTTCTCCTAAGACTCAAGGGTGAGGGGACGACGGTCTTTATCAGCTCGCATGTGCTTACGGAAATCGAAAGAATTTGCGATCGCGTGGCGATTCTCCATCAGGGTCAGCTCCTCACAGAAGGCACCGTTGAGGAGCTGACCCAGGGCAAGAGCCTCGAGGACGTGTTCGTAGAGCTGATTCGCGGGCCACACGCGACAGATTCACTATGAACGCTTTAGCTTTCTGGGCGATCATCGAAGAGAGTTGGCGGGAGTCGTGGGCCCGAAGGACTTCTCTTGCGCTGGCCGCTATTGTGTTTCTCTTGCTCTTGTTCTTTGCGTTCGGGATCAGTGTCCGTCATGTGGAGGGCCAGCCTGGGATGATCACGCTCTATATCTTTGGGAACCGAGTGCCTGAGATACCCATTTCGATGTTTGCGAATATCGTCGAGGCCTTGGCCGTGAGCTTGCTCAATCCGTGGGGGCTCTTTTTGGGGTTATTTATCGCAACTGGGCTGTTTTCGAGCATGCTTGCGCGGGGCAGGCTCTATCTTTTGTTAGCGAGGCCCATCGCGCGCTGGGAGCTCTATTTGGCTCGCTATCTGGGCGGAGTGCTCTTAGTCTTTGTCACGACGATGCTCTTTTGTGTGGGGCTGTGGATGCTGTTGCTATGGAAGACGGGCATGACAGAGACGGGGCTGATTGAGGCGGGCTTGGTTGTCGTCTTCTTGTTTGCGGTCTTCTATAGCTTTGCCGCGCTGATGGCGCTGCTGAGCGAGGGGACGGGCTTGGCGCTCGTGGCCACCCTGATTGTGTGGGGGCTTTCGCACTTGGCGGCATCGCGTGACCTCTTCCGAGGGCTTTCGCCTGTGTTCGGGAAAGCCCTCGATGTTCTGTATGATATTCTTCCCAAGACCAAAGATTTGGAAGCCCTCATGGTCAAGCTGATCGGCCTGGAGAGCACAGTGAGCTCTTGGGGGTTTTCCATGTGGTCTTCGGCGCTCTTTGCCGTGGTCATGCTGGCCTTGGGAATCTATCTCTTCTCGCGCCGGGATTACTAATAACTGTCCTACTCTCTCACCTCCCCACCAGATCGCTCACATCCCACAGCTTGATCTCTCTGTAGGAGCCCGAAGCCAAAAGCGCCACTTCCGGCAAAAGCTCGTTAAGGTTTTGTTCGCTTGCGATATGTACTCGTGTCCACCACAAAAAGACACCGCTCAAATCGTTGCTCCTTTTTCAGGAGTTCCTTTAGCACGCGGTGGACTGCTTGCACCTTTTTAGGATCGGGCTCCATCTTCAAGACGATTACCCCTTGATGCGATGAAGGTGGATAGGTCCGCACATCCCCAAAGCCTTGATCATTCGTCACGAGGACTGCTTGCAGCTGTTGGGCCTTCTGAAAGACGTCCATATCAGCCGCGCCAGTCATGCTTAGTTCCTGGACGCGCTGCACTTGAAACCCCAAATCCCTCATGAGGCGGACCGTAGCAGTGAAGGTGCACTCGTCCGCTAAAAAGCGGGCCATTGCTAGACGGCGTGAACTTCTTCCTCTTCCACGAGGGCCTGCGCGTAGCGAATGCACGCGAGAATATCTTCTTTAGTGATGTGATCGTAGTAATCTCGGATGATCTCTTCGGGAGTCACGCCGTTAGCCAAGAGCCCTAGTACCATGTGGACCGGCACCCGAGTGCCTGCGATGACCGGCTTGCCGTGATGGATGTGGGGATCGATTTCAATGCGTTCAGCGATTTGCGCCATGCTAGACCACCTTCAAGTATTGTACCCTAAGCCGACGAAGTGGGCATTTTGCTCGCTGACAGCTATTCCTAGCTTTGGTCTTCTGCCTGCGCTGCCTGCCCCTCACCTCCCCACCAGATCGCTCACATCCCACAGCTTGATCGTATTATCACCGGAGCCCGAGGCCACCAGCTTCCCATCGGGACTGAACGCGAATTGACGCTCCCCCTGTGTCCCGAGAGGGTGCCGCACAGCCTCCTGGGCCAACTCCTTGCCCTCATTGTATGCTCGCAGCCCCCCACAGTCAAGCAGGGAACCTTGAGCCGTCCCACCAAGACACCGGGGCTTTCCCCAAGCACGGTCTTGCTGTAGAGTGAGCTCGCTATGCCGTCGGGAAGGACGCATCTGCGCATCGAATTGTTTCTGCTGCCCCTCTGTGTCGCCTCGCTCGTGCTCGCCGAAAGAGCTCAGCTCATAGACGTCGGTTGGAAAGAGATAGCCATCTTCGCCGGAGCGTATCTCTGCTCGAGCTTATGGCTCAGCCCTGACTTGGACTTACGGCACAATCGCAGTCGTCGTCGCTGGGGGGTGCTGGGCTTTCTCTGGATTCCCTATACGAAGATCTTTAAGCATCGCGGGGTCAGCCATAGCCTGCTCTTTGGCACTCTGACCCGTCTGGGGTATTTGGGAGTTCTCGCTCTGGTGATTGCCTTGGGGCTGAGCTATCTTCGCGTCTGGGCGGTCCCGCTTGACTCCCTGAACGCGCCACCAATAGCTATGAAGCTCTTGAGTATTCTTATCGCAGGGCTTTGGCTGCCCAATATCATTCACACGCTCACCGATTCGGTTCATAGTGCTCTGGTGCGTGGGCGCCGCTCGCGCTAACTGCTTGACAACTGCTCGTCTCTTGTGGCAAAATATAAGCGCCAACAAGGAGGTCCATCATGGGTGCGCGCGAAGAATTAGAAGCCCAACTCAAGAGTGTCTTCGGCAAAGCCAAGTACCCCGTCAGGAGCGTCTTCGATCTGCTCCCGGTGCTGCCCCAGGGGCCGATGACCAAATTCACCGCGGGGAACAAATCGTGGACAGCCATGGAGTTGTCGCAGAAGCTCGGCGGGAAGGCTCGATTCCCGTACAACGACGTGGACTCCCTGGTGAAGGACCTGCTCGACGGCCTGGCAGCTATGGGCGAACTGTAATATGACGATCGACGCTGGTCGCGAGCCCGTCATTGTTGAGGCGGTTCGCACGCCCATCGGGAAACACCAGGGTTTTTTCAAAGATACCCGCGCTGACGAACTCGGCGTTCTCGCTATCAAAGCGCTGCTGGATCGCACGCGCATCGGTCTCTCTGAAATCGAAGACGTCGTCTTTGGGTGCGTCACTGCTCGAGGCGAGCAGGGCTTTAACATCGCTCGGATCATGGCGCTCGAAGCCGACTTGCCCATCGAGTCTGCAGGGGTCACGGTCAATCGCCTGTGCGGCTCCTCCCAACAAGCGATTCACTTTGCGGCCCAAGAGATCTTGGCCGGCGTCTGCGACTGCGCGATCGCCGGCGGGATCGAGAGCATGACCCGCGAACCGATGGGCTCAGATTTAGACAAGCCACTCAATCCAAAACTTTTAGCAAAATACGAGATCGTCCCCCAAGGGGAATCGGCGGAGCGCATCGCCGAGCGCTGGGGGATTTCTCGCGAAGAACTGGACGAATTTTCTCTGCAGAGCCATCTGAAGGCGGCGCACGCCCAAGATTCTGGATATTTTGACGGCCAGATCGTCCCCGTCACGCTCAACGGAAGAGTCATAACACACGACGAGGGCGTCCGACGCTACACTTCCCCAGAGGAGGGCCGAGCGAAGCTCGCCAAGCTCGCGCCGGTCTTCCGCCCCAACGGACGCATCACCGCGGGAAACTCTTCGCAGATCAGCGACGGGGCCGCAGCGCTCCTGCTGATGACCCGCGACAAAGCCAAAGCGCTGGGCTACAAGCCCAAGGCGCGCTTTCGTTCGTGGGCGGTCGCCGGAGTAGATCCGACTCTCATGTTAACGGGGCCAATCCCAGCTACAAAGAAAGCCCTGCACAAAGCGGGGCTGGCGCTCAGAGATATAGATGTATTTGAGTGCAATGAAGCGTTCGCGTCGGTGCCCATCGCCTGGGGCAGAGAGCTGAACGTCCCCTGGGAGCGCGTCAACGTCAACGGTGGGGCGATCGCGCACGGGCACCCGCTGGGCGCAACAGGGGCTATTCTCTTCACAAAGATTCTCTATGAGCTCGAACGCCGCGATGCTCAGTTTGGCTTAGTAACAATGTGCATCGGGTTTGGCCAGGGGATCGCCACGGTGCTCGAGCGCCTCTAGACCCTCACGGTGGGCCTGATCTCGTATCTGACGGCGCCCTTCACAGCGCGAGAGATGATGCACCGTTGTTCGGCAAGCTTGACGGCGCGCGCGATGGCCATGTCGTGGGCCTTGGGGTCGCCCTCCAGTTCAAAATGGGGTTTTAAGATAATTTCCGTGAAGTGAAACCCGCCCTCCTCGTGGGGCGCGACGCGCCCTTCGGCCTCACATTCGAGCCTCTTGACGGGCAGACGCATCTTCTCGGCAACATACGCGAGCGTGATGAGATAGCACGAGCACGCCGCCGAAAGAAAGAGCTCTTCGGGATTGGTCGGCCCCCCAATCCCTCCAAACTCCTCGGCCACCCCAAAGGGCGTGCGTATCGTCTGGTGCTCGTTGACGATCTCGCCTCTGCCGTTTACGCCGCCCTCCCACCGGCCATAGACGTGAAAGACGTGATTGGTGTGCATGGGCATCAACCCCTGTATAGAGTGATACTTCAAGATACCAAAAAACTCTCGTCCTGCCAACTCGCACGCCCGCCCGCTGCCGAGTATACTTACAGCTGTGACCGGCAGAGAATTTCTTCAGAGACTCACAGAGCATATCGCAGACTTTGAGGTGCGCCCCTCCCAACAGGCAATGGTGACCGCGTGTGAGCGTGCCATGCGCTCTGGGGGAGTCTTGCTCGTCGAAGCCCCCACCGGTGTGGGCAAGACCTTCGCTTACGCCATCCCAGCCATCCTCTCTGGGAAGCGCACGATCATCTCGACCAATAAGAAGAACTTGCAAGATCAGCTCATACAGAAAGACCTGCCCCTGCTGGCGCGCGTGAAGGGCTTTCGCTTTGCTGAGGCCAAGGGGTTTTCAAACTATCTCTGTCTGCTGGCGCTCCATGGATTTCAGCCCAAAACCCCCCTCGAAGCTCAAGAGCACACACGACTGGTGCGCTGGGCCCAGCACACTGAAGATGGCTCTCTGGAGTCGCTTGTCCCGCCCAGTCCCCTCTGGAGCGACGTGAGCGCTGACGCCGCGGGGTGCCTCAGACAAGACTGCCCTTATTATGATGAGTGCTTTTATTTTCGCGCACGAGAACGATGGTTTGGCGCAGATCTCTTGGTGGTCAATCACGCGCTTCTTGCTGCCGATGCGACGCTCTGGCGTGAGTCTGGGCATGGGCTCCTGCCCGATGCAGAAATTTTGATTATTGATGAGGCTCATGCGCTCGAAGACGTGTTCTCTCAAGCGTTCACACGCCAGGTGAGCGGGCGCACTATCGAGACCCTCGTCCGAGAGATGACGACGCTCGATCGACGCTTGGCTGCGAAAGCTCAAGCTGTGCTCTCTCGGCTCCAGAGGTTTGCCCCAGCATTCTTCGAGCAGGTGCGCCTCTATTACCCGGCGGAGCGCCGTCGCGTCGCCCCAGCGGAGTTCGTCCTGCGCACCGAAGCAGAGCTCTTGCTCCGTGCACTCGTTGAGCTCCATGGGGTAATAGAAGACTTTTTAGCCAAGGAGTCGCCGACCCTCTTTGCTCAGAGCGACCAACGGGCGCATCTTGTGAAAATTCGCAAATGTGCAGCATGGATAGAAGAAGTGAGCGCGACCTTGCTCAATTTCCTCGAGCCCGCTCCAACGGGCTCGCCCTTAGTGCGCTGGATCGAGTCTTTTGAAGACAGAGCCGCGCTCTCCGTCGCGCCGCTCTCCCCGAAGACTGAGCTGCAAGATGGGCTGCTTTCGCGCTTCTCGTCTGTTATTGTGACGTCAGCCACGCTGTCGCTTGGCGGAGACTTCAGCTATATCGAGCGTCAGCTGGGCATCACGGGCGAAAGACTTGCGCTGGAGTCGTCGTTCGATTATGTCCGACAAGCGCGGCTCTTCATCCACAGGGTCCAGCCTCCCGAGCGGGGAAACTTCTCAGAGCACTATGTCGATGAGGTAGCGCGTCGGATAGTGACCATCGTCGAGCGCACCGGCGGAGGTGCGTTGGCGCTCTTCACTAACGCGCGAGCTCTCAACGAGACAGCTCAGCGAGTGCGCGAGCAGCTTGGGGTTCGCATCCCTGTGCTCTGCCAGGGGGAGGCGCCACGCTCCCAGCTGCTCTCGCAATTCAAGACTGACGGTAATGCTGTCTTATTGGGTTTGGACTCATTTTGGGAGGGGATAGACGTGCCCGGGCCGGCCCTGCGCGCTGTGATCATCACCAAGATCCCCTTTGAAGTGCCCGACGACCCCGTGCATGAAGCCCGGGTGGAGCGCCTGCGCGAGGAAGGCCGCGACCCGTTTGCTGAGTATATTCTTCCGCGGGCGGCCTTGAAGCTCAAGCAAGGGTTTGGGCGACTCATCCGCACCGCGACCGACTCTGGAGAAGTGCACATCTTAGATGAGCGGATTCTCACGCGCTCCTACGGCAAGAGACTTCTGCAAGCCCTGCCAGCGGGGATGGAAATTCGCGTCATAGACTGAGCAAGAGCTTTTGTAACTCTCCCTTGAGAGGGGCTTGCAGGGGGAGGGCTTGGCATCTGTCTTGGTGCTGGACGCACGCCGGCCCACAGACGGTGCGCTCCCGGCCTGTCACGCGCGAGACCGTCGCAACGATCAGGGGGTAGAGCCAGAACGCTAAACGAGCTCCGGGCAATCCGAGCTTGCGCACGATGCGCTGCGCGGCTTCGCGCCCCCAGCTGACGGAGTCTTCTTCAAAGAGAAACATCGAGAACCCAAAGTCTTCGCCAAACTGGGCGCGCAACAGCCTCTGAGCAGACTCGCTTGCAAAAGGGAGCAGCGCAAACCTCTGGCGAACGTCCAGCATGCGCACCAGGCGCGCAAACCCCCGACAGTATGCGCATTGGCCGTCGTAGATAAGCACGTTGGTTGCCATAAGGGTTTAGCTCTTTGGGCGAATCACATATGTGCAAGCCCAGTCGCCTTTGAGCATGTGCTTCTCGCGAGTGACCTCGGCGTCATCAAAGACGCGCTGGAAGAGCTCTAACTCATGGGTGCACGCGGTGGAGCACTGTTGCGCGATGTGACAGATGGCGCAGTTGTGCTCTTTCAGCAAAAAAATATTTTGGTCGAGTTCTTCCCAATCGGCCATGTAGCCCTCTTCAGTGCGGATCTTGGCGAGTTCCGCGACACGCTCTGGGAGGGTCTTGCCGTTCATACGCGAGCGATACTGGGCAGCTAAAAGCTCCGTGCGAGCATCGAAGAGCCGCTCGATGGCTTGAGCGCCGTCAAGGGCGCGGATCGTCTCCAACACGCTCATGGCAAATTGCGCGTAGGTGCGGGGAAAGAGTTCATCCCCCAGCCCCGTGAGCGCGTAGAGGTAGCTAGGGCGTCCGAGCTTCTGCGGGACAGCTCTATGAGAGACGAACCCATCCCGCTCCAGGGAGGCCAACTGCCCGCGCACCCCCATCGGGGTAATCCCCAGCGCACGGCTGAGCTCCTCGGCGGTCATAGGGCCGTTGTGCTTGAGCAATTCTAAGATCTTGCGGCGCGTCCCCGGCGCCTGACGGGTTACCATCGCTTCCATAAGCTTTTTTATTATAACGCCTTGAAGAGGCTTTGTAAAGTTTAAAAATTTAATACTTGACAAAATATCTTTTATCGGCTATAATGGGCCCGTACTAGAAGGGAGGTTTCTCATGAGAGGCTCATGTCTGCTCTATGTCGGCACCGAAGATGGGATGTTCGTCTTTCGCGCAAGCTCGAAGAGCCTGACGCTGATTGGTCGGGGTATAGAGGGGAATGCCGTGCGTGGGATCGCTATCCATCCCAAAGATTCACAGATCGCCTATGTCGCCTGCGGGCTGCGCGGCTTGGGGCTCTATCGCACCAAAGACGCCGGACGCACCTGGGAGCTTTTAGGATTCCAAGACCGCTGGGTCTGGGATGTCGTGCTCCATCCCAGTGATCCCAAGACATTCTTTGTGGGCACCGAGCCGCCGATGCTCTACATCTCCCGCGATGAAGGGCACACGTTCCAAGCATTTGAGGGCATAGAGAGGCTGTCCAGTCGCAAAGCTTGGAAATTCTTCTACGCGCCCTTCTACGGTGGGCACATTCACGGGATCGCACTCTCCCCAGAGCGCCCGGCGTGGATCTTCGCAGGCGTGGAACACGGGGCTCTCATCTACTCTCACGACTATGGCCAGACGTGGCACGAGGCGCTTGTCGGACATGATCTCCATCGCGTCGCGATGGACCCGAGCAATCCCAATCGGGTCTTTGCTGGAACGGGCGAGGGGCTCTTTGTCAGCGAGGACGCGGGCCGGACGTGGAAGCCCATAGCCGCCCTGAAAGATCAATATATACACGCGATCTGCTTTGACCCAAAGCATCCACAGAGAATGTATATCTACGGCGCTCAAGATGGAGAGCCCCTGTACAAGAGCGAAGATGGCGGTCGGAGCTGGCGACAGATCGCTGCAGGCCTGCCAGAGAATGGCCCAGCCGATAGCTTCAGTCTGCACCCTGAGCATCCAGAGATACTGTTTTACGGAGGAGAAGTCCGAGAGCGGCGCGGACAGCTCTTTGTGAGCTGCGACGGTGGGGAGAGCTGGCAGACCTTGGGCACGGAGCTCCCCAAGATCTGGCGGCTGCGCGTGGGGGGTTAAGAGCAGCGGAGGAGCTTCTGCTTGCGAATCTTTTCGTAGTGCCTGCGAGCTTTCGCTTGATTGCCACAGGTCCTCATATCGCACCAGCGGCGGCTATGATTTTTACTGCGGTCAATGAAGAGCCAGCCACAGGCGGGATCGGCGCACTCCCGTACCCGGCTCAGATCCTCAGACGTCAGGAGCTCCGCAGCATCGCGGACCACCGGCCAGAGTATGCGCTCCAAGGCGGGTTGATTGTCTACCCATTCCCATGTGAAACGGCCCTCTGCAAACCGGACCCGAAGATAGGGCAACACTGCAGAGAGCGCGGCGTTCAAAAGATCAAGATCGCCCGACAGTGGCGGCTGCCCTGTGGCAATCCTCGAAAAGCTCCGATAGATCGCCTCACGAAGATCAATAGCATAGGCCAACACGGCCTGGGCGTTTTGGGGATGGCGCACAGCTTCTCCAAGGAGACACTGAGCCTCTTGGTCAGTGAGTATATGTGCTTGACGCGCCCAAGACACCAAATCGGCGTAGCTGTGCAGGTGTTCTCTAGGATTAGGTCCTGCGTGGTTGGACACAGTGTTGGCAAAGTCCAAGCAGAGCCGCCCACCAGTCAGCTCGAATACATAGGGTTCCACTGGTTTTTGCTGTCCTACAGGCACTTCTTTCATAACCATCATAAACCTCTTGACAGGTTAGATATTCTCTGCTATACTCTAACCGTCATGAAAAGTATAGACGGTTGGCGAGCGAATGTCAAGAGACCACAGAAGAAGGAGGTCTACAATGTTCAACCCATTGGCGTTGGAGAAGTATGCCAAGGCACGGCAGGAGGAGATGTGGAGGTGGGCAGAACAGGAACGTTTGCTTCAGGACGCACGGCGAAGTTCTCAAGAGAAACCAAAGGTTCGACATCGCTTGCTCTGGGGCTTGGGTCAGTTGATGATCTCGGCGGGATATTGGTTGCAGGCGCGGCAGAAGCCGATCTTATGACGGAAAGGGGGCAATTCCCCTGCACCATAAAAGGGCCATGAAGCTACACGATGGACTTCTATCTCGAAGGACGGTGGCGTAACGATGCACTGTCAATCGCTGACTTGACGTGGCAGGGAGGCCTATGTACAACAGACAGAACGTTTCGACGGGAACCCCCTGGGAATCCATAGTCGGCTATTCCAGGGCCGTACGAGTCGGGCCTTATATTCACGTCGCAGGGACAACAGCGACCGACGACAAGGGCCAAATCGTCGGGATCGGCAACCCCTACGCTCAAACGGTCCAGGCTCTCAAGAACATCGAAGCTGCCTTGCGAAGGCTTGGCGCCGCACTTGAGGACGTTGTGCGCACCCGGATATACGTCGTCAACATTGACGACTGGGAACAAGTCGGAAAGGCACACGGCGAGTTCTTCGGGGCGATCCGACCTGTGACCAGCATGGTCGAGGTCCGACGTCTGATCGCCCCAGAGATCCTCGTGGAGATCGAGGCGGAGGCCATCGTATCAAGAGATACTGGCTTCTGAATACCTAAGGCCTTAATAATCTTCTAAGTATCGTTCGATCTCCCAGGGCGTCACAGAGAGCCGATAGTCGCGCAGCTCGCGTTCTTTCGCTTCTAAATATTTCTCTAAGATATGCTCGCCAAGCGCAGCCGTGACAACTTTGTCTGTGGTGAGCGCCGCGAGCGCCTCGTCTAAGCTCGCCGGCAAAGAGCCAATGCCTCGCTCCTCTCGCTGCTCTTGAGTGAGCTCATAAATATTCTCTTCGACGGGATCTGGAGCCCTCAGCTTGCGCTTGATCCCATCCAGCCCGCTGACTAAGATCGCCGCGTAGGCTAAGTACGGATTGCACGAGGGATCGGGGCTGCGCAGCTCAATCCGGGTAGACGTCTCCGGGGTGTTGCTCGCGGGAACCCGAATGAGCGCCGAACGATTGATGCGAGCCCAACTGATATTGACCGGGGCTTCATACCCAGGCACAAGACGCTTATAGGAATTCACGAGCGGGTTGGCCAGCGCGGTGATCGCCCCGATGTGCTCGATAATCCCAGCTAAGAAGCTCTTGGCGACCTCGCTCAGCCCGTAGGGATCCTTGGGGTCATAGAAAGCATTTTCGGAGCCGCGCCATAGCGAGATATGCGTATGCATCCCGCTGCCGTTGATGCCCGCGACGGGCTTGGGCATGAACGTCGCATGAAGCCCATGCTTCATAGCCATCGTCTTGACGACGAAACGAAACGTCACGATGTTGTCGGCTGTGCGCAGCACGTCGGCGTAGCGGAAGTCTATCTCGTGTTGGCTGGGGGCGACCTCGTGATGGGCCGCTTCGACCTCAAAGCCCATCTGCTCGAGCGCGACAACGATATCCGCGCGGGCTTCTTCCCCCTGATCGAGGGGGGTGAGATCGAAGTACCCCCCGCGATCATGAAGCTCCAGGGAGGGGCGCCCATCGGGGGCGCGGCGGAAGAGAAAGAATTCAGCTTCTGCTCCGGCATACATCGTGTAGCCCATCTTCTCAGCTTCAGCGATGGCGCGCTTGAGCACATAGCGCGGATCCCCAGAGAATGGGCGTCCGTCAGGGAGCAAGACGTCACAGATAATTCGTGCCGTGCGCCCGTTCTCCACCCCCATCGTCCAGGGATAGATCACAAGAGTATTCGGGTCGGGCTGTAAGTACATATCCGACTCGGAGATGCGCATGAAGCCCTCGATCGAAGAGCCGTCGAACGCGATGCCCTTCTCCAAGACAGATTCTAGTTTCGCTGCGGGGATCTCGACGTTCTTGGGAATCCCAAAGATATCGGTAAACTGCAACCGAATGAAACCGATCTTGTGCTCCTTGACGGACTCCAGAATCTGTTCGATGTGCTTGCTCATCTTGCATCGCCTCTTTGCTGCGCAAAAGATGGTCTTATAGTATCAAGGGTAAGAGGTTTTGTCAAGAAATTTTTGTAAAATAAAGCGCTATTCTTAAAAAATTCGCTTTTAAAATTTATATTTGTCGTTCTTATAGCACTATAAAAGAACATTTGTTTAAAAACGTGGTGGAGACAGACATGGGGTGGGTGCTCGTCGCAGCGACAGGGCGCGAGCTCTGCTCGCCCACGAAGGTGTCTTACTGCAAGAGCGGCTCTAGCCCTTCACCTGCGCAGTCAGGCCGCGCCGGCGCCACATCAGCAAGAGCGGGCTGGCAATAAAGATCGAAGAATACGTGCCAATGATGACGCCAATGATCAACACCAGTGAGAAATCGCGCAGCACCGGCCCGCCTAGCAGATACAAGACTGCGACGGCAAGCAGCGTGGTGAGCGACGTCAGGATCGTTCGGCTCAACACTTGGTTGAGCGCGTCGTTGATGACTTTCATCAAGGGATCGCGTTGATGTTTTTTCAGGTTCTCGCGAATCCGGTCGAAGATCACGACCGTGTCGGTGAGCGAATACCCAGCGATGGTCAGCAGCGCCGTGACGATGAGCAACGTGAACTCCATCCCCAACGCCCATGACAGCCCCAGCACGGCGAAGACGTCATGGAACGTCGCGATGGCCGCGGCGACGCCGAATTTGAAATCGAAGCGAAACGCGATGTAAATCAAAAAGCCCGCTGTGGAGAAGATGATCGCCCAGATCGCTTTATCGCGCAGCTCTCTCCCAATAGTTGGGCCGATGAATTCCGTGCTCAGGACGCGGGGCTTGCTGGGGGCGAAAGCCTGCTCAAACAGCGCTTGGATGCGCGCGGCCACCTGCCCGCCCTCTTCGCTGAGCTTGGTGCGAATGGCGAGCTGATTTGTGCCCTTGATATCTTGGATTTGCGCATCGCTGAAGCCGTTTTGAGCCAGCAGCGCGCGGGCTTGGTCAATAGGGACGGCTTGCTCGAAATCGAGCGTGATCGCCGTGCCCCCGGTAAACTCCAAGCCCATCTTGGCATTCCCCGTCCAAATCTGCACGAACGCGAAGATCCCCAACAGCACCAGCACCGTCGACAGCCCAAACGCCACATAGCGCTTCCCCATGAAGTCAATATGAGTCTCTTGGGGGACCACGGAGAAGAACCGCACGGTTGGCTGGGGGAGCGGTGCAGAGACGCTCTTTGCGTTTTTCATAGCGAATCTCTCCCTAGATGCTGAGCCGTTCGACCTTGCGCAGCTTCACGAACTCGAAGACCAAGCGGGTTCCGATCAGGACCGTGAAGAGATTGATGATAATACCCAAGCTGAGCGTGGTAGCGAACCCGCGGATCGGGCCGGTCCCGAAGATGAAGAGAATCAGTGCTGTGATGAGCGTGGTAACGTGGGAGTCCCAGATGGTCGTCAACGCTCGGTGATACCCGGCGTCAATAGCTGCACGGGCGACTTTGCCCAAGCGCAGTTCCTCGCGCATCCGCTCGAAGATCAAGACGTTCGAGTCTACCCCGACGCCGATGAGCAGAATCAATCCGGCGATACCCGGCAACGTGAGCGTCGCTTTCAGGCCAGCCAACGCCCCGATGACTACTAAGAGATTGAACAGTTGTGTGAAGATCGCGACAAACCCGCTCAGCCGATAGTAGAGCGCCATGAAGACCAACACGACGATCCCGGCGATCCAGCTCGCGGTGATGCCCTTCTCGATGGAATCGCGTCCCAGCGACGGCCCCACGATGCTCTCTTGGATAATTTTGAGTTCGGTGGGGAGCGCCCCAGCGCTCAGGATCGCGGCGAGCAAGCGCGCCTCATCAGCGGTGAACCGCCCCGTGATGATGGATTGATCGATTTTTGGTTGGCGGCGTGCTGTCTCGTAGAGGCTCTTGGCAATATTCGGGGCGCTGTAGACGACGCGGTCGAGCACGGCCGCGATGCGATCCGATTCGGGCTTAAGTTGCAAGATCACGTCGCGCCACTGGTGAGCGCCGGCGCTGTTAAACGTGAGCTCAATATAGATAGGGGTGACCTCAGAACCCGGCTGCGGATTAAAGCGCACTTCGGCTTTACTGAGCACCGCTCCGGTCATGAGCGGCTCCTTCTTCACAACGTACGCACTGCATTCTGATTTGAGTTCGGGCTTGGCGCACTCGTATCCCATCAAAACTTCTTCGTCAAGCTCTTCGGTGAACGTGTCTCCAGGAGGGCCCTCTTTGACGACCTTGCGAAACTCTAAGAGAGCCGTGCTGCCCACCAGCTGACGCGCCTGCTGTGGGTCGGTCGTGCCAGGAAGCTGTACGACAATTCTTATATCTCCGGCTTGGGTGATAAGCGGCTCGGTCACCCCCAGCGCATTGATGCGCGTCTCCAAAACACTGATGGACCGATCCATGATCTTCTGGCGGTCTTCGGAGGATATATCTGGGGGGATTTGGGCCTCGAGGGTGAGCGTGACGCCGCCACATAAGTCCAGTCCCAACCGGATCTCTCTGAGCGTACATGGACGCTCCTGCGGAGGCTGCCATGGCGCAAAGATCAACAGGAACGACACGCCAATCACAATAAGGACGATCGCGAATCGTCCCCAGTTCATTAGCACTTCAGGTCTCATGCGGCCTTCTCCTTTTGGGTGATGCTCTCTTTGAGCACGCGCACGGTCGTGCCCTCGTCGTTGACTTGGAGCGTGATAGAATCTTTATCAATCTTGACGATCTTCCCGTAGATACCGCCGATAGTGATGACCTCATCGCCGCGGCGCAGGCTCTCGATGAGCGCTTGGTGCTCCTGCTGGCGCTTGCGCTGCGGACGAATAAGAAAGAAATAGAAGAAGATCATCAAGAACGCCAGCATGAGGAGCAGCGCCACCCAACTCCCATCTTGGGCTTGAGGGGGTTGTTGCTGCGCCTGTGCGTGCGCGATCATGGGGTGACTCAACCCGAGCAAGAAGACAAGAGAGAAGATGGGGAAGAACCACGGCGCTGCTGCATCTGAGTTCAAAGCATTCATAGTGATAATAGCTCTGCATATTATACCAAATTGGCTCTCGGAGCGCTACTGCACCTTGGAAGTGACGATCCCAACTTGACGTTGGTACTTGCCCTTGCGGTCGGCATAGGAGACTTCGCAGACTTCGTGGGCTGCTAGGAAGATCATCTGGGCGATCCCCTCGTTGGCGTAGATCTTGGCGGGCAAGGGGGAGGTGTTGGAGATCTCGATGACGAGCTGGCCTTCCCATTCAGGCTCTGCGGGTGTGATATTGACGATAATCCCGCAGCGCGCATACGTGCTCTTCCCTAAGCACACAGCAAGAGTATCTCTGGGAATCCGAAAATATTCTA
This sequence comes from Candidatus Fraserbacteria bacterium, assembly GCA_947085185.1. Classification (GTDB taxonomy): domain Bacteria; phylum Bipolaricaulota; class Bipolaricaulia; order RBG-16-55-9; family DRXL01; genus JANXCC01. The sequence goes on along the minus strand of CAMTVK010000019.1, from coordinate 4,291 downwards.
CGGAGCGCCCCAGCGCAAACGAATTGGGCGGGATGACGCAGATCTGCCCACGATAGTCCACAAACGAGTGCTCATTAAAATTTTTGGGATCAACGACGACCGGTTGGCCGGTCGCAAACAGCTCGGGGTTGACGCTCGTAAAGATTTTGAACTCGTCGGCAATACGGATATCGTAGCCGTAGCTGGAAAGCCCGTAAGAGATCACGCCCTTGGCTATCTGTCTCTCGACGAAGGGTTCGATCATCTTGTGCTTGATGGCCATCTCCCGAATCCAACGATCGTTCTTTACCATGACTGTAAGTGTATAGGGTGCTGGTGGAGCTGTCAAATCTTGCACACGGTGCCTAAATCGGCTACAGTGTGAGAAGCGCAGTTTTTCTTAATCGGGAGGTGACTGGCATGGCCGGGCATTCCAAGTGGGCCAATATCAAATATCGGAAGGAGCGCCAGGATGCGGTGCGGATGAAGATCTTCTCAAAGCTTTCTAAAGAGATCACGTTGGCGGCCAAGGCTGGAGGGCCTGATCCGGAGAAGAACGTCGCGCTGGCCAACGCGATCGAGCGCGCCCGCGAGGCCAACGTCCCAAAGGACAATATTGAGCGGGCCATCAAGCGCGCGACCGGGGAGTTGCCGGCCACCCAATACGAAGAGATCTTCTACGAGGGCTACGGCCCCTATGGCGTCGCCGTGCTCGTGCGGGTTGTTACCGACAATAAGAATCGGGCAGTCTCGGAGATCCGCCATATCTTTGAGGAGTATGGCGGGAACTTGGGCGGCTCGGTCGCTTGGCTCTTTGAGCGCCGAGGTATTATCACTCTGGACAAGAAGAAGATTCAGCGCGATAAGGACGAGCTCTTGATGACCATCATCGATCTGGGTGCTGAGGATATTCAAGAGCGCGCTGAAGAGATCGAGATCTATTGCAGCCCTTCTGTCTTGCGCACGGTGCGCGAGGGCTTGACGGGGTTGGGGGTGCCTGTCGAGCGCGCTGAAGTCTCTTTTGTCCCGAAGAACACGGTGCATCTTGAAGGGCGCGAAGCCGAAAAGATCCTCAAGTTCATGGAGGCGCTCGATGAGCAAGAGGACGTCCAAGAGGCCTACGCCAACTTCGATATCCCCGACGCGATTTTGGAGAGCGTCGGGTAGCGATTTCACTCCCCGCAGGGCTATGCTCTATAATAGACTGACAGTCGAAGACAATCACGGGAATAGGGGGGGATAGAATGCGTCGCTGGTGCGCGGTCGTCATCGTGTTGATAGTGCTCGGGATGGGGGGAGCGGAAGCGCAGACCCTCGGCGTAGGCGTCAAGCTCCCCATAGAGCTCCAGAATCTCTCGTCGGGCCTTGCTGACAACTGGGAGGTCTTTGGGCGGGTGGGTGTGGGTGCGTTCGCGTTGGAGATGGGCGTCTTCTTCCCCACGGCGCCGTTGGTCGTGAGCGCGCACGCCACGTGGGCGATCTCTACGGCTTCCCAAGGGCTCATATTCTTCATTGGGGTAGGGGGCTTTCGCATCTTCATTGGGTCGGAGACGTTTACAGGGTTTGATGTCAAGGGTGGGGTAGAGTGGCATATGAGCGATCTCCCCTTGCGAGCCATCGTCGAGGCAGGATGGCAGTCGTCGGTGGAGATTCCGCTGGCCGGTGCTGGAGGGGCTTTTGTCAATCTCGGCGTGCGTTGGGACTTATTCAACTTCTAAATGAGAACTCTCGTAGTGGTTGGAGCGATGGTCTTGGTGGGCACCGGGGCGTGCCTGGCGCAGCCGTTGGGTGTCGGCGTCAAAATCCCGTTACAAGCGTTCGTCTTCGTAGGATTTTCGGAGCATTTTGCTCTTGAGGCGGGGTTGCCCCTCGGGGTGGCGGCGGAGGGCATGGCGGCAGTCGCTGATGTGAAGCTCTTTTTTGGCTCGCATGAGATTATACTTCGTGTTCCTGACGGGATCAGTCTGTTGTGGAGGCCGTTTGTGGGGGTGGGGGCTTTGGCGAGGGTGCGCAGCCAAGAGGAGCTGCTCATCATTGAGGCGACGTTCCAAGGGCTCGTTGGGGTAGAAGTTCCCATTTCCGGGACGAGCTTCGTGGCTTTTGCTGAGGGGTGGCTGTTGGCTGGGGGGGCCTTACCAGGGGTGTTCGCCCTGGGAGTACGATACGAATTTTAGCTCACCGACCAAGCAAGAGCCCTAGGAGCCTATGCCCCTCGGCGATATATACTCCCGTGGTCTGCGCGGCTTTCTCGTGAAAAGCTAGGTGAGCTTGTCTTCGTGCTTGAGTGCTCTGATACAGCGCAAACGGCACCGGCGCTGCCACATGGACGCGATCGCGCACGGGAGTATAGTGATCGGTCGTGACGAGCACGGAAAATCTTTCGTAGTTTGCTTTCAGGCCCTCCAGGAGTGGCCCGATGACTTTTTCGTCGAAGTCTTCTATGGCGCGCAGTTTGAGATCGAGCCGGCCCTGATGCCCACACTCGTCGGGCGCTTCAATGTGGACATAGACGAACTCGTGCTCTTGAAGACTCTGGAGGGCCGCGTGCACCTTACCTGCGTAGTTGGTGTCGAGATAGCCTGTGGCGCCCGGGACGCTCTGCACAGCAAGTCCGGCGTAGACCCCAAGCCCTTTGATGAGATCCACAGCAGAGATGACCGAGCCGGTGATGCCGAAGCGCTCCCTCAGGGTGGGCATGGATGGCGCCTGTCCGGCGCCCCACAGCCAGATAGAGTTCGCTCTCAGCCCATCTAAAAGATCCCAAGAGCGCCGGATGAGCTCTTCCAGCGCGGGAATGTTGGGAAGATAGGGCTCTATCGGCTGATCGGGGATTTCGTGGGGTGGGGTGAGCTTTAAGTCTGTGGGCGTGATGGGGGCATTGCGCCAGACCAGAAGATGCCGATAGCTGACGCCTGGGTGAAATTCAAACTCCTTGGTGCCCAGCTCGCGGTTGAGCGTGGAGATGAGCCGTCGTGCGAGTTCTGTGGGGATATGGCCGGCGCTGTAGTCTCGCAGAATTTTATGGTCATCGCTGAGGGTCACGAGATTGCATCGGATCGCGATGTCGTGTTGATCTAGGGAGATGCCCATGCTTGCTGCTTCGAGGGGGGCGCGGCCTGTGTAGTATCGGCGCGGGTCATAGCCCAGCAGGGTCATATTGCCCACGTCGCTGCCTGGGGGAAAGCCGTGGGGGATTGTCTCGAGTAAGCCTAGTGTGCTCTCTTGGGCGAGCCGGTCGAGATGAGGCGTGCGGGCGTACTCTAGCAGCGTTCGGCCGCCGAGTGCGTCGTAGCTATAATCGCCCATGCCATCGCCTACAACGACAACGTATTTCATAATTTCCCAGGGCGCAGGTCCTTCCATGAAAAAAGAATCTTTTTGCTATAGATTTTCCAGAGCCAGCGCTCTAGAATATCAGAGCAAGGGATAGTCCACCCCACTCCGATACACCAGGGGGCTCGGTCTTAGAGCCCCCTCCCCTCTCTTCTAGATATTTTTCGGAGATCGATGGGCTGAGGGTTCTGAGCCTGATGGGGATGCTCCGCGCCTGCGTAGACTTTCAGCTTCTTGAGCATGCGGCGCCCCAGCACCGTCTTGGGAAGCATATTCTTCACAGCTTCTTCTAACGGCTTGGTCGGATGCTTCGCCAGCATCTGTTCCCACGTCCATTCGCGAATCCCGCCGGGATAGCCCGAATAGTGAAAGTACTTCTTTTGTTCGCGCTTCTTCCCCGTCACTTGAATCTCTTGAGCATTGATGACCACGACATAGTCCCCTGTGTCCACGTGAGGGGTATACTCGGGCTTATGCTTGCCCATCAGGATCTTGGCAATCTGCGACGCCAACCGCCCCAATGTCTGCCCCTTGGCGTCAATGACCACCCACTTGCGCCTCGTGCTCGATTCTTCTCGCTTCATGAGAGTCGAACGCTGCATGGTCTCCTCCTCATTGGCTTGCAAGGACGAAATGAATATGCTATCATAACACGCCGACGGGACGGTTGCAAGAAAAGTCTCAAGTCAAAGCTGGGTGCTTGGACCTGTGAACAGTCAGCGAGCCATGTAATGGGTCAAGAGATTGTTACCAGGGCCCAGGACCCAAACAGTTTGTCAGTTGATCAGTTTTTCAGTTCTCAACTGTAAAACTGTAAAACTGTTCCACCCGCCCGTTGTACCCCTTCCTCCCCAGGGGGAAGCGCACCAGCTTCGCTCCCAGGGGCTCAAAGAACTTGCGGTTCAGCCGCTCAATCTTCGCCAAGCTCTCCCCGCCCCACTCGCTGCCCCAGTCCGTCTGCCACTGCAGCTGCTGCTTG
>CAMTVK010000018.1:0-15009 GCA_947085185.1 Candidatus Fraserbacteria bacterium | reverse complement strand
GATATACCTCGTCTCTTTCGTGATCAGCGGTTTGCCCTCGAAGGTGGCATCGAGCTTCAGCAGGCCCGCTCGATGATGGCTCGACTCGCTCTCCGGCTCCCACGTGAAGCCCTTGTTTACCACAACCCCTTCGCTGGTGCGCAGCACCGCCAGCTTGGTCAGATCAAATTGAGAGAGATCTACCGTGTGCGTGTCCAGTGCGACTTTGAAGATGAGTTTTCCGGCTGTCTCTTCAGGCTTCAGCAGTGGATTCATAAACGTGACTGCCACCGTGATGCCGGCCCCGCTCGTTGTGCGAGTGAGATCGGCTTCCGTCAGCTGACCGGCTGGGTCCTTCAGTACCACCCCAGGTGGGGTGGGATTACGCGACTCAATAACACTTCCTTGGCTCCCCTGTCAAGGAACCCTAGACAAACCAGAGCAAGATCGCAACTCCCAAAGCGATCATGACCAGCCCTTGGCCTAATTTGAGCGCTTGCTTGTGCTGAACTTCCCAACGCGAGACTTGCCCTATCACCCGCCGGTTCCCCAGCGCTAGTAAGATCGCCACCAACGGCAGCACAAACATCACATTATAGAGCACCAAGTACCCAAGCCCCGATAGATACGTCGTCTGGGCCGCAAGTAACCCCAACACCCCGACATAGACCCCACCGGTGCAGGGAAACTCGCAAATCCCAACTAAAAAGCCCAGTACTGCCGTGGCCGGCAGCGTGGCCTTCTGCATCCAGCGCTCGCGCGTCTCCGCGCCTACCTTCAGAACCCCGAGGCTGAACCAGCGCCCGTACCAGAACGCGTCTTTAATATTGATGAGCCCCAGCGCGATCATCAGCCCTGCCCCGAGCTTAGCGACCAGATGTGGCTCACTGGAGAGCGTGAAGACCCTCAGCAGTCCTAGTCCGATCGCTAAGTACGTCACGTAGATCGCGGCGATGTAGACCAAGCCCGCCTGCAACAGCTGGGACCGTGCCCGCTGGAGCGTGAAGAGAAACGCCATAAAAAGGAAGAGCACAGAAAAAGCACAGGGGTTGATGCCGTCCAGCAGCCCTGCCCCTAACACAAGTGCCAGAAAGCTCCAAGCGTCGCGGGGTTTTTCTCTAGCGGGCTGTGAGGGGGCTTGCTCCAGCCACGCCAGATACGTCTCGATAGGCGTCTCGATGGGGTACTCCTTCACGTCCCCCTTGAAGCCCCAAACAAAGTAACTCGTGGGCACGTCGCCGTGGGAGGCCATCTTATCTTGCAAGACTACAATCCGCTCGTAGCGCTTGAGATTTTCGGGTTTGACCAGATCGCGCACGATCTGCAACGGGACATGCCCCTGCAAGATGATCGTGTCATCGAGAAAGACCGTGAGATGCCCTTGGAGCTGAGCGGGCACCTGAAGCCGTGTGCTGCGCTCGAGCAATTCCGAGCGGTTCTTGCGCTCGCTGATATAGTCTTTCTTGATGATATCTGCGATCCCGAGCTCTTGGAGTACCGGCACGAGTTCGTGGTCGAGATAGAGCACGCAATCATGGCAGGCTTCGTTGTAATAGATGACTGCAGACCTAACCCCCTTAGCCCCCTGCTCTAGCGGGGAGGAGCCAGGGAAGAGATTTGCCCGAATCTCAAGCTCTGCTTCGGGCTGCACTGGGTCGTTTGTGCGCAGATAGATGACGTGCGAGACGACCTCCGGCTCAGACGAGGCTGGCGTTTGCTCGGCGCTGTGAGAAGCCGCGTCAAAGATGACGGTGAGCGTCGTCTCTTGCCCTGGCTCAATGATCTGGCTGTCAAGACGGGCCTTGGTGCAACCACACGAGGTCGTCACCGAGAGGATTTCTAGCGTCTGGCCACCGGCGTTGCGCACCGTGACACGTCCTTCGACTCGGGCCGTCTTGGCGATCTGTCCGAAGTCAACCAGCGTAGTGGACAGGGCAATGCGGGGTGGGCCCTGGGGCCGCAGGGCCCACCCCCCTATCCCCGCTAGCAGCGCACCCCCTAGCAATGCACCCCACACAAAGCCGCGTCGCACTCGCATGCTCATGCCCCTCACCCGCCCCTTTGATACCCATAGAACCGCACGCGCTTGACGGGTTCGTCGAGATCGTTGGAGCGAATGAACACAAGCCGGTCGAACGATCCCACGTAGATGCCATGGGCCAAGGGGTCATACGTGACTTTGAGCTGGGCGCGCTCACCCGGACGCAGCCGAGCCGACCAGCCCCGGGGCCACTCCCCATGCCCGCGCATCCCAAACTGCGGCCCCTCTTGCCCGTTCACAATGAGTGATGCTTTCGTGCACCCACAGGACGTCTCCATCTCCGTGATGACTAAATCCCCGTTGCCCTGGTTCTCTACGGTGAAGAAGAGCGTCACCACCCCATCACGATAGTCAATCGTCCCAAGATCCTGCACTTTGGGAGTGACGACGAGCTTCGAGGTGCCTGACGTGCTCTCTAAGACCCCACGCCGCGCGTAGAACCCATAATACACCCCGATGATCACACCGATAGCAACGACGACCACGATCGGCAGCCATGCCGTGCGCAACAGCGATGCTCGGTGTTTCGACATAGTAAGCCTCCTTTCGAGAATGTGAGAGTGACCACATAGGCGCTTTTAGAAAGGAGGCTTACGTAGGAGGGTGAAAGATGCGCCAGGAGATGAGCATCACATTCTGAGAGGGCTGTGGTGGTATCGCTCTTGCTGAGGGGATGGGCGGCGATGCTCCAGGCATCACGGCAGGTGCGATCGGCATCGCGCATTCGCACGCAAACCCGCTCGGCGCATGTCCTGAGGACGTGTCGCACGGGGTGCTTGACGACAACATAGGCGTCAGCGCGATCGGCACTAGGCGCTCACACCCAAAGCGTGCCAAAACCCCCAGCGGGCTTGTCAGCACCAGAACCCCTAGGATCAAGCTGCCTACGAGTATCTTCATAGGTCTTTCGCTCTCAGTATAGCTCGCCTGGGCCTGCCGTGTCCATGACGTACGTCAAGGTGCTTCTTGATCTTGATCGGATGAGTGAGAGAGCTGGACATATCCTTCGCGCAGGGCATAGAGTGCCGCTTCCGTACGATTATTGATATGCAGTTTGTCGAAGATAACCGACAGGCGATTGCGCACGGTCTTCTCCGAGATCTCCAATTTTTTGGCGATCTCGCGGTTGCTCGCCCCTTGAGCGACAAGCTGTAAGATCTCGATCTCGCGCTCGGTGAGATGCACTATGTCGTGGCGATGTCTCTGCTCGAGCCGGCGGAATTCTTCGAGCACTCGCTTGGCCATGGCCGGATCGAGCTGGGCCTCCCCAGCGGCTACAGCGCGGATCGCCTCGATCAGCTCCCCTGAGTTGGCGTTTTTCAGTAAATACCCCTTCGCTCCGGCCTTGATGGCCTCAATGAGATACTCGTCTTGCCGCTCCATAGTCAGCATAATCACGCCGATGCGCGGGTTGTGCTCTGTGATGCGCTGGGTCGCTTCGATCCCTTCTCTCCCTCTGGGCATGTGAATATCCATTAACACGATATCGGGATCGAGCACTTTGACTTTCTGGAAGGCTTCTTCGCCGTCTGCCGCCTGGCCGATGACTTCGAAATCTGGCTCGGTCTGGAGCATCTGGCAGAGCGCCTCGCGGACTAAATTGTGGTCGTCTGCGACCAAGATCTGAATGCGCTTCATCGTCTCACTCCTTGGGGGACTGGCAAGCAGACACGGATCTCCGTGCCCCTGGTGGGGGCAGAGGAGACCGAGAAATTCCCGCCCAAGCTGAGGGCCCGCTCGCGCATATGGCGTAGCCCCACACCCTCAGGCGTCTTCGCTGAGTCGAACCCCTTCCCATCGTCGCGAATGGTGAGACAGACGACCCGTGGCCCGACGTCACAGCCGATGGAGACTTTCTGGGCCTGCGCATGCTTGCGCACATTGTGCAAGGCTTCCTGGACAATATAGTAGAGCCCAATCTCGATCTCTTGAGGGAGACGCTGCTCTTCCCCTTGGAGCAGCAACTCCGCTTTCGTTGGGGTGAGCTCTTCGAATTCGGCTACGACCTTGCGCAACGTCTCAAACAAGCCCACACGTTCAAGCTCAATAGGCCGCAGGGCATAGACCGCGCGGCGCACCTCGTAGATGCTCTGCTGGATAGCATCGCTGATCACGGAGAGTTCTCGTTCTACTTGGTCGGGATCGAGGCGCAGCAGTCTCTTACAGACGTCGACCTTGAGCGCGATGGCGAAGAGCTTGGGCCCTACGCTGTCGTGCATGTCGCTGGCCACCTGAGCGCGCACTTCGTCGGCAATCTGGAGCAGCCGTCGCTTCTGTTCGCGCAGGCGGCTCTCGACTCGCTGCTTCTCCTCCAATTGGCGCTCAATCCAGAGCAAGACGTACCATGCTACCAGCGGCCCCAGCACCGCATAGACGAAGATTTCGGTCCCCAAGTGCATGAGAATGGACTCGTGGCTAGGGTGCGTGAAATTGAGTCCCATCTGAATGGCAGTCACAACCAGAAAGATCGTCGGTGGCAGCACGCGCCGCGTCCAGCCGATCTGTTCGTGGATGGTCAAATCCCGCCAGCGCTTCCACCTTCGTCCAAGAGATCGTGGTCGAGTTCAAGGTCGCGGTGGACGGGCACCTTCTCGAGGAGAAGGACGGCAAAGTTGAATTCGAATTCGGGTGCTTCATCACAGGGCACTATAAAGCTGGCATGAAGGGCACGTTCGTCGTCGAAGGCAAGGGACGCTGATCAAATTCTACTTCAAGGAGGTTTGAGCCATGTACAACAAAGTGTCACGGCGGGAGCTGTTGAAGGTAGCAGGGACGGCAGTGTTGACCGGAGCGGTGCTGAGCAGCGTCCAGGTCCTGGCGCAGAAGGACCCGACCAAGGCCGACTTGGAGATCAAGATGGGCGAGTTCTACTTCCAAGTGCCAGGCAAGGACAAGAACGCACCCATCGAGTTGGAAGCCGGCAAAGAGCTCTTGATCAAGTTCGTCAACGAGGGCAAGGTGATCCATGAGGCTCACTTCGGGAGGAATTTCGACTCCACCAAGTGCTTCTACAAAGAAGATCTGATGCCGGGCTTCCTAGGGCTACACCTGGAACCCAACCAAGTCGCCTCTCTGCACCTCCTCATCCCTGAGAAACTGAGTGGAGCTGCGCCTGCCACCAGCTCCCCTGCGTACTTTTAAAAATTCTTCAGATATTTAAAGACTTCCATCAGTTCGTTGATTTTCTCCTCGCCCTTGTCTGAGTGAATGGCTTCGGTCAGGCACGTCTGCATATGCCCTTTCGTGAGCATCTGGGCGATCTGGGAGAGCGACGCTTGTACGGCGGCGATCTGCTTTAAGATCTCGACGCAGTACTCTTCGTTCTCGATCATCTCTTCGATGCCGGCGATGTGGCCGCGCACCGTGCGGATGCGCCGCAACAAGTCGCGCTTGGTCTGTGGTAGGTGTTGGAGCCCGCCGCGCTTGTGCGTCCCGACGTGCGTTGGCATAGGGAACCCTCCTGTCATCGTGGGATCAACTGCGCTGGAAGAGAGCACGAATGCTCTCCCACAGCCCTGGGTACTTCTTGCCCTTGATCTGATAGCCTGTCTGCTCGATAACCCGCTCGATGTCGGCTAGAGTCAGCTTCGTTGGGTCATACTGCACCCACACCCACGGGGGGTAGGTCGCGGGGTTGTGCTTGGCTTGCACAACCCCGTCGGTCCTTTGGAGTGCACCGACCACTTTATAGAGACAATCGGCGCACATGATGAAACGCAGCTCGATCTTGGTCTCTTTCAGCTCCGCCATAGGGATCACTTTGCGGGTGGCGCTGCTTGCATGTGCGATTGCATCATGGCCATCATTTGGTGGCACTGCTGCATGTGCTCGTTCATAGTGCCCATCATAATACTTCTCTCTCGCTCTGCAGCACTTCGGCGGTGTAGCCCGCCTTGGCGACAACACTGACTAAGTCTTGGGTCGGGAGATCTTCAGCATGCTCGACCTCCGCACGCCCGTGCTCCAGAGAGACGTTCACGGAACGAACGCCTGTCACTTTCTGGAGCGCCCTGGTCACCGCCTGCACGCAGTGTTGGCACGTCATCCCCTGGATTTTTAAAATAGCCCTCACAGTCAACCTCCTTCCATCCCACCTGGGGGGGGAGATGAAGTCAAGTATAGCATATCTTCGTCCCAGTGTCAAGATTATTTAGTCCCGGTCTCTTGGCTCTGGAAAGTAGCTCTGCGAAGAATTTTCTGCTAAAATTTAACGCTAAGAATTTGGAGGAGGCTCCTATGGCGAAGATGAACCCGCGCTATCGTCCCAAGTGGCTACGGAAGTTTAAGCGCAAGATGGCTGCCAAACGCCGTCATGCCCGACGGGCCAAGCTCTACCCATAATTATAGTGAAGGGGGATACTATGCCGAGCGCCACGGTGCGCTTTGTAGACGGGATGCAGTTTGTGGCGACCAGTGAGAGTGGGCACGCAGTCGTCATGGACACAACAGAGGACGTCGGCGGACACGACACAGGGCCACGCCCCATGGAGATGGTGTTGATCGCTTTGGGGGGCTGTACGGGGATGGACGTCGTCTCGATCCTGCGAAAGATGCAAGTCAACTTCACGCGCTTTGAGATGGAGATCCACGGGGATCGCGCCCCCGAATACCCAAAGTATTTCACAAAGATTCGCATTGCCTATAAGATCTGGGGCGATGTTCCCGAGGAGAAGCTCAAGCGCGCTATCGATCTGTCATTGGAGAAGTACTGTTCTGTCTCAAACTCGCTTAAGCCTAAAGCCGAGGTCTCGTACACGTATCAGATCAATCCTACCGTTTAGAAGGGAGCTGCTATGGTGGATGTGGTCATCGTGGATGCGGTGCGCACGCCGATGGGGCGGTTTCAGGGGCGTCTGGCGCCGTTCAGCGCCACGGATCTGGGAGCTGCCGTCATCCGCGCCCTCAAGGAGCGCAACGATCTTCAGGGTGACGAAGTCGACGAGGTGATCATGGGACAAGTGGTGCAAGCGGGGGTGGGACAAGCTCCTGCGCGTCAAGCCTCTATTCGCGGGGGCCTCTCGCCGAAAGTCCCGGCGGTGACGATCAATAAAGTCTGTGGGTCAGGACTGAAAGCTGTTATTTTAGCAGCTCAAGCGATCAAGGCCGGCGATACGAAGATCATTATCGCCGGAGGGATGGAATCCATGAGCAACACGCCCTATCTGCTCAAAGGGGCGCGAGCGGGGTTGAAGTTTGGCGACCAGAAGCTCATCGACGCTATGATCTTTGATGGGCTCTGGTGTGCATTTGAGAACCAGCACATGGGACTGGCTGCGGAATATACAGCGACTAAGTCAAAGATCACCCGAGAGGAGCAAGATCGCTTTGCCTATGAGAGCCACATGAAGGCCGTCGCGGCCATGAGGGCTGGGAAGTTCGCCAACGAGCTCATTCCCCTGCACGCCAAAGATGGCCCGATCACCCAAGACGAGACGCCTCGACCAGACACGTCTTTGGAGAAATTAGCGCAGCTCAAGCCGGCGTTCAAAGAAGGGGGCACGGTCACAGCAGGCAACGCCCCGGGCCTCAATGACGGGGCTTCAGCCATATTGATTATGTCCAGCGACGAGGCCAAAAGACGGGGCTACACGCCACTGGCCAAGATCGTAGACTATGCTATCGCTGCCGTCGAACCCAAAGAGCTCTTCTATGCCCCTGTCGAGTCGACCAGAAAGCTCTTAGCCAAGATGAAGCTCAGCGTAAATGACTTCGATCTCATTGAAGTCAACGAGGCGTTTGCGGCGCAGACGCTTGCCGACGGAAAAGAGCTTGAATGGGACTGGGCGCGGGTCAATGTGAACGGCGGGGCGATCGCGCTGGGGCACCCTATTGGGGCGAGCGGGGCGAGAATCTTGACGACGCTCGTGTGGGCTATGAGAGATCGCAACGCGGAGCTGGGGCTCGCGACAATTTGCATGGGGGGCGGCAACGGCATTTCCCTTGCTGTGCAATCTCTGTAGCTTCATGCGCACAGGCGACGCTCTCGACAACGACTGGGCTTGGAGCCCTTGACAAGCGAAAATAACCGTGTTATACTCTGGCTGTCCTCGCTTCGTTGTGGCGCGGAAGCGAGTGGAGATGGCTGTCAGAGTCAATGACGTTGCCGGTGGCTTCCCCTCCGTGCAGGTCGTTGTCGTCGAACAGTCAAATTCAAGCCACAAGGAGGGAGGTCACATGGCGACGGGCAAAGTCAAATGGTTCAACGACGCCAAGGGCTTTGGGTTCATCCAGCAGGACAATGGCGGCCCGGATGTCTTCGTGCACTTCTCGGCCATCAAAGCCGAAGGCTTCAAAACCCTGCGCGAAGGCCAAGCCGTGGAGTTCGACATCGAACAAGACCCCAAGGGCCTGCGGGCGGCGAACGTCAGAGTGAAGAGCTAGTCTTCAGGGTGGGTCGTCGTGAATCTGTTGTTCTCGACGACCCATCTTCTTTATATTGAGTCCTAGAGGAACCCTCCGCGTATTACTTGGATCGCTGATATCCCTCTGTTCGATTGTTTTGGCGAAAAAAGCTGTATAATGAAGGATCCAAGCAAGCAGGAGTTGGAGGTGACACACATGAAAGGGATTGAAGTTCCCTTGTTGAACTCGCGAGTCAAGAGCCTGGAGCTCCAGTTGAAGATCCTGAAGGCCAAGGTGGCCCAAACCACTGCCAATAGTGAGCCACTTTCCTTGCTGTATGGGCTTCTTAAGGGCCAGAGCGAATCTACCTATGAAGAGATCCAAGAGGCTGAGTATCAAGGACTAGATGAGATACCATGATCTACGTGGTCGATACTCATTCCCTCGTGTGGTTCCTGGAAGCCAACAAACGTTTGGGGAAGAGGGCTAGGTCCATCTTGCTCAAAGCAGATACGGAGATAGTCATCCCTGCTATCGTCTTGGCCGAGAGCAAATTTCTCTTCGCCAAAAAGCGTATTAGTATCGATCCAGATATGATCTATCGGCGTGTGATCACCGCCCGAAACTGCGCGATCTACCCCTTAGATGAAGCGGTCATTGCTAAAATGCCGACGACCTTGGAGATTCATGATGCCATAATTATCGCGACCGGCCTGGTGATTCAAGAAGCCCTTGGCACAAAGGTAGCAGTGATCACGCGAGATAAAGCTATTGTGGATGCTGGGCTCATTGACACTCTATGGTAGATCCTCGCCCTACCATCTGAGGGCTAGGGCACAGATTCAAGCCGAAAGGTTCTCATGCAATTTATGCTTTCGCCTCAAGAGCTTTCAGCGCGATCTTGCTCAGCAGGCGCACCCCAAGCTCTAAGCTCTCCGTGTCTATGCGCTCGTTGTCATTGTGAATAAGCTTTTCACGCTCAGCCAGACTCATCTTCGTGGAGAGCGGACAGAACCCATAGGACTTTGTCCCCAACTCTCGCACAAAGCGCGAGTCTGTAGCCCCTGTCAGCATTATGGGGATCGTCTCTACGCCGGGAAGCTCTTCTTTGACAGTCCGCTCAATCAGTGCATAAAACGGGTCGTCAATGGGGGACTCAGAAACGTCATGGAACTGGATCGTCTCCAGCTCGATGTCGTCTTTATATCGGTCTGCAAGCTCAAGCAGGGTCTGGCGTACGCGCTCTTTGGAGTCGCCTGGCACAAGCCGACAGTCGAGGACGAACTCGCAGCTATCGGGGATGACGTTCTCTTTGACGCCTGCTTTGATCATCGTTGGAGAGATCGTTGTCCGCACGAGAGCGTTGACGAGCGCCGCGCTGATAGGAGCGTCCTTGGGCAAGAGCGAGAGCTCGAGCTCTTGGGATTCGTCTAAGAGCACGAGCGCGAGCTTTTTGACTTCTGGGCCCAGGGCGTCGCTGGCTTTGAGAATAAATTCGCGCACGGCGGGCGCGATCTTCTTGGGGAATTTGTGTTGAGAGACTCGATCAATGATATACGCAGCTTTTGCCAGAGCGTTATCGGGGTGCGGCAGCGAGCCATGCCCCGAAGAGCCCTGCACGCGCACTCTCAGCCACCAGAGGCCTTTCTCCACACTCTCAATAGTATAGAAGACTTTCGGGCCGATCTGTAAGGGCATCCCGCCGCCTTCGGTGAGACACCAATCAGCGCGCAGGTGCTCCGGGTATGTCTGGGCGAGCCATTCAGCTCCGTAACGGGAGCCTTGCTCTTCGTCGGCAGTGGCAACGAACATGAGCTCGCCGGCAAAATCGAGGCGCGCGCGCTTGAAGAGTGTAAACACAGAATATTCTATCGCGGTCATGCCCTTCATATCGAGGGCGCCGCGACCCCACACATACCCCTCAGCAATAGCCCCGCTGAACGGCGGGTACTGCCATTTTGTGGGGTCGGGCGCGGGGACGACGTCCACGTGCGAGAGCAATAATAACTTTTTGCCGGGGCGCTGGCCCTTCAGCCGCGCGACGAGATTGGAGCGCCCTTTCTCCCTCTCCAAGACCTCGCTCTCAATCCCCTCCTGGGCGAGCTTTTTCTGGAGATACTGAATAGCTTTATACTCGTTCCCCGGCGGGTTGGTCGTGTCAAGCTGGATCAGTTCTGAGAGCATCTCTGTCGTCTCTTTCCCCAATGCAGCCCAGTCCACGCTCTTCATAGAAGCCTCCTTGTTTGCAGACGTAGTGCTATCGTACAAGCGCGATGAACGCCTGTCAATTTTGTGATAGTATCTTTTGGAGATGGAAGTCAAGCTGAAAACTTTGCCCGCTGAGCCTGGCGTCTATCTCTTCAAGGACGCCCAGGGCAAGATTCTCTATGTGGGCAAGGCCGCGTCGCTGAGAGATCGTGTCCGCTCGTACTTCCAGACGACAGATGACCTCAAGACGCAGCGCCTCATGCGCGAGGTCTCAGATTTGGAATATGTTGTCACCCAGACCGAACGCGATGCGCTCCTGCTTGAAGCGGCTCTTATTAAAAAGCACCAGCCGCGCTATAATATTCATCTCAAGGACGACAAGCGCTATCCGTATATTCGGTTCACGGACGAGCCCTTCCCGCGGGTGGAGATCGCGCGGCGCGTGGCGCATGACGGAAGGTATTTTGGCCCGTATACCAACAGCGACGCCGTGCGCGAGACAATAAAAATTCTGCAAAAGATCTTTCGATTGCGCACCTGCGCGCTCGACATCACCAGACCTCCGGTGCGCCAGCGCCCGTGCTTGGATCACTATATCGGGCTGTGCGATGCCCCGTGCGTGGGCGCGATCTCCCAAAGAGAGTACAGCAAGCTTGTCGAGGGCGCCATGCTCTTTCTTCGCGGGCGTTACGAAGACTTACTCAGGGAGCTGCGCGCCCGCATGGAAGAAGCCGCACAGCGCTTGGAGTTTGAGCGTGCGGCGCGGCTGCGCGATCAGATCAAAGCCTTGGAGCAGCTTTCTGCGGGGCAGCGCCAAGGGCTCTCCAAGCCGACCCAGCGCGATCTGATCGCGTGTGCGCGCGACTACGAGACCGCGTGCGTCCAGGTCTTCTTCGTGAGAGCTGGCAAGCTTATAGGGCGCGAGAGCGTCTTTCTCGATGCCCCCTCAGACTCAACAGAATCTGAAATCTTGACGGCGTTTGTGAAACACTACTATGAGCGGGCCCAGCAGATTCCCAGAGAGATTCTTGTGCCCTGTGCGCTTGAGGAGCCCGAGGCTCTGGAGCGCTGGCTGGCGGAGCGTCGCGGTGGGCCGGTCCGGATAAAGAGCATCTCTCGCGGGCCGACGCGCAGACTCTTAGAGCTTGTAGCGCACAACGCCGCGCTGGCCCTGCGCCAACACGCCGCTACCCTCGACGAACCCGAACGCTCCCAGCAGCCCCTGCGCGAGCTGCAGCGCGTGTTGGGCCTGGAGAACTGGCCGCGCCGCATCGAAGCCTATGACATCTCAGATCTGTATGGGCAGCATGCGGTGGGCTCGATGGTCGTCTTTGTGGATGGAGTGGCGAAGAGATCAGAGTATCGGCGCTTTGGCATTGAGACCGTTTCGGGTGTCGATGACTCTGCCATGATTGCCGAGGTGATGCGGCGGCGCTTGGAGCGGGCGCGCAAGGGCGATGAGCGCTTTCTTCCCCTGCCCGACCTCATTCTCATAGATGGGGGCAAGGGGCAGCTGGGCGCGGCGCGCGCTGTGTTGCGCCAGTTGGGCTGTGAACAGATCCCCACGATCGCTCTGGCTAAAGAGCACGAGCATATTTTTATAGAGGGCCGGGCGGAGCCCATCGTGCTGGCGCGTACTTGTGCGGCGCTGCAGCTGCTGCAGCGCGTGCGCGACGAGGCCCATCGGTTTGCGCTCTCGTATCATCGGGTGGTGCGCCGGAAGAGATTCTTGGAGTCGGTGCTCGAGAGCGTTGCGGGGATTGGGCCACAGCGCAAGCGTCGGCTCTTGGAGCGCTTCGGTTCGCTGGAGGGGATTCGCAGGGCCTCCCAAGAAGAGCTGTGCGAGATCCTGCCGCAGGGGGTAGCGCAGCAGCTCTATAGCGCGTTGCGGGTTCCCTCGTCGCCGTCTCTACGATCACTCTTGGAGCGGACGGATGGCTCGAGGGAGTGAGACTCTTCCCCTTGAGGCGCTTGGGGCTTGGGGGTAGACTCAAGCCCTATGACGACCGCGAAGCTTGTGCAGACAGCGTCGCCGTTTCAGCTTAAGGCTCTGGCGCAGCCGTGTCGGTTCTTTCGCTGGGTGGAGGAGATAGGGGAGCGGGTGCAGTATGCATGTGGGGCGTGGATTCACAAGGGGCATGAGAGGGCTGATGCGATCTATTTGATCTGTCGGGGGCGTGTGGGGGTTTCTGTTGGGGATGAGCAGGCGATTTTGGGTGTTGGGGATCTGTTTGGGGAGCTCTTTTTTGATGGGGAGGATGGGCGTGGGGGGTATTTAGCGCGGGCGTTGGAGGAGAGCGAGGTGTGGGTGGTGCGCGGGGAGGGGATGAGGGAGCTGTTGGGGGATGGAGCTGGGAGGCTTCGGGGTGTGATAGCGTACAAACGGGATGTGCTCTTTCTTTTCTAGAATGCGAACACTCCGGCACCAAGGAGCAGCAGCCCTCCCACGAACGCCGCCGCTGCGAGAGACGGCACGAGAAGCCCCATGACCAGCAGCATTGCCCCGAATATTGCTATGACGCCGAGCGTTTCCAAGTTTCAATACCACACTGGTCCAATTAAAAGCTCCGGCAACCTGGTGGCCCGGCGTAAAAGTGTTCGTTGTCGTTTCAATACCACACTGGTCCAATTAAAAGCGGGGGCAGGTGATACCACCTGCCCCTCTAACCCTGTTTCAATACCACACTGGTCCAATTAAAAGCATTCTTCATAAGATACAGATATTTCGCTTGCTCGAGGTTTCAATACCACACTGGTCCAATTAAAAGTACGCCGCGGGATGATCTCGAGCTGTTCTCTTTTCACGTCGGTTTCAATACCACACTGGTCCAATTAAAAGTTCCAGCAGCTGGTGCTCCGAATCCTGTGTTCTCTTCCGTTTCAATACCACACTGGTCCAATTAAAAGGAATCTTGGGAAGGCATTAAGTTTATCTGTAATATCAAGTTTCAATACCACACTGGTCCAATTAAAAGCGTTTTAGCCGATGTGCAAAAACACATCCGGCCAAAAGTTTCAATACCACACTGGTCCAATTAAAAGGCGCCGCGTTCGCAAGCTGCAAGAGAAACACAAAATTGGTTTCAATACCACACTGGTCCAATTAAAAGTCTTGCCAGCGTGCTCACAGCGGCCGCACCTGTAAGTTTCAATACCACACTGGTCCAATTAAAAGAAGGCAGCAAAGATCGAGGCCCGGTGCTACGGCTGCCTGGTTTCAATACCACACTGGTCCAATTAAAAGGAATATCATGAAGAACCTCCCGCTCGTGAAGAATCCCAGTTTCAATACCACACTGGTCCAATTAAAAGGGCGGAGGAAACAACACACCGCCCCCCTCCCCCTCAGTTTCAATACCACACTGGTCCAATTAAAAGAGGAACACCACAGCTCCAGCCACTCCACCACAAGGACGTTTCAATACCACACTGGTCCAATTAAAAGTCTTATTTTCATGCTTCCTCCTTGCCCGCGTACTACGCCCAGTTTCAATACCACACTGGTCCAATTAAAAGATCTCAGCCAGCCTCTCCTCATCCCATGCGCGCTCTTGTTTCAATACCACACTGGTCCAATTAAAAGGAATAAAAAAACTGAACAAACGTTTACAGCGCCCCATGTTTCAATACCACACTGGTCCAATTAAAAGCACATGGGCACTGTGGGCACACAGTGCTCCGCTCCGCACGTTTCAATACCACACTGGTCCAATTAAAAGGGGCTTCACCTGGAGGGGCAAGATGACCGCGACGAAAGTTTCAATACCACACTGGTCCAATTAAAAGCTGAAACTGCAAAATAGACAATCCCCGACAGAGCTGCGTTTCAATACCACACTGGTCCAATTAAAAGTATTGCTTTTGTCACGTGAGAATGTAGCGAAAGTCTGGTTTCAATACCACACTGGTCCAATTAAAAGCCAGCCCGAGGAATTTATTTGGGCCTGGGCGGTGAGAGGTTTCAATACCACACTGGTCCAATTAAAAGCGGTGCGTTCATCATCGTCGAGGACTCTATCTACGAGTTTCAATACCACACTGGTCCAATTAAAAGAAGCTTCACCTGATCGTGCTCGACGCGAGCACTCAAGTTTCAATACCACACTGGTCCAATTAAAAGAGGGGCGGTCGTGGTGGAGTACATAGTCTCAGATGAAGTTTCAATACCACACTGGTCCAATTAAAAGATGTAGAATGGCTCAAAGTGCGGTTGTCGGAGCTCGCGAGTTTCAATACCACACTGGTCCAATTAAAAGGCGAGGCGCGCGACGACTGCTGGGCCTCTTGGGAAGATGAGACAAATGCCGTGCCATTCTGCTCCACAACCCCATCGGCCTCATCCCCCAAAGAGGCCCATTGCCCTGGGTGTGTGCCGTCCCATCGTCGTCGCCCGCCGGTCCTGCACAACCCCCAGGACCTCGACGACTTTCGTGCTTCCG
>CAMTVK010000017.1:0-132950 GCA_947085185.1 Candidatus Fraserbacteria bacterium | reverse complement strand
CAAAGAGGCCCATTGCCCTGGGTGTGTGCCGTCCCATCGTCGTCGCCCGCCGGTCCTGCACAACCCCCAGGACCTCGACGACTTTCGTGCTTCCGCCCTTGGCATCAGCACTCTTCACTTGTCAAAGACCCCCACCGGCCCGTCGGCCCGACGCTCATCGCCCCCATTCTACACCCCTCGACGACCCCAAGTCAACTCGCACCGTGGCCCAATCCCTCAAATGAACGCATCTGTGGGGTTGCGCTCCTGTCCCAGAATCTCTTTAGAAATCCACCGCGCGTCGCGCACCCGATAGAGATAGATCGAGTCGCTCTGGGGATCTATGAGCGTCCCCAAGCCCAGACGTACCTCCTCCAGCTGCGATTCCCTCAATTCCCCCTCGAAGACCGAGTTCTGCACCCAATGCAGGTATCTCCTCAAAAACTTGCAGACCTTCGACACCCGCGACACGTCCACATCGTAGACCAATATCACATACATACTGAGTGCGCTTGATGATGCGACGGCCAGACTCATGTGAGGAAGAGCCCATCGCTTATCATAATGCTCTTAGCTGAGCAAATTGTACTTGCCTTTCTTGTTTACCCCATTCCGGTATAACCAGATCCATCAGATCCTTGATGGCTTGCGAGAGCTTTCGACAATCCTCTTCTGCCACGGGCTGGAGCCCATGTCCGCTGATGGATTCGTTCCTGGCGCGCAGCGCATCCGCTAACCCCTGATCATAACGTTGCCCTAAGGGATCACCCAGCTCCGTTAAGAGCTTATACGCTTGCTCGAGTCCCAGCTTCACGCGTCCTTTCTCATCGCGAAGGATCTTGTACTTGGGTTGTAGCTCTTGAGGAAGTTGATCGATCTCAAGGCGGCTCGCGTCGAATCCCCGTTGACTCAAGCGATATTGAGCAATCAGCTCTGTCAGCCGATAGAGCCGAGCTATCGCATCCACCCAATCTCTCTCTTCTAGACGCCGCTGGGCGTTCAGCCAGAGATCAATAAGCAGTTCTTGCGGGTAGCGCTCTTTGATGGGGGCATCCAGCTTGAGGTTGCGCGCCAGCTTACAGACCCATCCTTTGTTGGTAGCGATCTGCTCCGACCAGCGCGAGATCACTTCTTTGTTGATCTTCTGGAAAAGCTCAGCCGCTTGTCGGTGGTCGAACCAATCCCAAGCTTGGTAAGCTAAACAGAGTATCTTTAGCTCTTCTAGATCGCGCTGGTGTTCTGGCAAGTGGATCTCCTCCAGACCTTGGTCAACCAATTGCAGGGCCGCGCCAAAGAGCCGCTTGTTGAAGAGCATGATGATCTGTTGTTTCAAACGATCGGCGAGCATCTCCGCGGGCTTCAAGGTCAGGACCCGTTCCGTCCCCGAGATGACGCGGCCATCGCTCCCGCGCTGCCCAGCCACATAGACCAGCTGCTTGACGCCCTTAGCTAGGGCCGCCGCGACCAAGCCTGCCGACATGGCCTTCGTCCCGCTGGTGAAATCCACAAAGACTTCTTCCTGCCAGAGCTCTTGCAGCTTGGTGCAGGCTGCCCGATAGATTTCATCGAGATTATCCCCATCACCGATGGGAACCATCTCTATGAGCGGCCGCTCCGCAAGAAGCCCTTCCACCTTGCTTTTTGTTGACTCGCTCTGAGGAGTGGCAAAGAAGATCACCCGATCCGGCTTATGAACTTTGATTGAGGAGGCAATCCCCTGCTCCACCGATGGCCCCGTTCCCAACGCAATCAGCATGACACGCGCCATCTTTATACCTCCCCTCTTATACAGACCCACCCTAGCGGCATCAAGGCAGGCGAAGCCACCAACCGTCGGGATTTAGGAAAGATCGTGTGATAGAAATCGCGCTGCGAGCGGCTCTGACCCAGCCGAAATACCCGGCGTAGCCTCATGAAGTCAAAATCTGAGCGTTGGAGAAATGCCCGCGTGATCGTCTTCGAGGACCACCCTCCGCCCCATCCCAAGCAGAGCAAGACACCATCACCCACTGCCAGACCCTCCAAATGCTCAGCGACTGCCGACAGCCTATAACGACGATAAAACTCGATCTCCGATTTGCGCAGCGGCTCTGCGAAGCTTCGCAGCGTCTCAAAAAGACCCGCTCTTTCTACAACCCTTTGTTTGGGTGCAAACCCCAGCTCACGAGCTACTTCACTAAAGAGAAAATCATCGCAACGCACATGAATTTCTAGCCGTGTGCCCCGCTTGAGGGTCTCAGCATAGTTGGTCAAGCGCCTATCGCGTTCAAGCTGGCCTTGGGCGTTGAGCAGATAGGAGCTGACCTCGACAACTTCAAGTGTCTCTAAAGGCAGCTCTGGCGAATCTTCGATCTGGATGACACGCATCAGATCGGTATTGGGATCTGGGCCGAGTGCTTCAGGTAGCCGCTCAATATTGGAGCCCGTCCATTGGCGGTTATGTGCGCTGCGAGGCAGTGTGCGATCGTTGCGGCCAACGCGCTGGAAGTAGTCGAGCGCCTTTGTGAAAGCGACTTCATCGGACTGTAACAGTTGCCACAACACAGCTGTGCGGATGGCTCCTTTCAGCGTTGATCCGGGTAGATAAGGCCTGCCTAAGGACGTCTTGGTGAAGACACGCACCGGCTGATCGCGCGGATCGCTTGCGCAGGGAAGGTGATAAAGCTCTACTGCAGTGGGAGATATGTTGCGATCACGGAGATATTGCCCGATCTGAAAGCCACGACGTTCGTAATGACGCGCTAGGTCGTCAGGATTGACGCGCGGCTGCGCCAACACTCGGTTGAGATCTATAATCCTCAATAGTCGTGTGGTTGGATCATAAATGTAGTCAAAAGTTGTCCACTGCCCACCAGAGCCGATATGAAGAGGTGTCAACACCTCTAGCTCCCAGACAAAGCGTCTCATCGCGATCTACCCTCCTGCCGGCCGACGAAGAAGCCGAAGCCGTTCCGATAGACAGGGTGAGGAATCTCCCCAGCGGGCTCTAGCACTTTGACCAGCCTTCCTCCCACAGGCAAATCCTTACGCCCACACAAGACCGAGCCCTCGGCAAAGTAATGCACGGCATCCGTCTGAAGATCTTTAGCGCGGGGTGAGAAGACCCAGCTCCGCCTGCGAACCAATTGATAAGCTGATTGTGTCAGATCGAAAGCCTCCAGCTCCTGCGCATCTTTAGGATTATAAAGCGAGAGCAGCAGCGTACGAGGTCCTGGAGCAAAATTGATCTCCAGCTCACTGAACTCCGGCTCAAAGAAGCCGTAGCCGCAACTGCGCTCGCCGCCTAAGCCTTCATCACCCAAGAGCCGAAAGAGGGCTTTGAGCTTCTGAGTCACGGCAGAGTTGGGCTCTAAAATGCGTACTAACAGATAGAGCCCGCAGCCCTCTGAGAAGACCACTCTTCCAGTGTGAAAGATCTCTGAGGCGCTGGTTTTGCGGTCGAGTGCCACCCGCGGCACGCGCTCCATTGTCCAGGGCTTCTGATTGCTTGCCTTCAGTTTCTCGGCCTCAGAATGGGTGACCAATAGGCGTTTGTCCTCAAGCAGCCCTAGCTCTGCTTGTGGCACTTTGCGTTGGCTGAGCGCTTCAAGGAGTTTCAACGAGACGAAGCTCGCTTTCTCGGCATTGCGTTGGAACTCTTCATCTCCTTCAATAGGCAAACGTGTGAGAGGGCGTGGTAGGAGGAGCACTTCATTCCAATAGGGGAAGGCCGACGAGAGTACAACGGGCGGCTTGCCCTCCACAAATGGCTCCAAGAACTCGTTGGGATCTCTCCCGGTCAGCAGCGTCCAGCACCAGCAGAGCGCCCCAAAGAGTGTATCAGAGCGCACGATCTCGCTTGTCTCTTCGAGGCCGATGCCCCGCTCGCCCAAGTGGAAGGGCGCTCTGGGCTTGAGCTTAATGAGCAGCAAGTGCTCCATAATTACCCCGCGAAGAGCTTTTGCTGAATCTGCTGCTTGAGCGTGTCCGCTTGGCGTTTGAGATCTTCAAAGTTTTTTTGGTCGAGCAAGATTTGCTTGTCTTCTTCGCCGTCGTAATATTTCTTCGATTTGAGCGTGAGAGAGATGTTTTCGAGGGCGATCTTGCCGCTGCCGCGCGAGCCCCCGCCACCCAGGTAGTCGTCTTGGAGCAGCTCTATAGTTTGCAAGAATGTCATAAACAGATCGGCATCGTTTGGTTCGTAGAAGTTAAAGATGAACTCACAAGGGCCAAAGACGGCACCTGCGGGGACGCGCTCCATCTGTCTTGGCACGGCTGCAGAAGTCACTCGGTCAATAGCAGCTTCCCATTTGACTTCAGTGAGCGGCAGCTCTGTGCGCGCTGCTTCTAGCTTTTTAAGACTCTCTACTGTCAAGTGGACATCGCGCACGTAAACACGGCTGGGAGTTGCAAATTCTTTCTCACCCGCGACGCCAAAGAGACGACAGACAGAACAATCCTTGTAGCCTGTCTCATTCTCGCATTCGTGAATATAGACTTTCGGCGTGCCCTTACGGATAGCTCGATTCTGCTCTGCATAGGTATGCCGTTCCAGCAGCGAGCGCATCTTGCCCTTGAGGGAAGAGCCGGGGATGTAGGGCTCATTGGTCAAGGGATTGCGCACGACGACGTTGTCTACGCCGCCGATCTCGATGCCGGTGCTGGCACCTCCGATCCGTAGGCCTGTTATCGCGCGTATCTGGCCGTTCAAGAACACTTTGCCCTTAAGCTGAATGCTGGTCATGCTCGCCTCCTACTCGCCCCCATGAGCCTTGTGATATGCCAAGATCGCTTCAAAGAAGTCCACAAAGTGCTCGAAGCGCTGAGCATTCCCTTGAATAGCATCAATGGCCATAGTGAGTGTGTCCGCTAAGTAGGCTACCTTTTCTGCCGATCCATCTCGCACGAAGCGCCCCTTTTGATAAGCCAATTTTGGCTTAAGCAGGATCAACTCATGAGCTGTGTGCTCACTGAACCCCTTCATTTGTAAACGCTTGACCTCACCAAAGACATTGCGAATTTGGGAGGTGCTTAGGCGTTCTTTTTTCGACCCTGTAGCTAGGTACTCTCCAATGTCCCTTGCCATCTCTACTAGCTTCTCAGTATCACCTGCTATGATCTCATCGATATCTTGCTTTGAAGGCAAGCTTCGGGTTGGTCTCTGTACGCTTTGCCTTGACATTATAATCATCCTCCTTCTTCGCGCTTCATCGTCAGCATCTGTGCCCAACGCACCGGCACGTCCAGAAACTCAATGAGCCCGTCCCGTCCGATCATCATTTGAATCGCCTGTAACTCGTCCTTAAAGCCTTTATGAGCTTCGCCCAAGCGTGTCATGTCGTAAACTAGGCGAATCGCCCACTTAGGCCGCTCACGATATTTCTTATCGCTATACAACGCATAGACGTTGCTGAGCTTCACAAGCAAGCTGCGCGGCACAGCTTGGCCCTCTCGACCATTCAGCAGCTCCACCAGCTTCTGTTGCAGCTCTCGCGCCTTCGCGAAGTCCGTCCCGCTGACCTCTTTGCCCAGAAAACCAATAGAGTTCTTGCCATCGCGTGCTTTCGCCTTCTCAAGCGCCTCACCTGCATTACGCGCCGCTTGGTAGAGCGGGAACTTCGCCTCTTCAATGGCGATGCCCGCGCTAAGCGTTACTTGTGGGTTCTTAGTGAAGTCTGTAAAATCTTGACGAATCTTCCACCCCAACTCAACAATCGCATCCCATGCCCCGACAAAGAAGAGATCATCGCCCCCAGAGTAAATCGCGTAGATCCTGTCTTGATGGGCTTCGGTAGCGCGATGGACCCAGCCCTCGAAGAAGATCTGCAAGAGCGAACTCACCGTCGCCAGCCGAGAGATGGTTGCATTGGGGATGCCTTGGCTGAAGATTCGGCCCAAATTGTCTACGTCCATGCGCAAGATTCCCAAACGCCTGATCCCGGTAGATTGATTTGCTAAACCGTCGAAGTCCAAGATGGTGCCTTTGTCTGTGAAAGGGGTGACATTGGCCAAGAAGCGGAACCCTAAGAAGCTTTCTAGCCCGCGCTCACGAAGCCGTTGCGCCCAGCTTAGGGCCTCGTCGCTAAGGAAATCGGTATCGTTGAGCCGATAGAGCGTAGCACTGCGAGCACCGTGAGGAGGAAACTCTGGCTTGGTCAAAAAAGCGGCGCGATAGCCCAATTGGGCCAGTACGTCCTCATAGCCACTTACAGGGCTGCTCTCTTCATGTTCACACTGCGAGAGCATCAAGTAGTGAGCACGGGCAACATTATCGCCGAGCTTCTCAAAGCTCTTGCAGAGATGGCACTTCTCGAACTCGTCATCGCGAATCAGCCCTCTTGAATCTTCGGCCTGGCAGACATCGCACACCTGAGCTGTGGGGCGGCCTTGAGGCTGAAAGACGTGTTCAAAGAGCTGAGCCCCAAGCTCACAGAAGCGCCGGCGCTTGGCTTGGTTGGCTTGCTCGCCTGCCTCGCACCATTTCTCAGCAAAACGCTCCGGCCCAAAATCGTCTGCACTCAAAGTAACCCAACCGAGCGCTACGTACAAGTCTGTGCCGTGAGCCTTCAGTATCTTCTGAGCCAGTTCTTTTTGCAATTCTGTTAGCTTAGGCTCAGCACTAGCAGGAAGGAGGAGCATGAAGTGTCCGCCACCATGATAGAGCAAATTCACGAAGGGCAGCTGCAGACGACGTAACAGCCACAAAGCAATCACTTCGGTCAAAAGCTGTAAATAAACGGAACGTCCGCGCAATCCCTTAGCTGCCCCCTTACTTGTGATCGTGTAGATAAAGTCTTGAATTCCTGAGATATCTCCTTTGAGCAACAAAAAACGAGGCTTCCGACGTGCCTCGAACACTCCAGATCGAATTTGCTTGAGTTCATCATCTGAAATGCCTTCAGTTTCCAAACAAGCGGCGATCGCTGCGGTTACGCGCAAGTGATCGAAAAGCGAGATATCATGTTCCTCAGTGCGTGAGGCCGAAGAGAGCACACACCAGCAGTATTTCTTCAGCACATGAAAAAGTCCCTGCCAATCCTTGGGCAAAAGCTTTTGCACCTCGCGATGAAAGTCCAACCAATGGCGCTCATAAGTATCTTGACTGACGTGATGCGTCGACTGGGCAAAAATCGTCTCTCGGTCGAGGGCGAGGGGCTTGAGGGAGAAGTACAATCGTTGAGAGCCATCAAACAGGCGAGGTAATATTGATTGCAAGGGAGCGGTATACTTTGTAGTTGCTTCAGGGTGGCCTTCAGATTCAGCGCGTTCATCAGCTGCTATGATGTCAGCTGCGGAAATTATGAGCTCATCACGATACTGCGGGTTGTGATGACGGAGTAGGGCGTTTCCCAGCTCACGTCTCAGTGTCTCATCCTCAAGAAAAGATCGCAAACCGAGTGCGAATTCATGGGAGTGAGCTTCGTGTGTATATCGTGCTCCAGGGTCACGCTTCTCCCCCAAAGCTCGTTCACAGAACTTTCCGATATCATGAAGCAGAGCAGCCTGCCACACCATGACTGTACCTCTTCCCGCCCGTCCACAGAGGCGTCAACGTTTTCAACTGAATCTCCATACATCACCCTCGAGCTTTAAACTCTCTTAAAATCATGTTTTAGCACATCCTCAGACGATTGTCAACAGCTTCTCCAACACCTCCCTCAATATATCTTGATCCCCTTATCTTCCAAACACCTCACCACCACATGCGAAAGCCCTCATAGGGCTCATCGCCCATCAGGTGCTTCACCAATTTATAACACTCCAGCCGGATCAAGTGCCTGTACGAAACATGCTTTTTTAACTTCCTATGCTCAATCGTCTGCTGCAAACGCCGCTCATATTCTTGCACAAACGTCTTGCGCCCCGATTCCCTCAAATAGCAATAGTTGAGTGCACGGTCGAACTCGTCGATACTGAGCATCCGCTCGTTCATCAGTTTGAAGATCGTGCGATCTACTAAGATGGGCTTAAAAATTTCACTGAGATCGAGACTGAGCGAGTACCGTCGCGCCCCCGGCTCGTGTAAGAAGCTGACCGTGGGGGTAAGCTGGGTTCTGTAGATCTCGCTGAGCGTCGTGGCATAGAGCAAAGAATTGCCAAATGAGATCAGGGCGTTTATGGGGTTGGTCGGCGGGCGTCTTTCACGCTTTTGGAAGGGCTCATCTAAATTCACAATTATATGAAAGCTCTGATAATAGCGGTCTCGGATGCGCCCCTCGATGGCCATCAGTTCCAAGCAATCGCGCGCTGTGGGGATCGCTTGTTGGTGGGTTTCGATCTCGGCGATGATCTGCTCGACGGCGGGGCCGTCCGCGACGCGGTTTTTATAGTATTTCAGATTGCGCACAATATTATCGGTCGCCGCGGCGACGAACTCTGTGGCGATGGCTAGGCGCTTCTTGGCGTCAAGATAGTGTTGGACCTGCTGCACTACAAGAAAGCCGGATTGTTTGGGCTGGCGGGGGACGAAGCTCCCCGAGTACTGTTCGTAATAATCGAAGAAGTGTGCACAGATCCCGTGCTTATCCAAGAAATCTAAAAACTTGCTGTTGAGGGTGACTTCACCGAAGAGAAAGAGCGCGTCTATATCTTCGACGGGGATGGGGCGTCTGCCCTCGGCGTTCTCAAAGTAGATGGTATTCTGTTCACGGGAGAGCGTGCCGCTCTTGAAGATGTAGTAGCTCCGACCCATTGTGCACCTCCTATGAATCACGGAAAGCGCGGAAGTAGCCACCTCAGTTTCTCAGTTCGACAATTTTTCAGTTTTTAACTGTTGAACTGTAGAACTGTCTAACTTAGAACTGTCCTGATAGCGTCCGTGATTCTAACTGTAACATAAATCATAGTAGCTGCACTTCTTGCAGAAGGAGATTTTCTCTAATTGTTTGGGGGGCTGCTCTTGAGCGAGGATCTCTTCGATATTTTTCAGAGCTCTTTCAAGCTCGGCTTCGCGCTCGGGGGTGAGTGTGACATCGAGGGTTTGGCGCAGTTTGGGGTAGTGGATTTTGCCGCGAATATTGGTAAGTCCTTTGTAGTGTTTGAGATAGTAGAGATAATAGAGCACTTGGAAGAGGTGGGCTTCTTCGAGGGCGTCGGACTTTTTGACCTCGTGGATGATCCCGTCTTTGCCGGAGAAGTCGATCTTGATGCGGTCGATCAAGATCTCTTTTTCTGTGCGCTGGAAGGAGCTTTCGTGGATGAGCCGTCCCAGTTCGACGTACTCGGAGGTATCTTCCATGTTGAGATCTTTGCTGAAGAGCCAGAGTTTTCTGGGGCAGACGCGAGAGTAATTCACTTGGGTGCCGGTGAAGAGTGGGTTGGTGCTGAGCATGATTATTGTGCAAGTTCTTGCAGTATCTGTTCTGGGGTTTTGCGGCCACGCTCGGTGCGGTCGAACTCGGCGTCAAAGCTCACGAGTGTTAGGCCATATCTTTCCGCCGCGACATACTGATACGCATCGTCGAAATCCAGCCGGAGGCGTACTGCGCATTCCACTATTCTATCCATATCTGCTACCGAAAGAGAGAGCAATGCCACCTGCCCCTCTCGCAGATCGCGAGCAAAGTGAAGAAAGGCTTCTGCCTCGCTAAGGCGCAGCAGGACGACGCCGATTGAGTGCAAGGCAAAATCTGTAAGAGCCAATCGCGAGGCAGGAACGGCATTCAAAAAAGCTGCGACTTCTGAAGAGCGCTCTTGACTCAGAAGCCGCTCAAGCCACACGTTGGTATCCACGAGGTATTGCATCAATCACCTCGCCATTCTAAAGCTTTCTTTTGGAGTTCTAGAGAAGTAAACTTGTCCTTGTATTTTTCCAGGGCTCCTGCCCAGTCTTGGCGCAATCTGGCATGGCCCTCTGGCCCCCGTTTCTCCAGCAAGAACTCCACGAAGTCCCGCACTTGCTGGCGTAAGTCTGGGGGGAGTTCGCGGATCAACTCTTCCAGGGGCTTTTCGGGTATCGCAGCCATAGGAGCACCTCCTTCTTGCTTGCCAGCTCACTATACGTCTTTGTGAACATGTCGTCAAGTGCTGAAGAGCCAGAGTTTTCTGGAGCAGACGCGAGAGTAATTCACTTGGGTGCCGGTGAAGAGTGGGGACGGAGCCTTCGTTGCTAGAGGGGTTTGTGTTTTGTCATAGCCGAAGTGACTCATGGTCGGCCTCCTTCCTCCTGTACCAAGAGCTCAACAGTTGACCTTGAGGCCATGTTTCCATACCACACCAGCCCAATTAAATTATCAAAAAAGTCTCTTAAGAGCCTCTCAAAAAATGCTGGCATCGATGTCCACCTCTTGGGGCAGCAATCCCAGTTCCTCGTCGTAGACGATTTGAGCAAGGAGGATCCCGTCAGAACGGGGAGTCAAACGTCCAGTCTTCTTAAGCATGTGACATGTGCCAAGGGGAATGGGCACAAGCAGTTGGTTAGCCAGAAGGTAGCGTTTGGCCTGACGATGCGCATCGTACTCTGGGAAAAGTCGCTGGGGCAGGACCTCTACACTCTGGAAGAGACCGTGAAATTCCTCCCGTCCTTCCTCCAGCTGTCGGAGGGGACGAAGCGCCGAGAGAAGGTTCTGAAAAGCCGCTCTGGCTTGTGCAAAACGCTCACCTTCGTGCTTCGTCCAACCATCTTGATATACATCCCGAACCCAGTCCGCCGCAATAGGTATGGTCAGCAGTGCGCCATCCTCAGGTGCTTGCTCAAGCGTCTTTTGAATCCGCTCGATCAAATACACATGTTTAAGTTTTTCATCAAACTTCGTGGCCACGTGCACGTCTACCCCTTCGGGATGCTCACCATAGCGATTAACCCGCCCAAATCGCTGCAAAAGATCATCCACAGGTGCAATCTCAGTGAAGATAACATCGAAGCTGATATCCAGAGACACTTCAACAACCTGCGTGGCGACAAGCACTCGTACGTCCTCACTAATTTCCCCTCGCAATGCGCCGATAACGGTTTCTTCCTTGGCCACTCGATCGCGGCGCGTAAAGCGACTGTGAAGCAGATGGACACCGCCAACTTCTCCTTTGAGCGCGCGGTAAATCTCCTGGGCTTGCGCCACCCGGTTGGCAACCACGAGCACGCGCTTTCCTTCAGAAACGGCTTTCACGATCTCTGGCAGGAAGGATTCCAGCGTTGTCTCTCGCCATCGAATGCAGTGCCGAGCTTGCCGAAGGAATGCTTCGGACCATTCGTCCTCAGGTTTAAGCGTGAATTCTGCCACATTGCCCCCTACTCTATTCCAGAGAAGCTCTTTGAGAAACGGTGGGAACGTCGCGCTCATAAAGAGAAATCGCCCACCAAGGTTTTTGAGAAACCGGACCATCTCGGCAATGAGTGCCACCACATGGGCATCATAGGCATGAATCTCATCAAAGATAAATAGTCCGCCCACCATCTCACTGACCCCGATTTCCCATCGGGGAATGCCGAAGAGCCACTTGAGGAGCTGGAAAGGCGTCGCGACCTTGATGGGCTTATGTGCAAGCTGATTGAGCTCTGTTTCGCCTTTGGCGTAGGATGCCGCTGCCTCGTATTCACCGAGCTTCTCAAAATGCTCGCGGAAAGCGTAATCCAGCGCCCGCGCATGGAGGACAGCGACATTCTCCCGACCGAAGTACCCCTCAAGCGTATCTGCCATTGCTTCAATGCTGGCTTGGTAGGGGAGGAGATAAAAAATCCGCTCGCCGCCCTGGCGGTTGTGAAGCGCCCAAAGCAGCGCCGCCAGCGTCTTTCCGGAACCTGTGGGTGCTTCCAGAAAAGCATCACCCGTGTACCCGCCGACATCTTCCTGAAACTTGCGGAGGGGAGGTGTGGCGGGCGTGAGCAAGGCTTCTCGAAATGCTCTGACCCCAGCGCTTGCTGCATGATCGGACGCCATCAGCCAGCCCCGCACCAAAAGCAGTGAAGTAGCACGTGAGTCGGCTGGCACGGAAGCACCTTGCGTCGTCTCTCTGAGGTGCTCTATGATCGCTGTAGGAAGCGGCAAATCCCCTGGACTACAAGGTAGCTTCAGTGCTTTTAGTCCGGCGTGTTGAGCGGCAAATCGCTCCAGCCATGACCAGCGAGCGCTCATTTCGCGAGCCTTTTGGGAGAACTTGGTCTTGACCTCCTGCATCAGCCGCGGCTCTGGCAGGGGTAAGTACCCCGCGTTCTGTAAGAGTTCACTATCCTCCAAGTCCCGGTGGTGCGTGAGGACAGCAGAAATCACAAGCGCCTTGAGCTCCTCATCTGGAAATTCGGTGGCAAGCAGGATCGCCGCCGAAAGCACCTCATGTCGGAACTCCCAGCGGAATTTCCGGTCCCCAAGAGCACGCTGGAACCCTTCGGCGATCTTGCCCAAATCATGCGTGAGTGCAGAAAGGATAAGCGCCTGGGCTACCCGATCGGTTGCTTCAGAACCAAGCAACCGTTCCCAATGCACCCAATAAGCCTGAGCGATGGCGCAGGCGTATGCAGCAACATCGCGCAGATGTTCTGAAAGCCAGACAGGTGGCTCACTCGCCTCACGCGACTTTGCCAGAGGCTCCGGAACCGCCATAAAGAACCCACTCCTTTTGGTAGAGAGGAACAGTGATACCGCTCTCCATGTCCCTGAACAGCCAACCATCGCCGTCGTGCACCTCTCCGTGGCGATGAGCATCCACGATGCCAAAGACGTGCATCCGAACAGCACGGCGCAGCGGCTCATTTGTGAAAGCTACCGGGAGATTCTGAAGCCATGCCGGCACGCGTCCTCTCGCCACAAGCTCAAAAGGCAAAAGGACGCCACTCACTACCCCGCTCGCCACAGACTCCAGCTTGACGACACCTATTTCCTCAACCGAGGCCACATCCTGCGTTCGTCCCAAAAGCAAGGAATAGCGCGGACGGCGGAAAACCCCTTCCCACTGGGGCGGAAGATACACAAAAAGGCGCGGCATAACCAGAAACTCTCTGGGCAGGACATTGCGGGCAGCAAAGCGTGGCGTATCCTCAGGCTTGGACCGGTCCACGGTCAGAATCGCTTCCAAATCCCTAGCTTTCTCCTCGTACACGAACCGGTAGGCGAGCCATTCGACATCGTTGGGCATCACCCAGTGGCCCGCCGCCGCAGACAGGAGTCCATACACGGTCGAAAGCGGCGGAACGGGCAGCGTGAGCTGATGCCCCACAAAATGGG
This sequence comes from Candidatus Fraserbacteria bacterium, assembly GCA_947085185.1. GTDB lineage: Bacteria > Bipolaricaulota > Bipolaricaulia > RBG-16-55-9 > DRXL01 > JANXCC01. Next base: position 119,835 of record CAMTVK010000017.1, on the reverse strand, counting down.
GAACCCGAAACGAAGCGGTATAAGCAATCAATGTTACCCGGATAGCGTCTAACATCATCTGCCGCCAATTTAAGCTAGATCAGTTTCAAAAACCTTAGGAACGAACTCCGCTGCTTTCTCCAGTGCCTGTTGTGGCGTGCCCGCAACCTCTATGCGTCGGCTCAAAAGCGAATCCTCAGAATCCGGTTTCAGAGCCGACAGTACATCTCGTTCGTTTGCCAGCACGCCCGGTCGGTAGCCGAAAAAGAGCGCTTTCCCGTTCTGGTCGCCTTCCCGGGCATCTCTCTGGGCTAAGATCCGGTCTTCGTAATCGCTCAGCACCGAGCGCAGGCGATCCAGATCCAGCCGCACGCGTTCCCCACTCTCATCAGGCTCAAAGAGCCGCTGGAACGGTGCATTGCCGCCATCCAGGAAGCCGACAAGCACGATGACCGGTGCGACATCGGACAAGTTGCGGGCCAGATGAGCTCCACCGCGCAGGCGCGCAAGAGCCCGAATGACGTCTTGGACACGCTGAATACGCTTTTCCTTCGGCAGCCAGTACACTCGGTTGTTGCCTCCATCCTGCTGGAGATCCGCTTGATGGGCACTCAAAATGTCTTCTGAGAGATCGGCCATTTCACCGACGATGAATCGCCCCACGTCAGAAAGCGAGAGGGTAAACACTCCCTGGAGATATGTCGTGTAGTGCTCGGATTCGAAGGGAATGATATCGGTATCCGGCGGAAGATTCCGGGAGAAATGCCCGAAATCGTTTGTGATGACGTTGGGCAAAACCGAGATCAGGAGACTGTTTTTGAGTGGAGAAATGCGGCGATTCGTGCCCGTCGCTCCTTCTGGGGCTTCTTCGCCTTCTTCTGCCCCGCGCTTCCGCCCTCGGGCGCGCTTGCGCGCCGCCATGTAGCCGAAAAGATCGTCTTCTTCGTACACGATCGGATCTCCTTTGGTGTAAGCGCTTTTTGCCTCGCGGGTCACCTCACTGGGCGTCCATCCTAAGTCGGCATAGAGCACCTCGCGCCACCATCGCCTCCATGCCTGTCCTGACACATACGGGAAGCGCAGGCGCCCGATGCGAACTTGTTTGACGACGATCGCATTATCCACGCGCACGCCTTCATCCTGCCCGGCGTTGTTCAAAGCCGCGCCGTTCGCTTCAATCAGCACAGCCCCGGTCAAAATGGGATACGCCATAGTATGTACCTCCCATTTTAGGTTTCATTTGCTTCGAAGCTCATGGCGATCTCCTCTTCGGCAGGAAGGGCTTCTCGTACCTGCTCGAAGAGGAACGCTAAAAGGTAGTCTCGCAGGAGCCAGAGTTGCTGTCGGTCCCCCAGCGGCGCCAGAAAGACGAAATCGGAAAAGCCGAGGGCACCGCTCCGCACGGCGGTAAGATACACGGCGCGAATGCGGTCCACAGTCCGAGCCGTTTGAAGCTGCCCGATCCACCGCGAGAGATTCGGGAGCCGCTCACGGAGCTGGCTACCAACCTTTTGGATGCACTGCAAGGTTTCATCAGGCGTGGGCACCCCTGCCTCTGTAGCAGAAGGCGGGAATTCCTCACCCCGCTCCTGACAATGCTGCCATTCGTAGATCACTGCCAGAACAATGTCCCGCAATTCGCTGGCGGACCTGTAATCGTTGGGCGGCAAGAGCAGATAAAACTCATCGTGCCGAAGCCATCCCTCCCGTACGTAGCGCAAGAAGATGCCGTAGAGCTCATTGGATTTTGCTTGTCGAAGCTCGATGGTGCGCTTTTTGGCATCCGCATCCTGCGCAATCGATAGTCCAAGCCGTTCCAGGATCGCTAACTTGCTCTCTGGCATGTTCTGCACCTCCCGAAGATACAACCGATGTCCAATCCACCCACCCCGAAGGGCTGGAGCCTCTTCTCCTTCTCCGTGCTGCAAGCACGTACCGATTATGCCTTTCCCTTGGAGCAGGCTGCTTGCCACACCTTGGATGAAGTTCCCACGTTCTTTGCGAGCTTTGCCCTCAAGCGCTTCTGGCAGATACAGAAGCTCTTTCCAGAAACGCTGGAAAGCGCGAGCTGAGTGTATCTGCAAGACAGCAAGAAAACTCAGCACCTCATGCGGTATCGGAAGCGTTTGCACAAAAGGCTTTTGGTTGTCGTTGGAAAACACATAGGCCGTCGTCGGGAGCGGATTCTGGTAGATCGTCCGGAGATGATCTCCAAGTGTCTCTAAAAGCTCGCAAAGGAGGTACAGCACGACCGCGGCATCTCCTGCGGTTTGCCATTTTCGGTAAAATTCCAGTACTTTGTTGGCCGAGATAGCCCTGTTGAAATGCTGCCAGCCGTATCGCTCGGCTATGGCAGTCACAACAGGCAGCGTCTGCGTATGGAGAAGCCAGAGGCGATCGCGTCTGGCTGCGCCCAAGACCGCCAGGGGTAGGAAGCGGATGGCGAAGGCACAGAGCCCACAAGCCTGCACACCCCAGGAAAAAGCCGGGTAGAAGTTGACGATGCCCACGAGGAGAGGAACCTTGTCCTTGCGCATTGGACACACAGCTTCCTCGGGCACAAGCCTGCCACAAAAGGAGCACGAGGCACTCCCCTCTTGGCTCAGGCACGCGATGGCGCGCGCTAGATCTCGATGGAGGCTTTCCCGAAACTTCTTCCGTACAGCAGCTACCTTTTCTTCTGGTGTGCTACCTTTCCAGTTCGAGTTATTGACCAGCTCGCTGTTGGGGAAGAGCTGGGACAGAGCGCTTCTGGCAAACGCCCGTTCAACTCCAACTCCTAGAGCTTGATCACTCAGGAGCACGCGCTCGAGTTCCTGTGCGGCTGTGTGCAAGTGCCCTGGGGTCAAATCCTCAAGTCGCTGGACCTTTGCGACCGCCGCGATCGCCGCCAGCCCAGCATCTACGAACAGGTGTCCTGTCCAGTGTATACTGCTCATCGCTGCTCATTCCACCCGATGGGCAAATAGAGCCATACGGGCGCTTGCCCGTTAGGATCAACTCGTTGCCCTTGCCTGCCTGTTCCCTCACTTGCTCCAAAGTAGCCCTTTTTCTCCGCCTGGTCCCCTAAGACGCCGCTCACCCTTATTGCCATCAGAGTGATCTTATCTTTCATTGGTGTCGTCATCCTGCACCGCCTCCACCATGCCAAACCCCATCGAGTTCTTCTCCCCAAAGCCTGCCTCGTACCCCATCGCGATCAGCTCCGGACTCCCCCACACACGAAACGGCGCCATAATCGCCTTAATCCTCGTGCCCTTGTAGTCCACTACCCGATAGATCCCCTCCCCCTTCCGTCGCAGATATTCTCGGTCAAATTCCAGAGAAAACTCGCTCCAGCTGGGCCGGCGCCCATAGACCACAAGAAATTTTCTGATGAGGTTCTCCCGCAGTGCCACCGCAAGCCGTGGATCGTCGGCACGCAGATAGTGCGCCTGCATCTGCCCATCCCGCAGCTGTGCGACCGAGGCCACCACCGGCGATAGACACCGCACGTGGAGAGTCTCGGTGAACTTGGGCACAGGCAGGACCGCAACGCGCTCCACGAAAAAGACTTGCCGACCTATGGACATCTGCGGGGAGCTGAGCAGCCCCTGGGCCAAGTGCTCCACAAACTCACAGATCGGCGAGGAGATCTGCCAGCAGAGCTCTTCGGACTGGCAGAGGAGCCCTTGGGGAGTGACGGCGCGCTCTTTGATGAGCAGTTGGGAGAAGGTGAAGAGCTTAAAGCGTTTCGTTCCAGAGCGATAGCCCTCGTCGTGGAGGAAGCGTGCGTAGTCGTGGGAGGATCGTTGCAGGAAGCCATAGATGACTGCGGCGAGGCTATGGGCATAGGCGAACGGGATGGTGCAAGGGATCTGGCCCGGTCTGAGTGTTATAAGCAATCTCATACATAACACCCCTTGATTGCCGGGCCGTGGGATGTTTATAGCATATTTCTCGGGATTTGTCAAGTCTTCGAGGTCCTGACGCCTCACGAGCTCGCTTGACTCATTCTCTGGTGAAGCATATAATGCTCGATACTAAAGGAGGATCTATGCGCAAAGCCTGGCTGCTTGTCAGTATCGGAGCCCTCGTCGTAGCCGGAGTCGCCCCGTGGGTCTTCGCTAACACCATCGAAGTTCCCAAAGATTATCAGACTATCCAAGCTGCCATCAACGCCGCCCAAGCAGGCGATCTCATTGTGGTAGCTCCCGGCACGTACAAAGAGAATCTCACGATCCGTAAGAGCCTCGAGCTGCGCGGCACCGGCCCTGGGGTGATCGTGGACGGCTCGCGCGCCCGCAGTGCACCAACGATTTTGATTCAGCGCACCCGCGACGTCGTCATTCACAATCTCGAGATCACCGGCGGGCGCCGGGGTATTCAAATCGAACGCAGCCACAACGTCATCATCAAAAACAATATTATTCAGAAAAACCGGCGCCAGGGGATCTTGGTCACAGACAACTCCCAAGGCACGCAAATCCTCGAGAATAAGATCTTCGACACCGCTCCGGACGAGGGCAACGTTCTCGGTAACGGCATCATCCTCAACGGCGACAAGAATGCCCAAGTCTTAAAGAATTTTATAGCGCGCAATGCCCACAGCGGGCTCCGCTTGCTGAGCGCCGTCGCTCACATCGAGGGCAACACCTTCGAAGAGAATAGATATTACGGCATCGAGGTCTGGCCCAATTGGGTCAATTCCCCCGATGTCCCCTCCCAAGCCGTCGTGCTTAGCAATACTCTGAAAAACAACGTGCGCGCAGGGATCTTCGTCACCGAAGAATCTCGCGCTGAAATCCAGGGCAATACGATCTCTGAGACTCTCACAGATAGTGATAATCAATACGGCCATGGAGTCTGGGTCGCCGACGGCGCTCAGGTCTCCCTCGCCGAGAACACCATAACGGGCAGCCAAGGGCACGGGCTCTTCTTCGAGTCAGGGCGCGTCTCTTTAAGAGCCAACACGATCACGCGCAGCCAAAGCTGCGGCGTCTTCGTGGGAGATGGCGCGTGGCTTGCCGTGTCAACTGCCGAGCTTGAGCTTTCCGAAAACACCCAGTCTCTGTGCGGAACAGCGATGACACTCCAAGCCGCTTCTTCACCCGACTTGTCTTACTCCGTGAACCCAGAAGAGCCATCGCCGCCGGTGATCGTCAGACCAGGAGAGTCAGTTACGCTCTCATTTGTCGTCACTCAGCCAGGGCGTCTCAAAGCCCAAGCACTCACGCTCACTCAAGACGCTTCTCTTGTGCTCTCGCTCTTTGGTCCAGGACAAGAGATGCCTTACGCCCGTGTCTACGGCTCTGCTGTGCTCTCGGCTACCGTGGACGTCCCTGCCGAGACAGTCACTTTAGGGACGCGCTGGCGCGCCGTCGTCGAGAACCGCGGGCCCACGAATGCGCTCGTCATCCCCCAGATCTCTGTCCCGGTCCGCCAAGGGAACTGTAAAGATATCACCGATGAGTTCGGGATCTTGCTCGATAATACGCCCGATGCCCCGCCGTTCAGTGACACGCAATGCGCTGTGCTCTATTCGTCCCTGCGAGCCATGCCCACAGAGATTCGTCGCACCGTCACATCCATCACGAACAACCCCCCAGACGAGCGCGTCGCCGGGACGTACACGGGAAACGGACAGATCAATCTCTTTGGACCGATGCTGCGTCGCACGCTCTCGTTCGTGTTCATTCACGAGATGGGCCATGCAGTACAAGATCTCTTTGTGAGCAGCAGTCAGAACGCGCGCTGGCGCGAGCTCCATCGGCGCTCCGGGAAAGACCCAGATAATTTTGTGAGCGACTACGCCCGCACCAACGACCGCGAGGACTTCGCCGAGACGTTCGCAACGTATGTGGACGACGCCTTGAGATTACTCCAGATCGCGCGCGAGCGCGCTGCCCGTGGCAAGCCCATTCTGTTAGAGAAAGTGAAGTTCATGACAGAACTCTTCAGACATCTTGGTCCCAACGACACGATCTCGACGTTCGTCTACCAAGTGCGCATGAAGACCGACGACGCGCGCACGCGCTTATTAGTGCGTCGGCTCTCAGTCTCGTTCGACAGCGAGGGCCTGCCCATACTTCCCGCGCTGATCGAGTGGGAGGAGTTTTAGTATAATAGCGTTGGTGATGCCGATGCCCAAGACGACCATCAAGTTCACCTATGAAGACTACAAGAACCTCCCTGAGTCCGAAACCAAGCGCTACGAATTGATCGAAGGGGAGCTGCTCATGGTGCCATCGCCCACGTTTGAACACCAAGATATTTCGGCTAATCTCGAGTTCGCTTTGGCGAAATTCGTCCGCGAGCATAAGCTGGGAAAAGTTCTCAATGCACCGTTGGACGTCGTCCTAGACGACGAGAACGTCGTTCAGCCCGATATTATTTTTATTGCAACAGCGCGCTCGCACATCATCCATAAAGAAGCGATTCGGGGAGCACCAGACTTGGTCGTTGAAATCCTCTCGCCAGCAACGGCTGAGCGCGACCGCACGGTGAAGAAGAAGCTCTACGCCCGCGCAGGCGTCACAGAATATTGGCTTGTAGACCCAGAGCGCAAGACTATCGAAGTGCTCAAGCTGGGAGAGACGGGCTTCGAGCGCATCGCCCTGTACAAAGAGAATGAGACGCTGACATCACCCCTGTTCAAAGGGCTGAACATCCCGCTCTCAGAAGTCTTCTCAAGCTGATTGCCCTGCAATAAAGCTCGTGATCTCTTCAACAGTGAGCAATCGCTCTTCTCCAGTGCGCATATCTTTCAGCTTGACCTTGCCCGCGGCGACTTCGTCATGGCCCACGATGACCACGAACGGAATCTCATAAGCGTTCGCGTACTTCAGCCCATCGCTGATGCCCTTTGCCGAAAAGTCCATATCGGTCTTGATTCCCGCGCGGCGCAACTGCTGACAGATCGCTCGTCCTTCAGCAAGCAAGCCCTTGAACGGAATGACATAGACTTGGGTGACCGTCTTGCGCAAGGGAAGATCACCCTGCTCTTTGAGCACTTCAAGAATAGGCTCTAAGCCAAACGAGATGCCCACCGCAGGGATTTTTTCACGTCCTCCCAGAAATTGCCCGATCATATTGTCGTAGCGTCCGCCGGCTGCCAGAGAGCCCGTGACTGAAGAATTCTTTGCGTAGACTTCGTAGATTGTCCCGGTGTAATAACTCAAGCCGCGCGCCAGCGAGGGCGTCCACACCACACGCGCATCTTGAAGATAGCTCAAGACTGGCTCCAGCTCACGGTAGCCCTCGCTGCTTTTGAGCGCTTCAGGGTCTTGGGCACCACAGAGAAAGCGTTCGGCGCTGGCGCGCGCAATGCCGCGTTCGGTCATGTCGCGCAGTACTGCGTCGGGCCCGATCTTCTCCAATTTATCTAAAGAGAGAACAGCTGCTTCAAAAAACTCTTCTGGGATCTGAGCCGCCCGCGCCATCTCATAGAGCACTGTACGGTTATTGATCTTGACGATCACGTCTATTTTTAAGCGCTCAAAGACGTCGAGCGTCAACTGCACACATTCGGCGTCGGCCACAGGAGAACTCGACCCGACAATATCCGCATCGCATTGATAGAACTCTCTCGTTCGGCCCTTCTTTATAGGTCCGTCGCGATAGACCGTGCCGATCTGATAACGCTTGAACGGACGTTTGATCGTGGGATTCATCCCGACAAACCGCGCCAATGGAACTGTCAGATCGTAGCGCAGCCCCAAGTCCCGACCTCCTTGGTCCTTGAGCCTGAACGTCTCCTTGAGAATCTCCTCGCCGCCGGAGTATTTTGCCGAAAGCACTTCCCAGCGCTCCACGACCGGAGTCTCCAGCGGGCTGAAGCCGTACAGCTCGAAGGTGCTTTTGAGAAGAGCGACGACCTCGTCCCGAAGGAGCTTCTCTTCAGGCGAAAAATCCCGCATCCCCCTGGGGAGTTGAAGTTCCATAAGTGCCCCGCAGCGCAAGACCAACACTCAGCCGGCGATGGGGCGGAGCGCTCTGAGCTTGTCTGCTTGGAGAGGCCTACGCTGCTTTGGCTTGTTGTGCCTCGACCTTCTTCTTCACGTACTCGATGGCCTTCCCGACGGTCTGGATCTTCTCGGCGTCCTCGTCAGGAATCTCGATGCCAAACTCGTCCTCGATCTCCATGATCATCTCGACTGTGTCCAACGAGTCCGCCCCTAAGTCTTCAATGAACGACGCGTCGTCGGTCACCTCGTCAAGCTCCACCATGAGCTGCTCCGCAATGATCTGTCTCACTTGCTCAGCGATGTCTGCCATAGTGTTCATCCTCCTTCATCTTGGCTTGATCATTACTCTGACGTAAAAACTTCTGTTTGTCAAGTCTGATTAGCCCATGACTAGGCCGCCGTCAGTGTTGACGACATGTCCTGTTATATACGATGCGCGGTCCGAAAGCAAGAAGCACACGACCTCCGCGACTTCCTCCGGGCGGCCAAACCGCCCCAGCGGGATCGAGTCCAGATATTTCTTGCGCAGCTCTTCAGGGAGCTGCTGGGTCATCGCCGTCTCGATGAACCCCGGAGCCACGGCATTCACCCGAATCCCGCGCGAGGCCAGCTCGCGCGCCACGCTCTTAGTAAACCCGATGAGCCCGGCCTTGGCCGCCGAATAGTTCGCTTGTCCGGCGTTGCCGATCTGGCCGACTACAGACGTAACGTTCACGATCGCTCCGGAGCGCTGCTTGAGCATCCACCGTGCGACAGACTTCGTGCAATAATACGCGCCCTTTAAGTCCGTTGTCAAGACCGCGTCCCATTCGTCGTCCTTCATCCTCAATAAGAGATTATCTCTGGTGATGCCGGCGTTATTGACCAAGAAATCTATGCGCCCTTCGTCCTTGAAGATCTTTGCGATCAGTGCATCAATCTTCGCGCCATCGGTGATATCGGCTTGTGTGAAGACACACCGTTCGCCGAGCTCTTGGACGAGGGCGGTGCCCTGCTGGGGGTCGCGCGCGAAGACATAGACTTTCGCACCGCGGGCGACAAGCATCTGCGTAATAGCTTTGCCGATGCCGCGCGTCCCCCCGGTGACGATCCCGACTGTGCCGACAAAATCTTGGGGCTCGTTCATAGCATCACCTGCGCGAAGCTCAGCGCCTCAAGCTCACGATCTATTCTCTTCATAAGCTTTGTCAGCACATCGCCTGGCCCAACTTCGATCACTTGTGTCACACCCAGAGATTTCAGCTTGAGCACATACTCAGTCCAGCGCACTTGAGCTGTGATCTGTCTTGTCAGAAATTCTTTTATTCTGTGATGATCGGTCTCCGGCTCGCCACTGACGGTCGAGATCACAGGGAACTTGGGCGCTGAGAATTGGACTCTCTCGATCTCCGGCTTGAGGCGCTCTTCGGCGGGCTTCATCAAGGAACTGTGAAACGGCGCCGACACAGCAAGCTCGATTCCCTTGCCCCCTGCAGCCTCAGCAAGCTCTTTGGCCTTGCGCACCGCCTCCATTCGTCCAGAGATCACGATCTGCTCTGGAGAGTTATAGTTAGCGATCTCCGCGCCGGTCTGATCGCAGATCTCCCGAACTTTTTCATAGGGTACTTTCACGAGCGCCACCATCCCGCCCTCGCCCACGGGCATGGCTTCTTGCATAAACTTCCCGCGAAGATGCACCAGCCGCACCCCGTCTTCTAAGCGCAGCACCCCGGCACATACCAGCGCCGAATACTCCCCCAAACTGTGCCCCGCCGCATAATCGGGCGTCTGACCCAAAAGCTCAAACTTTATGACGCTATCTAACAGAATCGCCGGCTGGGCAAACTCCGTCAAGCGCAAGCGCTCCTCAGGGCCAGAAAATATCAGCTCCTGCAGATCAAAGCCGAGGGCCTCATGAGCACGTTGATACAACGGCTCAACCCGAGCACGATAGCGCTCACACAGCTCTCGCCCCATGCCCACATACTGAGACCCTTGGCCGGGAAAGACAAAGGCTCTCTTCACCATCGCAGCACGATCGCCCCGTAGGTCACGCCCGCGCCAAACGCGTTCAGCACTACAATATCCCCGGGCTGGATCCGCCCATCCGACACGGCTTCGGTGAGCGCAATCGGGATCGAAGCCGTCGAGGTGTTCGCATAGCGATCAATAGTCACGATGACTTTCTCTATAGAGATGCCAAAGCGCTTGGCAAACGACGTAATAATTCGCAAATTGGCCTGATGGGGCACGACCCAATCCACGTCGTCTTTGGTGAGCCCCGCTTGAGCGAGCGCTTTGGCTGTGGTCTCCTCCATCATCTGGACGGCGCTCTTGAAGACCTCGCCGCCCTCCATACGCAGAAAGTGCTGACGCTTCTGGACGGTCTCCGCGCTCGCTGGGGTCTTGATCCCCCCAGCTTCGATGTAGAGCAGATTCCATTTGGAGCTATCGGCAGCCAGACAGCTCGCTAAAATCCCGCGCCCTGCAGGCATCTTGCGCACGACAGCAGCGCCGGCGCCATCCCCAAACAAGACACACGTCGAACGATCCTGCCAGTCCGTAAAGCGCGACAGCGCCTCCATCCCCACGACCAAGACGTTCTCGTAGCTCCCCGAACTGACAAGATCGGCCGCAACTTTGAGGGCGTAGACAAACCCCGTACACCCGGCGATAAGATCGAAGAACGGGATCTCACGCCCGATCTTCAGCCCTTCACAAATAAAAGGCGACGAGCCGGGGACGAGCATCTCGGAGACGTTCGTCGCCGTGATGAGAAAGTCTATATCCGACGGTTGCAAACCAGCGTTTGCTATAGCAGCTTTCGCCGCAGCGATGCCCAGCTCAGCGGGGTCTTCGTGGGCGCGCAAGATGCGCCGCTCTCGGATTCCTGTGCGCGTCACGATCCATTCGTCCGAAGTGTCAACGATCTTCTCTAGGTCGAAATTCGTGAGCCGTTGCTCCGGCACGGCACAGCCGATCCCCGCGATGCCCGGGCGCGCCCTCATGCGCTCTTCCCTAAAGCTCTGACTAACCCTAAGTGCACCAAACTCTCGTGCACACCACGCTCGATCTTCTCCAGAATCTCGTGTTCGACGGCTTCTTTGGCCACACGAATCGCGTTCTTAATCGCTTCGGCGTTGGAGTTCCCGTGCGCGATGATCACGACGCCGTGCACCCCAAGCAGCGGCGCCCCGCCATACTGCACCGCACTGATCTGGCGTTTCAATCTGTTCAGCGATGGCCACAGGAACGGCACGCCCAATTTCGCTAAGAAGCTCTTCTCGATCTCACGCTTGAGATATCTCACGGTGACGGTCGCTGCGCCCTCATACGCTTTGATACAGATATTCCCGGTGAACCCGTCGGTGACCACCACGTCGAAGCCGCCCTCAACCAATCTATTGGGCTCGACGTTGCCCGCGAAGTTTAGGAGCTCTTGCTGAAGATACGCAAACGCTTTTTGCGCTTGGGCATCGCCCTTTTGGGGCTCTTCGCCAATGTTGAGCAGCCCCACGCGGGGGTTTGGCACGCCAAGCACTTCGCGCATGTAGATCGTGCCCATGATCCCAAATTCTAATAAGTGCTCCGGATCGCACTCGGCATTGGCCCCAGCATCAATGATCAGGGTGCGGCGCCCCTCTAAGGTGGGCACGAGCACGCCAATCCCAGGACGGTCTATCTCTGGGAGTCTGCCCAGATTGAAGAGCGCCGCGGCCATGACCGCGCCAGTATTGGCCGGGCTGACAAACGCGTCGGCCTCCCCATGGCGCACCGCGCGAACCCCCTGTACTAAAGAGCTGTTCTTCTTCTTGCGAATCGCCTCGATAGGGGATTCGTTCATAGTGATCTCTTCTGGGGCATGCAAGATAGCATATCGTAAATTCTTATGCGCACTCAGCTCGCGCTCGATGAGTGCCTGATCCCCAGCAAAGATCACTTCGACATCGTATTCTTTGATCGCGGCGACCCCACCGGCGATCAACTCCGCCGGAGGACGGTCACCGCCCAGCGTGTCCAAGACGATCCTCACAGGACTTCCCTCCTCTATGATTGTTACACTAGCAGAGAGCCCCAAGGCTGTCAAGTTACTTGCGCGGCAGATAAAAATTCACGCTGATGTGAAGAGTGATGCCAAAGCTCGTCGCTGCGATAGTTTCGGGTTTAGGCATGGGGACTGGCTCTTCAGGAGGAACTTCTCCCGGCGGCGGAAGATTGGTCGTCATCGTCTGGGCATAGATGAAGCCAAATTCGAGATTCGTCGTGATCTGGGCAGACCAGCTCCGCTCGATCCCGGCAGTCACTTCAAACGCTAGAGTAGACGTGCGGCTCTCGTAGCTGGGCCAGGGAGGCGGCATTTTATCTTGTTGGGTTTCTACGGGATACACACAACAGTAATAATTTCTATACACGCTTTGGACACTGATCGCCCGTGCCGCCAAATAGAGATCGTCGTGAGCGTTATCGGAGAGCTTGAGCAGCAGTCCCCCAGAGAGACTCGTGTAACTGCGTGGGTTCCAAGCGTCGCTGAAGCCCGACGCCCAGCCACCAATCTCTATTGCCAACAGATCGCTCATCCAATACTGCCCGGTGAGCGCTGAGCCCAACGCAGGGTCCACATCGCTTGGCCCGATGGGCATGAGCGCGCTGGGCAGAAAGCGCGCCCCAATCCCGATGCCGCGGCCGATCGAGAGATTCTCATCCTGAGCAAGCCCCCCTACGCTGATCCCCAAAAACACGCACACTGTAATAAAAACGTGCTTCATCGCTCCTCCCTAGAGAGTGTAGTCCCCTTCGTGGGCGACCTCCAAGAACGCTGCCACCAGATCAATGGCTGCCTGGATGTCGTCTTTATGGACAGCTTCGACGACCGAGTGCAAATAACGGGTCGGAATGGAGAGCGTGATAGCAGCAACGCCCTCGCGCGTCATCTGAATCGCGCCGGCATCCGTGCCGCCACGGGGCAAGATCTCCATCTGATATTTGATCTCTCTCTGCTCGGCGATCTGGCGCATCGTGCGCACGAGCTTGGGATGAGAGATCGAGAGCGAGTCTTTGATCTTTATAGCGACGCCGGCGCCGAGCTTCGTCACGTGTTCGTGCTCGCCCACGCCGGGGACGTCGCTGGCGACCGTGACGTCGAGCGCAACGCCGATATCTGGCGCAACGTTAAAACTCGAGACCCGCGCCCCGCGCACACCGACTTCTTCCTGCGTCGTCGCGACCGCGTAGACATCACAGACGTGCTTCTTCGCTTTCTTCAGAGCTTCTATCATAACATAGACGCCGACACGGTCATCGAGGGCCTTGCACGAGACGAGATTCCCAACTTCTGTAAAATCTTGCTGAAGTGTGACGAAATCCCCGACGTTGACACGCTTCTTCACTTCCTCCGCCGGCAACCCAAGATCGATAAAGAGATCTTTGAGCTCCAGGGGCTTCTTGCGTTCTTCTTCGGTGAGAATATGCGGGGGCTTGGAGCCGATAATCCCGATCAGATCTCCGCTCTCGGTGTGTACAAGAACGCGCTGGGCCATCAAGACTCTCGCGTCGAACCCACCGACGGGGTCAATCCGCAAGAACCCAGTCTTCTCGTCAATATGGGAGACCAAAAAGCCGATCTCGTCCATGTGCGCGGCGAGCATCACCTTGGGGCCGCGCCCGCTGCCCTTCTTCAGCGCGATGACGTTCCCAAGGGCGTCGGTGCGAATCTCGTCGCAGACACCCTCAAGCTCCCCGATGACTAGCTTACGGACAGCCTCTTCGCGCCCCGGTACCCCGTGGGCCTCACAGAGCTTCCTGAGCAGTTCCATAGTCTCTCACCCTGAGTGTTCGTGATCTTTCACAGTATCGCAGAGCGCACAAGAAGTCAAATTGACAAGCCCATCGTAAGATTTCTATAATACACTTGGGCTTCTTATGAAGAAGATCGCGCTGGTGCTCAGCAGCGGTGGCCCACGAGGTGCTGCCCACGTCGGCGCCCTCAAGGTGCTCGAAGCACAGAGAGTCCCGATCTCGCTCGTCGTGGGCAGCTCCATCGGCGCGATGATTGGCGGGATCTATGCCGCTGGGGTCAGCGTCGCGCACATCGAGCAAGAATGGCTCAAGATAGACTTTTGGCGCATCGCTCGCAGCCTCCAACCCACGCTGCCCATTCACGGCTGGTCGAGCGGCGCAGCTATCGAGCGCTTTCTCAAAGAGCTTCTTGGAGGAGATCTCCGGATCGAAGAGCTGCCTATCTCGTTTGTCGCGGTCGCCACAGATTTAGATCGAGGCGAGCGCGTGCTCTTGAGGGAGGGCTCGCTCATCGAAGCGATCCGCGCCAGCTTCTCGATTCCGGGGCTCTTTGTGCCGGTGGAGCGCGACGGGAAACATCTTGCCGACGGAGGGCTTGTCAGCCCGCTCCCCGTAGACGTAGCGCGCCAGCTTGGCGCTGAAGCCGTCATCGCTGTAGACGTCAACTTAGGGTCGAAACGCTACCGCGCCGTGCATCCCCCCAAGGGCGCCCCTGGACTCTTTGAAGCGTTAGATCTGGCTATCTCGATCTTCGTCTGGCGGCTGACGGAGCTGACGCTGGCGCTTGCCCCGCCCGATCTGTTGATCATGCCCGATATGCCCGATGGCTCTCTCGTAGGAAATCTCAGCTATCATCGGGCGGAGGAGCGCATTGCCCTGGGGGAAGCCGCTGCGCGTGCCAAGCTCCCCGAGATCCAGAAGCTGCTCTCTTGACAAAAACCCCACAGTGAGTTATACTCGTCACTAGACTGACATGTCAGTCTAGTGAACAAGATGGCCCGAACGCTCTTAGACAAAGAGACTCGAAGGCAACAATTACTGGACGCAGCGATCGGCGTCTTTGCCCATAAGGGCTACCATGAGACGTCCATTGATGACATCATTCGCGAGGCCGAGGTGGCGCGCGGCACGTTTTATCTCTATTTTGCTGGGAAGAAAGAGATCTTTCTTGCGGTCATCGATCACTATTTTGAGCTTGTGTCGGGGCTGGTGAGCCGGCTGATGTCTGAGGACTGGCCGGCGCGGCTCGATCGCGCGCGCTTCAGAGAACATGTGTTGACATGGTTGCGCTTCTTCGCGCAGCATCGCGATCTAGCCAAAGTGATCTACCGTGAGGCAACGTCCATAGATCCGCAGTTTGAAGACCGCTGGAACCGCCTGAGCGAAACGATGAAAAATTTTCTCGCCGAACGGGTGCGCAAGCTCCAACAAGAAGGCCTACTGAGAGAGAGGCTCGACCCGCACGCCTGGGCACTCTTTATGGAAGGCATCTTCCACGCGGTGGTCTGTAACTATATCTTGCAATCGGAGCGCCCCGATCTGGAGTGGCTTGCCGACCAATGGGTGGACTTTGTGCTCTGGGGGATCACTCCCGTAAGAACCAGAACAAGAGCTCACGCAGGAGGGTGACAAAGTGCAGGTGGTGAATATGAGAGCAGCGCTGATCATGAGCGTGCTTGCTAGTCTTGCAGCCCAGCCCACCGAGCGCGTGGACTTGCTCTTGGTAGACGAGACCCAGACGCTCCAAGCGTCCTTGATGGTGCAGGTCTACGCGCGCGCGTTGCAAGAGAGCGGGCTCTTTAACTTTGACGCCAAGGTCGTGAGCGTCCAATCGAGTTACGATGACCCCTTGGGGATCAACTCTACAGCTAAAAAATACGAACTGATCGTGATCGTCCCCCGGGGCATTGAAGACGGCTCGGTGCCCCAAATCTGGATGATCACCAAGCCCATTGGCCCGCAGACGCGCCCGGAGCTGCTCGCAGCGATGGAGTTCATTCGCCAGCGCGTCGAGCAGGGCTCCGCGGGCCTATTCAAAGCTTTGACGGTGATGGACGACGGCGCCCTGGGGATATTTTCGAGCGTTTTTGAGCGCCACGGGTGGCTGAAATGAGCAAGATCTTTGCACAAAAAATTATCGAACACCCCTGGTGGGTGATCGGCGCTATTCTGATACTCACGGCGCTCTTTGCCAGCGCTATCCCTAAGATTCGCTTCGAGCAAGATTTTGAGGCGTTCTTACCCCAAGATGACCCAACTGTCATCGCTCTCCATCGCGCTGAGGAGCGCTACGGCAACCAGGAGCTCTTCATGGTTGCTCTGGAGACCGACGACACGATCTTCAAACCCGAAACGCTCCGAAAGCTCAAAGAGATGGAAGAGCTCTTTGAGCAGATCCCCGAAGTCGACGAAGTCCGCGGGCCGACCAATTCGCAAGTCATCTACGGGACTGAGACGGCGATCACCGTGGCGACGGCCTTGCCCGAGATTCCCCAGACTCCAGAAGAGCTCGAAGCGTACAGAGAGCGCGTCTTGGGAGACCGGCTCCTGCGCGGCGTTGTCGTGTCTGAAGACGGCAAGGCCGCGGGCATTCTCATTCGGCTCAAGCCCGGCGAGGCAGATACTGTCAGCGTCGCCACCAGGGTGCTCGAGATCGCCGAGCGCTATCAGGGCCCAGAGCGCATCTACGTTGGGGGCATGCCCAGGCTCAATCAGTTCATTGCCGACAGCATGCGCAAAGACTTAACGGTGTTCTTCCCCGTGATGATCGGCGTCATCGTGATTGTGCTCTATGTGAGTTTTAACAGCCTGCGCGGAGTAGTTCTTCCGTTGCTGACGGTCGTGCTGAGCGCCATCTGGGAGATAGGCACGATGGGATGGCTTGGCGCGCCGTTTACGCCCTTCTCGTTCATCGCACCCATTGTGCTGATGGCCGTGGGCACGGCGTATGGGATTCACATTCTGAATAAATACTACGAAGAAGCCCATAAAGACGGGCGCTCTCGTGCAGAGATCCTCACCGAGACGGTCACGGCGATGCTCTCGCCCACGGCGATGGCCGCGCTCACGACGGTGGCGGGCTTCTTTGCGCTCTTGAGCTCGACGCTGTGGCCCCAGAGAGATTTTGGCGTCTACACGGGGATTGGCGTGATCTACGCGGCGCTCTTGGCCCTGACGCTCATCCCGGCGATCTTGGCACTGTTGCCCCTACCCAAGCGCGAGCGTCGGAGCATTCTGTCACGGTGGTTGCAAGGGCGCGCGGGGCTAGCAGGCTTAGCGCACTTCATTGAACGCACAGCAATCGTCATTCTGATTGGGGCAGGGCTCGTAGCCGTCGCCTGGGCTGCAGGTATTCCTCGACTGAGAATCGAGACATCCGCAAAAGATTTCTTGGGCAAGGGCCACCCCGTCATCGAAGCTCTCGACGTTCTGGAGCGTCGTTTCAGCGGGAGCCTTCAGACGGCCATCGAGATAGACCTTGGGGTGCGCGACGGCCTGAAAGAGCCAGAAGTCTTAAGGAAGATCTTAGCTCTGCAAGAATTTCTAGAATCGCTGCCGGGCGTCCGCCGCACCACAGCGATCACAGATTTGGTACGCGAGCTCAACCAAAAATTTCACGCTGACGACCCCAATTACTATATCATCCCTGATGACCGCAAGCTCATCTCACAGTTGCTGTTGCTCTTTACGTTCCAAGGGGGCAGCTTGGGTCAGATGGCCCTGACGGACTTCTCTGCCGGAGAGGTGCTCATCTCTATGGAATGGGTCAGCAGCACGCAGATGGCCAAGCTCGTCGCACAGATTCAACAATATCTCGATGAGCACTTTGCCCCGACGGCAACGGCTTCGGCTGCCTTGGCCAGCGACGGCTCGCCGCTGCAGATCAAAACAGAACAAGTGGGAACGATGGCCATCTATGCGCGCCTGATGCAACAGATTGGCACCAGCCAGATCTGGAGCCTGTTCACAAGCGTCGGTTCAAGCTGGGTGATTGTCTCGCTCTTGATGGGCTCATTGGTTGCAGGGGTGCTCTGCATTGTGCCCTTGGTGTTGACTATCTTGACGGAGTTCGGCCTGATGGCTTATCTTGGCCTGCCTCTCGATATGAGCACGATGATGATCGGCTCGATCGCCATCGGGATTGGGATAGATTATGCGATTCACTTTGTCGAGCGCTACCGTCGGGAGTTCACACGCGATGGCAACGCGCGGCGCGCCTTAGAGCATACGCTCACCCACACGGGCGCGGGGATCGTTTACAATGCGCTCGCGATGACGTTGGGGTTTGGCGTGCTCTGGCTCTCGACGTTCAAGGGGCTGAACACATTCGGATCGTTGGTCGCCCTGACGATGATCGTGAGCGCTACAAGTGCCTTCACGGTCATCCCCGCGATCTTATTGCTCCGGAAACCCAAATTTCTCAAGCACCGTGCACAGAACACAACACTCACCCTATAAGGGAGGTCATTATGAAAGCTGTCACAAAGCTCGAGTTGGTCATCCTCGGGGTAGCGCTCCTTTTGGGAGCATGGTCTTTGCACGCGCAACAGCCGCTCACCGGGCCGCAGATCTTACAGAAGGTCGAAGAGAAGGGCGGCATCGGCGGCACCCAAGGGGAGCTCATCAGCGACGTCAAGTTCGATATCCTTGGGAAGGATAAGAAGACTGCCACCAATGAGTTTCGCTTCTTCTCGCGGCGCAAGAAGGACGAGCCCGATCGCTTGCTCGTCGCGTTCGTCAAGCCCGACGATGTGCGCGGCACGCTCTTTTTGAGCATCAAGCCCCAAGGCAAAGACGCCGATCTTTGGCTCTATCTACCCGCCCTTGGTGCCGTCAAACAGCTCGTGAACACCCAAGAGCGCAAGGGGAGCTTCGCCGGAAGCAATCTGTCGTTTGAAGATCTTGGGAGCGGCTTCAAGTACAGCGAAAGATATCTCGCTGATGAAAAAGTGACCGAAGAGAAAGTCAAAGTTGGCAACCAAGAATATAATACGTATGTGCTGACGCTGCGGGTCAAGAAAGAGAAAGAGAAGCTCGAAGACTACCCGGTGCGCAAGCTCTGGGTGGAGAAGACAGAGTTCGTCGTGCTGAAGGGAGAAAGCTACAATAAGACGAACAAGCTCGAGACCGTCTTTGAAGCGTTAGCGCTGGGGAAGTTTGAGAACGACACCGTGCCCGACAAAGTTTTAATCAAGAACGTCCTAGACAACAGTCAAACGACGATCAGTTTCTTGACGCGCAAGCGGCCAGCTCAGCCCCTGCCGGACAATCTCTTTGACCCGAATAATTTAAAGAACTTAAAGATTGATGACCTCCTCAAGCTCTAGCCAGCCTAAGCCCAAGCGAGAGACCCACAGGGGGGCGGGCCCTGCCCTCCTTCCCCTCCTCCGCCCCCCTGACCTCGCTTAGAGCGCCTGACGCAATAACAACAAAAACCCGATCAGAAAACTCACTGCTACAAACAGCGCCCACCCAAAACTCAACGAAAGCTCCATATTCAAAGCCACAGCTCCCAACAGCCCGGAGATGAGCACAATCAAGCCAAGACGCTTAAGATGCACGGAGACGATCGCACGGGATAGAGTCTCGAACGGCTCCAACCGCCGCGCAAAAAGCTCTACATCCCAAGCTACAAGGCCGCAGAGCACCCCCAGCAGCGCTTCCCACGACCTGAGCATTGCTGCGCCCCCTGCGAGGGCTAACATCATAAGAAAACTCATCGAAGCGGGCCAGCCCCAGCGCCCATAGCTCGCTAAGAGAGCGAAGATCCCCAAAAGCCCTGCGAGCACCGCCCACGGCCATGCCCGGTGCAGCGCAATCGCCAGCAGCCCATAACTCAAAAGCCATCCTGCCCGCGCGATCCCCCACAGCAGCTTCTTCATCTGGCCCATCGACGGATGAGCGCCGCGCGCCAGGCCGCACGCCCGAGCTCTCCCTCGATAACCCCCGCCAACGGCTTGGTGACGTCCCAGTCCACCACACGAATCCCCACCCGACGCAGCCGCGCCAGCACCGCCCGCCGCCGTAGATGCTCCAAACGCAACGCAAGCTCTACTTCCGGCGTGCGCGCTAAAGCCGCGCTCTCCCATAGAATGGGGTTGGGCGCAATGCAGAGCACTTCATATCGCACGCGCAAACCGACAATCGTCTTGACGTCCGACTCTAAGATCGGGCCGACACAGACAAGCTGCGACCCCGGCGGCAACAACCGTGTCGGCAGATTCTCTAAATCTTCAAAGACGGCTTTATCGCCGGTCTCTGCTGCCGCGATAGTTCGGAGCAAGCGCTCCCGCTGCCACCGCCCAAAGCCCGGCCAGGTCCAGTCTAAGTATCTTCCGTAGACGAGCAGCCCAACCCTGTTGCCCTGAGCCGTGAAATAATGAGCCAGAGCGAGCGCGGCACGCACGCTGTGCTCAAAGAGCGACGAGCCCTCCCGTAACACATCGCTGCGCTCGCGCGCGTCTAAGAGAATGATCACATCGGCGACGCGCTCTTGCTCAAACTCGTTTACGATGGGGCGATCTCTCCGTGCCGTCGCCTTCCAATTGAGAAAGCGGCGCTCATCCCCCGGGTAATACTCTCTCACCCCGAAGAACTCCAGGCCCGTTCCCCCAAGGCGTGCCCTCACTTGGCCAGAGAATATCCGTGTTCGCCGCGGCCGAATCAGAATTTCGTCGAGGCGCTCAAACGTGGGAACTATCAGGAGCTCACTTGTGCACGGAACCTCAATGCTCTTCAGAAAGAGCCCCAACGTATCGGTCACGGTGACAGAGAGCGATCTCCAGCGAGCCAAGCCGCGCGTCCCTGTCACGGAATATCCAAAAGAGACTGTACTCCCTGAGGGTAGAGTCTCGATCTTCTTTGAGCTGTGCTGGCAGAGCGAAACAATAGAAGGGACATCATCGGCAAGCTCGACCAACTCCAGTCCAGCCCCGACGTTGGCGACTTCCACATGCACGGCGACACGAGCAGAGCTCAAGGCGCGCTGCTCCCTGAGATTTCGCCGCACTCTCAGCTGACCTTGCGGGGGAGCATAATAAAATCCGACGGCGAGATAGCACACCAACGGCAGCGCTACCACTAAAAATTCCCCGTGGCGCATGATCTCACCAATGAGAACCAAGAGAAATGCAGCGCTGCCTAAAAAGGCCCACCGGCGCGGTCCAAGCATCATGGTTCTGAGTTCTTATCGCCCCCAATAGGCAGGGGGCGGATGCGCACACGAGTCTCTTCTAACACGACAACGCTTCCTCGTTCTAGCGCTTCGGCGATGCGCGGCAGATTTGCCTGTAGCAAAGCCACTTGAGCTTCAGGGCGACGCTGTGAGATCCGGCGCAAGAGAATAACCGAGGGTTTGAGCTCCCTGCGCAGAGCTAGAAGGGCACCAAAGTCGGTATCGGCAGAGATCAGCACGCGGTCTTCTTGCGCGGCCAGATCAAAGATAACTGCATCGGCAGCACGTTGAAGTCCGTAATCCCGCACATGGATTGCTTCATGTCCAGCCTGACGCAACCCCTCAGCTACCGCGGGAGAGAGGGCATTGTCCACGAGAAACCTCATGGGATTGTGACGAGCGGCAACTCCCGCTCCTGCATAGCCTCAGCCGCATAGCGGAGCGCCTCACGAATATCCTCTGGTTCCAGATCTGGGTAAGCGCGAAGGATCTCGGCTTCACCCATTCCGTCAGCTACCATGGCCACGACAGTTGCCACAGGAATACGGAGGCCTCGCAAACAAGGAACACCCCCCATATGGTTGGGGTCTACAGTGATCCGTTGAAATCTCATGATTTTTCACCTCCGTGCGCCTCATGCTCTATTATAGTCTCAGCTTCACAAGCTGACAATCATCACACCTTCGGCACGGGAACGCGCTCCAGCACATCAGAGATGACCTCATGCTCCGAGAGCTTCTTCATCCAGAGTTCAGGCTGCAAGATCAATCTATGAGCGAGCGCCGCGTGAGCCACAGATTTCACGTCATCGGGGATGACATAGTCGCGCCCTTCAAGCGCCGCCCGCGCTCGCGATAACTTCAACAGCGCCAGCGACCCCCGCGGACTCGCCCCAACAAGCACCCTCCCATCGGCGCGCGTCGCTTGGACAAGCTCGACGATATATCTCTCTATGTCCGGGTGCACGAATATCGTCTCTAGAGCTTGGCGCATCGCCAACAACTCTGCGGCACCTAAAATTCTCTGAAGCTGCGGTTCGTCAGCACCTCGCTCACGACGCCGCCGCAGGATCTCTTGCTCCTGCTCGGCCGACGGATACCCCACCGACAGCCGCACCATAAAGCGATCGAGCTGCGCTTCCGGCAAAGGGAACGTCCCCTCAAACTCAATGGGATTTTGCGTGGCCATCACGATGAACGGCTGGGGAAGAGGCAGCGTCTGCCCCTCGAGCGTCACGTGAAACTCTTGCATCGCTTCGAGAAGGGCCGCTTGGGTCTTAGGAGAAGCGCGATTGATCTCATCGGCTAAGATCAGTTGAGCGAAGATCGGCCCGGGGCGCAGCTCAAATCGCCCGCTATGACGCTCATAGATATACGTCCCCGTGATGTCTGCAGGCAAAAGATCGGGCGTAAACTGAATACGCTTAAACTCTAATCCCAGCGCGGTCGCGAAGCTCCGAGCTGTTAAAGTCTTAGCCAAGCCCGGCAGGTCTTCAAAGAGTATATGGCCGCCCGCGAGCACAGCCATCAAGACTTGCTCTAAGACGGCGCGCTTGCCGATGACAGCTCTTTCGACTTCATTGAGCACTCTCTGAGCGTTCCCCGCGATGGTCGCCAGTGCGTTCATAGGTCTCCCTAAGAGATCGTTCTAAAATATCTATGAGCCACGAGATCTCTTGAAAACGGCGTGTTCTCTGGCCACAGCTGAGGGGGTTCAGCCAGAGCCAGCCCTGCCGAGCCGCCGATCGGGGAAACTCTAGATCGAGCGCGTCATACAGCTCAGGAAAGAGTTCTCCCAGACGGCGTCGTGCCTCGTTCTCTCTGATCCCTTCGTGCAGCGCAATCCATTGGATCGCGATGTCGCCCACAGCACGATGGACGTTCCATCGCGCCAGCTCCCCTTGATAGGCCAACTCGATCTTGCGCGCCAGCGTCTGTACAGCGCCCAGCCGCTCGGACCTTTCTGGGACAGCCGCACTCCGGCGTCCTCGCATCAGCACATCTAAAATGACCAGATATACGCCCAAACTGCCCGCGACCACAAAGACCATCCAGACCAGACCAAACGGCAGGCTCTCCAGGCGCAGCTCCCACAGCCACAGCTCGTAGAGCATATGGCGCAGGACGTGCTCACGCAGGACCTCGCCATAAAAGAGCGTCACCATAAGAGCAAGAGCACAGAATCCCACGCCAACCCCAAGCCAACGCTTCTTGCTCATGCGGGATGGAGCACCTCATCGGAACTGCTTCTGTACTTTTGCGCAATATCGTCTAACAGGGTGAGGGCTTCGCGCTCTTGCTGTGGGGTGGGCTGTCCAGAGCTGTAGCGCGCCCACTCAAAGAGCCGCGACAGCCGACTGATATGCTCCTCAAGAACCCCGATCTGGGCCAAGCGCTCTTCAAATTCGCGCGCGGTCATCGCGTCTGAGATCTCAAGATGGAATCGCGCGCTCAGAAGCCGACACATCTCTCGATAACATCGCAAGATCGTCTCTTGCACTCCCTCCCCAGAACGAAGCCTTTGGGCGTAGCGTCGCGAGAGGTCCGCGAACTCTTCGACGGTGCTGGGCTGGGCTCGTCGCACCCACAAGCGCCAGACAAGCCAACTGAACACAGCGATCGCAAGCAGTGTCATCAGCACAAAGAGAAACGGAGCCCATGAGGGAACATGCACCTGCTCTAAAGTTGGGAAGGGTTGATCGGGCCCTGGGGGAGAAGCTCCTCCCATGCCGGCAGGAGCGCCCTCTGGCTCTCTCAAGAAGGGCCGGTTGCGCCAGCGCAAGAGGATCAGCAAGATCGCGACAAACCATAAGGCCGCAGGAAGAGCGCGCTTGAGCGCTTCCCACAGGCTCCTTGGCCGCAGGATAGCAGCAAGAACCGAGAGCACCAGCAACACCCCAAGAGCGCCACTCAAGATCTGCTCCCATACCGGCGAGAGAGTGTGCGCGGCGCCTTGAGGAACCTGCACAGCACCGGTGGGTTCCTCTCCAGATTCCTCCTGCGGGCCGTAGCGCGTCCCGACAAACGAGACGCGCGAAATCCCCGCAGCTAAAAGCACCAGCGAGAGCACAACGACAACAGGGATCACAGAACGCCACCGGGTGCACATGCTTAAGCTACCCTGATTCCTAGCTCGCGCAGCTGTTTTTCGCTCACTTCTACCGGAGCTCCGGTCAATGGACAATAGGCCGTGCTCGTCTTAGGGAAAGTGATGACATCACGGATAGAATCCGCCCCAGCCATCAACATAATCAACCGGTCTAACCCCAGGGCAATCCCACCGTGGGGCGGCGCTCCATACTCTAATGCCCGCAAGAAGAACCCAAACTTCGCTTCGGTCTCTTCTTTGGTCAACCCTAACAGATCGAAGATCTTCTGCTGCAGCTCACGATGGTGAATACGAATGCTGCCCCCGCCCAGCTCCACACCGTTGAGCACAAAATCATAGGCGTTGGCGCGCACCTTGAGGGGCTCTCGATCTAAAAGCTCAATGTCGGTGCTCTTGGGCGACGTAAACGGATGGTGCTCGCTCACCAGTCTTTGCTCTTGCTCGTCCCACTGGAAGAGCGGAAAATCCAAGATCCAACAGAATTTTCTCTGCTCTTTCGGGATGAGCCCTTCCCGGCGTGCCAGCTCCAAGCGCACAGCGCCCAACACCGTGTTCGTCGCGCGGCGCTCCCCAGCGATCATCAACACCAGATCGCCTGCGCGAGCGCCCGTGGTCTGCTGCAGCTGCGCGACGATCTGTCTAGTGAGAAACTTGGCGATGGGCGACTCTATCCCCTGATCGGTGAACTTGGCCCACAGCACCCCCTTGGCCCCCAGGGCCTGCGCCTGTCTTTCAAGCTCGGCAAGGGCACTGCGCGAGTACTTGGCTCCACCACTCAGAGAGAGCCCCTTGATGACTCCCCCGTTTTTGAGGGTCTCGGAGAAGATGCGAAATTCTGAACTCCCCAGGGTTTGAGAGAGATCAACCAGCTCTAAGCCGAAGCGCAAGTCGGGCTTGTCTGAGCCGTAGCGCTCCATGGCTTCAGCATAGCTCAACTTGGGGAAGGGGCGCTCCAGATGCACCCCCAGATGCCTCTCAAACAGAAAGCATATGAGCTCTTCGATGAGCTCGACAATGGGGCGCTCGTCGAAGACGAAGCTCATCTCTAAATCGAGCTGGGTGAATTCGGGCTGGCGATCGGCCCGCAGGTCCTCGTCACGAAAGCACCGGGCGATCTGAAAGTACTTCTCAAAGCCGGCGACCATCAAGAGTTGTTTAAAGAGCTGGGGCGACTGTGGGAGCGCAAAGAATTTTCCCGGAAACGTGCGGCTTGGCACAAGATAATCGCGCGCTCCTTCTGGGGTAGACTTGGTGAGCATGGGCGTCTCGATCTCATAAAAGCCGCGCTCGCTCAAGAAATTTCGGATATCTAGAAAAACTCGATGGCGCAGGGCAAAGTTCTTCTGCAGCTCTGGGCGCCTAAGATCTAAATAGCGATATTCGAGTCGCACCAGTTCTTGGGCCTCCTGTGCGGCGTCCACGACATCAATAGCAAAGGGCGGGGTTTTAGAGTGATTGAGAACTTTTACGTCTTCAACCCGGACTTCGACCTCTCCCGTGGGCAACTTCGGATTGATAGTCTCAGGCGGACGCGCCGTGACCGTGCCATGAACGTAGATCACATCTTCTCGATTGAGCTCCCGAGCCTGAGCATAGGCGCGCTGCTCTGGGTTGAAAAGCAACTGCACCACTCCGGAACGATCACGCAGATCAATAAAGATCAAGCCCCCAAGGTCACGGCGCCGATGGACCCACCCCATCAACGACACTGTCTTGCCGACATCTCTTGTGCTCAGCCTGCCGCATTCTGCTGTGCGCTCCATAGCTCGCTCCTTCGTCTCTTAGTCTTTTTCCGTGCTTTCCGTACATCATTCCGTGCCTTCCGTGATTCACCCTTTGCGTACCGCGACCACATACGTGACTAGCTCTAAGGTGTCGTCAACGATCACATGAGGAGTGAGATTCCTGCGACACCACTCGGCCATATCTTCTGGGGCGACCGTGAAGTCTGAGCTCTCGTGACGCCGCCCCGGCGCTAAGTGCGTGAAGACCAACCCCTCGCGCGCGATCCGAAAGAGCTCTCGTAATAATGCGCTCATATACCCGAAGGGGTCATCACCGATGGGATAGCCTAAGACACTGAGCAAGAAGACCACATCGAACTCGCTCTCTGAGAAGGGCTGAGCGAGCACGTCGCGCCTCTCAAAATAGGGGCCAAAGCGCTGGCGCGCCCCAGCGACCATCTTCTCGCTCAGATCTACTCCCCAGTACGAGCGATAGCGCACGCCCTGCGCGTCTAAATATTTTTTGAGATACCCCAGCCCACACCCGACGTCCAAGATCGTTCTGTCTGCGAGATCGAATTTCTCTGTTGCATGACGAAAGATCTTCTGCTGGACTTCTTCGTTGGGGTACTCTAAGACCGCCATGTCGTCGCCGACTAAGACAATATTCCGAGCGTCAAAGAACGCCGCATATTCGTAGTGATCGCGAAAGCGCTTGGGCTTATAGAGCGCCATGCGCCGCCGCATACGACTCCACAGCTTCTCAAACATACGAGTGATTATATCGCTATTGGCACTTCTGAGCTAGCTCGACTGCAGCCGACCCCCCCAATCCCCCGTAATCGTTTGTGTTTCCCGTCACGGTTGTGCTGCGACATTCGACGATATTTTGAGCGCTCAGGGCCCAGAGCCCATAGGTGCGATTGTTCCTGATTATGCTCTTGGTGAGCCACACTTTGACGTCGGTGTGGGCGACCTCTATGCCGGTGCTGCCGTTGCCCTCTAAGATCATATTGCGCAGCGTCAGCTCGATCTGGCCCTCGGCGTCTATGCCGTCGTCGCGGAAGTTCCGCACCGTCATATTCTCAATAAAAGCTTTTGTCGTGCCGCGAAGCGTGATGCCGTCCACGTCTCCTAAGCCCGTGCCGTCTACTATGACACTATCGCGGTCGGCCCCGCGAATGCGTATATTCTTATCGCGAATTGTTAATCGCTCTTTGTATATCCCCGGTGCGACGAAGATAACCCCGTCGCCCGTGAGCAATTCTTTGGGGACGTTTTCGTTGACGTCGCCTAGGCCGTTGATGCCCATCCCTGCGGCCCAAGCGTCAATTGCTTCTTGGATCGTCTGAAAATCTCCAGGGACCCGATAGCCATTGCGGTTCCCATCCCCCGAGAGCTGAGAGGCGCCGTCGGCAGCAATCCCGTAGCCCTTGTTGCCCCCAATCATGTTCCGTGAGAGCCGCACAGTAGCCCCTTGGACTCTCACGCCGTCGCCGGCGTTCCCCACGATCGCGTTCTCAATAAGAGAGATATCTCTACTTGAGATTACAGAAACTCCGACGTCTGGGCTTTCCGAGATCGTGCTCTTGGTGATCACGACGTTGCGACTCTCTTCGATCTGCACAGCCCCACGCACTGTCAAAGCCGTGATCGAGACGTTCTTGGCTTGAGCAATAGTGATCTGGCCTTCGAGCACAGCTCCTTCTGAGCCGATGAGCTGCACCCGCTTCGCAATCTGAAGATTCTCTCTATACGTTCCGGGTTGAATGTGCAAGGTGCTGCCGGCACGCACGGCATCCAGGGCCGACTGGATCTGCGAGAACGAGCACCCCGACGCACACACCGTCACGTCCTGGGGAGAGACCATCACCACCAAGATCGCCATCAGAACAGCAATCACCGCAGAAGCGCCAACGAGTATCCAGCGCCGACGAGAAAGAACTTGGGACACCGTTACCTCCCCGCAGAGAATTTTTCGCGCCAGCCTCGACGGTAGAGCACTCGGATCGCTCGCGAGATCCAGCGCGCCACTCTTTCACTGTACGGATACCAAAAGAGCTCGCGCTTGAGACCAAATCTATCGACGACGACCGTCTGAGGCCAAGTAAACTGTCTCAGACCCCACTCGCCGTGGCGCCGCCCAAGCCCGCTCTGCTTGGCCCCTCCATAGGGCGCCTCAAGAATCGCAAAGTTTGTGATACAATCATTCACGCAGACGTTGCCCGCTTCAATACGACGAGCAAGATGCATCCCCAGCGCTTTATCTCTCGTGAACACGCTCGCCGACAGCCCATAGATCGAATCGTTCGCCAACTGCAGGGCTTCTTCGACGGAGTTGACCTTCATAATAGGGATCACCGGCCCAAACGTCTCTTCCCGCATGATCTGCATGGAGTGATCCACGTTCACCAAGACCGTGGGCTCAAAGAAAAGCCCGTCTTTGCGCGTCCCGCCGACGAGGATCTTCGCGCCCTTCTCGACAGCATCGCGCACATGGCGCTCGACGGTCTCCAGTTGCTCCAGAATCGTCAACGGTCCGATGTCAACTTCGCCGAAGCGTCTTTCATTGCCCTGACGCAAGTTCTTCACCTTCTCCACGACTTTCTTCACGAACTCGTCGTAGACTGGGGCTTCGACGTAGACGCGTTCTACGGACATACACGTCTGGCCGGCATTGCTCAGCGCGCCCCAGACGCACGCGTTTGCCGCGCGTTCTAGATCAGCGTCTCTTAAGACGATCATGGGATCTTTGCCGCCCAACTCCAAGAGCACAGGAATGAGCCGCTTGGCGGCGCGTTCGGCGACTTGCTTGCCGGTCGCAACTGACCCTGTAAACGCGATTCCGTCGCAATGATCTACCAAAGCCGCACCGGTGTCGCCGTAGCCGCAGAGGGTCTGCAGCACCCCTTGAGGGAGTCCTACTTCACGGAAGATGCGCTCGACCAAGAGCCCCGTCATCGGCGTATACTCTGACGGTTTCAAAATCACGGCATTGCCGGCCATGAGCGCGGGCACAACATCGCCCATCGCCAGCGTGAACGGATAATTCCAGGGCGAGATTACCCCCACGACGCCTAACGGCTGATAGAGCACATAGACGCGTTTAGTTTTTAATAAATGCGTGCTGCGAAGCTCATCCCTGAGATAGCGCTCAGAGTTCTTCGCATAAAATCCCAAGAGGTCACAGCAATAGAAGACCTCAGCGACGAGCGCTTCGGTGCGGGGTTTGCCCGTCTCAGCGCAGATGATATCTATAATTTCGCCTTGGTGATCAACGATCCAGTCGCGAGCGGCATACAGATAGCGTGCCCGCTGCGCCACCGAGAGCATGCGCCATGCTTGAAACGCTTGGCGTGCCCGCAGGACGGCAGCACCTACCTCTTCTGGCAGAGTGATCGGCACATCGGCGATCTTCTGCCCCGTAGCAGGGTTGAAGACTTCTATGCTCCTGGCCATTGAAATTTCCATCAAAACCTCCTCGCGTAATCTTGAATGTTATTCTACCCACTGGCGACGCGAAAGCCAAGATCTGTGCACCGTCTGTTCTCTTTTGGTAAGATACTCTTACGGTGATCACTGTGTCCGACGGCATCATCCTTCGGTTTATCATACGCTGGGTCGTCGCGACAGCCGCTGTCGCTGTCACAACTTGGTTGCTCCAGCCCCATATTCGCATCGAAGGGGCAGACTATCTGAGCACGGTGGTTCTCGTTGGGTTGGTATTGGGGTTGCTCAATGCCCTGGTGCGCCCGATTATTATATTTTTGACGCTGCCCGCGACGCTCGTCACCCTTGGGCTCTTCTTGATCGTGATCAACGCGGGGATACTCTGGCTGACTACGATACTTGTCCCAGCGTTCGTGATAGAGAGTTTCGGCTGGGCACTACTAGGCGCGCTGCTCATCAGCATTGTGAGTGTGATCCTGCATGCGATCCTCAAAAGCTGAGGTAAGAAGCCATGGCACTCCCAGACTCAGCTTGATTATTTATGCCCGGATCTCTTGGCGCTGGAAGAGCACGTAGCTTATGGCAAAGAGCACGATCGTCGCAGCGATCAGCCCCGTCAGCTGCGGCCAGATAAGCAGCAAGCTCTGACTGAGCGGCAATGGCGTGGGCACGCCCCACCCCTGAAGTTGAATGAACTGAATGGGCAGCAGCGGCCCAAACGCCCGCACCGCCGGGTTCAGCACAGCAAAGATCACTTCAGTGTAGAGCGTGTTGGGCGACAGCCGCGCCAAGAAGAGCTTAAGCTCAAGCTGACGCAGTTCATCACGTATCAGTACTTGGGCGACTAAGTCGACGATCATCCCCCAGAAGACCATGAAGAAGAGCCAGACGGCGATGGCAGCGAGTGCCGCTGTTGCCGGTTGACGAAATTGGATCGAAAAGACCAGAGCGATCCCAAGCCACACGCCGCCATAGGCTATGGTCGCCAGCAGAAAGAGCAGCCCTCGGGCGACCTCCTCTCCTGTCGGAGGCACCCCCAAGCGAAAGAGCCCCAACCCTATGATCATCAACCAAATCGCAGTCAGCACCAGCGCCAGTGTGCAGAGCCCTCCTAAAAATTTCCCAAACAGAAGAGCATCACGATAGATCGGCTGGGCCAAGACCCGCGAGAGCGTCCTTCTGTGAAACTCCCCGTTCACCGCGTCAAA
Source organism: Candidatus Fraserbacteria bacterium (assembly GCA_947085185.1). Lineage (GTDB taxonomy): Bacteria > Bipolaricaulota > Bipolaricaulia > RBG-16-55-9 > DRXL01 > JANXCC01. Next base: position 89,471 of record CAMTVK010000017.1, on the reverse strand, counting down.
CCCCAGGGCAATCGCGATCAACGGCACTAAAAACCCTAAAAAGCCCACGAACGCCGGGATGGGCGAGTCCGAGGGCATCGTTGTGAAGAGCCGCAAGAATAGAAACGCATCAGAACTCGAGGAGAGATTCTGCAGCGCGAGATAGATTGTCACGGCTGCCGTCAGCAGCACGACCAGCTCGAGAATGCCCATGCGCACGCTTGTTAGGTGATCAGCCATCTCTTTTGCGACCACGACCCACACCCCGCGCCACGGCGAGCCTTCACGACTGGGTCTCATGAGCCGTCACCCCTTGAAAATATCGTTGATAGATCTCGTCCAAACTGGGCTCCTCTAGCCCCAGCGCAAGGAGCTGCGCCCCCGCTTGGACGGCCGCGCGGGCTGCTGCCGCACGGAGGTCTTCTTGAGCTTCGACTTGGTAGAGATCACCGTCGAGCTTATGGACGCGCACGGCGCCTGGGATTTTTCTCAGAGCTTCGCTCACATTGGAGCCAACAGCTCGCACGTGCACGCGATAGGCCCCGCCCAAGACCTGCCGCGCCAGCTCTGCAACCGTGCCCTCAAGGACCATCTTTCCTTGAGAGAACAGCCCGACACGATCACAGACAGCTTGCACTTGGTGTAACAAATGCGACGCAAGCAGCACTGTGATCTTCTCTTGTTTGAAGGCGCGAATGATCTCTAAAAATTCGTGGGCGGCTTCGGGATCGAGCCCCAGGGTTGGCTCGTCCAAGATAATCACTTGGGGATGCTTCAGCAAGATCTCTGCAACGCCCAGGCGCTGGCGCATCCCGCGCGAGAACGTCCCTACGCGACGATCTGCGACCTCTGCAAGCCCCATGCGCTCCAGCGCTTCGGTGATCCTTCTGTGGGCAACAGGGCGCGCCACCCCGTTAAGCTTCGCGATGTATGCGAGATTCTCTCGGGCGGTGAGCTCGTCATAGAAGCCCACTTGGTCGGGGAGATACCCCACGCGCGACTTGACTTCCAACGGCTGGCGCATTGGGTCAAAGCCCAAGACGCGGGCCCAGCCCTCAGTCGGCTCGGTCAACCCCAACAGCATCAGAATGGTCGTGGTCTTCCCCGAGCCGTTGGGCCCCAATATCCCGAAGATCTCCCCAGCGCGAATCTGTAAATTCAGATGGTCTACGGCGACGACGTCGCTATAGCGCTTCGTGAGATTCTGAGTTTCGATGACGAACTCGCTCATAGTTTATCTGCGCCCAAAGCGCGAGACGGCCCATCCGACCGCCCCCAGCGCGATGACGATAATCCCAATCCCGACAATGCCCCACAGCGTGGACGTCACCACGGTGATGCGCAGGTCCTTAGAGTTTGAGATATTCTCACTGCGCGCGGTGATCGTCAGCATATAATCCCCGGCGATGGTCTTCTCGGAGGGCTTAATCTTCGCCGTCACTTCGGCGAATCTGTCCGGGTCTGCAGGGATCTCTGCGATAGTCTTGGGCTCGAATTCGACGGTCCATCCGACGGGGGGAAACGAGCTGAGCTCGACGTCGCGGGCGGGGGCGCTGCCCCGGTTGCGCACGATGAGCTTTAAGCGCTGCTCCCGTCCGGCGGTCGCCTGGGCCGACAGCCGCCCGTCGGGAGTGGTGACCTCAAGATCGGCTTGGCCTGTGATGACGGCTTTCAAGGTGAGGGTCGCTTGCGCTTGGCCTCCCAGAGCTCTCACGGTGATGGGATATTCGCCGGCTTGGGCCTGGCGTGGAGGTCGCACTTCAACGTCGAGGCTCTTGGACTCGCCGGCTTTGATGGGGAAGCTCGTGACTTCCTCGCTGCCGAAGCGCAACTTGAACGTCACCTCAAAGCCCTCGGGGGCGTCGGCCTCGAGGTTGACGGTCGTCTCTTGTTCGCCCTTGTTGGTCAGTGTTGCCGAGTAGCGAAAGGTCGAAGTTGAGGGGCCGCGGCGTGTGGGCAGCTCTGCTTCAAATTCGAACTTTGGGGGCAGCTGGGCTTCGACAGTGAGCTCAATGGGGAGTTCACTTTGGGCTCCCTGGCCCTGAGCGAGCACGACGAAGCGATATATCCCCGTGGCTACGCCTGCAGGCGGCTCCAGCTTCAAGCTCAGCGAAGCCGAGCTATCGGTGTCCACGTAGACGGCTTGGACGGGGCGGCCTCCCCCCAAAAGCGAAGCCTTCCAGCCTTCGGCGACTTGCTTCATCTGCACGCGCACGATCTGCGGCGCCAGCCCGCGATTGGTCAATGTGAGCGTGATGATGACGGTCTCGCCGGCTTGGACGGACTGAGCCGGGTATTCGGTCGAGAGCGTCAGGCCTTTGGGCTTTTGCGCCAGCGCTGCGTCCGCGTAGAGCACGGTGAGTATCGCGAAAAGCACACTAATAGATCGCTTCATTGATCTCCCTCCCATACGAGGTTTAGCTTAATTATATCAAACGGGCTGCCGGAGCTTGCAACAAGCTTTCAACAAAAGCTAATGCAGTCCGATCAGGGGCCGTTTTGCGCCTTACCTGAGTTTAGGGTATGATCTCCCTTGGATATTAACGTGAGCACCGAGAAGATCATCATTCGCGGCGCGCGCGAGCATAATCTCAAAAATATAGACCTAGAGCTGCCCAGAAATAAGCTCATCGTCTTCACTGGAATTTCTGGGTCGGGCAAGTCGTCGCTCGCGTTTGATACGATATACGCCGAGGGCCAGCGACGCTACGTCGAGTCGCTCTCCGCGTACGCCCGACAGTTCTTAGGCCAGATGGATAAACCCGACGTAGATTCTATCGAAGGGCTCTCCCCCGCGATCTCTATAGATCAGAAGACAGTACACAAAAACCCGCGCTCGACTGTAGGCACCGTGACAGAGATTTATGACTATCTGCGATTGCTCTTTGCGCGCATTGGCAAGCCCCATTGCTATAAGTGCGGCCGCCCCATCGCCCAGCAGACTGCTCAACAGATCGTCGATCAAATTTTAGAACTGGGCGAGGGCACCAAGATTCAGATTCTCTCCCCCATCGCCCGCGGGCGCAAGGGCGAATACAAAAGAGTCTTCGAAGCATTAAGAAAAGAGGGCTTCGCCCGCGTGCGCGTCAACGGCGAGATCAAAGATCTCTCTGCTGATGAGATCACCCTCGATAAAAAGAAAAAACATACTATCGAAGTCGTCGTAGACCGCATCGTCGTTCGCACAGATACCAAGACACGAATCGCCGACGCCGTCGAGACCGCACTCAAAAAAGCTCACGGATTAGTGCTCGTTGACATCGTTGATCAAAAGAGAGAGATTCTCTTCAGCGAGCAGTTTGCCTGCCCAGATTGCGGGATCAGCTACGACAAGATCGAGCCAAGACTCTTCTCGTTCAATAGCCCCTTTGGGTCGTGTCCCACGTGCACGGGCTTGGGTTTTAAGATGGAGATCGATCCCACCTTGGTCATCGAGCCGAGAAAATCTCTGAAAGACGGTGGGCTCATCCCCTGGGCCGATCGTCAGAGCAAATGGCTCTGGGGTGTGCTCTTGGGCGTCTGCAAGATGTATAAGATCGATCCCGAAAAGCCCTTGGGCAAGCTCCCCAAAGAGCAGCTCGATATCTTGCTCTATGGCACCAACGGCATCCCCGTCACTTTCCCGTATACGAATCGCTACGGGCGGACGCGCTACTTTATGGACTACTACGAAGGGCTGATCCCAGCGCTTGAGCGCGCCTACAGAGAAGCCGAATCCGACTGGGCTCGTGAGGAGATCGAGCAATACATGAGCAAGCGCCCGTGTGTAGCGTGCGCGGGCAAGCGCCTGCGCCCAGAGAGTCTCTCCGTGACGATCGCGGGGAAGAACATTATGGACGTCTGCGCTCTCTCGGTGAAAGACGCGTATAAGTTCTTCTCGGAGCTGGAGTTGACCGAGCGCGAGAGGAGAATCGCCCATCAAGTTTTGAAAGAGATCAAGACTAGACTGAAGTTTCTCATAGACGTCGGGCTGGAGTATCTGACGCTAGATCGTCCTGCAGGGACGCTCGCCGGCGGCGAGGCCCAACGAATTCGCCTGGCCACCCAGGTCGGCTCGGGGTTAGTCGGTGTACTCTATATCTTAGATGAACCCAGCATCGGGCTCCACCAGAGAGACAACGTGCGCTTGCTCCGGACGCTCAAAGGGCTGCGCGACTTGGGAAACACTGTGATCGTTGTCGAACACGACGAAGAGACTATTCGAGAAGCGGACTTTATCGTAGATATCGGGCCGGGGGCGGGCAAGCACGGCGGGCAGATCGTCGCTACAGGCACCGTCGAAGATATCTGTCAGAACCCGCATTCGATCACGGGGCAGTTCTTGAGTGGGCAACGCCAGATTGCCATCCCCAAAAGACGCCGCACTCCCACGGGCTTCTTGACTATCGTGGGCGCGCGCCAGCACAACTTAAAGAATCTCACAGTAAGAATCCCGTTGGGGATCTTTGTGTGCGTGACGGGGGTATCGGGCTCAGGCAAGAGCACCCTCATCGATGAGATTCTCTATCGCGGGGTGGCCCAGCGCTTGGGATATGTCACGGAGCGCCCCGGCGCACACGACGATATCTTAGGGCTGGAGCAGATAGACAAAATTATAGAAATAGACCAAGCGCCCATCGGGCGCACGCCTCGCTCCAACCCAGCGACATACACGGGGCTTTTCGACGATATTCGAAAACTCTTCGCGCTGGTGCCCGAAGCCCGCGCCCGCGGGTATAAGCCCGGACGGTTCAGCTTCAACGTCAAGGGCGGCCGGTGCGAGGCCTGCAAGGGCGACGGCTTAATCAAAATAGAGATGCACTTTCTGCCCGACGTCTACGTCCCCTGCGAAGTCTGCAAGGGCCAACGCTACAATCGCGAGACTCTCGAAATTCGCTACAAAGAGAAGAACATCGCCGATGTCTTGGCGATGACCGTCGAAGAAGCCCTGGCGTTCTTTGCACATCACCCGGCGATCAAGAGAAAGCTCCAGACGCTCTACGATGTAGGATTGGGGTACATTCAGCTGGGGCAGCCGGCGACGCAGCTTTCTGGGGGCGAGGCTCAGCGCGTCAAGCTCGCTACAGAACTGAGCAAGCGCGACACCGGACGCACACTCTATATCCTAGACGAGCCCACCACAGGGCTGCACCTCGCAGATATCGAGAAATTGCTCGACGTGCTCCATAGATTAGTAGACGCGGGCAACACAGTGATCGTCATCGAGCACAATCTCGACGTGATCAAGACGGCAGACTATATTCTTGACTTAGGGCCCGAAGGGGGCGACGCCGGAGGCCAGATCGTCGCCCAAGGTACCCCCGAAGAAGTCGCTCAAGCCTCCCAGTCTTACACGGGGCAGTTCCTGAAGCGTCTCTTGAGCCCTGCCCTTCCTGTCCTTACTTCTCATCCCGCGCCATGAACGCCTTCATCAAGTCCACAGGGAGCGGGAAGACGATCGTGCTCGTGTTGCGCTCCGACGAGATATCTATCAACGTCTGGAGATAGCGCAGCTGGAGCGACGCGGGGTTTTGTGTGAGAATTTCAGCAGCTTCACGGAGCTTCGTCGCGGCTTGGAGCTCGCCCTCAGCGTTGATAACTTTGCTGCGTCGTTCGCGTTCCGCCTCAGCTTGACGCGCGATCGCCCGCTGCATCTCCTGCGGGATGCGCACGTCTTTAATCTCGACGGCCTTCACTTTGATCCCCCACGGATCGGTCTGCTCGTCAATGATCATCTGTAATTGCTTGTTGAGCTTCTCGCGCTCCGCTAAGAGCTCGTCCAACTCGACTTGGCCTAAGACGCTGCGCAGGGTCGTCTGCGCAATTTGCGACGTCGCTTGCAGATAATCTTCGACTTGGGTGATCGCCGCTTCGGGGGACATCACCCTGAAGAAGACGATCGCGTTCACGTTTACCGTCACATTGTCTCGAGTGATCACTTCTTGGGGTGGCACATCGAACGTCACCACGCGTAGGTCTACTTTGACCACTTGATCGACGATGGGGATGATGAAGAAGAGCCCCGGCCCTTTGGCCCCCTGCAGCCGCCCCAGACGAAAGATCACGACGCGCTCGTATTCCCGAACGATCTTGATCGCGTTGAGCAAAAAGAGCACGACGATAGCCAGCACGATGATGAGCGCCGTTGTCGGCATAGCCAGACCTCCTATCAAGCTGAGCAGTGTATCCCATCCCAAGATTGAGACGAAGAGGACGACTAGAAACCCAAGAGCTCCAATGACTTCAGCCCACCCTTGGCGCGGTTGCTGTCCCATTGCTTTAATATTAGCACCCCCACGGCCTTAAAGCAAATGGGCTTTTGATCGCGCAGAGCCCAAAGCGTATAATAAGCGTATCTATGAGCTCACAACGCCGCAAGCTGCTCGTAGCCAACTGGAAGATGTACTTTGTGCGCGCTCAAGCGCGAGAGTATCTGAGGGTGTTCAGGGAGCGTGTCCGGACGATCAGCGCGGTGGAGCTGGCGCTCGCGCCGCCGTTCACGCTCTTAGAGAGCGTAGGGCAAAAGCTCCAAGGGACTCCGATCAAGCTCGCTGCGCAGAATCTCTTCTATGAGGGCGAGGGGGCGTTCACGGGCGAGATCTCCCCTGTGATGCTCAAGGACCTAGGCTGTACTTATGTGATCGTGGGGCACTCGGAGCGCCGACGGCTCTTTGGCGAAACAGACGCACTTATCAATAAGAAGCTCAAAGCTGCGCTCGACGCTGAGCTGATCCCAATTCTCTGCGTTGGCGAAACTCTAGAAGAGCGTCACGTTGGGCGGACCCAAAGCGTACTCGACGCACAGATTCGTGGAGCGCTTGCGGGGCTAGCGCTCACGAAAGATTTCGTGGTCGCGTATGAGCCCATCTGGGCCATCGGGACGGGGGTCAACGCAGAGCCCAACGAAGCCGAAGCAAGCGCGCTCTTTATTCGCGAGCTGTTGGCCCAGCTTTCGAATCAAAAGATCGCGCAACAGATCCGGATTCTCTACGGGGGGAGCGTCAAGCCCGAAAACTTTGAGGGCTTTATGCAGCAGCCGAATATAGATGGGGCACTCGTCGGCGGCGCGTCACTTGACCCGGAAGCGTTCGCGCAGATGGCGAGACTCGCAGAAATTCAGAGCTAATTAGAGCTGAATCCAATCCTCTTGGCGAGATTCCCAGCTCTCGAATGATCTCTCGGATGAGCCCTACCTTGACATCTCGGCCTTTGTGCATAGGGATCGGGATGATCTGCCCTGTCTGGAAATGCACCATCCGGGAATGTTTGCCCCCTCGGAATGGGCCGACAAAGCCGAGCTTCCGCAACTTGCGTATCACGTCCCTAGGCTTAAGTGGCGTGAGCCTTGCCATGCTGATGCGAAGGCCTAGAAACCAGAAGCTCCTCGATTTCTACCCCCTCGATCCGTGGGATTTCCAGACCTAGTTGCAGGGCTAGCAGAATATTACCTTCAATGACATCGCGCAAGTTCTCACGGGCTTCTTCAAAGCTGCCCCCTTGAGCGAAAAAGCCGGACGCCTCAGGCACCCGAGCGATCACAGCGCCACTCTCATCTTGGAAGTATTCGGCTCTCTTTAGAGCTTCTTCCACGTAACGAGTCAGCGAAAAGACTTTAACTTTCATTGACGTTCTGAGTATAGCCTAAGACGTGAACAAGAGCAAAGCGGGCACAGGTGCAGGTGGTGGCGGGTAGTTGCAGAGACCGAGGGGAATCCAGCCTAAAGAGCTCAGGCTACGGCCGTATCAAGAGAGGGGCTTGGCACGCTTTTGAAAGACCTTGCTCTCCTGCCCCTGCAGAATTCTCTGAATATTCCTGCGATGCTGCCAGACCGCCATCAGCCCCAACACGCCAAAAAGCCCGGAAATCTCCCAATTCACCGACGGCGCTTGAAAGAAATAGAGCACAACGGGCACTAACAGCAGCGCTACCATCGAGCCGACGGCGACGTAGCGCGTCACCAGTACCGTCACTGCCCAAATTGCGAGCGTCACCACAAGCGTCTGCCAAGAGAAAGATAATAACAGCCCAATCGTCGTAGCGACGCCCTTGCCCCCGGTGAACTTGAGCCAGATGCTCCAATTATGCCCCACGACTGCCAGCCCAGAAAGCCATAGGGGAACGCCCAGGACGCTCGTCAGCCACGCGGCAGCAACCCCCTTGCCGACATCCCCCACAAGCGCAAGGACCCCATAGCCCACACCCACCACACGCGTGACGTTGGTCGCGCCGACGTTGCCGCTGCCATGCTCACGAATGTCTATGCGCTTCACACGGGCGATCAAATAACTGAAGGGCACAGAGCCGATGAGATAACAACCGACCGCTGCCCCAATGGCTTGCCAGTCCATGAGAGCCGCTGCCACAAACTTTAAGAACTCTTCGGCTTTTCTTTAAGCAGCTCTTTCAGGCCCTTCACACGTTCGCCCATCGTGATCGCTTCGTGACCAGCATCTTCGCTGGTGACCAGGCGCTCTTGCCGGTGCACATTGCGCATGGAGAGCCGCACCTGACGCTTCTCTTCATTGATCCCGATGATGCGCGCCTTCACCGTCTGCCCCACCTGCAAGACATCTGCAGGAGTCGAGATGCGCTCTTCGGTGATCTCCGAGACGTGAATGAGCCCCTCAACGTCGTCGGTGATCTTCATAAACGCACCAAAGTCCTTGAGCTCCGTGATCGGGCCTTCGACGATGGAGCCCACAGAATAGCTCTCCAAGAACTTGTGCCATGGGTCTTCTTGCAGCTCCTTGAGGCTCAAGCGAATCTTGCGCTTGCTCGCGTCGGACTTGATCACTTTTGCCGTGATCTCTTGCCCCTCCTTGACCACATCGCTGGGCTTGTTCACTTTGTCCCAGCTCATCTCGGAGATGTGCAAGAGCGCTTCCACGCCGTCCTCTAGATGGACGAATGCCCCAAAGTCCGCAAGCTTGGTCACCCGCCCCTGAACGATGCTGCCCTCAGGATATTTTTCTTCGATCTTCTCCCACGGATCGGGGTGGACGCGCTTCATAGAGAGGCTGACGCGCCGCTCTTGCTCGTTGACGTCCAGCACGACAACCTCGACCTGCTGGCCCACCTTGACGACCTCTTTGGGATGCTCAGGATACCCCCACGACAGCTCAGAGATGTGCACCAAGCCCTCGACATCTTCTTCGATGCGCACGAACGCGCCAAAGTCCGTCAAGCTGACGACCGTGCCGGTGGTCTTGGTCCCCGCAGGATAGCGGTGCTTGAGGCCGATCCACGGGTCAGGGCGCAACTGTTTGATCGAGAGCGAGATGCGCTCCCTCTCTCGATCGACCCCCAGGACCTTCACGGTGACCTTGTCGCCCACTTTGTAGGTGTTGGGTGGCACAGGGATGTCCTTCCAGCTGATCTCGGAACGATGCACCAGCCCTTCAAAGCCCCCGATGTCCACGAAGATCCCAAAGTCCACGATGCTCTTGATCGTGCCCTCGATGACCTGGCCGGGCTGGAGCTTGGTGAAGAGCTCGTCCTTGCGCTGGCGCTCCAGCTCCTTCAGATACTCCCGATGCGAGACGACGAGATTGCGTTCCCGTCGGTCTAGTTCTAAGATAATGAACGGCACTTCCTTGCCGCGCAGCTCTTCAATGCGGGGAGCCAAATCCTCGCCCAAATGCGAGCCGGGCAGGAACGCACGAATCCCCGACTTCAAGAGATTGACGTGATAGCCCGCATCTTTGACCTCGTCCTCGATCGTGCCCGTGATCGGGAGCCTCTGACGATAGGCGCGCTCTAGCTCACTGATGCGCTTCTCGTAGAGCGCGGCTTTCTCGGAGACGTGGATCGTGCCCTCTTCTTCGTCAATATACGTGATGAGCACTTCGATCTCGTCTCCAGGTTGGAGCGGAGCCTTGTGAAAGGGCGCGAGCTCCGTGGGCTTCATCAATGCTTCAGATTTGTACCCAATATCTACTAAGACCCCTTGGTCACTGACTTGGACGACCCGCCCACGCAAGATATCCCCGCGCGAGTACGTCAACACGTCTTGGTCATCCAACAATGCTTCCATCTGAGAGAGTTCGCCTGTGTCCTTTTGCTCGAGTTCCTCAGACATGTTCGATCACCCGCTTGTTTGCCGAGAGTGTTTCACGCTCTCGAGGATTTCCGGCCTCTGCGTACCAGTGATCCGCTCAATGGCCGATCGGACTGCTTCAAGACACCACATGGGGGTGGATGCCCCCGCCGAGATCCCTATGTGCTTTCTCCCCACAAACCACTCTCCTTTCAGTTCAGATACGTCCTCAATATGATAGCACGTCGTGTACTGAGATGCGATCTCCGCTAGCCGACACGTGTTGGAGCTCTTGCGCCCGCCAATGACAATGACGAGATCGCACTCTTGCGCCAGCTCCCTGATGGCGTCCTGACGGTCAAACGTCGCCTGACAGATTGTATTATACGCCCGAACCTCCAAGCAATATTTTAAGACCTCCCCGATCAATTGGGCGAATTTTTCGTAAGGGTGAGTCGTCTGTGAGATCAACCCCACCCGATCCGACGCTTTTAATTTGAGTTTTTCTAGCTCCTCTGGACCGGTGATCACGTCTCTCTGGACGTTCAGACCGTCCAGATACCCCAAGATTCCCTGGATCTCCGGATGTTCTCTATGCCCCATGATGACGACCCTATAGCCCTGTTCGGCAAGCTCGCGCGCGAACTTCTGGGGGATGGTCACCAACGGGCAGGTCCCATCATAGATCTCATAGCCCTTCTGGCGCAAAGCCCTCTTGACCGCCGGGGCGACGCCGTGAGCGCGAATCAAGACTTTGCGTCTTTGCTCTGGCTTCAGCGGAGGCAACTCTTCGTGAGAGGTGACGAAGACCATCCCCTTGGCACGCAGCCGCGCAACTTCTTGTGGGTTGTGAATCAGTTCTCCTAGACAGTAAACTGGGCCGTCGGGCGTCTCGTCCAAGAGCTTCTCAGCCATCTGCACGATGCGCTCTACGCCAAAGCACCACCCGGCGCTGCGCGCGATCTTGATCGTCGGTTTTGCGGAATTCATCATAGGCCCTCCTGAAATATTGGGGCACGTTCCAGCTCCACGCGATCTATACGCTCCATCAAGAGATCCGCGAGCTTTTGATAGCGTTCATGACGGCTTTCCGTCCCGGTCAGATCGAACTCCAAATCTCTCAAGCTGAACGGCGTGCTAATATATGCTGTGATCTGAGGCCAGCGGAACGGATATTTAGGGGGATAGGGCCCGCGGGCTTCAAAGCGCACCGCGACGAACTCGCTGCCGGTGCGCTCGGCAAAGCGAATGACCCCCGGATGAGCCCGTTGGGGGTTCTGAGTTGTCCCCTCGGGGAAGATCCCCACGATCTTACCCGATCTGATGGCTTCAAGCACCTTGCGCAAGTCCTCCACCTGAAAGTGTTCCCGATTGATTGGAATCGCGTAGTGGCGCACCCAGAAGGCCAGGAAAGGGTTCTCGTCCAGCAGCGTCTTGCGCGCGACAAAGTAGATGCGACGCCGATGGCCCAGCACAGTTATAAGCAGCGGGATATCCCAGTAGCTGCGATGGCGCGCTACCAAGAGAAATCCACCGTGCTGAGGGAGGTTCTCCAGGCCGCGCACCCGCAACCGAAACAAGGCCCGCACGACCACACCCAAGACAGGTGCCAGGAGCCAGTAGAAGAACCCCTTGATGGCTTCGGCCGCGTTCACCCGTTCAGTTTACCAGACAGTCCCCGCTTCTGCAACGCCGACTCCACGGCCCGCACGGCCTCGGCAATGACATCGTCGAGGGTGCGGCCATCAGTGCGAATAACTAGAGTATCTGGGGCGATCTGCAAGCGCCCGAAGCCTTGACCGTCGCGGGCGTCGCGCGCGCGCAGCTGGGCCAACACGTCTTCATAGGGCTGGTTGGGGCGCTCCTGACAGCGGCGTCGCGCGCGCTCTTCCACAGAAGCCTCAAGGTAGATCTTGACGTCGGCATCGGGAAGGACGACCGAGCCGATATCGCGCCCCTCCATGACGACGTCGCGGTCGCGGGCGAGCGCCCGCTGCTGGGCGATGAGAACCTCTCGGACTTCAGGTCGAGCTGCGACTTGAGAAGCAAGTTCATCTATCTCTGGGGTATAGAGCTTATCTGTGACGTCCGAGCCGTTGAGCAAGACGCGCTCATCGGGGCGGATTTCTATCTGTACTTCAGAGAGTTTCAGCCCTTGGGAGAGCCCAAGAGCCACAGCCCGGTACATCGCGCCGGTGTTCACAAAGAGACACCCAAAGTGCTGAGCCAGCGTGCGGGCGACGCTCGTCTTGCCCGACCCAGCTGGACCGTCAATAGCGATTTTCATAGAATCTATAATATCAAACCGCGCACGCCCTTCCCAATCATATTGATCGCCGAGTAGAGCAATACTACCCCAAAGAATCGTCTGAGAAAGATCTTCGAGACCCTCGTCGTGCTCCACGCTCCCAGCTGCGCCCCAATGATAATTCCGAGCGCTAACGGGATCGCTAAATCTATGTGAAGATTGCCCTGAAAAAAATGCGTGATCGCCGCGATGAGCGACGACGGCCCCATGACAAAGAGACTCGTGGCAACAGCGCTGACAATATCTACTCCCAAAAAGATATTCATAGCTGGCACCATCACGATCCCCCCGCCGATCCCGAAAAACCCCGCAGCAATCCCAGCAATAAGTCCTACCAGCGCCCCCAGCGCGGGCTTGGGATTCCCCTGGGGGTCAAGGCCACGCCGCAGCAAGAGCCCCAGCTCTTTGGGCTCCCTCCCCGCGAGCATCAGCCCAGAAACATAGAGCAAGAGCGCCCCAAACGCAATAGCTAAAACATCACTCGAGACGAACTCCGTGAGAAACGCGCCAAGCCAGGCCCCTACCAATGCCAGCGGCAGCAGCGCCAGCGCGAATCTATAGTCTATTTTCTTCTGGCGAGAGTAGGCGACTGTGCTGGAGATCGAGTTAAACACAATCGCGGCCAAGCTTGTGCCCACGGCTTCTTGTGTGGTGCCGACAAGATTCAAAAAGACGAGTAGCGGGACCATAAAAATCCCACCACCGACCCCGACCATGCTCGCCACCCACCCGATGGCAATGGCCGCGAAGAACAGCACAAGAGCTAGCGCTTCCGTCTTAGATACCCCTCAATGAAGAGATCGAGCTCGCCGTCCAAAACAGCCTGCACATTGCCCACTTCAATCTCCGTACGATGGTCTTTGACTAATTGATACGGCTGCAAGACATACGAACGAATCTGACTGCCCCACTCGATCGAACGCAGCTCCCCGCGCACTTTCGCGATCTCTTGCTCTTTTTCGCGCAGCTTCAGCTCATAGAGCCGCGCCGCTAAGACTTCGAGCGCGATCTCTTTGTTCTGTTGTTGACTACGCTCCCGCTGACACGTCACCACGATCCCCGTGGGCAAGTGCGTAATCCTTACGGCCGATTCGGTCTTGTTGACGTACTGCCCCCCAGCGCCTCCAGCACGAAACGTGTCCACCTTGAGATCTTCAGGGCGAATCTCGACATCAGCTTCCTCGACCTTAGGAACGACCGTCACGGCAGCAAACGACGTATGCCGTCGGGCGTTGGCATCAAACGGGGAGATCCTCACCAAACGATGGACGCCGCGCTCGGCTTTCAAATACCCATACGCATAGGGCCCCTGAACTTCGACCGTGGCGCTCTTGATCCCCGCGACCTCTCCGGGGCTCACTTCGATGATGCTCGCGCGCCAACCGCGCCGCTCGATATATCTCAGATACATTCTCAGGAGCATCTCAGCCCAATCTTGGGCGTCCGTGCCCCCGGCGCCAGCATTGATAGACAGATAACAATCGTTCGCATCGTAGGGCTCGTTGAGAAAAGCTTCGAGCTCTAGCGCTGCCAAACGCTTCTCCAACTCTTGCGTGCCCAGCTGAACTTCTCGCTCGACTGAAGGGTCATCCTCGGCCTTGCCGAGCTCCTCCAGCACTTCCAGATCATCCAGCTGCGTCTCGAGGGCTTTATATTTCTGGATGATACGACGCTTCTGCTCCACTTGTTGAGCGATCAGTTTGGCACGGTGCTTGTCCTCCCAAAAGCCAGGAGCACTCATTTGGTCTTCGAGGCTCTTGAGCTCAGCTTCGAGTGCAGCTAAGTCAAAGGCGATCAGCGATCTGGTTCAAACGATCGCGAAGTTCCTGCAACATCTCTTCCTCCTTGCATAGACTCCCGACAGTATTCTATGATGGTCTTGTGAGTCATGCAACCGGCACTCTGTATATTGTCGCCACGCCCATTGGAAACCTAGAGGACATCACGCTGCGGGCATTGAGGATTCTCAAAGAGTGCGATCTCATCATCGCCGAAGACACGCGGCGCTCCCGACAGCTCTTGGCTCACTATGGGATTGAAAAGCCCTTCGGGCGCAGCTTATATCGTGGGGTGGAGCGCGAGCGCGTCGAATATTTTATAGAGAAGCTCAAAGAGGGGGCACGGATCGCACTCATCTGCGACGCAGGAACCCCGCTGATCTCCGATCCAGGATATGGGCTGGTCCGGCGCGCTATCGCCGAGAATATCTCAGTGATACCCATTCCTGGGCCGACGGCGCTCATCACCGCGTTGATCGTCTCGGGATTTTCTAGCGAGAGCTTCGTCTTTGCAGGGGTGCCGCCGAAGAAGTCCAAAGCGAAGCGCGAGTTTTTCGCGCACCTTGCCCAAGAACCCCGAACGATCGTGCTCTACGAATCCCCCCATCGTGTGCTCGACACTCTTGAAGTGATGAGCGAGCTTCTCTCGGACAGACAGATCGCGCTCTGTCGCGAGCTCACGAAAATCCACGAAGAGATAGTGCGAGGGACGGCAGCTGAAGTGCTCGAAACTCTCCGGAAGCGCCCAACGGTCAAGGGCGAGATCACCCTCGTTATAGAGTCACTGCGAGAGCATACATAGAAGATTCTAAGAAAGAGCAGGGATCTCGCGCACGGCGTGGGCGCTCACGTCGAGTATCATATTATCTATTAATCTCGCCCTGCCGAAGTAGACCGCCAGCGCGATCAAAACGAGCCCCTCTAGCTTCTCGATGGGCTGCAAGTCGGCGACACGCACGATCTCGATATAGTCTATCTGGGCTGCACTCGCCGTCGCGATCACTCGTTCTATCTCGACGATGACTCTCTTTGCGTCGCGCTCCCCAGATGTGATAAGATCTTTAGCTCTTTGCAGAGACTTATAGAGCACGGCGCTCTGCGCCCGCTGCTCAGGATCTAAATAGACATTCCGGCTGCTCATGGCCAAGCCGTCGCGCTCGCGCACCGTGGGGGCAGCGATAATCTTGACGGGGAAGTTCAAGTCTTGGACGAGTCTCTTAATAATAATGAGCTGCTGTGCGTCTTTTTGTCCGAACACGGCAATATCGGGCTGAATAATATGCAAAAGCTTGCTCACCACCAAGACGACCCCGGCAAAGTGCCCCGGTCGCCGTGCCCCACAGAGATGATCGGCTAATTTTTCAATCTGAAATGTGATAAGCGAGCGTTCGGGGTACATCTCCGAGACTTCTGGAGCGAAGATGAGATCTGTGCCGCGCGCCTCGCAGAGCTTGCGATCGCGCTCGAAGTCTCTAGGGTATTGGGCAAAGTCTTCCGTAGGACCAAACTGCGTGGGGTTGACGAAGATGCTGACCACGACAAAGTCGCTGTGTTGCCGCGCTATATCTATGAGCTTCAGGTGCCCCTCGTGCAGATACCCCATGGTGGGCACAAAGCCAATGCGCTTGCCGTGGGCGCGAGCGTGGCTGAGGGCCGCGCGCGTCTCAGCAATAGTACGCGCGATGAGCATACTCACTCCCTTCTGATCTGGACACCTAGCTCATCTCGCAGCCGTGCGGCCATGCGCTCGACCATCTCGTGGACTTCTTCGTCGCTGAGCGTCTTGTTCCAATCCCTGAACGTGATCTCATACGTCAAGCTCTTCATGCCCTGGGGGATCTGATCGCCCCTATATAAGTCGTACAGGAAGACGCGCTCCACCCGACGCTCGCTCTCCAAGATCCGACGCACCTGCGCTTCGGGCACACTTTCTGGGACCAGCAACGACAGATCACGCCGTGACGCAGGATATCTTGGGGTTATCTTCTGTTGCACCTCTGACCATAACGGCATCGAGAGCGTCTGCAACCGTTGGTAGATCTCTTCGAGATGCATCTCAAGCAGATACACTCGCCAGGGCAGATCGTAATGCTGCGCGATATCCGGGTGCAGCTCACCCAGAATGCCGAGCACATCGTCTTTGGCTTTGAGGAGCGCCTGGCGCGTGGGATGCAAGGCTTTTTCATGGCTTGGCTCAAACGAAAAATTCTTCAGCCCAAGCTCCATCAAGAGCGTCTCGGCTATCCCCTTCACGTCATAGAAGTCATAGAGCTGCGCGCGCCCCTGCAAGGGCACCAGGGCACGTCCGGCCACGACCACCCCTACAGCTAAGCGCTCACGCACCATGCTCCCTTCACGGCGAAAGACTTTGCCGATCTCAAAGAGCCGAACACCATCGACTTGTTGGTACGCATTATGCTGGAGATTATGGACCAGCCCTGGCCACAGGGTCGGCCGCAGCGCATAGGACTCATCACTCATGGGGTTGCGCAACTGCACAAGATCGCTCGCCACAATTCCAAAGATCTCGCTGTCTTCCTTGGAGAGAAACCCGAAGTTGACGGCCTCGCTCACTCCCAGCCCCGTGAGAATCTTTCTGATTCTGTCTTTGAGTTCTTCGACACGCTCGCGGCGGCCCGCTGCCAAGGGGAGCGCCGGACGCTCCGCAGGGATCTTCTCATAGCCGTAGATGCGCCCAATCTCTTCGATGAGATCTATCTCGCGTTCCACTTCTCTTCGAAAGCTTGGAACTTCGACGCGCCAGCGATCAGGCCCCTCGCGCTCGACAGAGAATTCAAGGCGCTTTAAGATGTTTTCCACGCGCTCACCGGGAATAGAGACCCCAAGAATCTTCTCGATGCGCGCGGCCCGCAGCACCGCCGCGCGACGCTCGATCTTCTTCGGATAGACGTCTATCACGCCACGCGCAACAGAGCACGATCCCCAGTGCTGCAACAGCATTCCTACTCGATCTAAAGCGGCAATGAGAATATCTGGATCCATGTCGCGCTCGAAGCGGTGGCTGGCTTCGGTGCGCAACCCAAGGCGCTTGGACGTCCGCCGAATAGAGATCGCATCGAAATACGCCGATTCGAGCAAGACTCTGTGGGTCTGCTCCGAGACTTCGCTGTCGGCTCCGCCCATGACCCCAGCGACAGCCACGGGCTTGCGCGCGTCCGCAATCACTAAATCATGGACGCTAAGCGCGCGCTCTATGCCATCGAGCGTCGTGATCTTCTCGGTGGGGCGCGCTCGACGTACTATGATCTTGTGCCCCTCGAGCTTCTCATAGTCGAACGCGTGCGTAGGGTGCCCCAGTTCTAACAACACGTAATTTGTCGCGTCGACAATGTTACTGATAGGGCGCAGCCCGCCCTTCACCAATCTATGCTGAATCTTTAACGGAGACGGCCCCCAGCGCAGATCGCTAAAGATACGAGCTGCGTAGCGCGGGCAGCCCTGCGCGTCCTCGATCTCGACTGAAGCAAGAGACTCGATCTTCTCCATGCCCTCGCTGACGGTTGTCTCTGGCTTTTTCAGATCGAGATCGTAGAGCGCGCTGATCTCGCGGGCGACCCCGAGCACGCTCAGCGCATCGGGTCTATTAGATTTTGTCTCTAAAACTAAAATAAAGTCATCGAATTCAAGATACTGAGCAAAGTCGTGGCCGACTTGACAGCCCAGCTCCGGCTCTAAGATCCACACCCCGGAGGATTTCTCTTCGAGCCCTAGCTCGGCGCGGGAGCAGATCATCCCCTCGGATCGTGCGCCACGGAAGACGACGGCCTCGACGGCTTGCCCGTTGGGCAGCCGTCCTCCGGAACGAATGACCGGCACTAACGCATTTTCCGTGAGATTGGGCGCGCCTGAGACTAACTGCATTGTCTCGCGCCCTACAGAGACTTCGCAGATCTTGAGTCGGTCGGCGCCTTTATGGGGGCTGACCGACACGATCCT
This sequence comes from Candidatus Fraserbacteria bacterium, assembly GCA_947085185.1. Taxonomy (GTDB): domain Bacteria; phylum Bipolaricaulota; class Bipolaricaulia; order RBG-16-55-9; family DRXL01; genus JANXCC01. The sequence goes on along the minus strand of CAMTVK010000017.1, from coordinate 71,433 downwards.
CCCAACGATGACGCCCTCAGGTCTTCCCACGCGCTCGACAGCAGCGACTTCCAACCCTGCCAGCGTCAGCCGCTCCGCAAGCTCCTCCACAAAAGCTTGCTCGAGAGAGACCGAGACGAACTCCGTCAGCCATCTACACGGGACGCGCATTATTCAAACGCCACTCCAATACCGATAGATAGAATCTGCTCTTGCCGAGCAGCTCCAACAACTGGGTAACTGATGCGCAGCAGCAGCGTGAAGGGCAGCAACCCCCCTATGCTTGTGCCGCGCAGGCGAAATTCAATGCCCGCTTCGACTTTAGCATCTTCGGCCTTGAGCCAACTCTCAAACGTCGATGCCGTGCGAGCAGCTATGACGTAGATCGCTTGGTCGAGCTTGTTGATCAAGGCGAGATTCAAGAGATTGTATCCCATCTCGCGCTGGAGCGGGAAGTTCAGTTCAGCGTACCCCAGCCACCGGAACCGATCCGTGAATGGGAAGCCCTTCACGCTCTTGAAGCTGCTCAGTTCGCTCAGAGTAAAGCGAAAGCTTCCGCGAGTGTTGAAGCCCATCCCCAAGTCCCCTGCCACGTCAAGATAGACATTGGGCCAGAGACGAATCCGCGTGATCCCCTGCAGCGAGAGCTGAGAGAAATCAAGCCCCTGGCGCAGAGACAGCCCCAGCGCATAGAGCCCCTGGAGCGCATCGCTGCGCTGGTAATCGAACGCGGCAAAGACAACGGGGAGAACCGGGCCCGTCGGCCCCTCCGGAGCGTCGAGCACTCGCGCGACGGTGAGCGCAAAGCGCTCTTGAGGCACCCAGTAGACCCCACGGTAGCCTATATTGGGCTGGGCAAACGAGAGCCAACTGATGCTCACCACCCCGAAGATATCAGTCCCCGTGGGGGCCACCGCAGCGGAGACGACCGTCCCACGCCCAAGATTGAGCCATCCCGCGGCGTAGCCGTTGGCGATGAGAATGCGATATTCGTTCAAGAAACCGATCTCGACTGTCTGTCCCAGCGGGTTCACGCGAACGAGATACGCGTCCAAGGGCAGGTCGTTATCCCCGTTGGTGATGACCCGCGTCCGCTGAGGGAAATAATTATTCAGACGATTGACGTCGGGAGTGATCTCTTTCGGATCGACGCGCACCTCTTTGATGGGGTGCTTGGTGCGGAACTCCCAAGTCTCCGAGGGCTTAGCGCTCGCATACACGTAGGTGAACTCCTCGTCGAGCTCCGAGACGGCCACGACCGTGACAGGCATGCTGATAGACCCTTTGCGCTCCAAGGTGACGCGCACGAGATACCGGTCATCGGAGCGCTGCTCGAGGGGGATCGTCTCGACCTTGGTGACGGCGTAATCGAGATAGAGCGTGGGCTCGTCGTCACGATGGAGCCACGCTTGGAAGAATTCTGTAAAATCTTGCCCGGAGATCTCTTCGACTAAGTTCTCAAACTCCGCGACACTGATCACTTTATGGGCCCAGCGGGCGTGTGCTGCTTGGAGGATTTGATTCATCGTCTCGTGCCCAAGGAGCCCGCGCAACGCCCGCAAGACGAGATAGCCCTTATTGTACAGCCGCACCGCGCTATAGTTCGCATAGCGCACATCTTGCTGAGGTTTGATGATCGCTTCATCGAAACGATCTTTGTACGTCAGCACATAGGGCAACTCGCTCAAGTGCCGACGCAGATTGAGATACCCCAACTGCGACTGAATGAATCTCTCTAACAGCCCCGAGCGCTCCATCTGGATGAGATTGGGGCCGAACTCCCCGTACTTCTCCTCAAAGTATGTGATGGCAAGATACTCCGCAAACGCCTCGGAGAGAAAATTCTCGGCGTTCAAGTCTACCCCGATCCCGATGCCCCACCATTGATGGGCTATCTCGTGAGCGAGGATATATTCTGTCAACCGATCGAGCATCCCCGCTACTCCCAAGTCCTTCTCGAAGAAGAACGAGCTGCCCAATATAATAAAGCCGTCGGCAGCCATGCCAAAGTACCCATCGGACGAAGACTCGACGATGACGAGACGCTTATAGTCGTACGGCCCGAAGTGCACCTGATAGTATTGCAAGATCTCTTGGGCGTAGGTTGCGAGCAGTCGGGCGTTGGCCTCGTGCCCTGGACGATAGTAGACCAAGATGGGGATCTCTTCGGTGAGCTCATATTTCTTGAGCTTCTCTCCAATGTGGATGGGGATGGAGCGCACCGGGACATCCGAAGAGACTCGCACGATCTTCTGGCCTTTCAGCTCAGGATGGGGCTCTTCCGTTTGGCGATCGGCCCCCGCAGCCACGGTGTACTCGGTGGGGAGCGTCAGCTCCAGCTCATACAGAGCCGCGGGCATGAGAAACTTATAGTACGGTCTTGGGGCGATATAGCGTCCGTCTATCAGTTCGGAAGCGGGCACGGGGACGGGGCTCCAGCCGAAGCGCCACGTGAAGATCCCGTTATGAAAGCCCTCATCCGGCCCAGTGATATGCGGAAACTTCGTCTCAAACTCGATGACCACCGTCAATCTTTGGCCAGGCTCAAGAGGTTGAAGCAAGTCTATGCGCAGGAGCGTCTCGTCCAGCGAGTACGTCTGGAACCAATCGGGCCCACGCTCCAACGCGAAACGCAGTGCCGTGCCATCGGGTGTCTTGACGGAAAAGACTTTCATCCAAGCGGGATCAAAGCCGCTCCAGTAAGCGCTATCGAGCACTGCCGGAGCAAGATGGGGATTGGGCTCCCTGCTGTAATTGGGCATCAGCAAGAAATACAGTGCTGAGAGTGCCGTCTGAGAATCGTTTGTATAATCAATAGTCGCCGTCCCGGAGATCAGACGGTCTTCAGGGTCCAACGAGACTTGTACCAGATACCGATCGTGCTGGGCCTGCTGCGCCCACGCGAGAGAGACAGCGAACACGACACCCCACATCACAACCCAGACTCTTCGTATGGCCCTGGTCATGGTGCCTCTTTGCCTCCTGTAGAGATTATACTTTAGACATCGCCAAGACTTCGAGGCGCACCTTGCGCACCTCTTTTTCAGTCGCTTCAGCGACACTGATGCGCGCGCCATCAATGGTGAGCGTCGTGCCTACTTTAGGAATTTCGGCCAACCGATGCAACAGCAACCCGCCAATCGTCACGGCTTCTGATACCGGTAACTCCAACGACAGCCGCGCGTTGAGCTCATCGAGGGGCGTCTCTCCGTCTACAAGATAGACCGTGGGTGACAGCTGTTTGATCTGCAATGCGGCTCTCTTCTCTTCAGGCTCGTCGTATTCGTCCCGGATCTCCCCCACGATCTCCTCCAAAATATCTTCGAGAGTGACGACCCCCATCAGGCCGCCGTACTCATCGACCACGATGGCCATGTGCTTCTTATTCTTTTGGAAGTCGCGCAGGAGCTTGCGGATCGGCTTGTTAGGCGCGGTGAAGAACGCCGGTCTGATGATGTGCTCCAGCCGCGCTTCGCTCAAGAGCTCTCGCAATCGGCGAATCTCGCTCTCATAGAACGCCTTCTCTTCGGTGAGCTTGGTGATCTCCTCGGGGGTCTTGGCCTCTTTGAGGCGTCTGGGGAGCTCGTCTTGAACTTTCTTCTTGTACTCGTCAAGCTTCTGTTTTTCGGCGTACCCGAAGCGCAACAGATCTTTGGCATGCAAGATCCCCCGAATATTGTCCAAGCTGCGCTCGTAGACGGGGTAGCGAGAGTGTCCTTCTCGCGCGATGATCTCGCGCACCTCGGCGAGCGGGGTATGGATCTCGATAGCCACGACGTGCGTGCGCGGCACCATGACCTGCCGAGCGACCAAGTCGTCATAGACCAAGATGCGTCGGATCATCTCGCCCTCTTCTTCTTCGAGCATCCCGCGCTCCTCGCTGAGCTCTATCAGGAGCTTAATTTGATCTTCGCTCACGTGGATGGGCTCGCGCGTGCGATACTGCTGTGGGAGCAGTCGCAGGAGCCCATTGGCTATCCCTTGGAACGCTCGGGTCAGTGGGCGCAACACTATGGAGAGCCAGTAGAGCGGCACAACTACAAAAGGTGTCAAGCGCTCGGCATTGTTCTTGCCCAACTGTTTAGGCGTGATCTCCCCAAAGATCAATAAATAGATGGTGATCAGGAGCGTAGCCACAACGGCGGTCTCAGACCCACTGAGCGAGGGCAAGAGCTGAAGCGTGAGCACCGTGGCGATGGAGCTGGCAAATAGATTGACGAAATTATTGGCGATCGCCAAGGCAGTGATGAGCGAGGTCGGGTCATCGTAGAGCGCTTGCAGAGCGCGCGCTTGGTGTGGGCGCTCACGGATCATCGTCTTGAGGCGCAGCCGGCTGACCGACGCGATAGCCATCTCGGAGACCGAGAAGCAGAATGACAAGACGGTCAGCACCGCTAAGAGCGTCAATCCCCAACTTATACTCATAATGAGAACTATCACCAACGCAAGGCAGTGTTGCAATCTCGATTATAAGTTCGCCGTGCTCGCTTTGCAAACCTAGCCTCCTATCAAGTATCTTAGAAAGTCATCTGCGGGAGGGATTATGGACGCCCAAGAGATTCGTGCCCTTATAGAGATCTTCGAGCAGTCGTCGCTCTCGGAGCTCATCTTAGAGCGTGAGGGAGCGCGCTTGACGTTGCGGAAAGAAGGGACACGAGCCCAGATCCACTCTCAGCTTGGAGGTCTCACATCTGAGACTCCTAAAGCCCACAGTCCAGAACCAAGGGCAGAGAGCTCCGAGTTGAGGACGATCACATCGCCACTTGTGGGGATGTTCTATCGGCGGCCTGCACCCACCGAGCCGCCCTACGTCGAGGTTGGGGATCGCGTCGAGAAGGGCGATACGCTCTGCATTATCGAAGCGATGAAAGTGATGAACGAGATCAAGTCGGAGCACGCTGGGGTCGTCGAAAAAATCCTCGTAGAAGACGGTAAGCCTGTAGAGTACGGGCAACCGTTAATGGTCATTCGCCCATAAGATGTTCAAGAAGATTCTCGTGGCCAATCGTGGGGAGATCGCGGTGCGCATTATTGAGGCGGCGCACGAGCTGGGCGTGCTCACGGTGGCGATCTTCTCTGAGGCTGATCGGCAGTCCTTGCACGTGCGTCTCGCCGATGAGGCGTACTGTATCGGTCCGGCTCCGGCTCAGCACTCGTACTTAAAGATCGCAGCAGTCATGAGTGTTGCTGAGGTCACGCGCGCCGACGCGGTCCATCCTGGCTACGGGTTTTTGGCGGAAGACCCTCACTTTGTCGAGGTCTGCGAGGCATCGCACGTGACGTTCATCGGCCCTCGCTATGAGACGGTGCGGCAGGCTGGGGACAAGCTGCGTGCCAAGGACGCTGTCCGCGCTGCGGGAGTGCCCGTCGTCCCCGGCTCTGAGGCCCTCAAGTCCGAAGCAGATCTCAGAAGAGCTGTCGAGCAGATCGGGTATCCGGTGCTGTTGAAGGCCTCGGCGGGAGGGGGAGGGCGCGGCATGCGCATTATCTCTCATGAGTCGGAGCTTTTGGAGAAATTCCGTGCAGCGCAGCGCGAGGCCGAAGCGGCCTTCGGCGACCCTACTCTCTATATCGAAAGATACCTCCCCAACGCCCGACATGTCGAAGTGCAGATATTGGCTGATAATTACGGGAACATCGTGCATTGGGGGGAGCGGGAGTGCTCGATCCAGCGACGCTACCAAAAATTGATCGAAGAGTCGCCCGCGCCGGCGCTCAGCGCACAGATGCGCCAAGCGCTCTGGGATGCCGCGATCCGCGCCGCGCACGCGCTTGACTACCAGAACGCCGGAACCGTGGAGTTCTTGGTCTCCGGCGAAGAGTTTTACTTCATTGAGATCAATGCGCGGGTCCAGGTCGAGCACCCCGTCTCGGAGGTGCGCGTGGGCAAGAATTTAGTCAAAGAGCAGATCCGCATCGCCGCGGGCGAGCCGCTCGGCTATACCCAAAAAGATATCCCACTGCAAGGGCACGCGATCGAATGTCGCCTGAACGCCGAGGACCCGACGAGAAACTTTGCGCCGTCGTCTGGAACCGTGAGAATCAAGGCGCTGCCGGGCGGGCATGGGGTGCGCCTGGACACAGCGATCTTCGATGGGCTCGTTATCACCCCCTACTATGATTCTCTTGTAGCAAAGCTGATCGTACACGGGCAGACGCGCCACGAAGCCATTCTCAAGATGATCAACGCGCTCAAGCGCTTTGAGCTTGAGGGGATCAAGACGACACGCGATCTCTGTCTGGAGATCGTCTCCAGCCCGGAGTTTATGGCCGGGGAGTTCGATACGCAGTTTCTCGAGAGATCCCTAAGCAAGAGATTGACAGCGCCGTGAATATACGGTACAATCAACAGCCACTCCGATCGGTATGTTCAACACGCTGACTGAGAAGCTGAATCACATTTTGACGCAGTTACGCCGGCGCGGCGCCCTCACCGAGAAGGACTTGGACGAGGGCCTGAGGGCCATCCGGCTCGCCCTGCTCGAAGCCGACGTCCATTATAAAGTCGTCAAGAAATTCATAGATGACGTCAAGCACAAAGCCTTGGGCACGAAGATTCTCGAAAGCCTGACTCCGGGCCAGCAGATCGTCAAGATCGTCCGAGATGAGTTAGTTCAGATCCTTGGGGGCATGCGCGCCGATCTGGCGCTGACCAGTTGGCCCAGCGTGCTCTTATTAGTCGGTCTGCAAGGCTCGGGCAAGACGACGATGTCCGGGAAGCTCGCCAAGTATCTCACGGAAAAACGTCAGAAGAGAGTCTTGCTCGCGGCGACAGACCTCCAGCGCCCCGCGGCTATCGAGCAGCTCAAGCAGCTGGGGACCAAGCTCGGCTGTCCCGTCTACGCCGAAGGCCGCACCCCCCTTGAAGTCGCGGAGAGGGCCCTCATCGAAGCGCGCAAAAGCTCTTGTGACGTCTTAATTATAGATACTGCCGGGCGCTTGCAGATCAACGAAGAGCTCATGGCAGAGCTTGTGGCCATGAAAGAGAAGCTCCGGCCCACAGAGATTCTCTTAGTGGCCGACGCTATGACGGGCCAAGAGGCCGTCACTATCGCCCAGACGTTCGAGGCGCGCCTGAAGCTCACGGGAATTATTCTGACAAAGCTCGACGGGGACGCGCGCGGCGGCGCCGCGCTCTCTATGGTCACCGTGACCGGACGGCCCATCAAATTTATCGGGGTCGGCGAGAAGCTCGAAGACTTAGAAGTCTTTCATCCCGACCGGATGGCCGAGCGCATCTTGGGCATGGGCGATATTCTCTCGCTCATTGAGGAGGCCGAAGCCCGCGTTGATGCCAAGAAGGCCGAAGAGTTCGTGAAAAAGCTTGAGAAAGAGAGCTTTACGCTCGAAGACTTTCGCGAGCAGATTCAACAGCTGCGTCGCCTGGGGCCGATCACAAAATTATTAGAAAAGATTCCGGGGATGCAGAAGGTCGAAGTAGACGAGAAGGCGCTCATCAAAGTCGAGGCTATTATTAATTCGATGACCCCACAAGAGCGCCGCAAGCCCGAGATTCTGAACGGCAAGCGCAAGAAGCGCATCGCTTTGGGGAGCGGCACGCAGGTGAGCGATGTGAACAAGCTCTTGAAGCGCTTTGAAGAGGCGAAAAAGACGATGAAGCACCTCAAGGGGAGAAGATTTCCCTTTGGACAGACGCCGTTGGGATAGCTCATATATCTTTGAGGAGGAACGAGAAGCTATGGCTGTCAAGATCAGGCTCAAGCGGACCGGGCGACGGTCGCAGCCGTCGTATCGGATCGTGGTGATTGAGGAGTCGCGACAGCGCGACAGTCGGGTAGTTGCAGATTTAGGGTGGTACGACGTCTTGCACGGGCAGTATGAGATTGACACGGCCAAGGCGCTGATGTGGTTAGGTCTGGGAGCGCAACCGACGCAGACAGCGCGGCATCTGCTGTCCAAGAAGGGCATCCTGGCTGAATTTCACAAGCAGCGCCAGAGCAAAGCACGCGTGTGAACCGGATATTCGAGGCTTTACATTATCTCATTCGGGCGCTCGTGGACGCGCCACAGAAGATCACGCTCGAGCGCATCGAGACACCCAAGGCCGATATCTTCACGATCAGCGTTGCGCCAGAGGAGATGGGGCGGCTGGTGGGACGGAACGGTCGGACGGCTGAGGCGATTCGGGATGTGCTAGGGGCAATTGGGGCGACGCTCGGCAAGGAAGTGATCTTAGACGTGATCGAGGCGCGGCCGGTACCACCGCCGCGTGCGGCCAAGCGCGACAGGCGCCGGCATGGCCGACCGCGGATGCGCCATGCGCATTGACATAGTCACGATCTTTCCCCATATGCTTGAGGGATTCTTCGCCGCGGGTGTGATCGGTGCGGCGCGCCAGGCTGGTATTCTCCAGATCTATCTTCATAATCTCCGGGATTTCACGGCGGATAAGCATCGTCAGGTCGATGACCGTCCCTATGGTGGCGGCCCGGGGATGGTCTTAAAGCCGGAGCCGTTCTTCCGCGCTGTAGAATTTATCAAGAGCCAACTCACCGTCGAGCCAAGAGTTATTCTGCTGTCAGCTCAGGGCAGGCTTTTTACGCAGCAGATCGCTAAAGAGCTCGCCAAAGAGCACGCGATTATATTGCTGTGTGGGCGCTATGAGGGCGTGGACGAGCGCGTCTTGCACATCTGCACGGATGAGCTCTCTATCGGGGATTATGTCCTCAGTGGAGGCGAGGCGGCCGCAGCGGTCGTCGCGGAGTGTGTGGCCCGATTGGTGCCTGGGGTTGTGGGCAAGCACGAGTCACTCGAGCACGATTCGTTCTATAACGAAAGACTTCTGGGGCCACCTCAATATACGCGTCCCCCGGAGTTTCGCGGCTTGCGTGTCCCCGAGGTCTTGCTCACGGGCGATCACAAAAAAATTGAAGAGTTCCGCCGTCGCGCGGCGCTGGAGAAGACTCTGAAAAACAGGCCGGATCTCTTGAAAGGAACCTAACCTCCACCCCCTGCCCTCCTCCCCTAGGAGGGCAGGGGAGAGGTCCATATGGGCAATCTCTATATTGGGTTGGTGCACTACCCCTGTCGAGATCGCCATGATAAGATCGTCACGACGATGATCACCCCCATTGATGTGACGGATATCGCGCGCAGCGCTTGTACGTATAACGTCGCACAGTTTTTTATCGTCACCCCCTTGCCCAGCCAACAGGCTATCGCCCAGAAACTGATAGATTTCTGGCTCAAGGCCGAGCCGGATGTCGCATACCGACGGCCGGCCTTGCAACTGGCCCGCGTTGTTGATAAGCTGGAGACCAGTCTTAAAGAAGTCCTCGAGCGCGAGGGCCTCGCCCCGGTGCTTGTGGGCACCGATGCTCGAGAGCTGCCGGGGACACGCATCAGCTACAAGCAGCTTCATGAGCTGATCGAGACCGATCCCCGCCCCGTCTATGTGCTCTTTGGGACCGGGTGGGGATTGGCCCTGGAAGTGCTGGATCGGGTTGATTACTTCTTACCCCCGATCTGGGGGCCGACGGAGTACAATCACTTGTCGGTGCGCGCGGCAGTCGCTATTATTTTAGATCGGTTGCGCGGACGACGCGACTACGAAAGAACGTAAGGGGTGAGCTGCTATGGACATGAACCTCATTCGTCAGATCGAGGAAGAGTTCATGAAGAAGGACCTTCCGGAGTTTCGTCCCGGAGATACGATCCGCGTTCACGAGCGCGTGATCGAAGGTGGCGAGGGCGGCAAAGAGGGCCGCGAGCGCATCCAAATCTTTGAGGGGATCGTCATAAAATGTGCCGGCAGCGGCACGAGCAAGACGTTCACCGTGAGAAAGGTCTCCTCGGGGATCGGCGTCGAGAAGATCTTTCCGCTGTATTCGCCGCGGATCGCCAAGATCGAAGTGGTCGAGCGTGGGCGTGCGCGTCGGGCGCGCTTGAACTATCTACGCCGGCAAGCCCTTGAAGCCAGCACCAAGTAATGTCTGACGATCTCAAGCCCACCGATCCCGTTCCCAGTGAGGCTCCCCGCGTCGAGATAGTCCCTGAGGAGGAGCGCCCCAAGCCGTGGCTGGCTCAGCTGCTCAATCGGCGTGGGATCAAGACCAGCCCCAGCGTTGAGTGGGCCCTAGACTGGCTGCAGATCATCGTCGTGGCTATAGCTTTAGCGCTCATCACCATGAATTTTGTCATCGTGCGGATGCGCGTGCCCACAGGCTCGATGGAGCCCACGATCATGCCGGGCAGCTCGTTCTTTGTCGATAAGATCTCGTTCTATTTTCGCAAGCCCAAGCCCGGCGATATCATTGTCTTCTGGCACAACGAGGGGACCGACGAAGCTCCGCGCTGGGTGCGCTACGTCAAGAGGCTGATCGCCGTGGGCGGGCAGACCGTTCAGATCAAAGATTGTTATGTCTACGTCAACGGCGTCCCCATGATCGACGATGCGTTCAATCATCCAAATCATCCCAATCCGGAGCGCCGATGTTACTATAATTCGGGGAAGATGGGCGATCAGGTGTTGACAGTCCCGCCGGGGCACTATTTTGTGTTAGGAGACAACAGCCGCAATAGCTTAGACGGACGCTTCTGGGACTTCCCGTTCGTGTACGAGAAAAATTTTATTGGGGAGCCGTTTTTGAAAGTCTGGCCCCCCAGTGAGATCGGGTTTATGAACGGGTATTTTGGCAGCCCGCGCTAGAAGACGCTATAATCTCCCTAGCATGGAGATCAAACTCTATCCTCCTATCGCCAATGCGTCGGGGCCCAACTCGGTGACATACGAAGAGCTGGAGCGCATCGCGCGCTCGGCCTCCGGAGCCGTCGTCACCAAGAGCATGACCCATTGTCCCCGCCAGGGCAACCCCGAACCCAGACTCCGCCCATACTTAGATAATCAGATCGGCTCGCTCAACTCGATGGGCCTGCCCAATTTGGGCTATAGAGAATACGCCACGATCATTCCCAAGCTCAAAGAGTTCGGAAAACCCATCATTGCGAGCATCGCCAGCGCGCGCTGCCAGCACGAGCTTCCCCCCATAGAACAATTCTGCGAGATCGCTCTCGCCATGGAGAGAGCCGGCGCTGATGCTCTTGAGCTCAATCTCTCGTGCCCGAATTTGGAAGACGTCCCTATCGCGATGGATCCGCCGAGCGTGCGCGCCCTCTTAGACGCGGTGACGCGCGCTGTGAAGATCCCCATTGGGGTGAAACTGTCGCCGTACAACAACGCCCCTAAGCTCTTTGAGGAGATCGCTCGAACGCTGCTCGATTTTGAGATCTCTTATATAGCGACGATCAATTCCGAGCCGTTGACGCTCGATATTGACATAAAGACTCGAACAAAAGTTATTCGGCCCAACGAGGGCTTTGGGGGCTTGGGCGGCCCGGCGGTGCTGCCCATCGCTCTCGCAGAAGTCCATCGCTTCTATAGATTCTTTCAGAGACACAGAGCCCCAATTGCCGTGTGGGGTGTGGGAGGCATTACCAAGCCCGAAGATGCGATCAAGCACTTTCTCGCTGGGGCTTCTGTGATCCAGATCGGGACGCTCTTTCTATGGGAGGGGCCGCACGCTTTTGAGAAGCTCTGGTCAGGGATTCAAAGGTGGCTCGCAGAGAACGGCTTCTCGAGCGTAGAAGAGATCATCGGGCAGGTGAAGGAGATATGACTGTTCTCACGAATGCTGAGATCTTCATAGACGGGGAGCTCAAGAAGTTCGACATCGCGTTCGATGAGAAGATCCGTGCCGTCGGGCGCCATCTCGATGGAGATGAGAAAATAGACTGTTCCGGGAAGCTCGTGCTGCCGGGGCTTATTGATGTGCACGTGCACGCGCGCGATCTCCGACAATCTCACAAAGAAGATTGGGGGTCGCTGGGGCGTGCGGCGCTCAGCGGCGGGGTGACGACGGTCTTCGCCATGCCCAACACCGATCCGCCATTAGATACAGTCGAGCGCGTGCGCGACTACCGGCGCCGCGCTGCAGCTTCTGCAGTTAATGCTTTTCTCTACGGCGCGATCACCACAGAGAATTTTCGAGAATTAGGAAGACTTGCCACGCACGTGGAGGCGTTCAAGCTCTATCTGGGCGAAACGACAGGGCACTTAGTTATTAGCGATAAGAAGCTGCACCGTGAGATCTTCAAGATCGTCGCAGAGACCAAAAAGACGCTCACCGTGCACGCGCAGCGCGACGGCGACCCCACAGACGTCACCCGTCACGAAGTGGACGATATTCTCTATGTGCTCGATCTGGCGGCAGCTTTTGAGACAAAACTGCACATCGCGCACGTGACGACGCAGCGGGCTGTCGAAGCGATCCTAGAAGCAAAAGAATCGAAGATAGACGTCTCGTGTGAGACGTGCCCGCACTATCTGTACTTCACGGCAAAAGATCGGGAGCAGCGCGGGGCGTGGCTCAAGATGAACCCCCCATTGGCGCCCGAAGAAGACCGAGAATTTCTCTGGTGGGCGCTGCATGAGGGCTTGATAGATATAGTTGCGACTGACCATGCACCGCATACGATCGAAGAGAAGAGCGTCGGGTATGAGAGGGCGCCTGCGGGGGTGCCGGGAGTAGAATTTCTGCTGCCGCTGCTCTTTGATGCTGTCCAGAGCAAGAGATTTTCGCTCTTGCGGCTGGTCGAGGTCTGTTGTCGAAATCCTGCGAGGCGCTTTGGGCTTGCCAAAGGGGAGCTCGTCGTGGGGTTGGATGCGGATCTTGTCGTCGTTGACCCTGAGAGAAAGAAGACGATCACGCGAGCTGATGTGCAGAGCAAGTGCGGGTGGTCGCCCTATGAGGGGCTGTCGCTATGCGGCTGGCCGGTGATGGCGGTTGTAGGGGGGCTCAGAAAAAATCCTCCGTGCGCAGCTCCCCAAGATGGAAGACAGAGTTCACTGTGAAGACTTCGTAAGAGTCGTCTTCTTCCCTGTCAATGATCGTGATCCCGCAATTGTCTACAGCGAAGTGCCCGTTGCCTGGGCCAAGGCCCAACACGAAGCGCAGGATCGCCCGAATCGTTCCGCCGTGGCTCACTATCAGAATCTTTTGATGGGGGTGACGAGCGACAAGGTCAGAGAAAATTTTTGACGCGCGCTCATAGAGCTCTCGGCGGCTCTCCCCGCCGGAGGGGCGAAAGTTTTCTGGATCAGTTCGGCGCCTCTGATACTCTTGGGGGAATCTTTCGAGGACTTCTTGTCTGGTGAGGCCTTCCCAAGCGCCATAGTATGCCTCGCGTAGCTCCGGAATGGTGATCACGTCCAGGCGATGTGGGGCGGCGATGATCTGAGCTGTCTCCACGGCGCGCCCCAGATCGCTCGAGTAGATCGCAGCGAGCTGTTCGCGTGCGAGCAGCTGTGCGGTGCGGCGCGCTTGGGCGCGACCACGCTCGTTGAGCGGGATGTCCAATTGCCCCATGACGCGCAGCTCCGCGTTCCATTGGGTTTCGCCGTGACGGACCAGAAAAACGCGAGCCTTGTAAAAGCCATTCATAGCGGGCTATTATAGACACCAAAGCGGAGCATAGCAACAGCAGCGGCACCGCAGCTGGGCAAACCTTGTGGGCAAGCGCATGGGGTAAGATCTCATCAGGAAATAAAAAGCCAAGGGGGCCGAGCGTGCTTACCGCCCGGCCCTCGCCGATCCGTCCGTGATTTCGTTGGGCGGGCGCCCGAGCGCTTGGCCCGGACGCCCCGTCGCTTGCGGGCGTGACCGACATAGACTATTATTATAATTATGGCAGAATCTTCGGGCCTGACCGCCGAGATGTATCGGGCCATCGTCACCGTGGTAGACGACCGGCTCAAAGATATCCGTGTTGGCCGCGAGGACTTCGACCGGCTCAGCCAGACGGTGGCTCAACTGGCAGCCGCGCAAGCCCGCACCGAGCAGCGCCTCGAGCAGTTGGCTCAGGCGCAAGCCCGCACCGAGCAGCGCCTCGAGCAATTGGCTCAAGCGCAAGCCCGCACCGAGCAGCGCCTCGAGCAATTGGCTCAGGCGCAAGCCCGCACCGAGCAGCGCATGGACCGTGTCGAAGCAGCTCTGACGCGGCTGGCCGAAGCTCAGGCCCGCACCGAGCAGGCCCTGCAGCAGTTGGCCACTCAAGTGGGCGCCCTGGCCGAGAATATCGGCTATGGCTTAGAAGATATCGCCCGCCTGGTGCTGCCGGGCTATCTCCAAAAGCGTTATGGAATCACGGTGGAGCGCTTGGAACGCCGCCTCTTTCAAGCCGATGGGCAGGTGGTCGAGGTCGATCTCTACGGGGAAGGGCGGCGCGCTAAGCGTCGGGTGGTAGTGCTAGGGGAAGTGAAATCGCGCATCTACGCCCGCGAGGTACAGCAGTTTCAGAGGCTGCTGCAAACGATAGCGCCGCAGTTGCCGGGGGAGCCAGTGCCGCTGATGTTCGGCTACTTTATTGATCTGTCGGCGCTAGAGGCTGCTGGGGAAGAGATGTTGCTCGTTGCTTCGTATCAGCCGGCGGTGGAGAGGGCTAGGCCTCCCCGGCGGAGGAAGCGATAGCCGTTCACAGATTTTGATGGCGGGCCGCACTGTAGTCTCCCTCTCCTAAAAAGCGATGTGTCACAAGCCCCAAAAAGCCACAGGGGCCGAGCGCACTGCTGCCCGGCCCCCGCTGAGTCGTTCTTGATTTCGCGAGCGGGGCGCCCGAGCGCTCGGCCCGGAGGCCATCATATCCTCTGCGTCGCCTTAGCTTGACATTGCGCGTTAAGTATGCTAAGCTGTTCTTGCTTTGAAACGGAAGCACTGGACGGTCTTTCTGGAGGAGGCGGGTGTCCGAATCGACGTGTGGTTCCGCATCTCCAAGGGTCAAGTGACGCAGTTCAGCGTGAATCTCGCATATGAAACGGAAGAAGCAAGCTGGGATGTCTACCGCTGCGATAGCGCGCATGGATACATTCATTGTCACAAGTTCTGGATTTCGGAGGAGCATAGGGAACGCCGGCCTTTCGCCGGCAAGAGTCCGGCAGAAGCTTTAACGGCAGCCTATGAAGATCTTAAAGCGAACTAGAGGGATTACCTTGAGAGGTTCAAAAGAGCCAAGAAACTCTCGTAAGCTGAGCGCGCGCGCAGACGCGGCTTTGGAGTTTTTTGGACATCTGTTGCGCGGGGCGTTGGCACAGCCCGACTTAGCTCCGGATCGGTTGATCGTGCTCTCTTTATCCGAGCAGGCCCAGCATCGGATACTGACCCCAAGGCGTCTGGAGCTGTTGCGAACTTTGCGGAGCAAAGAGATCACTTCGGTCTCCGAGCTGGCGCGGGCCGTGAGGCGCAGCTTAGAGAGTGTGTCGCGCGATCTACGGGCACTGCGGATGGCCGGGCTGATCGAGTTTAGCCGAGACGGGACGACCAAAAGGCCGATCTTGGCCAAAGACGTGATCGTAATGCCAATCGCCTAAAGCGCACAGGGGCCGAGCGTGTTTCCGCCCGGCCCCCGCCGATCCGTCCGTGATTTCGTTGAGCAGGCGTCCGAGCGTGTGCCCGGATGCCCTATCCTCCAGTGCGTCCCTCAGAGTATGATTTCGCAGATGAGAGTTTGACTCCAATTTGTCCACGTGCACCTTATCCTTATCCTAAGACCCGATATGGGTCCTTCCGTAACCAGTCGTCCTGATCCTGTTTTAGGATCCGTAACCTCAAGTTTTCCTTCGGCTTTGAAAACCGCTTGTCCTTCACGACTTGTCCACTCTTCTATATAGACATCGCCGGTTTGGGCAGGTACGCCACGTCCGCTTGCCCGTGTGATGTATCTGAGCATCATCCCATCACCGACCAGGAAGATCCCCGCCAGTGTTTTCTCTCCAGGAGAAAGAAAGTACAGCGAGGGCCGACCGCCTTCTCTTTTAGCTATCTGAATGGGGACATAAACACCTTTTCCTAATCCTGGAATAGCTGAGAAGTCCATAGGGGTCGCTAGGTTGAAATTCAGCAGGCGAGCAGGAGCATCTAGTTTCCGTGTTGCCTCATCCAACTGGTCTGGATGAGTAAGACCTAACCCAGCCAATTTCTCTGCCAGCGGTGGAACCGGAGGCAGAGCTATAAGAGACGGCAATGGCAATGGTCTCTGCGCATATCCGAACGTGAACGCGAGCGCCAGGACCAAGCCCAGCACTCCCCAACTGCGCGCCGACTTCAGGAAGCCGGCGTTCGTCTTGATGAACTTCATCGTCTATCACTCCTTTTATTAGATCTGTTCGTTCTGGCTTGGGGCGGGCGTCCGAGCGCGCGGCCCGGACGCCCGTTTACATTCTAATCCTGCCTACTACTTGTCCCGGATTACTTGATGGTTCTCATATCCCTTGCGTACACCTTGCACGAGATAATCGAACTGCCCACTCTTGCCATTCGCTTCGCGCACGACGATTCGCTTGGCGCTCTTCTCCACGACGTAGAGCTGGAGCAACTCACCAAACGGCGTGAGCTGCACCGTCAAGCCTTGGTCATTGGTGACCAAGCTGAAGTGCTCCGGCAGTTCAATGACTGCTTCGCCGTTAGTGAGCTGCGCCGTGCCGCGAATGTAGGTGCCGGCCTCCGGCCCTTCCAGAGAGACATAGACGATCTCTTTGGTTTGGTCAAGGGGATGAGCCTGCACGAACATCTTGGCGGCGCCAGTAATGTTTCCGGCGGCATGAATGTGTCCGTTGACGGTGAGCAGCGCGCCTGCGGACGGAGCCGTGGCACCGATGGCGACCCAGCCACCAGGGCCAATCCTCATCCGCTCTTGACTTGAGGTAGCAAAGGCCATGACGTTGGCGAGCGGTCTGAAGATGCCGTTGCCGCCCCCGCCATCATTGCAGCGCACCGTCGGTGGTGACGGACAGGTGCTGAAGAAACCGATAGCCGGATTGGTCGGAAGGTTTCCCTGATCGCCCAAGATTCGCGCACCACCAGGTTCACTGGCCGCTACATAGCCGCCAGGTGGTATAATCCCATCAGTACCTACCTGAGTCTGGGCGTTCTGAACAAGAACAAATACCGCGAGCACCAGGAGCAACCCCAGCACTCCCCAACTGCGCACCGACTTCAGTAAGCCGGCGTTCTGCTTCGTGACGAACGTCATCTGAATCACCCTCCTGGTGGTGATGTGAAGTAGATTGAACGACTTTGCTAAGCCCGTCATAAGACTTTGTAGCATTGTAGTTCACGCTCCTTTTTGATTCAGTTTGCTGCGTATCTACCGACAGACCGCGACCTGGCTCGCCTTGTTGTTCGCCGTATTGCTCTCCTTGATGCTGAGGCTCTCGACTTCAGCTTCTAACGGATACGATCCGGGGCGCAGGCGGGTCAAGAAATCCACCTGTGTCGCATTGCCGCCGTCGCTGCCCATCCCGTAGCGAAAGACTTGTGATTTGCTGGTATTGATCTTAGTACTCAATGCCACTGCTCCGGCCGGTCCCTTGCCGAGATTACTGGCTGTCGTGAGGACGGTGATGTCACAGAAGACCTGCTCCATCTCGGTGTAGCGCCGCACGTTAGCACTGATGCGCACCGCCAAGTCCGGCAGCTCTGTCTGCTCGATGAACAGCTCCAAGTACGGATCCGGCCCGGTGATCTCCAGCTTGATCTCCTTGGGCGGAAAAGGAGGACGGCAACCACCTTCGACCCGAACGTCTTGAGCCTGGCAGCCTGTAACACGAAAAGTTTGGCTCTTCGCCGTGCTGATATTGCTGAGCGTGACCACCTCGCCGACTGAGACGCCCACCGTCCCCCCGATTCGATTATCGCCATTGCTCTTGCCGCCCCTGACGGTGGTCACGCGAAAGGACACTGGGACGACGGTGTTCTTGTCGGGCGTCTGGACCACGGGCAGGAAGGTGAATGGGACCAATGGGCTCGGTTGACCAGCTTGATCGGCGCTTCCGCTCTTCTCGGCGACATCGAAGCGCGCCATGCCCAGCAAGAAGTCCGGCGGCTCCTTGGTCATCCTGAAGAGCACCAGCACGCGATAGGGGCCGGCTTCGAGCTTCTTGCCTACAGGGACGCTCAGGCTCCACTTGGTCTCCCCTTCGGCACAGAACTGGCTCACGTTGGATGTCTCAATCGTCACTTGGTTGAGCTCGACCTGGGCCGTGGCGGAATCCGGAGCGCAAAAATTGGGGAAGGTCCCCGACAGCTCGATCTTGATCTCGTCATTGGGAGACGGCTTCTCCGGGACGATCTTAATTTGTGTGACCGGCTGAGCCAACTGCTGTTGCTGCGCCGAGACCGTCAGCCCGACCAGCACCGCGAACGCCAACACGCCGAGACCGAACGACCGCACGACCGCTCCGACCTGCTTGGTGCACTTGAACATCGTTGATCCCTCCTTAGGATCTGAAAATCTCTAGACGCGCCGCTCCCACTGGTCCTCATGAACGATCTCCACTCCCAGAGCCTTGAGCTCCTCCAGAAGCCGCTGCACGCGCGCGCGCACGTGCTCCCACGTCTGTGCGTCCTCCACATCCACGCTGCACTGCCAGAGCCCGTCCCGATCGGTCTGGTAGAGCGCCAGGTCGTAGACGCCCTCAATCTGGAGAGCACTGCGGCGCGCCTGCTGCATCAGCGCGCAGAGCCGCTCATCGGGGACACTCCCTGGCTTGTAGAGCTCGAACATATGGATCATTAGGACGAGTATATCCCTGGGGCGTGACAAAAGCGTGACAACACGAAAAGCCCACGAAAATCAGCAAAAAGCCACGGTGATGGACGGTCTTGCCGTCAGCATCACACGATGAGTGCTATTGATTATAGTAAGCTGCCAGGATCTGACGATGCAGAGGCACATTGTGCAGAAAATTTTCGCGCAGCTCGGCAGTGGGAGCTTGCCCAGCCGCTTGCTGCAAGCGCTTGCAAGCTCCCTTGAGATAACGCCGCGCCTCGGCCTGCTGCCCCAACTGCTGTAAAATACAAGCGTGGGTAAAGTAGAATCTGTACGCTTGCTCGATTACGCCCCCATGCGCCTCTAACAATCGCATCGCGCGCGTCGAATACTCCAGCGCGAGCGCCAGCTCCCCTCGCCCCAGGTGCGCCCGCGCCTTCTCCGAGCATGCCTCGATCTCTAGCCCCTTCATGCCCGGTTGATCCACCATCGCCACGACCCGATCAAGAAACTCCAGGGCTTCCTCATAGCGCCCTTGATCGTTCCGCAAAGTCCCTAAATCTACAAGACTGCACCCCACCCCACGATGGTCCCCGGTCGCTTGATTGAGCTCGAGCGCACGCTGCAGCGAGCTCTCCGCTTCCGCATAGCGCCCCAGATCACGCCAGATACAACCGAGGTTGTCCGCGACGGCCGCCTGCCCCCACAGATCCCCCGCCCGCTGGAACTGCTCGTTGGCCCTCTTGAGGGTCTTCTGCGCTTGCGCAAAATCTCCACAAGCCCGCTGGGTGAGCGCTAAATCATTGAGAGCATAGCCCAATCGTCGCGCATCGCCCAAGGGGGCCAGGGCCTCAACATATCGTTGATATTCGATCATAGCCTGACGATACTCGCCACAGCGGGCGCGCATGCTCGCCACCCCTTGCAGGACATCGGCTTGCAGCGCGGGATCGTGAGCCCGCCGCGCCACAGCTAAAGCATGACGCATGACGTCTTGAGCGGCTTTGGGCTGTCCAGCGGCTAACTCTAATCTCGCTTGATGCTGGTACGCCTCGCAGAGGGCCTTCATATCTTTGAGCTCTTGCGCGACCGCGATCATCTGCGCTATGTGGCGGCGCAGCTCCTGAGGTGCCCTCCTGAGATCATAGATCGTGGGGAAGACCTCACGGCTGAGATAGCGCCGGTAGAGCTCGAGCCGGGTGTGCTGCCACCGGACAGAGAGCGCTTTTCTGCTCGCGAAAGCTTCACAGAGCTCGATGGCCTTGGCGTAGAATCTCTGGGCTTCGCCATAGGCGTAGGAGCGTGCGGCGCGCGCCCCAGCCCGCATCGCATAGTGTATAGCTCTTGCCCAAAGCTGCGCCCGCTCATAATGCTCCGCCAGCTCCCCAGCGAGTTCGTCTGAGCGCTCCGGATAGAGCTCTTCCAACGCCTGCCCGACCTTGCGGTGCCACAGCCTTCTGCGATCGGGGCGCAGCTCCTCGTAGACGGCTTGTCTGATCAGCTCGTGATGGAACTGATAGCGCCCCGCACGCTCACCGATCAAGCCCGCGGCCTGAAGGTGCTCCAGATGCTCCAGGATCTTCCCTTCGGGCTGACGCAGGATCTCTTTGAGAACCGGCAGCTCGAAGGCACGCCCGAGCACGGCCGCCAACCCTATCAGATTTTGGGCATGCTGCGGCACGCGCTGCACCGAAGCGTCGATCACTCCACGAAGGCTCTCCGACAGATGCGCAGAGCCGATCTCCCCAACGGTCAGCCCCCAGCGCCCTCCTTCATCTTGGACCAGCGCCCCGCTGCGCATCAGCGAATGGACCAGCTCCATGAGAAAGAGCGGGTTCCCTTCAGTCTGGTTATAAAGAGCAGCGGCGAGCGCATCCGTCTTGCCGCCCAGCCAGCGCTGGAGCAAGAGATTGGCCTCTTCTTGTGAGAGTCGGTTCAGAATCAGCGGCTGATACGCGCGTGCTGCCCCAACAGTAGCGAGCCACTGGCGCAGGGGTGCACGCGCGGTCTCCTCAAGACGATACGTGCCGATCAGGAAGATTCTGGAAGACTTCAGGTGCGCCATCACATAGCTCAAGAGCTCGAAAGTCGCGTCATCGGCCCAGTGCAGATCATCAAGAAAGAGTATCACCGGGCGCTCGCGAGCCAAGAGCTCAAAACACCCACACAGAGCCGCGAACCAGCGGGCTTTGCCCTGGGCGGGCGGCAGAACCGGATTGGGCGTGAGATCGGGGAAGCGCTCAGAGAGCTCTGGGACAAAGGGCGCCAGCTCGCTCCGGTAGAGCCTGGGCAGCTGGGAGAGCTGAGCCACGGGGATAGAGCGAAGACCCGCGCGCACGGCTTGGAGCAAGGGCGCGTAGGGCAACTCGTTCGTGGAGGCGGCGCCGCGGAGCACTGTGATCTCTCTTCTTGCTGCGAGCTCTATAAAGTGCTCCACCAAGCGGGTCTTGCCCACGCCGGCCTCGCCCCCGAGCATCACAGATTGTCCTTCCCCTTGACAGACCTGCTGCCACAGGGTCTGCAGCACATGACACTCGCGCTCGCGCCCGACAAATGGGATTTCCCTGGGAAGCGCAACGATCCGAGCTGGCTCTGGCAGAGCCCCTTGTAAAATCTTCTCGTACAGGGACTGAGTCTCAGGGAGTGGAGGGATGCCCAGCTCCCTCTGAAGAGCTGAGCAGTACTCTCTATATTGATGAAGGGCTGCGGTGCGGTCTCCGGTGCGGGCATAGAGCGTCATGAGCTCCCGATGCGCCCGCTCATGCCACGGCACCACAGTGAGTACTTGCTTCCAGGTCTGAAGAGCTTTCTCATGGGCTTCGCGGGCCTGATAGGCACTGGCAAGCCTCTCCAAAGCTTCAAGATAGAGCGTCCGGAAGCGCTCGGCTTCTATGAGTGCCCAGTCTTCATAGACTCCCTGCAAGAACGGGCCGCGATAGAGCGCGACGGCGTCTTCTAAGGCTCTCTCGCTTTCTTTTGGGTCACCGGGCGAGAGCGCGATCAGGCGCTCGAATTCTGCTGTGTCGATCCAGCACTCTTGGGTTTTTAAGCGCACGGCACTGCCGGAGAAGTCCAGCCAGTGCTCATCTTGCACAAACAGCGAGCGTAGGCGGGAGAGCGTCTTGCGCAAGTTGACTTTTGCTTTCTCTTCGTCGGATTCCGGCCAAAGCAGAGCCGCCAAGGCCAAGCGCGGATGGGCATGCTCATGGTGAAGCGCAAGATAAGCGAAGAGTTCTTGGGCCTTCTGAGTGGGAAATCTCAAAAGCGCTCCATCGAGCCGGGCCTCAACGTCGCCCAAGAGTCGAATCTCCAGCCGCGCCATGCCGCTCGCTCCTTGAGTATATTATACAAACGAACCACGAAAAAGTTTGTAGGGGCGACCACATGGTTGTACCAAAACGTTCCGGTAACGATCTCTTGGCGCAGGGGCTGTCTTGTCTTTTCAGCCCTTTTGTGGTAATCTTCCACTGCCATCTTTGTTCAAGGCGAACCCTCTGCGAGGAGGGGGTGCAAAGCCACGGGTCTCCCTGAGATGACCGGGCTGCCAAAGATGCGAAAACTAGCAGCGTCTCGGCGCAGGCATTGGCCGATTCTGTTGTGGGCTGGCTCAGCTCTGCAGACTTTCAGGAGCTATTGAGGCGAAACTCATCTATCGCACTGGGGATTCAGAGGAGACTAGCCGGTGAAGTCAAAGAGCTGCGGGTGCGCTTGGCTGAGCTGGCGTATCTTGGGACGCACGAGCGGCTGGTTGGGCTGATCTTGCAGCTTGGTGAGCAGTACGGCTGCAAGGGTGAGCGCGGGCTGGTGATTGACTTGCCCTTGACGCAAGTGGAGATCGCGGAGATGCTGGGGAACACGCCGGAGTGGGTCTGCAAGAAGCTGGGCAGCCTGCAAGAGCGCGGGCTGATTGTCTACCGGCGGGGTGAGCTGGTGATTCTGGACGAGGCGGGCCTGCGGCAGCTCATTGCCTCCCCCCCCCCGCGTAAGCGTCGAGCGATTTTCCGCTTCCTAAAGCACTTTGGGCAAAAAGCGTGACGTGTGTCCTTGAACTAGTTCAAGGAGAAAGCTTGAACTGGTTCATGGACAGGGGGCAGGTTAAGGCTATATATTGATAGCTAACGAACAAATTTAGTATCCCAAGGAGGAGTCTTACATGTGCGTATGAGAAAAGCGGTAGCTAGTCTCTTGATTTTAGGATTGGTTTGCGTTGTCTGGGCTTCTTCTGCCCGCGCTCAAGCTGATTTCAGTCGGTACAAAATCAGTGTGGTTTTCGATCCGGCGCGGCAGACGCTCAGCGGGAGCTTGGTACTAGACTACTTCAACGATACGGGCCAAACGCTGGAGACAGTCACCTTCTGGCTTTTGGGCAACTTGGCCCGACACCCCAATCCCTACCGACACCCAGCCTATATAGATGAGACTTATCCCAATGGCTTCGACCCAACCTGGACGAAGATCCTGTCTGTGGCCGACTCCCACGGCCAACCATTGCGCTTCCGGCTGGAGGCGATGCGGCCCTTCTTATGGACCTTCTCGCTGGAAGACACTGTGCTCCGGGTCAAGCTGCTTCAGCCTCTCACCCCAGGGGAACGCGCTGTGATCCAATCTTATGGACCTTCTCGCTGGAAGACACTGTGCTCCGGGTCAAGCTGCTTCAGCCTCTCACCCCAGGGGAACGCGCTGTGATCCAAATCGAGTTTGAGAGCAAGTTCACCCATACTGCTTGGACAGATGGGGGCCTCGGGGGAGATGGCGTCTTTTACAACGGGGTCTATCTCTGGCGCTTCGGTTGGCACCCAATAGCCATCCCACCCCAAGTCATTGAACAGGAGCAGTTCGTGCTTCCAGCAGCCTATCACGATGTCGAATTGAGGGTGCCACGCGACTTCACCGTGGTCAGCGGAGCGGAAGAGCAAGAGATCGTCGCTCAAGAGAACGAGTGGAAGATCGTTCGCCTCAGCAGTGACATTCCTGTTCGCTCTGTGTTGCTCCTCATTGGCAAAGGGCTAGAGCTCTATCGCCTCCACCATCGCGACGTCGTGATTGATTCGTATTATCTGCCGGGTGGGGAGAGCTATGGGCGCTTGGCGGCCGCTTATGCTGCAGAAGTATTAGACTTCTACACAGAACGCTTTGGCCCCTCTGGATACAAGCGATTAGTAATCGCCGAGCGGCCCGCCTCCGGCCTCTACGGCTTCGTCGGGACGGCCACGGATGGGATCATCGTCTTAGGGAGTTCAGCCTACCGCTTGAAAGACATCCCTGTCCCCGGCTTTCTTGATCGCAACCTGGAGCTGCTTGTAGCCCACGAGCTAGCCCACCTGTGGTGGGGCCTTGGCACATGGAGTGATTGGAGTGCAGAGGGTTGGCTCGCTGAAGCCTTTGCCCATTACTTTACCTTCACCTACTTCGAGGCCAAATACGGGGCTTTCGAGCCTAATCTCTTCAATCACCTGGGCCCGGGGCTGTTGGAGCAACTCCTCAAGTCTCAAGTTGGTTTCCTGAATGCGCGCCGTCACACCCTTGAGCTACCCTATCTTAAGGTCTTCCAGAGGGGCTGGGATGAAGCGATTGTTAAACCGCACAAGAAGCTTGATTATCTGAACGCCGCTGGAGTACGCATCTACAACAAGGGTTACTTAGTATTACGCGCTCTGGAGGGCCTACTGGGCCGCGAGACATTCTTTACTGTCATCCGAGAAGCTTATAACCGCTACCGCCATAAGATCATTACAACGGAGGCCTTCCGCGTGGTGGCCGAGGAGCTCTCAGGGCAAGATCTCAAAGATTTCTTTGATTGTTGGCTCTACGGAGCTTGCTTCTTAGACATAGCTGTCGAGCGCTTTGCATCTCAAAAGATCTCTGAAGGCTATGAGACGACCATTTTCTTGAGCAAGCAGGGCGATGCGAATTATCCCGTTACGGTACGCGCTACAACTGCTCAAGGGGAAGTGCTAGAGACTAAGTGGGTGGGAGACGCCCCGCAAGGAACGGTCACCTTCAAGAGTTCATCGCCTATCAAAGCAGTCCATGTTGATCCGCAGGAGATGAGCCCGGACATCAACCGCTTTAACAATCATTTCCCTCAACGGATTTTAGTCCATTGGCCCTTCGTCGGCGGTGAAATTAAAGACAAGCTCCCTTTGGACGCTTATGTAATTGATATATCGCCGTTAGGAATCTCCGGGCGTTTTCGGACCGATCAGCAATGGAGTCTCTCCCTGCTCCCTGCAGTTGACACCAACAAGCAGTTCCGCTGGAACGCTATAGGGATCTTCAGGGTAGACGGGGGCCGAAGCTTCGGCGTGGATACCCTGGAGATAC
This sequence comes from Candidatus Fraserbacteria bacterium, assembly GCA_947085185.1. GTDB lineage: Bacteria > Bipolaricaulota > Bipolaricaulia > RBG-16-55-9 > DRXL01 > JANXCC01. Next base: position 46,569 of record CAMTVK010000017.1, on the reverse strand, counting down.
GGACAAGCCTGACCCAATTCGATCCCGCTACCCGAGCAGGGAACTTAGACCTGCGACTCAGCTTCAGTTGGACGTTCTATGAACACCCACTCGTCACAGTAGCCGGGCGCTACTGGTGGCCGGCTAACACCGTGAAGGTCTCGATGGGAGCCCGGGGAGAACTCTCTAGGCTGGTGAGCTTTGTTGGGGTAGACTACATTCGCTCCGATCTATACCAGCTTTTCATGCAGCACACCTTCTCCCTGCAAGTGGGCCAGCAGTTGGGCGAGCAACGGAATGATGAACCCTTCTGGCGGCTGAGCTGGACAGGCTTCAAGCGTTTTCGATTGGCACCGTGGGTCTATCTGGATGCAACGGTGATGGGAGGAGCGGGGCTAGGGATGCTGCCAGAGCCGTTTAAGTTCACACTGACCGAGCTAGAATCTTTCAAAGGGCGCGAGCTTGGAGATCGGAAGGCTTTTGGCGAGTTGCGGCTCCGCTTGCCGCCTCTGGCACGAGATCTCGACTTCTCGCTTTTGAACTTAGCCAAGCTGGATCAGATCAGGATAAGTCTCTTCGTGCGCGGGGGCCGCGCCTGGACGATAGAAGAGCCTTTGGACTCTCTCAAGGCGGAGGTGGGAGTGGAGTTGAACTTCATAGTTCTCCCGCTTGCCAGCTTGTCGGTCGAGGTCACGGCAGGTTATGCCCAGCCGATCCTCGGACCGGAGACTCAAGGCCGGAGCTTTGTGAAGTTTGCTCTCAAGAGACCGTGATCCCTCGGCGTCGAAACGGTGTTGAGCAAAGCACAAAATTATGGGAGGTGGCCCATGATCAAGAGAAACTTAGCAGTTCTTAGTCTTGCGACATTGTCAGCCATAATCATTCTCTGTCTAGCAGCCCCAATAGCCTCCGGCCAACCCAAGGTCGTGAAGGAGCCGGTGCTCAAAGAGATCGGCAAGCGCGGCGGACAAATTGTAATTTCGATAAGCGATCCCAAATCTTTTAATCCCATCACGACCTGGAGCCCCGCCAATCCGTTAATCAATCTGACCCACGCCGGGCTCCTAGAAGTCAACCCGGTGACCGGCATGATCGAGCCGGCTTTGGCCATCAGCTACGAAGTCTCCCCTGACAGAAAGAGCGTGAAGTTTGTCTTGCGCAAGGGCTTAAAATTCTGGGACGGCGACGACCTCAAGGCCGAAGACGTCCTCTTCACTTATAAAGATGTCATCCTTGATCCCAAGAACCAGATTCCAGGCTTGATCCCGCTGGAGGTTAAAGCCTTTGATGAGACAACGATCGTGATGACGGTCGGAGCCCCGCTCCCCATGTTGCCGGCGGCAATACTCTCGGGCTTCTTCTTCACCATGCCGGTGCTGCCCAAGCATAAATTAGCCGGCATCGTCGCCCAAGGGAAGTTCAGCGAGGCTTGGCCGCTGGCTACACCCTTGGGGGAGATCGCCGGGGCCGGGCCCTTCAAGCTCGTCAAGTACACCCCCGCAACGGAGCTGATCTTAGAGCGCAATCCCTTCTACTGGAAAGTGGACTCCAAGAACCAACAGTTGCCCTATCTCGATAAAGTGATCGCCAAGATTGCGCCTAGTCGAGCGGAAGAACTAGCGCGCTTGGGACGCGGCGAGCTTGACCTACTCACCCTGAAAGCCGAAGAGACTTTCGACTTAAAGCTGCCCAGAGGCTTCAAGCTCATCGTGGACGGGCCGGAGTACAGCTTCGACTTCTGGGCCTTCAATCACGACGTGACTGACCCGGACTTGCGCAAGGTCTTCCGGGAGAAGCTCTTCCGTCAGGCCATTGCCCAGACGATTGACCGCAAGCGCGTCATCAAAGAAGTGCTCAGGGACTTGGGAGAGCCTTGGTTTGGCACAGTCAATCGCCTCTCGCCCTATTATGAGCCCAATATCCCCAAGTATGACTACGATCTCAAGGCGGCTGCCGAAAAGCTGGACCGGCTGGGGTTGAAGGACACCGACCGCGACGGCATTCGCAATCTTGCGCCCGGCAAGCAGCTGGAGTTCGAGTTGATCACCAACGACAACAACCCGATCCGCGTCGCGGCTGCAAGATTCATCGTTGAGGGGCTAAGGAGGCTTGGGGTAAAAGCGGATTTCAAAGCCGTCCCCTTCGCAGAGTTTAGCACGAGGCTGCGGGGCGGGCAATTTGTGGCTGCTATCGCGGGCACGACACACCTAAGCGATCCTTTCCTGAACGCAAGCTTTTATCTTTCGTCAAGCCCGGGTCGCTTTTGGCACCTCTCCGGGGCGAAGGATCCCTTCGAGTACGAGAAAAAGATAGACGAACTGATCAACCAAGCCAACTTTGAGTTCGATTTTGCCAAGCGGAAGGCGCTAGCCTCTGAACTCCAAAAGATCATGGCTGAGGAGCTGCCGATCGTGCCTCTGTGGAGCCGCAAGGCGATCTTGGCGGCTTCAGAGGCTTTAGGGAATGTCGAGGCGTTTACGGCCAATGCCTACGGGGTGCAAGAGTTTCTCGCCGTCATCTTCCGGAAGAGATAGACGCGACCAACAAAGCCCCGTAGAGCCGGCGAATTAGTATCCACCGGCAGCTTGGGGACGCGCCTCAGCTCCCGCGAAACTCTTGCTCGGACTCGGCGTTCGCTTTGACCTCCTCGTCGGTGAAGAGCACCGGGTAGTAATCGTTCACAAGCCAATAGGCGAGCAGATCCCCAAAGTGCGGTGTGTTCACCACCCCGCTTTGACCAGTAGGCAGCGCGTTCCACGCCCTGATCCCGTTGGGGTTGAGCTCGACGATATGGCGTTGCGACGGCCCGCGGCTGAACCCAAAGTCCTTTGCTGATGTGCCCTTCACGTTGTAGTTGGCGACGTCCACGGCCGCGAGCGTCCCGTCCACCGGCAGCCCATCGGCGTACTCCGGCTGAGAGTAGACCGCCGGCGGAATGCTGAACTTATTCGTCTGAGGGTGCAACGCGTTCTTGAAAGTAATGCGATGGATCTTCCCCCAACGATACTCCGAGAGCTCCTCAGATTTGTTGTACGCCACCGCGAACGCGTCGCCCTTTAAGAGATCGAGAGCCTCTTGCAAGCTCTTCAAGATGAGCCAGTCGCGCTCTTCTTCAGGGGCCAAGAAGAGCTCAGGCACATCGAAGAAGTCCACGTCCGACTCCCCCTTGCCATGCTTCTTCGGGAATCTCTCTAAAAGATTGATAAGAGCCTTCACGGCGAAGAACCCGCCGGGCTTGGGCATCGTCTTGTCCAAGCGATCCAATGTGTCGTCAATGACTCTACGAATGAAGACGCTCAGCCAGACGTTAAAGATCGTTGTGGCGACGCTGTCGGTGATCTCGGCTTCGGAGGGGGTGTTGAGCGAAAAGCTCTTGCCGTCGGTACCGACAGAGTCGTTCTCATCGAAGCCCTCGGGGAGACCCGTAGGGGTGGCGAAGCTCCACTTCGAGAGATATCTTTCGAGAGCTTCGAGCACGCGCGCGTCTTGCAGGAGTGCCTTCAGCTCATCTGGGGCGGACTCGTCGCGCGCGTTCTTGAGGGCTTCGGTGATAAAGGGCACAAGCCGCCGCGCGATGAGCGAGGCCGTGTCCGACTGGATCTTCATGATGTCTTCGACGGAAAACTTCTCGCCCTTGGCGACTTTTTGTTTGATGAGCTCGGTGATCCTGCCGGCGCGGAAGCCGATGTCGTAGGTCCAGTCTAAGTAATAGATCGCGTTGCTGCCGGGGCGCTTCTGGTTGAGCGGATCGTTGTCTACTGTAACACCGACGGGGTCATTATTGGCGCTCACAATAAACCCTGAGGGCGGGTTGATCGTCTGGGGCATCTCGCTGATGGGCAGTATAGCGAAGGGGATCGAATGCCCCTCTTCAGGCTGCCCTTGAAGGGCGACCCACTCGTGGCCGGCAGACCCTGTTCCGTCGCGCACGAAGAACGGCGGCAACCCAAACGCAGCTGCGCCGCGCTCCAAGTCCTCCCGCAAGGGAGCTTCGGCCCCAGTGAAGTACGCGATGTTGCCCGCGACATCCGCATAGCCCCAATTTTGAGAGCCTACGTCGAAGTACTTGATCCCTTCTTGGAACTGCTCCAGATTTTGAGCGCGGTTCCACAGACGAAATGTCCTGAACTCTTGCGTAGCATAAAAACCCGTGTACTGAATGGTCACGGCTTGGCCGCTCGCAAGATCGAGACTGACTACGGGGCCGTGCCGCGGGATAATGTACGTTGTGGTCTTGGGCGCGTCTTCGAAGTTATCGAGCTGACCGTCGCCCACTCTGTTGACTCTATATGATTCTTCGAGAGTGACGAGGGGCTCGAGCTTCCCTTGGTAATTGCTGAAGAGCTTGCCATCTCGCGCGACGACCGATTCTTGGTACATATCCGTCTCGTCCAGGGGATTGACCGTCGCCGACCAGGCGATCCTCTCGTTGTGCCCCAAGATCACGTAGGGGATGCCAGGGAAGGTCGTGCCCACAACGTTGATGCCGTCGGCAGACTTCTGATGGATCGCGTACCAGACGCCGGGCATGTCCAACCCCAGATGGGGGTCGTTGGCAAGAATGGGATACCCGCTGGCGGTGAGCTTGCCAGAGATGAGCCACCAGTTGCTGCCGCTCTCCATGAGCTCCGCACCACGGAAGATCGGCTCAAAGAACTCGATCTCGCGCAATCGCTCCACGAACTCCGCTAAGAGAGAGAGCACGGTCGGGGAGAGCTCCGGCAGTGCTGAACTCCAAGACGGCCCGGACGCCAAACGCCCGGTAGCGCTCCCCAAGATCGTCGCCGGATCGGAAGGCGCCGACCGGAAGAGATCCTCAAAGAAGAGCGCATGCCCATTAAATCCCCGCTTGCCCCCTACTTCTCGGTACTTAAAATACGTGAGCACGTTGGACGCGTCAATATCAAAGGAGAGATCGAACGTCAGGAGCTTGCCCATGGCGAGGGTGTCAAGCAGCGTCCAGGGAGCGACTCTTGTGACTTCGATCTCTTTGTACTCTGGGGGGAGCTGCCCGGTCTCGTTGATCTTTTGAATATACGCATTGACACCGGCGACGTAGGCTTCTAGCTCTGCACGAATCTCTTTGGTGAGGAGCTTTTCGCTCAGCTCCGCGGCGCGACGGATGCCCAGCGTTCTCAACGCGACGTCTTGAGAGAGCGCTCGTGGACCGAGCAACTCCGCGAGCGTGCCGTTGGCCGTGCGCCGTAAGTTATCCATCTGCCAGAGCCGATCACGCGCGTGGAGCCATCCCACAACTCGGTATAAGTCTAGCGCATTCTGCGCGAAGACATGCGGAATCCCGTACTTGTCTTGAATGACCGTGACCGAGGCGCTCAGCCCGGGTATCACTACGGGCTCGAGCTTCTGAACAGCCTGAGCTAGTGGCCCCAGCGAGAAGATCGCGACGATTCCCAACATCAGCACACCGACGGCACATTGTCTCATACGAACCTCCCTCAAGATGTTTTCGATGACTTATTTATAGCAAGCTTCCTAGGGGAAGGCAAATGGAGCTCTTGACTGCCTCCTTTCGGATAAGTATGATATTTCGCGATGAACCTAGCGCAGCAGCTCTTGCGGACTCGTTCGGTGCAGATTCGCCCACACGAACCGTTTCGGCTTGCGTCGGGGCGGCTCTCGCCGGTCTATGTGGACGTGCGGCGCCTCATCTCCTTCCCCCAGATTCGCACGCAGATTATCGAGTCGTTCGCGCAGATCGCTCAAGAGCGCATTGGGCTCTCCAAGATAGACGTCATTGCCGGGGGCGAGACGGCGGGGATCGCCTATGCCGCGCTCTTAGCTGAGAAGCTCAGCAGGCCCATGATCTACGTGCGTAAAGAGCCTAAGGGCTACGGAAAGTCTTCTCAAATCGAGGGCGTCTTAGAGTCGGGGCAGCGCGTCTTGCTCGTCGAAGATTTGGTCACTGATGGGGGGAGCAAGCTCAATTTCAAGCGAGGGATCGAGAGTGCCGGGGGCACGGTGCAGCACTGTCTCTGTGTGTTCGAATATCTTTCGCGCGAGGCCGGGCTGCACAGAGCGCGCGATACCCTGCGCGCGCACGGGATCGCGCTCTACTCGCTCGTCACCTGGGACGACGTGCTGAGCCTAGCGCGCGCCGAAAAGTCTCTCGCCGAAGACGAGATCGCTGTCGTGCTAAGATTTCTTAAAGAGTTAGCAGCGTGAGCATCCTATGTCAGAGTACGTTCAGGTTGTCACAACGGTCGCGAGCAAGGAAGAGGGCGAGAAGATCGCCATGGCATTGTTGGAGAAGCGTCTTGTCGGGTGCGTGCAGGTTATAGGGCCAATTGAGAGCTCGTACTGGTGGCAGGGAAGGATCGAACAATCCGAAGAATGGCTTTGCATTGCGAAGACAGAGAGAAAGTTCTTTGCTCAGATAGAAGAGACCATCAAAGCATTGCACTCGTACGAGGTGCCGGAGATCTTGGCTGTCCCTGTAGTCGCTGGGAGCGAAGATTATCTAAGATGGCTGTATGAGCAAGTCCGGGCAGAGCTATGACCCCAAAGCATAGGCGCCGTTGGATCCAGCAGAGAATCATCAGCCCGCTCATTGATCTCTCCTATATAGTGATGAGCTTGCTCTTTGTCAAGGGCTTCCCCAGCTGGTACGAGCGGCTGAATGCGTGGCACTATCGGCATCAGGCGCAACACTACGACGCTCTGGTCATAGAGCTTGAAGGGGCGCGCTACGCCCAAGCCCTCGAAGCAGGACTGCACGCCCTCTCCGTGCACCCTCAAGAGATTCTTGACGTCAACACCGGGACGGGCTTTGTCGCACACAAGCTAAAAAAACTCTTCCCAGACGCGAAGATCATCGCGACGGACTTAGCGGAAGAGATGCTGGCTCAAGCGCGAACCCGCGTGCTTCACGTTGAATTTGTGCGGGCGGACACGGCGAGGCTGCCATTTGCGGATGAGAGCTTTGATCTGGTCACGCTGCACAACGGGCCGCCGCACTTTGCGGAGATGGCGCGCGTCTTGCGGCCGGGAGGCCAGATGGTGATCGCGTTCACCTCGGGGTCACGGGTGCCAGGCTGGCTGGTCCGAAGATGGATCAAGCAAGCTCAGCGCTTTGGGGCAGTGAGAGTTGGGCAAGCTGGAGATGGCCTGTGGCTCTTGCTCACGAAGCTCACTCGAACCACCCCCGACGCTTGAACCACCAGAACATAAGGCCCCCCAAAAGCCCCATCACACCAAGCACCGCAGGATATCCCCATGGATAGCGCAGCTCCGGCATGAACTCAAAGTTCATGCCGTAGATGCTCGCGATGAACGTCAAGGGGAGGAAGATCGTGGCAATGATCGTCAACGTCTTCATGATCTCGTTGAGCTTGTTGGAGATGAGCGCTTGATGGATGGCCATATCGGTGGAGATCACTTCGCGATAGGTGAAGATGAGATCGTTGATGCGGGCCAGGTTATCGTAGACATCGCGGAAATAGACGCGCAGGCTCTTCTTGATGAACGGCAGGTCGTCGCCTGAGAGACGACGGATCAATTCGAGCTGCGGTCCCAAGACCCGCTGGAGATAGATGATATTCTTGCGCAACTTTGTGGCACGGTGCAGCGCGGCTTTATCGGGGTTGCTGAAGATCGCCTCTTCCAGCTCGTTGATCTCCTCATCGAGCCAGCTGAGCAACTGCAAGTTGCCATCAACTAAGAGATCAATGATCGTATGAGCCAAGTAATCAGGGCCGCGGCCGAGGATGCGCGCGGCCGCACCGTTGAGCCGCGCAATGGCCATCTCGATGCACTCCATGCGCTCAGCGTGCACGGTGATGAGAAAATTTCTCCCCAAGAAGAGATCGAGCTCCAGGGCGCTCATGTTCTTCTCGATGCGATCTACGTCGGCGTCGCGCAACACGATCATCAACCCGTTATCGTAGGTATCTATCTTGGGGCGATACTGAGGGGTGAGCAAGTCTTCGATCGCGAGGGGATGGAGGTTGAACAGCTCTCCCATCTTCTGGATTTCAGGGGCTTCTGGTCTAGGAAAGTCCAGCCAGAACGTCACCCCGGCTTGGCCGACCTTGGCCGCAAGCTCGGAGAGAGGGAGATCGGTCAGCAATCCCTGACCTTCTTCGTAGACAAACGTTCGCAGGTGTCTCACCTCCAGCAGCTTAGAGCTTAATACAAAGGGCAAATCTTGTCAACACGCCCTCAAGCACGCCTCTTTTGGCTTCCGCCCCCTAGCTTAATCCCCCTCCATATAAAGAGCCGGAAGCCAACTGCGGGCTTTTTATTTGGTCTTGTGCGAGCACCATAAGTCCGTTAAGAAAACTTAACGGACTTAGATCAAGATCTTGTCCTCCGTAGGGGATTCCAAGCGGTCGTGCTCGTGAAAGTAGACCCGTGTCGTCTCGATGGAACGATGTCTTGCGGCGATCTGTGCCTCGATGATAGAAGCCCCCCCTTGGATCGCAAGGGTCACGAAGCTGTGCCGCAGGCTGTGCGGAGAGATCTTCTCACTCTTTAGCCCGGTCTTGATCAAATATCTATTGATAATACGGTTGACCTGGCGGGTGGTGAGGCGTCCGCCCTTGTTGCGGGCCCGCACCCCTATAAAGAGCGGGTCGCTGGACTTGGCTCCCCCGCGCGCCGCCAGCCATTCTTCGAGCGCCTGCACCGTCGGCTCAGCCAAGACGACAAACTCGTCGCGCTCGTCGCGGCCCTTCCCCCAAATTCTTAAGATCTGGCGCCCGCGACGGTTCTCGATGTCCCCCACGTTGGCTCGCACGATCTCGATGACGCGCAGGCCGTTGCGGGCCATTAAATTCATCATAGCAAAATCGCGCTTCCCCATGAGCGTCGTACGATCGACAGAATCGAAGAGCGCCCGCAGGCCCTCGCGCGAGATGTCTTGGCGTAAATGTCCGCGTGGCCGCCGAATCCCCTTCACGTTGTCCACTGGGTTTTCGGGATAAACCCCCTCAGCGACGCAGTACTGAAAGAACCTTCTCAGTGCGACCAGATATGTCGCCACCGTGTTGGCCGCACGACACTGGCGTAACCATTCTTTATAGAGCTTGATCTCACTCTGCGTGACCAACGCTTCCGGAGGCTTGCCATTGCGCCACTTGAGGAAATTTTTCAACCCCTCGCGATAGGTGCGTATGGAGGCGGGGTTGACGTCGAGAGAGTTGATAAAAGATTCGGTCAGTTCTGATAAATCGCATATGTGCCTCACCCGTGCCATAGCCACCCCCTTTGGTGCCGTATTATACCAGAGGGGGGGGAGGCGTGCGCAAGTTGCTCCTTCGTCTGGTGCCCAACGTCCGCACTTAAGAAAGTCTTTGTCCTTGGGCGTGATTCGGACTACTATTAGACTAAGGCACACTATATGACACTGTATGTAAGGAGGACGAACCGACGATGAAGCGTCTTGGTATCGTGCTGCTGGCCGTGATGGTCGCGTTGGCCGTGCCTGTGTGGGCACAGTCTGACAAAGACGAGCTGGCCGAGAAAGTCTTCAAGTTAGAGCAGGGCTTCAAGCGCCTCGAACAGATGGTCAAAGACCTCTCGTTCCAGGTGCAGCAGGCCGCAGGCCTGGGGGATATCGTCAAAGAGATCTCGTTCGAGCTCAAGCGAGCCGAGAGCATGCTTCGCGATCTCCAGGGCTTGGAGAAGAAGATCTCTCACGAGATCCAGCCCAAGATCGCCAACTTGGAGACGAGCATTGCCGGCTTAGCCCGGGGAACGAAAGAGAAGTTCGATCTGCTCTCGTCGAGAATCTTTCAGAGCGAGGGCATGATTGACCAGCTCAACGTTCGGCTGAAGACCATGGAAGATCGTGTCCGCCAGGTGTTGAATTTGAACGATCAAGTGATGGCGCTGCAAGAGCGCGTGAGCACGCTAGAAAAACAGGTCAAGATGCCCCTAGACCCCCAAAAGGCCGACGAGCTGACTCAGAAGATTGCGGAACTGCGCGAGCACCTGAAGGGGCTCGGCAATGTCGTTTCGGGGCTGACCAACAAAGTCCTCAAGACTGAAGAAGGGCTCTCTGTCTTGCAAGGGCAGCTTGAGGAGCAAGCGGCGCAGATGCAGAAATTGCAAGAAGAGTCTGCTGGACTGAAGAAACGCCTAGCCGCGGCGGAGAACCAGATGCAGACGAACATGATGATCGGCGCCTTAGGTGTTGCCATCGGTGCGCTCGCGGCGCTGAAAGCGTTCGGAGTCTTTTAAAGCGCTCAAAGATTGGTGTCCAGCAGCGCGATCCCCTCTATCTCGATCGCGGCGTCCCGAGGGAGTCTCGAGACTTCAACAAACGATCGAGCTGGAGGGTCTTCTTTGAAATACTCAGCATAGACGTGGTTGATCGCTTGAAAATTTTGGAGATCCTTGGCAAAGACTGTGACCTTGACGAGCTTGCCCATCGAGCTGCCAGCAGCTTCTAAGATGGCTTTGAGATTTTCCAAGCACTGACGAGTTTGGGCGTGGATATCGCCGGTGACGAGCTGCCCTGTCTGAGGGTTGATGGGGATCTGTCCAGAGACAAAAACAAAGCCGTTGGCGACGAGCGCTTGGGAATAGGGGCCGATGGCTGCGGGGGCTCTTTCGGTCTTGACAACGCGCTTGGGCATAGAACCTCCGTTACTCTTTCGTGCTTTTGACGCTGCGACGCAGTTCGTATAAAATGCTCGTGTGCTACATTATAGACCGAGGGAGGAACCTATGACAACCCCCATCAAGACGGATCGTCTGAGCTTCTTGAATCAAGAGCTGAAAAACTTAGAGGAGCAAGGCTTCGTGTGGAGGCCGCGCACACTCCAAAGTGAACAGCGCGCCCGCGCCATCTTCGACGGCAAGGAAGTCGTCAACCTCTCGTCGAATAACTATCTGGGGTTAACGAACCATCCCAAGATGCGCGAAGCTGCCAAGAACGCGATAGATCAGTACGGCGCCGGCGCCGGTGCCGTCCGCCCCATCGCCGGCACCATGACCCTGCACAAACAATTAGAAGAGAAGCTTGCGCGCTTCAAGGGCGTCGAGGCAACTTTGGTCTTTCAGAGCGGGTTCGCCGCGAACTTGGGGACGATTCACGCGTTAGTTGGCAAGGGTGACGCGATCTATTCTGAAGAACTCAATCACGGCTCGATCATTGACGGCTGTCGCTTAAGCGGCGCAGAGATTTTAAAATGGCCCCATCGCGACGTAGATGTGCTCCGGCAGCTTTGCAAAGAGACTCGGCAGAAGTATCGTCGGGCGCTCTTAGTGACCGATGCTGTCTTCAGCATGGACGGCGACATCGCTCCTTTGAGAGAGCTTGCAGATATAGCTGAAGAGTTCGAGTTAATCTTCATGGTGGACGACGCCCATGCCTCGGGGGTCTTGGGGAGATCTGGACGGGGCTCCGTCGATCACTTTGGGCTGCACGGACGAGTAGACGTCCAGATGGGCACGCTCAGCAAAGCTCTTGGGGCAATGGGCGGCTACATCGCCGGCTCGAAGACTCTCATAGAATTTCTCATCCAGAAAGCTCGCCCTTGGCTGCTTTCGACAGCCCATCCCCCGGCGGTGGTCGCTGCCGCGCTTGCTGCTGTGGAGATTTTAGAAAGCCCCGAAGGGGAGCACTTGGTGAAAAAGCTCTGGGAGAACGCGAACTATTTCAAGAGGGAGCTCAAGAGACTCGGCTTCAACACCGGGGCGAGCGAGACCCCCATCACCCCGGTGATCGTGGGCAGCAGCCACAACGCTAAGCAGCTTGCCCAAAGACTCTTTGAAGAGGGGGTCTTCGCGCAGGAGATCGTCTTTCCCATGGTGGCGCGCGACAAAGCCCGCGTGCGCACGATCGTCACGGCAATGCATAGCAAAGAAGACCTAGACTTTGCGCTTAACGCGTTCAAGAAAGTTGGGAAAGCATTGAGATTGATTTGAATCATGATCGAACGATACTCTCTGCCTCCGATGAAGGAGCTCTGGACCGAAGAAGCCAAGTATCGCCGATGGCTTCAGGTCGAGCTCGCGGTCACCGAAGCCCAAGCCGAACTGGGATATATCCCCAAAGAAGCTGCCCAAGCAATCATCAAGAGAGCCCGACTGGACATCGCCAGAGCGAAAGAGATCGAATCCCAGATCGGACACGATCTCTTGGCGTTCGTGCGCGCTCTAGAAGAGAGCATCGGCCCCGAAGGGCGCTATATTCACCGCGGGCTGACGTCGTATGATATCGAAGACACAGCGCTGGGGCTTGCCTGCAAAGAAGCCCTCACCATTCTCATTGACGATGCGACCAAGCTCGCTGCAGTGCTCAGGCGTCGGGCGTTCGAGCACAAGAAGACGCTCATGGTCGGGCGCACCCACGGGATGCACGCCGAGCCGATCACGTTCGGGCTGAAATTATTAGTCTGGTACGACGAGATGCAGCGCAACATCACGCGTCTCACCGAAGCGCGACAACTCATCTCCGTGGGAAAGATTTCGGGTTCTGTAGGGACGTATGCGCATGTAGATCCCGAAGTCGAGCGGCGCGTCTGCGCCAAGTTAGGGCTGACTCCTGCGCCCATCTCCAATCAGATCGTGCAGCGCGACTTACACGCGCACGTGCTGACGACCCTGGCGATCTGCGCGGGAACGATAGAGAAGATCGCAACGGAGATCAGAAACCTCCATCGCACCGAAATTTCAGAAGTCCGCGAGGGCCAGCCCCATGGGTCGTCTTCCATGCCGCACAAGCAAAACCCCAGCACCTGCGAGACCTTGACGGGGCTGGCGCGCGTCGTGCGCATGAACGCCTTAGCTGCCCTAGAGAATCAGGCAATCTGGCACGAGCAAGACCTGACTCGCTCTTCAGTTGAGCGCATCATCTACCCCGATAGTTTCTTAGCTATGCACTATCTCTTGGTGCGCATGGCGGGCGTGATCGAGCAGCTTATTGTCAATCCAGATCGCATGAGGGAGAACCTTGGGCGCAGCCATGGGACGGTCTTCTCGCAAGCGCTCTTGCTGAGACTGATAGACAAGGGGATGGCGCGAGCGCAGGCACATGAGCTCATCGGTCGGCTCGCTGCGCAAGCTCTCGCCGAACGCAAGGACTTTAAAGCCCTCGTGGCTCGGTATCCTGAGATTCAAAGACTGCTCAGCCCCAAAGAACTCGATGAACTCTTTGATTATACCTATCACCTCAAACATGTCGAGACGATCTTTGCTCGGTTCTCTGGAGACTGATATAATAAAAAGCTCTTTCAAAATTCGTAATCCAGAGGTGATCTACCTATGGCTTACGTCTCGAAGAAAGATCTCATTGACAAGCTCAATCCCCTTGTAGATGACTTAAAGCAGCAACGAGATGACTTAGAGAATTCTCTCGAAGAGTGGGATCGGGAGACCATAGAAGATCTGCTCGACCAGATGGAGAAGACCATCCATCAGATGCGCACGACTATTGACGAAGCTAAGGATTGATGCTCACTAGCAACGACGGATAAAACAAGGGGCTCTATTGTCTTATCCACCCTTACCCAAGGGGCAATCGTTTGATCCTAGCGAGTGGGAGCTTATCGATGAGCGCAAGGAGCCTGCTCGCGGCCGGAAATATCGCGGGGGCTGGAGTATTGAGACTGTCTATAAGCACTTACGCACTGGAGAACTCGTGACGCGGCATCGCATTGAGAAATCTGGTAGAATAGTGCACGACCATTTCCGGCAGGGAGGTCTGAAAGTCAAACCATGAGCACCAAATCCGAACAGTTGACGACTCTGCAAGAGCAGATCATCGACGCTCTGGCTAACGACTACGAAGATCTGAAACAGATCCGAGGGATGCTCGAGCAAGCTGTGCCCGAAAGTGAGATCAAATCTACCCTGTGGCAACTGATCCGGGAAGAGTATATAGCGTGCTATCAGCCCACGAAGACAGAGTTGAAGCCCGTTGCTCATCCTAACCGTCAGCGATTAGACGAGTATTGGTTTGCGCTGACGCCGAAAGGGGAGCAGCTTCTCACCGTTTTAGAAACAACACCTATACCCCAAAAAGAGGGAGGAACGAACACATGAGCTTTCGCATCGAGTCGTTGCTGTCGGCCCGGCTCTTCTTGAGCCCGCAGATCGTGGGCAATCGTATTTATTTTATCAGTGATCTCTCGGGACGACTCAGCCTCTATGCGATGAACAAGGGCGGCAGCGTCCCGGAGCCCCTCCTGCCCCCAGATATCGCCCTGCACAACCCCACCCTCATCGGTGGCGAGCCGTTCTACGTCTTCCCCAAACTCAAGAAGATCTTGGTGATGATCGACCGCGACGGCGACGAGAACTATCAGCCGTGCTTCATCCCCATAGATGGAGGCATCCCAGAGCCCATCTTCGGTGATCAGTTCAAGGGCCAGCAAGTGCACTGTCACCATTGCGATGCTGAGAAAAATAATGCGTTCTTCCAAGTGGACCCGCGCATCAGCCCCCTCCATCAAGCGTATCGAGTCGATCTCCAAAAGCTCAAGCTCGAAGATCTAGGGACAAGTCTCTACGGTAACTGGGTCGCCGGGGCCAACAAAGAACACACAAAATTCATACTCATAGATAGCTACACCGCGGGCGACCACGTCGTCTACATCCGCGAGCGCGGCGACTCCCAGAGAACTCTCTTCTATGGCAAACCCATCGAGGCGCGCGACAAGGGCGAAGAGGTCCCGCTCAATTCCATTCACTCGTGCCATTTCACGCCCAAAGACAAGGGACTGCTCTTCGTCACTTCTCTGTTTGAGGACACCTACGGTTTAGGGTATTGTAAGCTCAACAAGCCCGAAGACGTCCAGCCCGTCCCCATCAAGGGCACCGTGCACAAGGGCATGGGCGAACTCGAGTATCTCCAGCATCTTCAGGGAGATCGCTATCTGCTCAGTTATAACATTGACGGCTGCTCCTGGGTCTACGAAGGAGCTTTTGACGAGAAGAAGCTGGTCTTCAAGATCACCAAGAATATTGTAGGAAAGGGGATGCTGAGCAACGGCGTCGCGCAGGCGCTCTTCTACGACAAGAAGGGCAATCGCTACATCGCGTCGTTCTCGACGGCCAACTCCCCAACCCAGCTCTATCTCATCGAGGGCAAGTCTGTCAAACCCCAGACAAACGAGCGCATCTTGGGCATCCCCAAAGAACTGCTCTCCCCCGGCGAGGACGCCTCGTATATCAGCCACGACGGCTTAAGAATCTCGGCGCGGCTCTACCTGCCCGCAAAGAAGCTCGGATACGCCCCACCATACCCGGTGATCTTCTACATTCACGGTGGGCCGCAAAGCCAAGAGCGCCCCAACTTCGCATGGTTCTCCATGCCCCTCATTCAATTCTTTACTGTAAACGGCTTTGCTGTCTTCGTGCCCAACGTACGGGGCAGCTCCGGCTACGGGCTAAAATATATGAAGCAAGTCGATCGAGACTGGGGCGGCAAAGACCGACTCGATCACGTCGCGGGCTTTGAGTCTCTCAAGAAAGATAAGCGTTTCGATATGAGTCGCGTCGGGGTGATGGGGCGCTCGTATGGGGGCTACATGACGCTGATGCTCGTGGGGCGGCACCCCGAGCTCTGGAAGGCCGGCTGCGACATGTTTGGCCCGTACAATCTCTTCACGTTCATCGAGCGCATCCCCGAGACATGGAAGACGTATTTTTACTTAGCTGTGGGCCATCCCGAAAAAGACCGAGAGTTCTTCGTCGAGCGCTCGCCCAAGACGTATCTCCATCAACTCTCGTGCCCATTATTAGTTATTCAAGGGCGCAACGACCCGCGGGTGCGCGAAGCCGAGTCGACAGACTTGGTCAATGAGCTGCGCGCCCAGGGCAAACAGATAGACTATATAGTCTTTGAGAATGAGGGCCACGACGTCTTGAAGTACGAGAATAAAGTCAAGTGCTACAATGAGATCGTGCAGTTCTTCAGGAAGCACTTGATGTAACTTCATGGCGCTCTCGCCCGGCGTTGGGGTGCTGCTCCTTGTCCTGGTGACGCTTATTTGGGGCAGCACTTTTGCCATCATCAAAGAGACCATCGAGACCGTGCCCGTGCCCATTTTATTAGCCGTGCGCTTCAGCCTCGCAGCGTCGGTGCTGCTGTGGGTGAGGCCGGAGCGCAAGACGCTCCTGCCCGGACTGATCTTGGGAGTGCTGAGCTTTGCCGGCTACGCCACACAGAGCGTAGGGATGCTGACGACAACAGCGTCTAAAGCCGCGTTCATCACGGGCTTGAGCGTGATCTTCACTCCGATCGTCGGGGCGATCTGGCTGCATCAGAGAGTCCCCTTGCGAGTATGGCTGGCCGCGCTCTTAGCATTAGCAGGACTAGGGCTGATGACGCTCACCCCCCACGAAGGGCTGGTCGTTGGAGATCTGTGGGTCTTGGGGACGGCGCTCGTGTACGCGCTGTATATTGTCTATCTTGGAGAGATCGCTGCGCATCATAAGCCCATTGTGCTCACGTCGTTGCAGATCGTCGTCGTCGCGGTGCTCAGTTGGGGCTGGGCGGTGCCCGATCTTCACGTGCTGAAAGATTTGAGTCTATCAGCGCTCGCGGCGTTGCTGTACTTGGCGATCTTTGCGACAGCGCTCGTCTTATGGGTGCAGGCGCTGGCGCAACGAGTCGTACCCGCGTATGCGGCAGCTCTCATATTTGCGCTGGAGCCGGTCTTTGCCGCGCTCTTTGCGTACTTTTTGCTCGGCGAGACGCTCAGCCCTCAAGGGTGGCTCGGCGGCGCGCTCGTCGTGCTGGCGATGATCATCGGGGAATTCCGACTGCACACGAAGCCATCGAGCTAAGTTTGGCATGGCTATCTTCCATGCGCTACAATACAGCCTATGAGCAAGAGACTGATATTGCTGAGCGTCATAGCGAGCGTAGCCGTTGGGGGAAGCGGGTGCACGAGCGCCACTGCTCCCCAGAAGCCAGAGAACAAGCCCCCTGTTGCGTCGATGGAGTTTGCCCCAACGTTTGGCGAAGCTCCTCTGACAGTCTACTTCAGCGCGGCGACTTCAACAGATTCTGATGGGCAGATCGTCAGCTATATCTGGAACTTCGGCGACGGCACCCAAGGCAATGGGCTCTTCGCCGAGCACGAATACACCAAGAAGGGCTCTTTTGTCGTGACGCTGACGATCACCGACGACAAGGGAGCAAGCAGTTCGACGAAGGGGACGGTCTTTGTGATCGAGCCGCTCTTCTCCCCTCCGCCGCCTTCGGGGCGCACAGATAAGATCGAGAACGATCTTGTGATCTACACTCGGACTGTTCCCAATGTGCTCAGCCCTGGCGGGACGTTCACAGTCACTGTGACGGTCACGGCGAAGAGAGCTCTGCGAGCTCTTGCGGTCAGCGAGACGCTCCCCAGTGGGCTTCAGCTTGTGTCGGGGAATGTGCGTGCGGCACAGCTGGGGCTGAACGCTGATCAAAAGTTAGAGTTCAGTTATGAGATCAAAGCTGGGACAGCGTCGGGCACGTTCACGATCTCCGGTCGGGCAACCCCAGCGACCGACGAGGGCGCCCAGCCGCCCCTGGAGCTGAAGTCTCAGATCACGGTGCAATAAAATTCAAGCTTGCTCTTCTTGGAGGCCTCGCGCTGATATGCCAATGTGAGTATAATGCTCTTGTATGGACGAGCGACGCCGGTTTTCTCTAGAGCCTTCGGAAAGAGAGCACACGGTGCAGCCCCTGGCGGCTCGGCTTGCCCAGCACCCAGAGATTCTCGTCATAGTGCTCTACGGCTCGTTCTTAAAGGACAAGACGTTTCGCGATATCGATCTGGCGCTCATCGTTGACGAGCGTCGCCTTCCCCATGAGAAATTTCTTGGTTACGAACTAGAACGGCTCGAAGAACTCTCGTGCATCACCCAGTTTCCCATAGATATTCGCGTGGTCAATCGGGCTCCCGTGCTCTTTCGCTATGCCGTGACTCAGGGGCGCGTGCTCTTCTGCCGCGATACGCGCCTGTGGGTGGAATTCTGCGAGCGCACCTGGGGAGAATATCTCGATTTTAAGCATGTAGCGCAATTGTATATCAAGGAGCTTGCCCATGGCCAGAACATTGGATGAAGCCCGACTGCGCCAGTTTCTGGGGATTATTGGCGACTCGGTGAGAAAGCTCCGCGAGCTGGGAGCCCTCCCCCAAGCCAGTTTTCTTGGGGATTTCCGCAACACAGAAAGCGCAAAATATCTGCTCGTCAAAGCCATCGAAGCAGCAATTGATATCTGCAACCACATCGTCGCAGCTTGGGGAGGACGAGCCCCCACCGATTACGCCGACTGCTTTGCCGCCCTTCAGGAGCTCGGCGTGATCTCAGCGGACTTGGCTGCTCGCCTCAAGAAGATGGCACGCTTCCGAAACTTGGTTGTGCACCTCTATTGGCAAGTTGACGACGCCAAAGTGTATAGCATTATCCAAAGCGATTTGGGTGATCTCGAAGAGTTTCAGAGAGCTATTGCGTCTTTCATCGTCGGGCAGTGGCCTTAAGGAGCTCTCGTGCTGCTTGATGCGGGCTGAGCTCTTTCGCCCAAACTCGCTCAAGATGCTGCTCGAAGTTCTTCAGCCCCTCACCGTCCCACAAAGAAGCGCGCAGCTCGTCCTCTATGAGCTGCCTGAGAAATGCCTGCAAGCGTCCGCGCCGCCGCATCTGTAAGCCCTCTTCCCCAAGAAACGCCTGATGCTTCTCAATCGCGTCTTTGAGTTGCTCGATGCCCTGATTGGCCGTGGCAACCGTCTTCACAATCGGGGGTATCCAATCGCGCATCGCTAAACTGAGCATCGTTTGTAGATTCTTGACGGCGAGATCAGCCTCGCCCTGATCAGCTTTGTTCATGCAGAAGACGTCGGCGATCTCCATCAGCCCCGCTTTCATGGCTTGCACAACGTCGCCCGATTGAGGGACTAAAACTAAAACGACCGTGTCGGCGGCTTGTACAATATCGACTTCGACTTGGCCGACCCCGATCGTCTCCAAAAGAATAATATCAAACCCGAAGGCGTCGAGGGCCAGCGCGACTTCTTGAGCAGCTTTGGCCAGGCCCCCTAGGCTCCCCCGGGTGGCCATGCTGCGAATATAGACGCCATCGTCACTGATGAGATCTTGCATGCGTATTCGGTCGCCCAAGAGCGCTCCTCCACTGAAGGGGCTTGTGGGATCGCACGCGATGATCGCGACTCTTTTCGCTTCGGCGCGATAGAGTGGGGTCAGCTTGTCAACTAAAGAGCTCTTGCCTGCTCCCGGCGGCCCGGTGATCCCGATTCTATAAGCCCTTCCCGTCTTCGGATAGAGAGCGTCAAGAACCTCTTGATACCCTGGCACGTGGTTCTCTATGAGCGAAATAAGCTTCGCCAAAGCGATCGTATCTCTGGCAAAGAATTTTTTCAGCAATTGCTTGGTGGTCATTATGGCTCCAATCCCGGCTGCACCGGAACTTTGGCGAAGAACACATCGGGATCGGGGCGACCATTGGGATAGTTTGCCGTCTTGAGAATATTTCGATTATCTCCCCAAGCGAGATAGAAGAATCTTTCGTCGGCGGCCATTTGGTTGTAGTCGCCCATGTAGCAGATCCCCCGCAGCGCATCGAAGTTATTGGAACTTGTTGGCTGCCCAAACGTCGGGGGCACATCGAAAGAGAGATCCGTGATGCGTTGGTTGGGCTCAAAGCTCCTTCCGCCATTGTGAGAGCGTGCAAAATAGACGTCTATCTTCAGATTATCGCGCGGATCGAGCCGACGATCATAGAAGAAGACCCCGACGGTGCCGTCCGCAGCGACAGCCACCGCCGGCATGAACTGATCAGTCTTGGTCTGGTCGTCGTTGACCCGGACTGGAGCTGAAAACGTCTTCCCGCCGTCGAGCGAGCTGACGAGAAAGACATCGCTCATGTCGGGTCCGGGGCCGTCGGGATCGGATTGATAGGCAATGTAGAGCGCGCCGCGGAAGAAGCTGGTCGGGCTGCGATCAACAGCGACTGAAGGGAGCTCTAACGTTCGGATGCCGCCGCGCAGCGCTTGACGACGGCACGTACTGCTCGCTTGAGGGTCAGCAGTCCGCGTGAGCGAAGCTGCTGTCACTGGCGGCCCAAATGTTACTCCGCCGTCATCGGAGCGCCGGAGCTTCAGAGAGCGTCCTGACTCAAGAGAGAGCCAGACAACGTAGACTTCGCCGTTAGGGCCGACGGCCGGGGTCGCCCCTTGGACGGATATCTCATCGGAGAGCGCGATAGGCTGCGAAAAAGTCTTGCCGCCATCGATCGAACGCACAAAGAGTATCTGAGGGCCGTCGGGAGTGAACTCTGTCCAGGCCATATAGACATTTCCGTCGAAGCGCCCGCCGGTGTCATCTACCGCGATGAGCTCTTTGTCTTGGAAGTGCACCTGAGCGGGGCCGGTCCCGCCGATCAATATGGGCTCAGCAAAAGTTTTTCCGTCATCTGTAGATTTGGCGACGCCCAAGAACGAGAGCATACTGCGCTGGGATGGGACGAACTGAATATTGGCGAAGTAAAAGTTTCCGAAGCGATCCACCCCCAGTGATGGGTCAGAGTAGCCCAGCGAGCGGGAGCTTGGGGGAACACGCCCAAGATCAGTGAACGTCTGTCCGCCGTCGTCGGAACGAGCGTAGCCCGACAGACTCGAGACGCCTGCCGTAGCGGGCAGATATTGCCCCGTATCTACGAACGCGACGAGCACGATCTCTTTGTAGAGAGCGATGGTCGTCTCGCTTTGGGTGGTCTGCTCGGGGATATCAGCCGAGGGGTCATTGACTTGGATATTCGGAATTGGAGAAGAGCGTGTTGCTGGAGCGATCCGAGCGAGCGCGCGTTGGGCGCTGAAGGGGTATTGAGGAGCGCAGAGGCTCAAGAGTGCTGACTCCCCGGAGCCAGAGAGCCATTCTTGCCAAGGGGAGCCAAGCAGCCAGCAAGGAGATTGAAAGCTCCCTAGGAGGGTGTAGGGAGCAAGGACGATAAAAAAGAGCGCTGCACATACGAGAAGCCGTCGCATAGCGTTGTGGAGCCGGCGAGAGGACTCGAACCTCCGACCCACGGTTTACGAAACCGTTGCTCTACCGCTGAGCTACGCCGGCGCTGTGTAGAATTATAGAGCACGGGCGCGGGCGCTGCAAGGGGATTTGACGTACTGCCTTGGGCAAGCTAGTATAAAATTATGACAGACTTTGATCTTCAAGAGCTCCAAGCCCTCCTTGGCTCCGAGCGCGTCCTCACCGGCGAGTCCGAGCTGAGCTTGCACGCGCGCGATGAGTCCCATCACCCCGAACACAAGCCCCATGCGGTCATCTACCCCCAAAGCGCCCAAGAGATCTCAAAGATTCTGAAGTTCGCCAACGAGCGCACAATCCCCGTTACAGCGTGGGGCGCGGGCACAAGTCTAGAAGCCAACCCCGTCCCAGTCCACGGCGGCATCGTCCTCGATCTCTCTAAAATGAATCAGATTCTCGCGATCTACCCAGAAGATCTTCAAGCCGTCGTCCAGCCCGGCGTCACCCACACTGAACTCAATCAGAAGCTCTCCAAATATGGGCTCTTCTTCCCACCCGACCCCGGCGCCCCCGCCACCATCGGCGGCATGGTCGCCAACAACGCCGCCGGCATCCAAGCGATCAAATACGGCGCGACGAAAGATTATGTGCTGGCGCTCGAGGTCGTCTTAGC
Organism: Candidatus Fraserbacteria bacterium; assembly: GCA_947085185.1. Classification (GTDB taxonomy): domain Bacteria; phylum Bipolaricaulota; class Bipolaricaulia; order RBG-16-55-9; family DRXL01; genus JANXCC01. The sequence goes on along the minus strand of CAMTVK010000017.1, from coordinate 24,956 downwards.
CAACGGTGAGATCCTCAAAGTGGGCAACCGCGCCATGCGCACGTCGTCAGGATATAACTTAGTTGGGCTCTTTGTCAGCTCTGAAGGGACGCTGGGAGTCTTTACAGAAATTACTCTTCGTCTGGTGGGCATCCCTAAAGAAGTCTCCGCCGCGATCGCGGCGTTTCCTACGCTTGAGCAAGCTGCACGCTCTGTCGTTCAGATCGTGCAGTCGGGCCTTGAGCCAGCAGCTTTAGAATTGCTCGATCCCGATTGTATGCGGGCTATTAACTATCTGAAAAATCTGGGTTTAGCTGAGCAACCCACGCTCTTTTTAGAATTCCGCGGGCACGCGTTAGAACTGGTGCGCGATGATCTGCGCTTTGCCCAAGAGATCTGCGAGCAGAACGGCTGTCTCAGCTTTTCGAGCGCCTTGGGCAAAGAGGAGCGCGACAAGCTCTGGGAGGCGCGCCATCACTTAGCGTACGCTGCAGCTGCTCTGAATCCCGGCAAACGCGCGATCGTTGTGGACGTCGCCGTGCCCATCTCACAATTCCCAACGATGGTCGAGTTTGCGCGGCACAAGCTCAACGAGCACACGGTCACCGGGCCGATCTTCGGCCACGCCGGCGACGGGAATTTCCACGTCGGGATCTTTTATAACCCCGAAGACCCCGACGAAAAAGCCCGCGCCCAAGCGGCCAACGACGCGATCGTCTTTCGCGCGATCGAGCTTGGGGGTACAGCCACGGGCGAGCACGGCGTGGGCGTGGGCAAGATCAAATTTATGCGGGCCGAGCACGGCGTCAGCTACGAACTGATGAGACAGATCAAAAGACTCTTAGACCCCAATGGGATTCTCAATCCGGGGAAGATCTTTGCAGAATGAGTGCCCTTGTCGAGCGTTTTATAGACGAACTTGAGCGCGTCGCGGGCAAGGCCCAGCGCGCTGGCTCTGACGAGCACGCCCTTGAGCTCGTGCTTGAGATTCTGCGCGCTCACAAAGCCCACACAGTCGCGCTCTCGCAGTTCGCGCTGGGACAGAAGCTCGATCTGGCAAGCCGGCTGCGCCACGAGGGCTATGAGCTGGTCAATGGGCGCGAGATCGCCCGCGCAGATATTGGGATTTCTGGGGCTGATCTGGCTGTAGCCGAGACGGGCTCGCTGCTCATCGGCCGCGAAGAAAATTATGAGCTGGTCACGGCCCTGCCGCCGGTGCATATCGCGTTCATAAAAACAGAACAGATCGTCGAGACGCTCGACGAGGCGTTCGCCTACTGTCAGAGGGAGCTTGAGCGAGCTCCCCAAAATTTTCTCTTTATTACTGGGCCAAGCCGCACAGCCGACATCGAGCTGACCCCGGTGATCGGCGTGCACGGCCCGCACGAGCTTCTCGTGATCGTGGTTCCCTAGGGCGTTCGTGACGCGATACTCCGCGGGGATGGGGCGCAGCGCGTTCCCGGCGGGGCAGTGTGAGTCTTAAGGCACTCCAATTTCTGGGAGGGACGACGGGATTTGAACCCGCGACGGCCAGCTCCACAGGCTGGTGCTCTGCCAGGCTGAGCTACGTCCCTCAGAATCAGTTCAAAGTGTTCGTGTGGCGCGCCCGGCAGGACTCGAACCTGCAACCTGAGCCTTAGAAGGGCCCTGCTCTTCCCATTGAGCTACGGGCGCAAGCTTTGCCAGGCTTCGCCTGGACCGTATGCCGTGCCGCCGCAGGCGGCACGATGCACAGTCCAGACGGAGTCTGGTGGAGCGGAAGACGGGAATCGAACCCGCGTCTCTGGCTTGGAAGGCCAGTGCTCTGCCATTGAGCTACTTCCGCATCTCTTTGTAAAAGATTGTAACGAGTAGTGAGAGGGTCGTCAAGCGTCCCCAGGGGGATTCGAACCCCCGTTTCGGCCTTGAAAGGGCCGTGACCTGGGCCGCTAGTCGATGGGGACAAAATATGTGGGTCGTGTAGGACTCGAACCTACAACCCTCCGGTTAAGAGCCGGATGCTCTACCAGTTGAGCTAACGACCCAGCCCTTTTATATTAATCGATAGCTCAGGCCCTGTCAACCATTCAGAAGAGCAACACCGCTGCAGCGACCACGGTCGTATAGCCGTCGCCATTGACGATGGCCGTCTGGGTCTCGTTGCGCGTGCGCACGATCTTCCCAGAAAGCTTCCAGACTTGCTCCTTCTCGTCCCAACTGAGATTGTCGTCCACCTCGATCCCCAGGGTCGAAGCGAGCATCGAAGCGGCCAAGTCTTCGGCGTAATCGCCCGCCTGTTTCTCGTTCTGGCCGTAGGCATGGTGCTCGCTCAAATACCCGTAGGCATCGGGATCGGCGGGCACAGCACACCCAATAGAAGCCGCTATGAGCCGACGCGGCTCGTTGCTGGAACAGCGCGCGATCACAACAAAGACGATCTGCCCCGGCTTGAGCTCCTTCAGCCCCTCAGACTTCGGTATGATCTTACACCGTGGCGGCAGGATGCTCGACACGTGCACTAGATTATATTTTTCGATTCCCGCGTCGCGCAGCGCCGCCTCGAACGAGCGCAACTCATCCTTGTGTGACCCCACGCCCTTAGTGAAAAAGAGCTTCGTCGGCACCCACGAGAAACCGTTCATCGCTGACCTCCCTGCTGATTATATACAAAATAGCCGAGCATTTTGTAGACGAGCTTAGCTGCGAGAAAATCCGGCCCGACCATCCCCGCGATGGGGCGCAGCTCGACGACGTCGAAGCCAAGCACTGTGTGCTTTTCACCAACGTGTCTGAGAATTTTTAACACCGTATACCAATCGAGCCCGCCGGGCTCGGGAGTCCCCACAGCCGGCATGAGCGCCGGATCGAAGACGTCTAAGTCGAGCGTGACGTAGACGGGGTCACGCAGCTGAGCAAGCGCTCTATCAATTTCAGTAAGTTTGCCATGCCATGCGTAATCAAAGCAGATGTGAAGATCTTTCGCACGGTGAATAAACTCGGCTTCTTCAGCACTGATCGCGCGCACGCCGATCTGGACGAGCTTGAGCCCAAGCTCATGGATGCGTCGCCCGACGCACGCATGATTGAACGGCGTCCCCTGAAAGCTCTCCCTCAGATCAGCATGCGCATCAAGCTGTAAGACCGAAAAGCTCCCGAATTTTTTCTGTAATGCCCGCACGGGAGCCAGCGTCAGTGAATGCTCGCCCCCAAGCGTGACCGGAAATTTCTTGCGCTCTAGAAGCCAAGCGATCACTTCTTCGACGCGGTCGAGGGTCTCTTGGGGGCTAGCCGCCGACGGCTCCAAGAGGGGCAGCGTATAAATTCCCACACGGTAGGGCTCGCTTTGGAGCTCTTCATCGTACAGTTCCAAGTGTGTGGAGGCGTCTATGATCGCTTGAGGACCAAATCTTGTGCCTGCCAGATACGACGTCGTCAAGTCATAGGGCACAGGGAGAACGACGGCGCGTGCTGACGCAAAACGAGAGAACTCCGGAGGCAGCCCTCCGAAGTTCTGAGGCACCCAATACTCACGTGGTGGCGGGATCTCTTCCTCTGGCTCGTGAGGCATCTCGACCCAGTCTGTGTGGAATCCCTCCTTCAGAACGTCTCAATGAAGCGAATATCGTTCTGATAGAACGTGCGAATGTCGTCCACCCCGTATTTTAGCATAGCCATCCGCTCGACGCCAAGTCCGAAGGCAAACCCCGTGTATTCTTCTGGGTCGTAGTCTACTTCTTGTAGGACGGCGGGGTCCACCATGCCCGCGCCTAAGATCTCGAGCCATCGTGCGCTGCCCTTACGGCGCACGTGCACTTGCAGACTCGGCTCGGTGAACGGGAAGTAATCTCCCACAAAGCGCGCCTCAAAGTTCTTCCCGAAGAACTCCTCAATAAATGCGAGAATTGTGCCCTTGAGATGGGCTAAAGTTATCCCCTTGTCCACCCAGAGCATCTCGATCTGGTGGAAGACCGGGGAGTGGGTCGCATCGGTGGCATCGCGCCGGAAGCACTTCCCCGGGGCGACGACCTTCACCGGCGGACGACGATGCTGCATCACGCGAATCTGCACGGGGGACGTATGTGTGCGCAAGAGCAGATCATCGAAGCCTTCGATATAGAACGAGTCCCAATCGTCGCGGGCGGGGTGATCCTTGGGCATGTTGAGCGCTTCAAAGTTATAGTAATCTGTTTCGACCTCCGGGCCGGTGACGACTTCAAAGCCCAGCCGAACAAAGATATCTTCGAGCTCTTTGGTGACTTGAGTAATTAAGTGCAGGCTCCCCAGTGTGCGGCGGCGTCCGGGGAGGGTGACATCCAGCGCCTCGGCACGCAGACGAGCTTCTTTCTCGGCGAGGGCGAAGCTGGCTAAACGCTGCTCCAGTTCAGCCAGTAATCTCTCTTTGAGGGTGTTGAGCAGCCGGCCGGCTTCAGCGCGCTCGTGTGGGGGCAGGGTCTTCAGCTCGTCTAATAACTGTGCGAGTTGGCCCTTGCGCCCAAGAAACTTGACGCGAAATTCTTCGCAGAGCTTTGTGCTAGAAAGCGCCTTCAGCTCTTGCAGAGCCTGCTGTTCGAGCTCCTTCGTTTTTTGGATGAGACCGTCCTGGTGCATCGTAGCCATGGCGAGATTATAGCGTCTGGGGCCGAGCTCAGCAAGCAGATCGCCAAGAGCCATTGACGGCAGAGCAGGGCTTGACTATACTCTGTGTTGGAGGTTCTTATGGCAACCAAGGCCGCCCGTCCGAAGAAGTCTCAAAGCTTCAAAGAGCGTTTCATAGTAGATGAGCAGGGCAACCGGCTCGGTGTGCTTTTGGGAATGGATGAATACCGTCATCTGTTAGAGGAGCTTGAAGAGTTAGAAGCTATCCGCGCGTATGATATAGCCAAAGCCGAAGCCGATGAGGTCATCCCTTTTGAGCAGGCAGTAGCGGAGATCGAGAAAAAGCGCCGATGAGCTACGATGTCTTTATTACACGACGAGCTCAAAGAGAGCTGGCCCGGTTGCCCAAGGAAGAGTACAATCGTGTTCGAGATGCGATCTTTAATCTGGGACGGAATCCTAGACCACGTGGTTGTCTCAAGCTAACCGCTCGCGAAGGGTGGCGAATTCGTGTGGGTAAGTATCGTGTAATCTACGAGATAGATGACAAGCAACGCACCGTCGTTGTGCTGCATATTGGATTGCGACGCGATGTGTATCGTCAATAAGGAGGACTATGGCGACCAAGGCCGCCCGTCCGAAGAGACTCAAAGTTACTGTTCGTGGCCCAGGGAAGACCCAAATCCAGTTGATTGTCAACGGCCAAGCGCACGAAGTGCTCGTCGAGCCCCGCCGCACGCTCTTGGATACTCTACGCAAGGATCTAGGGCTCACCGGCGCGAAAAACGCCTGCGATGAGGGCACCTGCGGGGCGTGCACAGTCTTACTCGATGGCAAGCCCATTTATGCGTGCATGGCTTTAGCTATCGAGTGCGACGGAAGATCTCTCGAGACGATCGAAGGTCTTGCTCAAGCTGGGAAGCTCCATCCCATCCAGCAAGCATTTATAGAAGAAGACGCGCTCCAGTGTGGCTTCTGCACCCCAGGGCAGATCATGGCCGTCAAGGCGCTGCTCGACTCCAATCCCAAGCCGACGCTCGATGAAGTCAAGCGCGCCCTGTCGGGAAATCTCTGCCGCTGCGGAGCATACCTGAAGATTGTAAAAGCAGCCTTGCGCGCAGCAGAATTGTTAGAGAAAGCCCAGGGAGATACGTATGCCCAAAGTCATAAAGACTAAGACGGAGTTTGAGGGGCGCACTCTTGAGGAGTACGTGGTCGTGGAGGGCGAGGGGCTTGAGCCCTGGGAACCCCATGCCCCTCTCAAATTCGTGGGCAAGGGCATCTCAAGAATTGATGGCCCAGAGCGCGCCACCGGGAAAGCGCTCTATACGTGCGACGTGCAGCTTCCGGGGATGCTCTACGGGAAGATCTTGCGCAGCCCGCACCCGCACGCGAAGATCAAAAAGATCGATACACACAGAGCCGAAAAGCTTCCCGGCGTGCGCGCCGTGCTCAGCTCTCACAATACTCCCAAGATCTCATTTCGGCGCCAGACGTTTCTCTTCGACGAGATCGTGCGCTACGTCGGCGACGAAGTCGCGTGTGTCATCGCCGACTCGGAAGAGATCGCCCAAGACGCGCTGGAGCTGATCGAAGTCGAGTACGAGCCCTTGCCGTTTGTGCTCGATCCTGAAGAAGCCCTTCAGCCCGATGCTCCCAAGGTCCACTCCTGGGGGAATCTGCTCAACGGCGAGCCGGAAGTCTACGAGCGCGGCGATCTGAATCGGGGCTGGGCCGAAGCCCATGTGATCGTCGAGGGGACTTTTCGCACTCAGTGTGCCCTTCATAACTGCATGGAGCCTCACGGCAGCGTCGCCTTGTGGGAAGGGGATACTCTCACAGTATGGGACTCGACGCAGCATATCTTTGGGGTGCGCGAGGGACTGGCGCGTCTTCTTGGGCTGCCCTTGCATAAAGTCCGAGTGATCAAAAAGTACATGGGCGGCGGCTTTGGCAGCAAGAATAATTTGGGGAAATACACGGTGATCGCCGCGCTGGGGGCAAAAGTCACGGGGCGCCCCGTCAAGATTATACTCGATCGCCATGAAGAGAATCTCGCTGCGGGCAACCGACCCTCGAGTGTGCAGCATCTCAAGATCGGAGCCAAGCACGACGGCACGCTCACGGCATTGGAGCTGAAAGCGCTCGTCGCTGCGGGGGCATACTGTCTGTGGCCACCATCGCTTGGCGGGCCAGCGCGAGAGCTCTATCTCTGTCCCAACGTGAAGACTGCTCAGTACACAGTATTTACGAACACCGGGCCGCTGTCGGCGTTTCGCGCCCCCGGCTACGTTGAGGGGACGTTCGCGTTAGAGTCTCTGATGGACGAGCTCGCTAAAAAATTAGCGCTAGACCCCCTTGAGCTCAGACTGAAGAATTACGCAGAGTTCGATCAGACGACGGGGCGGCCCTACTCGACCAAGGGGCTTAGAGAGTGCTATGAACGTGGGGCCAAGCTCTTTGGGTGGCCCAAGCGCCCTGAGTCTTCGGGACGATTCCGCCGGGGCTTTGGCATGGCTTCGCAGATCTGGAGCGGCAACGGCATGCCCCCAGCTTACGCACTCGTCAAGATCAACCCTGACGGCTCTGCCACCGTGATCACCGGGACGCAAGACATCGGCACGGGCACTAAGACCGTGCTCGCCCAGATCGCTGCCGAAGAGCTGGGCTTTCCCATGGAAAAGATCTCCGTCGAGATCGGCGATACCCAGACTGGGCTGTATGCGCCGTTGAGTGCGGGCAGTATGACGGTCGCAAGCGTTGGTCCGGCGGTGCGCATGGCTGCGCACGACGCGCGCCAGCAGCTCCTTGAGGTCGCGGCACAAGTGCTCGAAGTGCCGCGCGAGTCGCTCACAATCTCAGACGGTCGTCTGAAGAGTCCAGCGCTGAAGGAGCCCATCACTGTGCAAGAAGTCCTTAAAAACCTTGAGAATTTTATGATCATTGGGCGTGGGGCTCGCGAGCCCAACCCCCAAGACGTCACAGTAAATACGTTTGGTGCTCAGTTTGCTGAAGTCACAGTAGACCCAGAGACGGGCGCAGTGAAAGTCGAGCGCATCGTAGCGCTACACGATTCCGGCCGAGTGATCAATCCCTTGACGCTCTCCAGTCAGGTTGAGGGTGGGATTATTCAAGGGTTGGGGTATGCGCTCTATGAGCAGCGCGTCATGGATAGAAACACGGGCATCGTCGTGAACGGGAACTTAGAGCATTATAAGATACCCACAGTGCTGGACGTTCCGGAGATCCTCTGTGATATGATAGATCGTCCTGATCTTAGGGCAAATAATTTAGGGGCCAAGGGGGTCGGGGAGCCGCCGATCATTCCCACGGCCGCAGCCATTGCGAACGCCGTCGCCGATGCGTTAGGCGTGAGAATCTTTGAGCTTCCCATCACGCGCGATAGGGTTCTCAAAGCGTTAGGGAAGGAGTAAGATCTATGCGCAGCTTTGAGCACGTCAATGCTCCGGATATCAAGACCGCTGTGGCGTTGCTACGCGAAGCTTCCGCAGAGGCCATCGCAGGCGGCACAGATCTTCTGGGCGAGCTGAAAGCCCGTGTGCGCAGCCCCAAGCGCTTGGTGAACCTCAAGACGCTCTCTCAGCTTCGCCAGATCAGCTATAGCCAAAAATCTGGTCTGAAGATCGGGGCGCTCGTGACGCTTGCCCAGATCGAACACCACCCCGTCATTCGAGAGAGATTCTCTCTGCTGGCCCAAGCAGCTTCATCGGCAGCGACGCCCCAGCTACGACACCTGGGCACAGTGGGAGGCAATCTCTGCCAAAAGCCCCGATGCTGGTACTATCGCAACAAGCTCTTTCGGTGTTGGCTCAAGGGTGGCGAGAAGTGCTTCGCCGAAGACGGCGAAAATAGATATCACGCGATCTTGGGGGCGGATCGCTGTCACGCCGTGCATCCGTCGGATCTCGCCCCAGCTCTGATCGCGCTCGATGCGACGCTGCGCGTCGTGGGGCCTGATCTCGACGGCGAGATCTCCCTCGAAGAACTCTACACCAAGCCCACAGAAAGCCATCGCCACATGACGATTTTAGGGCCAGGAGAACTGATTACGGAGATCCGCGTGCCCACTCCCAAAGAGGGTGCACGAGGAGTCTATCTGAAGGCGATGGAGCGTCAGAGCTGGTCGTTCGCGCTGGTGAGCGTGGCCGCGCACATGAGCTTTGAGGGCGAGCGCATCGTTGATGCTCGCTTGGTCTTAGGAGGGGTCGCAGCGATTCCCTGGCGCGCTAAAGACAGCGAAAAAATCCTAGTTGGGCAGAAGTTGTCTGAGGAGCTTGCTCAGCAGGCTGCTGAGGCGGCCGTTGCCGGGGCGCAACCGTTGCGGGATAATGCGTATAAAGTGCCATTGACTCAGGGGCTGGTCAAGCAAGCGTTGAGGGCAGTTGCTGGAGAGATCTCAGTGCAGAGCTAGAGTCTGATGCTCTTCTTCGTCCCACGAGGCAGCGTCTTCGGCGGGCTCAACGTGAATGGTCACGCTGGCGTTGGGCAGAACAGCCTCGATCTTGGTCTCTAAGTGCTCACAGAGATCATGGGCCGCTTGGACTGTCTGCTGGCCTGGCACAACCAAGTGCAGATCAATGAAGCGTCGTGAGCCGGACTTGCGCGCCCGCACCCGATGATACGCAACAAACTGATCTTGATGGCTCTTGAGGATCTCTTCCAGATGAGCCAGCTCGGCAGCGGGTAAATTATAATCCATCAAGCCGTCTATCGAGCGACGGACTAAGCTGACTCCAGTAATAATAATATGCCCGGCGACCGCGAGCGCGATCACGGGATCGAGCCACTGCCAGCCCGTAAGAGACAAAGCGAGCAGCCCTGCGATCACCCCGACGCTCGTCCAGACGTCGGTCAATAAGTGTTTTGCATCGGCTTCAAGGGTGATCGAATCATAGCGCCTGGAGGCGCCCAGCAAAGCGCGGGCTACCACAAAATTGAGCAGTGAAGCACTGCCCGCGACGACCAATCCCCAACTGAGTTGTTCGAGGGGGACAGGATGGAGCAAGCGCCGGATCGCCGCATAGGCGATGCTCGCCGCTGCCGAGAGAATAAGAGTGCCTTCGACGCCACTCGAAAAGTATTCAGCTTTGTCGTGGCCGTAGGGATGGGTCTTGTCTGCTGGGCGGGAGGCGATCTTCAGCGCCATCAGCGCGATGAGCGCGCTGGCGAGATTGATGAGGGACTCCAGAGCATCAGAGAGAATCCCCACGGAGCCGGTGAGCGCGTACGCTATGAATTTGAGAGTAAGTGTAGCCAACGCTGCCCCCACCGAAAGTAGAGCGAAGCGCGATTTGGCGTCGTTCATGACGACTTCAGTGTAATAAAAAACGTTGATGGAGTCAAGAGAATATCGGTCAAATTGATTCACTGGTGTGTCGTGCCCCTGAGAGGATGCCCGCTCTCTTGAGCCATTTCCACACCTCCCCCTGGTAACGATCTCGTGGCGCAGGGACCGCACAGACTTGACAGAGGGGGAAAGGGGTGTTATACTAAAAAGTCAGACGATCCCTCCCCCCCTGGGGTGGAATTAAGAAGAAGGTGCCGAGGGCCAGATCGTCACTAATTGACGAAAATCGAGCCAAGGAAACGTTACACAACCAAGCGAGGTGAAGATTCATGGCACACCAGACAGAGCGTAGAACTCTGCAAGTCCGAGGGATGACGTGCGCCTCATGCGTGGCTCATGTGGAGCAGGCGCTGCGTGAGCTGCCGGGGGTCTCTCAAGCGCTTGTGAATCTTGCCACAGGCACGGCCAAGGTCGAGTATGATCCCACCAAAGTCTCGCTCGAGCAGATGGCACAAGCCGTCCAGGAGGTGGGCTATGAGGCTGTCCCGGTGGATGAGAGGGCTGAAGCCCTCGATCGCGAGCGCGAGGCCCGCCACAGAGAGATCAAGCGCCAAGGACTCTCTTTAGCGTTCGCCACGCCGTTGAGCGTAATTATTATGCTCGGGACGTTCCGGGACTATTGGATCCTCCCGTACTTTGTGCCGGAATGGCTCGGCAATAAGTTTCTCTTGGGGCTGCTGACGACACCCGTCGTCTTTGGGCCGGGGCGGCAGTTCTTCGTCAATAGCTGGCGTGGGCTGCGCGCCGGGGTCACCGATATGAATCTCTTGTATGCGACAGGGATCGGCGCGGCCTATCTCATCGCAGTGATCAACACGCTCTGGCCTACGGCAGGCTTTGGCGGCGAGGGCGCGATGTTCTATGAGTCTGCGGCGTTGCTGACGACATTTATCGTGCTGGGGCGCTTCTTGGAGGCGCTCACCCGCGGGCGCACCAGCGAAGCTATTCGCAAGCTCATGAGTTTGCAGCCCAAGATCGCGCGCGTCCTGCGCGATGGAAGCGAGCGCGAGATCCCCGCTGAAGCTGTGCAAGTCGGGGATATCGTGATCGTGCGTCCTGGCGAGCGCATCCCCGTGGACGGCGTCGTCTTGGAGGGCTATTCGGCTGTAGACGAGTCCATGGTCACAGGGGAGTCCATGCCCGTAGAAAAGAAGGCCGGCGATGAAGTGATCGGCGGCACCCTCAACAAGACCGGGGCTTTTCAGTTTCGAGCGACCAAGGTCGGAGGGGAGACGGCCCTGGCACAGATTATTAAATTAGTCGAAGATGCGCAGACCTCGAAAGCACCCATTCAGAAACTAGCCGACTGGGTCGCGGGGCACTTTATCTTAGGGGTACACGCCTTGGCGTTGCTCGTCTTCCTCTTCTGGTTCTTTGCGGGATATAAGTATTTCTTCGATCCCCATACGAGCTTTCTGCTCAGTCCCCACAAGCTTGGCGAGATCGGGGTCTTCGGGTTTTCGCTGTTGCTCTCGATCACGGTCTTGGTGATCTCCTGTCCGTGCGCGGTGGGGTTAGCAACCCCCAGCGCGATGATGGCCGGCACGGGCAAGGCCGCCGAACATGGGGTGCTCTTCAAGGGCGCTGACGCCATCGAAGCGGCAAGCAAGTTGACAACTATTGTCTTCGACAAGACGGGCACGCTCACCAAGGGCGAGCCCTCGGTCACGGATGTGATCGCGCGGGAGGGGGCATCTGAAGCTGAGGTGCTGCGCCTGGCGGCCATCGCCGAGAAGAACTCTGAGCACCCTTTGGGCGAGGCCATCGTGCGCGCCGCCCAGGAGCGCAAGTTGGAGATCGTCCCGGCAAAGAGCTTCAATGCCATTCCAGGACACGGCGTTGAAGCTCACCATGAGAACAGCGAGATTTTACTGGGCAATCGCAAGCTCATGCACGAGCGCGGCGTAGATATCTCAGCTCTGTTGGGCAAAGCCGCAGAGTTGGAATCTCAGGGCAAGACCGTGATGTTCGTGGCTCAAGACCGACAGGCCCTAGGCTTGATCGCAGTGGCCGACACGTTGAAAGAGTATTCTGCTGAAGCAGTGCAGCAGCTCCATCGGTTGGGGCTCTCTGTCATTATGATCACTGGGGACAACAAGCGAACGGCAGAGTCCATCGCACGTCAAGTTGGGATTGACCGAGTCTTAGCTGAAGTCCTCCCCCAGGACAAAGCTGAAGAGATCAAGAAGCTCCAAGCTCAAGGGCAGCGCGTCGCCATGGTGGGCGACGGGATCAACGATGCCCCAGCGCTCGCCCAAGCTGATGTGGGCATAGCTATTGGTTCGGGGACGGACATCGCGAAAGAAACCGGGCATGTCATTCTCATCAAAGAAGATCTTCGCGATGTGGTCGTCGCTCTAGAGATCGCCAAGGCCACGATGCGCAAAGTGAAGCAGAATCTCTTCTGGGCGTTCATCTATAATGTTTTGGGGATTCCCATCGCGGCAGGTCTGCTCTATCCCATCGCGAAGATCGTAGTCAGCCCAGAGTTGGCAGCGTTCTTCATGGCGACAAGCTCGGTGTCGGTCACGCTCAATACGCTCTTGTTGAAACGCTTCCGGCCGTCGCTCCACAAGATGCTCCCTGAAGGGGCCAAGCAGCCGGTTCCGGCTGCCGCCCCCGCCGCAGGAGGTGAATAAATAGATGAACGAGCATGTGCTCTTTCGGGTGAGCGCGCTAGTCTACACGGGGATCTCGCTCGTTGTAGCGATACTCTTCTTCGTGGCTGCATCGGCTCCAGAGTATTCTATGACGGCGCGGGTGGGCGGGGCAGTCTGGGTCTTTCTGCTCTCAATGATCGTGAGCATGCCGATCGTGATGTCATACTTTAAGAGGCGTTTGCGGGATGTGCGCGAGGATAGGAGGTGACTGCGTGTCATGGAGCACAAACACTGATGGTCAAGAGGGCCAGATCCACTATCGCGGAGAACTAACAATGTCTTTGAAGCTTGATCCTGCGGCGACGGCTTTAGTGAAAACACGCTACGACCGCCGAGCGCGGTTGTATGATCTGATCGAAGCGCCTATGGAATGGTGCTTTCTGCGCCATTGGCGTCGGCGCGTATGGTCTTATGTGAGGAGCGGGGGCCGCATGCTGGAAGTTGGTGTAGGCACGGGTCTGAACTTTTCTTACTATCCCCCCCATGCTCACATCACAGCCATCGACCTGAGCGATAAAATGCTCGAGCGCGCGCGGCGGCGGGCTGCTCGTTTGGGGACTACCGTCGAGCTCCTGCAGATGGACGCCCAAGCGCTCGCGTTCCCAGACGAGTCGTTTGATGAGGTGATCGCGACGTGCGTCTTCTGTTCGGTGCCCGATCCCGTGTTGGGGCTGAGCGAGCTGCGGCGCGTCTGCAAACCCGACGGCAAAGTTATACTCTTAGAACACATGCGCCCGGAGAGCCCGTGGTTGGGCCGACTCTTCGATCTTTTGAACCCCATTGCGGTGCGACTGACAGGCGCGAATATCAATCGCCAGACCGTCGAGAACATCCGACAAGCCGGCCTGAAGATAGAGCATTTAGAGAGCCTAGCACCTAGCGGGATCGTCAAGCTGATCATAGCGACACGCACCGGGGGTGAGAGATAGTGAGAGCAAAGAGAGCCCAAGCATCAGGGCGACGGCTGCGCTGGGTGTTATGGGGGGCAATCGGCGTGGGGGCGCTCGGCGTGATAGCGGTCGTCGGGGTCTTGCAAACCTCTCAAAGTTCTTTAGAAGCCCAGCCGTTGCCCAGACGGGGCGACGCGTCGCTGCTTCAAGACGTACAGTCCTTTCCCACAGAAGGAGCAGAGCACGTTCCCACCAGCACCCAGATCACATATAACACTGTGCCGCCCACGTCCGGCCGGCATTATGGGACGGCCACACCGGCGGGCTTCTACGTCGAGCCCCGCCCCGCGGGAAATCTTGTGCACAGTTTAGAGCACGGAGCTGTCATTATCTATTACGACCAAGCCAAGCTCACCGACGAAATACGGCAGAGTCTCACGCGCTTTGTGCAAGCCCATCGAGATCCATGGGCCAGCGTTGTTGTGGTACCTCATCCTGACCCTCAGCCTGATGCGCCCTTCGTGTTGACAGCGTGGACGAAGATGCTGAAGCTCGACAGATACGATGTGCTGACGATCCGGGCATTTCTCGCTGAATATCTTGGGCGCGGGCCGGAGAACCCCGTGCGCTGACCATCGTCATCAGCAGCCACTTCAACCCTTGCTCACCCAAGCCTTGAAAGCTGTACGGGCTCTTCAGTAGCATCAGTGTTGGTGACACTAGCCATAGCAGACCTCCTGGGTTCTGCTTCTTGAAAGAAGCGCCAGACGACTTTGTGTCCGCGTAGAGGGCTCTGTTGTGAAGGAATGCCGCGCCTTTAGGCGCTATAGGAAGAAGAGGTAGAGGCGCGAGCGCGCCACCAGCAGCTCAAAGAAAGGTGCTTGAAGGAGTGGAAAGCGGTGCATACCAAAGAGAAACGCCGCACTCGGGCTTCCTGTGCTACCGACACACATATCACCCCTTTATCAAACGCTTTAGTATAATCATACAATGCCGCGATGTCAAGCGTAAGCGGTTCCTGCTACCACCAGACCCGGATACGCTCTTCATGGTCACCAAAGCGGAGTTGTTGTGCAGCCGGAAAGTTCGCTATACTGTCTTTAATGATCCCAGAACGTCCGCGCACGGAAGTGCAAGTCGAGTACGGTTCGCTCTTGCTCTACTATTGCTTTGATGTGGGCTCGGAGATCTTCTTAGAGAAGATCGAGAGCATCTTCGGGGAGGCACCGATCGCATCCCAACTCATGGTCGAGCGCCTCACCCCGGCCTACGTGCAGTATCGTCGAGCGCCACTGCTTATTGAGCTGGGACACTCTCCCGTGAGCTCTCATTACCCCCCAGCCGTCTGCCGCGCTAAACTCTATGACTTTGGGGTCATCAGCATCATCTTCAAGCTGCCCCTGCACGGAAAGCTCCAAGATATTATAGGGATGGCCGCGGAGTTGGTGGGCAACCCCAAGGTCTATCAGCGGGCGCGCGAGCAGCTCCAGCGCCTGCAGAGCGCCTTGGCGTCGGGCATTGTTCAAGACCCGCACGCCGGAGAGCCTGAATGGGAGGACTACGCGATCTTCTCCGTCGAGCAGTTTGAGCGCCCTCTGAGTGCCCAGCAACTTCTATCAGACTACGGCCCAGAGATCGCCAAGATCTTGCGCTGCGAGATCGAACCGCTCAGCGCTCCAGAGCTCTCTGAAGCGATCCGACAACCCCTCTCATACTATGAAGACGAACTCGCTCTCATTGACTGGAACGCAGCGTTTCTCTATGATCCCCGACAGAGCTACGACGTCCCTGATGTGCTCGAGTATGCCGTCACAATACTCTTGAAGCTTCGTACTTACGATGTGTTGCTCGATCGAGTCTTGGATCGCGCCTACGACGATCTAGAGAAAAAGCCTAGCCTTCTGACGCTGCGTCCGTTCTCTTCGGTGATCGACTATCTTTCGGAGGTGAAGCTCGACGTCTCCGAGGTGATCGAGAAGGTTATCAACGCGCTCAAGCTCGTAGGAGACCCGTATCTGGCGCGGGTCTATAACGTTGCGGCGACGCGCTTTGGGGTGTCAGCATGGGAGACCAGCGTGCGCCAGAAGCTCGCAACCGTCGAGAGTCTCTATAAGCTCTTATACGAGCGCACTCAGGCGCGCCAGCTTTTAGTCTTAGAGTTTTTCATTGTCATACTCTTTGTGCTCGATATTCTCTTGTTGCTCTTGGAGCCGTTGATCAAGCGCTGAACGCTTCTACGCGAGGGCGACGAGCGCGAACTTCAGGAGCTGAAAGACGCGCTCTCGCTGGTGCTGCGACGCAGCTGAAATCCAAGTATAATCGAGCTTATGGGTGAGTCTGTAGCGCGTCATGCCCACGAAACAGAGCAGAGTCCCTCATCCCTGTGGAGACATCGCGAAGCCCTCTTTACAGGAATCTCCGGGATCTTCATAGCTTCGGGTCTTATGCTCTCGCTCTTACAGCTCGACTCCACGCTCTCGTCAGCACTGTATATAGCTGCGGTGCTCTTCGGCGCGTATCACTCCGCGCGCAAGGGCCTCCACGCCCTCAGGACATTCTCGCTCGGCATCAATTTTCTCATGACGGTGGCAATCCTCGGGGCCCTCGCCATCGGAGAATATCTCGAGGCTGCGAGTTTGGCGTTTCTCTTCTCGCTCGCGGAGCTTCTCGAAGCGTTTTCCGTCGAGCGCGCGCGTCGGTCGCTGCGCGAGTTGGTGAAACTCGCCCCGCGCGAAGCCCGGGTGCGACGCCATGGCCAAGAGCTTTGGGTTCCTCTTGATCAGATCGAGCTTGGCGAAGTGCTCCTCATAAAGCCCGGCGAGAAGATCGCCCTCGATGGCGAGGTCATCTCCGGATATTCTACAGTGAATCAAGCGCCGATCACAGGTGAGTCCCTCCCCGTCACCAAGCAGCCAGGTGACTCAGTCTTCGCAGGCACGATCAACGGCGAGGGATATCTCGAAGTCAAAGCCACCAAGCACGCTCATGATACGACACTCGCCAAGATCATCCATCTTGTCGAGGAAGCCGAAGCGCAGAGAGCCCCAGCAGAAAAGTTCGTCGATCGTTTTGCGAAGTATTACACGCCCAGCGTAGTGGCGATCGCGCTGGGAGTAGCGACGCTCCCACCGATCTTCTTTGGGGCTCCGTTTGCCGAGTGGTTTGCGCGGGCGCTCGCGTTGCTCGTCATCGCTTGTCCGTGTGCGCTCCTCATCTCGACCCCGGTCTCGATCATCTCCGCGATCACCAGCGCTGCCCGCCATGGCGTGCTCATCAAGGGCGGCGCTTATTTAGAAGAGCTGGGGCAAGTGAGAGCTATCGTCTTCGACAAGACGGGGACGCTCACCACTGGTGAGCTCACCGTGACCGACGTGATCGCATTCGATGGTGCTTCTCCTCGTGAAATCTTGCGCATTGCCGCGGCACTGGAGAGCAAGAGCCAACACCCCATCGCGCACGCGATCGTGCGCTATTATGAGCAGAGCGCATCGGGGCAGCCGCTTCCTGAAGCACTCGACTTTATCTCCTTGACCGGGCAAGGGGTGCAAGCGCACCTCAACGGAAAACTCTATCGCGTCGGCAAGATAGAGCTCTTCCCTGATGCCCAGCCCAGCGAGCTCGCGCACTTAGAAACCCAAGGCAAGACGGTCATCGGCGTGGGCACGCCCAAGCGCTTGCTTGGGCTCATTGCCGTGGCCGATGCGGTCCGTCCCGAGGCGCACGCGACCATACGACGTCTGCGCGAGCTCGGCTTGGAAGTCGTCATGATCACCGGAGACAACGAGGGCACGGCCCACGCCGTCGCTCAGCGCTTGGGCATCGCACACTACCATGCGGGAGCCTTGCCCGATCAGAAAATTCACGAGATAGACCATCTTCTTCGAGAGCATGGGCGAGTGGCAATGGTCGGTGACGGGGTGAACGACGCGCCGGCATTAGCGAGAGCGACTGTTGGGATTGCCATGGGCGCGATGGGCACAGACGCGGCTTTGGAGACGGCTCATATTGCTTTGATGGCTGATGATTTGAGCAAGCTCCCCTATCTCATTGAGTTGAGTCGTCAGACGCGCCGCGTCATCCAGCAAAATATCTTCTTCTCGATCTTGACGAAGCTCAGTCTTGGTCTAGGGGTCTTTCCCGGCTACGTGACGCTCGTTCTTGCGGTGCTTGTCGGGGATATGGGGGCATCGCTCGCGGTGACGAGCAACGCGCTGCGCTTGGCATCTCTCAAGCCAACCGAACCCCCTAAGCAAGCAGAACGATCTTCAGGCGAGTACAATTGAAGGATGCGCGCTCCGGCAATCGTCCTTGAGCACCTACGCAAGATCTACGGCAAGCTCATCGCTGTGGACGATCTCTCTTTAGAGATTCAGAAGGGCGAGTTCTTCGGGTTACTCGGCCCCAACGGCGCGGGCAAGACGACCACTATCAACGCGATCGTTGGTCTGGTCAAACCCACAAGCGGAAGGATTCTCGTCAACGGCTTGGACGCGGCGCGGGACTATCGTCAAGTCCATCGCTGGGTGGGGATCGCGTTTCAGGAGCTTATCCTCGACGGGAGTTTTCTCAATGTCCGCGAGATCTTAGTCTATCAGGCAGGCTACTTTGGGATTCCGCCGCGGCGGGCCGGGCCACAAGCTGACAGACTACTGAGAAAATTCGGGCTCTGGGAGAAGCGCTCTGCCAAGGTGCAAGAGCTTTCTGGTGGTCAGAAACGCCGCCTGGTGCTGGCCAAAGCGCTGGTTCATGATCCGGAGATCTTGATCTTAGATGAGCCTACGGCCGGTGCGGACGTCGAGATGCGCCTGCAGCTGTGGGAGATGCTCCAAGAGCTCCACAGCCAGGGCAAGACCATCTTGTTGACGACACACTACTTAGAAGAGGCCGAACGGCTCTGCGAGCGTGTAGGGATTTTGTATCGTGGCCGCTTGGCTTTGCTTGGGGCGCCGGAGCAGCTGGCACGCCAGCACGGCCAAGCTCACTTGGAGGAGATCTTCCTCGAGCTCATTCGGAGTGAGCGATCATGACCGGCTTCCTCACCCTGCTGCGGCGAGAGATTGTGCGCTTCCTTAAGGATGCCATAGACACGATCGCACCGCCAGCTGTCGCTATCGTTCTGTTCTTATTGGTCTTTGGGGTGGGGTTGGGGCCACGCTTGGGGGAAGTCCACGGCATGCCCTATATTCAGTTTATGACGCCAGGGCTGCTCCTGCTGGCCATCGCGCGCAACGCTTTTTTAAATCCCGCGTACAGTCTCTTTCAGTCGCGCTGGTTTGGGAATATTGCCGACTTTCTCGTGAGCCCGCTCTCCTTAGAACAGATAGCGCTCGCGATCATTCTCGGGGGTGTAGCGCGGGGGATCTTCGTTGGGGCGCTCGTGGTAGGAGCTGCCTGGGTGCTGACGGGGCTGGTCGTGGCCCACCCCCTGTGGACCCTGGCCTATGCGCTTGCTGCGGCTACGGCGTTTGCAGGGTTGGGATGTTTGGTGGGGCTCTGGACGAGGGG
The DNA here is from genome assembly GCA_947085185.1 of Candidatus Fraserbacteria bacterium. Classification (GTDB taxonomy): domain Bacteria; phylum Bipolaricaulota; class Bipolaricaulia; order RBG-16-55-9; family DRXL01; genus JANXCC01. The sequence goes on along the minus strand of CAMTVK010000017.1, from coordinate 5,979 downwards.
CTGGGAGGGCGTAGGCGCGATAGATACATTCGTGCTTGATCCCCTGGTGATGCTTGGAGGGGTCTTCTATTCGCTGGAAATGGTGCGTGGCATCCCGATCATTGAGCCGCTGACGGCGCTCAACCCGTTCACGTATATTACTGAAGGCTTCCGGGCCGTGGTGCTCGGCGGAGCCCCATCGCACGCGCTGATAGGGTTTGGGCTGACTATGGGGCTGGGTGTGATCTTTGTAGGCGCTTCGCTTGTGCTCTTCAGGGTAGGGTATCACTTGAAGGCATGAGCTTCACAGCCCCATTGCCCTGAGTACTTCTCTCAGCTCGGCCTTGAGACTTATTGGTTGGGCCGACGCTGTTGCGAGCGCCGTGTCGGGGTCCTTCAGCCCATGCCCGGTCAGCGTGCAGACGACCGTGCTGCCGGAACTGAAATACCGCTGCTGAGCGAGCTTGAGCACCCCGGCGACGCTCGCTGCGGAAGCCGGCTCGCAAAAGATTCCCTCAAGCTGCGCCACAAGCCGATAGGCTTCTACGATCTCCGCGTCGCTGACCGTCGTCATGAGGCCACCCGACTCGTCGCGAGCGCGCACGGCCCCGTGCCAGCTCGCGGGATTTCCGATCTTAATGGCCGTCGCGATCGTCTTGGGGTCCTCAATGGGATGCCCAAGAACGATCGGCGCCGCGCCCTCGGCTTGAAAACCGAGCATCACCGGGCGCTTCTCGATCGTGCGGGCCGCGAAATACTCGCAATAGCCCTTCCAATACGCCGTGATATTCCCGGCGTTCCCTACGGGCAACGCGTGGTAGTCCGGCGCTCGCCCCAGCGCATCGCAGATCTCAAACGCTGCCGTCTTCTGGCCCTCGAGTCTGTGCGGGTTGACGGAGTTCACCAGCGTCACGGGATATCTCTCGGCGATCTTCCGGACGATCGCAAGCGCTTGGTCAAAGTTTCCCTGAATCTGAATGACTTGGGCGCCATAGATCATTGAGCCAGCGAGTTTCCCTAAGGCGATCTGGCCCCGGGGCACGATGACAAAAGCTTTCATCCCCGCGCGCGCCGCGTATGCTGCTGCTGAAGCCGCTGTGTTCCCCGTTGAGGCGCAGATGACGGCCTGTGCGCCAGCTTGCTTGGCCTGCGAGATCGCGACGGTCATGCCGCGATCTTTGAACGAACCTGTGGGATTGGCCCCTTCACATTTGAGATAGAGGGCGCACGACAGCCCAAAGCGACGCTCGATATGCTGTGCCCGCACGAGGGGAGTGTCGCCTTCTAAGAGCGTCACGATATGCTCGTCAGCAATTGGGGGCAGATATTCCCGATAGTGCGCGTAGACGCCGGGCCACTCCTTGAGCGACATACTTCTCACAGAAGCGGGGTCTCCTGCGCGCGCGCAATCCCCAGGTGTCTATACGCCCGCTCAGTCGCCATGCGCCCTTGCGGGGTGCGCTGAATGAACCCCTTCTTCAGTAAATACGGCTCATAGACTTCAGAGATCGTGTCCTTCTCTTCGCTGAGAGCCGCCGAGATCGTCTCCAGCCCCACCGGGCCCCCACCGAATTTCTCAATGATCGTCCTAAGAATCTTGCGATCTAACTCGTCCAGACCCTCTTCGTCTATCTGGAGCATAGCGAGGGCTTGGCGAGCGATCTCTCTGTCTACGAGAGATCTCTTCTTCACCTGAGCGAAGTCGCGCACGCGCTTCAGTAATCTGTTGGCGACCCTCGGCGTGCCCCGCGCCCGCCGCGCAATCTCTTGTGCAGCTTCTTCGGCGATCTTCACCCCCAAGATCCGCGCCCCACGCAGCACGATCTCTTTCAGCTCAAATTCGTCATAGAAATCAAGATGAAAGACGACCTCGAAGCGATCTCTCAAGGGATTCGTCAGAAGTCCGGTGCGCGTCGTCGCGCCGATGAGCGTGAATTTGGGCAGATCCAATCGAATAGACTGAGCGTGCGGCCCCTCGCCAATGATTAAGTCGAGCTTGAAATCCTCCATTGCCGGGTAGAGCAGCTCTTCGACATTTCTTCTCAATCTATGGATTTCGTCAATAAACAGCACATCGCCGGGGTTGAGATTGGTGAGCAGGGCAGCCAAGTCACCAGGGCGCTCGATGGCCGGCCCAGAGCTAATTTTTATATCCACCCCCATCTCCGCAGCGACGATCAAAGCGAGCGTCGTCTTGCCCAGGCCGGGCGGGCCGTGCACCAGGATATGATCTAAGACGTCGCCGCGGGCGCGCGCCGCCTCCATGTAAAGCCGTAACTGTTCTTTGATCTGCACCTGACCGATAAATTCCGACAGCTTCTGCGGGCGCAACGACAAGAGAGTGCCTTGATCTTCTTCCTGCTCTTCCCCCCGCAAGATCGCCTCGCGCGGCATATCGTAATTCTACTTCATCAAGATTGCTGTGAGCAACTCTCTTGCGCGAGCGCGCCGGACATGGCAGAATACATGCGAGATGCTCGACCAAGTCCGCAACACGATCGCGCGCTCCGCGATGCTCCAGCCCGGCGACCGCGTGCTGATCGCCGTCTCGGGTGGGGTAGACTCGGTCGTTCTGCTGCACGCGTTGCATGCCCTGAAAGAAGAGCTCCAACTCTCGCTCGCTGTGGCCCACTTCGATCATGCCATCCGGCCTGACTCCGCTCAGGATGCCAAGTTCGTAAGAGAGCTTGCGCGCTCTCTCAGACTGAAATTCTATACCGAGCGCGCCGACGTGCCCGCCTATGCCCACGCACACAAGCTCTCGCTGGAAGTCGCAGCACGACACCTGCGCTATCAGTTCTTAGAGAAGACAGCCCGAGCTCACAATCTCACCAAGATCGCGCTGGGACACACGCTCAACGATCAAGCCGAGACCCTCGTGATGAGACTCTTGCGCGGCTCCGGCCTAGAGGGCCTCACCGGCATCCCTCCAGCGCGCATCTCCGGAGAGCTCATCTATATTCGCCCGCTCATCGAGTGCACCCGCGACCAGATCATAGCGTTTGCTCAAACTCATAAGCTCCGCTGGCGCGAAGACCCCACTAACTACGACACCACGATCCTTCGTAATAAGATCCGCCATGAGCTGCTCCCCATACTGAAAGAATACAATCCCAATGTGCTGGCAGCATTAGGGCGGACGGCGCGTCTGCTCGCTCAAGCCGCACGCGCCCTCGAACGCGATGCCGAACAAGCCCTCACCAAGCTCATCAAGAACGAGAGCCCTCAAGGGCTCACTCTCGATCTCCAGAGTCTCTTAGGGCTCTCAGAATATCTTCGGGGACTTGTGCTGCGCCACGCGATCGCACGGGTGAACCCGCTCTGTGAGCCCGAGGCTGCACACATCGAGAGCGTATTAGAATGGGCATCCCGCCATGGTGCGGGCGAGTTGCACCTGCCCGCAGGCGTGAGGGTACTGCGCCGTCACCATCAGGTGATCGTGACAGCACAGCCATCGACATCGCAGAGATATTTTGAATATCTGCTCACCGTTCCCGGTGAGACAGCACTCCCAGAGATCGGCTGGCGATTTCAGACAGTGCTCAGTTCTCAGTTTCAAGTTCGAAGTTCAAAACTGAGGGATAAACTCCGAGTCCTCTTAGATGCTGACAAGGTTCACGGGAGCTTACGGGTGCGCAACCGCCGCCCGGGGGATCGCATTCGTCTAAGATCAGGAACGAAGAAGCTCCAAGATTTCTTCATAGACAGAAAGATCCCACGCGAGCGGCGTGGTGTCATCCCCTTGATTTGTGACGAAAATGCGCTAATATGGATCGTCGGCGAGGCAGTCAACGAAGAGTATCGCGTGACGCCTCAGACGCAACACATCCTAGAGATCACAGCTGAACAGATCGAAGGAGCTCTATGAGCATGGTGATCACAGTCATCGCGTTTCTTGTTACTATCGCGTTTCTTGTGTTGATTCACGAGTGGGGGCACTTTGCGGCGGCGCGGCTCTTTGGCGTATGGGTCCATCAGTTTGCCATTGGCATGGGGCCGGCGATCTGGCGCCGCAAGGGCCGCGAGACCGAGTATTCTCTTAGAATCTTTCCCATCGGGGGCTACGTGCGCATGGCCGGAGAAGACCGCGAGAGCGAAGAAGACCAAGCCGTCCCTAAAGAACGACTCTTCACAAGCAAGCCCGCTTGGCAGCGCACGATCATCGTCCTGGCCGGACCAGTGATGAATATTATCGCGGCGATCTTCCTGATGATCGCGATTGTGGGGGTGTTTGGGTTGCCTTACTTGGAGGTCGCTGCGCTCGTCTCCATGCCCGACGGCCGTCCCAGTCCCTCTGAAGGGATCATTCAAATTGGAGACCGGATCGAGCAAGTCAACGGGAAAATAATCTATTCAGCTCAGCAGCTCCAGCAGATCATTCGCAACGCCAATGGACAGGAGATCACCCTGCAGCTGCGGCGCAACGATACGCATCTTGCGGTCACGGTGAAGCCCGCTTGGTCCGAGCGCGACGGACGCTATATTATTGGAGTCAAGTTTGCGCCTGTCTCCACAAGCAGCGTCATAGCTAAGCTTGCGCCGGAGGCGTTCCTAGCTCAGCAAGGGCTGCAGGTTGGCGATCGCGTGCTCTCTATCAATAATACGCCGATCTGGAGTTTCTGGCAGATGCGCGAGCTCCTGCTGAGCTCTGAGAGTGCCACTGTTGTAGTCCAGCGTGGGGAGCGCCAGCTGACGCTCACGCTCGCTTTGGCTGGGCGGGCGGAGCTTGAGATCTTTAGCGGCTTCGAGCCGGAAGTCTTAATGCGGCGGGTCTCCTTCGGACAGACTATTCTCGTTGGGGCACAGCGCTCTTGGGATACGGTCGTGGCTATTGTCGAATGGCTCAAGAGCCTTCCCCAGCGGTTCGAGCAGGCCAGCGGAGAGATCAGCGGTCCTCTAGGAATTGCCGGGGTGTTGGGGCAATCCTTGCAGTTTGGGTTGATGCCGTTCCTGCTTGTTGTCGCGGTGTTGAGTCTCAATTTAGGGCTATTTAATCTCCTGCCCATCCCGGCGCTCGACGGCAGCAGAGTCATCTTTCTCTTGATTGAGATGATCCGCCGTAAGCCCATCCCACCCGAGAAAGAAGGGCTCATTCACTATATTGGGTTTCTCGTCCTGATTGGACTGATACTCTTAGTGACGTATAACGATATCATGCGCTTTTTTGGGAAGTGAGCAGCGCCACGGCCCAGACGGCGATCCCCTCACGGCGACCTAGCGCGCCCAGCCCTTCGGGCGTCGTCGCTTTGATGCTGATCTGAGATTTGGAAAGTCCGAGCGTCTGTGCGATCCTCTCGCGCATCGCTGAGATATACGGGGCGATCTTGGGTTCTTGGGCGATCACTGTCGCGTCAATGTTTGCGATAGCAAAGCCTGCTGCTGTGATCTTTCTGTGTGTTTCCGTTAAGAGCGTGGTACTTGGGATGTCTTTGTAGCGCGGGTCAGTGTTGGGGAAGTGTTGACCGATGTCGCCCAGGGCTGCAGCGCCGAGCAGTGCATCGCAGATGGCGTGGAGCAAGACATCGGCGTCGGAATGCCCAGACAACCCAAGTTCATAGGGGATTTCGACGCCGCCGAGCACGAGCTTGCGCTCGGGCGCAAATTTATGAAAATCTACCCCGATGCCGACGCGCATGGCGTCACTATCATACTCAGTAGGACAACAGGTGACGAGGAGCTAGTTAGGGCTTCTTGAACCTCGGCGGCCTACAGTTGAGAACTGAAAAACTGATCAACTGACAAACTGTTTGGGTCCTGGGCCCTGGTAACGATCTCTTGACCCATTACATCGAGGGGGGTGTCCTCTTGACTTGTGGTCGTCGAGGGGTGTAGAATGGGGGCGATGAGCGTCGGGCCGATGGGCCGGTGGGGGTCTTTGACAAGTGAAGAGTGCTGATGCCAAGGGCGGAAGCACGAAAGTCGTCGAGGTCCTGGGGGTTGTGCAGGACCGGCGGGCGACGACGATGGGACGGCACACACCCAGGGCAATGGGCCTCTTTG
>CAMTVK010000016.1:0-43179 GCA_947085185.1 Candidatus Fraserbacteria bacterium | reverse complement strand
TGAGGGGACTCAAGGAAGGCTCCTGGCGATTGGGTTAATATCGCTCCCTGTTTTAGTTACTAGCTTTTTCTGGATGCTGTTGATCAGTCTTGGGCAAGTGAAAGGTTGACAAGAAGTTATCTCAAAATTGACGGATAGGGGAGTGGGGAAGGGCACCAGTATAAGATATGAGAAAAGTTGAGCCTGCAGACGTTAGCCGCAGAAAGCCATTTGTAGCACGCTGGCTGGAACATCAAGGTGTTCATACAACACCTAAAGTGGATCGTATGATCTCTTGGGCACAAATCGTAATCATAGCGACTTCAATAGTGGTTATAGGCAAGTGGCTCAGTCCTCTCAGCCCTGTTGTGCTAAGACCTGCTGGCACCGGGTCCTCCATGGATCCCACAATCCAATATGGAGATATCTTTCTTGTTGAGAAGGTTTCTTGGAAGCTCGGCCTGCGCCCTTTGCAGCCGGGAGACATTATCTCGTTTGAATTTAAAGATGGGCGCGTTGCTAAACGTCTTATCGCCGTGGGCGGGCAGCGCGTGAGTATCAAAGACTGCTACGTCTACGTCGATGATCAACCGGTGAGGTCTGAAAAATTTAACCATCCTGAGCATCCTGACCCTCAAAGGCAATGCTACCATAACATAGGAGGATGGATGGCTCACCCTGGTGTACATGTCCTTGTGCCAAAAGGGCATTATTTCGTGCTGGGGGACAATTCGATGCACAGTTTTGACTCCCGCTTTGAAGTATTTGGATTTGTTAAGCACGAAAGTGTCAATGGCAGGTATTTACTGCGCATCTGGCCGCCCTGGCGCTGGGGCGTGCCGTGACTTCCCTTCATTACGACCTATGATGATCTAATGATGCAATGGCGGCTTGGGAATCTTCAGAAAGCCCACGCGAATTAAATAGAACAGCCCTAACCCCACCAACGGAAACTCAATGGTCTTCAGCGTCAACGCAAACGCGATGGCGCTCTCCTGAGGGACAGCAATGGGGGCGTGCGTGACCAGCGAGATCAATGGAAACAAACTGAAAATGCCCCAGCTGCCCACCTCGAAGATCCCTGTGCCCCCAGGGGTGATCCAAAAGAACGCCCCTAAAAATATGAAGAGCGTGTAGATCACCGACAGATACGACCAGGGGAAGAACGCGCGCAGCGCAAAGAGAAAGAAGACCTGTGGGCGCAAGTATACAAAGAATGTCGCCAAAAGATTGAGGAAGAACGCCAACAGCGTCGCCCGCCCATGCTCGCGAAACGCAATAAAGACATCCTCTTCGACCTCGCGCACCTTCACTTGGGCGATCTCGAGCGCGCGCTTCCACGGCAACCGCTCCTTCAGCCAGCCCAACACCCGCGTCCCCCACAACCGATGCCCCGCAAGATTAACCATTAAGAGCGCTAAGAAGACCCCAAAGAGCACCATCCCCGTCACAATAGCTCCCGTGTCGTCCAAAGGCAAGAGCTTGGTCACGAGCGCATAGTAGACCCCCAGATAGATGAACGCAAGCAGACAGAGCCCTTCTAAGAGCTTTGCGACCAAGATCGTCGCGACGATGCGCGTCGCTGGGGAAGCCCCCTGCTGCTCCCGCGCTATGAGATAGACGCTCGCTGGCTCTCCCCCTAAGTACATCGAAGGCGTCAAGTATGTAATGGCGAACCCGCACACCCGCGCCCGCCACGTGGCCCACCAACTGACACGCACCCCATACGCCCGCAAGATGATCCACCAACTTAAGGACCAGCAGATCAACGTCGCGAGAATGATCCCAGTGAGCGATAAAAAGCCCCACAGCCCCAACATCCCAATCTGATTCACGACGATCCCGACACCGGCGAGGAACCGTGCCCACAGTGCCAGCCCCTGCGACGGCACGCTCCCCCAGCCCAGATAGATAAGAACCCCCAAAAGGATCCCCGCCCCAAGGATCGCTGAGACCAGAACGAACAAATGTCGCCGCACCATACTCAGACGTACCCTAAGCCCTTCAGGCGCTCACGGATCTCCTTCTCCCATCTCTCCCCTAAGCCCCTCATCCCTTGACTTCCCTCTCCCTCTGAGGGAAGAGGGGCTGGAGATGAGGGTGAAGAGGGGCAAGGGATTAGGTCTTTCTGCATAAGATCGTCAGGAAGACGACCGTCTAGCCCCTTGGGGATGGGGAGATCGAGTAGCGTCACAATGATCGGGAAAAGATCAACGATCTGAAGCTTTCCCTTCCGGCCAGGGGAAATGAACGGCCCGTGAGCCATGAAGACCCCCTCCATGCGGTGCCACCCTGACCCCGCATACGTGGGCGAGATCGTGCGATTGGACAGAAACTCTGTAGTGCCTACAGCCATGATACCGTCTTTGGGAACTACGAGGATCTCTGGAGCGCGAGCGAGCGCTTCGCCCCAGTAGATCTGCTCTTTGCGGTAGATCTTCTCGAAGACGGGCTGGCCGGTGTAGGGGTTGGTAAAATCTTTGAGTTTGGCTATGATCTCGGCGATGAGCGCTGGGGCTTCTTGCGGTTCGACGCACCCTTGCGGCTCGCGCCCTTGGAGATTGAGATAGATCTGCCCCACGTTGCCATAAGAATACGCGCGCGTCCTGGGCCAATCTATGTTCTGTGTCGAGAGGAAGACGCGCCCCAACAGATCGTGCAGATGGCCATGGCGCACGCGTGCCCCCAGATCGAGCACTCTCAATCGCTCTGCCCAGACATAGAGATTTTCGGGAGTTAGCCCAGCACGCCATGCCAGCTTCTTCAGGAGAGTCGTCGCATTGCTCTTGAGGGTCAAATAGCCATGCTCGTGGAGCCAACAGTTCAGATAGATATTATAATACAGCGGGCCAAAGCCATGATCGGAGATAACCAAGAGCGTCGTGGTGCTATCGAGCTCTTCTGCGATCTGTCCGACGACACGGTCAGCAAGCTGATAGATCTCCAAGATCGGGTTTCCCGAGCAGTTCCCCCCGTGGTAGCGCGGACGTTTGACGTTATCTAACAGATGCCACATCTGGTGCTGCACAGAGTCAGTCTCCATGATGTGCACCATGAAGAAATCCCACGGCTTTCTCCGTAAGAGATAGAGGGCGATCTCGGCGCGCCGCGTGAGAGATCTCTTTAAGTTTGCGAGCCATTGGTGCGCGGCATAGCGGCCGCGCCAGTGCTCCGGCATGACCGGATAGGGCCCGATCGCTCGCTCGATCTCGTCTTTCAGGTCCTGGGGAGAAGCGTAATTGACTCCATCGGGGGTCAGCAAGTCCGTGAGGAGAAAGCCGTTGACGGGACGAGCGGGATAGCTGACAGGCACGCCCATCACGCCGACGCGCTTGCCGTGCCGACTGAGATACTCCCACAAGACTTCTTGTGTGATAGCCTGAGAGCTGATCGGGGCGAGCGCGTAGCTTCCGTCTTTGCGCGCGAGCCAGTCAAAGAGTCCATGACGTCCCGGCTGGACCCCTGTCTGAAAGCTCGTCCAGGCTGCACCCGTGATGGGCGGCTGGGTGCTCTCTAAGCGCGCCCAAGCCCCGTGCTCTAAGAGGGTGCGCAGATGGGGCAGATACCCCGCAGCAGCCCACGGCTCAATGAGATCGAACGTTGCCCCATCCAGGGCGATCACGACGACACGCTGTGTACCCAACGATCCCCCTTTTCTAGATGTTGCTTAGGTCTTCTAAATCCTCGACGTCGCGCTTGAGGATCACAGCGCGCACCGCATTTCGTGCATAAAAGCCTATGGTCTTCCAAACTCCCAGACGATTATAGCGACGCGCCGAAGCGTACGCTACTAAGCGAGGATCATAGCGGACGCGCCCAAAACGGCGCAATCTTCGCACGATCTCGTGATCTTCGAGGGCTTTCAAAGATGTGTTGAACCCACCGACGGCGAAGAACGCCTCGCGGCGCATCGCGAAATTCGAGCCGATGGCGTTGTGCCACCCGACAAGGCGCCCCAGATGCGTGATCGTATCGTTGAGTATGGGGTGGAAGAGTTGGGAAGCCCACCCGGCAAAGTCGTGCAATCGCACCGGGCCGTAGAGCACCACGAGCTGGGGGTCTTCTGCGAAGGCGCGCGCGATGCGTGTTGCCCACTCAGGCGGGTAGATCGCATCGGCATCAGCACTCGCGATGATCTCCCCGGAAGTCGCCTCGCACGCGGTCTGGCGCGCCCAGCTCACCCCCTTTTGAGTCTCAAAGACAACCTTGATCGGCCACGGAGACGTCTTGGTACAATCTCGCACGATCTCTTCAGTTCTGTCCGTGCACAAATTCAGACAGACCACGATCTCCAGCTCATCGGGGAAATCTTGGTGTGCTAAAGACTGGAGACATTGGGTGATATAGGCCTCTTCGTTATGGGCGGGGATGGCCACGGAGAGCTTCATACAGGTACCGCTAAGAGCTGCTGATAGAGTTCTTTGAAGCGCTGGCCTACGACGGGGAGGCTACTCGCTTGCGCCAGCTCTTGCGCAGCGTGGGAGAGCCGTTGCCACTCCTGCGGATTGTGCGCGATCTCTGAGATAATATGGACAAACTCTTCCACGGACGAGCCGGTGCGGGCGTTCACGCCGTCTGCTAACCACCCACGATATTCGGGGATATCGCGCACGACCAACGGTCGTCCCAGCGACGCCGCCTCCAGCAAGACCATAGGCTGGTTCTCGCGAAACGACGGCAAGAACAACAAATCCCCGGCGGAGAACGCCGCGGGGGTGTCCTCGATGAACCCGGGCATCGTGACGTTGGGCGGCCTGTTCTCAAGAGCCTTATGCATCTCCGGGTAGAACGTCAAGAGCTTGGGCCAGATGTGTCCAAACCAGACGAAATCTATCTGGGGAAGGCGCCGCGCCACTTCGAGAAAATCTAAGATCCCCTTGCGCGGAATAACGTTGCCTGCACAAAAGACCGTGAAGTCTCTCAATCCCAACCGAGCTCGATAGAAGTGGCGCCCCTCTTCCAAGAAGCGAAAGCGCTCCCGATCTATAGCGTTACTGATAACGTAGATGGGCTTGGTGATCCCCTGCGCTTGGAGCTGCATGCGGGCGTAGTGAGAACACGTGACGATCGCGTCGCTCGATTCGTAAAAATAATAGAGATATTTTTCGTACAGAGGCGCGATGGAATTGAAGAGCGTGAAGCTATCTTCGAAGTCGTGTGCCCCCATGCTGTGGGCGTGGACGACCACGGGGATTTTGAGGCGCTTGGCGCGCTTTAAATAGAAGAGCGACTTCGGCCCAAAAAAGTGCAAATGGAGCACGTCATAGTCTGAGTCGGGGTCGTCGGTGACCGGCACCCCAACGTGCTGCAAGGCCTTGCGATGCTGCTCATAGGCCGACTTAAACCCAGATTTGGCGACAAATTCCGCGGCTTCCAAATAGAGACAGATCTTCATGCTCTTCCCCCCTTCGCGCGAAGCAACTCCTCATAGAGCTTGGAGAGCTGGTGTCCCACACGGTCGAGGGAGTTTGCCTCCGCCAACCGATAAGCCCTTTGGACAAGCCGCGCGCGCAGCGATTCATCTTGAGCAAGACGCAGAATCTTCTCACAGAAATCGTCCAGAGTCTTCCCCTTGAGGCAGTTCTCTTCATCGTGCCATCCAGCCGCCGTGTACTCCGGCAGGTCACGCATCAAGATAGGGCGCTGCAGAGCAGCAGCCTCGAAGAGCACCAGTCCATGCGTCTCTCCGTAAGACGGATAGAACAGTAGATCGCACGCGGAGAACGCCCCAGGAGTGTCTTCAATAAACCCGGGAAGCTTCACGTTGGAAGGGCGCTCGTCGAGCGCCTGGTGCATCTCGCTGTCAAACGCGAGCAGACGGCTCCACATATGGCCGAACCAGACAAAATCGAAGTGTGGCAACCGCCGCGCGACTTCAAGAAAATCGAGGACACCCTTGCGGGGAATAATATTGCCCGCAGAGAATACCGTAAAGCGTTTCAGCCCCAAACGCCGACGATACTCCTCGCGCGCTTGGGGGTTCCCCCTGAATCTGTCCAAGTCCACACCATTGCTGATAACGTAGATCGGCCGAGAGATCCCCTGAGCGCGCAAGAGCCTCCTTGCATGCTCCGATGGGGTGACGACCGCATCGCTCAGCTCATAGAAATACGTGAGATATTTTTCGTAGAGCGGCGCGAAGGTGTTCGAGAGCGTGAAGCTGTCTTTGAAGTCATACGTACCGATGCTGTGGGCGTGCGCGATCACGATCTTGCCCTGTTGTTTGGCTCTCTTGAGATAGTAGAGCGAGCGCGGGCCAAACCAATGCACGTGCAGAATATCAAACGAAGACTCTGTCGGATCGGTGGTCACGGGCACCCCCACCCTCTCCAGGGCGCGCACGTGCTGAGCAAATGCGGTGCGAAACCCCGAGCGCGCCACGACGTTCTCCGCCTCAAGATAGAGACAGACTTTCATCTCCGCGAGAGCCAGATTTATTCCCATTCTATCGTAGCTGGAGGTTTGGAAGTGATATCATAAACTACCCGGGTGACCCCTTCGACTTCGTTCGTGATCCGACTCGAAATCCTCCCCAATACGTCATAGGGAAGCTGGAACCAGTCAGCGGTCATGCCATCGCGGCTGTCTACAGCGCGCACCGCGACCACGTGCCCGTAGGCGCGTCCATCCCCCAAGACCGCCACGCTGCGTATGGGCAACAACACGGCAAAATACTGCCAGACCGCTCGAGCCAGCCCAGCTCTCTGAATCTCTTCGCGCACAATCGCGTCCACTCTCTGTAATATGCGCACTCGCTGTGGGGTCACTTCCCCTAAGATCCTCACAGCGAGCCCCGGCCCAGGAAAAGGCTGCTCCCACATGATCTCTTCGGGGATCCCCAAGCGCACACCGATCTGGCGCACCTCGTCTTTGAAGAAATCCCTCAAGGGCTCGATAATCCGAAACGGCACACGCTCCGGAAGCCCGCCTACGTTATGATGGCTTTTAATCTTGTCTGCCCCTGGGGAGCCAGCACTCTCTATGACATCGGAATAGATCGTCCCTTGGACGAGCACGTCAATGCCCCCGACCTCGCGCGCAAGCTTTTGGGATTCTTCTTCAAAGACTTGGATGAACGCTGCTCCAATGCGTCGGCGCTTTTCTTCGGGGTCAGTGACCCCTTCAAGAGCAGCAAAAAAGCGCGCGCTGGCATCAACAACGCGCAGACGCAAGCCGAGCCTCTCAAAGACGACCCGTGTGCGCTCGACCTCCCCAAGACGCAACAGCCCCGTATCAATGAACACGGGAATCAACCTATCGCCGATGGCGCGATGGACGAGCACCGCTGCGGTGCTGCTGTCGACCCCTCCGGAGACCCCCATGAGCGCATGGTGCGTGTCAGACAGATCTTCTTTGAGTCGTGCGATGATCTCGTGCACGTGATCTTCGGGGTGCCAGCGCTCCCCTATCCGACAAACCCCAAACAGAAAATTCCTGAGAAGTTCTGTGCCCTTGGGGGTATGAGCCACCTCCGGGTGGAATTGAATCCCATAGAGCAGCCCATCGCGGCTTCTTATAGCTGCATAAGCCCCATGAGTCGTCTTGGCAAGGCAAACAAAATGTGGGGGAAGAGTTTGAATCTCATCGCCGTGGCTCATCCAGACTTCTTCGTGGTCGTTCAGGCCCTCAAGCAGCGTATCTCTCTGAACGATCTCGATCGTAGTAGGCCCGTACTCACGCCTGTCACTTCGTAGGACGCGCCCCCCCAAGTCATGAGCCATCCGTTGCATCCCGTAGCAAATTCCCAATATGGGGATCTGAAGTTCGTAGATGCGCCGATCGCAGCGTGGGGCTTGGGGGGCATAGACGCTGGCTGGACCTCCTGAGAAGATGAGCCCTCGTGGGGCTCGTCGCTGCACCTCGGAAGCAGAGATATCCGAGGGGACGATCTCGGCATAGACTTCCAGCCCGCGCACCGCCTTCGCGATGAGCTTGGTGTACTGTGAGCCAAAATCGAGAATGAGCACGGTGTCCATAAAGAGCGTACTGTAAGTTTAGCAGAGAGGACCGTTCTCATGCAAACGCCCGTGAGTTACCCGATGAGCCTGCGCTGCAGTTCTGCCATAACGGGCTGGAGCTCGCTGCGGAGGACCAACTCAGCGATGGGGTCGAAGGGCGTCTCGTCACGGTTGATAATAATAATACGCGCTCCGGAGCTCTTGGCTTGTGGTACCAGCCCGGCTACGGGATAGACTTCTAACGAAGTCCCTAAAACGAACACGAGATCACACCGCTCGATCTCCATCACAGCTTGATCGAAGTCCGGAGTGAGCAGCTCCCCAAAGAGCACGACGTCGGGCTTGAGCAGTTCCCCGCACGCATCGCATGATGGGACGCAATGATGTTCGAGTTTCTCAAAGATCTCTTGGATCGCATAAGGCTTTCTGCACCCCAGGCAGATTCCGCGCGTGTAGTTGCCGTGGACTTCGAGAACTCTTTTGGAGCCGGCCCGCCTGTGGAGATCGTCAATATTCTGAGTAATAACACACTTGAGATACCCGAGCGCTTCGAGCTTGGCGAGCACCTGATGGGTGATATTGGGCTGAGCGCTGGTTAACTTAGCAAACCGTTGGCGCCAGAACTCATAGAACCTCAGGGGATCCCTACGAAAGCCTTCAAGAGAAGCGACTTCGAGAGGGTTATACTGTGCCCATAGGCCCGTGCTGGGGCTGCGAAAGTCAGGGATGCCCGAATCGGTACTCACCCCCGCCCCAGTGAGGGCGACGGCATACCGGGCTTCCTGAAACATCTGGACGAGCTCTTCAATCTGCCCTCTCACGCTCAGATTGTACAGCGGCGAAACCGCCCAGACAAACTTCCATACTATCGGGTATAATGACAGACGCTGCTTCAGAGGGTGAGACCTTATGGTTGCGAAAGCTCCGATCAGGTCAAGCACAACCAAGCTGAGCGAGCTCCCCCAGGACGGACACTTTGGGGAATTTGGGGGCCAGTTCGTCCCAGAGATTTTAATCCCGGCGCTCGAAGAACTGGAGCGCGCATACCGAGAGATCTCTGCGCGGTTTGACTTCCAAAGCGAGCTGAAGGCCCTGCACACCGACTACGGCGGGCGCCCTACCCCGCTCTACTTTGCCAAACGCCTCACGGAGTACGCCGGAGGCGCACAGATCTTTCTCAAACGAGAAGACTTGGTGCACGGGGGTGCTCATACTCTCAATAACGCGTTGGGGCAAGCATTGCTGGCGCGCGCCATGGGCAAAAAGCGCGTGATCGCCGAGACGGGCACAGGACAGCACGGCGTCGCCACAGCGATGGCCTGCGCTGTGCTCGGCTTACATGCAGAGATCTATATGGGCGCGCGCGACATCGCACGCCAACAGATGAACGTCCAGCGCATGAAGCTCTTGGGGGCCACAGTGCATCCCGTCACTGGCGGCTCCCAGACGCTCAAAGACGCGATCAATGAAGCCCTGCGCGATTGGGTCACCAACGTGCCCACAACATATTATTTGATCGGCTCGGTTGTGGGGCCGCACCCCTATCCCATGATCGTGCGCGACTTTCAACGCGTGATCGGCGACGAGATCAAGGGCCAACTCTTGCGCCGCGAGCAGCGCCTGCCCGATCTGCTTGTTGCGTGTGTTGGGGGAGGCAGCAACGCGATCGGCACGTTTTTTCCGTTCGTCAACGACGAGAGAGTTCGGTTCTTAGGGGTCGAAGCTGCCGGTGCCGCCTCGCTGTCGCAGGGCTCCGTGGGCGTGCTGCATGGGGCGAAGACGTTCGTCTTGCAAGACGAGCACGGGTATATTCGAGAGACCCATAGCATCGCGGCAGGGCTGGATTACGCGGCCGTAGGCCCTGAGCACGCGCTCTATAAGAAGCTGGGGCGCGGGGAGTATATCGCAGTGAGCGACGAGCACGCGCTCGAAGGGTTTCGGGTGCTCGCCCAGCTGGAGGGAATTCTTCCGGCGCTGGAAGCCGCGCACGCGGTCTACGCTGCGCTGCAGCGAGCTCAGCGCATGAAGCGCGACCAGATCATCGTGATTACGCTCTCTGGCCAAGGCGACAAAGATATAGATACGGTGACACACTATGATACTCAGCCAACGACTGAGCAAGCGCTTTGAGGAAGTCCAGAGTCGAGGTGAGGCCGCGCTCATCGGGTATATTATGACAGGGGACCCGCAGCTCGATCGCACGCTTGAGTATATAAGGGCCTTGGAGGCCGGTGGGATCGATATACTCGAGCTGGGCGTGCCTTTTACTGATCCCATTGTAGATGGTCCTATCTTACAAGCTGCTCATAGCCGCGCGCTCCGCCAAGGAGTGACCGTGTTCACAGCTCTCCAGATGGTGCAGGAGCTGCGCAAAAGTTCTGAGCTCCCCATTCTGCTCATGACTTACTATAACCCGATCTGCCGGCTTGGCGAAGAGTCGTTTGCGCGGCGGTGTAGCGAAGCCGGCGTTGACGGGGTCATCATCACCGATATCTCCATCGAAGAAGCGACGTCGTGGGTCAATCAAGCGCGCAAGTACGGACTCGCGCGGGTTTTTTTCATCACTCCCCAGACCGATAAGGAGCGCGCAAAGAAGATCTGCGAATACTCTTCGGGGTTTGTCTATCTGGTCTTGCGCTCTGGCACGACCGGGCCGAGCGAGACGCTCGCGCCTACAGTCGTGCCGTTGATTGAGCGCGTGCGGCCACTGCTGCCGGAGGACCTCAAAGTAGCTGTTGGTTCTGGGATTTCGACGCCAGATCATATTCATACAGTAGCTCAAGCGGGCGCGGACGGCGTGATCGTGGCGAGCGCTCTTGCTGCACGGATCGCCGAGGGCATCTCCCCGCAAGCGCTGACCGATTATGTCCGAGAACTTAAAGCGAGCACGCGGCGCTAATATCTATCTCATAGGGTGCATGGGAGCGGGTAAGAGCACGGTGGGCAAGCTCTTGGCACGCATCCTCCCACGAGATTTTATAGACTTAGACGAGCAGATTGTCGCGCGTGCTGGCTGTTCTATCGCTGAGATCTTCGAGCGTGAAGGCGAGCTGGGCTTTCGCGAGCGCGAGAGCCAAACTCTGCGCGAAGTTGTGCCACAAGAGAACGCCGTCGTCGCCTTAGGGGGCGGCGCGGTGCTCTGCGACGAAAACTGGGAGCTCATCCGACGCACGGGCATCAGTGTCTATCTCAAAGTCCGTCCAGAACTCTTAGCCCAGCGCCTCAGCGCACATAAGTCTGAGCGTCCGCTCTTGGCACATCAGACGATTGCCGAGGTAGCACGCGCTCGAGAGGCCCGCTACGAGCTTGCCGATCTCACGGTCGAGAACGAGCGTACCCCTGCCGAAGCGGTAGCGGCACTCTGCGAGATGTTGGGAAGCGCGTGGGGCACACATATCGTTGGTGTGGCGCTGGGCGAGCGCAGCTACTTTATCTGGGTCAAGCCGGGACTGCTCCAGCATATAGGCGCACTCTATACGCACTATCATCTGGGGGCGCGAGCCGCGATCATCACCGATACGACTGTAGCTCAGCTCTATGGAGAGGTCATTCTGAGCTCTTTGGGGAGGAACGGGGTGGAGGCGCTTCTTGTGAGCGTGCCTGCGGGCGAGGAGCAGAAGAGCTTACAGACCGCAGAGATGCTCTACACGCAGCTCCTCCAAGCCCGCTGCGACCGCCAGACGACGATTCTCGCTGTGGGGGGGGGAGTGATCGGGGATCTTGCGGGCTTTGTCGCTTCGACGTTCTTGCGGGGGGTCCCGTATGTGCAGATCCCCACGACGCTGCTCGCCCAAGTTGACAGCAGCGTCGGGGGCAAGACCGGGATCAATCATCCCTTGGGGAAGAATCTCATTGGGACGTTTTATCAGCCACGCTGTGTGATCATAGACCCAACGGTGCTGGTGACGCTGCCCAAACGCGAGGTCTGGTCCGGCCTGGCCGAAGTGATCAAATACGCGCTGATTCGCGATCCCGCGCTCTTGGAGCAGCTTGAGACAAAGCTTGAGAGCTTCGCGCAAGACCCGCACGCGCTTTCTGAGGTCATCGCGCGATGCTGCGCCATCAAATCTGAGATTGTTTCCGCGGACGAACGAGAACGCCATCTCAGAAAATTTTTAAATTTCGGGCACACGGTAGGGCACGCCCTCGAAGCCGCAAGCGCTTATGAGCTGCGTCATGGAGAGGCCGTGGCGTGGGGGATGCTGATCGAGGCTCGGCTCTCTCACGTTAAGGCGGGGTTAAGCGCCTCGGAGCTGGAGCGCATCGAACAGCTCTTCGCGCGATTTCCTAAGCCGTCTTTAGCTCAGGTGTCCTCTCGCACAGTGCTCGAGTTCATACGTCGTGACAAGAAATCCCGTGACGGGCAGATTCAGTGTGTGTTGCTGCGCCGTATCGGAGACCCCACGCTCAGTCTCCTCACCGAGCCTGAACTCCAAGAAGCTCTGGAACACCTATGAAGCGCATTGTCGTCATTCACGGTCCCAACCTCAATCTCTTAGGTGAGCGTGAGCCCCATATCTATGGGACGATGACGCTTGAAGGGCTCAACAAGAGATTGGAAGAGTTCGCGGCTGCGCATGGGCTTGAACTGAAGATCTTTCAATCCAATCACGAAGGCGCGATCATAGACAAGCTGCACGAGGAGCGTCACTGGGCTGATGGGATCGTGATCAACCCCGGCGCGTATACGCATTACAGTTATGCGATTCGCGATGCGATCGCGGCTGTGGGGAAGCCTGCAGTTGAAGTCCATCTGTCGGACATCGCCGCGCGTGAAGCGTTTCGAAGGATCTCTGTGATCAAGGACGTTTGTGTGGCGCAGATCTGTGGGTTGGGTTGGCGCAGCTATATTGAGGGGTTGAAGCTGCTGTGCAAAACAGATAGAATAAATCTCACAACCGAAGGAGGGGCGATCATGGCTGAGCTGATCGTCGAATCGAAGAAAGACGGCCCCAATCTCATCAAGGGCCCGGTAAGGTTTGTAGACGCTTCTGGCAAGGAGAGCATGATTGATCGGCCGTGGGTGGCACTCTGTCGCTGCGGGGGCTCCAAGAACAAGCCCTTCTGTGATGGAACGCACAGCAAGGCCGGCTTCAAAGCCGACGAAGCGAAATTTTATACTCCCTGAGAGTGCCTCGAAAAGTTCGCGAGCTCTTGGGCCGCTTGAGCCCAGTCTTCCGAGGCGCTCTCTAACTCTTGGCGCTTTTGACGGTAGAGCTCTGCAAGCTCGTGTACCCGCTGGTAATCCCCAGCGGAGCTGGCCGTCTCCATCTCTCGTTCGAGCTGGGCGATCTCGTTCTCCAGTGCCGTAACAAGGGCCATCAGCTCGGCTTCACGAGCAGCAAGTTTCGCCCTCTGACGCTCGCGCAACCGCTGCTCCTTCCCAGGAGAGAGACGCCTCCGCTGCTCTGTGGTGATCTTACCAGAGGAGCTCGACTCTCGCTCTCCCCGATAAGATTCATAATCCCCGCGGAAGATTTTTAGTTCACCATCCCGGATCTCCCAGATCTGCGTAGCGACCGCGTGGATGAGATACCGATCATGAGAAGCGAACACGATCGTGCCCTTGTACTCTTTCAGGGCTTCTTGGAGGACTTCGCGCGAGTCCATGTCCAAGTGATTGGTCGGCTCGTCCAAGAGCAAGAGATTTCCCCCCAGCTGCGCCAGCCTCGCCAAAGCTAACCGACTCCGCTCCCCACCCGATAGCTCGGAGATCTTCTTGAAGACGTCATCGCCGGAGAAGAGAAACTGCCCCAAGAAAGTACGCGCTTCTGAGATCGTTTGCTCTTTGTTCTCCAGTACAGCTTCGAGCACGGTTTTGTCAGGGCTCTCGAGCTCGGTTTGGCTTTGGCGGAAGTACGCGATCTCCACGCCATGTCCCACCTCGAGAGCGCCTTCGAGAGGGGGGATCTCTCCCATGATCGTTTTCAGAAGAGTCGTCTTGCCTGAGCCGTTAGGGCCGATGAGTGCAGCGCGCTCCCCCCGCTGCAGCGCAAGACTTTTACAGCGCACCAGCGGCACCCCAGGATAGCCAATGACTAAGTCTCGAGCGCGCAGCACCCGCTCGCCACTGGGTCTTTTCACGTCCATCCATACGTGAATCTTTTTGGGGACGAGAGGCTTGGGGATGCGCTCGAGTCGTTCTAACATCTTTTGGCGCGCTTGAGCTTGACTGGCGCGAAAGTCCCCACCGGCGATGTTGCGCCGTATAAATTCTTCAGATTTTTGGATAAACTCTTGCTGCTCTTCGTAGAGCTTCCACTGGCGCTCCAGACGCTCCTGGCGCAGCTTTCTATAGACAGAATATGTGCCGGGATACTCATAGAGACGACCAAACTCCAGCTCCCAAATCCTTTGCACCAGCTTGTCCAGAAAGTAGCGATCGTGCGAGGCTATAATAAAAGCGCCTTTCCATCGCGAAAGATAGTCTTCGAGCCACTCCAGAGCATCTATGTCCAAGTGATTGGTCGGCTCGTCGAGCAAGAGTATATCGGGCTCTTCGAGGAGCAGCCGAGCCAGGGCCGCTCGTGCGCGCTGCCCTCCGCTCAAGTGCGCGATGGGCTTTGTCTCATCGTGCGCAGTGAACCCCAAACCGGCGAGCACCTGATGGATGCGGCTCTGGTACTCGTAGCCTCCACGGTGGCGAAAGCTCTCCAAAAGCTCATCATAGCGCTGCAGGAGACTGTGAGAAGCAGCGTTTTGTGCGAGCTCGTGTTCGATGCGTTGGAGCTCATGCTCGTGCTCGCGCAGCGTGGCGAAGACTTTAAGCATCTCATCGAAGAGTGGTGCGTTGCTCTCAAAGTGAGGCTCTTGTGCAAGATACCCAATCCGCACAGAACGAGCGCGCACGACGCGCCCGCGGGAAGGCTCGTGCAAGCCCGCGAGAATGCGCAATAACGTGGATTTTCCGCTGCCATTGAGGCCGACCACCCCAATGCGATCCCCTCGGTGCACCTGCACCGAGACTCTTTCAAAGACTGTTTCGGCACCATAGCGATGGGTCAGGTCTTCAGTACTCAGCAGGGACATACTATCTCATCATAAATGGTCGGCTCCCTCTTGACAAGGGCAGCGCGCCATGATTCAATCAAGATACGTATGAGCCTGAACGTGTGGCGCCACCAAATAGATCAGATAGACGATCGGCTGTTAGAGCTGTTGAGCGAGCGCGCGAGGCTTGCTCTTCAGATCGGGCGAGAGAAGCGTACCCGTGGGCTGCCCCTCTATGCTCCTGAGCGTGAAGCCCAGATCCTTCAAAGATTATGTGCCCTCAATCGTGGCCCTTTGGACGAGCGTGCGATCCGCCGGATCTTTTCGCAAATCTTTAGAGAGCTGCGACGTCTCCAGGAAGGGCTCTCATGAGCGTGCGCGTGGCCTTTCAGGGCGAGCTTGGTGCTTACAGCGAGGATGCGATCGCTCAGCAATTCTCGCAGTATGAGCCGATCCCCTGTCGCACTTTTCGTGAAGTTTTCGAGAGGGTGCGCACCGGCCAAGCTCACTATGGGGTCTTGCCCGTGGAGAACTCCACGACGGGGATCATCAGCGAAGTCCAGGAGCTCTTGCGCGGGTTTGCAGAAGAGATCTCGATCTGCGCAGAGATATCCATACGGGTGCGCCATTGTCTTGTGGGCATCCCAGAGAGTTCTCTAGAAAAAATTCGCACGGTCTACTCCCATCCTCAAGCTCTGGCGCAGTGTCGAAGATTTCTTGAGGGTCTTCAAGTAACGAGAGCGGGTTTCTATGATACGGCGGGGGCGGCTCGCTTTATTGCGCAGCGGCGCGATCCGACGTGTGCTGCTATTGCCAGTCGTCATGCAGCGACGCGCTATCATTTAGTGATCTTGCGCGAAGGGATCGAGACCGACCCCAACAATACGACGCGCTTTATACAGTTCCAAGTAAAAAGTTCGAAGTTTCAAGTTCTGAACTTGTAACTTGGAACTGCGATTTTACGGCACGGGATCAAGTCCCCCAGGATGACCCGGATGACAGCGACTGATTCTCTTGAGGGCGAGCCAGCCCCCTCGGAGAAGCCCATGTTTCTGAATGGCTTGTTTGGCATACTCTGAGCATGAGGGATAAAACCGACAGGCCCTCGGCATCAGGGGTGAGAGCAGCTTCTGATAGAATGCGATGAGCACCAGCGTGAGAGAGCGCATATTTTTATTCTAATCATTTCGGGCGGCTCAAGCAAAACCGGACGATGAGTGAGGGGCTTAGGCTTGCAAAGAGCAGTTTCCCGGGTGTACTATAGCAAAGTTCTATGACCCTGCACAAGCTCGTCGGCCGCTACCAGCCCAAAGACTCCTTCTTGCATAAGCTCGACCCGCGCACCAAAATCTTCTCAGCTCTGGCGCTCGCGGTCGCGGTCTTCTTTCTCCAGTCTGTATGGGACTATCTGGTCTTTGCTGGGTTTCTCTTGCTCGCGGTCGCCTCCGGCCGGATCGGGTTCTGGCCAGTGGTGCGCGCCGTCCAAGCCCTGACCGTCTTAATCGCGCTGAGCGCGGTGCTCCAGCTCTTTGGCGCACCGGGGAACCCCATCTGGCAATGGGGGCCATTGAAGATATCTGACGAAGGTCTCCGAGCCGGCACAATGCTGTCGGCCCGATTGATCTACTTCGGGTTGATCAGCGCGCTGCTAGGAGTGACGACCTCAGCGCTCCAGCTCGCCGATGGCCTGGAGGGCATCTTGCTGCCCCTTGCGAAACTCCGCGTGCCGGTGCGTGGACTCGCCCTGATGTTCAGCGTCTCGCTGCGCTTTGTCCCGTTAATTCTCGATGAAGCCGATGCAATCATCAAAGCGATGCGCGCCCGTGGCCTCGACCCCGCGGAGGGCTCTCTGGCCGAGCGGGCGCGCAAGATTGTCAGAGTTCTCGTGCCCCTGCTGAGAAATACCCTGCTGCGCGCGGAGGCGCTCGCGGAAGCCATGGCCGCCCGCTGTTACGATCCCGATCGGCCACGCACCCGGCTCTATCAACCCCACTGGACGTGGCGCGACGCCGTAGCGTTGATCAGCCTCATGGTGTTAGGAGTTCTCATGAAGATTCTCTAAAATCTGATCCGAATGGTCCACGCCCCCACAAGGCCAGCCCCAACCCCTATACAGAGCGCCATCCCAACACTCCACAGGCCCGCATATCCTAAGCCCCCAGGCTGCAGCAGCTCCGGCACCCAATACTGGACACTCGACGCACCCCTCAAAAAAATACTGACAAAGAGCGCCGTCACCCCAGCACTCAGAGAGAGGAGCACAGCGATACTGAAGAACGCCCACCGGATCGTTCGAGGAGGCAGCCCGGAAAGATAGAGGATCTCCAACTCCCCACGCCACGTCGCCGCCAAGAGACGAACTACTATCACCAGCACAAGCCCTGCTGCGAGGACACTTCCTATCTGAAGCCCGGTCGCGAGAGCTCTCGCATACGCCTCAGATGCGAGGAGCGCGCGCAGCGCCCCTTTTTGATAGCTCTGCACGGAGGCGACGCCGGGAAGATCGCGCAGCACCGCTTCAGCTTCACTGAGGTCCCGGCGCACCGTGACGCGCAAATATCCCGCCGGGGCACGCCCCGGCTCCACCCCGTCTTGAATAGATCTTGGATCATCCTTGGGAATGTAGAACACCTCGGAGATCGCTTCCCATTCCCGCACCTGACGGTAGATCTGCCGGATCTGCTCACTTGAGACCCCAGGATCAAAGAGCACAATGAGCCGATTCTCCCCCCACTCCCCCGAAGCGATCCTCACGACCACAAACAGACTCACTACAAGAGCATCAAACAGAATCGCTCCTATGCCCCCCACGAGCAACCGCCACTGGGTCACCAGCGTGCGCAGCAGTTCCTTCACAAGAAACGTATTCATGTCTGGGTTTTCAGCTCCGAGCTTTGAATCTCTTCGTGGTACGTGCGCCCCTGCCAAAGATAGATCACGCGCGCCCCGCTGCGCAGTGCCCATGGGCGCTGCCGCGTCACAGCCAGCACCGCCATATGCTTGCGCTCATGCACAGCCTTGATACCATCAAGAACACGCTGGGCGTCTTGATATGCTAAGCCATCGAACGGCTCGTCCATCAATAATAACACGGGATTATGGCTTGCAGCCAGCGCCAGCGCAAAGAGCTTGTGCTGCGCTTGATCCAGCTCGGTCACCTGCGCATCTGCAGGGACTCCGAGAATATCGAGGATCTCTTCTGCACGGGTGTGGCTCTCTTCGCGCTCCATCCCTAAGCTTCTGAGCTTAAACAAGAGAGCGTCGAGCACCGTGCGCTTGGGAAGTATGAGCTGTTGGGGAACGATTCCCAAGCGTCGTCGGAAGGCGGGCAGCTTGCTTGTGTGAAGGCGCGTCACGTTCCGATCGTCCACGAGAATCTGGCCGCGCTGCGGCTGCACCTCATGGCAGAGCAATTTTAAAATCAAGCTCTTCCCCGACGCAGGCGGGCCCACAAGACAGACAAACTCGCCATGATCTACCCGAAGGGTAACGTCTTCTAAGATCGTCTTCCCTTCACGAGTGACGAAGCGAAGTTCTGAGACGTGCACCAACGCGGCCATAGATCCCCCGCGCGAAACGATCATGCCCTGCTAAGTCTTGCCAGATCTCGATCTGCTCAAACACCCCGACCTCCTGGAACAACTTGCGGACGCACGCGCCCTGATCAGAGCCGATCTCAAGATACAGAGCACCACGCCAGCGAAGATGAGACGGGCTCTCCCCAATGATGTGGGCCAAGGCATCGAGCCCTCGCTCGCCGCCATCGAGAGCCAGGCGAGGCTCGTACCGTAGTTCATCTTGAGCATTGACTACACGCGCTGTTGGCACATACGGCGGGTTAGAGACAATGAGATCAAACTCCCCTTCGATATGAGAAAACCAATCGGACTGGACGAAGCGAATGCGCTCGGCCACCCCGTTGAGCATCGCGTTCCTCCGCGCCACAGCCAGCGCCTCTGCAGAGAGATCCGCCGCTACAAAAGAGCTTGCAGGCCAAGCCGCAGCGAGGGCGATCGCGATGGCCCCAGAGCCCGTGCCAAGATCTAAAATCCGCGCAGGTGGGCTGGGGTAGTCTCTCACAAGGCGCTCTACAAGTTCTTCGGTCTCCGGTCGAGGGATCAACACCTGCGGCGTGACTTCGAGACGACACCGATAAAACTCCGTATACCCCACAAGATAGGGCAACGGCTCCCCGGCACAGCGGCGCTCGAGAAGCTCTGTCAGGCGCTTTTGTTCTGCTGGCGAGAGGTGTCGCTCCGGGCTGGCGTACAGAGCGACACGTTCCATATGGAGGGTGTCAGCGACGATCAGTTCAGCTTCCCAACGTGCCGCTTCGATAGCGCTGCGCCGCAGTCGTTCCGTGGCCCAGCGCACCCCATCTCTAATGGTCATCCGCACCAGCTCCTTGCTCTCAACCATAACGCAAAGATTGTCCCAAAGTCAAGCTTTTGCTACAATACAATTCTGGGGTGCAGGAGCCGAGAACGCGAACAAGGGGGAAGGATCGTGCTGAAGGTCTTGGCGTATATTGCGCTCATAGCACTCGGGATCGCGGTGAGTCTCATGGAGCGGTGGGTTCCGGCGCTTCCCCCGCCGTTGAGCGGGCTCCATGACTGGGAAGCCCAGACTATCGTCGGGGCTTTGGGAGGGGGATTAGTAGCGCTGCTCCTGACGAATCTCATCCAGCTGGTCGAGCGCCAGCTCGCCAAAGAGGGCGGAGCACGTCAGCTGGTGCAGAGCGTGTTTGCGAGCGTAGGGGGAGCTTTGTGTGGCTTTGTCGTCGCCTGGATAGCAGAGGTGCTCTTTGCCCAAAGCCCCCTCGTGCGCGCCGTGCAGGGGGTGATAGTGCTCTCGCTCGCCGTCGTGGGATTCATCGTGGGTCAGCGCCATGAGCATCTGTGGGACGAACTCTTTGGAGCCCGATCTCCCGCTGCGGGCACCGGCCCGAAATTGCTCGACACCAGCGCGATCATTGACGGGCGCATCGGCGATCTCATCAAGACGGGCTTCATCGAGGGCAAGATCGTCATCGCGGAGTTTGTGCTGAGCGAGCTGCACGCCATCGCGGACTCGCCAGATAACTTGCGACGCCGCAAGGGCCGACGCGGCTTAGATATTCTCGGGGAGTTGCGCCGCAGCCCTGAGATCGCCGTAGAAACTTTGAACAAAGATTACCCGGGCGTGCCCGATGTGGACCGCAAGCTCATCCAATTGGCCAAAGAACTGAACGCCAAAATCATCACGACGGATTACAATCTCAACAAGGTCGCCAAGGTCGAGGGCGTGCCCGTGCTCAACATCAATGAGCTCGCCAACGCGATCAAGCCCAGGTTCATCCCCGGTGAAGAGATCGAGGTCGAAGTGATTGACAAAGGCGAAGAAATTGGCCAAGGGATCGGATACCTAGACGACGGCACGATGGTCGTCGTAGAGAACGGGCGACGATTTATCGGGAAGAAGATTCGCACGATCGTGAATTCCAGCCTGCAGACTGAAGCGGGCAAGATGCTCTTTGTGCGGCCCAAGCTCGAGCCACAAAAATGGGAGCAGGAGACCCGTGACCAATGACTACGGCGATCGTGCTGGCTGCCGGGCGCGGAAGGCGCCTGGGCGCATCTATTCCCAAAGCATACGTGCTCCTTCGGAACAAGCCCCTCATAGTCTACTCCCTCGAGACGTTCTCCCACTGCGATCTCATTGCAGAGCTGATCGTGGTCATTCACCCTGACGATACCGAAAGAGCTCGTCAGGCCTTGGCGGCCTTAGAAAGACCCCTCACGATCGTCTACGGAGGAGCCCAACGCCAAGACTCTGCACTTGCCGGGGTGCGGGCGGCTTCTGGTGATTTCGTGCTGGTGCACGATGCCGCACGCCCTTTGGTCTCGCGTGCGCTCATTGAGCGCGTGATCGCAGCTATAAAGACGCACGGGGCTGCTGTGCCTGCGCTCCCTATTCGTGATAGCGTCAAGCGTGTCTGCGCAGATCTGATCATCGCCGACGTAGATCGTTCAGGGCTCTTCTGTGCGCAGACCCCCCAGGGAGCTCAGCGCACGCTCTTGCTCGACGCGCTCGAGCGTGCGTGCGCCCAAGGGCAGTACTTCTTAGACGAAGCGAGTGCTCTCTTAGCCATGAGCGGCGTGCACGCGAAGATCGTCCCCGGAGAGGCGCACAACATCAAGATCACCACAGAAGCAGACTTACAGCTTGCCGCGCTTCTACTCTAATTGTCGCTTGAGCTGCGCCAAAAGCTCCAAGGCCTCCAAGGGGGTGAGCTTGTTGATATCTCTCTTTTTGAGCTCTCTTATGACGGGATGCTCTTCTGCTTGGAAGATCGCCAACTGCTTGACAAAGCGCGGCTTGCGAAGCTCCCCCATGGCATCGAGCGGGTTGTTCTCCAAGATCTTCTGCAAAATTTCGTCGGCCTTGCGCGTGATCTCCTCGGGAAGCCCGGCCATGCGCGCGACGTGCACCCCGTAGCTCCCCTCGGTTGCGCCGTCGGCCACCTTGTGCAAAAAGATCACGCGATTGCCGTACTCTTTCACTTGGACATGAGAGTTTTTAATACCAGGGACGCGCTCGGCCAGCTTCGTGAGCTCATGATAGTGCGTGGCAAAGAGCGTCTTGGCACAAATCTTCCTCGCCAGATGCTCTGCGACAGCCCACGCAATACTCACCCCATCAAACGTGCTCGTCCCTCGCCCCATCTCGTCCAAGATGATCAAGCTGCGCGCGGTCGCGGTATTGAGAATATTCGCGGTCTCCAGCATCTCAACCATGAACGTACTGTACCCTGCCGCAAGCATATCGCTCGCTCCCACGCGAGCAAAGATTCTGTCTACAATGGGAAGGGTTGCTTCCCTGGCTGGCACAAACGAACCGATCTGGGCCAACAGACAGATGAGCGCGACCTGTCTTAAATAGACGCTCTTGCCGCTCATGTTCGGCCCGGTCAATACGACAAGATATTCGCCTTCTCGGAGCACAAGATCATTGGGCACGAACTCTCCGGCGGGGAGGAGTTTTTCTACGATGGGATGTCGGCCTTCGGTGATAGAGATCTCGTGCCGATCGGTGAAGCGTGGGCGCGTATAGTGCGAGAGATGGGCGACCTCGGCCAGCGCCGAGAAGATATCGAGCTCCGCGACGATCCGGCCCACCTGCTGAATCTCCAAAATCTTCTGAGCAGCCTGGTCGCGCACCCCGCAGAACAGCTCATACTCTAAACGCTTGGAACGCTCCTCCGCCGACAGAATCTTCTCTTCGTACTCTTTGAGTTCCGGGGTGATGAAGCGCTCGGCATTCGCGAGGGTCTGCTTACGATGATATTCTGGGGGAACGCGTTTGGCCGCAGCTTTGCTGACCTCAAGATAGTATCCAAAAACTGTATTGAACCCGACTTTCAGCGTCTGGATACCCGTCCGCTCGCGCTCGCGAGCTTCAAGTTCCAAAACTTTGTGCGTGTAGATTCTCTGGTGGGCTTTGAGCTCATCGAGTTCTTGCGAAAAACCCTCTCGAATGATATGGCCCTCTTTGAGTTCGAGCGGGGCCTCATCGCGGAGGGCACGGCGGAGCAACTCGCACAGCTCATCGAGGGCCAAGGAGCGTAACTCTTGCGCGAATTTTTGCAATTTCTCTGGGAGCCTTGGGCTTGCTGCAAAGATCTCTCGCAGTTGCGGCAACCGCTCCAACGAGTGGCGCAGCGCCACCAAATCGCGCGGGGTCGCACGCCCAGCACCCAATCGCCCTGCCAGACGCTCTACGTCGGAGATGCGCTCCAGAGCAGCTCGCACCGCCTGACGTTCACGCTCGTGGGTGACAAAGAACTCCACAACGTCCAAGCGTCGCTCGATCTCAGCGCGATCCACCAGAGGCGCCAGCAGCCATTGTCTTAAAAGCCGTTCCCCCATCCCAGTCACCGTATGATTGAGCACGTGAAAGAGCGTCGCGCGAGTCCCAGACCCTCGGAGTTCTTCGAAAATCTCGAGATTGCGCTGGGTGAACGGGTCCAGCCCCATCTGGCGCGAGAGCTCATAGAACTTAGGTGGCCGCAGATGCGCGAGCGACTCCCTCTGGGTCTCTTTGATATAGCTGAGCAACCCAGCGGCGCTCTGCCCAGCTCGCTCTGGTAAGCCCAGCCCGTCCAGCGAAATAATCCCGAAGTGATCGAGCAATGTCTTCGTGTGAAAGCTGAAGGGATCGCGCCGACTGAGGGTGACCCGCAGGTCTTCTCCGCACAACGCTTCGAGCGCGCATCCTGTGGGGACGACCAGCTCTGCGGGACGTATCCGGAACAGTTCGTTCTTCAGGGCACTGACGCTGAGCTCCGTAGCTTGGAACTCCCCTGTGGAGATGTCGGCATAGGCCAGCCCACAGCGTTCTTCTTCGGGATAGATCGCCGCGATATAATTATTCAGTCCGCGCTCCAGAAGCTCTTCTTCTAAGATTGTCCCAGGGGTGAGAATGCGCACGACATCACGCTCCACCAGCCCCTTGGCTTCTTGTGGGTCTTGGAGCTGTTCGCAGATCGCGACTTTATAGCCCTTCTTCAGAAGTTGGTTGACATAGAACGTGGCGCGCTTGACGGGGACGCCGGCCATAGGGGCGTCTTCGCGTTTGGTCAAAGCGATGTCGAGCTCGCGCGCGGTCAGCTCTGCGTCTTCAAAGAACGTCTCATAGAAATCCCCAAGCTGAAAGAACAGGATGACGTCGCGGTGTTGGGCCTTGATGCGCAAATACTGCTGCATCATCGGGGTCAGCTTCGCTTTGGCCATAGCGCCCTTTGATGATAGCACAGCATCGGAGGGCCGACAACTAAGAACTGACAAGCTTTCCCCAATCTCTCAGAGTATTCACATTGATGAACGAGCGGAGCTCGGGATCGATCTCGCGCAGCTGCGCTTCTGGAATTGTCTTGGCAGGGACAGAGTCAATGAGCGCCTGTAAAGAAGAGCGCCCTTGCGCGAGCAGAAGCTCTATCACCGACAGACACTCCCTGTGATAGATCGCGAGCGTCGGCACGCGACGCGCGCGCACCTGGGGAACGACGAGCTTGACCGAATCGTCTAACTCTCTCTTGAGCAGATCTAAAATAGTCTTTTCGAGAAGGGGCATATCGCACGCCACGGCGAAACTGTATTCATACCGCGCGTGCCTGAGGCCCGTGTACAGCCCCCCCATCGGCCCCTTGTGGGGGATCTCGTCAGCAAAGATGGACACATCCAAGAGATCGCCATAGCGCTTCTCTGCGCCTGTGGTGACGAGGACATCGTCGCTCACTTCTTTAAGAGAAGCAACGATATGTTCGATGAGGGTACGGCCGTGCCAAGGCAAGAGCGCTTTGTCGCGCCCCATGCGGTGAGAAGCTCCTCCTGCTAAGACGATGGCCGAGAGTCTCAGCTCACCCACATCAACCGTGCGAGGTCTGCCCCATCGCCCTGGCGCGGCGGCAGCTTCACCACGCGCGTGTAGCCGCCGGCACGCCCTTGAAATTTCGGCCCCAGCTCAGTGAAGAGCTTGTCGGTCAACGCCGGGTCCTGCAGCACGGCAAACGCCAAGCGTCGCGCGCGCAGGTCGTTGCGCTTGGCCCACGTCACTAAGCGTTCCGCGAGCCGCGCACTCTCCTTGGCTCGCGCTACCGTTGTGTCCACCTTGCCATGGTCAATCAGCTCTTTGACGAGATTGGCCAAGAGCGCCTTCCGATGCTGCGGATCTCGATTGAGCTTGCGAAATTTCTTCCGGTGCCACATAGGTCTTCAACTCCGTTTGACTGAGCTTTTGAGCTGATATCCAAGCTCTTCCACACGCTCGATCACTTTCTGTAAAGTCTTGTCGCCAAAGCCGTGAATATCCTTCAGTTCCTCATGAGACTTCTGCAGCAGATCTTTGAGCGTAATGACGCCTTTGTTCTCTAAGAGATTGCACGCGCGCTTGTCAAAGTCGAGCTCTTCCAAGCGCTTGGAGAGCTCTTCAGGCTCGACGACCGCCGATTCCGCCGCGCCGACCGGCAGGGTAAACAGCTCAAAGTGTTCGATCAATATCTGCGAGGCCTGTTGGAGCGCCTCATCGGGGCGGACACCGCCGTTCGTCTCCACCACAAGAGTGAGGCGGTCGTAATCGGTGCGCTCGCCCACGCGCGTCGGCTCCACCGTGAAATTCACGCGCTTCACTGGCGAAAAATCTGAATCTACGGCGATAATCCCCAGGGGCATATCGCCCTTCTTGTTGCGTTCCGCAGGACGATAGCCCACCCCTGGCTCGACCTCCATATCCAGCACCAGCTTGCCGTTCTGAGCTACCGTGGCGATCACATGGTCGGGGTTCATCACTTCCAGGCCCTGGGGCAGCTCCATATCCCCAGCGGTGAGTACCCCTTCGCCCTCGTACTGAATATACACGTGCTTCGGCTCACCGTCGGTCAACCGGAACGCGATCTCCTTGAGATTGAGAATGATCTCGAGCACGCTCTCTTTGACGCCCTCGATCGTATCGTACTCGTGGTACTTTCCATCGAAGCGGACCCGGGTAACCGCTGCTCCCGGAATAGAAGAGAGCAGAACTCGCCGCATCGCATTCCCCAGCGTCGTACCATAGCCGCGCTCCAGTGGCTCGACCACGAAGACGCCTCGGGTGGGCGTCAGCTCGTCCACTCGGATCTTCGGCTTCACTAGCTCTGCTCGCATATTCCCCCTCGCTTACCGTGAGTAGAACTCGACGATCAAGTGCATCTGCAACTTGTGCTCCAGCTCATCGACCTTGGGGTGATCCAAGATCCGAACCTGCCCATCGGTGCGCTCTAACCACGTGGGCAGAGACGCTCGACCTTTCGCCTCGACCAGGGCTTTGATACCGGGTTTCTGGGCCGAGTTGGGCTTGAGCGTGATCACGTCCCCGGGGCGCACCAAGAACGACGGCATGTTGACGCTCCGGTCGTTCACCGAAAAGTGTCCGTGTGTCACCAGTTGGCGAGCCTGATCTCGCGATACCGCCAAGCCCGCACGATAGACGATATTGTCCAGCCGACGCTCTAACAGCTCCAGCAAAAAATCACCGGTGACACCCTTGACGCGCTTGGCCCGCTCGACATAGCGCCGGAACTGCTCCTCGCGCAGCCCGTAGATGCGCTTCACCTTCTGCTTCTCCCGCAAGTGAATCCCGTACTGGCTCATCTTGCCGAACTTGCGCTGGTGCATCCCCGGCGCGTAGGGCCGGCGCTCTACAGGGCATTTTTCGCTATAGCACTTGTCGCCCTTGAGAAAGAGCTTTTCGCCCTCACGTCGGCACAGTCTGCATTTGGCTTCTGTATAGCGTCCCATATTCCTCCAGCTCTTAGTTTTGTGATCTCTCAGTGTATGTGAGGTTCAGTGCTATGTGATACCGGGGTGACGTTCTTGACATCTTCCACGCGAATGCCAGACCCCTTAAGCGTGTTCACCACAGCGTTTCGCCCCTGGCCCGTCCCGTTGATCGTGACGATCAACGAACGAACCCCAAATTCGCGCATCTTGGCGATCAAGGATTCACAGGCCAGCTGGGCTGCGTAGGGAGTGCCCTTCTTGCTGCCCTTGAAGCCGCGTGTGCCAGGGCTGGCCCACGCCAAGACGTGCCCATCTAAATCCGTCAGCGTCAGGATCGTATTGTTGAACGTCGAATGCACATGGAGTCGCGCGCGATCGACTTTGCGAGCCACAGGATCACCTCGCTCTCACTTGCGCTTGCCGGCCTTGGCCGGACGCGGGCCCTTCCATGTTCGGGCGTTGCTGCGCGTCTTCTGGCCACGCACCGGCAACCCCACCGTATGACGCACTCCACGATAACATTTGATCATCTTCAACCGAGCGATATCGTTCTGGACCTTCCTGCGCAAATCACCCTCAACTTGATATTTCGTCTCGATCTCTTTGCGCAGAGCTGTAATCTCTTGTTCTGTCAGGTCGCGCACCTTCTTGTCCAGAGCGATCTTCGTCTGCTGCAAGATGCGTCGCGACAACGGTTGCCCAATCCCATAGATATACGTGAGCGCGATATCAACGCGCTTGTTGCTGGGCAAATCTACCCCGGCGATCCTTGCCATAGAACACTCTCCTCTCTAGCACCCCTGGCGCTGCTTATGCTTGGGGTTCTTACAAATAACCATGACGCGCCCACGACGGCGCACAATCTTACACGAATCACAGATCTTTCTCACGGAACTCCGCACTTTCATCGTGGGGTCACCTCACGCTCCCCTTACTCGCGATAGATAATCCGACCATGACTGAGATCATACGGCGAGAATTCCACGGTCACTTTGTCTCCGGGGAGGATTTTTATATAGTGCTTGCGAATCCGCCCGGAGATGTGACAAAACGCCTCGGTGCCGTCCTCAAACCGCACACGGAACATCGAACCTGGGTACGCCTCAATCACCTCGCCACGGCGCTTAATGAACTCACCCTTGCCAATAAGTCGCTCACCTCTGCACAACAGGGACACCGACTCGTTCGAATATCCCTATCCCGAGGACGTCGGGAGGGGCATTCTCGCGTATGACAACCATCGCTTCAAAATGCGCGGCCACCGTCGCTCCCGGCGCGACCGCCGTCCAGTTATCTTCTTGCACTTCGATCTCGATCAAATCTTTGGTGCTGTTGGCTACCATCGGCTCGATACAGATGACCATGCCCTCTCGCAGCAACGGCCCTTGCCCGGCAGAGCCGTAATTGGGCACTTGGGGCTCCTCGTGCATCTGGCGGCCGATTCCATGCCCGACGAAATTCGTGACCACCGACAGTCCATGCTCGTTGACATAGCGCTGAATCGCGTGGGAGATATCGCCCACGCGCTGCCCTCCGCGCGCCGCTTCTATGCCCTTCCATAGGGCCGCTTCGGCGACACGCACGACCTGAGAGTCCTGCGGCGAGCGTGGGGTATCTTCAATAATAACAGTTGTAGCCAGATCTGCGCAAAATCCTCGACGGATCATGCCAATATCGAGAGAGAGCACATCGCCGGGCTTGAGAATTCTCTCAGCCCGCGGGATGCCATGCACGACCTCAGCGTCGAGCGATGCGCAGATATTCGCCGGATATATATAGGGGCCCACGCGATACCCCTTGAAAGCCGGCTGGCCGCCGACCTCGACGATCAAGCGCTCCGCGAGTCTGTCTAAATACAGAGTGGAAACACCTGCACGGGCCTCTTCAACCAATCGCCCTAAGATCTCTTGCAAGATCTTCGCGTTCTCTCGCAAGATCGCGATTTCTGCTGCGCTCTTGATCTTGATTGCCATAGTCACTCCAGAGCCTTTCGGGCCGCACGATAGACCGTCTCAATGTCCCCGTGAGCGTCAATCTCGCGGAGCACGCTGCGTGCGCTATAGAACTTGAGCATAGATTCGATCTCGCGAGCATACTGCACGTCGATACGCGTTTGGATCACTTCCGGGGTATCGTCAGAGCGTTGCACCAATGCGACTCCACATGCGTCACACTGAGTATCTTGCTGGGGCGGGCTGGAGATCAGATTATAGACGCGCCCACAGCTTGGACAGACGCGCCTTGCGCTCAACCGCCGAATGACCTCAGCACGGTCCAACCGAAAGTGCAAGACCCGATCTACAGGCGTGACGCTCTCTAAGATCTGTGCCTGTTTGAGGGTCCTTGGGAAACCATCGAGCACGAAGCCCGTCGCTCCCTGCACTCGATTCTTGATCATCTCTGCGACCACGTGATCTGGCACAAGCTCGCCCTTGTCCATAAAGCGTTGAGCTTGGAGTCCCAAGGGGGTGCGCGCTTGCACTTCGCTGCGCAACAGATCGCCTGTCGAGATATGGGGCACGCCGAGCGACTCCGCCAGACGCACCGCTTGGGTTCCCTTGCCCGATCCCGGAGGGCCTAAGAGCACGATCCGCCGCGCACCCATAGTATCAGATCCGCCGCCCCAGGGTTGCGCCCTTGGAGATCAAGCTCTCGTAGCGGCGTTCCACCATGTGCGCCTCGATCTGCTTGATCGTATCGACACCGACGCCCACGACGATGAGCAGCGAGGTGCCCCCCAAGAAGAACGCCGTCAACCCGCTGATGTTCGTGATGATCATAGGCAAGAGCGCAATGATAATCAAGAAGACCGCACCAAGGAACAGCAGTCTGCTCTGAACAGATTCGATGAAATCTGCCGTGGGCTTGCCCGGACGAATCCCCGGCACAAACCCGCCCCACTTGCGCAAATTCTCCGCAAGATCGCGGGGATTGAAGACAATCGCGCTGTAAAAATACGTGAAGAAGAAGATCAAGATCGCACTCAACAGCATATACAGCGAGTACCCACGAGATAAGTCTAGGGCTATCCAGTTTAAGAGATCGCCGGCGACGTTCAGCCAATCACGGCCGGAAGCTCGGACAAACGTGATGCCGCGCACGACAGCACTTTGGCCTACTCCATTGAGAGCTATCAGCTTGTCAGCCGTCTCTCCCACTGAGATTCTCTTCGGATTCTCGGGGGCTCGATTGGGTTCGACGGGGATGATCACATGGCTGCTGTGTGTCTGAGCCGAGTCGGGCTTCTGGCGGTTGAGCGCATCAGCGATCGCTTTCGCGATTTGCTCGCTCGTCTGCTTCCCAGAGAGCGAGATCTGCACCAGTTGCCCGTCTACGTCCATGAAGAGATCCCCCTCTTGGCTCTCTCCAGATATTTCGAGCACGATGCGCCGCTCGGCAGTCATATTGACCCACCAATCGGTGCGCTCGGCAAACTGAAAGATCGTCTGGGGGATAGCCAACAGAGCTACCGCGAAGATAATGGGGATCACGCCCCCTTGATTGACTTGCAAGGGCAAGAACGTGCTGTGGCCGCCGTAGACGCGCCCCTTGACCATGCGCTTGGCGTACTGAATATCAATGCGTCGCGCCCCAAGCTGCACCATCACTATACCTGCTGTAACTAAGACGTATATCCCCACAAGCAGCGGCAACCATAGGGCGTTCATGGGATTGGGATTATTAGTGATCTCGACCCACAGGGTGCCAAAGAATCGCGGATATTCCGCTAAGATCCCGACCATGATGAGCATCGAGATGCCGCGCCCAATGCCGTTCTCGGTGAGGCGCTCCCCAAGCCACATGAGAAACATCGTCCCGGTCGTGAGCGCCACAATAGAGATAAACATAAACCCGAGAAAGCTCTGGCCCGCTTGCACCAACCCCTGAGAATAGATGAGATAGCTTGTCCCTGCGGCTTGAACGAGCGCGAGCCCCACCGTAGCGTAGCGCGTGATCTTATTGATGACGCGGCGGCCCTCTTCCCCTTGCTCTTGGAGCTCTTTGAGTTTGGGGATGACCGCAACTAATAAGCTCAAAATAATCGAAGCGTTAATATAGGGGATAACTCCCAACGCGAAGATCGAGAAGCGTTCCAGCGCTCCCCCGGTGAACGCGCTCAAGAACTGCCCAAGCTGCCCCAATTGCTGAAATATCCCCTGGATCTGCTGGGGGTCTACCCCCGGCACAGGAATCCACGCCCCCAAGCGAAAGACAATGATGACCCACAGCGTAAAGAGAATACGCTTCCGCACCTCAGGAATTCGGAATGCCTCAAACAACCCCTCAGTCATAGCTCACTTCCCTGGCTTGCCTTGGGATTTCTTTGGCGTCTGGAGAAGAGCGATAGCCTGTCCTCCTGCCGCAAGGATCTTCTCTCGTGCGCTCTTGCTGAATTTATGCGCTTTGACGATCAGTCTCTTTGAGAGGGGGCCGTCCCCTAAAATCTTCACACCGCTCAAGAATTTCTGAACCAACCCGCGCTCTTCAAGAATTTTTGGGGTGATCTCCGCACCGTCGGCGAAACGCTCATTCAATTGGCCGACATTGACGAACGCGTAACGTTTTCTCTGGGGGTTCTTGAATCCCCTCTTGGGCACGCGCTTCCACAGAGGCGTCTGGCCGCCCTCGAACGCCGGCGGCATCCGATACCCTGAACGGGCCGTCTGGCCCTTGCCCCCACGCGTCGAATAAGTCCCATGCCCCGAAGCGTTGCCTCGACCGACGCGTTTGGGCTTGCGCACACTCCCAGGCACGGGACGCAGATCGCTCAACTTCACTGCAAGACCTCCTCAGGCTTCTTATCCCGACGTCTGGCGACTTCTTCGAGCGTCCGCAGCCGGCTCAACCCGTTGAAGGTCGCCTTAGCTAACGTTAAGGGGTTTGTCGACCCCTGGGCCTTCGTCAAAATATCTTTAATCCCCGCGAGCCGACAGATCGTGCTCACCGTCCCCCCAGCGATGATCCCCGTGCCGGGGAAAGCCGGCTTGAGCAAGACCCTCGAGGCCTTAAACTCGCCCCAGATCTCATGGGGGATCGTGCGGTCTTCAACGAGCGGGACTTGGATCATATTGCGCTTGGCGTCGCGAATGCCTTGCTGAATCGCCGAGGGCACCTCGCGGGTGTTCCCCTTGCCCAATCCCACGCGCCCATGCCCATCCCCGACGACGACCGTCGCGCGAAAGCTCAAGTTCTTTGAACCCTTCGTAACTTTTGCGACGCGCCGCAGGTCAATGACCTCGTTGTTCAGCTCATCAGTGACCCTGCGTTCGCCACGTTGCCGTGCCATAGGTGTCCTCCCTCAAAAGTGCAGCCCGGCCTTACGACTGGCCTCTGCAAAGCTCTTCACAACCCCATGATACGCATATCCGCCTCGGTCGAAGACCACCGTGCGAATCCCCTTCTCTTGAGCACGCTCGGCGATCACCTTGCCTAAGACCGCAGCGGCTTGTATCGTGCCACCCTTCAATGCGAGCCCTTTCTCAAGCGTGCTCGCTGCGCAGAGCGTCCGTCCCGCCACGTCATCGATCACTTGGGCGTGCAAGTGCTTTAAACTCTTATACACGCACAGGCGCGGGCGCTCCGGCGTCCCAAAGACCTTCTGGCGCACCCGCCGATGCCGTCGCTTGAGTCGCTCATACCGACTTTTCACGCTCATAGTCCTCACCCGGCCTTCGCCGCACCGGCACCACCTGCGAGCTTGCCTTCCTTGCGCCGAATTTGCTCGTCCTTGTAGCGAATCCCCGTGCCCTTATAGGGCTCCGGCTTGCGCAGGCTGCGAATCTCCGCAGCAACCTCGCCCACCAATTGCTTATCAGGGCTCGTCAGGATGATCTCCGTAGAGTCTTTGACTTCCGCTTTCACCAGATCGGGCAAGGTATAAGTCACGGGATTATGGAACCCGATCTCCAAAATCAAATCCTTCCCCGCCAGCTTCGCACGATACCCCAACCCTACTAACTGTAACACCTTCGTATAGGGCTGCTGCACCCCTCGGACCATATTGGCCAGCAACGCCCTGTACAGCCCATGCCGCGCCTTGAATGCCTTCTCGTCGCCCTTGCGCGTCACAACCAACGTGCCATCTACCATCTGCACGCTCACGTAGTGGGGCTCATAGCGCTGCACGAGCTTGCCAGCTTTCCCCTCAACAATGACGCGATCCGCGAGAATCTCGACCTTGACGTCCTTAGGGACCGGAATGGGCTGCTTGCCAATTCTGGACATAGCTTACCACACCTTGCACAGGAGTTCTCCACCGACTCGCTTCTTTTGGGCTTGCTTGCCTGTCAATATCCCTTGCGAAGTGCTCAAGATCGCTACTCCCAGACCGCTTCTTACTCTGGGGATCTCGTTCACTGTGACGAAGAAGCGTCGTCCTGGCTTGGAAACGCGCTCCAGACCATCGATCACCGGGTCCTTGCCGCGCTTGCCCTTGTACTTTAGAGTAATCACAAGATCACGCTTCTTCTCCCCCTCAATACGATAGCTCTCAATGAACCCTTCTTCTTTGAGAATCCGGGCGATCTCCGCTTTGATGTTCGAGTGCGGGATCCGTACCTCACTCAAGCGGCGTTCCGTAGCATTGCGAATGCTCGTCAGCATATCCCCAATAGTGTCCATAAGTCTCCCTTTCCTCAAGAAATCTTACCAACTGGCTTTCCGGACACCAGGGAGCTCCCCCTGGTGCGCCAGGGAGCGAAAGCACAGACGACACAGCCCAAAGTCTCGTATATACCCACGGCGGCGCCCACAGAGACTACATCTATTATACCGCCGCGCGGCAAACTTGGGCGGCTTCGCGAGCTTCGCTCTCCATGCGGTCTTGCCCATGAATCTTCCTCCTTGCTAATCTTTGAAGGGCATCCCTAACGCCTTGAGCAGATAATACCCCTCACGATCCGTCTGCGCCGTCGTCACAATACAGATATCCATACCCTGCACCTTGGCAATCTGGTCGTATTTAATCTCCGGGAAGACCAATTGATCGCTCAAGCCCAGCGAAAAATTCCCACGCCCATCGAACGAATCCGCCGATACCCCTCGAAAGTCCCTGATCGCCGGGAGCACGATATTGACGAGCTTCTCGAAGAACGCATACGCCCGCGCCCCCCGCAACGTCACCATACACCCCACAGGGTCCCCCTTGGTAATCCCAAAATCTGAAATGCTCTTCTTGGCTTTGGTGACGACAGGACGCTGCCCCGTGATCATCATCAAATCCTTCACACATCCCTCGATCTTCTTAGGGTCGTCCTTCTCTTTGATCCCCATATTAATCACGATCTTCTCTATCTTGGGGACCTGCATAATATTCTTATAGCCCAACTCTTTCATGAGCTTGGGCACGATCTCTTTCCGATAGCGTTCGTAGAGCATGGCTTCACACCCTAATCAAATGTCTTCTTACACTGCTTGCACTGGCGCAGCTTCTCTCCCGACTCCGTAACTACGAAGCCGACGCGCGTGGGACGGTCACACTCAGGGCAGATTAATAAGACATTGCTGATATCTAGCGTGCCCTCCTGCTGGACGATCCCGCCTTCGCGGTGTTTGGCGGAGGGCCGCAGGTGGCGTGTGATCATGCGCACGCCTTTCACGATAATTCTACGGGACTTGGGCAGGACCTGCAAGACCTGGCCCTCCTTGCCTTTGTCGTTGCCCGCGATGACTCTCACGGTGTCGCCCTTGCGAATCTTCTGCATCAGAGCACCTCCGGCGCAAGCGAGAGAATCCGCACCATGCCCTTCTCCCGCAGCTCGCGGGGCACCGGGCCAAAGATGCGCGTCCCCACAGGCTCCTTCGACGCGTTAATCAAGACCACAGCGTTATCATCGAAGCGGATGTAGCTGCCGTCCTTACGCCGATAGGGTTGGCGCGTGCGCACGATCACGCCCTTGACGACAGCTCCTTTGCCGATCTCGCTTGTGGGAATGCGCTTCTGCACCGAAGCCACAACGATATCACCGATCTGGCCCCAGGCCGCGCTCGGCTGTCCCATCACGCTGATCACCCGGACTTCCTTCACCCCGGAGTTGTCCGCAACTTTCAAAATACTGCGAATCTGAATCATGGCGCGCTCCTCCTAAGACGGTATCTGCGCGCGCTCTAACACCTCGACCAAGCGCCAGCGCTTGAGCCGCGAGAGCGGCCGACACTCGACGATCCTCACCAGATCGCCCTGCTTCGCTTGGCCGTGCTCGTCGTGCGCGTAGAACTTCGCGCGCTTCATATAATATTTCTTATACAACGGGTGAGCAACGCGCGTCTCCACCAATACCGTGATGGTCTTGGCCATCTTGTCGCTTACAACCCGTCCAATCTTCTCTCTCTTGGGCATGGGGGTCATCCTCGCTGTGTGCCCTTCAACTGGCGCTCTCGCAAGATCGTCTTGACCCGAGCAATTTGGCGTTTTATCTGCGCCAGCAACGCCGTGTTATCTTGTTGCCCGGTGGAGACGGCAAAGCGCACATTGAAGAGCTGCCGTTTCAGGTCTCGCTCTTTCTGACGAAGCTCAGCATCGCTCATCCCACGTAACTGCTCCGGTTTCTCCATATATTTCACTTCTCCCCGCCCAACTTCAGGCGCTCCCGCAGGCGCGTCCTGATGGGCAGCTTATGATCAACCAATCTGTGAATCTGTTGTGCCTGAGCGCGATCGACTCCGCTGAACTCAAAGAGGATCCGTCCAGGCAGCACCACGGCGCACCAGCCCACGGGATCGCCCTTCCCCTTGCCCATGCGCGTCTCCGCGGGCTTCTTGGTGATGGGCTTGTCCGGGAAGATGCGCACCCAGATTTTAGAGTTCTTCTCCATCTCGCGCACCATGACCGTGCGACAGGCTTCGATCTGCTGGGCCGTGATCCACGCGGGCTCCAGCGCTTGGATGCCAAAATCCCCAAACGCCACGGAAGAACCGCGCAGGGCCTTGCCCTTGCGATTGCCGCGATGATCTTTTCTAAACTTGCGTTGCTTGGGCGCTAGTAACGCCACGGGACTCACCCCCTCGAGCGGGGTAGATATCTCCACGATAGAGCCAGACTTTGATCCCGATCATGCCGTATTTGGTCAGAGCTTGAGCAAAGCCGTAGTCAATATCAGCGCGAATCGTCTGCAACGGGACCCGCCCAACTTTGCTCTCAATAGACCGAGCGATCTCCGCCCCACCCAGTCGGCCGCCACAGCGAATCTTGATCCCCTTGGCCCCATGCTCCATGACCCGTTGGATGACTTCTTTCATGGCGCGCGGAACCGGAATACGATTCTGAATCCGTGACGCCACATCCTCAGCGACCAACACCGCCTCTAAATCCGGATGATCTACTTCTTTGATATAAATCTTGACTTTACGCTTGAGGGCCTCTTCGAGCTCTCTTTGGAACTGGTCAATCTCCTGTCCCCCCCTGCCGATGATGATCCCTGGCCGCGCCGTGGAAATCAAGATCGAGACCAGCTCTTCAGTAGGGCGCTCGATGCTGACCTGGGCGATCCCCGCACCATAATAGCGCTCTTTAATCATCGAGCGAATCCGCTGGTCCTCTTTGACATAGTCGGGCGCGTTCTTCTCGGAGAACCAGTTTGATTTCCACTTCTTGTTGATCCCCAGGCGAATCCCGTACGGATGCGTCTTGTGTCCCATAGCTATCCTTCCTTCTGCTTAGAAGCCCGGAGCGGCTCATCGCAGACGACGACCGTGATATGACTTATGCGTCGCTTGCGGATGGACATCTTCCCGCGCGACCCTGGGCGCAATCGCTTCAAGAACGGGCCTTTGTCCACGCGGGCCTCCTTGACCCATAGGGCATCCACGTCCATGCCAAAGTTTGCTTCAGCATTGGCGACCGCCGACTCTAAGCACTTGCGCACGCTCTGCGCCGCCTTCACCTTGGCGAAGCGCACCAAGCGCAGCGCCTCGTCCACCGGCTTGCCCTGGATCTCTTTTGTCAAGAGCCGCGCCTTGAGAGGCGATATCCGAACCCATCTCGCATAAGCTCGCGCTTCCATATAGAACGCTCCTCCAGATTACTTCAGCGCAGGGGCCTTCTTCTTCTTGATGCCACCGTGCGCCTTAAACGTGCGCGTCAGAGCAAACTCCCCGAGGCGATGCCCGACCATCGTCTCGACAATCGAGACCGGGATGTGCGTCTTGCCATTGTGCACTTTAATAGTCAGCCCAACCATCTGCGGGGTGATCATGCTCGCGCGGGACCACGTCTTGATCTCGGAGATCTCCCCGCGCTTCATCTTCTCGACTTTCTTGAGCAGCTTCGGGTGCACATACGGGCCTTTCTTCAACGAACGCGCCATGTTAGACCTTCCCCCCTTTGCGCCGCGAGACGATCCAACGATCGCTGGGCTTATGGGGCTTACGAGTGCGCACGCCCTTGGCGGGCTTCCCCGAGAATGTGCGTGGCGGCCCACCGACATAGTGTCGCCCCTCACCACCGCCGTGCGGATGGTCTACGGGGTTCATGGCCGTGCCGCGCACCGTAGGACGAATCCCTAAGTGACGCACACGCCCAGCTTTCCCATGCACCACGTTCTTGTGATCAATATTCCCCACTTGGCCTATGGTCGCCATACAATCTTCGTGAAAGAGCCGGATCTCCCCCGACGGCAATCGCAATCGTGCATAGCCCCCCTCGACGGCCATCACGTGACACGCCGTTCCGGCAGCACGGGCCAGCTTCCCTCCCGCGCCTGGCCAAAACTCCACACAATGCACCATCGCCCCTACAGGGATCTTCTTGAGCGGGAGCGCATTGCCCACCCGCGCCTCAACGTTCTCCCCAGCCTCGATCACCGAGCCGATCTCCAAATTCACCGGGGAGAGAATATAGCGTTTCTCGCCATCGGCGTAGTGCACCAGCGTGATCCACGCCGAGCGATTCGGATCGTACTCCTTGGAGACAACCCGCGCCGGCACTCCCCACTTATCACGAGCAAAGTCAATAATCCTATAGAGACGTTTATGCCCACCGCCGCGATGGCGCACCGTGATCCGGCCTTGATTATTCCGGCCCCCGCTCTTTTTGAGCGGCTCCAGCAAGTTCTTCTCTGGCTCTCTTTTGGTGAGCTCGCTGAAGTCCGGGAGCTCCATATGTCGGCGACTGGGCGTAATCGGCTTAAATTTTCGAGTCGGCATCTTTTCACCCTTTGTTATAGACTTCAATGCGCTGTCCCTTGGCTACCTGCACGATCGCTTTCTTCCACCCGGGCAGTTGCCCCCGCTCATAGAACTTCTTTCTTCGGGGCTTGCTGGGCATGTGCAGCGACCAGACCTGAAGCACCTTCACTTTAAAGATGCTCTCCACGGCGCGCTTGATCTGGTTCTTATTAGCCTTGGGATGCACATCAAAGACGTATTTGTTCTCTTCTTGCAGGCGCCAGCCCTTCTCGCTGATCACAGGCTCGCGCAACACATCTTCAAGAAAGCTCATCTCAGTTCACCGCCCCGTCCACAGCACACCGCGCCTCCAGTTCGCTCAGCGCTTGCTGGGTCACTAAGAGATACCCATAC
This sequence comes from Candidatus Fraserbacteria bacterium, assembly GCA_947085185.1. GTDB lineage: Bacteria > Bipolaricaulota > Bipolaricaulia > RBG-16-55-9 > DRXL01 > JANXCC01. The sequence goes on along the minus strand of CAMTVK010000016.1, from coordinate 5,441 downwards.
TTGAGCACGTCATAGACCGTGAGGCTGCCCGATTCTACACACTTGGCCCACGGCAGATTCGCAAACGTCTTCTTCACAGGCAGCCCGTACTCCTTCGGCGAGACCACGAGCAAAAACTGATTCTGCGTCTTGTGAAGCTCTCGAGGATCTTTGACTAACCCGATGCGCTCGAGCATCTGGACGCCCTCTTTCGTTTTGGGCCTCTCGAACATGATCCGATCCAAGACCCCAAACTGAGCGTCGCGCACCTTCGCAAGCAGCGCCGACTGCAAAGCGCGACGGCGCTGCTTCTTGGGCAAGTCATAATCATATTCTTTGGGCTTGGGACCGAACGTGACGCCGCCCTTGCGCCACAGGGGAGAGCGCCGCATCCCGTGGCGCGCCCGCCCTGTGTGCTTTTGGGGCCAGGGCTTCTTGCCCGAGCCTACGACCTCGCCGCGGGTCTTGGTCGAGTGCGTCCCTTGCCTCAAGTTCAACAGATAGATCCGCACCGCACGGTAGAGCAGATCTTGATGCACTCTGTACCCAAAGAGCTTCTCGCTTAACGTGATCTGCCCTGTGGGGCTGCCGTCGAATCTATAGAGCGGTACCACCAATGCTTTCTCTCCTTCAGCCATAGGCTTTCTCTCCCTCTATGATGCCTTGCGAATCTCCACGAGGCCGCGCCGTGGGCCAGGAACAGCCCCCTGCACGACGATCAGATTTTTCTCGGGATAGACTTTCAACACTTTGAGATTCTTCACAGTGACGCGCTGGTGCCCCATATGCCCAGCCATGCGCCACCCTTTAAACGTCCGTCCGGTAGCACGAATGCTCCCAATCGACCCGGGACGACGGTGCCATTTGCTTGAGCCGTGGGAGTCCGGGCCGCCTAAAAAGTCATGGCGCTTCATCACCCCAGCAAACCCCTTGCCCTTGGAGATCCCGCTCACAGAAACGAACTCGCCCTCCTGAAAGAGCGCGACGCTCAACTCCTGTCCTACTTTGAACTCTTCAGGATGAGCGATGCGGAACTCCCGCAGGGTGCGCTTGACGGGGAGCCCCGCTTTATGAAAGTGCCCCTTGAGGGGCTTGGTCACGTGCTTCTCTTTCACCGCGCCGTAGCCGACTTGAATGGCGTTATACCCATCGCTCTGCACGGATTTGACCTGGGTAACAACCGAGGGCTCAGCGTAGAGAACAGTAGCCGCGAGGGCCCTGCCCTCGGCATCAAACCACGTGATCATCCCGGCTTTTTCGCCTAAGATCCCCAGGGACATGTTACAGCTTCACCTCGATGTCAATGCCCGCAGGCAACTCGATGTCCATCAGAGCGTTGATCGTCTCCGAAGTCGGCTCTTTAATATCAATCAATCTCTTATGGACACGGCGCTCAAAATGCTCCATAGATTTCTTGTTGACATGCGGCGATCGCAACACCGTGTACCGATGGACTTCGGTGGGCAACGGCACCGGCCCGATGATCTTCGCCCGCGTCTCTTGCGCGGTCTTGACGATCCGTCGGGTGGCGTCGTCCACCAACTCGTGATCGTAGCCTTTTAAGCGAATGCGAATCTTCTCTCGAGCCATTTACTTTCTCCCCTTCAGAATCTCTTCTTTGAGAGTGCTTGGCACAATGTCATAGTGTGAGAAGCGCAAACTATATGTCGCGCGCCCTTGCGAGATCGAGCGCAGCTGCGTGGCATAGCCAAACGTCTCCGCCAAGGGAATAAGCGCGTGAATGATCTGAGCATTATGCCGGACTTCCATGGCGGTAATCTGGGCACGACGCGACTGCACATCAGTGAGAATCTCACCCACGTACTCCTCGGGAGTGACGATCTCACACATCATAATGGGTTCGAGCAGGTGCGCCTGAGCTTTCTCGAACGCTTGGGTGAGGGCGCGTGCCGCCGCGGTCTTAAACGCGATCTCGCTCGAATCAACCGGGTGCGACGACCCATAAAAGAGCACCGCACGGATATCAACGATGGGGAATCCGCCCAGCGGCCCACTAGCCAAAGACTCTTCCAAGCCCTTCTGCACTGCCGGGATAAACTCCCTGGGGATGACCCCACCCTTCACCTCGTCCACGAACTCAAACCCGCTCCCCCGAGGAAGCGGCTCAAAGCGAATACACACGTGCGCATACTGTCCGCGCCCGCCCGTCTGCTTGATAAATTTCTCCTCGACCTCGACCGGCTCAGCCAAGGTCTCGCGATAGGCGACCTGCGGGCGCCCCATGTTCGCTTCGACCTTGAATTCCCGCTTCAATCTGTCAAAGAGAATCTCCAGATGCAGCTCGCCCATCCCCGCGATGATCATCTGATTGGTGTCGGGGTCAACTCTATAGCGAAAAGTCGGGTCTTCTTGGGCGAGCTTATAGAGGGCTTCGCTCAGTTTATCCTCTTCGGCGTCGGTCTTGGGCTCGACGGCCGCCATGACTACAGGCTCAGGGAAGTCAATCTTTTCTAAGAGAATAGGCGCATTGGGATCGCAAATCGTATCCCCAGTCGACAGATCCTTCGGGCCGACGACAGCAGCAATATTGCCCGCTAATACTTCGTCCACTTCTGTGCGCTTGTTCGCGTGCATATGGAATATGCGGGCGACCCTCTCAGTCTTCCCGGTGGTGCTGTTGAAAACATACGACCCTTTGGTGAGCTTTCCCGAATAGACACGGATATAGACCAATCGTCCTGTGTATTCGTCGGTCTGGACCTTGAACGCCAGGGCGGTCAACGGATCATCGGCAGTGGGACGACGCTCGATCTTGGCGCCGTTGGCGCTCGCGCCGTTGACGCTCAAACCCTCGATGACCCCACGATCCAAAGGGCTGGGCAGATAGTCAACGACGGCATCGAGCAACGGCTGAATCCCTATATTATTCAGAGAAGAGCCGCACAGCACAGGCACTTTCATATGTTCAGAGATACAGGCCTTGCGCACCGCTCTTTTGATCTCGTCTTCGCTGAGGGGCTGCCCCTCTAAGAACTTTGTCAAAATCTCTTCATCAGTTTCGGCGAGGGTTTCCAAAAGCTTCTCGCGGGCACGGTGCGCCGCCTCCACGTAGTCTGAGGGGATTTCTTTATATTCATACCGTGCCCCTTTGGAGGCTGGGTCCCACACGATCAGCTTCTGTTTGATCAGGTCAATGATCCCGGCAAATTGATCGCCCTCGCCATAGGGGATCTGCAGCAGCAAGGGCGTGACGGCCAACTTTTGGATCATGGATTCGACGGCCGCGTGAAAGTTCGCGCCGATCCGGTCCATCTTATTAATATACGCGATCCGGGGAGTCGCGTACTTATCGGCTTGGCGCCAGACTTGCTCCGACTGGGGTTCGACGCCGTCTACGGCGGAGAAGACTGTGATCGCGCCATCTAGGACTCGTAACGACCGCTCGACCTCGGCGGTAAAATCCACGTGTCCTGGGGTGTCAATGATATTAATCTGATGGTCTCTCCAAAAACACGTGGTCGCGGCCGACGTGATAGTAATGCCGCGCTCGCGCTCTTGCGGCATCCAGTCCATCTCGGTGTCGCCTTCGTCCACATCGCCGATGTCGTGGATGCGCCCCGTATAAAAGAGCAGGCGCTCGGTGGTCGTGGTCTTGCCCGCATCAATATGGGCAATGATCCCAATATTTCGAATCTTTCCAATATCGTATCCCAGCGATTTCATACAAGATCACATGAAGGGATTACCAGCGGTAGTGGGCGAAGGGGCGGTTGGCTTCGGCCATGCGGTGGGCTTCGTTCTTCTTCTCGACGGCTCTGCCCTGGTTTTTCAGGGCGTCGAGCATCTCCGCGGCGAGCCGCTCTGCCATATTTCGTTCGCTGCGCTCGCGCGCCGCGCCGACCAACCACCGCAGTGCCAACGTCCGCTGACGGTCTTCTTCAACTTCATAGGGCACCTGATACGCCGAGCCGCCTACGCGGCGCGAACGGGTCTCCAACTTCGGCATACAGTTGGCTAACGCTTTAAAGTAGACTTCGAGGGCATTCTCGCCGGTCTTCTCCGCAACGATGTCAAAGGCTCGATAGACAATCCGTCGTGCTACGGACTTCTTGCCCTCCCGCATCACATAGTTGATGAGCTTCTCCACCATAGGGCTTTGGTAGCGCACGTCCGGCGCTGTGGGCCGTCCGGGGATCACTCGATCTAAAGTATGGTGAGCCATACACATGCCTCCGTTAGGCTGCGGCTTGCGCCGCTGCGCCCTTCTTGACGCCGTACTTGGAGCGTCCGCGCTTGCGGCCCTCGACGCCTGCGGCGTCCAGCGCCCCACGAATGATGTGGTAGTTCACCCCGGGGAGGTCCTTGACGCGGCCCCCTCGCACCAACACCATCGAGTGCTCTTGCAAGTTATGCCCCTCGCCCCCGATATACGCCGTGACCATCTGCTTATTGCTCAAGCGCACGCGAGCCACCTTCCGCAGGGCGGAGTTGGGCTTTTTGGGCGTCTTGGTGAAGACGCGCACGCAGACCCCGCGCTTCTGCGGACAGTGCTCCAGCGCTTGAGAGCGCCGATTGATCTTCTTGATCGGGGTGCGCCCATAGCGCACCAATTGATTCAATGTTGGCATACAAACTCCTTTGAGTTCTTAACACCGTTTAGGGATTGAGAGATCGTCTAACCAAAAGAAACTCTGAATTGGGCAAAACCGATCTCTGGCGGCTATTATAAGATATACAGCCGCGGCTGTCAAGGGCGCGAGGTCCCTGCGCCAAGAGATCGTTACCAGGGGGAGGTGTGGCAATGGCTCAAGAAAGCGGGCATCCTCTCAGGGGCACGACTATGGAAGAACGCCCAGAAAGGATGCGCGCTATGGACGTATCGTACCAGGAAGTCTACACCATGAACAAGAGCGAAGCAAGACGCCAACTCGTGCAGACCTATCTGAAGACGGGCTCCATTGCCCGCACCGCCCGGCTCTGGCAGACCAGCCGCCAGGTGGTCCGCACCTGGGTGCGCCGCTGGCAAGCCCAGGGCCAGGCCGGGCTGGCCGACCGCAGCCGCCGCCCGCACTCCTGTCCACGCCAGACCAAACCCGCTCTGGAGCAGAAGGTGGTGCAGCTGCGAAAGCAGACCGGCTATGGCCGAGCTCGGCTCAGCCGTGAGCTATGGCACCGCGAACGCCTGCTGCTGTCCCCCAACACCATCCGTCACATCCTGCGCCGCCACGGGCTCATCCGGCTCCGCAAGCAGCGCCAGCTCTGCTACCCCGCCCACTGGGCCTGGGAGACCCAGCAGCCTTTTGCTCTGGCCCAAGTGGATGTCAAAGACATCCGTGACGAGGCCACCCTGGGTCCGCGCTTAGTTCATCATCTGCAGCAGGCCCGGCTCCCGCGCTACCAGTGGACCTTCTTGGAGGGGCGCACCCGCCTGCGGTTTCTCGCCTTCAGCCATCAGAACAATTTGACCAACGCTTTATGTTTCGCCGGGCTAGTGCTCTTCT
>CAMTVK010000015.1:0-8501 GCA_947085185.1 Candidatus Fraserbacteria bacterium | reverse complement strand
GTTGACGGAGATACTTAAGAAGCTCACGTTCACCAACACCAAGACGGGGGCCAAGGAGACTTTCACCCTGAAAGAGTCCAAGTGCTTCTGAGGACGCTAACGGATCGTGACCGCCGCGTCACCACGGAGCTCCAAGCAGGCCAGATTGTCACGCTGGCAGAGCTCCAGGCACGATGGGCCAAAAAGGGGTGAGGAGAGCAAGGCTGTGGTGCTGATCATGGTCGGTTCTCGTGAAGGGTATTACAAGCGCCTGCGCCAGCGCACTCGGTGAGCGGCTTGCTGCTCATGATCTTCTGGAAAGTGTTGCCAAGACGATATACTGAGTGTCGGGAAGGCGATAGTCGGGCTCCGCGGGGCGGTGTATGCTGAGTTATCCCAAACGAGAGGCGCACCGCCTAGAGAGGAGGAGACGATGAGAAGGTTAGTGGCAGCCGGACTTGTAACGATGATGTTGACGATTGTGCTTGGCGGGTGTGGCTTTTTCACCAAGACCGGCTTGGAGACCGGGGATCGTGACCAAGCGCTTCAGCCACAGTCCGTTAGTCAGGTTGGAAAGACGGTTGATGATAAGTTTGCTGAGGTAGCTAGGAGAGTCCCGGCCTTCGGAGGAATGTTCTTCGAGTTTGCCGGGCGGGAATACACCGGCGTTCTCTATGTCTACTTGCTGGACCCAGCCCAAAAGGAAGCAGCGAAGAAAGCGATTATGACCGTCTTTGGCCCCATCCATCCGGATCTTCTACCCCCGCGTGAGATCCAGGTGCTCCAGGCGCAGTACAGCTTCCTACAACTGAAGGAATGGTTTGATCTGATCGGAATTCTGCACAATATGCCTGAAGTGACCATGACCGATATCGACGAGGCCAAAAACCGCCTCACGGTAGGGGTGAGGGAGATAAACACGGAAACGGTGACTCTGATCGAGCGAGAGCTAACTAAACTAGACATTCCGCGCGAGGCAGTTCTCCTGGAAGAGACAGGACCGTTCATAGAGGACAAGGGATCGCTCATGCAGGCCTTGGACGAGAATCGCAATAACTTCTTGGACGACAGCGAAATCCTGCGGGCGTTAGATCTCTGGATACGCCAGGAACCTGTGCCCAGCACCGGCGGTCTTATGATCAGCGACGCAAAACTCCTTGAACTCTTGCAGCTCTGGATAGAGCGATTGCCTCTTTTCTCCAGGGGCTTGCCTGTGTGCACGCCTCCTTTGTATGACGCGTATTCACGAATCCTGGCGAGCCGCGCCGTAACGACCTCTTCATCGATCATAGAACCTTCCCGACGAGATGGCCTCAAACAACCGTTGGCGATAGAGCTGCCTCAACGGCTCCGTATCGAAATAGTCGCTCATCGTCTTAGCTTCAAAGCGCACGCGCACCAGCTTGTCTTCATTATAGAGGACCTTGCCCTGCGCGATTACCCTGAAGCGAATCGGTGGGGGCGCCTCGTTCAAAATGACAATATCGAGACGCTGAATGTGCAGTATACCCATGAGATCTGTGCTCAGCTCCAAGCTCCTGCGAAAACGCTCCGCCGGAGAGAGCGCCGGGCTAAAGAGTACTCCAATGTCGAAGTCGCTCAAGGGGCCAGCTCTCCCCGTCGCTTGCGAGCCGAAAAGATAAGCAAGCTGCACCCCATAAGCGCGAAAGCTCGGCTTAAGTTTCTCCGACAGTTCGTTAATCATCTTTGGGACTCTCTACGCAAGAAGCTCCCCTACACCGATGCGCTCGCGCGCCTCTTTGAGGGTCTCCCGCGCGACCGCTCGCGCACGCTTGGCCCCTTCGTGCAGGATCTCGCGAACTTCTGAGTCTTTGAGAAGCGCCCGCCGCGCACGAATCGGCTCTAACGCTCTGATCAGATGGTCCGCGACAGCCCGCTTGAGCGGCTCGTATTTCAAGACCCCGCGCGCGTAGTCTGCTGCAAATTGGTCGTGGATCTCCTTAGGTGCCGTCAGCTTGAGCAAGAGAAAGAGATTGGCAACCCCGGGGCTTTTTTCTCTTGTGTCTGGGCGCGGGCCGATGTCTGTCACAGCTGTCTTGATCTTCTCGCGAATAGACTCTTCGGGCTCGGTGATGGCGATATAGTGCTTTGGCCCTAAAGATTTGCTCATCTTGCGCGTGGGATCGGCCGGGGACATAATGCGCGGAGCCTCCGTCAACAGCGCGTCGGGTTCAGGGAAGGTCTCGCCAAACCGAAAGTTAAATCTCCGCGCGATCCGACGGGCAAGCTCGATGTGTTGCAATTGATCTTCGCCCACGGGCACCTTCGACGCTTTATAGATTAAGATATCTGCGGCTTGCAAGACAGGGTACGTGAAGAGCCCGCAACTCACAAACTCTTGGCCTTCGCCCTTCTCTTTGAACTGTGTCATGCGCTGCAAGTCCCCGTAGGATGCGACAGCGCTCAAAATCCAACAGAGTTCTGTGTGCTCCGGAACTTGCGACTGCACAAAGAGCACGCACTTCTTTGGGTCAAGCCCGCAGGCGAGCAAGTCCATCGCCATCTCGATCGTATTTTTTCTGAGCTCTTCAGGATCGTGCTCGACCGTGATCGCGTGATAGTCCACAATAGAGTAAAAACACTCGTATTGATCTTGGAGGGCGACGTAGTTCTTGACGGCGCCAAAGTAATTGCCGATATGGAGCGTGCCTGTGGGTTGGATGCCGGAGAGCACTCTCATAGGAGTTATGCTAGACGTGCCAAAGCCGATCACCGACAGACTGCTGCATCATAGACATCACCTTTCACTGAGATCGGGTGCGCTATTATAAAGAGATGATGCTGAACTGTCAAGCAGATTGCCCCCTCAAGGTTCTTGCGCTATAATATAATCCCAACGATAATGGCTATCCTCATCAGAGAGTGCACAGCTATCACTATGAGTGACCCCTTTGTGCGTCGCGGGGTCTCCATCGCCATCGAAGGCAGCAAGATCACCAAGATCAGCGAGAACCCCAAAGATTTTGAGGGCAAACGCTTCGACACCGTGCTTGATGGGGAGGACAAGCTCGCCCTGCCCGGCTTCGTCAACGCCCACACGCACTTAGCTATGGTCTTGCTGCGCGGCTACTCCGATGACAGAAATCTTCAAGAGTGGCTCGAGCAAGATATCTGGCCCGCCGAGAAGAAACTCACCGAGGAAGACGTCTACTGGGCGTCGCTTGTGGGAATTGCCGAGATGCTCCGCTCGGGCACGACGACGTTCTGTGATATGTATTTCTTCATGGACGCCGTCGCCCAAGCTGTGAAAGAATCAGGGATGCGCGCCGTGCTCTCCTACGGGATCATCGCCCCGCAGCCAGGAGAGAAAGCTCAGAAAGAGCTCGAGATCACTGAGAAATTTCTCAGAGGTCGGCACAACAGCGCCGACGGACGGATCAGAGTTGCCGTCGGCCCGCATGCCCCCTATACGTGCTGCGATGAGGTCTGGCAGGATGCACGAGATCTCGCGGTGGAGTATAATACGCTCATACATACGCACCTGCAGGAGACACAAGCCGAAGTGACCGATTCGATGCAGCACTATCAGAAAAGCCCAACGGAGCGTCTAGCAGCCCTGGGGGTCTTTCAGGCCAAAACGGTCGTGGCGCACGGAGTGCACCTGAGCGACAGCGACGTCAAGATCTTAGTGCAGCACGACGTCGGGCTCGCCCACTGCCCCACGAGTAATTTGAAACTGGGCTCAGGGATCGCCCCAGTCAACAGATATACAAAGATGGGGCTTCGCGTGGGCATCGGCACCGACGGCGCTGCGTCCAACAATAATTTAGATATGCTCGAGGAACTGCGCTTGGCAGCGTTGCTCGCCAAGCGCGACGACCCCACGGCGCTGCCCGCCATCCAGGCGCTCCAGATGGCTACTGCCCAGGGAGCAGCTCTCTTAGGGATGCCCACCGTGGGGCACTTGGCTGAAGGCTGCGAAGCTGATATTATTTTAGTAGATATGCGGGGCGCCCACTGGCAGCCAGGGCATAATCCCGTGTCGGACTTGGTCTATTCAGCTCACGCCAGCGACGTCGAGACGGTGATCATCGCGGGACAGCTCGTCATGAAAGGCCGAGATATTCTCACGTTCGACGAAGAGAAAGCCCAAGGGAAAGTGCGCACCATAAGCGCCAAATATCGCAAGACTTAAAGGAGGGATGCCATGGCACTCACGCAAGAAGAGAAAGCCAAGATCGCCGAGCCGTTTCGCATCCATCTTCAAGATACGGGATCGGCAGAGGTGCAGATCGCGCAGTTGACCGAGGAGATCCGAAGGCTGACCGAGCACTTACAAGTGCACAAGAAAGACTTCCACTCCCAGCGCGGCCTGATGCTCAAAGTCGGCCAGCGCAAGAGGCTATTGCGCTATCTGGCCCAGAACAAGCCAGAGAAATATACGCAACTGATCGCGCAGCTGGGCCTGCGCGGCTAGAAATCATGGACAGCCGGCACGAGCTCGTTATAAGTCACAAGTTGTAAGTTGCAAGTGAACAGCTTCACTTTCAACTTCGAACTTGTCACTTGTAACTGGCTTGGCGCCGGCTGTCAAAGGAGATGGGTGTACCATGACAGAAGTCGTCGAAGTTCAGCGAGGGCCGCTGCGGCTCTCCACGGGGAAGGTCGCGCGTCAAGCCGATGCAGCCGTGTTCGTCGAGTACGGCGAGACCGTGGTGTTGGTGACGGTGACGCGCGGTGACGCAGAGGATCTCGAGTACTTCCCATTGACGGTAGACTTTGAAGAGAAGTTTTACGCGACCGGGAAGATTCCCGGAGGGTTCTTAAAGCGCGAGGGGCGGCCTTCAGAAGCCGCGATCTTGAGCGCACGCATGATTGACCGCCCCATCAGACCGCTCTTTCCCCCAAACTACCGGGAGAAAGTTCATATCGTCGCGACGGTGCTCTCCGCGGACACGGAGCATTGTCCGTCCATCGCAGGGCTGCTCGGAGCTTCAACAGCGCTGATGATGAGCGGTGCGCCCTTCTTGGGGCCTATCGCTGGAGTGCGCGTGGGGCGCCTCAACGGCCAGCTGGTCGCTAATCCCTCCGACACTGAACTCGAACAGTCCGATATGGAGATCATCGTTGCGGGCAACACGGAGAAGATCTTGATGGTCGAGGGCTCGATGAACGAAGTCCCCGAAGAAGAAGTCCTAGAAGCCCTGGCGTTTGCCCAAAGCGAGATCAGAAATCTCATCGCTCTCCAAGAAGAATTCTTGGCGAAGGTGCCCCCACGGGAGAAAGTCCAACCAGAACCAGCCCCAGACACAAGCGCGCTGCGCGAAGCCCTAAGATCGCTCGTGTGGGATCGGTTTGAGAGCCTGCGCGGGCCAATGAAGAAACTCGAGCGTGAAGCCAAGGCCGACGCTATCCGCGACGAAGCTATCGCGAAGATCCTCGCAGAGAGACAAGCTATCGCCGATCCGACAGAGCTAGAGACGCTCACAAAGCAGCTCACGCAGATCTTCACAGAGCTCTTAGAAGAGTTTGTGCGCGTCAGTACCCTGACGACCAAGATTCGCATGGACGGGCGCAAAGCCGACGAGCTGCGCCCGATCTGGTGTGAAGTTGGGATTCTGCCACGAGTTCACGGCTCAGCGCTCTTCACCCGCGGGGAGACGCAGAGCCTGGGCACCGTGACGTTGGGGACGTCCAGCTTAGATGAACAGATCATAGACAGAATGCTCGAAGAAGGGCGGGAGCGCTTTATGTTGCACTATAACTTCCCGCCCTATAGCGTGGGCGAGACCGGACGGCTCGGCCCGCCGGGCCGCCGCGAGATCGGCCACGGAAATTTAGCAAAGAACGCCCTGAAAGCCGTCATCCCCAGCGAAGACGAGTTCCCATATATTATCAGGGTCGTCTCGGAGATCCTAGAGTCGAACGGGTCTTCTTCAATGGCCACGGTCTGCTCAAGTTCTTTAGCACTGATGGATGCAGGTGTGCCCATCAAAAAACCCGTGGCGGGCGTAGCTATGGGGCTGCTCACCCATAATTCTGATTATATGATCCTGACGGACTTGGCCGGCTATGAAGATCACTTTGGCGATATGGACTTCAAGCTCGCCGGCACGCGCGACGGCCTGACGGGCTTCCAGATGGACGTCAAGATTCACGGGATCACGCTGCAGATTGCCAAAGAGACGATGATGCAGGCGCGCGCCGCACGGCTCCAGATTTTAGATATTATGAACAAGACACTGAGCGCGCCACGCCCCACGCTCAGCCGATTCGCCCCGATCTTAGAAGTCGTCCCCATAGACCCGGAGAAGATCGGCCTGGTGATCGGTCCAGGAGGCAAGACCATCCGCGCTCTGCAGGCCGAGACCCAGACGGAGATTGATATCGACGACGAGAAAAACCTCGTGAAGATCTCCGGGCACTCCGCAGAGCTCGTGCGCAAGGCGCGCGAGCGCATCGAGCAGATGACCGAAGAGATCGAGGTGGGCAACCGCTACACCGGCAAGGTGACGCGCATTGAAAAGTTCGGCGCATTCGTAGAGCTGCCCAACGGCGTTCAGGGGCTCATTCGCGTCTCCGATCTGTCCGATCGCTACGTCAAGAAAGTCGAAGACGTCGTCAAGGTCGGCGACACGGTCAACGTCGAAGTGATCGAAGTAGATGAGCTCAATCGTATCAATCTCAAATTGATCCGTGACAGGGCTGCGCCCGCGCCGGGGACGATCAAAGTCGGCGATGTGCTCACAGGGAAGATCGTGGGGCTTGCGGACTATGGGGCGTTTGTCGAGACCGACGCGGGGGTGCGCGGCTTGATCCATATCTCTCAGCTTGCGGACGGCTACGTCGAGCGCGTCGAGGACGTGGTCAAAGTTGGCGATCCCGTCTTCGTCCAAGTGATCCGCATCGACAAAGAAGGACGCTACTCCTTCAAGCGCTTGGCCAAAGAGGGGCTGAAGATCAAGACCTGATGCGCGAATTCTACCACAACTGCTACGCCGAACAGTTAGAGAATGGCGTCAGAGTGCTCGTCGAGCCCATAGGAGATCGCCCGTTAGCGTTGGGCGTATGGGTGCGTGTGGGCAGTCGCGACGAACCTGCCCAGCTTGCGGGCATCGCGCACTTTATCGAGCACATGGTCTTCAAGGGAACTCTCACCAGAACAGCGTTCCAGATCTCCGAAGAAGTAGATGCCATGGGCGGCTACATCAACGCTATGACCCATAAAGAGTACACACTCTTTCACATTGATGTGCTGCCCACGCATCTCGAACCGGCTCTGGATATTCTCGCAGATCTGGTGAAGAACCCACGGTTCGCTGAGGAAGACATCCGTCGGGAGCAAGGGGTTGTGCTCGAAGAGATTCGTATGACCGAAGACAACCCTCAAGAGAAGGTCTTCGATCTGTTCTTTGAGAAGATTTGGGATCATCAGCACCCGATGGCGCGGCCCATCTTAGGCCGGGCCGAGACGGTCCAACGCCTCACTCGTTCTGGGATCCTTGAGTTCCATCGATATTATCAACCGGAGCACTTGATCGTGACGGCAGCAGGAGCGATCGCTCCCAAGCAAGTTGTGGACGCGGTCACGCGGATGTTTGGGGAGCTGGAGCCTGGGGCGCGTCTGCCGTCGCGTCAGCCCCCGCAGCCCAATAAGCACTTTTATATTGAAGACCGGGACTCCCAGCAAGCCAATTTGGTCTTGGGCGTGCCCAGCGTCGGGCGCCACGACGAACGACGATTCACCATAGAAGTGCTGAACGCGATCTTAGGCGGCGGCATGAGCTCGCGGCTTTTTAAGAGAATCCGCGAAGAGTTAGGGCTCGCCTATGCGGTCTTCAGCAGTGCCAGCCTCTTTGAAGACAGCGGGGTCTTTCTTATCTACGTGGGCACCGAGCCCAAGAATGCCCATCAGACCATCGAGATCTCCCTCGAAGAGATTCAGCGCTTGGTGCGGGAGCCTGTGCCAGAGAGCGAGCTGAGACTCGCGAAAGAGAAGCTCAAGGGCAATATTCTGTTGGGGTTGGAGACGGCGCATGCGCGCATGGTGCGCTTAGGGATTGGGGAGCTCTATCAGATTCATGCGCCGGTCGAAGAGTTGGTGCAGAAGATCGAGCGAGTGACAGCAGACGAGATTCAAGAAGTCGCGCGCGCTCTCTTTGGGAATGACAGCATCAGTCTAAGCGCGGTCGGGCCAGAGCAGGAGCTCAAAAATCTCGAGTCCGTCGTCATGGCCACGCACGTGTAACGACGCCCAGCCTACAGAATTTGATATAATAGTTGTGTGAAAGAGTTTGAACTTCGCTTAGAAAGCCTGATGGCTCAAGTTGAGGGAGCGCTCGAGCGCCTCGCTGAGGCCCAAGTGCGTACTGAAGAGCGCATGGGGCGTTTAGCCGAGGCCCAAGCGCGCACCGAAGAGCGCGTGAGCCAGCTCGAAGTCGCCGTCACCAAACTCGCCGAGGCCCAAGCGCGCACCGAAGAGCGCGTGAGCCAGCTCGAAGTCGCCGTCACCAAACTCGCCGAGGCCCAAGCGCGCACCGAAGAGCGCGTGAGCCAGCTCG
>CAMTVK010000014.1:0-55005 GCA_947085185.1 Candidatus Fraserbacteria bacterium | reverse complement strand
TATGGTCAAGTATGCACTCTTATCGTTGGGTGTAGTAGGGCTGCTGGTGCTGGGGGAGGGGCTCGTGCCGCAGCACCCTGGGGCTAGAGGCCAGCAAGAGCGGTTTGTTGTGCGCGTGCCTGAGGAGTTTTCTACTATCCAAGCAGCCATTGACGCAGTGGCTGATGGGGGCATGGTGCTTATTGGGCCAGGTATGTACAAAGAAAATCTGCAGGTCAGAAAGAGCTTGCGCCTCATAGGGGCTGGGCAAGAGCGTGTGCAAATCCAATATAAAGACCCTGATCGTCCCATCATTCACGTTGTATCCGAAGCCACTGTACAGATCCATATTCAGGATCTCACCATCGGCGATCCAACCTTCCCAATTGAGCAGGTCATTGTGCCACTCACTCCAACAAGCCCTAAGCTATCGGGTGTAGGCCTGCAAATATTTGGACTTGTTCAAACACTCTTGCGACGGGTGACGGTGGGCGGACTGCTCTTTGGAGTTGTTGGCTTATGGGCCAGGCTCTCCCCTCAAATAATCTTGGAGGAGGTCAATCTAGTACGCAATGGGACAGGGCTTGAGAATGGGGCAGGGCTTGAGTCACCACAACTATTAGTTATCCGCTCCAAGATCGAGGAGAACCTGATTGGTATATCATCAGATCAACTCTCCCTCTCTCAAAGCTCAGTAAGTAAGAATCGGTTTGTTGGCATCGCGCTGGGAGGAGCCAGCAATCCTTTTGCTAGGCCACGGTTCATGGGCTCTATAACTGATAACGAATTCAGGCAGAACGGTGTGGGTATGTACCTGGGCGGCAGGGTAAAAGAAGACTGGATCACGATAGCGAATAACCGTTTTGTTGAGAACGAACGGTATGGGGTAGCTATTGCAGATCCTGCTTGTCCCATCTATCCAGAGCTACCCTTACCCAAGAGTGCTCCAATTCAGATCTTTGGGGGAGGGAATGAATTTTCTACCAACGGTCAAGATCTCTGCCCGCCCGACTACCCCTGGCCGCCGGGGTTCAGAAAATAAGAAGTCAAGGGGGTTGGCTACAACTCATAGCGCTCGATGAGCTTCTTCTCTTTTTCAGCGATTTCCGCACGGATCTCAAAATACTCTGAAAGCCCAGAGCGTCGGAGCTTCTCTTTTAAGAGATTGTCAATCTGAAAGATCCCCGCGGAGTTGGACATCTTGATCTCAATGCAGATGGGGCGCTTCTCACCCTTGCGCAGCTGCACGTCTTCTATGGCTAATGCCGAGACGGCATGAATCGTCATCGAACCTGCTTTGAAAGGGATGCGCGCCCGCCCCTCTTCCATGTCGAGCGCATCGGCGATCTTCACCACCCCTGCTTCGACCGTAAACGGCTCGACTTCGGTCTCGTGAGCGTAGACCGCGTGCAGGACTTCGGAGATCATGATCGTGCGCTCACGTTCTGGGTAGATATCCCTTAACAGATCGGGCAGGAGATCCGCAGCGAGCGCGACGGAGAACGGCTCGTGATTGGTGCGATGGACGATATGCCCAATGTCGTGCAAGCACGCCCCCAACACAACGATCACTTCGGCGTCGTCTTTCGTAAGTTTATGGTGCTTCTCGACGCTGGGCTGCACCCCGGCTTCGATGAGCATTCGCAGAATTTTGAGCGCCAGATTGGCAACAATTCTGATATGCACCGGACCGTGATCGTTGATCCCCAATCTGTCTATAGCGTTCACGTTGGAGCAGTACCAATACGTATTGAGCGTGACGTGCTCGTTGATGCGAGCGACCACAGCTTCGAGCTTCTTGTTCTCGCGCGTGGGGACGTTAAGCGTCATGGTGTTTATCGGTCTTATGGATCCGACGCAATCTCTCTACGCCTCCGATCTCTTCGATGACGTGGGCCACGACCGAGGGCACATACGATTTCCATGCATCGCTGTGAAGCATCAGCTCGCGGATTTTTGTGCCGTCCCACTGGTCGCGCTCGACGTAGGGCAGTGAGCGCACTGTGATCTTCTGCTCCTCGAAGAGCTGTTGCACTAACGGGTTATTCGAATAGACGATCTCAAACGGTGGTGTTAAGCTACGAATATGCGCGACGTAGAGCGAGTTGCGCGCGATGTCTTCGAGGGGCAAGACATACGTCGTGATTGGGGGCTTTAAGTCTTCGAGCGCCTCGGTGATCATCATGATTCTTTCGCCGGCGGTGAAGGGGTCTTTCAGCGTGTGGCTCTCCTGAGCAGAGCCGATGGCAATGATCAGTTCGTCGATCTCTCGGCTCTCGAGGATCTGTTTGATGACGGCGTGGTGGCCGTTGTGATACGGCTGGAATCGTCCCAAAAATAAGCCGCGCTTGGTCTTCATGATAGTTGAGCAAAAAACTCTGCGACGGCGTGAGCGACTCGTTCGGCATTGGGCAGGCCCTCGTCGCCCATCTGAATAATGAGAGTGCCATCGGCGGTGACGCGGAAGACCCCGTCGTGCCCGGGCTTGAGCGCGACAGCCTCGACCCTGTCCGCGTATATATCTAAGATCTTGTGTGCGGCCTCGAGGGCCGGCCGCAGATACATACACTCGTCGCAGTACTCGATAGTGATCGTAGGTTTTGCCATTGTCATAATTGTAACACGTCCGAAGCTGGCTCGTCCAGCGACGCAAGAAGCTGTTGCTTCAGAGCGTATCAGAGTCTATAATGAGATCAACGAGGTGATTTTCCATGCTCAAATATAGCGACCAAGCTCCGGATTTCCAGCTGAAGGGTGTAGACGGGAAAATCTATAAGCTCTCAGATTATAAGAACAAAAAAGCCATCGCGGTCATCTTCAGTTGCAATCATTGCCCTTACGTGAAAGCGTATGAAGACCGCATGATCGCGCTCGCCAAAGAATACGAGCCCAAGGGCGTGCAATTTCTCTTAATTAACTCTAATGACCCCACCAAATATCCTGAAGATAGCTTCGACAATATGACTAGAAGAGCCAAAGAGAAGGGCTATCCCTTCCCCTATCTGCACGACGAGACCCAACAAGTCGCGAAAGTCTACGGAGCCCAACGGACTCCCGAAATCTTTCTCTTCGATTCAGCGATGAAGCTGCGCTACCACGGCGCGATCGATGATAATTACGAAGACGCAACGAAAGTGACCAAGCGTTACTTCAAGGATGCGCTCGATGCCGTGCTCGCTGGGAAAGAACCTGGGCTCAAAGATACGCAGCCCGTCGGCTGCACCATCAAATGGAAGTGAAGCGCTTCTCGACCGCAGCCCAGTTGACGACGTTCCACCACGCTTGGACGTAGTCGGCGCGACGATGTTGATATTTGAGATAATACGCGTGCTCCCACACGTCGATCCCTAAGATAGGGATCTTCCCCTCCATCAAGGGGCTATCTTGGTTGGGGGTGGAATAGACTTCGAGTTTCTTATCGGGAGTTTTCACAAGCCAGGCCCAGCCCGAGCCAAAGCGCCCCAGGGCAGCTTCAGTCAATGTCTCTTTAAATTTCTCGAAGCTCCCGAAGGTCTGAGTGATCGCTTCGGCGATCTTGCCGCGGGGCTCTCCTCCAGCCTTGGGGCCCATGATCTCCCAGAAGAGCGAATGGTTGATGTGCCCGCCCCCATGATTGCGCACGGCCGTTCTGATCTTCTCCGGAACAATAGCACAATTGTGGGCTAACAGCTCTTCGAGACTCTTATTGGCGAGCTCCGGAGCCGACTCCAGAGCTTTATTGAGGTTGTTGACGTACCCAGCATGGTGTTTGGTGTGATGGAGCTCCATCGTCAGTTTGTCGATATACGGCTCCAACGCGTCATACGGATACGGTAATGGCGGTAGTGAGAACGGCATACGGCCTCCTTTCACACGGCTCTATATTGTAACAGATTGCTCGAGGGATGTCCATTAGACGGCGATGTGGGCGTGGCGCTTCGCCCAGTCGAGTCCCCCTTCGAACGCTAAGAGATTGAGCTCGACTGTCTTGGGCGGGACAAGCTCGGCGATCGCTTGGCGCCATTTGGCGTGAGGCAGGTCGAGAAAGAGTGAGAGCGCACCGAGCATAACAGTGTTGGTCAGAGCGGGATTCCCCAGCCCTTGGGCGATCTCAAGCCCCGGCGCGATCAATACCGTGCCTGCGCGACGACGTAGTGCTTCTTCGAACGTCTTGTCGTCGGGGTAGGGGATAAGCTTGAGAGATTCTATGCTGGGCGCGATGCGCTGATCGTTGATAAGAGCCAGCCCATCACACTTCAGATAGTTCAGATAGCGCAGGGCTTCTAATTTTTCAAAGGCGAGCAGCACATCGGCCGAGGCTTCGGGCACGGCGGGCGAGAGCACGTCTTCCCCATAGCGCACGGTGGAGAAGACCGAGCCGCCACGCTGGGCCATGCCATGCACTTCTGAAGCCGCGACGGACAGCCCGGCGAGCGCTGCCACCCGCGCGATGATCTGCCCCGCTAGCAAAGACCCCTGCCCGCCTACGCCGACTATGACGATATCTTTCGTATTCATCGCTTCATGCCCTTCTGATGGAGATACCGCGTGACAGCTTCCGCGACCCGCCGCCCGGTCGCAATGCCCTGCGTCACCGTGCCATAGCCAAACGCGACATCTCCGCAAGCAAAGACCCCTGGCTGCGATGTGACCCCGGTGAACGTCGTGTGAATCTTTTGAGTGAATCGAACCCCACTCCCTTTGAGAAACTCCAGATCAGCGCGCTCGCCTATAGCTAAGATGACAGTATCTGCCTCGACGTAGAATGCGCTATCGGGGATGGGCACGGGCCGACGGCGCCCGTCTTTATCGAGAGGACCTGGGTGCATCCGTATGAGCTCAAGCCCGCAGACGCACCCGTCCTTGACGATAACCCTGAGAGGGTTCGTTTGGAACTCAAAGCGCACTCCTTCTAAGATCGCTGCGTCGATCTCCTCGCGAATGGCGGGCATCTCTTGAGCCGTGCGCCGATAGTACACGGTCACGTCGGCCCCTAATCTCTGGGCCGAGCGCGCACAGTCGATCGCTGTATTGCCCCCGCCAACGACCGCGACCCTGCGTCCGACCTTCACGGCTTGCCCGCGATTGAGGCGGCGCAAGAAATCTACCCCGTAGAGCAGCCCTTCTTGGATCTCGCCGGTGGACTCAAGTTCTAACTCCTGCGGAGCGGAGTCCCCTACAGCGATGACGATAGCGTCGTACTCCCTTTGAAGCTCCGCGAAGCTCACGTCGCGCCCGACAGTCACATGACACTGAACCTCGATGCCCATCATCACGAGACGCTCGATCTCGCGGCTTAAGAGCTCTTTATCGAGGCGGAACGCGGGGATGCCGTAGCGCATCATGCCGCCGGGGTGCTCAAAAGATTCTAAGACTTTTACGTGAAAGCCGCGTCGTCGGAGATAGAACGCTGTCGACAATCCCGCCGGCCCAGACCCGATGATCGCGATCTTCTCCGGGCGCTCTTCAGCGGGGGCAAACTCCGTTCCAGAGAAGCGCTCGATCCCATAATCCCCCAAGAATCGTTCGACGTCGCGCACGGAGAGCTTGGACGGATGCCCTGGGGTCGCAAACTCGCGCACGAGGTCTGGGTAGAGCTCGGCGTAGCGCTTCTCTTGGGGCCAGCCGAGCGCATTCACTTCGTGATCGCAGGGATGCGGGCAGACCCGCCCGGCGACCGCCGGGAAGGGATTGGCTCGCAATAACACTTGGAACGCTTCGGCGTAGCGCTTCTGGTGCACTAATTCTAAAACTTGGGGGATGTCAATCCCGGCGTTGCAGTCGGCGCAGACTTGTTGACAATGGGTGCATCCGATGCACAGGAACTTATTAATTTCAATGTGCCCATCTTGGATTTCTATGGCAGGACAGCCCAACTCTGTGCACGCGTAGCATTCGGTGCACTTGGTGTGATCTACCGAGACGATCTCGCCGAAACGGCGCTTCTCTTTGAGGACGCAGGGCGCGTCGGCAATGATAACCGATGGTTCCCGGCGATGGAGCGCTTCATCAACGGTGCGCCAGGCCGTCAAGAGATCATAGGGATCAACGCGCGGCACGTGCTGAACTCCCAAGCCCTTGGCGAGCGATTCGAGCTCGATGGCTCTTGCGGGTTCGCCCCTGATCGTGCGCCCTGTGCCGGGATGCTCTTGGTGGCCGGTCATGGCCGTCGTATGATTATCTAAAATGATCGTAACGATCTGGCCGCCATTGTAGAGAATATCTATGAGGGCGGGGACGCCAGAGTGATAGAACGTCGAGTCGCCGATGACCGCGACGAGTCTCTTCTTCTCGTCTTCGGAGAAGACCTTGGCCATGCCGTGGGCCATGGAGAGCGATGCCCCCATGTTCATGCATGTGTCCATGGCGTCCAGGGGGGCGAGCGCTCCGAGGGTGTAGCAGCCGATATCTCCGGAGACGATGGCGTCGAGTTGTTTGAGCACATAGAAGATTCCGCGGTGCATGCAGCCGGCGCACAGGATCGGTGGGCGTGGCGGCAGGAGTGGGACGGGGGGAGGGGTGGCCCCGTCACGAGGGCGATGCACCGCCTGCCGCACCAGCCCAACCGACAGTTCGCCAAAACGCGGGAGGTGAATCTCTTCGGTGAAAATCCCCAGAGTGCGAACTTGCTCCGTCAGATAGGGCTCAAGCTCTTCTATGACGAGAATGCGCTTCTTGTTCTGACAGAAATTTTTAATCAGTGCTCGAGGCAACGGGTGGGTCATGCCCACCTTCAAGATCGTCGCTTCGGGGAAGGCCTCGCGGGCGTAGAGGAACGCTGCCCCGGACGTGATAATGGCTAAGTCATCGGAGCCTTCGAAGACTTGAGCCCAGCGCTCAGCTTCGCGCTCTAAAGCAGGGATGCGCTGGGTCTCTATGAGCTGATGGCGCACGCGCCCGTGTGCAGGAAGAACTACGTTTTTCTGCACGTTCTTGCGATAGGGCTTGCGCGGGACCTCGTGTCGTTGCCCTAGAGCAACTAAGCCCTTGCTGTGAGAGATGCGCGTCGTCGTGCGTAACAAGACGGGGGTGTCATAGCGCTCAGAGATCTCAAATGCTGCGATTGTAAAGTCCTTGCACTCTTGGGCCGTAGAAGGTTCTAGTAAGGCGACGCGCGCCGCTCGCGCGAGGAGTCTATTATCTTGTTCGTTCTGGGACGAATGCATCCCCGGATCGTCGGCAGAGACCACGACCAGTCCCGCGTTGACCCCCATATACGAGACCGAAAAGAACGGATCAGCCGCGACGTTGAGCCCCACATGCTTCATCGTGGCGATGGCTCGTCCCCCCGCGAGCGCCGCTCCGATCGCGACTTCAAGCGCAACTTTTTCGTTGGTAGACCACTCGCAGTCGACTTCGGAGTAGAGCGCGAGGGCCTCTAAGATCTCCGTGCTGGGGGTGCCGGGATAGCCGCAGCCGACCCGCACCCCCGCCTCCCACGCCCCACGAGCGATCGCCTCGTTGCCCGACATCAGCACTCTCATAGAACCAAGCGCATCAGTCTTTGCCAGCGCGCGTCTACGAGCCGTTGGATCGCTGCTTGCTCGTCTTCAGTGAGATGGCTGAATCTTCCTTGAAGCCGGAGATACGCGCTCACGGGCAGCCCGGTCTCTGCTTTGGGCTCGTTGAGGGTATATCGTTCGCGGTTTTCGACTTCGTAGAGGGGGAAGACTCTCGTTTGGACGGCCAAGCGCGAGAGCTTGATCGTCAACTCTGACGAGGTCTTCCATCCTGGCGGACAGGGCGCTAACACGTGGAGGAACTTCGTGCCGTAGATGCTCTTCGCTTTCTGGACTTTGCGGATGAAGTCTTCGGGATAAGCGATGGTCGCTGTCGCTGCATACGGAATACCGTGGGCGACCATGATCGCCATGATGTCTTTCTTGGGTTCGGCCTTAGGGGTCTTTTCGGGGGTTGTCGTCGTCCACGCAAGGTACGGGGTGGCGCTGCTGCGCTGGATCCCCGTGTTCATGTAGGCTTCGTTGTCGTAGCAGATATAGAGAATATTTTCGTTGCGTTCGGCAGCCCCAGAGAGCGATTGCAGCCCAATATCGAACGTCCCGCCGTCACCGGCCCATGCCAAGACGGTCGTCTCGGTGTCGCCCTGAATATCTAAAGCCGCGCGCACCCCAGAAGCTGTGACTGCTGCCGTCTCGAACGCCGTGTGGAGCACCGGGACTTTTACGGACGTATACGGGAACGGCCCAGCGATGATCGTCCAGCAGCACGCGGGGATGACAACGATCGTCTTTTCTCCGAGGGCTTTGAGCGTGTAGCGCATCGCTAAAGCCGCCCCACACCCTTGACAGCCCAGATGCCCTGAACCCATAAGCTCTTCAGGCGGTATCGTAAAATTGCTCATCGTTTCACTCCCACCCAGATGAGATCTTCGGGCTCGTCGCGGCTCTCCGCGTAGTCAATGATCTCTCGGATCACTGCGGGCGTGATGTCGCGTCCGCCAAGCCCTGCAACAAATCCCAATATTGGCGGGCGCTCTGCGCTGTTATACAGCGCTGCTTTGAGCTCTTGCGCGAAGATCCCGCCCATGCCGAAACTGATATTTCTATCTATGACAGCGACTTTCTTGGCGCTTCGGAGGGCCTCGCGCACCAGCAGAGTGGGGAATGGCCGGAAGACTCGAATCTTGAGGAGCCCCACGCGACGACCCTCGGCACGGAGCTCGTCTATGACTTCGCGAGCCGTGCTTGTGACCGTCCCCGACGTCACTAAGAGTATCTCGGCGTCATCGGCGCGATAGGGTTCGATCAGCCCATAGCGTCGCCCAAAGAGCTCATAAAACTCCTCGTCGGCGCGGGCCCACTCCGCTACAGAATCTTCCATCGCCTGGTGCATCTTGTAGCGCAGCTCCATATAGAGATCGGGCGGGGCGAGCGCACCAAACGAGCGCGGGTCGTGCACGTCCAGTTTATAGACGGGCTGATATGGCGGCAGATATCGATCTACGAGGGCTTGATCGGGAATCTCGACCTGCTCCGCAGTGTGCGAGAGCACGAAGGCATCGAGCACGAGCATCGTCGGCATCAAGACTCTCTCGGCAACTTTGTACGCGTGGATGACTGTATCTAGGACTTCTTGGTTGCTCTCGCAGTAGAGTTGCATCCAGCCGGTGTCGCGCTGGGAGAGGCTGTCGTTCTGGTCGGTCCAGACGGACCACGGTGGCCCCATGGCTCGATTCACGTTGGCCATGACGATGGGCAGGCGCGCCCCGGCGGCCCAGTGGAGCATCTCGTGCATGAGCGCCAGTCCATGGGCGCTCGTCGCTGTAAAAGTTCGCGCTCCGGCGCTCGCCGCGCCGATGAGCGCGGCCATCGCCGAGTGCTCCGACTCGACTTTGATGAACTTGGCTCTCAGTGTGCCGTTGGCGCACATCTCGCTCAAAAGTTCGACGATTTGAGTCTGTGGCGTGATGGGATACGCTGAGATCACCTGGACGCGCGCGCGCATCACCCCGTAGGAGACGGCGTGATTGCCCGTGACGACTCTTTTTGTCCCGGTGAGCGTGGGCGTCATAGCTCCTCCTCTATCAGAGAGATGACGCTGCGCGGGCATTCTTCGGCGCAGACCCCGCAGCCCTTGCAGAAGTCATAGTTCACGTCGTAGGTGCCATCTCTTCGTGTGATCGCGGCGTCGGGGCAGAAGACCCAGCAGTTGTTACACTGATTGCAGACGCCACACGAGAAGCAGCGGCTCGCTTCAGCGCGCGCTTGGTCTGCGGAAATTGTGCGCTTCGTCTCGGCAAAGTTTGTGATTCTCTCTGCGCCTGGGAGCTGAGGTGTAGGTACTCTGGGCTTATGAGTAAAGTAATCGAAATTGACGCGCAGCGCTTCGTCGAGCTTGTGGGCTTTGGGCTTGCGCGCTCCCCGCAAGAATCTCATGATAGCATAGGCCGTCTCTCTGCCGGAGCGCATCGCTTGGGCTACTGTACTTGGGCCGGTCTGAGCATCTCCGCCCATGAAGATCCCTGCACGCTCCAGCAGCCCTGCAGAACGCGCGATCACGATCCCTTCGCTCGTCTCAAGACGTTCCGACAAGAACTCGAGATCGGGCTCCTCACCGACGGCCTTGAGCACAGAATCCGCGCGCATGACGAAGTCCGATGCGGGGACGGGCACGGGGCGACGGCGCCCGCTTGTATCAGGCTCCCCAAGCTGCATGCGGATGCAGTGCACCTCGAGCGTGCCGTCCCGCGGACGGAGAGCTACCGGCGCGGCGAGGAACTCAAATTGCACCCCTTCGTGCTCGGCCTCTTCGATCTCTTCGGCGATAGCAGGCATCTCTTCGCGGGTGCGCCTATAGACGACAATGGGCCGAGCGCCGAGCCTCAGCGCCGTGCGGGCGCAGTCCATCGCCGTATTGCCCCCGCCGATTATTAACACTCTCTTCCCAAGGACTACACTCTGCCCGGCGTTGACGGCTTTGAGAAATTCCAGCCCCGTCAGGGCGAACTCCTCCCCAGGGATGTTCAGAGCACGACTGCGATGTGCCCCAGTAGCAATGAAGAGGGCGTCGTACTGCTCCCAGAGCTCTTCGATATCTATATCTTGGCCGATCTTGGTGTTAGTACGAAACTCTACCCCCCAGCGGACGATGAGCTCGATCTCGCGATCCAAGACTTCTCTGGGGAGGCGATACGAGGGAATTCCCAGACGGAGCATCCCGCCGGGCTGGCTTGCGGCCTCAAAGACCGTCACGGTGTAGCCGTCTTTGGCTAAGAAATATGCACAAGTCAGTCCTGCCGGGCCAGAGCCGACGATCGCGATCTTTTCGGATCGGTGTGGGCGGTCGGGGATTCTATCTGTGAGCTCAAAGCACGCATCGGCGACGAAGCGCTCCAGAGAAGCTATAGAGAGGGGTTCGTCGAAATCTTTGCGATTGCACTTGGTCTCGCAGGGGTGATAGCAGACTCGCCCGCAGACCCCGGGGAGCGGGGACGTCTCGCGAAAGCGCCGCCAGGCGTCTTCATAGCGTCCCTCAGATACTAAAGAGAGGATTCTGGGAATATCGTTGCCGAGGGGGCAGGCGTTCTTGCACGGCGCGAGCTTTTCGCTATAGACCGGGCGGAGATACCGCCAGCTTCCCGTGCGATTCTGGCTCATATCGGCGAGCGAGACGGCCATCGGTGGCATCTCTTGCGCGCTGGTGAAGATCGTGCTCACCGCGAGCTCCTTTCGAGGATGGTGGCAATTTGGACGCGCTCGTAGGCATCGCGAGCGGCGGCTTGGTTGCGCTCGCGCTGGCGCTCCGGGATCTTTTCCGCGATCGCTTCGAGAAGCGTTTCTAAACTGACAAAGCCCGTCAACCGCGCGAACGCCCCTAAGATCACAGTGTTGACGATGGGGTTCGTGCGAGTGCCCAAGTTATGCGTGACTGCGATCTCCCCGGCAGGCACCGTCGCGACCAAAAATTTTTGGAGCGCCGTAAAGCTTTCAGGAGGCGAGTCGCTGTTGAGGAGGATAGTTCCGTGGGGGGCAAGCCCTGCTGTGACGTCTACGGTCAAGAGCAACGTGGGATCGAGGACGATGACGTGATCGGGCTCGTAGATGTGACACCGTCGGCGGATGGGGGTGTCGTCGAATCTCAAGAAGGCCATCACGGGAGCGCCGCGGCGCTCCACCCCAAACGCTGGAAATGCTTGTACGAATTTCCCTTCTTTGAAGAGGGCTGTTGCTAAGATTTCAGAAGCGACGACCGCTCCCTGCCCGCCCCGCCCGTGAAACCGCACTTCGATCATGGGGATCAACTCCCGTCATGACCATCCTAGCGTCGCTTGGGCGGGATGCTCAATGATCTCAGCCAGGTGAAAAACTGCTCTTCGTCATATTTTAGGGCGCAAGCTCGATGCGGAACGTGATGATCGCTTGGTCGATGACTTGGCCCGTCTGGTCTTTCAGGACTGCGAGAAATTGCGTTGGTCCCTGGGGGAAGCGCGTGGCGGCCAGGCCCACGGGCAGGCGCAAGCGTTGGGCAGGCCCTAGGCGGATCGCCCGCGGGCCAAAGAGCTTCTCGGTGATCCCGTCGCCCTTGGTGACATACAGCTCGCCGATGACGCGCCAGTCGCTCGTCTGAATATTGATAAGGGTGGCGACGAACTCGATCCGCCCCGAGGCAGAGACGGTGAGCGAGCCCTTCGGTTCCAAGCGCAGGGCACGCCCAGGGATGACCTGTGCGCGATGTGCTGAGGCTTCCGTCTCAGACTCTAACCTTGGCACTTGGAACTTCGAACTTGGAACTGTCCTTTCGGCCGGGGGTCGAGCGGGGAAGCGCAGCGGATCTATGAAGTCCGAGCCGTCCCAAGTATTGGAGGCGTGCGGACTCTCATAGGATTCCGCGAGCGCAGGTGACAAGACAGAGAGGTGCTGGGGCATGGGTCGAGAGACGGACCACCCCATGAGCACAGTCGTCCCCATGATGAGCAAGAGGACGCTCCAGCGTTGAGCTTGCTTGGTCTTCTTCATAGCGAACCCATCATACTATGAAAGGGAGCTTCACCGAAATGAGCGAGAGCCCTCTGCTGTGACGAAGTCCGGCACTCTTCTGGGGGACAGAAGACCAATCTTCTAAAATTAAAGAGTAGGGAAGGGGGTTGGGGGTAATCCCAGAAAGAGAGCGACCCCCTGGCTGTGCGTGAGCCAGGGGGCTGCTGATCGGAGGTTTCCGCCAATGTTTAGAAGATGGCTCCAGTATACGAGCTCACCTGACAGAGAGAGAGGAGCCCTGTCTACTTCGCGTGCGTGATCTCAGGACTTTTTCTGGGGACAAGGGCGTGTGATGGGGATCACTCTGCGTGGGCTAAGAGTTTCCCAAAGAGCGTGCGCGCGCGCTCACGGGTCTCTTCGATTGTCCCTGAGGTGTCGAGCACGAAATCGGCCTGAGCAGCGAGCAGCTCTGGGGGCGTTTGGGCTTCTACTCGACGACGCACCTCTTCAGGGGAGAGCTTGCTCCGAGCGAGAAGTCTTTGGATCTGCGCATCGCGCGGGGCGCTCACTAAGATAATATAATCAAAAAGATCGCGCTGCACAGAGGACGATTCGAGCAAAAGAGCTGCTTCTATAACTAAGAGTTTCGTGTCCTGAGCGCGATGGGCTTCGGCTATCTTCTCCAGGGCTTCTTGGACAGCCGGATGCACTGTAGCATTGACGAACTCGCGCGCTGACGGATCAGAGAAGACGAGCGCGCCGAGCTTCTTGCGATCGATCTCCCCGTCTTCTGCGAGGATCTTTTCGCCAAAGTGTGCTACGAGTTTTCTATAGATCTCTGTGCTCTTTCTATACGTCTCCCAGGCGACCTTGTCGGCATCAATCACGGCGACGCCGGGGAGTTTGGCGGCTTCTTGGGCGATAAGGCTCTTGCCCGTGGCGATGCCGCCCGCTAAACCAACGATCAGCATTCTATTAGCTTGCTTTCTCTTCAAAGCTCAAAGACTCGCGCCAACGACGGTAGAGTTCCGCGGTCGCGCGCACGTCGTCGAAACAGTATTGGGCGATCTCACGATATTTCCCCTCGGCAAAGAGCTGGTTCATCTGCGGCCCGGAGAGGCGCCCCTTGGGGCTTTCGATCCCAAATGCCCTGCAGTAGAAATCGAGATTGAACCGTCGGATCGCACCGTAGAACGTCAGCTGCTCCAAGAGATCTATGTGCTCAGGGTCGAAGCGCGCGGCCATGAGATTGCGAGAGGGCTTGACGCCCAAGATGGCCGAGCGCAAGAGCAGAAACGGGCAGTCGAAGCCCCGACCATTGAACGTGATGAGCTGCCTATAGGGGCGCACGTCCTCCCAGAATCTTTTGAGGATTTCGCTCTCGCTGCCCGATTCGTACCCGATCCGATTATCTTCAGATGTCCAAGATTCTCTCTCTGGGGCTTGGTAGTAGACGCGGCCTCTTTGGCTCTCAATGTTGAGCATCCCGATAGCGACGACTCGGGCCGTGAACGGATAGAGATTGAGCTGCGCGATGAGCTCTTCGCGCTTGCGCTCTTGGCGCTCTGGGGTCTCTTCGCGCTCGGCAAATTTTAAGAGATACTGCTGCTGGGCTTCGTCGAACGATGCCAAGGGCATTCCCACGGTCTCGATATCGAGGACGAGCTGAGTCATAAAGCTATTATAATGCGCGATGAGCTTGCTCGACCAGTCGTGCCCAGTCTATGGGGACACTGCGAGATGGTTCGTTGCGGATGTGTATAAAAAATTCGATATTGCCTGCAGGGCCCTTGATGGGGGAGAACGTCCCGTTCACGACCGAAAGCTGTGCTTGATCTTGAAGAAAGCGCACAAGATCTTCTAAGACGTGCTGATGCACGAGTGGGTCTTTGATCACGCCGCGCCGGACGTATTCTCGGCCCGCTTCAAACTGGGGCTTGACCAGCGCGACGAGATCGCCCTTGGGCTTGACGATCTCTTTGAGTGGGGGCACGATGAGCTTCAGCGAGATGAACGAGACGTCCACGGTCGCGACATCAACGAGTTCCCCGATCATATCGGGTGTTAAGTACCGCGCGTTGATCGCTTCCAAGACGACGACTCTGGGATCAGTGCGCAGCTTCCAGTCTAATTGTCCCTTGCCGACGTCTACGGCGTAGACTCTCGTAGCGCCGTGTTGCAGCAGACAATCCGTGAATCCCCCGGTCGAAGCCCCGACGTCAAGACAGACTCTTTCCTTGAGCTCTATCTGGAATTCGCGCAGGGCTTTTTCTAATTTGAGTCCGCCTTGGCTGACATAGCGAAGCCTCTCTTTCACTTCGATGTGAGCGTCGCTGGGGATTTGTGCGCCGGGCTTATCTATGATCTGATTGTTGACGCGCACATATCCGGCGAGAATGGCACGTTGGGCTTGGGCGCGGGAGCGGAAGAGCCCGCGCTCGACAAGCAGAAGATCGAGACGTCTTCTTGGAGACATCTAGCGCGCTCGGGTGTATGCGTGCAGCCCTTCTTTTAAGATGCTCATCGCTCTCTTGAGAGCGTCCACGTTGAGCACATAGGCGATGCGCACTTCATCGCGACCCTTGCCCGGTGTGGCGTAGAACTCTGCGGCGGGAGCGAGCATCACGGTTTCGTTGTCGAGAGCAAAATCCGTCAGCAGCCAGCGGGCAAAATGCTCCGCGTCTTCCACAGGGAGCTTGGCGATGATATAAAACGCCCCGGTGGGCTTGGCACAGATCACCCCGGGTATCTGTTGGAGCGCCGCGTAGACGAGATCTCTGCGCTGCTGAAATTCGGCGATCATCTGGCGCACGAAGTCCCGATAGCGCGAAGACCTTAGCAGATGGATCAGGCCGTGCTGTTCGAGCGTGGGTGGGGAAAGCCGCGCTTGGGCGAATTTGAGTGCTGCCTCCATCACGGCAGGGTTCTTGCTCGCCAGTACCCCTAGCCGCGCCCCGCACGCCGAAAATCTCTTGGAGATGCTGTCGACCAAGATCGCGCGATCTTCAAGATCGGGAAGCTGCAAGACGCTGATCGCCTGCGTGCCATCGTAAGTGAACTCCCGATAGACTTCGTCGGCGATCAGATAGAGCTTGTGTTGTTGGGCGATCTCGGCGAGCATCTCGAGCTCAGCTTTGGTGTAGACGACGCCCGTGGGGTTGCCGGGGTTGCAGAAGAGAATCGCTTTGGTTTTTGGGGTGATCTTGCTCTCGAGAGATTTTTTGTCTGGGAGCCGAAAGCCATCTTCAGCATGCGTCTCGATGGGCACGATCTGAACCCCTGTGATCTGCGCGTAGGAGTTATAGTTGGTGTAGAACGGCTCGGGAACTAAGAGAGCATCGCCGACATCGGTGACAGCGAGCATGGCGAACGTGATCGCTTCGCTCCCTCCGGTAGTAACGATCATCTCATCTTGACTGAGCGAGATCTCGAAAGTTCGATAATATTCTGTCAGTGCGTCGAGCGTCTCGTCGAGCCCTTGGGAGGGGCTGTAGGCCAAGACGCCCTGAGCAGCCTGACGGATACCGTCGAAGTATTCTTTGGGTGTGGGGATGTCGGGTTGTCCGATATTTAAGTGATAGATTCTCTTTCCGGCGCGTTTGGCTTGATCGGCGAGGGGTTTGAGTTTGCGGATAGGCGAGGCTTGGACGGTTTGGGCTCGCCCACTGATGGACGGCATGGGACCTCCTTGTGAGAGTCAGCTCGGATCGGCCCGCCCCAGATACGACGCCCGCAGGGATCGTCTTACCGTTGCTCCCTTCCGGGCCTGGCGGGGTTCGACGGCCTGCGCCGCCGTCCAGGGCGAGCCGACCCCAACCAGACTCCGTCTGGACTGTTCGCCGTGCCGCCAGAGGCGGCACGATGAATGGTGCAGGCGAAGCCTGCTGGCGGAGAGGGTGGGATTCGAACCCACGACCGACTTTCGCCGGTACGTGCTCTCCAGGCACGCCCCTTAGTCCGCTCGGACACCTCTCCGTTTGGATATAGTTTAGCGCAAAGATGCCCCGTTGGCAAAATCCTCAAAAACACGATAGACTTCGGGACGATGACGCTCATCTGGCATCCCAAGTGTTTAGAGTACGGGGCCCCAGGGCACCCCGAAAGCCCCGAACGACTCAAACGAGCTTATGAGTTCTTGAGCGATCCCAAGCTTGGCTATGGGTTCGTCCTCGCTGAGCCCGCGACCGAAGAAGACCTTCGGCGCGTCCACTCCGAAAGACACATCGAAGACGTGAAGAAGCTGCGCTTCTATGATCCCGATTCTCCTAGATATCCCAAGATCTTTGAGTACGCGCGGCTCGCGGCGGGCGCGGCGATCCAAGCCATGAGGCTGCACGGATTTTCGCTGATGCGCCCGCCGGGGCATCACGCGGCGAAAGAGCGCGTCGCGGGGTTCTGCTATTTCAATAACATTGCGATTGCTGTCCGCGCCTCCGAGAAAAAGACGCTGATCGTTGACATAGACGGCCATCACGGCGACGGCACCCAAGCGATCTTTCTCGGCGATCCCCAGGTGATCTATCTCTCGTTGCACAGCTTTCCCAACTATCCGGGGACGGGGCTGCGCTCCGAACAGAATTGTTATAACTATCCGTTGCCCTTCACGTGTGGCGACGAAGTCTATCTGCGGACGCTGGACGAAGCACTGGCGTCGCTAGATCTGACCGGGATCGAGCACGTCGCCATCTCGGCGGGGTTTGACACGTACTACAAAGATCCGTTGGCGTCGTTGGGGCTGACGACGGAGGGCTACTATAGAGTTGGGGAGCGCCTGGGGAAGCTTGGGCTTCCGACGTTTGGAGTGCTTGAGGGCGGCTATTGTGTCGAAGATTTGGGGAAGAATATCCACGCGTTGCTGAGGGGGCTGCAGAGATAAGTATCGTTTACACCCGCCAGTTCTCCAGTCTCAGAGTATAGCCCAAGTTTTGAATGCGCTGATAATGAGAGAGATTACCTGTCACAAGAACCAAGCCATGCCGCAGAGCAATCGCCGCCACCATAGGGTCGGCTCGTCCAATCGGCTGTCCCAAGCGTTCTAGATCGGCATAGATCCGCCCTGCGAGCTCAGCACTTTGAGCATCTAGTGTGAGGAGTTCAATTGTAGGCAGTCCTGCGAGAAATTGCTGAATACGATCCTCACGGTGCAGTTTATGGAATCCCTTGACGATCTCCATAACCGTGATCACTGAGATCGTATACTGACCAAACGCAGCGTGATAAGCTGTGGTTCCCTTGAGAATTTCGGAGAAGATATCCGTGTCGAGTAAAGACCTATCCACGGGGCGTTCTCAAATGATGTTCTTCACGGGCTTTCATAACGGATTCTAGCACGTGATCAACGAGCTCCGGTTCATCAGCCAGCATGCCCAGATACGGGTCCTGGGGGGGCTTGTGGGCTTCTGCTTGCTGAAGCAAGTCTTTGATCAACTCTTCAAGGGAGCACTGGCGCGCCGCTGCAAGCCGCTGCGCGCGTTCTAGAGTCTCCTCATCCAGGTCGAGTTCGATGCGCTTCATGTGTTCTTCATGTCAGTGTATATCAAGCTTAGGAGAGTTTCAACACGCGATACTCATATTGGCAGGGCGGCCCGTGGGCAACAGCGAAAACTCTTTCGTTCAAATCCATCACGACCGAGACGACGCTCATGTAGCGCTCTTCCGGCGGAAAATTCTCATCGGGATGGCGGCAGAGCGAGTACGGGAAATCGTCGTGATCGCGCAAGATCTCTTGAGCTTTCTCGAAGCTGACCTGCGCGCTTGTGCGCAGCAGATGCTGTACGCGGGCCAGACGCTGCTCGGTGCTGGGACGCTTTGCAGTGTGAATATTGCGCGTCAGTCCTGCAGAGTGCAGATCGAGAAAGTGATTGGTGTGCGCCAGCCAGCCGTCGTGCGCGAAGATCTTGCTGATGCCTGTTGGCGCAGTCTCCAGATCAATGACTCTATTGGGCACTTGAGCGATGAGAAAATTTGCCGAGACGCTGCGCTGGCCCTCGGTGACCGTGCGCACGGCTTGCTCAAACTCTGTGCAGCGCAGGATCTCCCAGCAGCGCACGTGGAAGGGCTTGGCCAGCACGGCCCAATTATCTCTCTCTGAGTTCAAGCCGTTGATGGCCAACCCCAAGCCTGCTGCGTTCAGCCCGATCTTGCCCCCGACGATCCCCGCTTCGGTAAAGCAAAGTATTTCGGGCACTCCAGGCTCACGGATCTTGAGAATGACTCCATGCACCTCGGGAATCCAGTCCCAGTTCTCACCAACTAGTAAGTGTCCGTTGGCGGTCTTGATGGGCAGGACGGCGAAGTTGGTGCAGCCGTGCTCTGCCGTGAGAGCCTTGCGGGTCTCTTCGCTGTAGATCAGCTCGTAGCGCGCGTTGAGCGCCGCGATCTCGATCGGATCGAGCGTGGAGCCCTCGGCGATGCCGCGCATCGCCTCGGCATAATCGGGAGCGAGCCTCTCGATCACGTCAAGATAGAGCCGGGCACGGCGCAGCACTTCAGGCCTTGAGAGCTTTGTCTCGCGCGCAAAGCGCGAGAAATATACTCTCAGATTATGGGCGATGCGCTCACGAGCATATCGGCCGTGAGCAAGACCTTGCTCATACGGCGTGCCTTCAAGCTCGAGCACGGGGAGCGTTGTCATGCGCATTCCTTGGCGAACGTGATCCATGCCGGCTGACGCACAAAGCCCAGCTTATCGTTAATTGCGAGCATCCCCACGTTCGTGCTCTCGTTCCAGGTCTTGATGACTTCGTAGCCGTGGCGCTGGGCGTACTCGATCGTCTTGAGCTTGAGCGCCATGGCGACGCCTTGACCGCGGTACTCGCGGCACACTCCCGTCAACCCTTGATATAAGTCTTTGGGTTCGTCCTGGCTCCGCCGTAAGTTGCTCAGCCCAACATAGTTTTCGCCGTCCTTGGCGATGAAGTACCCCTCAGTGATGGTGTCGGGGTGCTCGATGGTATAGCGCAAGAAGTGCTCAAAATCTACGGGCGTGTAGCGATCAGGGTGCGGGACGTCCGCCATGATAATAGTATAGAGCTCATAGAGTTTTTTCAGACAGCTAGGGTCGCGCTGGCGCTCTTCGGCAAGAGTAGAGATCGTCAGCCCATGAGCCGAGAATTTTTCTAGATAGTGTGCGAACTTGGAGAGCTCAAAAGTTTGTACGGGCAGGCGCGACTCCCAGGTGCGCATGATCTCGATAAAGCCGTTCTTGGTGAGGAACTGCACGCTGCGGGTATAGTCTTCGCGAGCGCTGGTGAGGGCGCGCACGACATGAAGCGCGACCAAATCGCTCAAGATTTTCTCATAGAGTGCTCGGCCAATGCCGCGCTTTTGAAAATCCGGGTGCACCCCGCCCCAGAGCCAGAACTTTTGGGGATGGAACATATTGGGCATATGATGATACTCGGCGCAGCCCACGACGCGCCCGTCCGCTTCGGCGACGTAGCGCTTGAAGAGATATTTTGTTCTATCGAAGTGTTCGTCGTCGTAGCGCAGCTCTTCTGCACTATAGCGATAATCGGGATAGAGCGCGTTGCCGATCTCAGCGATGGCCGTGTAGTCATTAGCTGCAAACTCACGGATACGGAAGTTCATAGCTCTAGTGTAATAGCTGGCCTGCGCTTCTTCAAAGCTCGAGCTGCGCTGATCATGGCAATTGGAGTGCGAATTTGATCGCGTCGTTGATCTCATGGATCTTCGCTACGCTGAGCCGTGTGACCCGTCTTCGCAACCATGCCTTGCGTATCGTGATCAAGCTGTCGAGGTTCACCGCACAGCGGCGTGGTAAGCCGTCTGCTGAGCCAAGCTCTACCTCAGCGCGAATCCCACGAATGCGTGTCGAAACCGGCGCCACAGTTACCCACTCGCGAATACGATAGGCTTCATCACGGGAGACGAGCACCACCGGCCGCCGCCCTGCCGGAGGGCCGAGCTCCGCCCACCAGACTTCTCCCCGCCTCACTTCTCCTCCCACTCTGTGTCAGCTAATAACTGCTGAGCAATCTCATCGAAACCCGCAAATTCTTCCTCTGTCTCGGGATGCCTCTGATACCCCTTGATATAGCGCCTTATGTCTTCTGACTCTTGCTGCGCTTTGAGCCACTGGCGAATCGCCTCGGCGATCACCGCGCTGCGGCTCTGCTTGAGTTGGCGACGCCGCTTCTCTAAAGCCCGAAACTCCTCCTTGGGGAGGCTGATCGCGACCTTTATTGTTTGGGCTGACACTTTCTCACCTCACGGTATGAACAGAGTCATACTCAATATAGCTCCATCGTATGGCGTGGTCAAGTCTTAGCCTACTTTAGCTATTGAGAGGTGTAATAATGACGCTGGCCAACAAAAGGAGGTTAGTACGCCCGGGAGGACTTGAACCTCCGACCTCTGGCTCCGCAGGCCAGCGCTCTGATCCCCTGAGCTACGGGCGCACGCTTCGCTTGACCTTCGTCTTGCCCAGCCTCCGGCTGGCGAAGAACATATAGTCCAGACGGACTCTGGTTAATTCTAGAGCATAACAGATCAACGTGCAAGCTGCGTATGGGATTGTCTTCGCGATGGAGCGGTCTTGCTTTTCTCATCGCTCGTATGCTATCCTTCTTCTTGCGAAGGGGGGAGCGTATGGATCAACGGCAGCGTTCGTATCTGGCCGCCGGCGTGCTCTTGGTGCTCATCGGCGTTCTCTTGCTCGTCTTTCAGACGGTCCCGGAACTGCAAAAGATTCTCGCCATCACAGATACTTGGCCCTTGATTGTCATTGGCGTTGGCATGGGGTTGCTCGTTTTTGCGTTACTGATCAACGCTCCGGGAATGGCCGTTCCGGCGATGATCGTCGGGGGCATTGGAGGGATTCTCCTCTGGCAGAACATCACCGACCGATGGGAGAGCTGGAGTTATATGTGGGCGCTCATCCCTGGCTTCGTTGGTGTAGGGATCGTACTCTCTGGACTGATCAGTGGGGAGGGGATATCGGAGGCCGTGCGCAGCGGCATCAGGCTGATCACGATCAGTGTCGTGCTCTTTGCGATCTTCGGGGCGTTCTTTGGGGCGTTTGTGTTCAGAGAGCCCTACTGGCCCTTCGTGCTGATCATCTTGGGCTTGGTGTTGATAGTGGTCTCATGGTGGCGCTCAGGCCAGCAGAATATTAGCTTCTGGTAGCTCGATTCTCGAACTGTATGGCGAGCAGTCCAGGCGCAGCCTGGTGGCGGAGGGAGGGGGACTCGAACCCCCAGGGCCTTGTGGGCCGTACCGGTTTTCGAGACCGGCTCCTTAGCCAATTCGGTCATCCCTCCACTGGTACGCCCGGCTGGATTTGAACCAGCGACCTCTGGCTCCGGAGGCCAGCGCTCTCATCCACTGAGCTACGGGCGCACAAGCTCCGCTTGACCTTCGCCTTGCCCAGCCTCCGGCTGGGCAAGATATACAGTCCAGACAGAGTCTGGTCCAGGCGAAGCCTGATAAAAGAATTTTAATGGAAAAGCAGGCAAACTTGCAAGGGGGGGGGTGAATTAGCGAGCCTGCACTCGCACCGGCGATTCTAACACGAGTGGCTCTTGCGTCCCCTCACCCGTGGCGACAATCGCGTTCCCCGTGATCGTGAACGATCCCGCTTTGGTGCTGGCTATAACAGTATAGTTGTGCTCCAGCGTCGCCCCGGCGGCTAGGCCCAATTGCGCTGCTTTCAGCTGAGAACCCTCGGTAAGCTCAAACCCTTCTGGCAAATTCTCGCTGATCAGAACTACTCTGAGATCGACTTTTGCCGTGACCTTCACAGAGACCGTGAACTTTTGGCCGGGCCGAAGTGGCGTGAGCACGGTGCGGCTGAATTCTATCAGATCGTTCTCGACCATGTCGGTGCGCGGCTTGGTCTGCACCGGCGGTGCGAGCAGCTCGCAGCCAGAAAGCACAAGAGTGCCAAGAACGATAAGCCCTATAACAACAGACATTCTCTGCACGGTTGCACACTCCCTACTAGATACATCGTGCCGCCAGAGGCGGCACGGCAAACAGTCCAGACGAAGTCTGGTGGCGGAGGGGGTGGGATTCGAACCCACGGTAGAGGTTTAGCCCCTACAACGGATTAGCAATCCGTCCTCTTCGACCACTTGAGTACCCCTCCGGGGCACAGTTCCACGTTAAAAGTTGCAAGTACCAAGTTCGTAGGCATTTTAAGGGGTGATTCCCCATTTGTCAACTTGTCGCTTTGACCTGTGTCGTTGGCGGAGGGAGAGGGATTCGAACCCCCGGCGCTCATCGCGCTACGGTTTTCAAGACCGTCGCCTTCGTCCGCTCGGCCATCCCTCCAGCTCTCTTTATTATAGCAAACCCGGTTGACGCACAAAAGCCCCTGACTTAAGATCATAGTATGATCTCAAGGCGGGCCTTCACAGGAATTATTCTGGCGATTGCCGTGGCGTTGAGCGTGCCTGCGGCGCTCCTGCTCAGTTCTCGCGTGGCGCACGAGCACGAGCGTGAGTTCTTCCAGCGCAGCGAGTGGATGGTGCGCAACTTTGCCGACCAAGTGTGGCTGCAGCTGAGGACACGCTCTTCTGAGGAGCCTGAGCGTCTGCGTGCCGTCTTCACCACCATGGTGGAGGAGTTTGTCGTCATGGATCCGGTGATCTACGCGCAGATCGTGCTTGAGGGCAAGCTGATCGCGCAGCATCAGCATCTGGGGGGCGAGCCGGTGGAGCGCGTGTTGGCCTTGCCGGAGGGGGCAGTGCCCGCGCGTCGCGTCGAGCGCAAGCGCCTCGAGAGCGGACAAGAGTATCTCGATCTATGGCGTGCTATCGGGTCTGGCCAGGGGAGCGAAGTGCAGAGCTATGTGCGGTTGGGGGTCTCACTGGCGCCGTTGCGAGCATCAATCTCTGGGGTGTATCGACTGGCGCTGGGATGGGCAGTGAGCTTTGCTCTTGTGATGGGCGTGGGAGCCTATCTGGCGTGGCCGTGGTGGGCCAATGGGAGGGCGGAGCTGAGCGGTGCTCAGGTGAGCTCAGAGCTTCGCGCTTCCAACTCTCAGCTCTCTTTCGGACAGCTGGTCATTGACGATCAGGCGAAGGAGGTCCGGCTGGACGGGACGACGCTTCCCTTGACCCCGCGTGAGTATGCTCTGATTCGGCTCTTGGCCTCTGAGCCGGGGCGGGTGTTTTCTGCCCAAGAGATCATCGAGCGCGCATGGAGCACGGAGAAGTTTATGTCGAGTGAAGACGTCAAGAAATATATCTATATGCTGCGCCGGAAGCTCGAGCGCGACCCTCAAAACCCCCAACTCATCCTCACCGTGCGCGGCTTTGGGTATAAGTTCGTGCCCCCACAGTAAGATCGTACCATACGGACATTGGACTGAAGCAGCACCGAGCAAGCACCGTTGGGTCATGAGGCCGTCACCGGCTTTCTATTCTCAGAGCGCGGCTCCGGTGCTAAAGTGAGCGCGCTATGAGATTGTTCAAGGCTTTAGGAGGAGGCGTGGTGGGGCTGCTGGTTGGGCTAGGGGTGGGGGGAGCCCAAAGCCCTGCGCACGCGGAGCTTCTCACTCTTGCAGATCGGACGGCGGAGCTCGTCCAATTGGCCCTTCAACATGCGTCGTTTTCGTTCTTTGCGCTCACGGTGCGCGATGCGCAGTGGCACGCCCAAAGCGCTATCAATATCTTAGAAGGCCCTTCATCTCCGCGGTACGATCCCCGGTACGGCGCTCAGACGGCCACGCCGGGGGCAATCCCCCTGGCAAAGGAGTTAGTAGAGCGCCTCAGGCAGTCGGAGTTTGCTATGGACTTGGAGGCTGCGGGCAATCATCTGGTCGTCTTTCTCAGCGCTGCTGATGAGAAGATCGTCAGCGGGCGCACGAGCAATAACGTCGCGCAGATTCGTGCGCAGGTGCAGCTGGGGCTGGGGTTTCTCAAGGCGGCTCTCGGGTGTGCTGACGATCCCCTCTCCATCGGAGGCGTGCGTGCTATCCAAGAATATCTCCGTAAGCGACGCTAAGATAATTCTGAGGAGGTGAAGGCGCGTCTGTCTATCTCGGCAGGACATCTATCTTTCAGAAGGAGGCACAGTCTATGAAGAAATTTCTAGGGTTTGCGCTCGTGATAGGGTCTGTCTTAGGGCTCACGCTTGGGGTGGGCAAAGATACCAATCTGTTCGGCCAGGGCGGGACAGTCAACGTCAGTATCGTAGACTATGCGTTCACCCCCAAGACGGTCACTGTTCCGGTCGGCACCACAGTGCGTTGGACCAATAACGGCAGTGCTCCTCACACGGTGACGAGCACCAGCAGCCCCAAGGCGTTCGATTCGGGCACGCTGAACTCTGGGGATTCGTTCCAACATACGTTCACGACCGCGGGGCAATTCCCCTATCGCTGTAATATCCATCCGTCCATGACCGGCACGGTCATCGTCGAACACCAGAAAGAAGAAGTCCAAGAGCTGGCGCTCATTCACAGTCTCAAAGAGAGCAAGACCTTCCCAGAAGTCATCACGGTGAGCAAGGGCATCAAAGTGCGGCTCTTCAATATCGCGCTCGACGGAGTGCA
The DNA here is from genome assembly GCA_947085185.1 of Candidatus Fraserbacteria bacterium. GTDB lineage: Bacteria > Bipolaricaulota > Bipolaricaulia > RBG-16-55-9 > DRXL01 > JANXCC01. The sequence continues at coordinate 30,090 of CAMTVK010000014.1, read as the reverse complement.
CCCATCGGTGGTCATCAGCTCCGATGAGGATGGCAAGAGCCCGGTCTTTGGAGTCAAGCCCTTCAGTGTCGAACCGGGCAAGCTGACGACCGTCGAGTTCACCCCTGACAGAGCAGGGACGTTCTTTATCAGCCATCGGCCGCACGGGCACAACATCGTAAGCAAGCTCATCGTGAAGGAGGGGCAATGAGCAAGCAGAAAGGAGGTGACTATCTATGAGCAAGAGAGTGAAGTGGGCAGGTCTAGTTGGTGCTGGAGTGCTTCTCGTCTTGGCTGTGTACGGCCTCAGCCAATACGGCCCGCAACCGCCACAGCCGCCGCAGCCACCGCCGCCGACAACGCAACTCAGCCACGTGGTGCTGACGGCGACGGTGACTGCTACCCAAGAAGTGCCCGCTCCAACGGTCACGACGGCCGCCATCGGCGCTGGGGTCTTCGTGTTCGATCCGACTACAAACACCCTGAGCTTCAGCATTGCCTATCGTGGGCTCAGCGGTGGGACCACAGCGGTACACTTCCATAACGGGGCCACAGGAGTAGCCGGACCGGTCGTCCAGACGATCTGTGGGCCGCCGGCGCAAACCCCGCTGCTTGGAGCGTGTCCCGCAGGCACCAGCGGCTTTCTGACGGGGACCTGGACCGTCCCAGCTACTCTTGTCCCGACGCTCTTGGCGGGTGGACTCTACGTGAACATCCATACATCCCTCAACCCCGCAGGGGAGATCCGCGGCCAGATCACGCCGCTTTAAAAGAGTAACCCCCAGCTCCAACCGAAGAGCCGAGAGCCTCCTCATCGCAATCTCGGCTCTTCTTTAATTTGACAAAGCTCGCCCCGTCCGTTATCTTACTCCCTAGGTGATAGGCGCGTATGCAATATGTGTGGCTCATTCTCGCAGCGATAGTCGTCGTGCTCGGTGCGGTGTTCGTCTTGAGCAATCAGCCTGGAGCTGTCGTAGACCAGCAGGTCAAAGTGACGCTCACCGAGTGGAAGATCACGCCAAACCCCATCGAGCTTGTGGCCGGCCCAGCACGCTTGGTCGTCTTCAATATGGGGACTCAGTCTCACGCCCTGGCGATCATGGATATGAACAGAAAGGTGCTGCGCCAGCTTGATGCCGTGCCTGCCGGTCAGATGCATACGTTTCTTGTGGAGCTGCCCCGTGGGGAGTTTGTGCTTTACGATTCCCTCAATTGTCGCGATCCCATCCGGGGAATCTGTGAGAAGAAAACCATGGTCAGCAAGATCATCGTGCGCTAAGAAAAGCTATGACCGATTACTTCAATATTGAAGAGCTCCTCACCGAAGAGCAAAAGCTCATTCGCAACACGGTGCGGCGCTTTGTAGACGAAGAAGTCCTGCCCATCATCAAAGACGCTTTTGAAGCCGGACGCTTCCCCAGCGAGCTCATCCCCAAGATGGCTCAATTGGGGCTGTTGGGAGCGACGCTGAAGGAGTACGGGGGCGCGGGAATAGACTCGATCTCTTACGGGCTGGCGATGCAGGAGCTGGAGCGCGGCGATTCAGGGGTGCGCAGCTTCTGTTCGGTGCAGAACGGCTTGGTGATCTATCCCATCTATACGTTTGGCACCCCAGAGCAGAAAGACCGTTGGCTGCCGGGGCTTATTCGCGGGAAGCTGATCGGCTGCTTTGGGCTGACTGAGCCAGGGCACGGCTCCGATCCCGGCAGCATGGAGACGACCGCCCACAAAGACGGGAATTTCTATATCTTAAACGGGGTCAAGAGCTGGATCACCAACGCGACTTTAGCCGATATCGCGATCGTGTGGGCCAAGCTCGATGGGGTCGTGCGGGGATTTGTCGTCGAGCGAGGCACCAAGGGGTTTTCTACGGGTAAGATCGAGCACAAGCTCTCCATGAGAGCTTCGGACACCGGCGAGCTCTACTTCGATAACTGTCGCGTCCCCAAAGAGCACTTGCTCCCCGGAGCCGAGGGCCTGAAAGCCCCACTGCTCTGTCTCAATCAAGCCCGCTATAGCATCGCGTGGGGGGCGGTAGGAGCCGCTCGAGCCTGCTATGAAGAAGCCCTGCAGTACGCAAAAGAACGCATTCAGTTCTCCAAGCCCATCGCAAGCTTTCAGTTAGTACAACAGAAGCTCGTGGAGATGCTCACCGAGATCACCAAGGCGCAATTGCTCTGCTATCGCTTGGGGCAACTGCGGGAGCAGAACGCGCTCAAACACACACAAATCTCTCTGGCCAAGCGCAACAACGTTGCCATGGCCCTGCGCTGCGCTCATCTGGCTCGCGATATTCTTGGGGCCAACGGCATCACTCTCGATTACCACGCTATCCGACACTTGGTGAACCTGGAAACGGTCTACACCTACGAGGGCACCCACGACATCCACACGCTCATCCTCGGGCACGATATTACGGGCATAGAAGCATTTCGGTGATTGCTATCACCGACAGGGCTTGCTCTTGTTGGGTAAGCTGGGAATGACGAGAAAAGCTTGGGAGGGCTTATGAAATACTGTGCCGTGAGCGTAGCGATGCTTGTGCTTGTGGGAGGCAGCGCGTTTGCCCAGAGGGCGCCCACGTGGGGCGACGCGTTCTTGGCCGCGGAAGTCGGAGCCGTGATCGGCGGGGCGATCGGGCTGGGCACAGTGCATACGACGTGCGTGCGGTTCGAGAAGAGCTGTGATCCGCTCTATAAGCTTGTGGTGCTGCAGCAGCGCATCCCCATCGAAGGCGATCCGTTATCGGTGATCAAGCTGAACTCGCCAGGGTTTCACACGGTCAACATGGGGCGGGGCATTGGGGCGCTGGCGGGGGTGGCCTTGATGAGTGTGATGCGCGGAGTTCGGGGAAATATCTGGACGGCGTTTGTGGCCACGCAAGCGTGGGTGGCGGCCAGCCACCAGATCTTTCTCTTGAAACTCCCCTTGGTGCCAGCCCTCGTCGCTACTATAGCGTATAACTGGGGCGTTGCGGGCACAGCCCCCAAGGCGGCTGCCGCGCAAGAATGGAGCTTTTCCGTGACAGAACTGAAATTTTAAGCCAATGTAACGCATATCACTGTTTTGGGGGAGCTCCGTTGGGTAGAATAGCCTACGCGATCAGTTCTCAAAAAAAGGAGGCCACGATGGCGCGGAAGTTGTCTCTGGTGTTCGTTCTGGGGATGATGGTGATCGGCTCGGGAAGTTTTTCATTGGCGCTGGAGGGACGTTCGCTCACCCTCGCCCAGATGGTCTTTCTCGGCGATGCACCCTACGCGACCTCGTACAGAATAGATATCGCGCCGGGGTACAGCTCCGGCGGAGCGACAATTTATAGATTCACGGGCTCTGCGTACTTCGCGGGAGATCTGAACAAGCTCACCAAGATGGGCTATGACTTAGGGCGTCCGGCCGGACGGTTCATCTTTGGGGCGCTCGTCCCGGCCAATGTGCTCATTGAGATAGCCGCTCTGGCGTTCGTCAGCGGCCCGGTGATGGTTGAGGGGCGCCAAGACTTTGGCAGCTTCGGCCATGCTACGCAGCACTTCATGCTCGAGCCGTCCCAGAACACAGCTCATGGGCATACTGATGTGAAGGCCGTCGCTCCCGCGATCAATATGGTCGGCGATGTGACAGCGCCGATTGCGATCACCGCGACGTATGAGAAAGAGCGAATCACGGGGCTCATTCAGTATGGGGCGCAGCTGACGGCGACTCTCAAATTGAAACATATGCAGCGCGATCGGCGCGATCCCCTCTTAGAAGGCTCCGTCTACGTGCAGAATATGCGCCTCACCGTGCTCAGCCAGACAGAATGGATGTTTTCGGGGGAGATCGTCGCGGCCCTGAAGGTAGATCCGTAGTCAGATCCCCATTCTCTTGGCGATGATCTCGTACATCACTTCGGTGGTGCCCGCGCCGATCTTCCAGAGTCGGATATCCCTATAGAATCGCGCGATGTCGTACTCTTCCATGTAGCCGTAGCCGCCGTGGATCTGTAAGCATTCGTCGGCGACTTCGCAGGCGACGTCGGCGCAGAATGCCTTGCACATCGAGATGACCGTTGTAGGGTCTTCGCGGGCTTCCATCAGCCGTGCCGCGTGATAGAGTAATTGTCGGGCGGCTTCGAGCTTGGTCTGGAGTTTGGCGAGCTTGTGTCGAGTGATCTGAAACTCTGAGAGTTTTTTGCCAAAAAGTTCGCGCTCTTGGGCATAGCGAATGGCGTCTTCGAGGGCTTGTTGGGCTGATGCCGTAAACGCCACAGACGAGACGAACCGTTCGTTCTGGAGCCCTTGCATAATATAATAGAAGCCGTGGTTCTCCTCCCCGATGAGATGGTCCGCGGGCACGGGGCAGTTGTCGAAGGAGAGCTCGCCCGTATCGGAGGCGTGCATGCCCAATTTTTTCGGGAGTTTTCGGATCTCGAACCCCGGGGTATTGCGCTCGACCAGCAGCAGGGAGACCCCGCGATGGCCCGCGCTCGGCTCGGTCTTGCACGCCACCACGAAGAGATCGGCGTTGAGCGCATTGGTGATAAACGTCTTGCTCCCATTCAGAATATAATGATTGCCCTTCTTCTTGGCGGTGGTCTGCATGGCGGCCAGATCCGACCCGCCCCCAGGCTCGGTGAGCGCGATCGCACCGACCTTCTCCCCGCGGATCATCGCCGGGAGATATCTCTGTTTGAGGGCTTCGGAGCCGTATTTATACAGATAGGGCGATGACATATCTGTATGAACTAAGACGCTCATCGTCAGCCCTCGTGAACGACACCGCCCCAGCTCTTCGCAGAAGACGACGGTGGACCAGATATCTGCACCGGCGCCCCCGTACTTTTCGTCGTATCTAATCCCCAAAAAGCCCAGCTCCCCCATTCTTCGGTAGAGCTCTTTTGGGAAGATTCCGGCGGCCTCCCACTCGTCTACGTTGGGGTTGAGTTCTTCTTCGACGAAACGTCTGACAGTACGCCGGAAGATGCGATGCTCTTCAGAGAACGGGTAGTCCATAACGCCCAATTATATCTTATGTTTATAGATTCTTCACTTCGTTGATGAGCTTGGTGAGCGACTCCTTGGCGTCGCCAAAGAGCATCCGGGTCTTCTCGTTATAGAAGAGCTCGTTCTCGATCCCGGCAAACCCTGGGTTCATGCTGCGCTTTAGAACTATTATCTGCTTGGCATGGTCGGCGTTGAGAATGGGCATCCCGTAGATCGGGCTGCTCTTATCGGAGCGGGCTGCGGGGTTGACCACGTCGTTGGCCCCCACGATCAGCGCCACATCGGCGTTCTGGAACTCATCGTTGATCTGGTCCATATCGTAGAGTTGGTCGTAGGGGACGTTCGCTTCGGCGAGCAAGACGTTCATGTGGCCGGGCATGCGGCCGGCCACAGGATGGATCGCGTATTTGACGGTCACGCCGCGCTTGGCCAGCTCATCTGCAAGCTGTCTGACGGCATGCTGGGCTTGGGAGACGGCCATGCCGTAGCCGGGCACAATGATAACGAATTGCGCATAGGCCAACAGAATCGCAGCTTCGTCGGCTTGGATGGGCTTGACAGTCTTCGTCGTCGCCGTCGCCGATCCAGAGCCGACAGTCGCCACGGCGCCAAACGCCCCAAAGAGCACATTGGTGATGGGGCGGTTCATCGCCCAGCACATAATCTGAGTCAGAATGATACCCGACGCCCCAACGAGCGAGCCCGCAATGATCAGAGCGTTATTCTTGATGACGAACCCGGCCATCGCCGCGGCGACGCCGGACAGCGCGTTCAAAAAACAGATGACGACGGGCATATCTGCCCCGCCGATGGGGATCGTAAACAGCACCCCAAAGACCAATGCCGCAAGAGTAAGATAGAGAAAGACCCAGGGGTGCCCAAAGCTCATGACCAAGAAGACCGCGGCAGCGACGATCGTCAGAAAGAATAGTAAATTAATAATATTCTGAGACGGATAGGTGATCGGCCGTTCGTTGACGATCCCTTGGAGCTTGCCCGCGGCGATCATGCTCCCGGAGAACGTCACTGTCCCGACGATCATCGCTAACATGATGGAGATCGAGACGTCGAGGGTCAGGGTGCTGGGGTCAGCAGCATACTTGAAGAACTCAGCGGCGGCGACTAACGCCGAAGCCCCACCGCCAAAGCCGTTAAGAATCCCGACCATCTGCGGCATGGCCGTCATCTTCACCGTGCGGGCCATCACCGCGCCGAGCGCCGACCCGATAATGATCCCGATGATAATGACCGAGTAGTCTGTGATCCCCGACACAAAGAGCGTGGCGCTGATTGCCAGGAGCATTCCCAGCGCCGACAAGAGATTGCCCGCGCGGGCCCGCTTGGGCGACTGCAACCACATCAGCCCGATGACAAAGCACGCCGACGCGACCATGTACGAGAGCGCAATGAGCACCTCTCGGAGAGCCATTATCTCTCACCCGGCTTTCGCTTGAACATCTGGAGCATTCTGTCGGTGACCAAGTACCCACCGACGACGTTGACCATAGCTAAGATGATCGCGATGAGCCCCAAGAGCGTCTGGAGGGCGCCCTCTTGGCGCCCGGCGACAATGAGCGCGCCGATGATCGTGATCCCAGAAATAGCGTTGGAGCCGGACATCAACGGGGTGTGCAGCAGGGGCGGGACCTTCGTAATCACCGCGAACCCCAAGAACATCGCGATCACGAAGATATAGAGTGCTGCTAAGAGTGCTTCGGTCATAGGGCCTCCTTATTTGTTGGGGAGCAAGATCTTGCCCTCATGGGTGACGCAGCAGCCCTTGATGATCTCGTCGGTGAAGTCGAGATGGAGCTGATGCTCTTTGGTGATCAACAGACCGAGAAAGCTTGCGATATTTCTCGAATACATTTGGCTGGCGTGGAAGCTCATCGAGCTGGGCAGATTGATCGGGCCCACGATCGTGACGCCGTTGACCGCGATCTCTTTGCCCGGTTGGGTGAGCTCGCAGTTGCCGCCCTGTTCGGCAGCTAGGTCTATAACGACCGAGCCCGGCTTCATCGCAGCGACCATCTCTTTGGTGATGAGCAGCGGGGCTCTCTTGCCGGGGACGAGCGCCGTGGTGATCACGACGTCAGACTCTTTGAGGTAGTGGGCGATGAGCTCGCGCTCTTTCTTTTTATGTTCTTCGCTGAGCTCTTTGGCGTAGCCGGACTTATCTGCAGCTTCCTCGAGCGCTAAGCCGACGAACTTCGCGCCAAGGCTCTCGACTTCTTGCTTGACCGCGGGTCGGACATCAAACGCCTGGACGACTGCCCCCAGACGACGCGCCGTGGCGATCGCTTGGAGCCCAGCTACCCCAGCACCAATAATAAAGACTTTCGCTGGGGTGATCGTGCCCGCGGCCGTCGAGAGCATGGGGAAGAACTTGGGCAGATAATAGGCGGCGAGCAAGACGGCTTTATAGCCTGCGACCGTGCTCTGGGAGGAGAGCACGTCCATGGGCTGAGCCCGGGTAATTCTGGGGATCATGTCCACGGCACAGGCCGTGATCTTCTTTTGGGCCAGCTGCTGCAGGAGCTCCGGGGTGAGCAACGGCTGCAGAATGCCGATGAGCACGGTGCCCTCGCGCAAGAGCTCCACTTCCTCGGGGGAGGGCTTTTGGACTTTTATCAAGATATCTGCTGTGCCAAAGAGCGTCTTTTTGTCGGGGACTACTATGGCGCCGGCGGCTTGATACTGAGCGTCAGGGTAAGAAGCCCCATCTCCGGCGCCGGCTTCTATCTGGACTGCCAGCCCCGATTGAACCAGCCTCGCGACGGTCTCCGGCACGAGCGCAACCCGTCGCTCATAAGGCGCGGTCTCTTTGGGAACTGCGATCTTCATAGAACCTCCTGTGCCGTTGATTCTACCGACTTGGAATGGCTCTCGACCATAAGCTGCGTCATGTCGTTTTATGAGCTCTGTCATACTAACGGCCAGAACACAAAGATACTGATATCCCAGAGGGCGTGGGAGACGATCACGGCGACTAAACTCTGCTGGCGCTGGTAGATCCAGCCCCACACAAGCCCCGCGACGCCTGCTGCGAGCATTAAGATGAGATTGAGCGTCCAGATGTGTACGAGCGCATAGAGCGCGGTCGTCGCCAGCCAGCCCTTCTGCGCGCCAAGATAAGCGCTCAAGCGGCGCTGAAGATAGCCGCGCCAGAAGATCTCCTCGCTCGGCCCCACAAGAACGAACAGCAACAGCCCGATCCACATGAGATCGAGCTGCTCTCTCTTCGCGTAGACACTGTGGATCTGATCTGAAGTGAAGGGGAAGATCACCATCGCGATCTGCTTGCCCACCCAGAAGACCCCATACAAGACGAGGGCCGACGCGACCCCGATCGCGATGTCGCGCGGGCCAAACCGAAAGAGCGTCCTGCGATCTGGAGTCAGCACAAGAGCGCTCGTCGCCACGGTGGCCGCAGCGAGCGCCAGGCGCACCCAGAAGTTCCAAAGCTCCGTCTGAAAAGCGAAGTACCACAGGGCAAACACGAGTGCTGTCAACCCGAGGAGCCCCAAGTCTCTGCTCATGAGAGTAAGGGGAGGATCTTCTCTAAGACGAGCGCAGCGATGAGCCAGACGCCAAAGAGCATATCGAGCTGGGAGGTGCGGGCGTCGGCGTCCGTGGGGATCTGCTGCTGCATCGTCCGGATCAATCTGAGCGCCACCGGGACGGAGAAGAAGACCAGCAGGCCCCAGGGGCTCAAGATCTTGAATGCGATCAAGAGAATGATCGCTCCGTAGGCGAGCCCGATCAGCCCTTGATAGAGCCAGAGGGTCCGGCGCTGGCCCAGCAGCGTCCCAAGCGTCTTGATCCCTACAAGACTGTCGTACTCAATGTCTCTCAGATTATTCGCAAGCAAGACGAGCGCGACGAGCATCCCAAACGGCAGCGAGATGAAGAGCGCCTCTGGACTGAGCGAGCCCCGCTGGACAAAGTACGTTCCCCCCACGATCACCGGCCCCCACATCAAAAAGACTGAGAGCTCTCCCAGGGCAAAGTATTTATATTTGATCGGATCAGCCGTGTAGAAGAAGCTCGCGAGCGCTCCCCCACCCACAAACCAAAGGAGCCCAACGCCCACAAGCCGGAGAAGATACAGCCCGATGAGGGCCGCAACGCCGTACAGCACGAAGCTCACGGCGAGCACAGCTTTGGGAGAGATGAGCCCCTCTACTAACGGATGCGGACGATAGAGCGTCGTTGGGGCGCCAGGACGATCTACCCCGCTTTTGTAGTCAAAATAGTCATTGATGAGATTGGTCGCGCCGTGGACGCAGACCGCGCCGATCAGCGTCATCACAAAGAGCCATACGTCAAAGGCCCCATCAAGAGCAGCGATAGCTCCCCCTACCCCTACGGAGATCGCCGTCATGGTAAACGACCACGGGCGCGTCGCCAACAGCCAAATTCTTAAGTTCATAGCTGCTTTGCGTGCTCTAAGACCTTCTTCAAGTCAATTTTAATATCGAAGATCTGCATCTCGATCATGACGAGCTCTTCGGTGCCGGTGTTGACGAAGTCGTGGAGCTCGCCCCCCAGCACGCGCACGACCGAGCCCGGCCTAAGCGGATACTCTTGGCCGTCCAGACGGACGATCCCCGTCCCAGAGATCACATAGAAGATTTGGGGGTGGGGATGGCGATGGGCCGGAGATGTTCCCCCTGGGACCATCTTGACGAGCATCATCTGGGCGTGGGAATTGGAGTCCGCGCGTGTCCAGATGGGCTTCTGCCAGATCGTGGGCGAGATCCCCTTCTCCCAGGGGATCTCAGCCATCTGAAGAATCTGTGCATATTGGCTCATTGAGAGTTCTCCTCCTCTACTGTAATGGACTGGCTCTCTTGGTCTATGATATAATCTGTGCGCGCAGGCGTCAAGACTATGTTCTTGAGCAACCCGAAGAAGAAGCCGATGGCCGTTCCAAGAAGGCGCGTTGCCCAGCGGGCCACGTTCTCTTGGGGACTCCAGCGCTGGAGCATCATTGTTGGGGTAGTGGTCGGGATTTTGGGGCTGGGGGGCTGGGGCGTGTACAGAATCTATTTTGCCAAGCCCGGCACGGCCATCCCCATTCAGCAGCCCGCCAACTATCAGCTGCGCGTTGGTGAGACCGTTCAGTATAATTCCGTGCCTCCGACGTCCGGGCCCTATGCAGGGGCGACGACCGACTGGGGCATTCACGACCTGCCCATCCCTAACGAAATCCAGGTGCATATGCTGCGCTTAGGAGGGGTGCTCGTGCAGTATCGTCCTGTGGAGAGCCCGGCTTTAGAGGACCCTGTTGCCGAGGGATTGAAGAGACTGATCGGGCGGCTGCGCACCGAGAACTTTGAGAGATACTGTAAAGTGATCGTCGCGCCCTATCCCTTGCTGCCCAAGAAGATCGCGCTTACGGCGTGGGGCAGGCTCGATCTCTTCGATGCCGAGGAGATCACCCCACAGATCGAGCAGAGGATCATTCGTTTTTTGGAGAGGCTCATCGACGCGTACAACCCGGAGCGGGCCTCCTGCCCGTGAACAGTTCTGAGTTTGACAGTTCTCAGTTCTTAGGTGGGGGAAAAGAGAGAAGATGCTGCGGGAACTTGTGGTTGAGAAGCTCCGTGAGACGGTCTTGAGACTCTATGGACTCTCAGACCAGGTGTCATCTGGGCTGGTTGCTGTGCCGGAGAACCCCGAGTTTGGCGATCTTTCCAGCACTGTCGCGTTTGCGCTCAAAGCGCAGCTCAAGAGGGCCCCACGGCAGATCGCTGAAGAGATCGTTGCTTATATAAAGAGCGATCAGCAGTCAGCGATCAGCTTTGAAAAGATTGATGTCGTTGGCCCGGGGTTCATCAATTTCTCTCTCAAAAAAGAGACGATCCACCAAGCTCTCAAAGCGCTCTTGGCTCAGGGGTATTCTTATGGCAAGCTGAGCTTTGGGCAAGGCAAGAGAGCCCAAGTCGAGTTCGTCAGCGCCAACCCCACCGGGCCCTTAACTGTAGGGCACTGTCGTCAAGCCGTCTTGGGCGACGTTATTTCGAGATTATTGGAGAACGCGGGCTACGCCGTGACCCGAGAGTATTACTATAACGACGCGGGGCGCCAGATGAAGCTCTTGGGCGAGTCCGTGCGAGCGCGATACTTGGAGATGCTAGGGCAGCCGTCGCAGTTCCCCGAAGATGGCTATCACGGGGAGTATATCTTTGAGATTGCACGAAAGATTCAGAGTCTCTACGGTGGGACGTGGGCCGAGGCACCTCGTGAACAGTTTACCAAGTTCGCCGAAGCAGAACTCTTTGGGGAGATCAAGCACACGCTCAGCAGGCTCTTTCGAGTGCCTCCAGAGCGAGTCTTCGACGTGTACTACAACGAGAGTTGGCTCTACCAGGCTGCGCCTGGACCGTACCTCGTGCCAGCCGCAGGCCGGCACGAGGAAGATCAAGCGAGGCTTGTCTTTGTGACGAATCAGACGCTCTTGCAGTGGCTGCGCGAGCTGGACTTAGCGTATGAGAAAGACGGGGCGATCTGGTTCAAAGCAACAGCGCTGGGACGCCCGCAAGACAGGGTGCTGGTCCGTGGCAGCGGCCCTGCCGCCGGTGAGCCAACGTACAGGCTTCCCGACATGGCCTATCACGCCAATAAACTTCTGCGGGGCTTCGATCTGATTATAGATATCTTTGGCGCGGATCACCGCGAGACCTCTCAGGATGTGCTCGCAGCGGTGCGCGCGCTGTGGGAGCATGGAAAGCTCCCCAAGGAGTGCAACCCCGAAAAGATTCGCGTGCTCATTCACCAATGGGTCAATCTGTTGCGCTCGGGACATCCGGTCAAGATGTCCAAGCGCCTCGCAACCTTCGTGACCATAGACGAACTCATTGATGAGATCAAGAACACCGTCGAACTTGCTGAAACAGACGGTCAAGGCGAAGCCTTGCGAGAAGATTTCTCTATCAACGTCGTCAGATTCTTTCTGTTGATGCGCAGCCCAGACTCTCACGTCAACTTCGACTTAGACTTAGCCAAGCAGCAGTCTCGCGAGAATCCCGTCTACTACGTCATGTACGCCTACACGCGCATCAAGAGCATCTTCGAGTCTCTGGACTCTCCCAACTCTTTCGACTCTTTCGACTCTCTAGACTCTCTCGACTCTCCCCAAGAGCTGGCGCTCATCAAGAAGCTCGACGAATTCCCCAAGGTCGTGTCCGATGCGACGGAGCACTTAGCCCCGCATTTTCTCGCGATCTACGTGCATGAGCTTGCCGGGCTGTTTCATGACTTTTATGAGAGGCATCGGGTGCTCGATGAGGCGCATCCCCAGCGGATGCAGGCGCGGCTGGTGCTCTGTCGCGCGGTGCAGCTCGTCTTAGAGAGGGCGTTTGCCCTGTTGGGGCTTGTGGCCCCAGAAAGGATGTAGATGAGCTGGTTTCAGCGACTGAAGGATGGGCTCAAAAAGACCCATGAGCAGTTCGTGGGGCGCTTGGCGCAGGCGCTCCAGCCGGGGCGGCGCCTCGACGAAGCGCTGCTCAGCGAGCTCGAGGAGATCTTGATCACGGCCGACGTCGGCCCGGACGCAACAGGAGAGCTCATAGGGGCGCTGAGGGCGCGCGCGGCAGCGCGGGGCGTGCACGACTCTTCGGAAGTCCTGGGGCTTCTCAAAGAGCTTCTCAAAGAGCGACTGCGTCGGGCCGAAGGAGCGCTCAACCTCAGAACCGACGGTGCTCCCACGGTCTTCTTAATAATAGGGGTGAACGGCTCGGGCAAGACGACGACGATCGCCAAGCTCGCCCAGCATCTTCGCGAAGATTTTGGCAAACAGAAGATCATCTTTGCCGCGGGAGATACGTTTCGCGCGGCAGCTATGGAGCAGCTGGGGGTTTGGGCGGAGCGCGTTGGGGCGCAGCTTGTCAAGCATCATGCGAACGCTGACCCATCGGCTGTTGCCTTTGATGCGGTAGACCGCGCGCTGCGTGAGCACGCCGATGCGCTCTTTATCGACACCGCGGGACGATTGCACACCAAGCACAACTTGATGGAAGAGCTGAAAAAAATCAACAGAGTTGTGGAGAAGCGCCTGGGGCGGCCTGTGGACGAACGCTTATTAGTCATAGACGGCACGACGGGGCAGAACGCGATCGCCCAAGCGAAGCTCTTTCACGAGGCCGTTTCGGTGACGGGGATCGTGGTGACGAAGCTGGACGGCACGGCCAAGGGCGGCTCTCTCATTCAGATTGCGAGCGCGCTCAAGCTGCCCATCAAGCTCATTGGGGTAGGCGAGCGCGCCGACGACTTAAGAGCATTTCAAGCCGACGAATTCGTCGAGGCGCTGCTATGAGCCGTAGCGGGCTTTTCATCAACGATGTATAATGCGATGTATGATTCGCAAGCAAGTGTATATTGAGCGCCGTCACGAAGTGCGGCTTAAGCGCCTGGCCAAGCAGCTTGGGCGCAGTGAAGCTGAGCTCATCCGTCAGGCCCTCGATCAAGCCTTGGAAGCCGATGCGATCTTGATGGCTTCTGATGTAGGGGCATGGGAGAGGGAGAAGGCGTTTATTCGCAAGCTAAGGGCTCAAGGTCCCATTGCGGGCAGCCGACGATGGAACCGAGATGAGCTCTACGAAGGCGAGCACTAGTATGCCAATTCAACGTGCTTTTCTCATCGACACGAATGTGCTCGCATATGCTTATGATCGATCGGAGCCGGAGAAGCAAGCGCGCGCTCTGGAGGTGCTCGATCAGCTGATAGGAATCAGCGCGTTGAGCACCCAAGTGCTTGGGGAGCTGTTCATTGTGCTCACACGCAAGCTGCAACAGCCCTTCCCCCCAAAGACCGCTAGGGAGCGTGTGGAAAGCTATCTTCGGGCGTGGACAATCCTCCCCGTGACACCAATGATCGTTCAGGAAGCGGTACGCGGAGTGGTAGCACACGGGTTCAGCTACTGGGACGCCCAGATTTGGGCCACAGCACGGCTCAACCAGATCCCCATGGTGCTCAGCGAAGACTTCGCTCATGGGCGGCGTATCGAAGGGGTGCGCTTCTTCAACCCGTTTGTGCCAGGAGTTGAGCTCCCACTATGAAAGTCCTCAGCGGCACGCAGATGGCCGAGCTCGACCGCCACGCGATCGAGAAGCTGGGCATCCCCAGCTTGGTCTTGATGGAGCTGGCCGGACGCGCCGTCCTCGCAGAGCTCTGCGCGCGATTTCCCAAGATCGCCCACAAGAAGATCGTCATCGTCATCGGCAAGGGGAACAACGGAGGCGACGGCCTTGTGGTCGCGCGAGGACTGCTTGATCTGGGCGCGTCTGTCGACGTGCACGCCCTGGGCAGCCTTAAAGAATTTTCTCCGGAGACACGCAAGCAAGCTGATATATTGCACAAGTTGGGATTGGTGGTGAAGCACTGCACAAAGCCCCGGGACGTGCCCAAGCTTGCCCGCGCCCTCGCCGATGCTGATATTGTGATAGACGGGCTCTTCGGCACGGGGTTTCGCGGCACAGCGCACGATCTTGCCGCCAAAGCGATCGAGCTCATCAATCTCAGTGCGGCGTTCGTCTGTGCCATAGACATCCCCTCGGGAGTCGAAGCCGACACGGGGCAGGTGCTCGGCCCGGCAGTCTGCGCCGACTTAACCGTGACGTTCGAGCTGCCCAAGCTGGGATTGGTGCTCTACCCTGGGCGCCAGTACGCAGGCGAGCTGGTGGTGAAGCCGCTCGGGTATCCCCGCATGCTGATAGACCAGTATGCCAGCATGATGACACTTGTGGACGCAGGCTGGGTGCGGGAGCGCCTGCCGCAGCGCGAGCCCTACAGCCACAAGGGCGACTACGGCAAAGTCTTAGTGATTGCCGGCTCACGGGGGTACACAGGAGCGGCGGCGCTCTGCGCCGAGGCGGCCCTGCGCGCCGGCGCAGGGTTGGTCTATTTGGCCGTGCCAGAGAGTCTCTTGCCCGCGATGGAAGCGAAGCTCACTGAAGTCATTAAGCTGGGGCTGCCCGAGGTTGACGGCGCTGTGGCGAGCGCTGCCCTGGCGCGCATTGTCGAGTTCTCTCACGACACAGATGTGCTGGTGGTGGGGCCGGGGCTGGGCCGCCACCCCCACACTGTCAAGACAGTACGCCAGCTTGTCGCCACATCTGACAAGCCCCTCGTCCTCGATGCCGATGGGCTCAACGCCCTGGGGACCGACGCTGAAAAGATTCTTGGTCAGCGCACAGCCCCGACGGTGCTCACGCCCCATCCGGGGGAGCTCGCCCGGCTGATTCCTAAGAGCATAGACGAGATCGAGCGCGATCGCGTCGGCATCGCTCGTCAGACAGCGAAACAGCTTCACAGTGTGCTGGTGCTCAAGGGCGTCCCCACGGTGACCGCGACCCCCGACGGCGAGATTTTTATAAATTCTACAGGGAATTCTGGTCTTGCCAGCGGCGGCACAGGAGACGTGCTGACGGGCTGTCTTGGGGGCTTGCTGGCGCAGGGGCTTGACAGCATAACCGCAAGCGTCTGTGCGGTCTATCTGCATGGGCGGGCCGCGGATGTGCTCAAGCCCACCTTGGGGGAACGCGGGATGATCGCCGGGGACGTCTTGAAAGCGCTGCCAGGGGTACTGAAAGAGTTTGAGAGATAATGCTCATTGACAGTCACGCGCACCTAGACAGCTCTCAGTTTGACACCGATAGGGAGCACGTCATCCGGCGGGCCCTGGAGGCCAACGTCAAGATTATCTCTATCGCGACGGACGTCGCCTCAAGCTGGAAGACCCTGGAGATCGCGCGCAAGTATGAGCTGCGCTGCACGGCCGGGGTGCATCCCCACGAAGCCGAACACTTTACAGAGGAAGAGACGCTCACGCAGCTTCAGAAGCTATGCGCTGAGCCCGAAGTCGTGGCCATCGGCGAGATCGGCTTGGATTATTTCAAAGAATACGCGCCGCGTGCGGCTCAACAGCGCGCATTTCGCGCGCAGCTTGCGCTGGCGTTAGGACTTGGCAAGCCCGTCGTGATTCACCTGCGCGACGCCGCCGACGATCTCTTACAGATACTCAGTGAGCACGCTGGTGTGCGCGGGGTGGTGCACAGCTTCACAGGGGACTGGGCGCTGGCTCAGGAGCTGCTCGATCTGGGGTTCTCTCTGTCGGTGAACGGGATCGTCACGTTTGAGAAGTCTCAGGCGCTGCGCGACGCCGTAGCTCAGATCCCCTTAGAGAGATTATTGATCGAGACAGACTCCCCGTATCTAGCGCCGGTGCCCATGCGGGGCAAGCGCAACGAGCCGAGCTTCGTGCGCTACGTCGCCCAGGCGGTCGCGCAGATGAAAAAGATTTCATTTGACGCAGTCGCTCAGGCGACGACGCGCAACGCGCGAGCACTCTTTGGGTTTTGACGGGATGCACCGGTGCGATTATACTCGGTGAGAATCTGAATCACGGAACTCACGGGATGAGCCACGGAAAGCACGGACTGGTCTTTTTCAGTGTGTTCCGCGTGGATCTTCCGTGATTCCAAACGCTTATGCTGTTGGGCTGTCACTTATCGATTGCGGGGGGCTTAGAGCGGGCCGTCGCCCGCGCCGAAGAGCTCAAGATCAACGCGCTCCAGATCTTTTCGCACAATGCGCGCTCTTGGAGGATGGACCCCATCAAGCCCGACGAAGCGCAACGCTTCATCGAGCGCCGCCAACGCGCTCACGTCGAGTACGCCGTCATCCATACGATTTATTTGATCAATCTCGCTTCACCCGACCCGAAAAATTTCAAGCGCTCCGTCCAAGCCCTCCAGGACGAAGTGCAGCGCGCCGGAGCATTAAAAATCCCCCACGTCAATACGCACATTGGGGCGCACATGGGCCAGGGGGTCACCAAGGGCCTGGAGCGCATCGTCGAAGCGCTCCATACGGTGCTGGCCAGCCCTCACGCGAAGAACGCCCCCACCGTCAAGATCCTCCTGGAAAATTCTGCGGGTGAGGGGACCGAGCTGGGCGCGTCGTTTGCGGAGCTGGGCGCTATACTCAAAGCTCTCCAGGGCACGAGTCGAGTCGGGGTCTGTCTCGATACGTGCCATGCGTTCTGTGCCGGCTATGACCTGACGACGCCTCAAGGGCTGGAGAAGACCCTCCAAGAGCTTGATCGGGAGGTCGGGCTGGAGCGCGTCGAGCTCATTCACGTGAATGACTCGAAGTTCCCCCTGGGGTCGCGCCGCGACCGGCACGAACACATCGGGCAGGGGCACATTGGAACTGAGGGCTTTCGCCTCATTGTCAATCACCCGGCGTTGCGCGACAAGCCCTTTATTTTAGAGACCCCCAAGGACGACGAGCAGTCCGATCCGATCAACTTGGCGCGGCTGCGAGCTTTGCGATATGATGGAGGGACCTCAGAGGGCTAAGGGTGAGGCAGCCATCATGAAGTTCTTTCTCGACACAGCTAGCGTCAAGGAGATCGCGCAGGCCCACGAAATGGGCGTTTTAGACGGCGTCACGACCAACCCGACTCTGTTAGCCAAAGAGGGCCGCGATCCCGTCGCCGTCATCAAAGAGATCTGTCAGATCGTAGCCGGCCCGGTCAACGCCGAAGTGATCAGCACCGACTGTGAGGGGATGCTCAAAGAGGCGCGGCGCTGGGCCGAATTGAGCGACAATATCGTCATAAAAATCCCCATGACCCGCGAGGGCATGAAGGCCGTGCGCACGCTCGCCGACGAGGGCATCCCCACCAACGTGACGCTTATTTTTTCTCCAAGCCAGGCGCTCATCGCCGCGAAAGCTGGGGCTGATTATGTCAGCCCGTTTGTAGGGCGTCTGGACGACCGCAGCGAAGACGGTATGGAGCTCGTCTCCAAGATCCTTCAGATCTTTGATACCTACGGGTTTGACACGGAAGTGATCGTGGCCAGTGTGCGCCATCCTCTGCACGTCGTGGAGGCGGCGTTGGCCGGTGCGGATATCGCCACGATGCCCTATAGCGTCTTTGAGAAGCTCTTTGAGCACCCCTTGACGGATCTGGGGTTGCAGCAATTTCTGTCAGACTGGGAGAAGCTGCAGCGATGAGTGTGCAGACCCCTCGTCGACGCGGAGAGGGAAGCGAAGTCGGTCTGGAGCAAGAGCGTCACCGATACGTCAAGGCGCTGGCACGCGTCGTGGAGGCTCTGCCCCTGGTCTTCGCGCAGATTCCCGAGGTTGAGCGTGTCTGGCTGTTTGGCTCGTATGTGCGCGGGCGGCGCGATCTTTGCACCGATCTCGATCTGCTCGTCGTCATGCGGTCGGAGGACGAGATCCTCACGCGCACCGCGCGGCTCTATGAGCGTGTGGCCGCGTTGGTGGCGCTGGAGGTCGATCTCGATCTTATCGTGTACACGCCTGAAGAGTTTGCCCAGGCGCGGGAGCGCGGGTTTCTCAAGCACGCCCTGGCAGGGGGACAGATGATCTATGAGAGAGCCGACTGAAGAGGGCCGGCGCTGGCTGGAACAAGCCGAAGAGGATCTCAAATGGGCTCGCCATCTCGCCCACGAGGGGGCCCATCACATCGCGTGTTTTCTCGCCCAGCAAGTCGCAGAGAAAGCCCTGAAGGCGTTCCTCTATGCCCAGGGCAAAGAGATCGTGCTGGGGCATTCGGTCGAGCGGCTCTGCCACGAAGCCGCCCGCTATGACGCGCGCTTCGGCGAGCGTGCCAGTCACTGGGGGATCTTAGACGGCTACTATGTGCCGACGCGCTACCCTAATAGTCTGCCAGGGAGCATTCCCGCGCGGGTCTACACGCGCGATGCGGCCGAACAGGCCGTGCGGCTCGCCGATGAAGTCGTCTCGTTTGTGCGCACGCGACTCCAAGGAGAGCTGCAGCCATGAGCACTCCGATCCCTCCCCACCACGGAGTGAAGTTCCTTGAGACGCGTAATGCCTTCGGCGAAGCGCTCGTAGAATTAGGTGCTCAAGATAAAGATATCGTCGCGCTCACGGCAGACCTGCCCGGCTCGACACGCTTAAGTTGGTTCAAAGAGAAGTTCCCCGAAAGATTCTTGGATTTTGGCGTCGCCGAAGCCAATATGATGAGCGCCGCGGCGGGGTTGGCCCTCTCGGGCAAAAAGCCCTTCGTCAGCACGTTTGCGATCTTCGTCGAAAAGGCGTTCGAACAGATACGCCAGACGATCGCGTATAACAAGCTGCCCGTCAAGATCATTGCGACCCACGGAGGGATCACTGTCGGTGAAGATGGCGCGTCGCACCAGACCGTCGAAGATATCGCGGTCATGAGAGCTCTGCCCAATATGACCGTGATCGTCCCGGCAGATTATTATGAGACCAAGAGCGCGATCTTCGCGATTGCGGACTATGCCGGGCCGGTCTATATGCGCTTGGCGCGCGCGGCCTTTCCCGTGGTCTTCGACGAGAGCTATCGGTTTGAGCTGGGGCGAGCCCACGTGGTGCGCCCGGGGACCGACGTGACGATCTTCGCCTGTGGGCTGATGCTCTTCTACAGTCTCCAAGCGGCGGAGCTCTTAGAGCGCGAGCGTGTCTCGGCGCAAGTCGTCAACGTCTCCACGATCAAGCCCTTAGATCGGAGAGTGGTTGACTATGCGACGATGACGGGCTGCGCGGTGAGCGTCGAAGAGCACTCAGTGATTGGGGGTTTGGGTGGGGCCATAGCAGAGATTCTTTGCGAGCATGCCATCCCGTTGGTGCGCGTGGGTGTGCCCGATACATTTGGGCAGTCGGGGAAACCCGAGCAGCTCTTAGCTACTTACGGGCTGACCGCGGAGAAGATCGCGGAGGCGGCGCGGCACACCCTGAGACGACGGACGTCCGGGACGCCGTAGCAGGGAACTTGGGCACCTTCGGTGCTGATCCCTGTCATGAAGGGGCGCGAGTATGATGGGCATAACAAGAGGGAGCGCACCGAGATCATAGTATCTGAGGGACGGATGTCCTTGGGGTGAGCAGAGAATGCAGAGTAGACTAGGGCCAAAGGTGGGGCGAGAGCCCCCGCTTGACAGCGAGGCCTGATTATGCTAAGATACAACCAAGTTTTCCAAGGGAGGGAGCAACGACGTGGAGCAGAGCCGAGCTTCTCTCAGCTCGGGCGGGAACAGGGGCGTACCAGGAGCCTCACTCCACGAGCTCAGGTGACGTTCGACTTGACAAACGTGGGAGTGGGTGTTAGAATGTCGGCAAATTCACACCTTGGGAGTGTATCTTGTGCTTTCACGCAGCAGACCAAGGCGAGACGTTTTGATCATTCTGATCGGGAGGTGGTCGCAACTACGAAAAAGGCACGGATTGTGGAAGCGGGCGTTCGCGGCGGCGCGAACGTCTTCTGTTTTGAGCATGTCGGCACTACTTTAGACCCCAAATAGAAGGAGGTATGCAAGTGAAGAAGAGCAGAGTACAGGTGGCGAGCTTGATCGCCGTGATCGCCTTGATTGTGGGCGTCACCGCGATGGCTCCAGCAGCGCTGGCCAGTAAGGGCCAGGTTCTTCTCACGGATATTAACGGGACGCCCAAGCAATATTGGCGCGTGGGCGAGACGATGTTCCTCACGGTGATCGATCCTGATGAGAACCGTGATTCGGACGAGGTCGAGTTCCTCCAAGGCAGCTTAGTGACCCAGTTGGGGGACGAGGTCCCCGTGGTGCAAGTCTGTGCCGGGCCGTGCCCGGACTACCCGGGAATGGTCAGCGGGGATCACGTCAGCAGCATGAGCGGGTTGGTCTTGCAAGAGACGGGCACAAACACTGGGGTCTTCCGGAGCCAGACCGGCATTCTCATCACCAAGGCGATGCTCGGTCAGCCCGTCAACGCCGGAGACCTCCAGCTGCAAGTCTTCGACACCGACACGATCTTCGTGCGCTATCAAGACCCCACCAACCCCAACGACATCAGCATTTATCTGGGCAAGATTTATACCGGCACCACGCCGGGCACTCGCGCTCGCGCTATCATCTCTATTACCGATGCTGGTGGGAATCCGATCAGCGTGACGAATATCGGCCGCACGATCTTCGTCACGGTCACCGACGCGGATGAGAACACCAGCCCTACCACTATCGAGACGGTCAAGGCCACCTTGGTCAACGCGCGCACCAAGCAGAGCTTGGAGCTGACGCTCGTGGAGACCGGCCCGGACACGGGCGTCTTCAGAAATGTAGACGGTATCGTCCTCGTGGACCCCAAGAACAAGGGACGCTCTCTGGGCGCCACCGAGTTCGAAGCTCTCGATAAAGATACGATCCTGGCGTTCTATCAGGTGCCGGCGGGCTTCGTTCCAGTAACAATACCACCACCAACAGGCACCCGCACCGACGTCGGCGAGAGCGCGCTGATCCGCTGTGAGCGCGTCGTGCCGGTGCGCCTGAACCCCGGACAAGAGAGCGAGATCACCGTGCGGTGTACGGCCAAGCAGCCGCTGACGGCACTGATCATCAGCGATCGGCCCGATCCGGCGTTCACCGTCACCGGTGACACCCGCGGCGGCACGATCAGCCCGCTGGCCCCAGGCCAGAAGTTCGAGATCAAGTACAGAGTGCGCGCGGGAGCCGCTCCCGGAAGGTTCGCCATCACCGGTTCGGCGACCCCAGCTACCGCAGCAGGCGTGGCCGATACCGTCACGTGGACATCGAACATTGAAGTTGCTGCTGCTTCGGGAGCGAGCGCGTTCGCCGAGCTGAAAGTCACCACCGTCGAATCGCCGTTGGTGACGGTCAGCCGCGACATCCCCGATGTCATCGCTGCCAACAAAGAGTTCACCGTCAAGGTGAAAGTCACGGCCAAGCAAGCGCTGCGCGCCTTGCTCGTCAACGATAACGTTGATGGCTGCACGCTCGTGGGCGGGACCGTCTCCAAAGCGGGCACGATCAGCCCGCTCAACCCGGGGCAGTCCTTCGAGCATACCTATAAGCTCACCTGTCCTGAGGGGCCCGTGACCATCACCGGCACGGTCACTCCCGTGACGGCCGCGGGCGCTCAGGCCCCGGTGACCGTCAGCTCGAGCTTCACCGTGGGGGCCGTCCCCGCAGCGATGCTCGGCATGGGCGACATCAACGATCCCCATGACTTCGCAGTCGCTCAGGTCAAGGTCGCCCATCGCAACCCGGCCCGCATCTCCTTCACCGATGCGACGGGACGCGAGAAGACGGAGCTGAGGATCGGCGAGGACGTCTTCGTCCAAGTCGAGGACCGCGACCAGAATGCCGACTCCGATAGAGTCGAGCGCGTCGTGGTCATGATCTTCGACGTCAACGGCGGCCAAGAACTCGAAGTCCTCACCGAGACGGGCGTCAACACCGGCGTCTTCAGAAACCCCGGCCCGCTGAGGATCGTCCCCAAGGCCGTCGCCTCCTGCCCCACCCCCGATGACTTAACGGTCTTCGGCAAGGGCCCGGAGGTCATCTTCACCCCAACGGTGGACGAGCAGAACGACGGCAAGCTCGCGGTCGCACGCGACGACGTCATCTATGCGACATACTTCGACGATGACGTCGCCCAGATCGAGAGCATTGACGAGATCAAGCGCGCCCTCGACGCCTTCGACGTCATCGCGATCACCGCGACGATCAAGCCCTATGCGTTCGATCAGTTCGATAAGAAGCTGCGCTTTGTCGACGACGCCGGCCGGCCCATCAGCGAGTACAAGGTGGGCATGGACGTCTTCGTCCAATTAGAAGACCCCACGCTCAACTTCAGCTCCGATTTAGTGGAGCAGGTCCCGGTGATCGTGCTCGACCGCCACACCGGCGACAAGGAGTGTGTCACTCTGCAGGAGACCGGCCCCAATACCGGGCTGTTTGCGAACCAGCAGGGGTTGCCGCTGCGCCGTGGCCTGCCCGATGAGATAAAGAAGGGCGACGGCATCTTGCAGATGCAAGATCGCGACAACATCGAGGCGCACTTCCAGTCCGCCGATAACCCTCAAGACTACGCGGCCACGTCCATCGGGATCATCCCGCTCTTTGAGCCGCCGGTAGCGCCGGTCAGACCGACGGTCCGGTTCGACCCCGCCCTGATCGAGATCGGCAAGACCTTCTTCATAGAAGTGACCGATCCCAATCGCAGCGGCACGCTCATCGACGCGGTCACGCTGACCCAGCTGCGCGAGGGCCGGGTCGTCAAGACCATCAAAGTCACCGTGAGGCAGACGGCACAGGCGGGCGTCTTCCGCAGCGATGCCATCGCCACGGGCGAGCCCGGCAGCGGTGCCACGATCGAGGCCCAAGACGGCGACACCCTCAAGGCCGAGTACGCCGGCGCAGATCCAGCGACCGCCTCGCTCTTCTCGGCCAGGTTCGAGGTGCGCGAGTTCAAAGCGACCCCAATCCCCGCTACCACGAAGGTCACCTTCCAGGTGGTGGGCTCAGGGATCGAGCGCACCTCGGTGAGCGTCTACAGCTTGTCCGGCCAGCTCGTGTTTAATGGCAGCAGGGCCGGAGCGTCGCTGGAGTGGGCCGTCTCGGACGTGAGCAACGGCGTCTATCTGTTCATGATCACGGCAACGGGCAAGGGCCAGCAGACCAAGACGAGCAAGGTCATGAAGCTCGTGGTCTTGCGCTAAAGCATCACATCTGCTGGGGCGGGGACCGCCTCGCCCCAGCGGAGACCCTAATGGGAGAACTACGAATGTATAAGGAGGTTAAGCAAACGATGAACCGAACTGCGATCCTGGCGTTGGCGCTTGTGCTCTTAGCCGGCCTGACGGCTGTGGCCCAAGAGCCGACGGGAGCCAACCCAGTCTTCAAGAACGGCGTGGACGCACGCGCGCTCGCCATGGGCGGAGCGTTCGTCGGCGTGGCCGACGGATACTCCAGTTGCTATTGGAACGCCGCGGGCGTCGCCAAGGCCGCTGCCGATCAGTCCATCAAAGTCGGCGGCATGAACACGAATCTCTTTGGAGCGGGGATCAACTACAGCTTCGCCGGGGCGACCTGGACCCTCTTTGGGATGCCCTGGGGCTTGAGCGTCTCGTTGGTCTCAATCACGGACATCCCGCTTGCTGACGGGACGATGGGCAGCAACACCGAGCTGCTTGGGGCGCTCTGCGGGGCGTTCCCTGTGCCGCTCAACGGCCTGAGCGTCGTCGTCGGTGGCGCCGGCAAGTACTACAGCCAGACGCTGCTGGACGAGACCGCTACCGGGTTTGGGTTTGACGGCGGGCTGCTCATTGACGGGCTGATCCCCGGGCTGAGCATCGGTGCAGCGGCCTACGATATCGGCGGCACCAGAGTAACGTGGTCCACCGGCTCGGTCGGGGTAGTAGACCAGCTCTTCCGTGTGGGGTTTGGGTTTGCGCTCTCGCCGGACTTTACGTTGGCGGCGGGCGTGGACCTCTATGCCGGCGGGGAGATGGCGATCCGTGCCGGTGCGGAGTTTCGGGGCATTGGGCCCTTGGCGGTGCGCGCCGGGGCGGTGCGTCCTGCGGGCAGCGAGCAGTTCGCGCTCACCGTGGGTGCCGGCTTGGCATTGGGCACGCTCGGTGTAGACTTTGCGTGGCTGCAGAACAACATGATCGTGGGCGAGGGTGCCAGTGACACCATCGTGCTCTCGGCTTCGTTCAGCTTCGGTGGCGCACAGTAAGAGGGGTACGAGACCATGTTAACGGCCATGTTTCCATCATTATCGGCAAAGCAACTCGACACCAAAGAGAGAAGGAGGTACGAATTGAAGTTGAGCAAGGCTCCGAACTTGCGGACGGTTATCATCGCTGTATTGGCGTTTATTCTGATCGGAACGGCTGTGGACGCGTTCGCCAAGGAGTTGCGGGTCACGACCGCTGCTGACCTGGTGAACTGCGTTACGGGTGTAGCACTGGCAGCCGGGCCGGATGCAGGCAAGGTCGCCGCGGCCGGCGATACCTGCGTCGTCTTCCCCGGGACTTATGATCTATCCATACCCGGTGCCCCGGCAGATATCGTAATTGAGAACCTGACGTTGCGGTCCACGAACGGCGCGACTGCCACGATCATTACGTTCACCGGTGGTTATGCTGGCGGCCTCGTTAACATCGTCAACCGCGGGGTCACCGTCGGTGGGCCTGCAAAGGACCAGGGGTTCACGATCACGAATCCTGCGCCTGGTGGTGGTGTAGGCATCTGCGTCACCGATCCGGCCAACGCGACCTGCGTTGTGGTCGCCGCCGGTGGCGCTGCAGCGGTCGAGAACATCACGATCCAGAACAACACGCTCCGTCAGAACGTGAACGAGGGCATCCTGTTCACCTATGGCGTTGTTACCTCGATCGACACCATCCGCATCTTGAAGAATGAGATCCGCAATAACGGCGGAGACGGACTGGCGTTCGACAACACCGTCGGCGCGATCGGGCGGCGTGGACAGGATCGCAATGTCGTCATTGACGGCAACCTCTTCGATGACAATGGTAATGGTGCGCCCATAGTTGGGGCGGCTCCTAGGGTAGCTCCTGGCACTTTTGCTAACATCCACTTCTACAACAACACCTCGATCGAGCAGCTCGCGATCCTCAACAACGAAATCTATCGTGCTGGAACAACCGCGGCAGGATTCGGAGATGGCATCCTGTTCAACAATGACCTCTTGTCCGGCAATACTCTAACCGAGATCCGCGACGCGCTGATCGATCGGAACCTGATCCAGTTCAACACCCAGAACGGCATCAAGTTCGACTATGCCGGGCGATTGGGCGAGAACGTGACGATCAGCAACAACCGCGGCGTTACTATTGATCAAGGGATCACCCACAACGGCCCGGCTGTGGTTGCGGGTGGTGCTGAGGGTAACGGCATTTACATCACGGGTCGGGTGAGCGAAGTCCGCGAGATGAAGATCGTCAACAACGCGATCAACAGCAACCGCGGCTGGGACGGCACCTTCCCGCCCGCTGCTGCCGCCGACCTTGATGGTAACGGCCGGCTTGATACCTGCCGCCACGGGAACGGCCTGGGCATGGAGGTCGGCGGGCGGATCGAGAACCTGACTCTGGACGGCAACGACTTCCGCCAGAACTTCAACAACGGCGTCTGCATCGCCAACCGCGGCGACTTCAGCCGCTCCACCGTCACCAACAACAAGTTCCACAACAACGGTGTGGGCGACTACATCAACAGCGTTGCTGAAGCGCCGTATGGCGACGGCTTCGGCGTCTATCACGATAATACGATCACCGGCGACGCTGCCACCAACGGCTTCCGCATCGAAGACATCGCCTTCAGCGGGAACGACTACCGCGAGAACGGCGGGAACAACGCTGGTCTAGCCTTAACGGAGTCGACTGCCGGTAGCTCCGGCCTCGGCTTCGGGGTCTTCATGCGAGTGGAGCGGGCGGAGATCGGCCGGATCAAGTTCGAGAGCGAGACGGCCACCCGGAACTTCCTCGGCGGCTTCCGCCTCGAAACCGATACGGATGTAGCTGCCAACCGCTCCGGTGACATCCGCGAGGTCACCTTCACAAACGTCATCTCGCTGGAGAGCCAAGGTGCGCCCGGGATCGGGTTCGCCCTCGCCAATGACTATGACGTTGGGGACAACGGCGACGGGATCGGGCTGATCACCGATAACGGCGACATCAGCATGATCACGGTCACGAACACGATCGCAAACGGCAACGGCACCTTCGGCCTGCGGCTGGAGTCCGACGCCAGCGCTGGCCCTAAGCCTGAAGCTGCGGCCGTCACGGCCGGGGATATTGATAACATCCAGGTCAAGGACAACACGTTCAGCTTCAACGGCACGCGTGGCGCAATCGGGCGCGGCTCGGGCATCTTGGTTGCCGGTGACTCCGTCCGCAACGTGACCGTTGACCCGACCAAAGCCAACACCAACAACGACCACGGCGTCCAGGTCACCGGGAACCGCAACGTCAGCAACGTCACGATCAAGAACAGCGAGTTCTCCGGGAACGACCGCAACCGCGACACCGTGGGCGACGGCGTCCAAGTGAACGCCAACGAGGACCTGAGCAACATCGTCGTCCGCTCGAACCAAGCGAACAGCAACTACGCTGGTATCCGCGTCGGTGCGGCGGGACGGCAGATCGCTCAAGGCATCACGGTCGAGAACAACACAGCTAATGACAATATCAAGGAGGGCGTCTCGCTCTTCGCCGGTCGCGACCTGATCAAGGGCACGGTGACCAAGAACAAGCTCTCCGGCAACGGCATCGGCGTCTACATCGAGGCCGTGCAGCGCGGCAGCGACCTGTCGGTGACCGACAACAAGATCGTAGGCAAGAACGGCGCGGGCGTTGGCATCCAGCTCAAGGCCTCTAACACCACGATCTCCGGCAACGACATCCGCAACAACGCCGTGGGTATCTTGGTGCACAAGGCCGCGGGCTCCAAGGCCAACGACAACAACATCGCCCGCAACGAGCAGTTCGGCGTTGATGCGTCGGCGCTCGCTCCGGGCGAGGAGTTCGACGCCACCAACAACTGGTGGGGCGAGCCAAGCGGCCCCAAAGCCGCTGACAATCCGGGCGGCATCGGCGACCGCGTCAGCCAGAAGGTCAAGTATCGGCCGTTCTCCGGCGAGCCGAAGGTCCCAACCGAGACCGACTTCGTCGTGGAGAACCTGACCGCGGACAAGACCGACGTCAACGTGGGCGACCCCGTGACGTTCCGGTACTCTATCAAGAACAACGGCACCGAAGAGGGCACCCAAGAAGTGATCGTCGTGATCAAGGACGGCCTGGGCAACGTGGTCAACCAGTCCAGCCGCCAGATCACGGTCAACCCCGCGGGCAGCCGCGAAGAGGTCTTCAGCTTCATCTTCCAGACCTCCGGCACCTACACCGTGACGGTCACGGCGCAGCCCTCCGGCAGCACCAGGAACCTCACGGTGAACGTGGCCGGTCCGGCAACATGCCTGCCGTTCGCCCTGGACACCAACAAGAACAAAGTTCTGGACGACGGCGAGATCATCACCGCGATTGACCTGTGGGTCAAGAACGGCGATGTCCCCGGCTGCAGCCCCGCTATGAAGATCAGCGATGCCCAGATCATCCAGCTGATCGACCTGTGGGTGAAGGGCAGCCAGCTCACCGTGCCGCTCGGTGGCAAGTTCACGGCGCAGAGCGCTGCTTTGAGCGCGGCGCCCGCGTTCGCCACGCTCGCCTCGAGCGTGCGCACCGTCCGCCCCGGTGAGTCCTTCACCGTGACCGTGACGGTGGACGCCAAGGACGGCGTCAGCGGGCTCTTGCTCAGCCAGGCGCTGCCGATGGGCTGGTCGGCCAAGCCCGTCCAGATGAGCGGCGCGTACTACAAGGCCTCGGAGAACAAGTGGCTGTGGCTCAACGCCAAGGGCACGGTCACGCTCAGCTATCAGGTGACCGTTCCGGCCACGGCCGGCCCGGGCGTCTACACGATCGCCGGGCGGGTCAAGGCTGCCGTCCCGGGCATCGAGGCCGAGCTGCAGCCCATCACTATCGAGGTGCTGGGTGCGCCGGTGGCGTTGGCCGTGAAGGCGATCACGCTCTCGCAGAGCCCGGTGCGCAGCTCCGGCGCGTACTTTGTAGTCGAGGGCGTCGGGATCGCCCAGACGACGGTGCGCGTCTTCTCCATGAGCGGCAAGCTCGTCTTCAACGAGACCGCTCAGGGCAACGTCGTGCCGTTCTCGGCCGCTGCGGAGCTGGCCAACGGCGTCTATCTGTACGTAGTGACGGTGCAGGGTGCCGACGGCCAGACGATCACAAGCAAGATCAGCAAGCTCGTGGTGTTACGGTAAACGGAATCTCACCCAAGACCCCCTCTCCCTACATGGGGGAGGGGGTTTTGTGGGTGAGAAAATGTAACAAGCGCCACTTGACTTTGGGCAAGATGGATTGTATAATTCGGGACATCTTCAACAGAAAAGGAGGCAGAAGTAATGGGAAATAAGCGCATCATCGGGCTGGTGAGCCTTGGGCTCATGGCTATAGTGGGGGTCTTCTTCTTTGTCTATGCCGCCGTCATCAACGGCACTAGTGGCAACGACACATTGAATGGCACCACAGGGAACGATGTCATCAACGGCTTTGGTGGCGACGACACTATTATTGGTGATGAATCCGGTGGTTCTTGTGCCACCACCAGCGGGGGCAATGATTTGATCCGTGGCGGCGCGGGCGATGACGAAATTTATGGCTGTCTGGGCCACGATCGGCTCTTTGGGGAAGCTGGCCAAGACGACATCGACGGCGGCGATGGCAATGACACCATCGACGGCGGCGCTGACAGTGATAATGCTGATAATACAGCTGATGTCATGGACCTACGCGGCGGCGCGGGCAATGACCGTGTTTCCGGCGGCGCTGGGGATGACGAGGTCGGCGGTGGCGCCGGCAACGACACCCTCAGCGGCGGCGATGGCAATGACATCATCGGCAACGACAATAATGACGGAAACTGCGAAGCTGGCGAAGAAGCGGGCAACGACTTCATTGATGGTGGCCCAGGCGATGATAACCCGATCTGCGGTGGCGATGGCAATGATTGGATCAACGGCGGCACGGGCAATGACACGATCCGTGGCGGCGCGGGCAATGACGTCATCTTCGGCAGTATTGGCGATGACAACATCGACGGCGGTGATGGCAATGACACGATCCGTGGCGGCACGGGCGATGACATCATCGCCGACGGCGAGGGCAGCGACATCATCTACGGCGATGCTGGCGATGACACCATCAATTTGAACGCCCAAAGTGATGTTAGTGACCGGGTCTTCGCCGGGCCGGGGGATGACGAGATCAATGTTGACAATAACGGCGACAACAACGCCGGTGCTGACATCATTGACTGTGGCCCAGGGAATGACACGGTCAACCTTAACGGCAATACTGGGATCACCACAGTAAACTGCGAGCAGGTCAATTAGTAGTTTGTATTTGGCTTAATGACGGACTTGGGCGCCCCCGTGGGAAGACTCCCGCGGGGGCGGTTGTTTTTTCACCCTCACCCCGGCCCTCTCCCTTTCAAGGGAGAGGGTGGTTTGCATCACGGCACGGAAGTGTCCCACGGAGGGCACGGAAGAACAGCGCTTCCGTGCTTTCCGTGGCTGATTCCGTGTGCTCCGTGGTTCTAGCTTGGCTGTTACGCGTGTGCTATACTAGGGAGCGATGAATCCGAAACAGCGTGAGGTCTTCGCCGAGAAGTCTATTGACCTGGGCCATGTTACCTTTGGCGCTCTGGTCGTCGGTCAATTCTTGACGGACAGACC
>CAMTVK010000013.1:0-22995 GCA_947085185.1 Candidatus Fraserbacteria bacterium | reverse complement strand
CGATCTCGAACAGAAACAATCTTAGCAAATCAACACCACAGCAGCAAGAGACCTTGCTGAGTGAGAGAGTATTCGTTATCATAGCAGAGTTTATGAGCGAGTCCAAACGAGTCGTCATCACAGGAATTGGGGTCGTCACGCCCATCGGCATCGGGAAAGAAGCATTTTGGGAAGGGCTGACCACGGGCAAGAGCGGGGTCACCCGCGTCGATGACGTCGTCGATCTGAGAGATATCCCGGTCAAGATCGGCGCGTATATTCGGGAGTTCGACCCGTTGCAGTTTATGGATAAAAAGCGGGCGCGCCGCCTGGGACGCTCTTCGCAGTTAGCTCTGGCTGCGACAAGGCTCGCTCTTGAGGACGGCTGCCTTGATCTTACGAAAGAAGACTGCGAGCGCATTGGGGTCGTCATCGGGACGGGGATCGGCAACATCGAAGCCCTGACAGAAAATTACGATATTCTCTTGCAGAAGGGGCCTGGTCGGGTCAGCCCGTTTTTTATCCCCACGTTCATGCCCAACGCGGTCGTCGGGGAGATCTCGATTGAGTGGGGGGTGCGTGGCCCCAATTATGGGACGGTCTCAGCGTGCGCGAGCTCCAATCACGCTCTCGGACTTGCCGCCGATGCGATTCGCTACGGCTACGCCGACGTTATGATCGCTGGGGGAACAGAGTCGGTCTCTCGCCCGTTGACGTTTGCAGGCTTTGATCAGATGGGAGCGCTCTCGCGTCGCAACGATGCTCCCGAGAGGGCGTCGCGTCCCTTTGACAGGGACCGTGACGGTTTTGTCGTAGGCGAAGGCGCAGGGATTCTCATCTTGGAGAGTTTAGAGCACGCTCGTGCGCGTGGCGCCCATATCTACGCGGAGCTTGCCAGCATCGGGATGAGCGCCGATGCGAAGCACATCACCGCGCCGGATGAGCAAGGTGAGGGCGCGCGCAAAGCGATGCTCATGGCGCTGGAGCGCGCTGGAGTTCGCCCAGAAGAAGTTGATTATATTAACGCTCATGGAACGGCGACGCCCTTGGGAGACATTAGCGAGACGCGCGCGATCAAGAGACTCTTTGGGGCGCACGCCTATAAGCTTGCCGTCAGCTCGACGAAATCTCAGATCGGCCATCTGCTGGGGGGGGCCGGCGCTGTCGAAGCGATCGCTACCCTGATGGCGCTCGATCGCGGGATTTTGCCGCCCACGATCAACTTGGACAATCCTGATCCAGAGTGCGATCTCGACTATGTCCCTCACAAGGCCCGCCCCGCAAAAGTGCATATTGCGCTCTCGAATTCTTTTGGCTTTGGTGGACATAATTCGGCTATCTTGTTGAGAAAGATCTAGTATGGCGACAGACTCTTCTCCTAGCGTTCAGGTGCTGGAACAGCTCTCGATGGCGTTTGGCGTCTCTGGCTTTGAGGACGACGTGCGAGACGTGATCTCACGGCTTGTGAAGCCCCTCGTCGACGAGATGCGCGTTGATCCCCTGGGCAATCTCATCGTGACGCGCAAGGGATCTTCAGACTTCACGCTCATGCTCGACGCGCATATGGACGAAGTGGGGCTTATGATCAGTCATATCGAAGAGAAGGGGTTCTTGCGCTTCGCGACCCTTGGTGGCTGGGATATAAGAATCTTGCCCGCTCAAGTCGTCAAAGTACGCACGCGTGAAGGAAGGCTCATCACAGGGGTCATTGGGAGCATCCCGCCCCACGTGCTCAAGCCCGAAGACCGAGAGAAGCCGTTCAGGCTCGAAGATCTCTTCATTGACGTCGGCGCTTCTTCCCTCGAAGAGGTGCAGAAGATCGGGATTCGTATTGGGGATCCGGCTGTACCGTATTATCCGTTTGAGCGCTTAAGCGACCAGGTCGTGGGCGGAAAAGCCTTCGACGATCGGGCGGGCTGCGCTGTCGCCATCAGAGCATTCCAAGAGCTTCAGAGAGAAAATTTAAACCTGACGTTGGTCTGCAATTTTGCCATTGGAGAAGAGACGGGGCTGCGCGGGGCACGTGCGGCCGCATATAGTATTAATCCCAAGGTGGCGCTTGCTTTGGAAGGGACGATTGGAGCAGATGTCCCTGGCGTCGCTGCGGCGCGCCAGCCGACGGCCTTGGGCAAAGGCCCCGCGATCACCATCGCTGATAATTCTCTTGTGGTCAGCCGTCGCGTCGTCGAAGCTCTAGAGAAGCTCGCCGAGAGACTCAAGATCGCCTATCAATATAAGCTCCCTGTCTACGGCGGCACCGACGCTGGAGCGATTCACACCGCCCGTGGGGGCATTCTGTCTGGCGTGCTCTCCGTCCCCTGCCGGTATATTCATTCACCGTGGAGTCTGTTGCGCTTGGACGATTTTGAAAACACCGTGAGGCTCACTACGGAGTTCATTCGGGAGTGTCGAGAGTTGCTGAGTTAAGCGAAGAGCTTGCGCACGGTCTTGAGGGCGTCCACCAGCGCGTCCACGTCGTCTTCGGAGTTATAGATATAAAAGCTCGCACGTGCTGTGTTCTCCATCCCTAGCCTTCTCATTAATGGTTGCGCGCAGTGGTGCCCGCTGCGCACGGCAATCCCTGCTTCGTCTAAGATCCCCGCGACATCGTGCGGATGCACGCCCTTGAGATTGAACGAGATCACCGCAAGACGATCTTGAGTGTCTTTAGGCCCGTAGATCTCCAGATCAGGAATCTGGGAGAGTTTTTCCAGAGCGTACTCTAGGATCTTCTGCTCGTGGGCGTAGACGTTCTTTAGCCCCAAAGTCGAAAGATAGTCAATCGCTGCGCCCAACCCAATCCCCCCGGCGATGTTGGGCGTGCCCGCCTCGAACTTCCAGGGCAGCTCGTTGAACGTCACGCTCTCCGTGGTGACTGTGGAGATCATATCGCCGCCGTGCAAAAACGGGCGCATTGCCTCCAGAAGCTCTTTGCGCCCGTAGAGAAAGCCGATCCCTGTGGGGCCGAGCATCTTGTGTCCGGAGACGGCCAGGAAGTCACATCCCAAAGCTTGGACGTCTATAGGGAGGTGCGGAGCGGCCTGGGCAGCGTCTACGAGGGTCACGGCTCCGACGCGCTTGGCTTCTTCAATGATCTCTCGGATCGGATTGATCGTCCCTAAGACGTTACTGGCGTAGACCACTCCGACCAGCTTGGTGCGCTGCGTTAAGAGTTTGGGGAGGTCGGCGAACTTGAGGCGCCCCTCATCGGTGACATCTAAGAACTTGAGCTCAATCTTCTTGGGCTCTCTGAGCATCTGCCACGGGACGATATTGGAGTGATGCTCCATAATAGTCAGCAAGACTTCGTCGCCCGGCTGCAGATGATGCAGTCCCCACGCATACGCGACCAAGTTGATCGCTTCGGTAGCATTTCTGGTGAAGACGATCTCG
This sequence comes from Candidatus Fraserbacteria bacterium, assembly GCA_947085185.1. Classification (GTDB taxonomy): domain Bacteria; phylum Bipolaricaulota; class Bipolaricaulia; order RBG-16-55-9; family DRXL01; genus JANXCC01. The sequence continues at coordinate 19,623 of CAMTVK010000013.1, read as the reverse complement.
CGCCACGAGCGCGCATTGACGAATTTCGCAGCTTTCTTATGGGCGTCCTCATAGGCGACCGACGCTTCGTGGGAGAGCGTGTGTACCGCGCGATGGACGTTCGCATTGTAGCGAGAATAATACTCTGTTATGGCATGGATCACGGCGCTGGGGCGCTGAGTCGTGGCAGCGTTGTCCAGATAAATTAAGGGCTTCCCATGCACGGTCCGGGTGAAGATGGGGAAGTCGTGGCGCAGAACAGATGGATCAAGAGTTTTACAAGCGTCGGGCCGAGCGGCCATGGTGTCACCTTCTTACTCAAGAGTTATAAAGAGCTCGTCTCCTGCGACGTGCACGGAATACGTCTCAACGCCAACATACGCGGGCAGGCGCACCACTGCGCCGGTGCGCACATCAAACTGCGCCCCGTGTCGAGGACACTCGATAATATAGCCCCTGAGAGTCCCTCCCGTCAAGATGCCCCCGTCGTGCGTACAGACATCTTTGAGCGCGTAGAACTTCCCATCAATATTGAAGAGCGCAATGCGCTCCCCCTCAATCTCGACGCTCTTGTACTGTCCAGGGGCAAGTTCACCAACTGTCGCGATCTTGATCTTCTTGCTCATCCTTCTTCTTCTCCTGGCCACGCCGTGATCCCGTAGATCCCCGCTTTGACCACTTTCAACGCGAGCAACGCGCACTTGAGCCGCATGGCACTCAGCTCAATTCCCAGCAGATCGAGCATCTTCTGTTTATCAAACTCTTTCACTTCGTCAAGCGTCTTGCCCTTGATCTCCTCGGTGAGGATCGAAGCGGCCGCTTGGGAGATCGCGCATCCCCTGCCGCTGAAGCGCACGTCAGCAATTCTGTTATCCTCGATCTTGAGCTCGATGCGGATCTGATCCCCGCAGCTGGGGTTGCCCTCCTCATGCACAATATCGGGGTTCTCCAAGTGCCCGAAGTTCTGGGGGTTCTTATAGTGCTCGATGATAAAATCTAAGTCTGCCGAAACGACCATAGCTACTCATTCCATTTCTGCTCGACAAACGCGTGAAAGCGCTCACGCACCCCCGCGATGGGGATTTGCTCCAACGTGGGTGTCAAGAACCCCTCAACGATAGTACGCTGCGCGTGCTCGCGCTCTAAGCCACGGCTCTGGAGATAAAAGATCTGCTCCTCGTCAATCGGCCCAATGGAGGCCCCATGAGTCGCGCGCACGTCGTTGGCTTCGATCTCCAGCCCGGGAATCGCGTCACAATGGGCCCCGTCGTTGAGCAACAGCCCCTGAGCCAACTGATACGAATTGGACTGCTGAGCTTCCGGCTCAACCCGGATGAAGCCGTACATCACCGAGCGAGCTTGGTCTTTCATCACGCCCTTCATGTGAATTTGGCCCTTGACGTGCGGAGCCATATTTCTCAGAGAGCTCGTCAGATCGAAGTGCTGCTTGTGGCGCCCAAAGAGCACTTGAATATCTTCCATCTCGGCGCCGGGACCTCGGAGCTGACTCTCTACATAGCTTCGAGTGAGCCTGCCGCCCAGCCACCCGATCGTCCACTGAAGCTTCGCGTCGCGTCCTACGTGTGCGCGACGCCGCACAAAGCTGAACGTCTCTTCATTCCAATTCTGTAAGGCCCCAAACTGCAACTGCGCCCCATCGCCCAGATAGACCTCCGAGATCGCCGCGTGCATGTGTGCCTCTCCCCCATCAGGGTGCTTGGCATAGGCTTCTTCGAGCACCGTAGCGCGGCTCCCAGATCCAATGACGATCACCTGATGCGCCAATGCAGCCATACAGGGCTTATCTAACAGATATACCAATCTCAAGGGCTCATCGAGCACGGTCTCTTTAGGGATATAGATAAAAATCCCAGTATGGGCGAGCGCGCCTACAAGAGCCGTCATCTTGTCTTCATGCGGGGAGACTACTTGGAAGAGATATTCTTGTAGAAGATCGGGATACTGGCGCACCGCCGTCGCCATATCACAGAAGATAAGCCCTTTGGAGCGTAGTGACTCCGACACCTGCGTCGTGACGATCTTCCCATCAATCTGAATATGCACGGCCTCACGCTCCGTGGCAAACTCGCTCACGTGAGCGCTTCCACCATCCCGCCCGATAAGATCAAAACTCTGGAGATCAAACCCTCGGATCTTGGTGTAGCGCGACTCCGGCATGGGCAGCTTCTGCGCTGATTCGAATGCCTCAAGACGCTTGTGCACCAGCCACGCGGGCTCTCGATACTCTTGAGCAAGCTCCGCCACGACATCACGGGTGAGCGTATTCATAAAATCACCTAGGTGATCCCTCTCAAAGCACCCCCCTCTCCAGGGCGGAGGAGGGGGGTTGGGCAGTTAAGGAGGGGAGAGGGGTCAGTGTAATTCTACCCAACCGAGCCTTCCATTTCAAGTTGGATGAGCCGATTGAATTCAATAGCATATTCCATTGGCAATGTCTTGGTAAACGGCTCCATAAATCCCAGCACGATCATGGACAGAGCTTCCGATTCGGACAGCCCTCGGCTCATCAGATAGAAGATCTGGTCGTCGCCGACTTTTCCGACGGTCGCTTCATGTCCGATGGTCACTTGGTCCTCGTCAATTTCAATATACGGATACGTATCCGAGCGAGAGCGCTCATCTAAGAGCAGCGCATCGCAGCGCACGTTGGACTTGGCATGATGGGCCCCTTTAGCAACGACCAATTGTCCACGATAGGTGGCGCGCCCGCCGTCCTTGCTGACGGACTTAGAGACGATTGTAGACGTCGTATACGGAGCCGCGTGGATCGCTTTGCCCCCGGTGTCTTGGTGCTGGCCTTTGCCGGCAAACGCCACGGAGAGAATATCTGCGCGTGCGCCCTTGCCCAGCATATATACAGCCGGATACTTCATAGTGATACGAGAACCGATATTGGCGTCCACCCACTCCACCGTAGCCTCTTCGTAGGCCACTGCGCGCTTGGTCACTAAGTTATAGACGTCGTTGGACCAGTTTTGTAGGGTCGTATATCGCAGATGGGCGCCGCGCTTGGCGATGAGCTCGACGACCGCAGAGTGCAGCGATTCTTTCGAATAGATAGGTGCGGTGCAGTTGTGCACAGCAAAGCCCCGCACCAAGTACGAATTAGGTCCCTCGACGTCGAGATTGAAGACGAAGCCCTCATAGGGCGCTCGCTCGATGCCCTTGATGGGCACCAAGAAATATCTGTCCGTCTGGCGAATCTCGCTCCACTGTTGGTCAACCGTATACGTGATGATATATTGATCTTTTCGCTGGATCTTTCTGGCGTTGATCACGTCGTCGCCGCCGGGGCGCACCTGAATACTCGCATAGATGCCCTGGCGAGCAAGGAGCTCCTGAAGCTGTTGAGCGAGCGTCTCTGAGGCCGTAGCTGCACGATACATCACGCTATTGCCTTTGTCGCAGACGTTGCCATCCCCAGCGAAATACGCCGTCAGCAAGGGCTCGATCTGCTCTGGAGGGAGTGCCATAAGCTCGTCGCTCAAGCGCTTTGTTGCCGCACCATTACCACAAGAGCTTCTGCACAGCTCAAAGAGCTCTTGGGAATAGACCGTCACGTTCACGGCGTGTCTCCCTTTGAGCTCGGTTACATAGGCCCTCTTGCCCGTGGTCTGAGTAATCAGATCACAGACTTCGGCGACGACATCCGTCTCGTTTGCGCCGAACGTGAAGCTGACCACCGGCACATTGAGCGTCTTGTGTATAAACGCCGAGCCCTCGGCAAGATAGTACCCCAGAAGCTTGAGCAGCTCTGAAGAATATTTGGGGTTATAGCCCTGGGCTTGCACCTTGGGAAAGACTAGAAAATCCCCGACGGTGAGTTCGCCCGCTGGCACATACTCTGGCTGAGCCGCAAGTAGCTTCTTCGTGTCTACTTCCGGAAGCCACCCGTTGCGCGATCTGCGTCTCCGTAAGACGCTGGAGCGACGCACGACCAGCACGGGGTGCTCTGGAGTCAACCTAAACGCATTGTATGGCGAGATAGGCCGGATGGTGAGCATCTCTCCGCGATAGGGGCGGACCATCACGGCTCGGACGCGGGCTCTCTCGCCGTTATCGGCGATCACGAAGTCACCGGGTTTGAGGGCTTCGACGTTCGTCCACCGGTCACCTACGCTGATTTGCTCGCCCCCTGGCAAGCACCCTTCTATATAATGCACGCGTGCTCCTTCATCGGCGATGATGAGCGTCCGTTCAAACTGCCCCATCTGCGGCGCATTGATTCTGAAATACGCTTGCAATGGGATCTCCACGTGCACGCCCTTGGGCACATAGATGAAGCTATTGTGAGCAACGATCCCATTAGCTACGAAATTTGCGTATCCTTCTACTTGGATATCGTACACGTCGCGCACGCCGATATACTGCTTCTCACGAATTGGGGCAAAGCCGATCTCCTCCGTTGCCAAGCTGGAAAAATTCTCACCCGTGATGGTTGTATACTTATCAAAGGTACGCTTCTGCGCTCGATCGAAGAGAGCTCGCCAGCGTGGGTTGCGGCTCCCTATCAGCGCTACATTCCCGGTGATGCGACAGGCATACGTTCTACCAGAGACAATCTGACGCTTCTCTTGCTTCAAGAGAGCCGAACGACGACGGCGCTCTCTGATCTTTCCATCACTGAAGAGACCGCACGAGATAGCAAGCAGCTTGATGTCTTCAATGAGCTTTTCGTTGGCCAACTCAAAGCACACCGTCTTGCCTTCGTTTTCCACCCAACCATCTGAGTCCAACAGTCCACCAAGGAAAGCGAGCTTCTCTCCTAACGGCAGCCCGAAGACCCAGGGAGGAATACGCTTTGTCTTAGCCTTGCCCACAAAACCCAACTCAGCAAGCCACTCGCCGAGTGCCTTCGAGTATACCGTAAAGCTTTGGGGAGTCTGTGTCTTAACCGTATAGTGAAAGAGCTTCTTCAGAAGCCGGACGACCTCCAGGCGCGCAGGGTCATTCTGAGGGAGAGCAAAGTTAATGAAGCGCATATGCGGATGGGGAGCGTAAGTGTTGCCATCGCCTACCCATATCCCTAACAGCCACATGAGGTCTGGGCTAGTCCTCGCAGGAGCGCACAAGGAGCGCCGCAGGTGATGGTTCTTCCGATAGCTTGGCAATGGGGGGAGCGCCTTGCTCTGCCCTTGCCAGGGAATCCGCTTGGCAATGGCAATGATGTCACCTACCTTAAGCTGCGCCAGGGGTTTCCACACCATCCTCCACTTGCGCCCAACACAGTCAAGCGGAACGGAGGATTTCTCTAAGGTCAGAAACATGTGATTGCTGGTCGCCTCCAGCATGCGGCCAGCCACACGAAATCGATAGACAGGCTTGCGACCGCTGTAGATCTGGGCGACCACCGGAGCAGACACAAGCTCCCCTTTGGGCGACAGAGCTGCTACCATGTCCCCTGGGCGGATTTCAGCAATAGATTTGATTCCCTCGACAGTAAACACCTGGGCATCAGCCGTTAAGCATCCTCCCGACCAGACGGCAGAGTTCAGCGCCGCGAATTTATTGTCCGTGGGGGGCACGACCGTGCCGAAGTACTCCTTCACTAAATCCGGGTACTCGCGCAGGCCGTCGTCCATGCTGAGAAAGACCACGCCCTTCTTCGCTAAATCTTCGCGAATGGAATGATAGACGACTTCCGAGTCGTATTGTGCGCCGACGCCTGCTAAGAACTTTCGTTCGGCTTCGGGAATGCCCAAACGATCAAAGGTCTTCTTGACTTCCTCAGGGACGTCCTCCCACCGGCGTGCGCCCTTATCCGTGGGCGTCGCATAGTACGTAATCGCGTCGAAATTGATCGCAGAAAGATCGCCGCCCCACGTGGGCATGGGCTTCTTCAGAAAGACCTCATAAGCGTACAGGCGAAACTCCCGCATCCATGGGGGCTCGTCCTTGATCGCCGAGATCTCTTCGACCACCTCGCGGGAGAGCCCCGGCTGGAGCACGTACTTATACTTATCCGTTGGATAGCTGAACGCATAACGAGAGTAATCTCGATCGTAGGTCTCTTTGGTCACGGTCGTAGTGGGGCGCTTCTTCTCCCCTAAATGGCGGACTTCTTCGAGCTTCTTGGTCATCTTACCTCCTCCTTGACTTCGTTCACCAGCCAGTCGTAGCCCTTGGCTTCAAGTTCATGAACTAAGCTCTCATCACCGCTGCGCACGATACGCCCATCAATCATGACGTGCACGAAGTCGGGTTTTAAGAAATTGAGAATACGTTGATAATGCGTAATAACGAGCGCGCCAAAGTCTGGCCCGCGCAATTGATTGACAGCTTCGGCGACAATCTTCACTGAATCTATATCCAAGCCCGAATCGGTCTCGTCCAAGATGGCGATCTCCGGCTTGAGCATGTGCATCTGAATGATCTCCGCGCGCTTCTTCTCGCCGCCGGAGAAGCCTACATTGAGATAGCGTTGCGCAAACGACTCGTCCATCTTGAGCAGTTTCATCTTCTCTTGCAGCTCTTTTCTGAACTGTGAGAGCATCTTAGCGTCGGCTCTCTTATCGGTCTGGCCGTCTTGGGAGTGCCCTAAGAGGGCTTTCTTGGCCGCCCACAGAAACCGCCCTAGCGGGACACCTTGGATCTCCAAGGGGTACTGAAACGCCAAAAACAACCCCAAGCGCGCCCGCTCGTTGGGCTCCAGATCGACGATATTGTGTCCCTTGAAGAGGATCTCGCCCTTGGTCACTTCGTACTTGGGATGGCCCATCAACGCTAACGCTAACGTGCTCTTGCCAGAGCCGTTGGGCCCCATGATCGAGTGAATCTCTCCAGTCTTCACCGTCAGCGTCAAGCCCTTCAAAATCTCCTTGCCCTCGACGCTCACGTGGAGATCTTTGATCTCTAATTGCGCCATGGTCAAACCTCTCTTTGGGGAATGTAGTCCCATGAAAATCCTACCATATTGGTCTGCTTTTGTCAAGTGATACCCTGAGGGCGTGCTGAGGGTTGACGAGAGCCGCTCCTCAGATATAATATGAGAGAACTCGGAGAGTGGCGCAGCGGCAGCGCGCTTGGTTTGGGACCAAGAGGTCGCCGGTTCAAATCCGGCCTCTCCGACTCTCTAATAGATTATGACCGAGGCCCACGAGTATCAATCGCTCTATCGCAAGTGGCGCCCGCAACGCTTTGCCGACGTCGTCCACCAACAGTACACGGTGCGCACGCTCCAGAACGCGATCCTCGCCAATCAGATCGCCCACGCGTATCTCTTAGCTGGCCCCCGCGGCGTCGGCAAGACTTCTATAGCCCGCATCTTCGCCAAAGCGATCAATTGTCTCAACCCCCAGCAGGGCGAGCCGTGCAACCAGTGCGACATGTGTAGAAAGATCACGCGTGGCAATGCGTTGGACGTCATCGAGATTGACGGGGCTAGCAATCGCGGCATTGATCAGATCAGACAACTCCGCGAAGAAGTCAACTTCGTCCCTGCCGAAGCCACCTATAAAGTCTATATCATCGACGAAGTGCACATGTTGACGAATGAAGCGTTCAACGCGCTCCTGAAAACTTTAGAAGAACCGCCTAAGCACGTGGTCTTTCTCTTTGCCACGACGGAGCCGCACAAGGTCCCGCTGACGATCATCAGTCGGTGTCAGGCGTTTGAGCTGAAGCTCGTGCCACCGGAACAGATCGAGAAGCGTCTTCAAGAGATCTGCAACGCTGAACACATTGACGCCAGCCCTCATGTACTCACGGCGATCTCCCATCGGGCACGTGGAGCCCTGCGCGATGCTATTGTTATGCTGGAGCAGCTCGCTTCATATAAAGGGGCAGCGCGCATCGAAGAGCACGATCTGTATGAGATCATGGGCTTGGCCAGCGAGCAGACCGTCACGGAGTTCTTACAAGCATTGCTGACACATCAAGGGCGTCGGGCTCTCCAGATCATCGCGGATGTAGCAGAGCGCGGCAAAGACTTAGAGCTCTTTGTGGATGAGCTCATCGAGCAGATGCGCGATTGGATGATCACAGCACTGGACGGGCACCCGTTGCCCGTGGCAACGCGCTTAGAGACGCTCATCGAGCTGAGTACCCACCTGGTAGAGCTTAAGCGCGAGCTCGGTCGTGCTTGGGAGAAGCGCATCTTGCTTGAAGTGAAGGCACTTGAGCTGACTCAGACAATCCCTGCGCCAGACCAAGAGACTCCTCCCTCTGTGGGGCAGGGGGAAAAAGTCCATATGAAAGGCGCATCAGCGGACACGACAACTCAGGACCAATGGACGCAGCTGCTTGAAGCCGTCAAGCGCGACCGGCGCGGCACGGTGCACGCACTCCTGCTCGACGGTCAGCCCGTGGAGCTTCCCGAGGTGCTGCGCATCGAGTACGATCCCCAACACACTTTTCATAAAGAGCGCCTAGAGAAGCACCGAACGTATCTGGAAGAAGTCGTCGCGCGGGTCTATGGGAAGCGCCGGGTCGAGATCGCTGTCACTCAAGACACAAAAGCTCCTTTGCGGCGCAAGAGCAAGAGCGCAGAAGTCCGTGAAAAGGCCGAACTGCTCAAAAAAGCATTCGATGGTGAAATTGTATCGTAGTCTCAATTATTTTAATAAGGAGGCGCTATGCAATTCCCCGGCGGGATGAAAGAGGCGATGAAGCAGATCAAGAAGATGCAAGAGCTCATGGAGCAAAAACAGCAAGAGCTCGCGAACTTACGGGTCGAGGCGTCGTCGGGCGGCGGCATGGTCAAAGTGATTGCTAACGGCAAAGAAGAGATCGTGGACATAGAAATCTCCAAAGACGTCGTGGATCCTAACGACATCGAGATGCTCGAGGACTTGATCTTAGCTGCGATCAAAGAAGCGCAAACAAAATCGAAGGAGCTGGCGCAGCGCGAGATGGCGAGCATCATGGGGCAGATGGGGCTCCCCAATATTCCGGGATTAGGCTTGTGAGATGGATAAATACCCTGAGCCGTTAGAGAATCTCATCAGAGAATTTCAGAAGCTGCCGAGCATCGGGCGCAAGACCGCGGAGCGCCTCGCGTTCTATTTGCTCGCTCAGCCTCCCCAGGAGCTGGAAGCCCTCAGCCAAGCAATCATCCACGTCAAAGAGCAGATCCGCCCCTGCAAAGAGTGCTTCAATTTCACGGAGATCGAGAACGAGCTCTGCGAGATCTGTCGCGATCCCAAGCGCGATCCGTCGGTGATCTGCGTGGTCAGCCATCCTCAAGAGCTGCTCAAGCTCGAGAAGACGCGGGAATATCACGGGCTCTATCACGTGCTTGGAGGGCTGCTCTCACCGGTGAACGGCATCGGGCCGGAGCAGCTCCATATTGAAGAGCTTTTAGTGCGCTTAAGTAGGGGGCATGTCCAAGAAGTCATCCTCGCACTCGATCCCAAGGTCGAGGGCGAAGCCACAGCGATGTATCTTGCACGCAAGATCAAGCCCTTTGGCATGAAGATCACGCAGATTGCGCATGGGGTGCCGGTGGGGCGCGATTTGGAATTCGCTGATGAGGTGACGCTCTCGCGGGCGCTGGCCGGAAGAGTTCAGCTCTGAAAAAAAAAATTTAAGGAGGACCAACCATGAAAGCGATCGTCATTCGTGAACACGGTGGCCCAGAAAAACTGAAGCTCGAAGAGATCTCTATTCCAGAGATTGCGGAGCACGAGGTATTAGTTCGCGTCAAATCGTGTGCGCTCAATCATTTAGATATCTGGGTGCGCCGGGGCATTCCGGGGCTGGAGCCCCCGCACATCCCCGGAGCGGACGTCGCCGGCGTTGTCGAGCGAGTCGGCTCGGCCGTGAAAGATATAAGAGTGGGCGAGCGCGTCGTGCTCAACCCCAACTTGACCTGTGGGGAGTGCGAATATTGTCAGATGGGCGAAGATAGTCTCTGCGTCCAGTATGGGATCTTAGGTGAGCACGCTCCTGGCGGCTATGCAGAGTTCGTCAAAGTCCCCGCGCGCAATATTATAAAGATTCCTGATCATGTCTCGTTCGACGAAGCGGCAGCCGTCCCCTTAGTCTTCATGACGGCGTGGCGAATGGTGGTCACGCGTGCGAAGGTCCGCCCCGGCGAGGACGTCTTAGTTTTAGCAGCTGGCAGCGGTGTGGGCAGCGCGGCGATCCAGATCGCCAAGCTCTGCGGCGCGCGGGTCATCGCGTGCGCCAGCACCGACGAAAAACTTTCTCAAGCGAAAGAACTCGGCGCTGATCTCGTGATTAACTATGCCAAGACAGACTTCGACAAAGAAGTCTGGAAGCTCACCAACAAGCGCGGCGTTGACGTAGTGATCGAGAGTGTCGGGCAGGCGACCTGGTCCAAGAGCTTGCGGGCTTTGGCGCGCAACGGACGCTTAGTAACGTGCGGCGCGACCAGCGGGCCCATCGGCGAGACCGATATTCGCTTGGTCTTTTGGAGACAGATTCAGATTTTTGGTTCGACCATGGGAACACGACGCGATCTGCACACGGTGCTCCGCTTAGTTTGGGCGGGGAAACTCCGCCCTGTGATCGCCAAGGCGTTCCCCTTGGCAGAGGCGGCCGCCGCGCAGGAGATGCTCGAAAACCGCGAACAGTTCGGAAAGTTGCTCCTTCACCCCTAGGGTGGGTACAATAGAAGTAGGGGCGACTGGCTGGTCGCCCCCTACTATCCGGCCCTCGACAAGGGGTGGAGAACTTTGTCGAGGGCTGCTCTCTTACTTCTTCTTCTTGGCCGTCTTCTTCGCCGTCGTCTTCTTCTTGGTGGCGGCTTTCTTCTTCGTCGCCATGCTCTGTCACCTCCTCTGTGTGCGAAGATTGGGATAGTGATTCATGGGTTTATGAAGCTGGAGGCCAAGGTCGAGTTTTGCGCGCGTGAGTTCTTTCAGAGATGCTCCACAGGAAGGAAGAGGGAAAGAGTAGGTGACAGGAGATCGGTGGTGTATTGGTACAGGGAAAAAGATCGCTGTGATAAGATCTTTTCTCGTTCTCCAAAGGGTTCTTCGACGCTCCTTTCATATGTTCCATACACCACCGTTGAGACACTTCCCGCTGTGAGTATAGAGGAAATTTTTTTTTATGTCAAGAGTAACACCTGTGATCCCAGTCCCTCTTAGAGATGAACACAGGTCCAAGCGTGTGGTGAGGAGATCATGATTTTTCGCTTCCTATGCGTATAATATGCGAGAGACGCCCCCAGGGCGAGACCCGCACTTGATCGTCATCCAGGGGCGAGATAGACTACTCTGTGAGGTGCGAGTGCAAGGAAGGAGGGACTCATGAAGAGATTTTTGTTCGTTGCGCTGGTGTCTATTCTGGCCTTGGGATGGGCGCCATCAGCGCAGATAGCCGGCGATCTTGTTACGGTTTATTTCACGAATCCTATAGCAGGGCTTCCGTGGATGGACAAACCCGACAAGCAAGCCAACGGGGTAGACAGTGCGCTGATCGCCCTGATCGATTCAGCACACAAGAACATAGATATTGCAGTCTATCGCCTGGCATATCTCCCTGTCATTGCCGCGCTGCAGCGCGCGTGCGCCCGCGGCGTCACGGTGAGGCTCGTCCTAGATCAGTCTTCTGTTGAGGAGTTTTCCAGCGAATTTACTCAGGTACAAAATCTCCCGTGCGCGACCATCAAGACCGACATCAACGCCGACGCCCGCGAACGCTTCGAGCACACGATGCACCATAAATTTGCGGTCGTTGATGGCTCTGTAGTCTGGACAGGATCACTCAACTGGACCGACAGGGAACTCCTCTTCGACGCCAACAATGCGCTCGTGATCCGTGACGGGCGACTCGCCCGGCTCTTCACGACCGAGTTCAATGAGATGTTCCTCAAAGATCGCTTTGGGCAGCAGAAATACGACGGAAAAGTCTTTACACAGCTGCGTACCTATACGATCGGCTCGACGACCGTGGGGGTGTACTTCACCCCCAGCGGCGCTCCTCAGAAGATCATGCGCGACGCGATCCGCCAAGCGAAAAAAACTATACAGATCGCGATGTTCTATTTCACGGACGATTTGTTGATGGCGGAGTTGGCTGCCGCGCAAACCCGAGGTGTGAAGATCGACGCCGTCTGGGACTTTCGCGGCTGGGAGCGCTTCGAAGATTCTGAGATCGATGACGCACTGCAACTAGGGATCGGTGTCGTCGATGCCCTCCCTGGGTTAGTGCACCATAAGTTTGCCGTGATTGACGGCACGACTGTGATCGCCGGCTCGACCAACTGGTCGGATAGTGGGCTTTTCAGCAATGACGAGAATCTCTTGGTGCTCGAAAACCCAGAACTCGCTCGCGCCTATACAGAGCACTTTGAGCGCCTCAAGCAAGACGCTTTGCTTTACGATAGGACGCCGACGCTGCCGCCACGCGTCACTCTCCGTCACTATAATACCCAAGACGTCCTAGCGCGCATCGAGTGGCGGCCCCATCTTGTCAGTTCTGTAGATTTCTATGAGCTCTGCCGCGCCAAAGGGTCGTTTGGTCCTTGTGAGCGCGTCTACTCCCAGATCCCCGCACATTATCGCTATTTTGTCGACGAAGACGTCCAGCCCGGACAGCGTTGGTTCTATCGGATGCGCGGCTTTGTGAACAATCAATTCACGGAATGGTCCAACGAATTTGTGCGCGATGTGCGAGCACCGTTCTGTCCCATCGTCGGGGCGCGCAAGGAGTGCGACTGCGATGATACTATTGACAACGACGGGGATCGCTCTCCAGACTGCGACGACTTGGACTGTAAAGCGGCGACGAAATGTCTCGGCCCGCAGTGGCGCACCAATACCCGCGAGCGCGTCGTGCTGGGGCTCACCCCCAGACAAGCGCTGGAATCTCAGCCCGAACGCTTCCTAAAAAAGCTCGTCACGACGGAGTTCACCGTCGCCGCTACGACAGTCTCAGGGAGCGTCATCCGAATACAGTCTGACAGAGATTTTTCAAACCATCTCTCCGTGATAATTTTCAAGAGCTATGAGCCGCGCTTTCGCGGGCTGGGCATCGACCCGGCGTCGTTCTACACGAAGAAGAAGATCCGCGTGACCGGGGAATTCTCTCAGTATCAGGGGCAGCCGCAGATCATCGTAAGATCTCCCTGGCAGATCGAGCTGGTGCCATGAGCTATTCTATCGCTGAGGTCGCCATCCCCATTGCCGTAGACCAGACGTTCGATTATAAAATCCCCGAAGCGCTCCGCGGGCGGATCCGTGTGGGGCAGCGGGTGCTCGTGCCCTTCCGTGAGCGCGATAAGATCGAAGCGTTCGTCATCGCTCTCAAAGAGCAAAGCCCATTTGAGAGCCGCCTGCGCGAGATCGTCACTCTCGTCACGACGGAACCAGAGCTCAGCGAACTCGATCTGGCCCTGGCGCGCTGGATCGCGGAATATTACGGAGCTCCCTTGGGGATCGTCTTGCAGACCACAGCTCCAGGACACTCCCTCCCCAAGCGCGAGAACGCCGTCAGATACGTCAAACTCACCATCCCACTGACGGAGCTGTTGGCTCAGATCGAGCAGCGCGCCACGCGCGCCCCACAGCAAGCTGCCATACTCCGCGCGCTGCTGAGTACAGAGATCCTCCCAGAACGAGAGCTCTTAGCCCAGGTGGGATGTGGGCCGGGGCCGCTGCGCGCTCTTGCCCAAGCGGGCCTGGTCACCGTCACCAAGAAGCCTCGCGAGCGCATCGAATTCCACGAAGTGCCCAAAAGAGTCGCGCTCACAAGCTGGCAGCAACGCGCTGTAGACAGAATCGCGCAGGCCCTCGCTCCCAGCCCCTCTCACCCCCGGCCCCTCTCCCCTCTCCCATCTGGGAGTGAGGGCCGGGTCTTTCTCCTCCACGGGGTCAACAACAGCGGCAAGACCGAAGTCTATCTCCGAGCTTGCCAGAGCGTCTTAGAGCGCGGCGGCCAAGCGCTCGTGCTCGTCCCAGAGATCTCGCTCACCCCCCAGCTCATCGCGCGCTTTCGCAATCTCTTTGGCGAACGCATCGCGGTCTATCACAGCGGGCTCACCGACTCTGAGCGCGCCCGCACCTGGCAGCGCCTCAAAACTCACGAAGCTCAGATCGCCATCGGCGTACGCGCCGCAATCTTTGCGCCTTGCCCCAATCTCAAACTTATAGTGATTGACGAAGAGCACGAGAGCACCTACAAGCAAGACGATCTTGCGCCCCGATATCACGTGCGCGAAGTCGCACTCAAGCGTGCCGAGCTCGCCGGAGCGACCGTCGTCCTGGGCAGCGCTACCCCTAGCATCGAGAGTTATTTTCATGCGCAGCATGGGCACTTCACATTGCTGGAGCTCCCTGAGCGCGTCGTCCCCGCCCAGCCGCCGACGATCAAAATTATAGACATGGGCGACCGCCAAGAACTGCTCAGCCCAATCCTGCGCGCCAAGATCGAGCAGAGACTAAACAATAGCGAGCAAGTCATTCTCTTTCTCAACAGATTGGGGTACTCTATTGCGATCTGTCGGCGCTGTCGCCAGACGGTGAAGTGCCCGGCATGTCAGATCGCCCTCACGGTGCACATGCGCGAGCAAGAGCTGCGCTGCCGATATTGCGCGTATCGTCTCAAGATGCCCAAATGCCGCTCCTGTGGCTCGACGGAACTGCTCTTTGCAGGGGCGGGCACAGAGAGATTGGAGCTTGAAGTCCGGAAAAACTTCCCCCATATCCATATGCGTCGGATGGACTCCGAGAGCGTGCGGCGCGGCGAGCATGCTGCGATCTTGGAAGCCTTTCGTCAGGGACAGATTCAGATGCTCGTGGGCACCCAGATGATCGGGCTGGGATTAGATTTCCCCAACGTGACGCTGGTGGGGATTGTCTCGGCAGATACTCTATTAGATTTCCCGGACTTTCGTGCGGGGGAGCGCACGTTTCAGCTCATCTCCCAAGCCGCAGGGCGAGCGGGCCGCGGCGAGCGCCCCGGAGAAGTGATCATTCAAACCCGACACCCCGATAACGAGATCATTTGTTTGGCTGCCGCACACGACTATCGTGCATTCTACGAGCACGAGCTTGAGCTGCGCCAAGCCCTCAGATACCCGCCATTTTCGCGGTTGATCTTCGTGATCGTCGAACACAGCAGCGAAGCCCAAGCGACCAAACACTCTGAAACCCTCAAGCAACACTTAGAAGAGCTGAAGATCGGCGAGGTGCTTGGTCCGGCGCGCGCCCTCCCCTATCGGTGGCGAGGGCGCTATCGGTGGCAGCTCATGCTCAAGAGCACGGAAGGATTCGCACAGAAGGCCCTTGGGGAAGCCCTTACAGAGCTGAAGCTGGCTGATCTAGTGACAGTACACGTTGATCCCCAGCTCTGAAGAGCACTTTAGTGACAATGGGAGTGAACTCAGCGCGCTCGCGCAGTTTCGCATAGAGGGCCGCGAACGCGAAGCTCAGCATCATCAGGCCAAAGCCAAAAGCGACCTGAGCGAGTATGACGGCGTCCCCCACAAAGCCCCAGCGCGTGGAGCTCCACCACCCGCCCAAGACCACCCCAACGACAAACATGATCGCCGGGATGAGATAGAGCAACGCTGAAGCTTTCACAACGGAGGCGTTCGATTTGAGCTGGAGCTCAACGCGATCGCCGGGG
The DNA here is from genome assembly GCA_947085185.1 of Candidatus Fraserbacteria bacterium. Classification (GTDB taxonomy): domain Bacteria; phylum Bipolaricaulota; class Bipolaricaulia; order RBG-16-55-9; family DRXL01; genus JANXCC01. The sequence goes on along the minus strand of CAMTVK010000013.1, from coordinate 4,086 downwards.
GCGGCGCCAACTTCGTTGAGCGCCTCGATCTCTATTACCGAAGATTGCCGAAAGAGACTGCCCAAAACCCCACGACGCTGATCTACTTCTTCAGGCGAGCACGCAGTGCTCAGCACGCACGTGCAGTTTTCGCACGTCCCGGAGCGATAGACTCGGACGCGCACGCGATCAGCAATCTGTTCAATGACGATCCCTTCAGCAGAATCTTTCATAGTGCTGAAAGTATACTAAAATAGTCCGAGTTTTGCAAGGCCCCACCCAGCCATTTTGGTTGCTCACAAAATATTGCTATAATAGCATCATCACAGACCAAGGAGTGAGGACACCATGTTCACGGTCACAGAACGAGCAGCACAGGCGCTCTATGAGTTTCTCCAAAGCGAGGGCAAGACCACCTACGCCCTGCGCATTGTCGCTCAAGAGGGCGGCTGTAGCTGTTGCGGCCCGGCTTACGGGCTCTTCTTAGAGAAGGAGAGCGCCCCTGGAGATACGATCATCCACGCTGGAAAGATCAAGATCTTCTTGGACCAGATGAGCAGTGCGCTCCTTGCAGAAGCGACGCTCGACTTCATGGATGGCCCAGAACAGGGGTTCTTTATAGATAACCCCAAAGCTCAGCCCCAAGGAGATTGCAGCTGTAGTCACTAAGTAAGGAGGACCATGGCCACACTTCATCGTTCTGGGCGTCGTCGCCCTGCTTCTTCTCGTGGTGATCAGGCGCCTGCGAGAGATGCGCTGACTCAGTTCATGTGAATCTCGCTCTCTTGGATGAGGTTCTCATAAGAAAGAAGCTTCTGGCGCAGCTTCATAGCTTTTAAGCGCTCGAGGGCTTCTTTCTCGATCTGGCGGATGCGCTCGCGGCTGAGCCCAAAGACCTTGCCCACTTCTTCCAAGGTGAGCGGCTGCTGTCCGCTCAACCCAAAGCGCAAGTCTAAGACCTTGCGCTCGCGCTCGCCCAGCTCATCAATGGCCCGACGCAGCTCTTCGCGCTGGATGTCTGAGAATGCTTCTTGAAGGGGCGAGGACTTCGTCCGCCCGATGAAATCGCCCAGCACCGAGCCCTCTTCTTCGTCCCCGATGGGCTCCTCAAACGAGCGCGTGTACGGACTGATCTTCTTGACGCGCTCGATTTCTTCTGCGGGAACACCGAGCATCTTGGAGAGATCTTGGATGCTGGGCGGCTCCCCGTTCTCTTGAACGTACTCTTCCTCGGCTTTGTAGATCCGTCGCATGAGCTCCAACACGTGCGTAGGGATGCGAATCGTCCGGGCTTTATCGGCAATGGCTCGACTGATCGCTTGACGAATCCACCACGTCGCGTAGGTGCTGAACTTATACCCCTTGCGATAGTCGAATTTCTCAATAGCCTTCATCAGGCCAATATTGCCCTCTTGGATCAAATCCAACAGAGAGAGCCCGCTGCCCTGGTGCTTCTTGGCGATGGAGACGACCAAGCGCAAGTTCGCCAACGCGAGCTGCTCCTTGGCTTTCTTGTCGCCGCGGGCGACGCGCTTGGCCAGCTTCACTTCCTCCTCGCGCGTCAAGAGCGGGACTTTGCCGATCTCCTGCAAATAGAGCTTGACCAAGTCTTCCGAGAGGTCGCCCTCCAGCTGCTCTTCAGCTAGCTCTGGCTCGAGCTCCTCCTCAAACTCTTCTTCAAGCTCTTCTTCATTGGCCATCTCGAAGATCTCCGTTTCCTCGTCGGTGTGCATGGGCATCACAAACTCCTTCTTCATATATCACTTGGGATTCTTATGGGTTCAACACAAAGAAACCCTCACCCCGAGGGTACCAAAGACGTCATACAGGGCTCTGGCGCACAGTACTGTTATTATAGCTCTCCGGGCTCCTATTGTCAAGAGCAGCGGGGGTCCCTGCGCCATCGCAGCCCCAGCGCTACCGCCAGAGATATCACTACTACAGCCAGCAGCGACCAGATCGCTGTCTCAGATAGAATAAACAGCGCGTGCGTGTTGATGCCCAGATGATGCAGCACGATATCTAAGGCGCTGCGCTTGCCTGCCAAGTGCCCTCCCGTGGAGCCGATCAGCGCCAACGACAGAAAGCCTCCCACAGAGAGCGTCACATAGAGCCGTCGGACCTTGGCTTGCTCCCACAGCCTCCCGCCGTAAAACGAACGCACCAAAACAAAGATGAGCCAAAACGTGAGCGCAAAAACACTGAGCGCAATCTTGTTCAAGACCACTGAAGAAGTCAGCAAGACTTCTACAGGCCAAGTATAAGTGAAGCCCGTGAAGACTCCAGCGCTCAGGGACAAGAGTCCACCGACAGCAGCCAGATACGCTGTGGGCTCGGCCATCCAAGTCAAGCTCCGCCAGAGCGGGTGGTCACTTTTGCTCCAAACGCCCAAGAGTTTGATGATGACGCTGACGAAAGCTAGCGTTAACATCCCCACGCTCAACTCAGCCGTGATCGTGTGCCAAGCGATCCGTTCCGCCTCTGGTGCTGGGACTTGCAACGTTCTTGCTCCCTTCTATAACTTCTTCACCGGCCATAGAAGATAAGCAGCGCTCAGGCCGATGATCATCACTACCCCGGTGAGAACTGTCCACAACCAAGCCTGCAAAAGCTGATCAAAGCCGAGCGCGCGCGACCGGGCGAAGAGCCCCGCTTCTTGTGCGCTCCCCGCAAAGAAATCGAGCTTGACTACTGTGCGCTTCTCGCCGTGATAAGTCACAAAATCATCGTTGGGGGAGTAGGCCAGCAGCACCGTCTGCGCCCCCGGCACGACCGGCCGGTCGAATTTATCGCCTGTATCGAGACGCCGCCGAAACTCAATGGTCGTCTGGGGCTGCGGCCCAGTCGCTTCAGAGCCGGAGGATTCCAAGAGATCGTCGCGTCCGCCGAGGCTGACGTCGTTGAGATGTGAGACGGAAGTATTAGCGAAGTAATCTTGGAAAAAAAGCTCGCCGCCGCGCAGATAGCCAATGACGATATCCGCGCCATCTTTAATTGCGCCTGTAGGACTCCATCCGACGGCTACCCAGCCCTGCGCAGGCGCTCGCAGCCCAATGTAGATATATTCACCCTCGATCGTCCAGTGCAGCTCCATGCCGATAGCCTCGGCCAAATAGCGATTGGCGTATTCGCTCTCAGCGATCTGGCCGTCAATGGAGGGGAGCTGCGCTTGCGCCGGAGCACTGGCAGCCCCCCTCAAGCCCACCAACAACAAACTGAGCCACAGCAGTCGTGCAACTTTGTGCTTCACTGCTCCCTCAACTCAGAAGTCGTTGACCGTTCCCTTAAAGTAATTGATCTGAGCATCCTCTCGCTTGTCTCTGCCGTGATACGTCACGAAGTCGTCGGCGTCGGCGTAGGCCAAGAAAGTCCTCAGCGCACCTTCAACAACAGCGTTATCTGCCTTGTCTCCGGTGTTGAGCTTGCGGCTGAACTCGACGACGGTCAGAGTGACTTTCCCGATGGCCGTCTCGACTTCGCTCTCCGTTCCGGCTGAAGCTAAAAGATCGTTCTTGCCACCCTGATCGGTGTCGGCTTTATGAGTTTGATGCGGCTTACCGAAAGTGTCCGATATATTGAGCTTGCCATCTTTCATAAAAGCCAAGACCATATCCGCACCCGCCTCTGTAACGATCCCCCAAGAGACCCAGCCTTTGGCCGGAGCTTCCATCCCGATATAGAGCGTATCGCCATCAATAGTCCAGTACAGCGTCATATTAATGGCGTTATTGTGATAGAGATTGCGATACTCGAACTTGTCGATCTTGCCGTCTATCTTTGGGGCTTTAAACTGCGCCACGCTGGCGCTGCCCAGAAGCCCCAAGACCGCCAGTCCCAACACGAACGTCCCGATTCGTTTGAACATTAGCCTCACCTCCGGAGTCTATTATATTCCAGCGATGTGACAAATGTCAACTAATTAACTGACATTGGTCAAATCTAGCTATTGATTGGACCATAGAGAAACGCCTTCCCACTTGAAGAGCCGCGAGGGGACACCGATCTCCTTCAGCTCTAATTCGATATACCTCGTCTCTTTCGTGATCAGCGGTTTGCCCTCGAAGGTGGCATCGAGCTTCAGCAGGCCCGCTCGATGATGGCTCGACT
>CAMTVK010000012.1:0-12379 GCA_947085185.1 Candidatus Fraserbacteria bacterium | reverse complement strand
TCGGCTGGCGCGAAGATACCTAGGTCGCCAGGACTCCACCAGCTCGGCTATACTGGCTTGGGTCATCGGTTCCTCCTTTTGGTAACCAAGTTTATGAGGAATCGATGACCCTTTCGGTAACAGTTTCAATGAGTCAACTCGCCCCCTTGCAAGAGACTCACTCGTTCGATACAATTTGAGCTTGGAAGGGATGGTAGAGTATCGTTATGTCAGTCTATGCTGTGATTGAAACAGGCAGCAAGCAATATCGCGTTTCCCCTGGGGAGGCCATCGTCATTGAGAAGCTGAAGGGCGTTGAAGTAGGAACTCAAGTCGAGTTCAAGAACGTTCTGTTTGTGGGCGGCGAAAGGGTCCAGCTTGGGGCTCCCTATGTCCAAGGGGCGCGGGTAGTGGCGGAGATCTCCAAGAGCTTTCGGGGGCCAAAGCTCGACGTCTTCAAATACAAGCGCAAGACGCGTCGCCGCCGCAAGATCGGCCACCGCCAGCCCTATATGGAAGCAGTGATCAAGGAGATTCACGTATGACGTCGGTCGAGATCCTGCGAGACGCTGAAGGCAAGATCTGCGAGTTTCGCAGTCATGGTCACACTGGATACGCCGAGGCGGGACAAGACCTCGTCTGCGCGGGCGTCTCGTCCATCTTGCAGACGGCGGTCTTGGGATTGGAAGAGTATCTGAAGCTCAAGACCAAAGTAGAGATAGAAAAAGAGAAAGGGTATCTCTCGTGCCAACTGGAGCGAGATATCTTTCTCAATCGTGAGATTGACGCGATCTTGGAGACTATGGTGCTGGGGTTGCGCGCCATGGAGCGCGAGTACCCCGAATATCTGAGGGTGGAGGAGGTCGTCGGCAATGTCAACGTCTAGAAGATTTGATCTCCAGCTCTTTGCCCATAAGACGAGCAGCGGCAGCTCGCGCAACGGCCGCGATTCGACAGCCAAGCGTTTGGGCGTGAAGGCCTATGGTGGGGAGTTCGTGCGGACGGGCAGCATCATTGTGCGTCAACGTGGGACGCGGTTTCGTCCTGGCGAGGGTGTGGGCGTCGGGCGCGATCACACGCTCTTTGCCCTGCGAGATGGGCGCATCGTCTTTCAGGGAAGATTAGTGCACGTCCGCGCTGAGTAGTCTTTCTGAGTGACCACAGAGCGCCTGGGGGTCCTGCGATCTCTGTGGTTTTCTTATGTTTCTTGATGAAGCGAAGATCTGTGTCGTAGGTGGTCGCGGGGGCGATGGCATCATTGGGTTTCGCCGCGAAAAGTATATTCCCAAGGGCGGCCCCGATGGTGGTGACGGTGGGCGCGGCGGCTCGGTCATCCTGCGAGCCGATCCCCACGTGAATACCCTGCTGGCATTTCGACACAAAGTGCATTTTAAAGCTCAGTCCGGCCAGCCCGGCGGCAAGAACGAACGCCACGGCGCCGACGGCGATGATTTGATTCTCCGCGTGCCGGTGGGCACAGTCGTCAAGCTTCTCCATACTGGGGAGGTGCTCGCCGACTTGGACGAGCCAGGCAAGGAAGTCCTCGTGGCGCGCGGCGGCGAAGGCGGTCGCGGCAACGCACACTTTAAGACGTCCACCCGTCAGGCCCCACGCATCCGCGAAAAGGGCGCCCCCGGCGAAGAACGCTGGCTCAAATTGGAACTCAAACTCTTGGCCGACGTGGGCATCATCGGGTTTCCCAACGCAGGGAAATCGAGTCTGATCGCGAAGATCTCGGCAGCACGCCCGAAAGTCGCCCCCTACCCGTTTACAACTCTTACTCCTACGCTGGGGGTCGTCCACGTCGAAGAGTTCAATGAGTTTGTGATCGTAGACATTCCCGGCCTGATCGAAGGAGCGCACGAAGGCAAGGGATTAGGAGATAGATTCCTCAAGCACGTGGAACGCACCCGACTCCTGGTGCACTTGATTGATTTGGCCCCTCTCGAAGATAATCGTGATCCCCTGAGGGATTTCGCGGTCATCAATCGCGAGCTCGCCTCGTTCTCACCGACACTGGCGCAAAAGCCCCAGATCGTCGTGGGCAACAAGATAGACTTGCTCACGGAAGAACAGCGCCAGGCGATCCACAAGCGCTTTGCTGAGCATGGGATCAAGCTGCACCTGGTCTCAGCGATCACCGGTGAGGGGACACGAGACTTGATCTACGAGTGCTCCCAGCAGCTCCAACGCTTAAAGAGCGTTCAATCTCAGCCGACAACAAGAAGCGAGTCAGAGCCTCGGCCGGCGGCGAGCCGGCGCGTCTATCGGCTCTCTGACGAACCGGAGTTCAGCGTGCAGCGCACTGAGACAGCTTTTGTTCTCACGGGGAGGGCCATCGCTCGGCTGGCGCGCCTGTCTCTCGAAGAGCGCGACGCCCAAGAGTATCTCTATGAGCGTTTAGAAGCTTTAGGGGTCATGGCCGAGCTGAGACGTCAAGGGCTCCAGCCCGGCGATGTCATTCAGCTCGGTGGGCATGAGCTGGTCTACGAAGAAGAGCCCTCTGCGCCATAGCTTGTTCTTCGTATCGCTTTGAGCTAGAATGTTTTCGCACAACACGACTGTGAGGTGATAGACCATGATGCGACGGCTGCTCCTTCTTACGGTGAGCTTGGTCTTCTTAGTAACAGTAACTTCTTGGGCGGACACCAAGCCTATTCCCAGGTTGATCGAGATGGTCTCCACAGACGCCATCCCGGAGTATCGCCTGGCTGCGGCGCGCACGCTCGTCGCCGCGTATCTCTTCATTGGGCGTCCGCTGTCCGACTTAGACCCACTCATTCAGAAGATCGAGCGCGAGCGCGGGTTCAAGGAGCTGCGCCAAGCCGTCGAAGAAGCCAAGCAAGAGAAAGTCATCAGTGCTTGTTGGAATCTGCCGACTGTCGAAAACCCTGTCGTGGGCGGCATTGACTTGCGCACCAAGACCATCCCAGAGCTGGAGCAATTAGCGATCTACGGCAGCTCGCCGCAGCTGCGCGAGGCCGCTACAAAAATGCTGATCAATAAATATCTCACTCCCAAGGCCAAGCTCTATCCCGAATGGTACACGTATCGCATTCGCGCTGAAGCGGACTTCGACGCCGTCAAAGTGCAGTTCTATCTCTGGACCGTTGGGGTGGCCCCGCAGGCCGTCGAGATCAAGACGATCGCGCTCATCCCCTTGTCGCAGATCTTCTTCGCTGAGTTTCTGATCACGCTGCCGGCTAGCCAAGTCACAGCCAAGCTCAAGTGCTCCTGAGAGTAACGCTCAAGACATTCCGCTCCGCATTGATCGCATATAATAAGAGCTAAGCGATCAGGAGCTGTTGTCGTTTTGCAAAAGGTGAAACAGCTATGCAGGGGCGTCGTGCGTTGGCCTTGGTAGGGATTCTTGCGGGGCTGCTCAATCTGTTGAGCAGCGCTCAGGTCCCTCCGCCGGGGCTGACTGCTGAGTTTACTGTTGAGACTGTTCCCGTCTATCGGCGGGGCACGCTCGCCGAACCCCAGATCGCCTCTGTCAGGCTCACCCTGCGCGGCGATTCCCTCCCCGTCCAACTCCTCGATGTGATCATTGGCGTAGATCGCACGATCAAACTCGACGAAGCCCGCCCGTTCTTCGAGCGCCTGCTCAATCTCCTTGGCCCCGATGACCGTGTCGGGCTGGTCTCCGTGGCCCCGCCTACACTCGATAGCCCCTTGACTCCAGATTTTAATATCGTGCGCCAAAGATTCTCGGAGCTGACTCCAGGGGGGGCTTCTGGGCTGGCTGATGCCGTCGCCCTCGCTACGAAAGAGCTTACGGAGAGCGGCCGCCCCCAAGCGCGTAAGATTCAGATCTGGCTAATCGCCCGCGCCGGATTAGATCGAGCTGATTTTGGCCCAGTGCTCACCCAGGCTCAACGCGCCCGTGATCAACAGATTGCTATTCACGTCGTCGCAACAACAGATGAAGCCGCACGCTCCAGCACGCTCCTGTCATTAGCTCGCTTCACGAATGGGCTCTTTCTGAAAAATTTCTCTGATGAGACCATCACAGCTCTGCAAGGCCAACTGCGACGCGAGTTCGTCGCACGAGGGATCGTCGCCAAAGTGACGATCACCAACCGCGTGACGTTCGAAAGAGCCGAGGGCAATCCCGAGATCCAAGAGTTCGCCGATGGGAGCAAAACGCTCACGTGGAAGGTTGACGCCATCCGCCACGAAGAGATAGTAATCTTGAAAGTCATGGTCAGCTCGACGGCGCTCGGGTCCTTCCCCATTAATCGCAGCCCCAGCACCGTCGAGTACACGAACATCCTGGGGCAGCGCGCGCGCATCAATCTCCCGTTCATCACTCTCGACGTCGTCAACGCCTCTCCTATCGCGAAGTTTGAGTTCAACCCTGAAATTTGGGGAATAGATCGAGCTACGTGGCAGCCTGCCGCCAAAGAGACGATCGTCTTCACTGATCAGTCTTCCGACCCTGATGGGCAGATCATCAAACGACAATGGGACTTTGGCGACGGCACCACCAGCACTGATCAAAACCCAACCCATGCCTACGGCAGAGCCGGCTCCTATACAGTGACTCTCACCGTTACCGACAACGAGGGAAGCACGGGCAGCACAAGTGTGACTATTACCGTGATCAACGTCGCTGTGGCTACTCGAGACGTGCCCACGTTCAACGGCCAACTGCCGCGCGGGATTTTTATCAGAGTATATCTAGAAGTGCGCGTCAACCGCGATGTGCTGGGGCTGGGCGTCCGCGAGGAGTGGCCCAAAGACATCATAGACCTGACGACGAAAGTCGAAGATGTCACCGAAAAAGTCCTAGGGAAGCCGCATGGGGGAACCCTACGAGCGCCCCCTCCAGGAGGCACCACGATCGAATGGATCTTCCCGGAGCGCTTAGCCGCCGGAACTGTCAAAAAGATCGTCTACGAAGTCAAGCTCTCTGAGACCGTTGAGGTTGATTCGCCGACCCTGACGGGGTTTGTCATCAGCAAAGTCCCCGATATCCAAACGCCCACCGAAGGGACAAGCTCGTTCCAATTGGTCGAAGGGCTGCCGATCAAAGTCGTCGTGGCCCACTATATCACCCGACCCGATATTCCCCCAGAAGAAGAGCGCATTGACCCCAAAGATGACAATCTGATCTCGTTCTATCAGATTCAGCGAGCTGTCAGTTGGTGGCTGGCTACGGGATGGTCTACGATCTCCGAGCCGTCCATTGTGCCGGGCACCGGCGGCAAGCAGATTGATCTTGTGACGATGCAAGAACTGATCGCGTATTGGCTCTCCAACACCCCAGTAGATCGGCCGTTGCCAGCGCGTCCGTAGACCATGCGTGTTCTATTTGCTTTGGGAAGCGTGCTGCTTGTCTCACCCGTTTTCGCTCAGAATTTTCTTGCTGAAGATCTCTCGCCGAGAGCGGTGAGCTTAGGCGGCGCGGTCGTCGGTCTGGCCGATGACGCTTCGGCAGCCCTGTGGAATCCCGCAGGGCTCTCGATGCTGAAGGGTTTTGGGGTCTTAGGCCGGCTCTCCATGCCCGCATCAGCTGCACCCTTGGACATCTGGGGCGCAGCGATAAGCAGCAATCTCTTTGGAGTCGGTGGCGCCATCTGGTACGGCAGCAAAACTATAAAAATTCCAGACAAAGAAGAACGCTCACTGACAGTGTTGGCTGTAGGAGCGGGCGTGCGCGAGACCCTAGCGGCGGGGGTTGCCGTTAAGCTCTACGAAGCTTTTCAGTCAGACCAACGCTTTCGCGGCACAGGCGTTGCCGTTGGGGTGATGGCGCGATTCGGCTGGGTGCAAGGGGGACTCACCATCACGGACATCCTAGGGACCCAGCTCGTCAGCGAAAAAGATTCGAGAGAGGTCCCCATGATCGTGCGCTTGGGGGGTGCTGTGAAACTCTTGGAGCGCCGGGTGTCTCTTGTGGGAGCAGTGGATCTTGCTCGTGAGGAGGAACTGCGCGCGATTCGTGGAGGGCTCGAATTTCAGGTCTTTGAAGGGATCGCGCTCCGATTGGGATGGGACGGACGAGCGATCACGTGGGGCGGGGGCTTGGGAATCTTCAAGATATTGCAATCGGACTTCGCCTGGCAGGCTGACGGCTGGGCAGTCTCCACGGAGCTTGCATTTGGCCGACGCTAGAGCTTCTCAGTATAATGCTCTTGTGGAGAACTTTGGTGGGAGGGGAAAGAGATGAGCCCACAGATGCAAGGCATTGTATGGATCGTCGCGTTGGCCCTTCTGATCGCGCTTGTGTGGGCGATGTGGCGACGCACCGCCCGCCAGAGCTTGACTGTGCTCTTTCTTGCCGTCGGAGCGATTCTCGTCGTAGGGGGCGGCCTTCCCCTCATATGGTGGCAGCTCCACCTGCCCAAGAGAGCCGAACACCCCATTCAGATGCGCGACCATCGCCTCGTCAGCCAGACCCAGATCAAAGAGGGAGACTTCGTCCGTCTGGAGGCCGAAATCGAGATCACCATTCCTAAGCTCTCCCCAGAGCGCCTGAACGCCATCGCCGATGAGTATCTGAGTGAAGCTCTTCCCGTGCAAAAGCCCGATATCGCTGTGGTCAAGCTCAAAGGCTTCGCACGCCCACTGCTCTATAAGTACGCATACCGAAAGTCGCTCCCCCAAGAGCGCGTACGCTCTTGGACAAAGCCTACAGATCTGACTGCGGGAGCCCATCTGGAGAATCCCATCCCAGGCGAGCTAGGAGACTATAAGACCATGATGATCCTCGTGACGGTGACTGCAAAGTGGACACATCTCCAAGAGCTTCTAGGTGAGGGCGTGCTCCCTGACATCTGGAGATCGCTCGACGAGTCGCTCTATGACTACGTGGTCGTGGTCGAGGATGAGCAGCCCCAGATGGTGCTCGTCTTCGCGCTGCTCGATGAAGAATTCTTGCGCCAGTATCAGTCTTTGGGTGGTCGTCCTAAGGAACTGGGGTTGCTCCAAGAAGAGATCCCTACGCCGTCACTGCTTGTGTTTGTGCACGCCCTCCAAGAGAGCCTCTTTCGTGTGAGCGATCTCGTGATAGTTCAAAAGCGAGGCGAGAGCGTGCGACGCTATGAACCCGAAGAGTTGGTCTTGCGTGAATCTCTCGTGAACGGCTCGCGTCCCCCATGGAAGGCGCTCGTGGGGAATTTCCCAAGTTTTCCTAATGTGCTCGCGCAGATGCGCGCAGGCTCACGGATCATCGGGCTCATGCGCTTCCCCGACTGGCTCGATCCCACCCAGGGGTTCCAAGTCTATTACCGTGACCACATAGCGACGTTCAGCAAAAAACTCTGGCGATCGCACTTGAAGGGGTCGTCGCGCGCGCAGGTATGGCTTTCAACAGCTCCATCAAGGGGATGCTCTCTCTCGGCTATGGCTCCGGCTCGATGCAGAAGCCCGAGCTGACCAAGCCTGTCAATTTCACTGTGATACCCAGCCCAAGTTCTCTAACACCGTGCCAACGGTCCATATCGCCGTGGGCTTTGCCATCAGCGGCTTTTTGATGCTCTCAGGAGGTATCGCGTACGTGCCATGAACATGAGAAAATTCTTAGCTCTCGGGGTGCTGTCCCTCGTGCCCATTTTCGTGAGCGGCTGCTTCCTGACGTTAGGGAACTTAGACAAAATCTTTCCCGTCAAGATCGGCCCGGCGTCTATCTCGAATATTCGGGTCGAACCGGCGACGCTCCCCGGCGGCGTGACTCAGTCTGTGACTGTGAGCTTCGTCTACAATCACGAGGACGGCGACTTGGGTCTGAAGGCGAAAGTGATCGTCAAGCTCTCTGGAGCGACGGTGACTGAACAATCTGTCGAACTCAACAAGACGAGCGACACTGTGCGAGTGCCGGTCACGGTCTCGACGCCCAACACCGAGACGACGCTCTCTCTTGAAGTGATCGTAGCAATTGGCGATGCTATGAGCGCGGCGCTGCCGGCGACTATTCACGTGGCAGCTGACGACGACAGAGATGGCGTCAGCAATCGCGACGATGCCTGCCCTACTGAATCTGGAGGGCCTGCCAATATGGGCTGTCCTGTGCCTCCGACCAATACTCCAGAGTGCATCTGGTTTGTGGACGGCTGGACGCCCCCGATCAAGCAAGTGCGCTTCGTGCGAGTGGGGCGTCAAATCTTCGCCATGGTCAACGAGCCCGATGAGAATATCAGCTCCGATAGGCCCGACTTTGTCTTCGCTTGGGTTGTGGTCCCGCACACGGGAGATGTAGAGATCTTTCGGCTCACTGAGATTGGCGGGACGAACACGGGGATCTTTGCCGGCTTAGGGCCTCTCTTAGTGCAGCGGCTCACGCCGGCAGTCCAACTCGATGGGGAGCTAAGCGTCTGGGATGGCGACACACTGTTGCTCTTCTACGGCGACGTCAACAATCGCTCGCAGCAGTGCATGGCACAAGCGCGGGTGGGATTGGGAGATTAATCTGGTGGAGCCGACCGGAGTCGAACCGGCGACCTCTGCGTTGCGAACGCAGCGCTCTCCCAACTGAGCTACGGCCCCAGCACTGAGCTTTATTATAGCGCTTTGCTCACCGTCCGGCAACTGGGGCCATCTTGTCTTCGCCAAGCCTCACAGGGTATGATCTCTGTCGGTGACGAGAGCTATGAAGCATGATTTCACCCGGAAGATTGCCCAGAGTGTGCAAGACACCGCAATGCACACCGCCCTCAGTCGCGCGAGCCTCTATTTCGATCTGTCACGCACCTGGGCGTTCGCAGATATTCCCGACAAAGAAGCTCTGAAGCGCCACGCCCGCCAGATCAAAGAATCGGCTCTTGAGCGCCTCCCAGAACTGATAGCACAGCTGCGCGAGAGCGTCACCCGCCATGGCGGGCACTTCTCCCTTGCTCCCAACGCCGAAGCCGCTTGTGAGTATCTTATACAGCTGATACGCGAGCGCGGCGTGAAAAAAGCCGTCAAATCGAAATCTATGGTCACCGAAGAGATTGAGCTGAATAAGCGCTTAGAATCTACGGGGGTCGTAGTCATCGAGACGGACTTGGGCGAGCGCATCATCCAATTAGCGGGCGAGCGCCCGTTTCACATCACCGGGCCGGCCATTCATAAGCCTCGTGAGGCCGTGGGAAAACTCTTCGCCGAGAAGCTCGGCGCCCCCTATACAGACGACCCCTACGAGCTGACCAAGATCGCGCGGGCGTCGCTCCGACAGAGCTATCTTGAAGCTGACATCGGGATCACCGGAGCAAATTTTGCCGTCGCCCAGACGGGGACGTTTATTATCATCACCAACGAAGGCAACGACCGGCTCGTGATCTCCCTGCCCAAGATCCACGTCATCATCACCGGGATAGAAAAGATCATCCCGACGCTCGCTGACGCTTTAGTGCTCTTAAAGCTTCTGCCGCGCAGCGCCACGGCCCAGAAGTTGACGAGCTATGTTTCGCTGGTGACGCCAACGCCCCAGCGCGAGCTGCACGTCATACTCGTAGACAACGGGCGCAGTCGCATGCGCGCCGACGCTCAGTTTCGTGAAGCTCTCTATTGTATTCGCTGTGGCTCGTGTATGAATATCTGTCCGGCGTTTCGCACCGTAGGCGGGCACGTCTATGCCGGGCAGACGTATATGGGCGTCATTGGGGCTATCTGGACAGCATTCGTTGACCACAACGGCCAGGGTGATCTCCCCCGCGCTCGAGAGCTAGCCTCGCTCTGTATGACATGCGGGCTGTGCGCGCAGGAGTGCCCGGTGCAGATCGATCTGCCCTGGCGCAACGCGCAGCTCTTAAGCCGCGCCAACGAGACCCTGGGGCGCACCCAGACGGATCGCCTCAAAAGCTTCGCGTATCGAAAGCTTTTGCCCAAGCGAACGCGCCTTGCGCGCGCTGTGCGAGCTTGGCAGCTCGGCGCGAAAGTTGGGCTGCCCAAGATCGCCCGTGCGATTCTTACGCGCACCGATGAAGATTTCGCCAACGGGATCGAGATTCTAAAAGATCATCAGTTTGCTCAAAGATTTCTGCACGAGCAGCTTGGGGAGCTGCTTGCGCAAAACCCCACAGATCCTCAATATCGCGTGGGGTACTTTCTCAGCTGTGGGATGGACCTGCTCTACCCCAGCGCCGGGGCAGCGACCATAAGAGTCTTGCAACATAACGAATGTGCGGTGCGCTGCACTGAAAAACACATCTGTTGCGGTGCACCGGCGTTCTACTATGGCGACGAGCACGCCGCCAAGAGCTTAGCCCGTCTCAATATCGAGATCTTCGAACGGCTCGACGCCGATCTCATTATCTCTGATGAAGCGACGTGCTCTGGGTTTTTGAAGAACTACCCCAAGCTCCTGCGAGATGACCCCGTCTATGGTGCGCGCGCCGCCCAGCTCTCCCAGAGAGTTCGGGAACTCAGCGAATTTCTCTCGCAGATTGCACTGAAGCCCTTTCAGGCTCTCCCCGAGATTATCACCTATCATGCGCCGTGCCATCTTGCGCGCACCCAGAGGTTGGGGAAAACCCCTTTGGAACTGATCAGAAAGATTCCGGGGCTGGAGATCAGAGAGCTTGAAAAGAGCGATCATTGTTGCGGGGGCGCAGGGACATACAGCACGATCCATCACCGCATCTCGCTCAAGATTTTGGGAGAAGAGCTGGAGCGCCTCACGGCGACGGGAGCCCACACGCTCATGACCCCCTGCTCCGCCTGCATGATCCAGCATCAATACGGGTGCCGCAAGCACGGACTGGCAATAGAGACAGCGCATCTCTCTGAAGTGCTGGCGCGAGCGTGGGGAATAAGCCCTTCCGCCCAGTTGACAAACCCTGTCGGCTTTGCTATCATTACTTAGCAGACTCATAAGGTGATTGCTAATGGACGCACGAAAGCGCTTGATTCTCAAAGAAATAGTAGATCACTATATTCGGACGGGCAAGGCCGTCAGCTCGCAAACTATTTTAGAGAAATACGGGCTGTCGGTCAGCTCGGCCACCATCCGCAATGAGATGAAGTATCTTGAAAAACACGGCTATATCACGAAATCATGGAGCTCTTCCGGGCGCATCCCCACAGCCAAGGGCTATCGCTTCTTTGTGGACTGGCTGCTGGAGCTGAGCGAGCTAGCTCGTAAGGAGCAGCACGCGATCTTGGAAGCTTACAGCTTCCAAAGACAACGCTTGGATGAGCTCCTCAAGCAGACGGCGTTCCTGTTGGCCAGCCTCACGGGACACCTTGGGTTTGTGCTGGCCCCGCGGCTCGACCAGACGGAATTTGAGTCGGTCACCCTCGTGAAGTTGCCCCCAGATCACGCGTTGGCTGTCATTATCTCGAATTTGGGCATCGTCGAGTCGCGCCTCATTCCTACGACGCTTTCCCAAGAGCAGCTCGAGAAGACGGCCCAGCTGCTCAATCGCCATCTGCGTGGGCGGCGCCTTGGCGAGATCTATGAGGAATTGCGGACAAGTCCCCCATCAGGCTGGGCAGATCCCGTCACCCAGGATGCCTACGTCATCCTGCAGCAGGTGCTCCCCCCCCAGCTGACCAGACAGCAGCTCTACACCGAAGGGTTGCTGCATTTGCTCAGGACTGTCTTCACCTGGGATGACGCCCTCGAAGAAGCGCGCACATTGCTGACGCTCCTGGAGGACGAAAGCCGATTCATTCAGGCGATTCAGCAGGCACATCGGGCTTCAGCGGAGCTGGGCACCGTGATCGGGGAAGAGCACCCCATGCGCGAGCTGCACCCCTATAGCTTAATAAGCTTACAGTACGGCTACGACGGCGCCCTGGGAGTGCTGGGTCCAGTCCGGATGGACTATAGCAAAGTCGTCTCGACGACGCAATATATCGGCAATCGGCTGCGCGCCATTCTTACCGTCTCGCGAGGGATTTTCCCAAAGCATCGCGGAGGAGAGATGCACCTATGATGGACGAAACCAAAGCACAAGAGACCCAGACTCACGAGCTCACTCAGAAAGTGGCCGCCTTGGAGCGCCAGAACAAAGAACTCGTAGAACGCCTCCAGCGGGTTCATGCGGATTTTGAGAATTATAAGAAACGCGTTGCGCGCGAGAACGAAGAAGTATTGCGACGGCTTGAAGACGCGCTTCTCCTAGAGATACTGCCCATCTATGATAATTTTGAGCGTGCCTTCCGCACGTTCACGAAAAATACCGATAAAGATGCGTTCATCGAGGGGGTCGAGCGCATCTTTGCTCAGTTCCATACGTTCTTGGTGAACAAGGGGATCCAGCCCATCGCGGCGGTGGGCGAGACGTTCGATCCCCTGCTCCACGAAGCGCTCATCACCGTGGAGACCAGTGAGGCCGGCGGAAAAGTCTTGGAGGAGTTCGAGCGGGGGTATCAGCGCGCGGGCCGCGTGCTGCGCCCCAGCAAAGTCAAAGTCAGCAAACACGTAGACAAGGCGGAAAGATCGGAAGAGCGTCGTGTAGGGAAAGAGTGT
>CAMTVK010000011.1:0-3229 GCA_947085185.1 Candidatus Fraserbacteria bacterium | reverse complement strand
TTGTTAAGTCTAAGGGGTAAGTACAAAACCGCGGATGAAGAAAAACTGACGGCACTACTGCTGAAAGAACGCAGAATCGACAAGGAGCGCGAGAAATATTGAGCCGGAAAAAATTCGTTTTTGATACCTATGCCGTTCTTGCTTTGGTGGAAGATGAACCCGGCGCCGAAACCGTGGCAGAAATCATCACAGATGAAGAGGCAGAAGCTTATTTAAGCGTAATCAGTCTAGGTGAAACCTATTATATTCTCTTCCGCAAGAAAGGCGAACAGGTGGCTAAAGAAGTAACCCAAAATATCATGATGGAAGAATCGTTGTCCCTGGTAGATGCTCCCTGGCCAAGAGTCATAGAAGCGGCGCGCACTAAAGCCAAAGGCGGTCTTTCATACGCAGATTCTTTCGTTTTGGGACTTGCGCAGGAACTTAGAGCACCGATTGTTACCGGTGACCCCGAAATTCGGATGATCGCCCAAAAACTCGAAGTGGAGATCATATGGATTGCCCACCAAAAGAACGATTAATACAAGCTTTTTTTGTTTGGCTGCATCATTGCTTTGCTTTACGGTCATCTCAAAGAAGTCTCAAAATAATCAACTACGACCTCCGCTTTGGGTATCCACTTAGCTGCTTCGTGCCGGCAGCTGCTCTCATGAAGGCAGCCGTAGGGACCAGAGCATTAACCGGACCAGCTGCATTCCATGCCTTCCCATCTTCCTTGCCGGCTGCTAAAAAAGCGCTCTTGCCACCGCGGCAATCCACTGGTAAAATTAAGGCAGGCGGTGGTTTCTTTGCGGCAGAAAAGCGGTAACCAGTACGACACCACTATCAAAGACCTGTTTGCCGGCGGGACGGAGGAACTCATCAACTTCTTCAGCGACATCCCGGCAACAGTGGTCAGCGACCTAAAAATCCAGTTCCCCCAGGTGGAAACCAGGGTTTCCGACCTGGTGGTAAAGGCCGCCAGCGACCAGGGTCTCGTCGCAATCCACTTGGAGTTCCAGAGCCGGAACGACCTGGAAATGCCCTACCGCATGCTGCGCTACGCCCTGGAAATCCACAAGACCTACCATCTGCCGGTCTACCAGATGGTCATCTACTTCGGTCAGCCGGAAATGAACATGGCCGGCCAGTTGCATTACCGTCTGGGAAACGAAAACATGCTGGACTACCGTTACCGCCTGATCGACGTGGGTAAAATAACCTACGATGAGTTAAAAGACAGCCCCCACCAGCAGTTGCGCTCCCTTTTGCCCCTGGCTGACAGGGACAGGCGCAAGAAAAACGGGGAGGAATTCCTGCGGCGGTGCGCGGAGGACATCATCAGCAGCAACCTGGACCAGGAAACTAAAAAGACCGTACTGTTGCGGGCGGAAATATTTGCCGGTTTGGTTTTCGACAAGAATATGATCGACCTTATTTTCCGGGAGGTGGAACGGATGCTGAACATCGAAGAGTCGGCAGGGTACCAGAGGATTTTGGAAAAGGGTATTGAAAAAGGCAGGCAAGAAGGCAGGCAAGAAACTCTGGCAGATGTTGCCATCATGCTGTTAAGCAAAAGGTTCCGTATACTTCCCCGGGAATACCTGGCCAGAATAAAAGAGCAAGACATCTATGTGCTGCAGCAGCTAGTAAACAACATCTATGACTTAAAGGATCTGTCGGAACTGGAAGACTACCTGCAGTAAGCCGGTCGTTGCCCACCGGGTTTCCGGTGGGTTTCTTGTTGCTGTTCGAGTGCTGTGCCTGTTTCTACACCTAGCATTAAAAAGCTTTGCTAAACCCACTATGGGCACTGCCCAACCCATTGATAAATACATTAGGCCCCGTCTTCCATTACGGCCGGCAACCTGCGCATTAGTCCCAGCAGGTACTCCCTGAAACCGTCCTGCAAGTCCTCCCGCTGCAGGGCAAATTCCACCGTGGCCTGCAAAAACCCCAGCCGGTCCCCCACGTCGTACCGCCGCCCCTCGAACACATACGCGTACATGGGCCGCTCCTTCGCCAGGGACCTCAAGGCATCAGTCAACTGGATCTCCCCGCCCGCGCCCGGCTCCTGTTTCTCCAGGAAGTCGAACACCTCCGGCTCGATGATGTACCCCCCCCCAGCACCGCCAGGGTGGAGGGCGCCTCCTCCGGCCGGGGCTTTTCCACCAGGTCCTTTACCCGGTACAGGCCGGGTCCCACGTACTCCGGCCTGACCATCCCGTATTTCCCGGTGTCCTCTGCCCTTACCTCCTGCACCCCCAGCACGGTGCCGCCCCACCGCTGGTATACATCCAGCATTTGCCTCAGGCAGGGCACATCACGTCGCCCCCCAGCAGCACCGCGAAGGGCTCGTCCCCGATGAACTTCCGCGCGCACCA
Organism: Candidatus Fraserbacteria bacterium; assembly: GCA_947085185.1. Taxonomy (GTDB): domain Bacteria; phylum Bipolaricaulota; class Bipolaricaulia; order RBG-16-55-9; family DRXL01; genus JANXCC01. Next base: position 866 of record CAMTVK010000011.1, on the reverse strand, counting down.
CACCGCGTGCCCCAACCCCCGGGGCTCCTTCTGCCTTACGTAGTGGATGTCCACCATCTCGCTGATCTCCCGCACCAGGCCCAGCAGTTCATGATTCCCCTTCTGCTCCAGGGCAACCTCCATCTCGATGGACCGGTCGAAGTGGTCCTCGATGGCCCGCTTCCCCCGCCCGGTGACGATGATGATGTCCTCAATCCCCGAGGCCACCGCTTCCTCCACTATGTACTGGATGGTGGGCTTGTCCACTATCGGCAGCATCTCCTTGGGCTGGGCCTTGGTGGCCGGCAAAAACCGGGTCCCCAGTCCCGCCGCCGGGATGATGGCTTTGCGTACAGGTTTCAAATGAATCACTCCTATCCCGACTGGGCCAACCCGGGTCTTTCCTCACGGGTAAGCAAACCCCGGGCATCCCGCGCTGGTTTGGCTTGCATATCACTAATAATAGCCTCACTGGCCTCCGCCAGCCCCTGCCTGTCCGAACGGAAGGCGGGAAGAACAGAGCGCAGGAGGGCACTCACCTCTTCCTCGCCAGCAATCCAGCCAGGTTGTCCTACCGTATGCAACAGCCGTTCCAGGGCGGCGGCATCTACCCCGTCCGGCCTGGCCACAAAGATGCGCTGGTGGCGGGTAGCCCCAATCCCTTCCTTCGAGGTGAGGATCTCTTCGTACAACTTCTCTCCGGGCCGGATGCCGGTATATACTATCTCGATGTCCTCATTCGGCTCAAAGCCGGACAGCCGGATCATGCTCCTGGCCAAATCCACGATCTTCACCGGTTCGCCCATGTCCAGGATAAACACTTCCCCGCCCCGGGCCAGGGCTCCCGCCTGGATTACCAGCTGCACCGCCTCGGGGATGGTCATGAA
>CAMTVK010000010.1:0-6296 GCA_947085185.1 Candidatus Fraserbacteria bacterium | reverse complement strand
ACCAAACTCGCCGAGGCTCAAGCGCGCACCGAAGAGCGCGTGAGCCAGCTCGAAGTCGCCGTCACCAAACTCGCCGAGGCCCAAGCGCGCACCGAAGAGCGCGTGAGCCAGCTCGAAGTCGCCGTCACCAAACTCGCCGAGGCTCAAGCGCGCACCGAAGAGCGCGTGAGCCAGCTCGAAGTCGCCGTCACCAAACTCGCCGAGGCCCAAGCGCGCACCGAAGAGCGCGTAGGAGTGCTAGAAGCCTCTATGGCGAAACTCTCCGAGGCGATGCAACAGCTCGCTACTCAAGTAGGTGCTCTTAGTGAGAACATCGGCTACGGTTTGGAAGACATCGCGCGGCTGGTGCTGCCAGGGTATCTGCGCTATCGCTATAGGATCGCAGTCGAACGCCTAGAACGGCGACTCTTCCAGCTCGATGGCCAAGTGGTGGATGTGGACCTCTATGCCGAAGGCAAACAAGGGCGACGAAACATCGTGGTGGTGGGCGAAGTGAAATCGCGCGTCTATGCACGTGAGGTGAGCCAGTTTCAAAAGATGCTGCAAGCCTTGCAGCCGCAGCTGCCAGCTCCAGCAGTTCCTGTGATGTTCGGCTACTATATTGATCTATCGGCTATGGAAGCTGCGGGCTCGCAGGTCTTGCTCATAGCCTCCTACCAACCGGTGGTAGAGACCCAGAGCCTACCGTCACCAAGACGGAAGAAGAGACAAGATTAAGAGCCAGTCTTTTTAAGTGACTTGACAAATTTTTTTTTGCTACACTTTATTTGATAATAACCTTAAGAAGGAGGCATAGTATGTTCATGCAAGGATCTGGTACAAAGCGGCTCTCGCGGCGGGTGTTGTTGCAAGGTCTGGGCATTGGGTGTAGGATTAGTCATGGTTAGTGGATTGAGTGGGTGTACGCAATTCTTATGGCGCTCGGAGTCAAGCGTTCCGTTAGCTCCTGCTGGAACCGGAGGGGAGGCCGCTCGCAAGAGATTAGCTCAACTGGCTCGTAAAGCCAAAGAAGCATGGAAGGGAGTGCTGCGAGCACAGAACAAGATCGAACACGTCAGTTCCGCAGAGTTGGAACAGCGCTTCAAACACGCAAAGCGAACCATGTTGGACTTGATTGAGGAGTTGGACGCGCAGGGCGTTACAGCTCAGGTTGATGCGCAGTTGCAGGCACTGCCGGAGCAGTTCGAGTATCCTGGAGCGGTGAAGCGGTACTATCGCGAGGAGTTCCGTGGCGTGCTGACTTCCGATCAATACCAGCAGCTTGAGGGGTATCTGGCTCGACCCGGCACGAATGAGCCTGCCCAGCGCGTGCTCCGTGAAGGTGGCATCAGTCCTTACCTGCGGAAGAAGCTGGCTGAGTTAAAAGTTGAACCGACTGCGAATCTCAAGGCGAGTCCACTTATTGCTTGGCATTGGTGTTTTATAGCGATTTGCGCTGCGGCTGCTTCTGCAGCTGCTCTTGTGTGTGCAGCTGATGATGACCTTTGTGGCTGGGCTTGGGCAGTAGCCGTGGGGGTCTGTATTGGCGCTGCTCTTGGATGCCTTGGGTAGGAGGGGCGATATGACTAAGCATTTGAGAAAGCTACTCGGAGGAGTGTTAGGTTTGCTGCTCATCATCTTTTCCTCTCTTGAAGTTCGCGCAGTTCCTTCAAAAGAAGAGCCGGATATAGTGGATAAAATCGGCTTTGTCTCCGGCTCAATCTTACTTGGCTCATTTGGAGCATTTGGGGGTTACGGGCTCCCAGAGCTCTTCGCAATAATCCTGCGCTCAAAGCGAGAGATCGATACGTGCAGGAACTTACAGCGAATTGAGACTCAGCGCCTGTTAGCGGTCTCCGCCACTATAGGGCTGGCAGTCTGGAATGGAGCGAGATCAGAGATGTTGGGAAAGAGTGATGGTCTTATCCAAGGAATCGTTCGGGCTATCTTCACTTATGTTGGTGGAGCCACAGGGGTCCGTATAGCTGTCCATTGGCTTTGTGGTCAGCCCCAGCTCCTAAAAGAGGATAAAATTATAGGCATCGCGGTGATTGGCACCGGCTTGGGAGCGGCGCTGGGGTTCAATTTGATCTGGTAAGCTATAGATGGAGCCGATCAAAGCCTCCTGTCTCTCACCAGCAAACATCCTCAGTGCCGAGTATGAGCTTCACTCTCTGGAGCCTGCGCTTCTGATGTCCATAGAAAAAAGTCAGGGAGAGGGCGCTCGTGCCCTCTCCCTGACTTTCTGGCTCTCTCCCAATCTTACGGCTCGTCCCCTCTCAGTTGCGGACATAGCCCGTCTAAGATATAGAGATTGAGCTCACCGGGCTTGGCAGCGTTGGCCGCCCAAAGCTGTCTCTGAATACGGCTCACGAGCTCTGGATTTCCCGGAACCCGCTCTTGAATCGTCAACGGCACAAAGAGCGCCACCGCTCCCAAGCGCTCACTAACCGAGTACGACGTCACAGCATGGAACGGGTCCTTGCCCGTAGGAACGGTCGGGTTGGGGCTGCTGATAAACTGCGCTACGGCTACAGAGATCGCGCTCTGCCCATCCCCCGAATTGACTGTATAGGCGCAGAAGCGCACCGAGTCTAAGAAGACCGCTACGGGCTTGCCCCCAGCAGGCACAGCTGAGTCTATACTATGGGGCGGGGTGATCATCACGCGGCTGAGCGTATTGTCTCCTTGATTGATGAAGTATGCGTACATATCGCCGAGCCATGAGCCGACCGTCGTAGCGATGGCGCTGGGCTGTGGACCCGTCTGGACCGTCGCGATCACTGTGTAGCGATTCTCGTTGGCCGGATCGTCGTTAATATCAATGACGCTGATGGTGTTGCTGCCCTTGTTTGTGACGAACGCACGATTGTACGCGCCGAGACTATAGAGCGCGATGGCGCTGGGCTGGTTGCCCACTTTGACCGTCGCTTTGACGGTATTTGTCTGAGTGTTAATAACGGAGACAGAACCATCGTCGGCGTTCACGACATAGAGATCGGGGTTGTGGGTCGCGCGCGCGAGCGCGATGGGCTTGGTGCCTACAGCGATCTCAGCGCGGATTTGCCCATTGGGCAGAGCTACAAAGAAGACTCTATTGGCTGAAGCGTCGGCGATGAACGCTGCGCTGCAATCGCGATTGACGGCTAGCGCGCTGGGATTGGCCACAGCGACGCTGACGCTGCTGACAAGCTCTTTGGAGAACGTGTTGATGATCTGAATAGCGGTGTTTCCTCCGGACTTGCTGGCAGCCACAAGCCCGCTCCCCCCGGCGCACGAGGCCAAAGCGATAAGATCACCGGAGAGGGTCAGAGTAGCACTGGGCTTGAGCCCTTGCTGTCCGTACGAGAAGATCCCCGTGAGGGCGAACAAGAAGACCAATGCCAGAACAGCTTTCCTTGCCATAGAAACCTCCTTGGTCTCTTTGGTCTTGGCATGAGCGATTATAAGAGTTCGAGCGTGGCAAGTCTGTACCGGCGGGGTGAAAAACGGGTGGAAGAGTTGGCACCGATTTGCCTGGGCGCGGCTGCGGTCGCAAGCGCCATGGACGCCTATCAGATCGCTGATAAATACTGCCGGCCCTAGAAGCTAAGCTTGTCGAACGGGCTCCGTGAGCGTCGGCCCTAAAAGCAGCGCAAGCTGCTAGAGGGAGCGTTCAGCCCGGATGATCGCGCTCAGTCTCTCAACGCTCTGAGCAATCCGACGATTGATCACGATATAATCGAACAGATCGAGCGCGCCCAGCTCATCGAGAGCCCTCTCTAAGCGACGGCGCCGCGCTGCGGGGCTTTCGGTGCCGCGCTTGTCCAGTCGAACTTCAAGCTCTTCCAAAGAAGGCGGCACGATAAAGATCGCCACGAGCCGCCCGCCCAAGCGACGCCGACGTAACTGGCGCACCCCCTGCACGTCAGCTTCCTTAAGCACGTCGCACCCAGACTTGAGTAAGTGCTGCACTTCAGATCGTGGAGTGCCGTAATAGTTTCCCGCGTAAAGAGCATATTCGAGAAGATCCCCCCGACGAATGCAGCGCTCAAACTCTTCTTTAGAGATAAAGCGATAGCGCCCGGCTTTCAGTTCTCTTGAGCTTCGTGGGGGGCGGCTCGTGTACGACGGGACATAGACCAAATCGGGAAATCTCTTGCGCACGCGAGAGAGTACGGTTGTCTTGCCAGCTCCCGATGGGCCGCAGATCACGAAAAAGACGCCCATACTCTTCACTCGACGTTGCGGGCTTGCTCGCGAAATTTCTCGATCAGAGCCTTCATCTCCAAAACACTCGTGACGATGTGGGCATCTTTAGCTTTCGCAGAGATCGTATTGGCCTCGCGAGCGAGCTCTTGGGCTAAGAAATCTAGGAGCCGTCCGGCGGGCTCTGGCCCCACTATAGCGTTCCGGGCAGCTTGGAGGTGCATCTTCAGACGTGCGATCTCTTCCGTAATATCTGAGCGCTCCGCCAAGAGCGCCACTTCCATCTCGAGGCGCCCCTCGTCCAGCTCCCCTGTGTTTTGGATCAGCTCGCGGATGCGCTCCCAGAGGCGCTCTCTGTAGAGCTCCTTCACGGTGAGCGCACTGCGCTCGACCTGGGCGAGCTTCTCCGCAAGAAGCGCGAGAATTTGCTCAAGCTCATCAGCCAAAAGCTGGCCCTCGCGCTGGCGGCTTGCGCGCACTTGGGCAATCGCTTCTTGGAAGACGGGCTCAAGGCGCTCCCAGAGCGCTGTCTCGGGCTCTTCGGAACGCTGCAAGACGCCCTCAAGCTTCAAGAGCGTATCGAGAGAAAGATTGTCAGGGAGCTGAAGCTCCCGACTGAGCTGGCGCAAGGCTTCTACGTAAGCACGAGCGATCTCCGTATTGATAGCCAAGGGAGCGAGCCCGCATCGTGTGATCTCGATGTGGGCTTCGACGCGTCCGCGGGAGAAGGCTTTTCCGAGCAGATCTTGGACTTGGAGTTCGAGGGCGGGGTGGGCTTCCAGCCCGAAAATTTTGACGTCAAGATATTTATGATTGAGCGTCTTGATGGAGACGGTGATCGTCTCCGCAGCGCTTTGGGATTGGGCGTGGCCGTAGCCGGTCATGCTGCAAATCATACTGTAGCGTACTCTCAGAGAGGGAGCGCTGTCAAGTCCTGCGCTTGACAAGGCGGGCGCTCTCCGCTATGATAAAAGCGCTCTGGGAGATCGTCTAACGGTAGGACAGCAGGCTCTGGACCTGCTTGTGGGGGTTCGAATCCTCCTCTCCCAGCCAAAATTTTTATAGCTCTCCCTCACTACTTTCGGAACCCCGGCGGCCAGGGATGGTCGGGTGGGCAGAGGTCGGCTTTGAAGTTGCCATACAGCTCATTATTCCCGCCAAAGATCCTGATGAGGGCGCTCTCCCTCCCAAGGGCCAGCTCAGGATCCGGAAAAGACGTGGGACATGCCCTCTTCAGGATCATAACCCCATACTCTTGGTTGCGGAAGATCTTGTTCTCATTCATCAGCAGCCAGCTCCCCGCTGCCTCCTCGGACATCACGCCGAGGATCACGCCCACGCCGTTCTCGGAGATCTCGTTGCTCTGCAAAGCCCCCATATACTGAGGGCCAAACGCCGACGACGGCAGTCTCAGCTCGATCCCCCAGAAACGATTCTTGCACACCGTGCTGTGGGTGAGATATACGCTATCCACCATAAGGCCAGCTTCGTTATCAGTGATAGTGGAGCGCACGATGATCACGTGTGCGGAGTGAGCAACCACTGCTCCCGCATTGTGAGCCAAGAATACCTCTTCTAGGACGGCTTGAGATCGGAAGTACAAAAGCTCTTCGTTGTATTCTATCAAGGGGAAGACGACCACTCCGCCAATCTGGTTTGTCACGGTGAGTTGCCGCAAGGTGGCCTGGATGGGACCCCCAAGGAAGATGCCAGTTCCTGGAGGGATGAAAGAAGGAGGAAGGTTTGGGTTCGGGAGCTGTTCTCTCGTGATGGTGAGCCCTTGGAGAAAGAGCTGCAGGAGAGATCGAGAGCTCGCATAGACGACTGGTTTTTGGTCATCTATGCTGTAGATGCGGACTTGCTCTCGGCTTGAGCCCATCAGGCGCAGGCTTTTCGTGATAACTAAGCTCTCTTTATATAAGCCTGGCCCGATGAGCACCGTGCCCCCTTCGGCCACTGCGTCAATGGCTGCTTGGATAGTAGAAAAGTCCTCAGGCACGCGCACAACAAACCGCTCTTGCTGGCCTCTAGCCCCAGGGTGCTGCGGCACGAGCCCCTCCCCCAGCACCAGCAGCCCTACTACACCCAACGATAAGAGTGCATACTTGACCATAAAGCTCTACATCCTT
>CAMTVK010000009.1:0-51505 GCA_947085185.1 Candidatus Fraserbacteria bacterium | reverse complement strand
GTCTACCGTACACTGAATCCTCTGGAGCTTCGCCGGCGGATTGAGAGGAATCTGGAGGAACTAAGGAGGCTACATGGGTAACAAGAATTATGAGGCAAAGTTGCGGGCTTCGGTAACAGCTACTTATGAGGCATCACGGAGGACAGGGTCCCTGTGCCAAGAGATCGTTACCAGTGACGCTGCTCCCGATATTCCTTATCTATCCTCCAGCTCTTCAAAACTGACAGGGTGTCTGTCTTAATGCCAGTACTCCTCCGATCACACCCAGCCCCCCTGCCAGCCCCATGCTTAAGAAAAAGTTGAGCGCTGAAGCAATTAAGATCACAATCCCCCATGTCTGACGCTGCTCCGGCTTGGCATAGAGCATCGCGGCTCCCACTAAGACGACGATCCCAGCGATGATCCAAAACCACAGCCACCAGAACGTTGGGGCAAAGCCCCGCATCATCCCATGGCCCCACATCCAGCCGCCCATCCCCCAGTCCCCTCCACCGGACATCATCGCTCCGACTCCGACGGTCAGCATCCCCAGACCCGCCAAGAGCGAGAGCACAAAAGCCGCGATGGGCTTCTCTGTTGGTCGTTGCTCTGCCATAGCGTTCACTCCCTTTCTGATTTCGTTGGTCAGGTACTCACCAAATAGTTGCGCATCATTCCTGCGTCTTCGTGCTCTAAATTATGGCAGTGATAGACGTACAGCCCTGTATAGTTCTCAAACTTGAGCAAGACTTTCACGCGCTCGCCGGGCATCAAGAGCACTGTATCCCTCCAGCCCTCATCCACGTAGCCGGCGCGCACTGTCTCCCAGCTGGCGATCTGGTCAGGGCGAACCTGTCGCTCGATAATTTGAAACAGCGGCCCATGGATGTGAATGGGGTGGGCCATGGCCATCGGCGTCGTCTCATTGACAAATTCCCACATCTCTAACGTATTGAGCTTCACTTTCTCATTAGGGGCCACTTCTTCCATTTGGAACGGCCGCTCGTTGAGCAGCCATTGCACCTGCATCATGCCCATCATGCTCAAAGAAACGGCGAAGGTGCGGGGATTGCTATAGTTGACGGCATCTGTAGGCCGATAACGGGTCATGGCAGACAGCTTCGTGGGCAGGGTGAGCGCCTCTGGCTCCTGACGCTCTACGCGGACCTTAAGCACAGGGAAAGGAGCGCCGTTGGGCAAGGGCTGACCACCTCCCATCATGCCGCCCATGCCGACTTCCGCCCCAGAAAAGGCCAAGCTCTGCAATACTATCTCTGTGCCTACGGGGCGCTGGCTGAAATCGGCCCACAGTTCAATCCGCTCTCCGGGTGCAAGCATCACATAACTCCGAGGGACCGGTGTCTCTAGAAGGCCGCCGTCGGTGCCGATGACGATGAGAGGCGTTCCATCGCTCCAGGCCAACTTGTAGATGCGGGAATTGGAGCCATTAAGAAGGCGCAGACGGTAAGCCCGAGTCGCGACCGACAGAGTGAAATTGGGATGCCCGTTGACCAGGATGCGCTCGCCCAAGAAGCCATCCATCATGCCCATGCCGCCGGTCGAGTAAACAAGTTGATTGCTCGTGTCAAAGGTGCGGTCTTGTATGATCAAGGGCAGGTCGTACTCGCCGCTGGGGAGGCCAGCCTGGGTTTCTTCGTCGTCCGATACTAAGAAGAGCCCGGCCAAACCGGAGTAGACCTGCGGCCCTGTGCGCCCGTGGGGATGCGGATGAAACCAATACGTCCCTGCTCGGTTGATCACTGGAAATTCGTAGACATAGCTCTGGCCTGGACCGATGACATCACGAGGATGCCCGTCCATCCTCTCCGGTGTGTACAGGCCGTGCCAGTGGATGACCGTCTTTTCCGGCAGGTTGTTGGTGAAGCGGATGCGGACTCGCTGCCCTTGGCGCGCCCGGATAATGGGGCCCAGATAAGAGCCTGGTAACGCTTGTAAGCTGGTGGGGTTGCCCCGCAACACTTCCCCTTGATACGTCCAGACGCGGGTCGGTTGGCCGGGGAGTATAGAGACCTCCGAGGCAGTTGCCCTCAGAGCGATTTCTAAGTCCGGGAGGCTGCTTGTGGCCCGACCGCTTAACCAACTGCCGGTCACCAACGCCATTGCGCTAAGGCTGGCGCAGCGTAGGAACTCCCGTCGGTTTAAGTTTCTGCGCTGACTCATTGATCCCTCTCTCACTGTGCTGCCGTATCCAAAATAGACTGAATCTCAGCGTCAATCTTCTTGGGCAGATCACCCGCTTTCTGCATCACATGGGGGAAGATCTGAGGCATCACCGCGCCAGGGCGCATTGCCGCGATCTTCGTCTTGCCTCTATCAGTAAAGATTAAGACACTGCAGGGCATACAGAGTCCCGTCAGGCGCTCCGTGCCCATGAGCGCATGGGCGTGCGCCGGGGCACAGATATCTAATGACTTCACTTGCTCTGCCTGGGGAAAGCCCTTGGCAGCTAAGATCTCCGAAAAATCATAATCGCCCAAGACGCCCCATTTGTGGGCTTCGGCGGCCTTGCGCACAGCAATGACAGCTTCTGGGAACGATTTCTTCGTCTCGACAACGTAGGTGAAGTTGTTCATACAGAGTCTCCTTTCTCTAGTTGGGTTTGGGTATGCCAAGCCAGTCATGGAGCCATAGGATTATGCCCAGCTCGTGCTCCATGCCCACAGTTTTCAATGGGGCATCCCTGGCATGGACTTGCCGGTCAAACACTCATGGGCCTTCTTGATCTGATCCATAAGCTCCATCTGCGATTGCTCCGTAGTCGTCGAGGGATCTTTCATGTGCAGCTCATGCAGCGCGATGGCCTTCTCCAGCCATGGGACCGCGCAGTCGATCTTGCTCTTCAGATCGGACTGCATCATCCCCTGCCCCATCATCTGGGCCATCTGCTCCTTCAAATACGTGAGAGCCCCAGCTTTGGGATCGTTGCTCCCTGCTGTGCCTTGTGCCGCTTGCAATTGCTCTGCTGCTAATCGGACGTGCTCTTGGGCCGTCTCCAACTTATATGCTTTCAGGGCCTCTTCAAAGTGCTCACGAGCCCTCTGAAGACTCGACTGAGCTGCTTCGCGAGCTGCCATCATATTTGTATGATGCTCCATCGACATCCCCATCATGCCCTGGCCAGACATGGTCATCATCGGGCCTTTCATCATCTGTCCCATCATTTGCATCTGCATCATGGCTCCGCCTCGGCCGGTGAGCGCGCCTTGGGCCAAGCGAACGTGTTTTTTCAAAGCGGCCAAATCAGTGGTCTTCAAAGCTTCGTCAGAGTGGGTCAGCGCTGCATTCACTTGCCCTAGGGCTTTGTCAATGCTGGCCATCATCTGTGTCATCGTTGCCTGTTGGTTCATCGGCCTCATCATGCCGCCCATGCGTAAGAACATAAACGCGAACAATGCGGCCACGGCAACAGCAAGCATCACCGTCCACGCTTGAGTGCGCAGCTCTATATAGTTGTGCTTCATAGAGACCTCCTCGGTTGCGCTATTAGTTCTCATATTGTACCAATTGTACCAGCGTGACCATCCCGCCGCCAGCGTGGTGCAGTTCGTGGCAGTGCAACACCCAAACGCCTGGATTGTCAGCAACGAACTCAATATCATAGGTCTCGCCGGGCATCACGGTAATGGTGTTCTTGGTCAGCTCCAGCCCAAAGGGCACGGGATTTCCGTCGGTCGCGACCACTTTGAACTGATGCCCGTGCAAGTGAATCGGGTGAAAGGCCGTCGTACCAGCATTGATTAAGCGAAGGCGCACGCGCTCGCCCTTCCTCACCTTCAGGGGCGTTGTCTCAGGGAAGGCCTTCCCATTGATGGTGAAGATGCTGTAATCGCCCACGCCGTGCGGCCCATGCTCGCCGCCGCGCCACTCGTCCAAGATGAGCGTGTACTCGCGGTCATAGGGCTTTGGCATGAAAAGAGGCCGTCGGCCCGGCTCGTCCACGACGGGTTGTGGAGGCGTAGGCTCAATGATGAGCGCCCCATAGAGCCCGCGGTCCATCTGATCGGCTTCGGACATCTCTTCCCCGTTGCCATGCGTGTGATAGAAGCGCGTCCCCGCGGGTCGGGCGATGAACTCATAGATGAACGTCTCGCCCGGCTGTACGGGTTTTTGAGTGATGCCCGGCACGCCGTCCATGGCGTTGGGCAGATCTACGCCGTGAGGGTGAAGCGTGGTCGCCACAGGAAGCTCGTTTTTGAAAACAATGCGCACGACCTCGCCCTCCTTCACCCGGATCTCCGGCCCCGGCACGGTTCCGTTATAGGTCCACGCCTCGAAAGGCATATCGGGGCCGAGCATCCAATTCGTCTCTTGAGCCGTGATGAAAAACTCGCGCACCACCGGCGCTTGAGCTTGCGCTTCCGGTTGTTGAGTCACGCTTTGTTTGAGCGCCAGATTAGGCCACAGCAGGCCGGTTGCCACGCCCAAAGTTGTCAGCGTGAGCGCAAAGATCACTTTTCTGTTCTTCAAGGCTTTCATAATTATCGAACTCCTTTCTGGGCCTTCGCCCAGGCGATTAGCTCTTTCAGTTTGGCTTGGGTTGCTTCGGGCAGGTCTCTTTGCGGAGGCTCCAGCCCCGGCCCCGGCTTGGGACTGCCGACGACAATCGCGCCGACCATGCCATCGAATTCGTGCGGATGGCAGAAATAGTTATAGATGCCTTCAATAGTGAAAGTGTACTCAAAGGCTTCGCCCGGTGTGCGCATGTGCTCTGACTCCCAGGGCTTCGCTTTCGCCGGGATGCGCAACGGGCGCTCGCCAGGGCTGCCGGCATCGTCGTGATGGTCCGCGTGCTCATCGCCTGGATGAAAAGCAACTGTATTGTGTATGCCGTTCTCGAGCTCCCAGCGCACCGTGTCGCCGGGGGCGATCACTAAGCGATCCGGCTCGAAGACCTGCTCGACTTTTCCGTCAGAAACTTTCGTGACCATCTTGACGACCCAGACTCTGTTGGATTGTTCAGGGCTTGGCTGGCTGACCGGGGGCGGATTGTTGGCTCGCAGGGTCATCCACCCAACCAAGAGCACGGCGGCCAAAGCGGCCACCAATACCCAAGGCTCGATACGCAATTCGATTCTTCTATTCTGCATTAGTGTCTCCTCCTTATGGCTCTCTCTCAACCCTTCATTACCCTCACCCCGTCCCTCTCCCTAAAAGGGAGAGGGTGGCCTAGGCCGGGTGAGGGTTGCAGAGAAGAGGTGGAAGCTAGGTCTTCTTACTTCTCCACCGTCAATGGGGCTTTCATGCCCGTGGCTTCGTAGAGCGTCTTCCCGTTGCGATCCAGCGAGAAGTCGCCCAGCTCCCACTCGCCGGGCTTGTCCGGGACGAGCACCTCTAGTTCGACGACGCTGCGCGGCTCGAGCGTCAGCGAGAAGAAATTCTCAAAGAGATGCTCGTCGTACCGTTGCTCCGTTAGATTGGCTCTTCGTCCGATGTGCGCATTGTGGACGAGCCGTCCTTCGTTGTGAGCAATGAAGAAAAGCAGCTGACCAACTTTGAGCTTCATAGGGGCGTTTCTCTCAGTTCTCACGGGCTTGTCGCCTTCTTTGAACTCCCACCGATAATAGCCGTCTCCCATATAGAGATGGACTTCGCGCAGGGCTTCTTTCTTGTGAGCCTTCACTCTCTGCCCTGTAAGAGCGGTGGTTAGGCCGGTCACAGCGAATGCGCCGGCGGTTTTGAGCAAGTTGCGTCGTGTCATCTGAAAACCTCCTCGTAGTTTGAAAATCCGTCTCACGCGGCTGAAGCCGAGAAACACGAGAGTCTGTCTGTTAAGAACGCGCAGCTACGCTCTTGCGAGCGGGCGAGGAGGTCTTTCGAGAATAGAGAGTTGGATGGGTTCCTGATGGATACTATCCAGATGCACAAGCTCGTAGGCGAGCGGCAGAGGGATGGCAAGATCAGCGGTTGTCAGAAGACCACACGTCATGCCACCGCCTATGTGGCAAGTTCCGTGCGAATCTTCCAGATCATCATAGTGCGCCAAGCCCAGCAGCACCAAGCTCAACTGAAACAAAACCAAGAGTGCGAGAGCGACCCCCTCTCTTCGCACCTTCGAAAAGCTTTTCTTCTATAGCTTGTCCACGCCAGACTCAACCGGCTCTGCTTGGATCGCATCTCGACCGCTTGGGCCCTGGTAACCATCTCTTGACCCATTACAGCAGCGGGGGCCACCCTGAAGAGCTCCAAGACGGCTCCCGCTGACTGAAGAGAGGGAGAGGGGGTATTTTACACAGCTCGACGACACGGCTCAATGTAGACTGTATCGTAGTTGGCAACACGACCGTAGAGGGACTCGTTCTCTGCGAGGGGCCGGAACGCCGAGCGCACGGTGACCACACTGCGTGGGTCGGCCCCCAGCATGAGTTTGAGTTGGGAGACAGTCAGGTCCAGCGGTACCGACACGAACGCAAAGCCCAATCCGCCGCGCATCCGCACGTAGACCCACTTCCATTGGCTTATCTCTCTGGTCTTCATGGCCCCTCCTTTCGAAGCCTTCATTCTTATATAGCTCTTTTCTTGGGTGGAGTATGTAATGCACATTGCACAGTCGCGCTCTTCTAAACCAATTCGCTCATATCTTTCACCGCGTCACGCTCATGCCCTTCCCTAGTGAGCTTGATCGGGAGACTGTAACGAAAAGCCCCTTGTCCTCGTGCACCACTGATGACATCGTAAATCATAGCACCGACTTGACAATATTTGAAAAATATGCTATACACTATCCTTGACGATTAAATATGAGAGAAATAGTAATTTCTATACGACCCCAACACAACCTCCTTACCAGGGGGACGGAAGCCTTCGCCGGAGCGATGCTTCGGTCTGCTCGACGACCAGGGTTTTGCCCGCCTTTTTGGACCAGGCCCCCAGCAAGGCGGGATTTTTCCCCAGTCACGAGCGCGGCGCGCAAGCGCCGGAAGGCTCAAGCTCCCTGGCCCTGTCATCCTCTCTACTTGGGAGCGCTTACCGCGGGAGAGAGGGGAGGGGGCGATAACGCCCCCGTGGAGTGGGGGAAGCACCGGTAGAGGGATGACAGCAATCCCCCTCAAGACCCTGCTGCTTGAGGGGGCAGGCCGCTCCGCCGCACTGCCCTACGGCGGAGCGGCTTTTTTAATAGACCCTTGTCCTTGCTTTTTACGCCAATCGTGCTAGTATAAAAGCACATGGCTAAAGTCTTGCACACCGGCGATACGCACATAGGCTTTCGCCAGTATGGCTTAGAAGAGCGTCGTAAGGATTTCGCCGACGCGTTCTTGCAAGTCGTCCAGGTCGCCCTGGACGAGAGGGTTGCTGCCGTCATCCACGCCGGCGATCTCTTCGAAGACCGCAATCCCGGCGCCGAAGATCTCCTCGCGACCTTGCAGGGGCTTTTCACCCTCAAGGATGCAGGCATTCACTTCTTAGGGATCGTGGGCAATCACGAGCAGCGCCGCGGCGTCCAATGGCTCGATCTCTTTGAGGATTTGGGCCTAGCTGTGCACCTGCGAGCAGAGCCCTTCGATTTGGAGGGCGTCCCCATCTACGGGCACGATTTCTCTGGACGACGCTCGGTGACGCTCACTTCGTGCGAGGGCGGCGTTTTGGTCTGCCATCAGTTGCTTGACCAAGTCGAGCGTGACGGCGAGCTGACACTCGAACAACTCTGGCAATGCGGCGCCCAATTCGTGCTGCTGGGAGATTATCACGAGCACCGCGTCTGGCGCAACGACGAGAAGCTCGTGACGTACTGCGGCAGCACCGAACGCTGGATGCTCGACGAGAAGCGTCCCCGAGGCGTCAATATTATAGACCTCCAGAACGGGCGGCTCCAGCGTCATGAGCTGGTCACACGACGTTTTCTCTATATCCCATCGGATGAAGACCCTCTTCAGCGAATTGCCAACTCGGACGTGCACGGCGCCGTCGTGGTCGTGTACTTAAGCACTGCTGAGCCGACAGTTGCCGAGATCGAGCAGCTTGGCTACGAACGCGGGGCGCTCGCGGTGCGCGTGCGCGATGTGCGCACCCCCACCGAACACCCCACCGAGCCGGCGGTCACCATGGAGTTCAGCGATGTCGAGCAAGTCATATCTGAAGCCCTGGCCAAGAAGAATCTCTCATCCATCGCTCGTGAGATTGACCAAGTCATCAGAGATCTGACGATCGCAGACTCGAATGTAGATCCCGAAGTGACGGCGCTGCTGGAGCGAGCATGGCACGAAAACCCATAAGAGAACAAGAGAATTTGCTCGATCTGTTGAGCAAAGTGCAGCTGGAACCGGAGACGGCTCGTCCGGCCTTGCGCGATGAGGATCGCTTGGGGCTCGCACGGGATCAGTTTCAACTAGAGCACTTGGAGATCGAAAACCTCTGGAGCTATAAGAAAGCTTCGGTGCAGTTCCAGCCGGGGATCACAGTGATCGCTGGGGCCAACGGCAGCGGCAAGTCCTCGCTGTTAGAGAGCATCTTCTTTGCGCTCTACGGCAGCGAGGCACGCCACGTCATCGGGCGCACTCTCGACGAGATCTTACGGATTGGTGCGGATTCCGGCTCGGTGAAGCTGCGCTTCATCTACAGCAGGAAACGCTACACCGCCGAGATCGCCCTGCGACGAGCTGGCGGCACAGTCAAGAGCGAGCGCAACGGCTGTCAGCTCACCTGCGACGACGGCTCGGTGTGGATCGGCACGGAGAACGTGATCGCCGAGATCGAACGGTTCTTCGGGATGGACCGCGAGGGGTTTGCCAATTGTGTCTACGTGCGCCAAGGGGAGATAGACAGGCTCATCCGCGCGGATCGTCGGACGCGCGAACAGATGCTCGACGGGCTGCTGGGACTGTATAAGATAGATCTCTTTGTCACCCCGCGCTCCAAAGAAGCCCTACGCGCTCTCAACCGACGCATGAGCTCTTTGGAAGAGCGCTCAGCCCGCCTGCGCCAACAGATAGACGCCCTCGAACGCGAAGCGCTGGACAAACAAAGAGCGCAGCTTACCGAGTCCTTGGAGCGCCTCCAAAACGATCTCAAAGACCTCGACGAGCGACGCGCCAACGCTCATAAGCTCTTACAAAGCTACGAAGATTCCCTCAGGCACTTCGCCCAAGCTACTCAAGAGCTGCACCAGATAGACCAAGAACTTGAAGACAAACAATCTCGGCTGGCGCAGCGCGAGGCCGAACGCAAGGAGTTCGAGAGCGAGCTTGAGAGCCTCAGCGGGCGCCATCAGAAATCCATGCTCACCCTCAAAAAGCTACTCGCGGAGAGCTCTCTCGACGCTGCACCCATTATAGAGTCGCTCGACCAAGCCACAACGTCCGACGACGTCACAGCAGTATCAACAAAGCTCGCGGAGTGCAAAGCGCTCATCGAAACCCAAAGGGCTCAACTTCAAGAAGTGCGCGAAGAGCTGGCTCGTCTGAGCGCCGAGCGCACGCACCGCGAGCGAGCCCTCGCGCACCTGCGCGCGCAATGCGAAGAACTCTCCCGCACCCACGCGCGCGAAGCCGAACAGATCAAACACTTAGAGACAGAGCTCACTACTCTCGCCCAAGCTCACGCCGACCACGAGCAGGCCGTGCGACGCACCCTGCATCAGATCGCGGCGCGCGCACAAACGCTCGAAGTGCCATTCCCAACGATGCTCCCCGATGTGCAGCTCGCCGAAAAGATTCGGGCGCAGTGGGCTGCGGAGCTTCGAGATCTTGAGGAGCAACACGATCGAGCGAAGCGGGCCGTATTGGAAGCCAAGACCCACTACGATGCCCTGCGACACGAGCTCGCCCAAAAACAGGCGTTGCTCGCCGCGGGACGCTGCCCCACCTGCGGCCAAGCTGTTCATCCAGAACATCTGGCAGAGTCGCTCAACGCGATCGAACCCCAGATCGCTGAATTAGAAAGATCAGTCCAATACGAAGAACAAGAGTTGGCACGCATCGAACAGCGGCTTGGGCTCTGGAAGGATGTGCACAGCTCGCTCGAGCAGCTTCTGTTTGAGATCGAGCGATTGGAGGCGCGCCGCACTGAACTCGCGCTCAAGCGCACCACCCTCGCACACGCCCTCGAGCGCCAGCAGCTCTCTCAAGCCCGTCTCAATCAGCTGCGTCGCCACATCGAGAGCGAGGCACACACTATCGTGGCCCAACAAGCCGAACAAGAGAGGCAAGCCGCCGCCGTGCAGACGCTCACCCAAGAACTCCATCGCTCGTTGAGCACCCACGAGAAGCTGGAAAGACTCAAGAGCGAGCTCGAGCATCTGATACGGGTGCGCCAACAATGGCGCGAGAGACACGCCGCGCGCAAGACGCTCTTAGAAAGCCTCAACGAGCTGCGCGGTGACATCGCACGACTGCTCGACCGGCGTCACCAGATCCAAGAGCGCCTCAAAGACCAAAACGAGATCGAGAGCAAGCGCGCCCAAGTCCGAGAACTCTTGAGCGCCTTAGATCAAGAGCGCGCCGCGCTCCAAGAGCACTACGATCGCGTGGCGCAAGCGCGTGGAGTCATTCAAGGGCGCCTGGAACACCTCAAACATCTCCAAGACGAGATGGCGCACGTGACACAAAAACACCAAGAACTGAAGAATCTCACCGTCGAGCTGGACGAGATCGTCTCGATCTACCAGAGCACAAAAGTTGCGCTGCGCAAGCGCAATCTTGAGGCGCTCAATTATTATTTCAATGAATTCTTCTCGTTGATGGACGCGGGGGACAGTTACAGTCGCGTGACCGTCCGCGATGACTACGAGATCGAAGTAGAGCTGAAGAACGGGCGCACCCTCAACCCGTCGTTGATGTCCGGGGGCGAACGAGCTTTAATTAATATTGCGCTGCGCTGCGCGATCCATCAAGTCTTAGCCAAAGCCGTCCGCCGCATGCCCCTGATCTTAGACGAGCCTACGATCTATCTTGACCGAGATCGCATTCACAGATTACAGTTCTTATTAGAGGACTTAGGGCGGCGCGTTGGCCAAGTGATCGTGGTCTCGCACGAGGTGGGCTTAGTTGAAGGGGCCGATCACGAATATCGGACGGAGAAGGGCAGCGACAATATCAGTACAATCTATAAAGTGCGCTAATGCTCTCTTCCCACGTTCGGAGACTCTTTCTTGCGGAGCTGAAGATCTTAGGCGAGCGGGCTCAGCGGGCCGTCAGTCACCGCGACGAGGCGCGTCGGCTCTTCGGCATGCTCCAGCTTGATGGCGCCATCAAGGCCCTGACGCCCCTAGAGCGCCGTGCTGAACCTGTGCTTCAGCTGGCCCAGCACACGACCGGCGTGATCTATGGGGTGGATGGGGGCAGTACCCGCCCCATGCACTTCGAAGATGGCACGACGCTCTGTGCAAATCAAGCTGTGTTCGTCGCTGATCCTCCGCAGCGCCATCACGAATTCCCTCTGGAGACATGGCGCACCATCGCGCTCGTCTCGCATTCTTTCCAGAACGTCGGCGAAGCCCGCGTCACGTGCGTCCAGAGCAAACATATCTATCATTGGAGAATTCACTTGACCAAAGACTTCCTTGAGCGCGAGGTCGAGCACATCGTCAAAGGGCTTGCGGACGTGACCAGCGAGCCGACTCATGCCCTCGCGATGCTCAAGGCTCTCGACATCCGCGAGGGGCTGCTTCTCATAGACGGGGCACTCTATCCCATCGGGCTGTATTACTATCTTTTGGGCGATCTGAAGGGGGAGTGGGGGTATCGCTGGGGAGTGCGTCTGAGCGACCGCGAGGATATTGTCGCGCTGCTGGCGGCGCCGGTGCGCCTCGTCGAGGCGTGTCTGGCACGTCGGCTCCCCGTAGTGGCGATCAACAAGACGCCGGAGACCAGTTGGCTCTTGCGGTTCTGTCTAGGCTCTTCGGATCGGCGCTGGGCTAGTGATCGTCAGTTTATGACGGCAGTCCTGAGAGAGACTCCAAAAGACTCGTTAGGCTATACGAATTGGTTTGTGCAAGAAGCCTATCCGTCGTGGGAGGAGCGCGAATCTGTCGTTGATTTGCCCAAGGCCGTGAGCGATTTTGCGCTCAGTTTAGACTCGAGTCTCTATCACGTGGCGTTCTTCTATGTCTATGACCCTCGGGTGCGCAGCGTCTTGAAGATTGAGACCCCAAAAGCGGTCTTTCAGTTTTGCGAGCCGGAGCGTTTGCAAAAGATTCTGTTAGCGGAGATCGCGCGAGGCAAGGGCGTGCCCAATGTGATCAGAAGAGCTGACAGTCGTGCTCGTATAACTCAAGAGGAACGCGAGGCGCTCATTCGGGCGTGTGGGCTTGATCCCGATTATTATTATAATTTGAGCCGCGGGGAGAGGTTATAGTGGGGGCTCAGGGCAGACAGACCTGCCCATCGGGCACCCCGGGTCGGTTTCAGGAGTGATTCGGGATTGTCCAGATCGTTCTTCACATCGGGGGGCGTCAGGCCATCAGCCTTAGCTCCTACTCTCCCAGCGCTCCCAGACCAACTCCGGCACCTCACTGAAGTGTTCATCGCGACTGATCAAGGGTAAGTCTCTCTCTATGCACACGGCGGCGATCCACAAGTCGTTCTCAGGGATCGGGCGGCCTCGACGCTTGAGGGCGAGCTTGATCCTCGCGTAGATGGCAGCCGTCCGACGCGTGAGATTCAAGACGCGGCAGGCCTGAATGAACTCGCGATAGAGCGCCAGATTCTCACGTCGGCGGGCCGAGTTCTCTGCTGCAAAGAGCAACTCGCCCACGACCGGAACGGGAAGGCAGACGCGCTCCAGGCCAAGCACTCCTTCCTTTACCCGCCGCTTCCCCTTTGAAATACGCGATGACGATGTTCGTATCGAGGACCGCTTCACCAAGCATTTGGCTCGATCCGCTCGAATTCTTCCTCGACCAGTCGGAGCATCTCGTCGGCTTCTTCCGTACTCAAGATGCCCGCGAACCGTTCGAGGGGATGGGGAGTTACAGAGGGCAACTCCACGGTTATGCGAACGCGCGAGTTCTCCTTGAGCCCCTTCAAGGGCTTGAGCAGACGAAGGGCTCCCTTCTTGTAGATGGCTTCGATCGTTTCGCTCATGGCTTATTGATTATACCCCAAGTCCAGAATCTACGCTGTCACGGCAGGCAGACCTGCCCATCGGGTGTGAGCATTCAGCTGTCAGCCTTCAGCTTTTGCCTTTGCTGACCGCTGATTGCTGAAAGCTGACAGCTATTCCCTTCATGGCAAGCAGACCTGCCCCTGCCCGTTGCCATCGATGACGTTCGTGCCTTGGAAGACCACCCGGCCGCTTACCGTCTTCGGTAGATCTCACTGCGATGCCCAATGGCGTGGATCACAATGGTCCTCTCATCCCAAAGGACTTCGTAAATGACGTAGGGAGCCATCACTCCAACCCAAGCCGCCGCATCACATCGTCAAGGGGTTCCCCTCGCTCCCCCTTGGCTACGGCTTGCTTCTGACGCAGAAGCCTAGCCTTGACCGCCTGGCGCAGAGGCGCCCCTTCATCAGGATCGCCAAGGAGTTCGAGGAGTTTCTGTTCAACGACCGCTTCGATCATCTGTCGAAGCTCGTCCTTGGTCATCTCGGCTATGGTAGCCATGGGTCCTCCCGTCTGTACGAGCATACTATACCGAAGCAGAGCGATTGTCAAAGTCTACGATTGCTTAAGCCACACCAGAGGGGCTCACGGCAAGCAGACCTGCCCATCGGGCAAGGGTGGCCCGCTCCAGCCTGGGTTGCCTTCATGGTTGCCCGACTTGTTGTTGCCCTCGATGACGTTCCTGCCTTGGAAGACCACCCGGCCGCTGAACTCATCAAAATAGTACCCGCACTTCTTCAGCCAAGCGGCCACGCCCCAGTCGGTGTTGTTTCTGATCTTGGAATCCGTGATCGTCGTCTGGGATTCACCACTTACCCTGATGCCATTGCAGATGTAGCCAAGCCTCTGGCACTCAGGGTCAGTGCCGTTGCCCTCGATGGTGCTGGAGCGCACTTCCACCGTGGCCGAGCCCCACACCCAGAGGCCCCACAACCTGTTGCCGGAGACCTGGGAGTTTGTGAGGCTCACCTCGGCCGAGCCACTCACAGAGAGGCCATACCCGTTGCCGGAGACTTGGGAGTCGGTGAGGCTCACCCTGGCCGAGCCACTCACAGAGAGGCCATCATCCCCGTTGCCGGAGATCAGGGCCCCTTGGATTGTAACCTCCCTCCCATAGATCAGGAGACCAGCCCCCTTGCTGCCCTTCACCTGGAACCCCTCGATCCTCACACCTTGCGCCTCCGCAATGATCGAGAGAACCAACCCGCGCTCCGGCAGGGCCTCCAAGATCGTCTGATCCCTCCCCGCTCCCAGCAGCACCACCGGCTTCCAGATGGTCAGCCCTACCTCATAGCTGCCTGCCGCTACCTCAACTGTCCCGCCGGGGAGAATCGCATCAATGGCCTCCTGGATGGTGGCGTAGTCAGTGGGCACAACCAGCTTCGGTCGCGGATCTGGTGGGGCCAAGGGCTGGCGCAAGGATGCAGGGGCGAAGCCGCAGAGGTCGGCCCCATTGCCCCGCATCTTGTTGGGGGTGCCACGGACTTGGGCCTCCTTGGAGAAGACCTCGATGCCACAGCCTCGATTGTCTTGGAGGGTGCTCTCCTTGATCTCCACCCTGGCCGAGCCACTCACCACGAGGCCATACCCGTTGTCGGAGACCTGGGAGTTTGTGAGGCTCACCATGGCCAAGTCCTTCACCAAGAGGCCCCACAACCCGTTGTCGGAGACTTGGGAGTTGGTGAGGCTCACCATGGCCAAGTCCCTCACCAAGAGGCCCCACAACCCGTTGTCGGAGACTTGGGAGTTTGTGAGGCTCACCGTGGCCGAGTCCTCCACCTCGAGGCCAGGCCACTCGTTGCCGGAGACTTGGGAGTTGGAGAGGGTCACCGTGGCCGAGCCCCTCACCCAGAGGCCATGCACGTTGCCGGAGACCTGGGAGCTGGTGAGGCTCACCGTGGCTGAGTCCCACACAGAGAGGCCCCACCCCCTGTTGTCGGAGACCTGGGAGTTGGTAAGGCTCACCGTGGCCGAGTCACCCACATCGAGGCCATACAAGTTGCCGGAAACCTGCACATCGCGGATCACAGCCTTGGCCTTGCCTACCACCTCAATGCCATCATCTCCCTTGGCCTCGGCAGCAGTTAGGTTCTCCAACTGCACCTCGATCTCCCCCTCTCTCTCGATGCGCATCACCGGATATCTTTCTTTCACCCCGACGATCCACACCTCCTCTGGCTTTGCCCCTGTGCCCCGCAGAGTCAACCCCTTCTTGATGGTGATGTTCTCTTCGTAAGTTCCCGCCCCAAGACAGATGACCGCGCCCTCTTTCGCCCCGTCAATCGCACTCTGAATGGACTCACCCGGTTTAACTGTCACCGTGCAGGGGGGCTGGCCTTCTGCCCCGCTGATACCACTCAGCAGCCCCAACAGAAGAGCTGCCACAAACCCAAGACGCAACACTGTGAGCATCATTGCTTCCTCCTTCGGCTACGCTGTCGGTCCCGCAAGTCCGAAGACAATTATACAAGAAGAGCCCTGACCAAAGTGACCAAGGCTCTTCCCCAAACTCTCTCTCTGTCTCCAGAGCTCCTTCCAGAATCGCTATTTCCCCAGCTTATGAACGCCCTTCTGGGACGTCTCGAAAACTGATTTTAGTCAAGCGCTCGAACGAGAAAGTTGCCATCCCCAAGAAACAGCACTATAATTTGAAGACTTAGGGGGTTTTTTTATGCCATCATGGATGACGTGGGTCGTTGTGGGAGTGATAGCCGTGGGATTGGTCTTCGTGTGGCAGGGGCTGGAGCCTCCTGCCCTCGTCCTCGAAGGCCAAAAGATCTCACAGAAAGAGTTCGCAAAACTCTATGAGAACGTGGTCGCACAGTATCAACGGGTCTACGCCCAGTATGGCCAAGATTTCTCAAAATTCTTGCAAGGGCCAGGAGGGATCGAACGCCGACTCCAGCTCCAAAGCCGCGTCGTTGACGAACTCGTACGACGACGCCTCATCGCCAAAGAGATCGAACGCCGACAGATCACCATTCCCAAGAGAGAGATCGACGACCAGACGGAAATTCAGTTTGAGCGCATTTTGAAACAGAACAACCTCACCGAAGAACAAGCGGCGCAAATCCTCCACAAGCAAGGGCGCACCCTCGAAAGCTTCAAGCGAGACCTGCGCCAAGCCCTCGAATTCTCGATGCAAACGGAGCGCCTGCGCGCGAGTGTCGTCGGCCCTATCGAACCGACCGATCAAGAGCTCGCGGCGTACTTAGAAGAGCACCGCGAAGACTACGACACCCCAGAAGAAGTGCACGCCCGACATATTCTCATCCGTGTCCCTGAGAACGCCTCCGAGACCGAGATCGCCCAAGCCAAAAAACAGATAGAAGACATCAAAAAAGAGCTGGAGAACGGGGCGGACTTCGCAGAGCTTGCCAAAAAATACTCCCAAGACCCTGGCAGTGCCCACAACGGCGGCGATCTGGGATTTTTCAGGCGCGGCCAGATGGTCCAAGAGTTCGAAGACGCAGCGTTTGCTCTCGAACCCGGTCAGATCAGCGATCCCGTGCGAACTCAGTTCGGGTTTCACTTAATTAAAGTCGAGGAGAAGAAGCCCGCTTCTCACCCGGAGCTTGCCCAGATCCGAGATCAAGTCTTACAAGACTATATCGAGGCCGAGCGCACCAAGCGCTTCGAGAAGTTTTATAACGAGCTCAAAGCCCGCGCTCAGATCTCTATCGCCGACCCGATCTTAAGGATCTTTTATCTTTACGAGAGCGCCGGCCGTTTAGAAGAAGCGCGTCACGAGTACGCCAAGCTCAAGGACCCCAATCAGAAGCTGCACATCGCACGGGTGGCGCAGAAGCAACTCGAAGCTCTTGGCCCGGAAGCTGCCCCAGAGCTGGTGCTGGCCCTCAAAGAAGAGATTCTTCAGCTTTGGCTGGCCCAGATGGCAGCCTGGACTCTCGCTGACCGCAGCTACGCGGTCTCCCAAATTATCGCGCTCAAGCCCAACGAACTCCCAGGACACACGTTCTTTCAGATCGCTGTCAGATCTGAAGCTTTGGACGAGACAGTGAAAATCTTTCAGAAGCGTCTCAAAGAGTACGGGGTCTTAGAGAGTCTCGTGCTTGCTGGGGGTGACGAGCAAATGGTGATCTGGGCGCGCACCGACCAAGCGAAGGCGGTCGCACGACTGGTGAGTGTCCAAGGGCGGCTTGAGCTCAAGCGTATCTTGCGTGTTGGAGCTCTTGGAGAGAAGCTTCAAGCGACGGGGCTTGGGGAGCAAGCCCTCCAAGACCGCGCAGGGCGCTCGTACATAGTCGCTGAAGCCCCCCTCATAGAGAAGCTTGAGATCCAAGAGATCAAAGCTTCCCCGCCGATGGTGCGCGTGCGCCTGAGCGCTGGTACGGTGCAGAAGTTGGCCAAAGTTCTGACCACAGATCAGACATTGGCTATCGTGCTCGACGGGGTCGTCTATGGAACTCTTGAGGTGGGGGCGACGATGAGGGAGCTTTTGGCACAATCGGGAAGTGTCTTCGATATTCAATGGGAGGACGCTGCGGCGTCGGCTGAGGAGGTGCACGCGTTAGCTCTAGCACTTCGGGTGGGGCCGTTGCCCGCAGCAGTTCAGGTGGCTCGGCCGTAGCGGTTGCACGCGTCTCATTTCCCAGCTACACTGAGAAGACCTTTCGTGGAAAGGAGCAGATGCGATGTCCAAGCTCACGTATGTCTCTGATGAGACGTTCGCTCAAGAAGTCTTACAGTCGCCTCAGCCCGTCTTGGTAGACTTTTACGCAGACTGGTGCGGCCCCTGTCGGGCTATTGCTCCCATTATCGAAGAGATCGCGGCAGAGCTCAGTGATAGGCTCAAGGTCGTCAAGCTCAATGTAGACCAGAACCAAGAGACGGCCATGCAGTATGGGGTTCAGTCCATCCCCACCTTGCTCATCTTCAAAGGCGGCAAGGAGATCGAGCGCGTGATTGGCTATATGAGCAAGAGCAAGCTCTTAAGCAAAATAGAGCCGCATCTGTAAGACCCTATGGAGATCAAGCCCGGTGAGGTCGTCCCTGACGTCACGCAGTTTGACAGGCACATCAAGCTGATCGTGCCGCGTTATGAAGAGCTGCACGAGGCCGTGCTGCGCAGCATCCCTCCCGATCTGCCCGAAGATGTACAGATCTTAGAATTGGGCTGCGGCACCGGAGAACTCACCAAGAAACTCTGTGAACGCTACCCCAACGCTCGTATCACGGCGTTGGACTACTCCCCTCGGATGCTCGCGGTCTGTCGGGAAAAGCTCAAGCGCTTTGGGAATCGGGTGCAGCTCATTGAAGGGGACTTTGCGGTCTCGACGTTCCCACGCGACTGCGACGTCGTCATCTCGACATTAGCTATTCATCACCTGACGGACCCGCAAAAACTTGAACTCTTTAAGAAAATCTATACGGTGCTCAAGCGCGATGGCTGGTTCGTCAACGGCGACGTGGTGCTCTTTGAGTCGAGCCGACATACGTTCTTGCAAGAGCAAGTGCGCAGCGAGCACGCCTCGGCCAGCGGGATCGATCTCAAAACTCTTGACGCCGAGACGCACTCCGGCACCGGAGATAATCTCTCCACCCTCAAAACCCAGCTCCATCTGCTGGAGATCGCAGGATTCTCCTCCATTGATGTGATCTGGAAGTATTATCAATTTGTGGTCTACGGGGGGTTCAAACACTGCCCCAAGGAAGAGCATCGTCCAGCTATGT
Source organism: Candidatus Fraserbacteria bacterium (assembly GCA_947085185.1). Classification (GTDB taxonomy): domain Bacteria; phylum Bipolaricaulota; class Bipolaricaulia; order RBG-16-55-9; family DRXL01; genus JANXCC01. The sequence continues at coordinate 32,773 of CAMTVK010000009.1, read as the reverse complement.
CAACCTTGCCCGATTTCTAACGGTTTTTCAGCTCGTCCCAGACGGCTTCATAGAGCGCGAGCGCATCCCCCACGTCCCTGATCCATTCGAGTCTCTCTACCATCTCTTCAGGGGGATAGATGGCCGGGTCGTTGACGATCTCCGGCAGAATATACGGCCGAGCCGCTTCGTTCGTCGTGGGATAGCGTACATAATTCACAATCTTTGCGTTGATCTGCGGGCGCAACAGAAAATCTATGAACTGATGGGCAAGCTCAACTCTCTGGGAGCTCTTAGGGATCGCTAAATTATCGGCCCAGATCACCCCGCCCTCCTGGGGGATGACATAGCGAATGTCCCGATTCTCTTGACGAGCTTTGGCGAACTCCCCGCTCCAGCCGTGCGCTATGACGAGATCCCCCGTGAGAAGAAAGTCATCATAGGTTTCGCTGTCGTAGCGAGCCAGATAGGGTTTTTGCGCAAGAAGAACTCTTAAAGCTTCTTGGAGGGCGCGCGGGTCGGTGCTATTCACAGAATACCCGAGATATTTCAGAGCCGCGCCGATGGTCTCGCGCGGGTCGTCGAGCATGCTCACGCGATTTTTATATCGCGCTAAGCGGGAGAGCTCGAAGACCTCTGCCCAACTGGTTGGGGGGCTCTCGAGCTTTTGGGCGTTGTATCCCAGACCCGTCGTGCCCCACAGATACGGAAGCGCGTATTGGTTGTGCGGATCGTAGTAGAGCCCGCGAAATCTCCCTGAGATATTCTGGGAATTGGGGATCTTGCTCAAGTCGAGCTTGGTGAGCAAGCCCTGACGAATCAAGATCTCGACGGTATAATCGGAGGGCACGATGACGTCGTAGCCGGTCGCGCCGGCTTGGAGCTTCGTGCGCAGGGTCTCGTTGGAGTCGAAATTCTCTTCGATCACTCTGACCCCAAACTCGCGCTCAAAGAGCTGATAGACTTCGGGGTCTATATAGTTGGCCCAAATGAAGAGATGGAGCTCGTGAGGAGCTCTCTTCCCACAAGCCCCCACCCCCACAAGACCGAGCACGACGAACGTCACGAGAGCAAGAGCACGAATGAGTGACATTGTCTACCCCCTCTGTGTGCGGCGTTGGATGAGGAACGCCAGAGTAATGAGGACCAATGAAGCCAAGATCATCAGTGTAGCGACGGCGTTCATCTGTGGGGGGATGGCGGCTCGCCCCGCAAGGGCGTAGAGATACAACGGGAGGGTCTTGAACCCGCTTCCCCCCGTGGTCACAAAGTACGTGACATAAAAGTCATCAAGCGACAGAGTAAACGCTAACAGCGCCCCGCTCAGAATCGCCGGTGCCAAAAGCGGGAGCGTCACCCGGCGCAGCACTTGCCACGGAGTCGCTCCCAGATCGAGCGCAGCCTCTTCAAGAGATCTGTCAAGATCGCGCAGGCGCGCCCGCACCACGACCATCACGTAGGAGATACTGAACGTGACATGCCCTATGATCACGGACGGCAGCGGCCCGAGCTCTATCCCAAGAGCGCTCAGCGAAGGCCGCAGCACCTGCGCAAAGAAGAGCAGCACTCCCACAGCCATCACGATCTCCGGAATGACGATGGGGAGATAGACCAGCGCTTCGAGGCCCCCTTGAAAGCGCACGCGCGCACGCTCCAGCGCCAGCGCCAGCGACGTCCCCAAAAGCGTCGCCAAGGCCGTCGAGATCGAAGCGACGATCACGCTTCCAACCAGCGCAGAAGCGACCTCTGGGTCGGCCAAGAGCCTCCTATACGGCTCGAGGGAGAACCCGCCCCACACGAGCGCATAGCGGCTCGCACTAAAACTGTACCCGAGCAAGACGCCCATGGGAAGATAGAGAAAGATATACGTCATCAGCACATCGCACCCAAGAATTATCCGACCCATCGCGTCTGTGTTAAGTGCCGGAAGTACCAAGTCAAGACGAGCAAGACCAAGCCCATCAGGACGACGGCCATCGCCGCGCCCAGGGGCCAGTCGGACACCCGGCCCAAAAACTTCTCCTCGATGAGCACTCCGAACATGGGAACTTTCCCACCGCCCAGGAGCTTGGGCGTGATAAACTCCCCCAGCACCGGAACAAAGACCAACACCGCCCCCGCGATCACCCCGGGACGACTCAAGGGAAAGATGATCCGCCAGAAGCTCTGCCAGCGCGTGGCCCCTAGATCGTACGCGGCCTCAACGAGCGCAAAATCCAGACGCTCTAACGTCGCATAGATGGGGAAGATCATAAACGGCAAGTAGCCGTAGATCAGTCCTATGAGCACCCCCACGGGCGATCCCAGCAGTGCGAGCTCAAGCCCCACCGAGCGCAGCAGCGACGCTATCCAGCCCTCCGGCCGCAACAGAATAAACCACGCGTAGATACGCACAAGAAAGTTTGTAAGAAACGGCACGATCACGAGAAAGAGCAAGAGATTCTTCACGGCAGCGGAGCGCCGCGCTATCGTGTACGCCACGGGATACCCCAGCACAAGACAGAAGAGCGTCGTGAGCGTTGCTAACCCCAGAGAATTCCACCAAGGCCCTATCCAATAGAGGGGATCAAACACCCGAAGATAATTGTCAAAGCTGAATCCCCACACAATCGCCCCATCGGGGGTGCGGCGCCCGAGGCTGATCACCAGAATAATCCCCAAGGGAACAGCAAAGAAGAGCAGCAACCACACCAGCCCAGGCCACAGCAGCGTTCTCGTGCGCGTGTTCATGCCGAGCGCTCTGAGAGGGGGCGGAGGCTCTGGGGATCCCAGGTCAGGCCGACGCGCTCCCCCGCCGTGATGCCGTTCGCACTGGGCCCGCTCACCGTCAGCGCCAGCTCTGCAGAGACGCGCACCCGGTAGCGCATCTGGCTCCCAGCATAGATGAGCTCCTCGACGATCCCCGTCCACACCCGATCTCGCTCGCACGGGGCACAGAGCTGAATCCGCTCCGGCCGCAGCACCAGGGTGATCGGCTGATTGACCTGCAATGGACAGTCGCTCACGATGTCCGTTTGGAGCGCCCCGATTTGGACGACCGCGCGCCTGTCGGCCATGTGCACCACTCGGCCCTCCAAGAAGTTGCTCTCCCCGATGAATTCCGCGACGAAGCGCGTCGCTGGGTGCTCGTAGATCTGTTGGGGCGTGCCCACTTGCAAGACTCTCCCCCAGTGCATCACCGCCAGGCGATCAGACATGGTGAGGGCTTCTTGTTGGTCGTGAGTCACGTAGATGAACGTGATCCCAAGCTCACGCTGGAGCCTCTTGAGCTCCAGTTGCATCTCCTGACGGAGCTTCAGATCGAGGGCTCCCAAGGGTTCGTCAAGCAGCAACACCGACGGCTCGGTCACGATGGCCCGAGCTAACGCGACTCGCTGCTGCTGTCCCCCGGAGAGCTGATGCGGGAAGCGCGAGCCAAGCCCGCTCAGCCGCACAAGCTCCAGTGCCCTGCCGACGCGCTCCCGGATGACAGAGCGCGGCAGCTTCTGCATCTCCAACCCAAACGCCACGTTCTGTTCGACCGTCAGATGTGGGAAGAGCGCGTAATTTTGAAAGACTAAATTCACATCGCGCTTTTGGGGAGGGGTCGTTGTGGCAGGAATTCCGTTGATGAAGACTGCGCCGCTGTCGGGGGATTCAAACCCCGCGATGATGCGCAGTGTTGTGGTCTTGCCGCATCCGCTGGGTCCTAAGAGCGAGAAGAACTCTCCTGCGCGCACGCGCAGCGTCACGCCCTCGAGCACCGTCGTGTGGCCGAAGCGCTTCGAAATCTCTTGAAGCTCTACAGAGAACTTGTCCATCTCACCCCTCTGAGCGGTCGAGGTCTGCTTGTCGTCTTGATTATAGAAGATTGGTGGGGAAAGTCAAGACCTAGCGCCGCACGGAGAGCTTGCCCACAGAACTTCGGATCTCCTTACCCTCAGCAGTGCGCGCAAAAATAATATAGAGATAGACCCCATTGGCCACGGGACGGCCGTCATCGCGCTCCAAATACCATTTATACGTAGCCCCCGGCACCGGCCCGCTGGAGAAGACCCGCTGCCCCGAAAGATCAAAGACCTCCAAGCGCACACTCACTATGGCCTCGGGGCTCTGAAGACTTAAAACGAAGCTAATGCCCAGACATACCCATAGGGGCGTCATGCTTGAATGGTGTTGTGCTCGTTTGCTTGATCTGCAACCGACCGACTTCGACCAGACTCCTCCCCTGCTTGGTCACGCCCACCAGCTTATAGCCATACATCCCGGTCGCCAGAGAACCGTTCGCCCTCATCTCCAGCCATGGCCCCTGCTCTTCACTGCGGAAGAGCAGCATCCCGCTCGTCAGCTCATACAGTTCTATGCGCATGAACATAATGCCAGGCCATTCGATGACCAAGGGGTTCGTGCTGCGTATCGCACCGTCGATCGGCTCATCGCCGTTGGAGAAGCGTGCCGAGCGCCTTTGGGCATCTTGTATTATTATGCGCCCGCTCCGACTGAGCTCAGCCCCAAACGCTATGAACGCATTGAACAGCTCGACCGCGACCTCATACTGCGATCGTCCCTGAGCCCCTTTGAGCAGATTGCGCAGCTCCGTCGCAAGCGCCATGACCCTGTCAAATCGAGCAAGAGCCGACCCCAGCGGGGCGAAGCTCACTCTGGCCAAGCTCTTGTGCGAAAGCTCAACAAGCTGGCGCGCTAAGACCGAAGCGTTCTCCAAAACCCCGTCGAAATTCCCGATGCTCAGCATCCCGCCGATGCGCACCCACGACTCGGCCATAGCCTCAAAGAGCGCTACGAGCACCTCAGCATCAGAGATCTTAAGATCGGTCGCGAGCGCGGGAGGCACCAGGCCGCGCACGAGGGGAAACTCAACGGAGACGTTGCGCAGAGCAAGAGCCAGGTCGTTGATCGCCCGCACGGCGTTACCCAACGACGTGAAGACATTATCGGTGAGTTTGAAATCGAGCGCCGCGCCGGCTTCATCGAGAGTGCGCCCAAAGAGCTTGATAAGATCAAGACTGAACGAGCGAACGCCCGCCATCGGCAAGACTGTGAATTTCTTAAAGAATTTATTATTGGACTCGTTCGATTCCCGGATCGCATTGAAGGGCGCGTCTACAGAGACTTTCAGCGTATGGGAGCCCAGCTCCGCCCTCCAGGGGACTTGCACTTCGATGGCTTGGTCTTTCTTGAGCCCCCCCAGCGAGCGAGTCGCGAACTCACGCCCATCAAGCTCGAAGAGTATATCAAAAGACCCTTGGGCATCCCCTTGGCCCTGATTGGCGATGACTGCACGCACGAGCGAGGGCTGCCCCTCTTCAAGGTCGCCGGGAGATATCCGAAGAGTCTTAAGAGTGAGATCCGGCAACCCCGCTTGCCCCTGCACCCCCATCCCTACGCACCACACAATCCCTAGCAGAACAATGGCCCCCAGTCGCATAGATCTGCCTCCTTACTCCAATTCTTTTATCGAGTGCGCTTATGGTTTGCTAGGCCTTTACTATACAGAATACCCGAGTGTTCTGTCAATGGAACGGAGGTGAAATTTTGGTTCAAGCCCCTTTTAGCCTCTTTAGCTCGGCGATCAACGCGGGGACGATCTGATGGAGATCCCCGATGACCCCGTAATCGGCGCGTTGGAAGATCGGCGCTTCGGGGTCTTTATTGATCGCGAGGATCTTCTTAGAATTCTTGCAGCCGACCATGTGCTGGATCGCCCCGGAGATCCCGCACGCAATATAGAGATTGGGAGCGATCTGAGCGCCCGTCTGCCCGATCTGATCGGAGTGCGGACGCCAGCCGTTATTGGTCGCGACGCGCGTGGCCCCAACGGCTGCCATCGGGAGCAGACCGGCAAGCTCCTCGAGCATCTTGAAGGCCTCGGCGCTCCCCATGCCCCGCCCACCGCCAATGACGACCTTGGCATCCGTGAGCGAGATGCCCTTCTTCTCCACGCGAAGAAGCTCTTTCACGCGCACGCGAAAGTCCCTCTCGCTCAGTTCCAAAGGGAGAACCTCGACGGAAGGGGCAGCGCCATCGGCAGCCTGAGCGGGTCTTGTGTGAGGCTGGAGCGTCAGCAAGATCGGGCTGCTCAAAATTTCGAGTTCTTCTAAGAGACTGCCGCCCCAGGTGGAACGCGTCACTCCCTTCAGCGTGCCGTCCTCGACAAAGAACTCTGAACAGTTCGTAGCCAGCCCCACATTGAGCCGCGCCGCGACGCGCGCCATCAGATCATTGCCGGTCTCCGTGCCTGGGGCTATGGCGATCTTGGGAGATTTTTGCGTAATCACTTGCGAGACGATCTTGGCGCACGCCTCCGGGACGTACCCCTCTAAGCGCTGATCTTCGGCGACGAGCACCATGCTGATGCCCTTGAGCCCTTGCGCCAGCGCGCTCACTCCCTTGCCCATGAGCAACGCTGTCACCGAGTCTCCGGTCTTGTGCGCCAGCTCAGCCGCTGCCGTGACAGCTTCTAAAGACGCTTCCGTCGGCGTGCCCTTGGGTGTCTCTAAGATAGCTAAGATCATCTCAGATCGCCCCCACTTCGCGAAGTTTCTCGATGATCTTGGGTACTGCGTCGACCCCCTGGCCCAAGATCTCGAGCTGTCGGCCCTCTTGGGGTTTTTTGAGGGCTTTGCGCACGAGCTGCGGCGCGGGCTTGGTCACTTTTCTGTGCTCGATGGAGACTTTCTTGGCGCTCATGATCCCACGTAGGCTTGGGTGTCTGGGCGTGTTGATGCCCTCTTTCACCGTGAAGACCGCAGGGAGCGGAACTTCGTAGACCTCCCAGCCCTCTGTGGTCTCGCGCTTGGCGATCGCTAGAGATCTCTGAAGCTCTAGCGATTTGATGCCCGTCACGCACGGCAGATCTAACAGATACGCTACTCGCACCCCAACTTGATAATGGCACGCATCCGCCGATTCGTTCCCAAACAAAAGCACGTCGAATCCCAGAGGCTTCACAGTCTCCGCGATCGCCCAAGCGGTCGCCGCAGGGTCCCAAAACTCATAGTCTTCGGCTTCTAAAAGTATCGCACTATTGACTCCCTTGGCGATCGCTTCGCGCAACTGCTCCGCCGCTGCTGTGGGGCCCAGCGTCAGCACGGTGGAGCTGCCCCCATGCTTCTCCACGATTCTGATGGCTTCTTCGACGGCGCACTCCTCGTGAGGACTGATAGCAAACCCCAAATTCGTCGTGTCCAAGCGCATGTGATCGGCCGTCAGCTTGAACCCGCCCCCGGTATCCGGGACGCGCTTGACGCAGACAAGCACCTTCATGCGAGCTCCTTTCTTAAGTATCGATCAGCTTCTGAACGTAGTGTGGTTCGAGCGTCCATAACTCGTCACGCTGAGAGTGCAGATATGTTCGAGCTCCCAGTTGAGCGATCACGGCGCCGCAGGGCCGATTAAGCGCCGCCGGCGCTACTGGGGCTATCAGCTCGAAGAGAGCGCGATGGCGCTCCGCGCCCGGCCCAATACAGAGCGCAACATCAGGAATCTGTGCTAACTGCTTGTGGAGCGCTCTTGTCGTGCTGGAGAGAAAAGCCGTGATCGGAACAGCACGCTCATAGAGCGCATAATAGACGAGATCGCGCCGATCGGGGAGCACCACGCAGATCTTTCCCGGCAAGAACGAGACGATCTCCGCATACGCAGCCATGCTGGGAACCCCGACAATGGGGATGCCAAGCGCTTGAGCGAGCCCCTTGCCCACGGCCATCCCAATCCGTAAGCTCGTGAACGATCCTGGCCCCAACGCCACGGCGATTAACTCGAGCTGATCTCGCTCGATGTTGTTGAGCATAAGCACGCTCTCCACAGCGGGCAGGAGTCGTTCCCCAGAACCAAGCTCGGTGGAGAAGAGCACTTCCCCCAAGGAATGCCCGTCTGTGGAGAGGCCGACGCTGCCTTGTTCGTGGCTGGTCTCTATGCCGAGCACAATCATAAGATTTGCTGAAATAATACAGGAAAATCGAGACTTTTGCAAGTGCGCAAAAATTTTTTTGACAACCCCCCGACCCAATGTGTAGACTTACCAGCCGGTGGTCGCAGAATGAACGTTATTCTCTACACTACGCCGACGTGTCGCTATTGTGGGATAGCCAAGCAATTTCTCGCGGAGCGCGGGATCGGCTTCACGGAGTACGACATCTCCAAAGACCATCAGAAGATGGCCGAGTTGGTGAGCCGGACAGGACGCGCGAGCGTCCCGGTCATCGAGATTGACGGAGATTTTATTGTCGGGTTCGACAAGCACCGTTTGGCCAAGAAACTGGGGCTCTAGCGCAAGTCTCCTTGACGCTTGACCTATAAGGTTCGTATATTATAAAGAAGTGAAGGTCAGAGAGTTGATTCGGCTTCTTAAAGAAGATGGATGGCAGTTGGTGCGCACTCGTGGCAGTCACCGGCAATATAAGCATCCAAGTAAGCCGGGAACTGTTACAGTAGCCGGCAAGCTGAGTTTAGATGTGCCTCCTGGTACGCTGAACGCTATACTCAAACAAGCCAGCTTGAAGAAGGAGAGGTGAGGATGACGAAGCTGTGCTATCTTGTAGTCATCGAGCGAGGGACAACAAGTTGGGGAGCCTATGTCCCGGATTTGCCGGGGTGTGTAGCGGTGGGCAAGAGCCGCGAGGAAGTGCTCAAGTTGATTCGCGAAGCTATTGAATTTCACATTGAAGGCCTCCAGCGGGAGGGATTGCCTGTGCCTGCGCCAAGCTCGGAGGGAGACTTTGTCGAGGTGCAAGCTACAGGGTAGCTTCATCGGCTGCTTCTAAAGCCGCAAGGCTGCCCGCGCCTCACGAATATCGGCCTCGATCTGCGCTCTAAGGTCTTCTAAGCGCTGAAAGCGCGCATCACCCCGGAGATACTTGAGCAGCTCGACCTCAAGCTCCATGCCGTAGAGATCTTCTTTCACGTCAAAGAGATGGACCTCAACGCTGGGAGTGGCTCCCTCAAACGTCGCGCGACTCCCAATGTAGAGCACCCCGCCGCGCTGCGACTCTGTGACACGCACTCGCACGGCGTAGACCCCCGCTGCTGGCACGAGCACACCCGGCTCTATCGCTAAGTTCGCGGTGGGATAGCCCAATTGCCGCCCCCGACCATCACCATGGACTACCGTGCCCCACAGCGTCGGCGCGTAGCCTAACATCCTCCGGGCTTCTTCAACACGTCCCGCAAGCAAGCTCTCTCGGATCGCCGTCGCACTGATACTGTCTATGGGTGGGACGACCTCGACAGAGAACCCCAGGTCTGCGCCAAGCTGCTCCAGGAGCGCCCTGTCCCCTCGCCGCCCCTTGCCAAAGCGCGCATCAGGACCGATGACAATATGAGCCATGCGTAGGCGCCCTACTAAGATATCCTCGACGAACTCTTCTGCCGTCATGCCACCGACCTCAGGAAATTCCACAGCCAGGACGTGCTCGACGATTTGCGCGATCCTTTGAAGCTTCTTGCTCACGGGCATGAGCAGAGGCTTGGGAACCCCCAGATAGTTTGCCGGGGGGTGGGTGAAGACAAACGCCATGCTCAGCGTGCTGTGTTCTTGTGCCCAAGCTGCAGTGCGTTCTAGGAGCGCTCGATGGCCCCGGTGCACTCCGTCGAACGTCCCCAACGTCAGAGCGGTGCGCCGCTGCGGACGATACTCTCTCAGAGTGTAGATGGCCATCGTTACAAATTCTTCGCGCCCTCCCTTCCGGTGGGAGCGGGGCTTCCATTGCCAGAAGGAGTTCGGGAGAGATGGCGCTGGAGCTCCGCGAGCACCTGTTCTTGGACGTCGCTCAGCTCGCCGGGGATGACGCAGCCGGCAGCTTGCTCGTGCCCTCCTCCCCCAAAGAGACGCGCCACACCGTTGACCGTCGCTCGACCCTTCGAGCGCAAGCTGACCTTGATCTTCCCGTTCTCCAGCTCCTTGAAGAGTACCGCGACTTCGATGCCCGCGACGCTGCGCAGCTCCTCTACCAAGCGCTCGGTGTCCGTGACCGATGTATTTGTCTTGTGAAAGACCGACTTGGGAATGATGCTCCAGATGATCCCGTCACGAACCTGAGCATTTTGCAAGACATAGCCCAACAGCTGCAGCTCATGCACGCTGCGACTCTCATAGAGATTGATGGCGATCTCACGCGTGTCCACGCCGTATGACAGAAGCTGGGCCGCCATCTCCAGCACCTCGCGGGTGACGTTGGAGTTTCGGAATGAATCCGTGTCAGCAATGATCCCCGTATAGAGACACGTAGCGATCTGTGGGGTGATCTCAACGGGCAGATAGCGCGCGAGCTCATAGAGCAGCTGCGTCGTCGAGGCTGCTTCTTTGACAAAGTTCACATGGCCAAACCGAGGGTTATCGCGATGGTGATGGTCTATGTTCACAATGATCTGACCTTCGTGAAAGAGCTTTAAAGCATCTTCACCGACGCGGCTTAAGTCTCCACAATCCACGACACACCAGACTTCGATCTCGTCGCTGCGCAGCTGGGTGGGATGGAGCATCGCATCAGCGCCGGGCAGAAACTGCAAATTCGGGGGGACGAGATCACGATTGGCCACCCACGCTTCCTTGCCGAGCTGCTCCAGCATAAACTTTAAAGCCAGCTCGCTGCCGATGGCATCGCCCTCTGGACCAATATGAGAGAGAATGCCAAACCGCCCATGAGCACGGATGACGGCCTTGACTTCATTGACCATGATAGAAGCCCTTTCTAAGAGCGCTCTCGCTCCGGGGATTTCTCTATTTTACGGGGAAACGTCTCGAATGACCAGCCGCTGGTAGCCGGCGCGTTCGCTGGTGTAAACGATCCTCTTGCCATGGGGGGCCAACGACGGATACGAATCGCGAGAGATATCACGAGTGAGCCAGGTGAAGTTCTGTCCGTCCGCATCGAGCCGAGCGATGTCGGACTCGTCGCCGTGAACTGCTTCCAACACGATGAATCGTCCATCGCGCGACCAGCTTGGGTGCCGATAGATCCCATTGCCGTCGGTCAGCTTCTGGCGCACCAAGCCGTTGGGGCGCATGGCGTACAGATTCCAACTGCCCTCGCGATACGAAGCGAAGACGATCTTCTCGTTCTTGGGTGACCAAGCGGGAAACGCTTCGCGCCAGGGGTCTTGGGTCAAGCGCTCCAAGGCGCCGGTGAGGGGGTCTATCAGATAGAGATCGGGCCAGCCGTCGCGAAAAGACTCAAAGATAATCTTTCCGTCGGGGGTCCAATTGGGGTCCCAGTCGATGGCTATGGTATGTGTTAAGCGTGTGACGGTGGAGCCGTCGGCGTCCATGAGATAGATCTCATAGTTGCCGTCGCGGCTTGAGTAGAAGACGATCTTGGTGCCGTCGGGGGAGAAGCGCGGGCCAAGATCGCTGGCGCGATGTTCTGTGAGGCGCTTCAAATCCGTGACAGGAGCCAGGGTGAGCACATAGATCTCAGAGTTGCCGTCGCGGTCGGAGACGAAGACGATCTTCGTGCCGTCGGGGGCCCAATCGGGGGCCCAATCGTTAAAATTTTTGGGCTGGGGTTGGGCAAGGCCCCCAGCGATTATGAAAAAGATCGCGCCCAGCACCGCGACGAGACCTCTCATCACCACCACTCCCTCACCTCTCTACTGCCCTCCCCCAGAGGGGAGATGGGACGAAGGTGGCTCTCTCAAAATCGGCTCCTTCGCCGCACGCACCTCGTCTAAGCGTCGCACCGATGCCCCATAGACGGGCACCGCGTGAGGAGCTTCTTTCAGGAGGTGGGGGTTCTCTTTCATCTCTTGCGCGACTTTGATGAGCGCATCCGCAAAGCGATCGAGCTCCTCCTTGCTGACCGTCTCCGTGGGCTCGATCATCATCACTTCCGGGACGATCAAGGGGAAATAGATCGAAGAGGGATGGACGCCGTAGTCTATCAGTCTCTTGGCGACGTCGAGAGTGCGGATCTCTGCGGACATGCCCTTGGTCGTCAGCACAAACTCGTGCATACAGAGTCTGTCATAGGGCGCTTTGTAGACTCTACTCAGGCGGGCTCGCAAATAGTTCGCATTGAGCACGGCGTTGGTGCTCACATCCCGCAGCCCCTCGTCTCCCAGCATCCGAATATAAGTATACGCGCGGACGAGCACCCCAAAATTCCCGTAGAACGAGTGAATCTTCCCGATGGAGTGCGGGCGCTCGTAGTCAAGAATATATCTGTCTTTGTTCTTGACGACGCACGGCACGGGCAGATACGGCTCGAGTCTCTTGACGACGGCCACGGGGCCGGAGCCGGGGCCGCCGCCCCCGTGCGGCGTGCTGAACGTCTTATGTAAGTTATAGTGCACAATATCAACCCCCATGTCTCCGGGACGAGCACGCCCTACAATCGCATTGAGATTGGCCCCATCGTAATAGACCAGCCCTCCCACATCGTGAATGAGCCTGGTGATCTCTAAGATATCCGTCTCGAAGAGCCCAAGCGTGTTGGGGTTCGTGAGCATGATCCCCGCGACGGACTCATCGAGATGAGCTGTGAGGGCTTCTAAGTCAATCAGTCCTCGGGAATCCGAGGGGATGTGCACGACTTCAAAGCCGCACATTGCTGCCGAAGCGGGGTTTGTCCCGTGGGCTGAGTCGGGCAATAAGATCTTTGTGCGCTTGGAAAGCTCTTTGGTGCGCTCGAAGTGCTTTTTTATTATGAGCATTCCCGTCAGTTCCCCATGGGCGCCGGCGGCGGGTTGGAGCGTGATCGCGTCCATGCCCCCGATGACACAGAGATACTGCCCAAGCTCGTACATCAGTTGCAAAGCCCCTTGGGAGAGTTCTTCTCCTTGCAACGGGTGGGCGTGCGCGAACAGCCGCGCCATCTCCTCGTTGATGCGGGGATTGTACTTCATCGTGCAGCTCCCCAAGGGATAGATGCCGTTATCAACCCCGTAGTTCATGCGCGAGAGCTTCGTGTAGTGTCGGACGACTTCGATCTGAGAGACCTGAGGGAGTTTTGGGTCTTCTTTCCGGATGAGCTCAGGGGGGATGAGCTCGGTGAGGCTTCTCTCTGGAACATCGAGCGCGGGGAGCCGCAGGCCCATGCGCCCTGCCTCACCAATATCAAAGATCGTCGTTCCCATCTTAAGCTCCTTTCAGCACCTTGACAAAGCGATCCATCTCGGCTTGTGTGCGCCGTTCCGTGACGGCGAGCAAGAGATTGTTGCCGTCTAGGATCTTATAGGGCGCAAGATCAAGACCGCCCAAAAAGCCCTCATCGCGCAAGACCTTCAAGAGCCGTGCTGGCTTCTTGCGCGTCTGGATCACAAATTCGTTAAAGAACGGCCCGGAGAATCGCAGCGCATACCCTGGGAGCTTGGCGATCTTCTCCGCAAGATAATGAGATTTTTGAAGATTGAGCTCGGCTAATCTTCTTAAGCCGCGCCGCCCTAACGTCGCCAAGTAGATCGTGGCGCAGAGGGCCATCAGCGCTTGGTTGGTACAGATATTCGAAGTCGCTTTTTCTCTTCTGATGTGCTGCTCTCTTGTCTGCAGGGCCATGACGTAGCCCGTTGTGCCTGCGCTATCTACGGTGCGTCCGGCCATGCGCCCCGGCATCTTGCGCACGTAGCTCATTCTGGTAGCAAAGAGCCCCAGCAGCGGGCCCCCAAAGCTCTGGGGAATCCCAAGCGGCTGCCCCTCGCCCACTACGATATCTGCGCCAAACACCCCCGGCGGCGCTAAGACCCCCAACGAGATGGGATTGACACTCACGATGAGAAACGCATCTTTGATCAGGTCTTTCAGCCCGCAGAGGTCTTCGATCACCCCAAAGAAATTGGGGGTTTGCACGATCAGTCCGGCAAGATCATGGGCAGAGATCGCCGAGCGCTCGAGCTGTCCGGTCTTGGTGAAGGGCACGTCACCAAGCTCCAATCCCGCGCCCCAGGCGTAGGTCTCCACGCACTTTCTATAGTATGGGTTGAGGCTTTGGGCCACGAGAAATCTCGTTCTTCCTGTGACGTTCTTGGCCATGAGCATCGCTTCGGCGAGTGCTGAGCCGCCGTCGTACATCGAAGAGTTGGCAACGTCCATGGCGGTCAGCTCACAGATCATCGTTTGGAACTCGAACATCCACGTGAGCGTCCCTTGGGAGAGCTCGGGTTGGTAGGGCGTGTAGCACGTCAAGAACTCCCCGCGCAAGATCAAGTGAGGAATGATCGCGGGTACGTAGTGATCGTAGATGCCACCGCCAAGAAAGCTCACGTATCTCTCGGTATGCGCGCAGGAGGCGGCCATCCCTCTCACAAGCTGAGAGACTTCCAACTCGCTCATGGGGTCCAGCCCGATGGGCTTGAATCTCTTGAGCACTTCAGCGGGGATATCGGCAAAGAGCTCTTCGATGTCGGTGAGCCCAAGCTCGGCGAGCATCTTGCGTTGGTCTTCGGGGGTATTGGGGATGAACTCACAGGCGGGCATAGCTGATCAATGGCTCCCAATGAGTTTTTCGTACTGCTCGGCCGTCAGGAGATGCTCCACCTCTTGGGGATCGCTGACGGCGATGATCGCGATCCAGCCCTGCTCATGGGGGGATTGATTGATCAGTTCAGGTCTGCTCTCCAGCTCTCTATTGACCTCAACGATCTCCCCACTGACGGGGGCGTAGATGGGCGAGACGGCCTTCACAGACTCGACGGTAGCAAACTCCTTCATCTGTGTGACGAAAGTGCCGACCTTGGGAAGCTCGACATAGACGACATCGCCCAACTCGTGTTGGGCATGATCGGTGATACCGACTCTCGCTCTGGTGCCTTCAAGCTTGACCCACTCGTGCTCTTTGGTGTAGCGATATTCTTTGGGATAGGGCATGGAGATTCGCTCCCCTTTCTTGAACGACCTCTCCCCGCGTGGGGGAGCGAGTACAGTTTACCCTATTGAGCTGCTCCCGTGCAAATGTGTGCAGGGGGTGCTCAACGGTGCTCCGGTGCCTCCGCGTCGGATTGCCACGATCTCGCTCATGACGCTGAGCGCGATCTCTTCGGGCGTGACGGCTTTCACATCCAAGCCTGCAGGCGAGCGAATGACGCGGAGCTGCTCCTTGGAGAACCCGTACCCCCGCACATACTCTAAGACGAGGCTTGCGCGTTTTCGGCTGGCAATGAGCGCGATGTAGCGCGCCCCCTTCTCCAGAGCGCTCTTGATTGCAAGGTGATCCGACTTGTGCTGGGTCGCGATCACCACATACGTATGGGGCGTGATCTCCAAGCTGCTGTAGTCCGCATCATCGGTGATGATGCGGCAGCCTGAAAATTTCCCGTGAGCCGCGAGGGGATCATCCACGGTGACGCGGAACTTGAGGAGCTGGGCAAACTGTGCCAAGCTCTCGGCGATCGCACCGTGGCCTACCACAAGCAGATGGGGCTTGGGCAAGACAGGTTCAATGTACACCCAGAGCCTTCCGCCGCAGGGCATCCCCGACAGCTCATCCGTCAAATCAATCGTGATGAGACGGGGGTTGCCATCTTTCAGGGCCTCTACAGCCGCCGAGATCGTGGAAGATTCGAGGCAGTCGCCACCGAGCCAGCCCCAGATCAGTTCGCCTCTGGCAGTGATGATCGCTTTAGCGCCGGGCTTCGCTGCTGAGGAGCCCTCGGTTTGCACGACTAGAGCGCAAGCGAAGGGTTCATCCTTGGTGCTGAGCTCATGAGCGATCGCGAAAAACTCTTGAGACATCACAGATATTATAGCCAGGAGATATCCCACCTGCACGGCGGGTCCCCATGGTGTCGGCTATAATATCAAGAGATGCAAGCGCTGGGAAAGCTGTTGATGCTCCTGGGGATCGTGCTCGTGCTTGTGGGAGGGGCGCTGAGCAGGTCGCTACCATGGGTGGGACGCCTGCCAGGGGATATTATCATTGAGCGCCCGAATCTCACGATCTACATTCCCCTAGCGACGAGCCTCCTTCTCAGCTTGCTCATCTCAGGGGTTTTGTATCTGTTCTCACGGCTCCGCTAGAGAGCAAGCCTCTCGCCCATACTCCAAGACCATCTACTCGAAGAGATTAACTTTGAGGATCGATGTCCGTCGTATCGTCGGTGCACGTCGCGGTGACGCGCACAAGATACCCTCCTAAACATGACTCGTTCAGGAACGTAGTGCCCCGTCGCGATGATCTTGGCGTAGCGGCATAGCTAGACCGTGATCCCTCCGTCAATGCTGATCACGGCGCCGTTGATATAGCTTGCTTCATCAGAAGCCAAGAAGAGAAAGAGCTGCGCCACTTCGTGGGGTTCGCCCAAGCGCCCCAAGGGAATTCGCTCTTTCATAGCTTCTAAGATCTTCTCCGGGACGCTCTTGACCATCTCTGTCGCGATAAACCCTGGGCAGACGGCGTTGACGCAGATCCCCTTGCGCCCCAGCTCCCGCGCCCAGACTTTCGTCATGCCGATCACGCCGGCCTTGGCCGCGACGTAATTGGTCTGCCCAAAGTTCCCGTACAGCGCTACGACCGAGCTGACGTTGATGATCTTCCCCCTGCCCTGTTGGACCATAATGGGGGCGACCGCTTGGGTACAGTTAAAAACCCCCTTCAGATTCACAGAGATGACTTGATCGAACTGTTCTTCCGTCATCTTCAGCAGCGTCGCGTCTCTGAGAATTCCCGCGTTGTTCACTAAGATATCAATGCGTCCGAACTCGTTGACTGTAGTGTCGGCGAGCAGTTGGGCGTCAGCCCTCTGAGAGACGTCAGCACGGACGAAGATCGCTGTGCCGCCCCGACGTCGAATCTCCGTCGCTGTCTGCTCTCCCGACGCTGAATCGATATCGCTGACGCAGAGACGAGCACCTTCCTGCGCGAAGAGCCACGCGGTCTCGCGCCCGATCCCACGCCCCGAACCCGTGATAATCGCCACTTTCTCCTGGAGACGATTCATAGCTCCCCCTTGAGAAATTTCAGCACAATGCTGATACTTATGCTACGAGGCTTGTGCGACCGCGTCAAGAGCCTCTAGCCCCCAACGATGACTTCTTTGTATAATATTGCCCAGAGAAATTCGAACCAAAGGAGGAGCGATATGCGCGCTCGGAGGATCTTGGCAGTCTTGCTCACCGTTGGCTTGTCGGGGCTGGCGCTGAACCATGCGCTCGTCTCCCAGGAAGCCCCAGCCAAAGGCCCCATCGAAGCGTTCGTCGCCGAGATGAAAGCCATCCCCGGCTTCTTTAATCTCTATCTCAAAAGAGACGGCACGCTCTATCTCGAAGTGACCAAAGAGCACTTCGAGAAAGATTTTTTGGTCATTGTCCAAATGGCTCGCGGCCTGGGGGAGTCGTTCTTGCTCACGGGCTACCCGCTGGATTCGGATCTGTTACAGTTCAGGCTGCGCCACGATAAGATCGAGCTTCTGACGCGCAACCCGTACTTCCGGGCAGCTCCAGGAACTCCTCTGGAGAAGATGGTGCAGTTGGGCTTTCGCGACTCAGTCCGTCGTGCTTTCTCTATCGTCGCCCGCGATGACGCCGCCGGACGGTACTTAATTGACGCGACAGGGCTTTTTGTCTCGGACTGGCCCAACTTAGCTGACTATCTTCCGGCGATCTTCAAGACGGGCTTCCGGCTCGACCCCAGCCGCTCGACGATCTCTTCGGTCAAGGGCTTTCCCAGAAACGTCGAGATCGAAGCTGACCTCACTTTTGCTGCTCTGGCTCCGCTGACCAACGTCCCCGCTCGCATCTTTGCTATTCTCCCGGACGAGAAGACTCTCCCGATCGCGCTGCACTACAGCGTGCTGGCGCTCCCAGACAAACCCATGAAGCCTAGACTCGCAGACGACCGCGTGGGGTACTTCGTCACGACGTACAAAGACTACGAGCGCCAGACTGACCCGACCAACTCCGTCCGCATCATCAATCGCTGGCGCTTGGAGAAGAGAGACCCCTATGCACCCCTCTCTGAGCCCGTCAAGCCTATTATCTTCTATCTCGAAAATACCATCCCCAAGGAATTTCGCCCCTATATCAAAGAAGGAGTCGAAGCTTGGAACAGAGCGTTTGAAGCCGCGGGTTTCAAGAACGCGATCATCGCGCTCGATCAACCCAACGATCCCACCTGGGATCCCGCAGACGCTCGGTACTCGACGATCCGCTGGATGCCCTCGGTCTCATCTGTGTTCGCGATCGGCCCATCGGATGTCGACCCGCGCTCGGGGGAGATCTTGAACGCCGATATTCTCTTCACGGCCGATTGGGTGCGAGCCCTCACCAACGAATATCTGCGTATGGTCGACAGTCCTGCAGCGTTCATCGAGCACGAAGAACAAGCCCGCCAGATCGCTCGGCTCCTCAACTCTCATGACGTGGACAAGCTCTGCGCCTATGAGACGGGCATGGCCCCTCATATGGCGTTATTGAACATGACGCTCATGGCCGACGGCCTGGTGAGCCCCGGCGGGCCAATGCCGTTAGAATACATTGGAGCGGCGTTGCGCGAGATAACCATGCACGAGGTCGGCCATGCCCTGGGACTGCGCCATAACTTCAAAGCGAGCTTTGCCACCCCCTTTGAGAAGCTCCATGATCTCAGCTACACCCAGAAATACGGGATCACCGCGTCGGTGATGGAATACAATCCCCCCAATATCGCAGCGGATCGCGAGCGTCAGGGGGAGTATTACAGCTCGACCGTGGGCCCATATGACATCTGGGCGATTCAGTGGGGCTACAAGCCCGTGGGCAATGAAACCCTCCAGCCGCACCCAGAGCTCCAGGCGATCGCCCAGCAACACAGCCAAAGAGAGCATCTCTATGGCACCGATGAAGACGCGTGGAACTATCCCTATGCGCTCGATCCCGCCATCACCCAATGGGACCTGAGCGACGACCCCATCGCGTACTACACAGATCTTCAGAGATTAGTAGAGCGGCTCTGGCCCGGCTTAGAAGAGAGGGTGATCGCCGACGACGCTGAGTACTGGCCGTTGCGCAACGCTGTGAATGTCTTGCTCTATCAGCAGATGCGCGGGTATATCAGCTCCGTCAAAGCGCTTGGGGGCATGGAAGTGACCCGTGCCCACAAGGGCGACGTGCTCACGCCATTGAAAGTCCTTCCCGCAGAGCAGCAGCGCCGCGCGCTACGCTTCGTGCTCGACGCGTTCAGCCCAGAGATCCCCAAGCGCTTCCCCAAACATCTGTTAGATAAGATGCCGCGCGAGCGCTGGTGGGACTGGGCCTCCAGCTGGAGCGTCGGCCAGCGTTTTCACTTCCCCATCCATGACTCGATCACGGAGATGCGCGCTTCGGTCTTGACGGCAGCGTTCTGGCCGGAGCGCCTGCGGCGCATCCGGGATAACGCCTATCGCTCCGATGAAGAGAACCCCTACACGCTCGTCGAGCACTTTACGGGCTTCACAGACACAATATGGGCCGACGTGTTGAGCAAGAGAGCGCCGACGGACTCGTTCCAACGAGCGATCCAGAGCGTCTATGTCGATCTCTTACTCAAGCTTGCCACTGACGAGTCTCGCGATCGGGTGAGCGACGCTGTAGCGATGGCGTATGCTGAGCTTGCGCGCATAGATCGCGCGATCAGCGATCTGTTGGTCGAGGGGATCAAGGACCCGTTGGCTCAAGCTCATGTGATGGAGGTGCGGCATCGTATTCGGGGAGTGGTAGACACCGAGCCCTGAAACATAAGAGCTGAAGAAGAGGTGGTGGGCGCTAGAGGATTCGAACCTCTGGCCTTCCGCGTGTAAGGCGGACGCTCTCCCGCTGAGCTAAGCGCCCGATTACTACCCCATGCGCACCGTCATCACGGGGACTTTCGAAAGGCGCACAACTTCTTCGGTGACGCTCCCCAAGAGCACCCGGTCTAAGCCCCGTCGCCCGTGCGTCCCCATCACAATGAGATCGATCTTCGCTTCGTCTACAGAGTCTAGGATCGCCTTGGCCGGGACCCCCGTCTTGAGCACCGTCTCGACCTCTTCGACCCCGGACTTGCGAATCACTTCCGCGGTCTTCTCTACGATCCGCTGGCCCTCTTGATGGAGCGCCTCAATAATATTCTTCTCGGCAATGTTCGCATACCCAAAGAGCAAAGGCGGGGGCTCCGCCACAAAGAGCACATACACTTTGGCATCGAAAGCCAGCGCAATCGTCGTCGCACAATTGATCGCTTTCTCCACACCACGAGATCCATCTGTAGGCACTAAGATCCTCTTAAACATCGGTCTTCACTCCCTAGGTTAGAGCAAATTCTCGATGGTCTCCACCGGCAGAGGCGCGGCTATCTCCTCCAATCTGGCCCGATCTAAAATCCGAATCTTCCGACGCTGCAGCACGACCAGCCCGCGCTCCTCAAACTCCCCCAAGGTGCGAATGGCCGTCTCTGTAGAAATCCCGGCCATCTCTGCCAGATCCGTGCGACTGATACAAGCTTGGATCTCACCCTCACCTGTCCCATACTTCTCGGCGAACGCCAGCAGGAGCCGCGCCAAGCGCGCCCGACAGCTCTCATAGGCCGTCTCAATGAGCTTCGCCTGAAACCCTTGGAGCTCGCGAGCGACCTTCTCCGCGAGCCGCAAGGCGACCATGGGATGACGCTTGAGAAAATCCAAAAAATCTTCGCGCTTGAGGAAGCGCGCCCGCGTGGGTTCGAGCGTCCGCGCCGACGCCGTGTGCGTCCCACCATCGAAGAGATTCTCCTCCCCCAGAAGCTCTCCAGACCCGACGATCTTGAGAATCTGCCGTTTCCCCGCAGGCCCCTGCTTGATCAGCTTGACCTTCCCACTACAGATAATAAAGAACCCGAACGCCGGCGTCCCTTCATGAAAGATCGCCTCGTCGGCCTTGTACTCGACCGGACGCATGAGTTCTCGCAACTCATGCTGGCCCTTCTTATCCAACTCGGTGAAGATCCACGAACACCCCGGGCAGCCCTGGATTCCACAGAGCGGCGGGCTCCCCTGACGCTCAGAAGCTATACGTTGAGAGACCATGCCAGTTTCATTGTAATCGTTTGCCCGCCGTCATGCAACTTGCTGAGCTCAATCAAACGGGGATCGGAGCTTATCTTCCTGTAAGAACACAATCTTTCGCCCTTCAAGAGCGATCCATCCACGGCGCTCAAGGTCGTGCAGAACCCGACTGACGGTCTCTGGAGCCATGCCCGCCAAAGCTGCCCACTCGTCACGCGAGAGTTTTAAGTCAATCGTCATCCCCTGAGGAGTGCGCGTGCCAAAGCGCTCCGCGACCTCGACGAGCTTCCGTGTGAGCCGCGCAGCACTCTCGACGTAGACCATCTCGACGAGCGCTGTGCGCAACCCCCAGAGCCTTATTGAGAATTGCCGCATCAGCCAGAGCAAGACGCTCGGATGCTCGGCAAAGATCTTCTGGAGCTCTTTTTCCCCAAGCCAAGCAAGACGGGTCTGGCGCAGGGCAGACGCAGCCATAGCGTGCACGCCCCCGCTGAAGAGCTCTCCAACCCCTAAGAACTCCCCAGGGCCGCTCAGCCGGACGAACCGCAAGCAATCTGCAGCGCTGACGGTCTCCTTCACCACACCCTCCAGGACGATCCAGACGCCGTCAACGCGATCGCCTTGGGCGTAGAGCTGAGCCCCCTGAGGGAATTCTAACAGATGCGCCCTTCTGGTCAAAGCTGTGCACGCTTCAGGATCTACGCCTTCTATCCATCGAGCGAGCTCGACGACTCTTGCCATGTTTATAGTCTAGCTATACCAGAGACGGGATATTATGAGTGCGCTCAGGTTGCGAGATGGGGTAGATCAAGGAGAGACTTGATATTGATCACAAAGTGCGGCGCTGGCCGCACGCGGGACAGAAGTGTTCATCGGCGCGGAAGCGATAGCCGCACCGCGCACAAAACTGCGCCGCGCCTGACGGCACCGCAAGACGTCTCCGTCGCACCCATAAGAGACCCAGAACCCCCACAGCTGCGACCATGAAGCTTACCGCCGCCCACACGAGAAGAGAGATCTGAGGGCGCAGGGAGGGCAGCGTGTCTGTCTTCGTGTAGCTGACGCGCTGCTCCACGAGGGTGCCTGTGGGGACTGCGCCGATCTTGCGCCCAAAGTAGCTGAACCCGCGAGTATCGGTGCCCTGGGGCTCTAGAGCCGGGCTTCCCTGCAGCCCCCTCGCCCGCAAGGGCTGCTGCACCTCGATCTCAAGATTCTTTATGTCATAGCGATCTGAAAAGAACCGAAAGACGAACGATCTCTCCGGGAGGGCACCAAGCACATCGTCATAGTACTCAAACTGGAAGAAGCGACTTCTTGGGATGAAGAGCACGAGCTTCTCCGGAGCGTCTGTGGGCAGGAGCTGCCACTCGGCGATGAGCAAGCGTCCGTCGGGGCTCATATACGCGACGGCGTGCACTTGCGCTGTGCTAGGGATAGTGAAGACCAGAGCGCCCTGAGGGTCTTGGGCCAGCTCGCCCCGATAGATTACTAACAGTCGCGGATCGTCGTACTCGGGCCAAAGCGAGATCTGCAAACGCTCGAGGACGACAGAAGCTTGCTGAGCAAAGCTTCCGAGGGCTGTGAGCAGAGCTATCGCTAGGGTCCAGATCGTAGGGCGCATGGGGTTTTAGAGTATAGCAATCGGCGGGATGTGCTGCAAATATTTTAGCGGGCGTGGCAGGTGAGGCAGCTCTCGTTGCCCCGCCCCGTGTGATCGGGCGGGAAGGGCCGCAGCCGCGACGGCCGCTGTAGGCACGAAGACCCAAGCCCGCCGCTGCCCGTGAAGATGCTCGTATTGAAGCGCTTCACGTGCACATGATAGACGTGCCATGTCAGCAAGTCGGAAGAAAATATGAGCTATGTCAGCTTAAAAATCTCTGTGACACTTGAGGCAATCGCTTCCTTGAGGGGGGACGTCGCGGCTATGGCAGGTGGCGCAGAACTCGTGTCCGAGGGCAGGCACACCTTGCTTGGATGTGAGAAAATCCAGATGGCTCTTCTGGGTGACCCCCTCGTGACAGAGAGTGCAGCTTATGCCCAGAGAGATATGCTGCTCATGGGGGAACTTGACGAGCGTGGAGCGCACAGGGATCTGCGCTGAATGACACTGCAAACAGTCTTCTGACGAGAGCTTTTGCATACGCTCGGCCGCAGGGTGACACTCTGTGCAGCTGCGTTTCTGTGCCCCGTGCTGGGGTTCGCGATAGTTTTTCTCTTGATGGCACTGCGAGCATGCTAAGCCGCGACGAGCGACGTGAGATTCGTGACGGAAGAGCCCATCTGGAGTCTCTTGGGTGATCGTCGCAGCACCAAGATGACACGCGGTGCACCGCGTCTGATAGGGCACTGGAGCCCACGGGGCCGGCAGAATCTTTTCTGGGCTTATTTCCTTGAGAATTTGCTGAAGGTCTTCGTAGGATTGCCATAAGAGGGCCGACGCGTAGCCGGGGTTATGCACGGGGCGAGCGCTTTCGACAAAGAGAATATTCTCTTCGGCGCGGCTGAGGGTCTGCTGAGTAGACTGAGAGACTGCGCCCTCCCGAAAAGTGACAAGGGATTTGACGTGGGCGAGCGCTTCTTTGGTCTTGCGGAGTCGCTCGGAGAGCGCCTGTTGCCAATCTTTGTAGATAGCAGAGAATTTAGCGCCATGGCAGGACATGCAGCTCACGTCGCTGGCGAGCTTGCGCCCATCTTGTGAGACTATATGGCAGCTTTCGCAACGGACGCCCGCAAGATACATAGCTGCGGGCTGAGGCGCGACCCCCTTGCCCCCGATCCCTACGTACAGATCGCGCTGTGGAGAGTGCCCGCCCCCAACGTGACAGGTCTCGCACGACGTCGCGATGACTTCTAACTCTTTAGGAACTTTGTGCTGGATCTCTAAGTGACAATTGAGACAGTCTACCTTGTGCTCGGTGATGTGCATACGGTGTAGAAGCTCGACGTCTCCCAAGCGTGCCAGGCGCGTCGGATCATTATGGCACGTGTAGCAGCGCTCCTGGGGGACGTCGCCGTCGCCCTTAATGGCCGTGCTATGACAGAGCGTGCACTCCATCCCAAATCTCTTCACGTCCGCGTGATCGAACGACAATCCCGCGGTCGTGATGAGCTTTTCTGGGACCTCGTGACAGAGCGTACAGCGCGCCGTGCCCTCATTGAGCTTGGTCTCTTTGAAGTGACACAAGAAGCACGTGCTTTCGGTGACGGCGATGTGCTGCCCTTGGACAATCTGAGAATGACAGCTGGTGCAGCGCAGTTTCTTCTCGCGGCGCATCTCTAACAGATGGGGCCGATGGTCAAAGAGCGTTCCCTTGAAGACCTCTCTTCCCACAAGGAGGCGCTGTTCGTGGCAGCCGGGTCTTAGGCACGCTTCATCAGGGATTTCGGCCCAAGGATTCGTCCCATAGGTGCCCGTGAAATACCGCGCGACCATGGAGAGGGCTTCGTATTTTTTCTGAAGTTCTGCGGTAATGCCCGGCGGGATGTGACACTCGACGCACGCCACATCGTTGTGCGTCGAGGTCTTCCAAGACTCATAATAGGGCTTCATGACATGACAAGTCCCACAGAAGCCCGGCTGGGAGCTGACTTGCATGCCGGCGAAGGCCGCAGCTATTCCCACAGGCACAAAGATCAGGACAGTCTGTAACGCCCTCAACCCCCAGATTCTCAAGGTCATGGTGCGTCACCTCTCTGAGCGTTGCGCCCGCTCGCGCCGCACCAGCATGATCACTATTATCACCAACAGTAAGAAGACCCACACGAGCGACAGCCCCAAGAGCCGGATGGCGAACGTCGCTTGCACACCGTGTAGAGCCCCGCGCACGTCGTTCGCGATAGACCGAGCGCGGCGCGCCAGCTCCTCTACTTGGGAGACATCGAGCGAGTGTTGCACCGGCAGCGCCTGAATGAGATAAGCCCGAGCTTCGATCATGCGAGACCGATAGCCCGAGACGTCCACGGCCATCCGTTGCGCTTGCTCCAAGAGCGCCGTCGCTTCTTCGAGAGCCTGCTGCGCTTCTACGAGCAATGTCTTGAGCTTCTGTCCCACGGCGTACTCCTTCGAGCCCGCGCTGTGACAGTTGAGACAGACCCTATCGAATTGAGTGTGCGCGACGGGTTCGATTGCGTGGTTGCCATGGCAACTGGCACATTCGGAGATTCGGGCATCATTCATAGGTTTTTTGTGGGGGCTGGCATTGAAGGACACACGCTCGTTGATGTGGCATATCCCGCACACTTTGGAGACATCTTCGACACCCGGGGGCACAGCCCCGTGAGCGCCATGGCACGTAGCGCAGCTGGGAGCTTTCGTGTTCCCCTGTTCAAGCAGAGCTTGCCCATGTACCCCTCGACGAAACTCTTCGAACTGATCCGTAGGGATGCCGTAGGGCTCCATGAGCTGTCTATCGGCATGGCAGCGTGCACACGTCTGAGGGATATTGTCAGGATGGACGCTGCTGCGGGGTTCCCACGCCGGCAGGATTCTATGAGCCGTGTGGCAGTCGGTACAGACTGCGACGTTCGTATCTCCCTGGGCAAGCAGCTTGCCATGCTGCGATGTCTGATACTCAGCATATTGGTCGGTGCGGAGCCCATAGGGCTTCATCTTGACGGGGTCGCTATGGCATCCGGCACAGAGTTCAGGGATGTGAGCTCGCTGGGGTGTGCCTTGAAAGAAAGCTTCTCGAGCGTGAGCTGCTCGATGGTCGAGCGTGGAGGGATCGCCGCCGTGACACGCCACACACGTCACATTGAATGCCGCGTGAATGCTCTCGAGATAGTCTATCTTGATCTCGCTATGGCAGACCAAGCACGAGTTCTGCTCTTGACCTCGACCAGGGAGCCCAGAGAGCACCAGCAGCGACACGAGTATGATCGCGCGAGCCATAGTCTCAGATAGAGAAGCCAACTACCCCCAAGAGCACAATCAGGGCTATGAGTATCACGCCCACTCCCCACGCGACTATCTGCTGGCGCAGCAACGGCACGAGAAAGAGCCCCACCGTCCCCAGGCCCACGAGGGCTATCCCAAGCACCGTATTATTCAGCAGCTTCAGCAGCCCATAGACGGGCAGGAAATACCAAGGGGGCTTGAAGCGCTCTATGCTCAAAGGATCGGCCTTGCCTTGCAATTCCACAGGGGAGAGCACCGCCAAGGTGAGCACCACTCCAAACGTCAGCATGGCCCACGCCACCCCATGCAGCACTATATCGCCGTAAGTCTTATCTGACTGAGTCGAGCGCGGTGGACCGAACAGCCCCTGTCGGCTGACTAAATACAGATGAGCCATCACCAAGCCGATAGCGATCCAGGGCAGCAGCCCCACGTGAAAGACATAGAATCGCAAGAGCGCTCCAACATCGAGCTCGGTGCTGCCCCACAGAAAATAGAGAATCGCTTTGCCCACAATGGGGACCTCTGCGATGGCGCGCCGCGCTGCATCGGTCACCCAGAAAGCCCTCTGGTCCCAGACTAAGAGCGTCCCTGTAAACGCGAACGCCCCAACGACCAATAAGAGCACAACCCCGATGGCCCAGTTGAGCTCGCGCTCTCGATACGCCCCCGCACAATAGACCCGTACCAGATGCCCCAGTACCAAGAGTATCAAGAGCTGTGCCCCCCAGCGATGTATCCCATAGATGAGCCAGCCCAACCGCACATCATTGAGAATATAGATCACACTTTCGTAGGCTTCGTCAGCCGAGGGACGATAGTAGACCATCAGCAATATCCCTGAAGCGATCTCAATGAGGAGCACAAAGAGCGTCAGTCCCTCCAACACGTGCCAGAGGCGCACGTTTGAGGGTGCTTTGGCGCGCAGTTCAGCGCGCACCAGCTCTCTCACCCGTGCGAGAGCGCTCATCATCCCTCCCCGATATAGATCTCTTCTCTGATGATGGAGACGCGCAGGCGCTCCAAGGGGCGCCGCGGCGGTCCCGCCAACACGTTGCCGTTGGCGTCGAAGACCCCCGCATGGCACGGACACGCCAGCACCCGACGCTTCTCATCCCAAGTGACGATACACCCCTTATGGGTGCATATCGCGGAGAGCGCCACAAACCCTCCCTTCAGATGCAAGACCCACACGGGCTCGCCGTCGAAGAGCACGTGCTTACCTTTGCCTTGGGGGAGCTCGTCTGCTTTGGCGACCCTCAGCCGCCTGCGCGCTGGGGTGAAGACCCGACGCTCCGGGGGAAAGAGATATGCTACGACAGCCCCCACCACCCCAATCAGCCCCACGATCAGCGAGCCCGATAAGAGCTGACTTAAGAACGTCCGACGATCCGTCATGAGCGCACCTTCCCCGCCCCACGCCCTCTTCACGGCCTCACCCCTTCTGAGTTATTATTCTTTGCCCTGCTTGAGCACGATCTTGCTCGTGAGGGCCCCGTCCTTCTCCTTCCAACCTTCAAACGTATGACACGCGGTGCACCACCCGCCGAGCTTCTTCACAAAGTCTGTGGTCGCAGGGGTGACGAATTTTCCGTCTTTGAAGTCCGCGTACTTGAGCAGATAGAGCATGGCGTCCAGGCGCGGGATGCTCTTGCCGTCTCCGCTGTGACATTGCAAGCACGCCTTGGGCAGGTCCTGGCCTTTGAACATGGCCCCGCCGGTGGGATGCTTGCCCGTGATCTTGGCGGGATCGCCCCCGGCAGCCTTAATGGCGACTTGAGCGGCAGCCTTCACCGACGCTGGGGCGCCGCGCTTATTGTACGCGTCCATCAGGACGGAGAGTTTTGCTAGTGGGTCATCGGCCTTGTCTTTAGTGTGGCAGTCCACGCACCCGCGGGGCGCGGGGTCTGCCGCTGTAACGCCAGGGATCTTGTCCGGAACGGGGAACTTCGGCTGCGTCACGATCATGAAGCTCACGCCACCCACTACGACAATTCCTACGAGTATCCCAACCACGAGCTTACGCATGTCCATCTACCTCCTTCTTCTTGTGTAGGTGTGCGCTTTCTACGCTGAATCTCTATACTTGTGCACCTCCTTTCTTCCCTAGCAGCTTGGTGCTCCATTGTAATCGGCCCCTCGCGGAGTTGGCCATGACGGAGCGCATCGAGAAATATGATTCTTGTCAACAGCACGTGACGGAGCGCAGCTTGAGGGATGCTCCTTGTCATAGCCTGCTCTGGTATAGACTCGCTATACTCAAAGAGCGGAGGTGCTATGGCACCTGCCACGAGAGATCGAGCTGCACTGCAAAGATGCGCGCTCTTGCGGGAGTTGCCCGAAGAAGCGCTGGAGGAGCTATCGAGACGTCTCCATAAGATCACATACAGTCGAGGGGATTTGATCTTTCAAGAGGGAGGGCCTTCAGCAGGGTTTTATTTTGTCGTTCGTGGGTTGGTACAGTACGGAAAGCGCTCAAGGCGGCGCGGCCGCCGACGGATTCTCAAGATCTTAGGGCCAGGGGACTGCTTCGGCGAGGAGATGCTCTTTCAGTCGGAGTTCTGTGCTTGCCCTGGCTACGCCCGCGCCCTCACCGAGACCGAAGTAGCGTTCATCGAGCGTCGCGCTTTTCTGGACTTTCTGAAGTGCTATCCCGTGATCTTTCAGCAATTGTGCGAGCACCTGACACGTCAATTGCGAATCTTCGAGTGCAAGCTCGTGGAGTTAGCGTACGAGCCGGTGGAGCAGAATCTCTTGAGATTGCTGGTGATCTTGATGGATCGTTTTGGGAGGCGCACGCGCGATGGCATTGTGTTAGATATACCGCTGAGCCGCCAAGAGCTCGCGGAGCTTCTGGGCGTTCACCTGGACACGGTGATTCACGAATTGAGCAAGCTTCGGGAGCAGGACTTAATAACCCTGAGTGATCACAAGATCGTCATCACAGACCCGGAGCAATTAAGAGAGCTGGCTGAGCCACAAACGACTTGCTTGGATGAGAAGCTATTCTGATAAATCACGGAAATTAAAACATAAAGAGCTGCGTCGGTAGCGCCGATGCTAAAGCATCCTGCTTAGGAGGAGCAAGCCTGCTGGCGAGGGTCGCGTGTGATGAGCTGGCAACTTCAGTAACCGGCAGAGTTTGATTTTCATCATCTCCTTTTCAGGCGCAAAGCGTCCTTCTCTCTCGAAAAACGCAGGCTTTCCCCTGATATGTGTCCTAGACAAACCACACTATTCTCATCAAGATAATAAAAGACTGAGCGAGAAAGGAGGTGAACTCAGATGAAGAAGCTCCTAGCAACACTGGTGGTGGTAGGGCTCTGTATCGGCGTGCTTGTTGGGTCGGGGCTGTGGAAGTCCGTTCCATCTCACCACCAGCACCACTTTGACGCGGTGCTGGCCCAGGCCCACCCGGCGGTGCAGCAGGACCCGGCTGCGACCTTCCCCACGAGCCTCCACGCGACTCGCGAGGGCAAGCGCACGTGGTACAGCAAGGAAAACGGTGGCTTTGAGACGCTCACGAATATCCCTATAGAACAGTTAGGGTGTCTCAAGTGCCATCCGGGGACCTACGCCGACGGCTCGAAAGTCGATCCGGCTACCTACACCCCAAGCTGCAAAGACTGTCATGTGCAGCCTGGGGACAAGGTGAAGCAAGAGACGTGCTTGAAGTGCCATCGGCGGCAGGCCTTTGAGATCGCTCACTACTCCGACGTCCATCGGGAGAAGAAGCTGGAGTGCACAAGCTGTCACACCACCCGGGAGATGCACGGCGACGGCAAGATATACAAGTCGTGGCTGGAGCCCGGCGCCATGGATGCCAGCTGCGAGAAGTGCCACACGAAGCTTGCAGCAAATACCGCCCACGTCGTGCACGAGAAGACCGTGCACTGCACGAGCTGCCACTCCCAGACCGTCATCTCTTGCTATAACTGCCACTTTGAGAGCGAGGTCGCAGCGGGCATCAAACGCACCTACGGGGTGATGCGCGACTTCGCGTTGCTGCTCAACCGCAAGGGAACCGATAAAGTCTACTCGGGCACGCTGATGACTCTCACGTATAGGGGCAAGTCGTTTGTAGCCTTGGCGCCCTTCCGCGCCCATACGATCACCAAACAAGGGCGCGACTGCATGGAGTGCCACGCCAGCGAGGCGCTGAAAGAATACAAGAGCACGGGGAAGATCACGCTCTCCAAGTGGGACGGCTCGAAGCTCGTCTTCGCCAAGGGCGTCATCCCTATTCCGCCTGATTGGCAGAAGGCGCTCCAGTTGGACTTTGTGGACTACAAGGGCGATCCTAAGGATCCACAAACCGATCCGGCCAAGTGGGTCTTCCTGAAGTCCGGAACCGATCTTGTACAGATGCTCTACGCCGAGCCGCTTACCGAAGAACAGCTCAAGAAGCTCGGCCGGTAAGCAGAGATGGAGTCGGCAGAGGGCTTTGGCACGCCAGCCAAGCCCTCTTTGTTTTATTTATGGATAAAAATCATGCCTCTCTCTGATGGAGCTCATAGCACAACCAGAGCAAGCACGTCTATACTATGCCCAGAAGCTCACAAAGATGAAAACGAACAAGTCGCACGAGGTATGCACATGCTGTCTGATGAGAGACCGGTGCATTTTTGGCGAGCTTCCTGAGGAGGAGCTGAAGCGACGGGTCCATGCGCTCCGCTACGATCCAGGGCAGATGGTCTTCCATGAAGGCAACCCGGCGTTTGGGCTGTATGTCGTCTACGAAGGGAAGGTCAAGCTCTTTAAGCGCGCGTCCAATGGTCGGCGCCAGATCTTGCAGATCGTAGGACCGGCAGGGCTGCTGGGTGAAGAAGCTCTCAGAGAGAATTCGACCTATTTATCTTCCGCGCAAGCCCTCACGGAGACAAAGCTCTTCTTCATCGCGCGCAGCGATATGTCCGATCTCCTGCGGAATGCTTCGGTGATGCGGCGCCTGCTCAGGTATCTTCTGCAGCGCCTCCACCGCACAGAGGAGTTGCTGTTGGCCACACGCCACGGCAGCGCCGAAGAGCGCCTGGCCCGGCTGCTCTTGAGCCTGGCTCAGGAGTATGGACGCCCTTTCAACGGCCAAATCTTGATCGAGCTGGAACTCACTCAGACAGAGCTGGCGGAGATGCTTGGCCTTACCAGAGAAGCCATCAACAAACACTTGAATACTTTTCGAAAAGCAGGCGCTCTTGGCTACCATGAGCGTCATATGCTCATTGACCAGACGTCCCTCGAACGACTCTTGGATACGGGCCCCATCTCAGCTTCCAGATCTCTGGCCCAGGCCGCTGAGAGCTGACTAAGATCAGCTTCATTCTGTGAATCAGTTCATAGCCTCCCGAAGCCCAGTGATTATACTGAGTAGGGATAAACCATGAGCGAAGTAACAGAAGCGCCAGTGGCCAAAGTACGAGGAGGAGGATAACATGAAAAAGTCAATATTTATTTCTTCTGTTTTACTTCTATCGCTAACCCTTGTGTTTGCTCAGACGAAGAAAGAAGAGTCTGCACCACCCATGAGCAAAGAGACAGAGGCATGCCTGGCGTGCCACAGGATTTACACGCCGGGTATTGTTGAGGATTGGTTAAGGAGCCTGCATTCAAAAACAACCCCTGCCCTTGCCTTAAAAAAACCTGAGCTTGAAAGAAGGATGTCTGCAGAAAAGGTTCCTGCTCATCTTGAAAATGTTGTGGTGGGATGCTATGAGTGCCACAGCCTGAATCCCGACAGACATATGGACAACTTTGACCACATGGGATACAAGATCAATGTTGTGGTATCCATGAATGACTGTTCTACATGCCATCCCGCAGAGGCGAAGGAATATTCGGGCAGCAAAAAGGCCCATGCACACGGAAATCTCAAGAAGAATCCGGTATATAGTACCCTTTTAGAGACCATTATAAGCAAAAAGGAAGTAAAAGATGGAAAGGTGATCCAGCTGGAATCCTCGCACCTTACACAGAAAGAGACATGTTTTTCATGTCATGGCACAGATGTAAAGGTGGAAGGCTTGAAGGAGGTTGAGACAAAGCTCGGAAAGATAAAGGTCCCCAATCTCAGGAACTGGCCCAATCAGGGGGTGGGAAGGCTTAATCCTGATGGAAGCATGGGGGCGTGCACTGCATGCCATCCGAGGCATAGCTTTTCTATTGAGATAGCAAGGAAACCGTACACATGCGCCCAGTGCCACCTTGACCCGGACGTACCTGCGTGGAATGTCTATAAAGAGAGTAAGCACGGAAACATATACTTCTCAAAATATCAGGAGTGGAACTTCAATGCAGTTCCATGGAAGGCGGGAAAGGACTTCCAGACGCCCACCTGCGCCACATGCCATAACAGCCTCATAACCGCGCCTGACGGAAAAACGGTCATCGCTCAGAGGACCCATGACTTTGGCTCAAGGCTATGGGTAAGGCTCTTCGGCCTTGTTTATTCCCATCCACAGCCGGTTCACGGCGATACGTCCGTTCTCAGAAATAAGGACGGATTGCCTATGCCGACCGCATTCACAGGCGAGGTTGCCGCAGAAGGTCTAATCAGCAAAGAAGAGCAGATGAAGAGGGAAGGCGCAATGAAGAATATCTGCAACACCTGCCATGGCACATCGTGGGCGAACAACCACTTTGCCAAACTGGACAATACCATTAAAGAGGTTGACAGCATGACCCTTGCCGCCACCCTCCTGCTTGTTGATGCATGGAAGAACAACCTCGCTGAGGGACTTCCCCACGGCAAGAACCCCTTTGATGAGACTATAGAGCAGCTGTGGATAAGGCAGTGGCTGTTCTATGGGAATTCTATTAAATATGCCTCTGCAATGACAGGCGCGCCTGATTATGCTACCTTTAAGAATGGCTGGTGGAATCTTACCGAAAATCTCCAGCATATGAAGGACTGGATAGAGCTGAAGAAAAAGGCTAAAGGTAAAGAGTGAGGATTATCCAATACTGTTCGGCATGAAATGTGCAGGTGAGGTTTATCTTTTT
>CAMTVK010000008.1:0-16902 GCA_947085185.1 Candidatus Fraserbacteria bacterium | reverse complement strand
TTGATCCCATAACCTCGCAGCCAGAAGAGCACTAGCCCGGCGAAACATAAAGCGTTGGTCAAATTGTTCTGATGGCTGAAGGCGAGAAACCGCAGGCGGGTGCGCCCCTCCAAGAAGGTCCACTGGTAGCGGGGCAGATGAACCTGCTGCAGATGATGAACTAAGCGTGGGCCCAGGGTCGCTTCGTCGCGGATGTCTTTGACATCCACTTGCGCCAGAGCAAAAGGCTGCTGGGTCTCCCAGGCCCAGTGGGCGGGGTAGCAGAGCTGGCGCCGCTTGCGGGGCCGGATGAGCCCGTGACGGCGCAGGATGTGACGGATGGTGTTGGCGGAACGTTTATGTGCAGCATTTTTCTGAGAAAGCGGTCGCACATAAACGTTCCGGGGGGACAGCAGCAGGCGTTCGCGGTGCCATAGCTCACGGCTGAGCCGAGCTCGGCCATAGCCGGTCTGCTTTCGCAGCTGCACCACCTTCTGCTCCAGAGCGGGTTTGGTCTGCCGTGGCACGGTGTGAGGGCGGCGGCTGCGGTCGGCCAGCCCGGCCTGGCCCTGGGCTTGCCAGCGGCGCACCCAGGTGCGTACCACCTGACGGCTGGTCTGCCAGAGCCGGGCGGTGCGGGCAATGGAGCCCGTCTTCAGGGAGGTCTGCACGAGTTGGCGTCTTGCTTCGCTCTTGTTCATGGTGTAGACTTCTTGGTACGATACGTCCATAGCGCGCATCCTTTCTGGGCGTTCTTCCAAAATCGTGCCCCTGAGAGGATGCCCGCTTTCTTGAGCCATTGCCACACCTCCCCCTGGTAACGATCTCTTGGCGCAGGGACCAATGGCTCTTGACGATCGGCCTCTTTAAGGCTATAATTGCTCTAATGGCCATAAAGTCTAGAACCCAGAAGATGATTCGGATCGGCATCGCTCGAGCGAAGAATGGCCTCTCTGCCTTGGTCAACCGCGTGGCCTTCGGCGGCGAGCGGGTCTTGTTAGAGTCACGGGGCAAACCCAAGGCGGCCTTGGTAAGCTTGCAAGATCTGCACCAATTGGAAAGAGTGGCCATGGAGATACCTACGAGGAGTCAACGACTCCTCGCTTTGGCTGAGGCGGATCGGGTGAGAGTGGCCCTGCAGGGCCGCCGCTTAATCGACTCCACCAAGCAGCTGCATCGGCTGCGAGAGGAACGTGCCCGTGAACTCGCCAAGCGCTGAAGAGGCCCCGGCCGCGGTGGCCGTGGATGCCAGCTTCGCCCTCAAGTTAGTCCTGCCCGAGCAGTACAGCGATCGGGTGCGCCAGCTGTGGGAGAAGTGGGTCAAGGAGGGAGTTGAGATCCTCGCCCCTTACCTTTTGGCTTATGAAGCGACCTCGGTGCTCCGCCACAAGGTCTTCCGCGGGGAGTTGACGCCGCAGGAGGGGGAGGCCGCCTTGGCAGCCCTCCAAGCCCAAGGCATTGGACTGCGGCACCCCGAGGGCTTAGAGCAGATGGCTTGGGAATTGGCAAGGCGCTTCAACCGCCCCACCGCCTACGACACGAGCTACTTGGCTCTGGCCAAGCTTTTGAGCTGCGAGCTGTGGACGGCTGATGAGCGGCTGAGGAACGCTATCCGGGGTCAATTACCCTATGTGAAGTGGGTTGGGAAAAGGGAGTGATCTTGCCTTCTATGACACGGCGCCGGGAGCCAGCCCCCCAGAAGTGCTTCTCTTATTTTTGAACCCCCCTCTTTTGATTTTTTGAGGCTCGCTTTATAATATAGCGAGCGAAGGAGAGGGCATAATATGGCCAAGCGCTGCGTGGTCAAGCTGCTCGTGGAGATGCTGGAGCCGTTCCAGGGGGGTGTATGACCCCTGCTGCGGCTCCTCCGGGATGTTCGTGCAGTCCGAGGAGTTCATCCGCGCCCACGGCGGGCGGATCGAGCACTATATCCTTCCCATGCTCAGGGAGGTGACCGCAGGATGACCCGCCCCCCGCAGCTCTCCCGTGAGATCGACGCCAAGGCTCGCACGGTCCGCGAACTGCTTGCCGGCCGCAAGTATTCGATCGACTACTACCAGCGCGAGTACAAGTGGCAGCGCAAGCAGGTC
This sequence comes from Candidatus Fraserbacteria bacterium, assembly GCA_947085185.1. Lineage (GTDB taxonomy): Bacteria > Bipolaricaulota > Bipolaricaulia > RBG-16-55-9 > DRXL01 > JANXCC01. Next base: position 14,833 of record CAMTVK010000008.1, on the reverse strand, counting down.
GCGCAGCTGATCGACGACCTCGCGGACAAGTTTCTGGAAAGCTACGAGGAGGGTAACGAACGGAGCGCCGTAGCCAACTACGGCCACTACTTCCTGGGCTCGATCATCATTAGCGAGAAGGACGGCCAGAAGTTCATCATCGACGGCCAGCAGCGGCTCACCACGCTCACGCTGCTCTTGATCTACCTCCACCACAAGCTCCAAGACGCCGAACAAAAGGGGCAGATCGCTGATCTCATCTTCTCGCTGAAGTACGGCAAGCGTTCATTCAACCTCGACATCCCCGAGCGCGAAGCCTGCATGGAGGCGCTTTACAAGGGCGAGGAGTTCCAGGGAGCCGACGCGTCAGAATCCATCGCCAACATCCTGGCGCGCTTCGCGGACATCGAGGACCTTTTCCCCGAGGAACTCACCGGCCCGGCGCTGCCGTACTTCGTGGACTGGCTGGTGGAGAACGTGCATCTCGTCGAGATCACCGCCTACTCCGACAACGATGCCTACACCATCTTCGAGACGATGAACGATCGTGGGCTGTCCCTCACGCCCGCGGACATGCTCAAGGGCTACCTGCTCGCCAACATCACGGATGCCGAGGAACGTACGCGCGCGAGCCGCACTTGGAAGGAGCGGGTGCAGGCGCTCGCCGAGCTCGGCAAGGACGAGGACGCCGATGCCATCAAATCGTGGCTGCGCAGCCAGTACGCCGAGAGCATCCGGGAGCGCAAGCGCGGCGCGGCACCGAAGGATTTCGATCTGATCGGCACCGAGTTCCATCGCTGGGTGCGTGACAACAAAGACCGCCTCGGCCTCACGGGTAGCGCTGAGTTCATCCGCTTTATCGAGCGCGACTTCGCCTTTTACAGCCGCTGGTACGAACGTTTGCGCCGCGCGGCCGAGGCATTGACTCCCGGTCTCGAGCGCGTGCACTTCAACGCCCAGCACAACTTCACCCTCCAGTATCCGGTGCTGCTTGCACCGCTCAAGGTGGATGACGACGAAGCCAGTGCGCTGCGCAAGGTGCGCGTCGTGGCGGCCTATCTGGACATCCTGATCCATCGCCGGATCTGGAACTTCCGCGCCATCGACTACTCGACCATGCAGTACGCGATGTTCCTCGTGATGCGCGACATCCGCGGCAAGAGCGCCTCGGAGCTCGCCGCGATGCTGAAGGACCGCCTCGACCCCGAGACGGCGCCCGACTTCGCGGCGAATAGCGCTTTCCGCCTGCATGGGATGAACCGTCGCCAGATCCACCGCCTGCTCGCGCGCATGACCGACTACGTCGAGACACGCTCCGGGCAACCCTCACGTTACGCCGAGTATGTCCAGGGCGGCAAGAAGGGTTATGAGATCGAGCACATCTGGGCCGACCATCCCAAGCGGCACACCGAGTTCTCCCCGAACGAGTTTCAGGAGTACCGCAACCGCATCGGCGGCCTTCTTCTCCTGCCCAAGAGCTTCAACGCCAGCTATGGCGATATGCCGTATGCCGAGAAGCGCGAGCATTACCGTGGCCAGAATCTGCTCGCGCGGAGCCTCCACGAGGATGCTTACGAGCACAACCCCGGCTTCCGGCGCTTCATCGAGGAGAGCGGCCTGCCGTTCCGCGCGCACGCCGAGTTCAAGAAGGCAGACCTTGATGCCAGGCAGGCGCTTTACCAGAAGCTGGCCGAGCGCATCTGGAATCCGGCTGTGCTCGACGAGGAGGCTGCGTCATGAGCGCGGCGGAGATGAACCTCGCCATCCGCGGGATCGACGGGCGGATCGACCCGCCTGCGCCGCGCCCGGCGCGGCAGGCAGGCAACCAGTCGGGCGAGGGCGAGATCCGCCGCAAGAACATCGTCGAAGTCGAGCTGGTGGACTGCGCGGGAAAGGGGCCACGAGAGGCCTGATGGCGCTCAAGACCGATAGGCCATTCGCCAAAGGAGGGTGTGCCCAATGAATCCCGGCTCGATCGTCCGCTGCCGCAACCGCGAGTGGGTTCTGCTGCCGGCGGAGACAGACGAGGTCTTCGCGCTCCGCCCGCTCACCGGCACGACCGACGACGTCGTCAAGGTACACAGGGGCCTCATGAATCTCGTGGGCTACGACCTGTCGTTCGAGCGGGTTGAGCCCGCGGCGTTTCCTCTTCCTACTGCTGAAGACGTGTCGGACGCAGCGAGCGCGCATCTCCTCTGGCAGGCGGCGCGGCTCACGCTCCGCGAGGGCGCCACCCCGTTTCGGTCGCTGGGGCGCATCTCGATCCGGCCGCGGACATATCAGTTCGTGCCGCTCCTGATGGCCCTGCGTCTGGACCCGGTGCGGCTCTTCATCGCGGATGACGTGGGGGTGGGGAAGACCATCGAGGCACTGCTCATCGCCCGGGAACTCCTCGATCGCGGCGAGATCCAGCGCTTCTGCGTGCTCTGCCCGCCGTACCTCTGCGACCAGTGGGCCAAGGAACTTGACGAGAAGTTCAACCTCGACCCGGTGGTGATACGTTCGGGGACAGTGGGACAGCTCGAGCGGCAGAAGCCCTTCGGTCGGAGTATCTACGAGCACTTCCCCGTCCAGGTGGCGAGCATCGATTTCGTCAAGACCGAACGCAACCGGCACCAGTTTCTGCAGTTCTGTCCCGAACTCGTGATCGTCGACGAGGTGCACGGTGCAGCGGCTGCGTCGGGGCAACGGCAACAAGAACGGCACGCGCTCTTGGAAGAGGTAGCCAAGAACCCAAACCGGCACCTGATCCTCCTCACCGCCACGCCGCATAGTGGCATCGAGGAGGCCTTCCGTTCGCTCCTCGGGCTCATGCGCCCGGAGTTCGCCACGTGGAATGTCAGCGAACTGGACGAAGCCCAGCGCATCGAGTTGGCCCGCCATTTCGTGCAGCGCACGCGTCGCGATATCGAGCACACCTGGGAAGCCGGCCCTTGTTTCCCCAAGCGGGAACCCGTGGACGAGACCTACGAACTGTCGGGTCCGTACCGGGGGCTGTTCGAGCGCACGTACGCGTTTTGCTCGGAGATTGTGCAAACGGGCGAGCACCTCGAGGAGCGAAAGCGCCGGGTGCGCTACTGGGGGGCGCTGGCGCTCCTGCGGTGCGTGATGTCCAGTCCGGCGGCGGCGCTGGCAGCGCTGGCCAATCGCGCGGGTTTCATGCCGGCAGAAGAGGATGCACCAGAATACGGTTCCTTCGTGTTCGAGTCGGCTGAGGATCGTACCGATGACGAAGCGCCCACGCCAGCCGTCGGGGCCGCGGCCGAGACCCTAGCCGATGGTGACCGCCGCAAGCTGCGAGAACTCGCGCGACTCGCCGAGCAGCTTTACGGTACGGCCGAGGACGCCAAGCTCGAACGAGCAATCGAGATCGCACGGAACTTGGTGGCGGAAGGCTTCCATCCGATCTTCTGGTGCCGGTACGTAGCGACCGCGGAGTACCTCGCCGAGCACTTGCGACAGCGCTTGGGGCCTGAGGTCCAGGTGGTGTGCGTCACCGGCCGCATGGGCGACGACGAGCGACAAGCCAAGATAGACGAGATCGATCTCAGCCGCCCGCGCCTGCTCGTCGCCACCGACTGCCTTTCCGAGGGCGTGAACCTCCAGGAGAAGTTCACTGCCGTCGTTCACTACGATCTCCCGTGGAACCCCAACCGGCTGGAGCAGCGCGAGGGACGGGTGGACCGCTACGGGCAGTCTGCCAAGCAGGTCAAGGCCATTCGCTTCTTCGGGCGAGACAACCCCGTGGACGGCGTGGTGATCGAAGTGCTCCTCGACAAGGCGCGGGAGATCCACCGCACGTTGGGCACGCACGTGCCAGTGCCTGAAGAGAGCGAAAGCGTCACCCAGGCCGTGCTCGAAGCGCTCTTCCTTCGCGGCGGGCGGAAAGCGGCCGAGCGGCAGCTCGTGTTGGACCTCGGGGTTCCGCAGGTCGACGAGTTGCATCGGCGCTGGGAACGGGACGCGGAGCGTGAGAGGATCAACCGCACCCGGTTCGCGCAGCGCGCGCTCAAGCCCGAGGAAGTAAAGCGCGAACTCGAGGCAACCGACGCGGTGCTCGGCGATCCCAGCGCGGTGCGCGAGTTTGTCCTCGCCGCGGCTCAGCGAATCGGCCTCACTGTTACCCCGGACCGCCGGCCGGGCGTCTTCCGGGTGACCGTGACCCCGGAGGCAACTGCGACACTTCCTGAGCCGATTCGGCTGGCCCTGCCCCCAAGCAAGGGCGGACGGTGGCTCATCAGTTTCGACTCGCCCACCCCCGAGGGAGCTGAATACATCGGTCGCAACCACCGCTTCGTGACCACACTGGCGCGGTTCCTCTTCGAGGAAGCGCTCAGCCGGCGCGGCCACGCCACCGCCTCGCGCTGCGGTGTTTTGCGCACCCGCGCCGTGCAGGAACTCACGACGATCCTGCTGCTGCGCGTGCGCTACCTGGTCGAGCAACCCCAGGCGCGACCCCTGCTCTCCGAAGAGGTGCTGGTGCTGGGCTTCGTTGGATCGGCAGGGGGCGATGCCAAATGGCTGGAAGCCCGTGACGCGCTTCGGCTTCTGGCCGAGGCCAAGCCGGACGCCAATATCTCTCTGCGCGAAAAGCGGGAGCTGGTCGAGCGGGCGCTCGGGAGCTTGGGCGAGTGGTGCGACGCGGCGGACAACTGGGGCATGGCCCATCCGCTGCAAAGCGCGATCCGGGAGCGCGTGGTGCGCCGGGCGCGTGAACTGACCGACGCCCACAAGCGCATCCGGCAAGCGGTGTCGCTGCGCGTGCGCGGGCTTGAGGTAAAGCCGCAGTTTCCCCCAGATCTCTTAGGACTTCTCATCTTGCAACCGGTGGTGTCGCCATGAGTCTGTTCCCTGCAGTGCGGATCGAAGGAGGGTTGCTCGGGCCGGACACGTTGGAGCAACTCCTGGCAGGCGATCTTCCGGGACAGAAGCCGAAAGACTTCGGGCTCGACGGCCGACGAAGCCTCACCGACGAGATCGCCAGTGTCTTCGCCGATGCCCGCGACCAGTGGGAGGTCTTCCAGCGCCGGCTGGAGCGCCTCCCCGACACCGACCCGGCAACGTCGGTCACCCGCGACGCTTGGGTGATTCCGTTCTTGAGTCTGTTGGGCTACGAACTGCGCTACAACCCGCGCGCCTACGAGGTAGACGGGCTTACATTCGCCATCTCCCACCGGGCGGGCGAGGCCGAGGACGCACCACCGGTACATATCGTGGGGGCGAGGCAGGAACTGGGACGCCTGGCCCCCACGGGGCGACCGCGGCTCGCACCCCACTCGCTGGTGCAGGAGTTTCTCAACCGCACCGAACGCCTCTGGGGCATCGTCACCAACGGCCTGACGCTGCGCCTGCTGCGCGATAGCACCTACGTGCGCCGGCAAGCCTATGTCGAGTTCGACCTCCGACAGATCTTTGAGGAGCGGCAGTTCACCGATTTTGCCCTCCTCTACCGGCTCCTCCACCGAAGCCGCCTGCCCCGCTCCGCCGATGACGCACGGGATTGCCTCCTGGAACGATACTACGAGCACGCGGTGGAGCAGGGCGGGCGGGTGCGCGAGCGGCTACGCGACGGGGTCGAAGAGTGCATCAAGCGCCTGGCGAACGGTTTCCTCTCGCACCAGAAGAACCAGTTGCTGAGAGCACAGGTGTCACCCGGATACGGCGAACCGGATCGCCTGCCCCCGGAGGAACTCTACCGCCAACTCCTGCGCCTGGTGTACCGACTCCTGTTCCTCCTAGTCTCCGAGGATCGGAGGCTGATCAGCAATGACCCCTTGTACCGCGAGCACTACGGCGTGGCGCGGCTGCGCCGGCTGCTCGATCGCCGCAGCTCCTACACCGAGGACGACGATATCTGGTGCAGCCTCCGGGTGCTGTGGAAGGTCCTCTCCAACGAGAAGCTCGCTTCGCTTCTGAACGCCCCACCGCTCAACGGCGAACTCTTCGAGCCTCTCGACCTCGACGCCTGCACGATCACGAACCGCGATTTCCTCGAGGCGTTCTGGCATCTCGCCTACTACCGCGAATCTCCTTCGGCGCCTCCCCGCCGGGTCAACTACGCCGCCCTCGACGTCGAGGAACTCGGCTCGGTCTACGAGAGCCTTCTCGATTACCACCCGCAGATCGACACCTCGGGGGTCGTGCCACGCTTCCAGCTGGCGTTCGGGTCCGAGCGCAAGTCCACAGGCTCCTACTACACGCCCCCCGAACTCGTCGCCGAACTGATCCGCTCGGCACTGGAGCCGGTGATTGAAGAGCGTCTGAAGAACGCCCGCACATCCGAGGAGAAAGAGCGTGCGCTCCTTTCCATCCGTGTCCTCGATCCCGCCTGCGGTTCGGGGCACTTCCTGCTCGCGGCCGCCCGGCGGCTGGGCAAAGAGCTAGCGAAGGTCCGCACGGGTGAAGACGAACCCGCCCCCGAGCGCGTGCGCGAGGCGATTCGCGACGTCGTCGGACACTGCATCTACGGTGTCGATAAAAATCCGCTGGCCGTAGAGCTTTGCCGCGTGGCCCTGTGGCTCGAAGCCCACTGCGAGGGCAAGCCGCTCACCTTCTTGGACCACCGCATCCGCTGCGGCGATTCCCTGGTGGGCGTGCTCGACCTCAGCGTACTGAAAGAGGGTATTCCCGACGCGGCCTTCGAGCCGGTATCGGACGAGGATCGCCAGGTGGCTCGCGCGCTTAAGCAGCAAAACAAGTACGAGCAGGCCGGGCAGTACGCGTTCCCCTTTGACGCCAACGAAGAAATCAGTCGCGCGGCGGCATCCCTTCGCCCCTTGCTCGAGACACCGGACGACACCCCAGAGCAGATCCGCCAAAAGGCCAAAGCTCTGAACGATTGGCAACGCGCAACCGAGCGCGACCGCATCGCCTGCGACCTGTGGACGGCGGCGTTTTTCCAGAAGCTTGCGCACAGTAGTTCACCCCACATTACAACTGCCACGCTCTTCCGCTACCTCGAGACCGGCACCGGCCACGGGCAGGCACTGGGGAACGCCCTGGACCTCTCGGCGCGCCACCGCTTCTTCCACTGGCCGCTGGAGTTCCCCGAGGTCTTCCAGCAGGGCGGCTTCGACGTGGTGCTGAGCAATCCGCCGTGGGAGCGGATCAAGCTTCAGGAGCAGGAGTTCTTCGCTACCCGCGACCCCGCGATCGCCCAGGCGCCCAACAAGGCCGCCCGGGAACGCCTCATCCGCGAGCTGCCCACCCGCAATCCCAGGCTCTGGGCGGAATACCGCGAAGCCCTGCACGCCGCGGAATCCACCAGCCGCTTCCTGCGCCACAGCGGACGCTTCCCCCTCACCGGCCGGGGCGACATCAATACCTACGCCGTCTTCGCCGAGCTGGCCCGCGCGCTGCTGCGGCCCGACGGGCGAGCCGGAATCATCGTCCCCACCGGCATCGCCACCGACGATACCACTTCACACTTCTTCCGTGATCTTGTGGAACGCCGCCAACTGGTCTCCCTCTACGACTTTGAGAACCGCAAAAAATTGTTTCCTGCAGTTGATAGCCGTTACAAGTTCTGTCTTCTCACTATTACCAGCGATGGCAAAGTTTCTACTCCCGAGTTTGCCTTTTTCTGCCATGAGACCCGTGACCTGCATGATTCTGAGCGGCGCTTCACCTTGAGCGCGGAGGACTTCCGCCTGCTCAACCCCAACACGGGCACCGCTCCCATCTTCCGCACCCGGCGGGACGCCGAGCTCACCAAGCACATCTACCGCCGGGTGCCCGTGCTGGTCAACGAGACCCTGGGGGCGCCGGGGAACCCGTGGGGCGTGTCGTTTCTGGCTATGTTCCATATGGCCAACGACTCCCATCTCTTCCGCACTCGCGAGGAGCTGGAGCGGGAGGGGTGGCGGCTCGACGGCAACGTCTTTGTGCGGGGCGAGGCGCGGTACCTGCCCCTCTATGAAGCCAAGATGATCCAGCAATACCACCACCGCTTCGGGGACTACCGGGATCAGCCGGCCGGCTCGAAGAGCACGCAGCTCCCCGAGGTGCCGCCCGAACGCCTGGCCGACCCCGACTACGTCGTCCTCCCCCGCTACTGGGTGCCCGAGGAGGAGGTCGAGGCCCGCCTGCAGGGCCGCTGGGACCGCGGCTGGCTGCTGGGCTGGCGGAACATCACCAACGCCACCAACGAGCGCACCGTCATCGCCGCCGTGATCCCGAGGGTGGGGGTGGGGCATTCAATGCCTGTGTTTTTCTCCCAAATATCCTCTCAAATTCATGGACTAGTCGCGTCGCTGAACTCATTTGCCCTGGATTTTGTTGCCCGACAAAAAGTTGGGGGAACCAATCTAACCTATGGTTATCTGGAGCAATTCCCCATCCTTCCGCCTTCGGTCTTCGAGCGGCCCTGTCCGTGGTCGCCGGGGGAGACGCTGGCGGACTGGCTCCGCCCGCGGGTGCTCGAGCTCACCTACACGGCGTGGGACTTGGCGCCCTTCGCCCGAGATTTGGGTTATGACGGTCCCCCGTTCCGCTGGGACGAGGAGCGCCGCTTCCAGTTGCGCTGCGAGCTGGATGCCGCCTTCTTTCTGCTCTACTTGGGCACGCCCGAAGAGTGGGAGCGGGAGGCAACGCCCGAACTCAAAGCCCTTTTCCCTACGCCTCGTGACGCCGTCGCCTACATCCTTGACCAATTCCCTATCGTCCGCCGCAAAGACGAGGAGCGGTATGGCGAGTACCGCACCAAACGCACGATTTTGGAGACATACGATAACTTTTGTGCAGCGTTCTCGGCGAACGCCCAAGGAGGTACGGCATGAGCACGATCTTTGACTTGCACGAACGTGTCCTTTCCAACTATTGCGATTTCATTCGCTCCTTCTTCCTGATCGCCGATGACCGAGCGCGGGCGTTCGTGGACAAGGCTCTTGAAGAGGAAGGCCACCTCTGGCCCGAGCCGCTGGTGCAACTCAGCCCGGCGTATGAATTGGGCCAGAGCGTTGACGAGCTGGCACGCGAGGGTCTCATTGCCCAGGAGACGGCTCGCATCTTCTGCCGTCCAGATGGCAGGCCGTTCCGGCTCTATCGCCATCAAGAGGAAGCGATCCGCAAGGCACTGGCGGGGGAGAGCATTGTCGTAACGAGCGGCACGGGCTCGGGCAAGAGCCTGTGCTACTTTTTGCCGATCGTCGAAAGTTTGATCCGCCGCCCCGACACGGGCGAGCGCGTCGCTGCTCTGGTGGTGTACCCGATGAACGCCTTGGTCAACTCCCAGTTTCAAGCCTTGAGCGCTCTGAAGGAGCGCTACGAGCAGGCGCTGGGTCAGCCCTTCCCGGTGATCTTCGCGAAATACACGGGCGAGACGACCGACGCGGCCCGCGAGGAGATGCGGCGTCGCCCGCCGCAGATCCTGCTCACCAACTACGTGATGGCGGAGTTGCTGTTAGTTCGTCCCGAAGACCAGCGGTTTCTGGACCGCGCCGGCGGCGGCTTGCGCTTTCTGGTCTTCGACGAGCTCCACACCTACCGCGGCCGCCAGGGCGCCGATGTAGCGATGCTGGTGCGCCGCCTCAAAGAGCGCTGCGCCGCATCAAACGTGGTTCATATCGGCACCAGCGCCACGATGGTTTCGCGGCCGGATGCCACCGCACTGGAGCGACAACAGGCCGTTGCGGAGTTCGCCAGCCGCTTCTTTGGACATCCGTTCGGCCCCGAGCAGGTCATTGAGGAGAAGCTCGCCCCGTTCACCGAGGGCGGTCCCCCTTCGACCGAGGAACTGCAGGCAGCGCTGGCGGCAGCACCGCCGGCTGACCTTGCTGATCTTCGGCGCCATTTCGTCATGCGCTGGCTGGAATACGAGCTGGGCCTCGAGCGAGAAGCCAATGGAAGCTTGAAGCGCCGCACGCCCAGGCCACTTTCCGATGTGGCCCGACAACTTTCCGAGATCACCGGGGCCGACCCGGAGCACTGTGTCCGGTACCTACGCGAACTCCTGGTGCGGGGAGGAACCTTGTTGGGCGAGGGCGGCACCCGTGCCGTGGCCTTCAAGCTCCATCAGTTCGTGGCCCAGGGCCGGACGCTCTACGCAACATTGGAAGACCGCGAGCAGCGGCAGTTTTCGCTCGAAGGCCAAGTCCAGGCGGGCGAAGGGAAGCTGTTCCTACCGGTGAAGTTCTGCCGCCAATGCGGGCAGGACTACTACCACGCGCTGCAGGCAGGCAACCGGTACCTCCCCCATCCGGTCGGTATGGAGCCAGACGAGGAAGAGGGGAAAGCTGGGTATCTGATGCTCGCGCCCGAGGAGGGCGATTGGTCGCCGGAGCAAATCCCCGAGGACTGGTACAACGCGAACGGCAAGCTCAAGCCGACTTGGAGAAATCGCGTTCCGCAGCCGGTGTGGGTGCGCCCTGACGGATCCTTCACCACCACGCCGCAGCCTGGCGCCCGGAAGATGTGGTGGCAGCCGCACCCGTTTTCCCTCTGCCTAGCCTGTGGGGAGTACTACACCGGGCGAGAGCGGGAATTCGTCAAGCTCGCCTCGCTCTCCAGCGAAGGGCGCTCAAGTGCGACCACGATCCTGGCCAGCTCGCTTCTCCGTCACGCGAGCCTCACCCAAGCGGCGCGCGACAAGCTGCTCACCTTCACGGACAACCGCCAGGACGCCTCGCTCCAGGCCGGGCACTTCAACGACTTCGTGCAGGTGGCCCTGCTGCGCGCGAGTCTCTATGCAGCGTTGAAAAAGGAGAACGTCCTGACCTTCGATCGCGTCGCCCAGGAAGTGGTTCAGGCCTCGGGACTCCGCATCGCTGATATCGCCAAAAATCCGGAACTCGACCCAGATTCTTCGGCGGCAAAAGAGGTCCGCAAGGTCTTCACCGAGCTCACGGAATACCGGCTTTACGAAGATCTGCGCCGGGGCTGGCGCGTGGTGCACCCGAACCTCGAGCAGGTCGGCCTCTTGAAGATCGAGTATCGCGGCCTGGATGAGCTCATCCGGAGTGCCGAGTTGGCCGCGCTCCATCCATGGTTCGCGGACGCCGCACCCGAAGATCGAAGATTGCTGCTGCGGGCCATTCTCGATCAATTCCGTCGCAAACTCGCGATTCGTGCCCGGGTGCTGGAGGAGCCTTTCCAGCAGCAGCTCCGCCGCCGCGCCGAGCAGCATCTCAACGAGTTCTGGGGGCTTGACCCCGAGTACGACGAGCTGCGCCGGGCGAACCGTTTCGTGCGTCTGGGTCGCTCGCACCGTCAGGTCGAAGGCTTCGGTCTTGGAGAGCGCAGCCTTATTGGCCGCTTCCTGCGCACGCGTCTCGGGGTGAGCGGGGAATCGTACGGGCGAGTGCTGGAGGGTCTTCTCGATCTCCTGGTGAGGCACGGCCTCCTCGTGCGCCTCGAGCCAGTGGACGACCACCAGTTCTATCAGCTCGACGCTTCGTGCCTGCGCTGGTGTCTGGGCGACGGGTCCGCCCCCGATCCCGATCCCCTGTATTCGCGACGGGCTTGGGGTGCGGCTTACGCTGCGCCTGCCCGCACGGTCAACTCGTTCTTTCAGCGCTTCTACGGAATCGAGGCGGCGAGCCTGGCGGCCATGGAGGCGAGGGAACACACCGCGCAGGTGGTGCGGCCGGGTGAGCGCGAGCACCGCGAACGGCGTTTCCGCTGGGAAGATCAGGATCGGAGTAAGGAGGCGGAGGTCGGCCGGCGGCTCCCGTATCTCGTGTGCTCGCCCACGATGGAACTGGGTGTGGACATCGCCGATCTCGAGCTCGTCCATCTGCGCAACGTTCCCCCAACGCCAGCCAACTACGCGCAACGGAGCGGTCGCGCCGGGCGCCAGGGTCAGCCAGGACTGATTGTGACCTACTGTGGCGCGCTCAACAGCCACGACCAGTATTTCTTCCGCCGCCGCGCCGAGATGGTCGCCGGACGTGTCCGCCCGCCCCGTCTCGACCTCGCCAACGAGGCCTTGCTGCGCGCCCACATTCATGCGGTCTGGTTGGCTCACGTGCGCCTGCCCTTGGGTCACTCGATCGAGCACGTGATCGATACGGATCGGGACGAGCTGCCGCTGCGCGAGCAAGCCGCTGCGCAAATCCAGCTCCCTGAGCCAGCTCGACGCGAGATCGAGCGCCGCGTGCGCGAGCTTCTCGCCGCCGACGAAGGGGTGCTCGCTGCGAGCGGCTGGTTCAGCGAGGGGTGGATCCGACAGGTGATCGAAGAAGCCCCACGCGAGTTCGACCGCGCCTTCGACCGCTGGCGTGAGCTGTATCGTGCCGCCAGGAGGCTGCGGGATGCGGCCAGGGCCGAAGAGGATCGGGCGCGGACGAGAGAAGAGCAGCAGCGGGCCAGGCTCCGGCAGGACGAGGCTCGGAGGCAGTTGAACCTCCTCCTTCAGGTGGGTGTCGCGCGGGAGGAAGGCGACTTCTATCCCTACCGGTATCTGGCGAGCGAAGGGTTCCTGCCCGGGTACAACTTCCCCGCGCTGCCTGTGCGTGCCTGGGTTCCGCGAGGTGAGGAGGGGGACTTTATCGCCCGGCCTCGGTTCCTGGCGATCCGCGAGTTCGCCCCGCAGAACTTCCTCTACCACGAGGGATGCCAGTGGGAGTCTGTGGCCTTCCAAGCACCTCCGGGGGGCCTCGACGAGCGAAAGATTCGCAAACGGCTCTGCCACTCGTGCGGTGCGTTCGCGGATCCCGATCTCGACCTCTGTCCGGTGTGCCACAGCCGGTTTGATGGCGGAAACAGCCTCATGGCCACGCTGCTTGAGATGCCGAACGTGCGGATGCGACGGCGGGGTCGCATCACGGCCGACGAAGAGGAACGCCGGCGGCGAGGCTATGCGCTGGAAACGTTTTTCCAGTTCGCTTCGGAAGCATCGGGTTACCGCGTTCAGGAGGCCGATGTCGTGAGCCGTGGGAACGTCGTTCTGCGGCTCGTGTACGCGCCGGCGGCCATGCTTCTGCGGGTCAACCATGGCTGGAGAGGCGCCACAGTCCTAGGATTTTTGGTGGACTTCGAAAGTGGTGAGGTTCTCGCTTCGGCTCCAGAGGAGCCGCATCCTTCGGGTCGTCCGCGACGCCTGGAGCGCGTCAGCCTGGCGGTTCGCGCTACGCAGAATGTGCTGCTCGTTCGGTTGCTCGAGCCAGGGTTGCGGGAGGATCCAGCTGTGGAAGCAACGCTCCGGTATGCGCTGAAGCGCGGGCTCGAGGAGACGTTCGAGCTCGAAGAGACGGAGCTCGCCGCCGAGCCAATCGGTGCCGGGGATCATCGAGCGATTCTCCTGTACGAGGCAGCCGAAGGGGGGGCTGGTGTGCTGCGGAGACTCGTGGAGGAGGCCAACGCCCTGGCTGAAGTCGCCTGCACCGCCCTGGAGATCTGTCACTTCGAACTTGGGGACAGCGGCCCGAGGGACGGAAGGCCGGACTGCCGCGCTGCGTGCTACGAGTGCCTGCTGAGCTTCGCGAACCAGAACGAGGCGCTGCAACTCGACCGGCATCGCATCCAGCAGATCCTGCTCGACTTGGCCGAAAGCCGCACCGAGCCGCGTGTGGCAGGTCGCTCCCGCGAGGAGCACCTCAAGTGGCTACACTCGCTCACTGACTCCCGCTCCGAGCTCGAGCGGCGGTTTCTCCAGGTCCTCGCTGATGGAGGCTACCGGCTGCCCCACGAAGCGCAGAAGCCAATCGCCGAGCCGGCCTGCATTCCGGACTTCTTCTACGATCCCAATGTCTGTGTATTCTGCGACGGCTCCGTGCACGATGAGGCAGCACAAGCCGCTCGAGATCGCCAGGTGCGCGACGAACTTGTGCGCCGAGGCTATCGTGTGATCGTGGTCCGATATGATCAAGACATCCGAGAGGTACTTGCCCGTTATCCCGATGTGTTTGGTCGAGCTGCGTAAGTAGGGGCCGCGGCGAGGCCGCTCGTGCGCGTTCGCGCTAGCAGTGTCGCACGAAACAGTTCTTTGCCTTCGCCCAGCTCCTCCTCTGTGCACTTCAGATTCTTATCCACCGCGATGAGCATCTTCGTCTGAGCAGCTCTGAGCTTGGCCAGCTTTTTCTGCAAATATTCCGGCGTCCAGAAGCCCACGATCTCCAGGTAGTGCCTTTGAGGCGGCGGCCCTGCCGCATCTGAGCCGGTTACCTTTATGGTCCCGCCCTCGAAGAGAAGCTTAAGCATCTCTTTAATATCGCCCATCCCCGGCTTAGAAGCAAATGACCGGCATCTCGCCCTGTTCACACTTTCTGGGAAGCAGACAAGGTGAGCGGGGCAGCGGGGCCGCAGAGCAGCCCCAAATTGCAAGCAGCTTGAGCCAGCCACCCTGTAATGGGTCAAGAGATTGTTACCAGGGCCCAGGACCCAATCGGTCGAGATCCTATCTAACACAATGGGCGGCAGCATTGCAAACTCCGCAGGCACCTTCACCCCCAGCTCGCGCAGCTTGCCCCACGGACTCAGTCCATCCATCCCTGCTCCGCTGTGAGGCCGCTCCACATTGTAATAGTAGAGCCACTGCGCCGCCTGCCGCACCAGCTCCCGCTCGTCCCGGATTCGCTCCAACAGCGGCAGGTAGAACTCCTCGTCGTCGGTGCGATGGCTCCTCTCCACACGCCCGTTGTAGCCCTTCCTCCCCAGGGGGAAGCGCACCAGCTTCGCTCCCAGGGGCTCAAAGAACTTGCGGTTCAGCCGCTCAATCTTCGCCAAGCTCTCCCCGCCCCACTCGCTGCCCCAGTCCGTCTGCCACTGCAGCTGCTGCTTGATCCCATAACCTCGCAGCCAGAAGAGCACTAGCCCGGCGAAACATAAAGCGTTGGTCAAATTGTTCTGATGGCTGAAGGCGAGAAACCGCAGGCGGGTGCGCCCCTCCAAGAAGGTCCACTGGTAGCGGGGCAGATGA
>CAMTVK010000007.1:0-140190 GCA_947085185.1 Candidatus Fraserbacteria bacterium | reverse complement strand
TCGGCTGGCGCGAAGATACCTAGGTCGCCAGGACTCCACCAGCTCGGCTATACTGGCTTGGGTCATCGGTTCCTCCTTTTGGTAACCAAGTTTATGAGGAATCGATGACCCTTTCGGTAACAGTTTCAATGAGTCAACTCGGCCCATTTGCCCTGGCTCCCAAAAGAGTGCTAAAATTCTTTTTATGGAGAATCTGAACGGCGTGCACGTCCCACCACAACCAGAACGCAGCTGGCTCGATCAAGCCCTGACGTTTCTCTCGACGATCGCGCACTGGCTAGGCCAGCTCATCGTGGGGCTGGTCAATAGAATCGTCCCTGATCTCATCTCCGAGGGGCTCGTTGACCCCATTGGGTACTTAGCCCTGCTCACGATCGTGCTCGTGCTCATCGGGATCTTCGAAGCCCTCAAGAAAGCCATCTATGGGATAGTTGGTCTAGGGTGGCTGCTCATCATCGTCCGGATCATCTTAGACAGACTCCGGCCCTAGACTCCATAGGCTCTTAGACTCTCTATATCTCGCCCCAGTTGGCTCCGATGCGCGCCTCGACCTTCAAGGGCACGCGCAGCTGAAACGCTTCTTCCATAGTCTGTTTGATGATCTGGGCAGCACGCTCGGCTTCTATAGCGTCGGCCTCAAAGATCAGCTCGTCGTGGATCTGCAAGAGCATATCAGCTCTGATTGTTCCCACTTTGATCTTCTCGTAGACGCGCAGCATGGCGAGCTTCATAATATCAGCAGCCGTCCCTTGCACGGGAAAGTTGATCGCTTCGCGCTTGGCATGGCTGGACAGCTCTGGGAAATACCGTCGCCGTCCCAGGAGCGTCTCCAAATAGCCCTTCTCGTCAGCTTCTTGCACGACACGCTCCATATACGCCTGCACCCCTGGGTATCTCTCGAAATAATTTTTGATAAATCGCTCGGCTTCGGAGCGCGACAGCCCCGTGCGCTGCGCCAGCCCATAGCCGGTCATCCCATAAGAAAGCCCAAAGTTGATCATCTTGGCGATGCGGCGCTCCCGCGGCCCTACGCTCTCTAAAGAGATATTGAAGATCGTTGCGGCGGTGCGGGCGTGGATGTCCTCGTCGCGCTCGAATGCCCCAATCAGCCCCGGATCTTCCGAAAGATGCGCCAAGACCCGCAGCTCGATCTGAGAGTAGTCTGCCCCGATGAGCACCCGTCCCGGCGGTGCGACAAATGCTTTTCGGATCTGTCCGCCCAGCTCGGTGCGCACTGGGATGTTCTGTAAATTCGGGTCGGTCGAGCTGAGTCTGCCTGTTACAGTGACGTGCTGCTGGAACGTCGTGTGCACCCGGCCCGTCTGAGGATTGATATACTCTGGGAGCTTCTTGACATAAGTGCTCAACAGCTTCTCAAGCTCCCGATATGCTAAGAGCTTCTCAGGGAGGGGATGGATCCCCGCGAGCTCTTGCAGGACATACGCATCAGTAGAGGGGCCGGTCTTGGTCTTGCGCAGCACGGGCAGCTTGAGCCTCTCAAAGAGAATATGCGCGACTTGCTTGGGGGAGTTGGGATTAAAATCTTGCCCAGCTACGTGAAAGATATCTTGCAACAGCTGCGTCGCGAGCGTTTCTAGCTCTTTGGCTTGTTCGCGTAAGACTTCTTTGTCCAACAAAATCCCGTTCAGCTCCATCTCGATGAGCACGTGCACTAAGGGCAGCTCGAGCTCATAAAACAATTTTTCTTGGTTTCTGGAGCGCAGCTCCGGCACCATCTTCTCTTTGAGTCGGATCACGACTTCAGCGTCGGCAACCGAATATGCCGCGGCTTGCTCCACCGGCACGATATCTATACGTTCCGCCCCAAGCTCAGAGAAATCCATCACGCTGTGCCCCAGATAGCGCCGCGCCAGCTCGTTCAGATCTTTGCGACCCTCCGGATCGAGCAGATACGCCGCGAGCATCGAGTCGAAGACGAGATTCTTGAGCTCGATCCCGGCACGTTTGAGCACTTTGGCATCGTACTTGAGGTTCTGCCCTAGGATAGGCTTGGTCTCAAGAATGCTCTGGAGCCGAGCCAGCACAAGATCACGAGCAAGCTGCTGAGGCGCGCCAAGATACTCGTGCGCCACGGGGATATAAAAGCCCCCTCCGGGCTCAACAGCGAGCGAGAGCCCGACAAGCTCAGCGGTCATCGCGTCTTCGCTGGTCGTCTCGGTATCGAGGGAGATCTCTGGAGCGCCCCTAAGCTTCTCAAGCAGCGCGTCGAGCTGGCTTTCTGTGAGAATGATTTCAGTGTGAAGACCTGCCCCTCCAGTTCCACCCTCACCCCCGGCTCCTCTCCCCGGGTGAGGGGAAAGGTCCCTCAGTAAGCTCCGAAACTCGAGCTCCTCTAAGAGCACCCGCAGACGCTCCACATCGGGAGATTGCGCCCGACACTCCTCCAAAGAGATCGCCAGCGGCGGCGGCGTTAGCTTGACCAGCTCCCGGCTGAGCAGCGCTTGCTCTTGAAAGCTTTTGAGCTTCTCACGGAGCTTCTTAGGCTCGACTCGGTCGAGATTCTCTAAGAGCGTCTCAAGCGAGCCAAACTCGCTCAAAAGCTTCTGTGCAGTCTTCTCGCCGATCCCCGGCACCCCCGGAACGTTATCGGAGCTGTCCCCAACGAGCGCGAGAAAGTCCATCACTTGGGTGGGGCGCACGCCCAAGTACTCGCGCACTCCTTCAGAATCGAGAATTTTTAAGTCTTTTGTGACGTCACGCCCCGGCTTGAGCACCTGCACACCATCGCCAACAAGCTGTAATAAGTCTTTGTCGCCGCTGACGATCAGGACTTCCAGCCCCGCAGCTTTGGCCAGCGGCACCAGCAACGCGATGATATCGTCGGCTTCGTAGCCCGGTTGCTCCAATCTCTTTAACTTCAGCGCGTCCGTCAGCTCTTTTATTTTTGGGATCTGCATGGCGAGGGCCTCGTCCATCGCCGGACGGTGCGCTTTGTACTCTGCAAAGATGTGATGTCGGTGCGTGGGCCCACGACTGTCAAACGCTACGGCGATATACGGCGACGGGTACTCCCGCAAGAGCATAAAGAGCGTGCGGGCGTACCCATAGATGGCCCCTGTGGGAAAGCCGGCGCTCGTCTTCAGATTGCCCATGACGTGAAACGCGGGATAGATGAGCGAACTCGCGTCAATCAAGAGCATACGATCGGCCATATCTTTAGCATACTCCGCCTCAGGGGGACCGTCAAGCTTTCGGCACCAGCGAGAGCACTGCAAGATAATGACAGAGACTGCCGCCTAACACGAAGAGGTGCCAGATCGCGTGGCTAAAGGGGAGTTTGCGCCACGCATAGAAGAGCACACCCACGGTGTAGAGCACTCCACCTACTATGAGCCAGAAGAGCCCCTCTGTCGGCACACGCGCTAAGAGCTCGCGCCCTGCTATGACAGCCAACCAGCCCATCAGCAGATACCCGAGCACGAAGAAGCGACGAAACCGCTGAGCCGAAACGATCTTAAAAATAATGCCCACCAACGCCAGCACCCAGATGACCCCCAGCAGCGTCCAGCCCCACGGGCCACGTAAGCTCACCAACAGAAAGGGCGTATACGTCCCAGCAATCAAGAGATAGATACACGCGTGATCGAGGATCTTCAAGGCTTGCTTGAGGTGAGGATCGCGCGCGCTATGATACAGCGTCGAAGCAAGATACAGGATAACGAGCGTGATGCTGTAGATGCTGAAACTCACGATGCGCCAGATGTCCCCATACAGCGCAGCTAAGACGATCAGCGCGATGCCGCCGATCACGCTCAAGCCGGTCCCGATGCCGTGCGTGAGGCTGTGGACGATCTCTTCGCTGGCGCTGTAAGGCCCGTGGGCGTCATCGGGGTGTGAAGTGTGCTTCATCTTCGCTCTCATTCTCAGAAAAAGCATGAAGGCCGCCAGGGTCTCCCTAGCGGCCTTCTCTTGGTGCGCTTCTATCGTCCGCGGTAGCCGCCGCGATTGTACCCGCTGCGGAATCCGCCAGAGCGCGCCCGCCCACGATTGCACTCTTGGCAATAGACCGGACGGCTCCCATCCGGCTGGAACGGGAGCTCAGTGATCGCCTTATTGCACTGGGCGCACTTGAGGTTCATGCTGCTGACGTCGTACATCCTGCGTTCGAAGCTCACATCTGTCACCCCCTTGGGGTTATGTAGGAAGGTTTCGCCGTGACCTATCTGGTGTGACAGATGGGCTCGTGCTGGAAATCGTCCTTAGACTCACTATAGCACATTTTGGGGGAAAAAGCAACTCAGCGTCTCTTGCAAGCCTCAAGCAGATAGCAGAGCGCCACAGCCAGCGCGTCGGCGGCATCATCGGGCTTGGGGATCTCTCTCAAGTGCAAGAGCTGCTTCATCATCTTTTGGATTTGGGGCTTTTTTGCGCGGCCGTGGCCAGCAATGCGCCGCTTGATCTGCAACGGCGTGTAGCCCTTCATCTCAGTTACATCATGTGCTGCTAGCAGAACGACCCCACGGGCGCAAGCGACAGCCATCGCTGTGGTGCGGTTCTGCGCGAAGAAGAGCTCCTCAATAGCGAGAGCATCGGGCTGGTATTCTCTCAAGAGGCGCCGTGTATCTTCGTAGAGCGTGTGCAATCGGTGAGGCAGCTCTTTATCAGCGGGGGTGCGAATCACCCCGGCTTCGAGCACGCGCACGCGCCCAGATTGAGTCTCTATGATGGCGTACCCTGTCGTCGCCAGGCCAGGGTCTATCCCCAGAACGCGCATGGCACTATCTCAAAAGCTCTTTCAATATCTTCAAGCGCGGGTCGCCCTCGCGGCGCGCCCCGCACGCGCACTCTTTGACATTGAGGTCCTGCCCGCACACGGGACAAAGCCCCTTGCAGTCCGGCCGACAGAGTGGCTTGGGATCGAGCACGCTCCCGATCAACCCCACAATATACGGCTGCAAGCTCAACTCCGTATCCTCAAGACGATACGTGAACGCCTCCTGCTCCAGCAGCCCCCCGCGCTCTTCCGGCTGAAACTCCAGATGCTCCTCCCAATCTAAGGGCGAGATCACGTCCGCCAAACAGCGACTGCATGGCTGCACCGCGGTGGCCTGAATGCGCAGGTCGAGAAAGATCGCGCGGTCGCGATGGACCGCCTGCCCCTGCACATGCACCCTCCCACGCAGAGCAAACGCGTGCCCCCAAGCAACGCTCAACGCTGGATAGATTTCATCCACGAGGACCACTCGCCCCGACATCTCACGCAGCTTCTTCAAATTAATCGCCATTGTCTCATTACCTCCACTGTGCTTTATCATAGCGCATGGCATCTGCAATTGCTAATGCCCTCTTCATCGGAGCGACATCGTGCACCCGCACGATCTGCGCCCCGTTCATCACCGCGATCACATTGCTGGCGATCGTCCCCTCTAAGCGCTCATGCATCGGCAGTGGTTCAGACGTCGTGCTCCCCAGCCGCCCGATAAAAGACTTTCTTGATGTGCCGATCAAGATGGGACAGCCCAGCTCCTTGAGCTCGCTCAGCCTCTGCAAAATCTCAATGTTGTGCTCCACGGTCTTGCCAAAGCCGATCCCCGGATCAATAATGATCCGTCTTTTCTCGATGCCGTGCTCAAGAGCGTACGCGATGCGCTCCCTGAGAAATTCTTTAATCTCCCTCACCACGTCCGTATACGTAGGGTTCTGTTGCATCGTTCTGGGGTCGCCCTGCATGTGCATCAGCACTACGGGGACACCCGCACGAGCGACCACTTCGACCATACGGCTGTCGAAGCGCAACGCACTGATGTCGTTGACGATATTGGCCCCAGCGTCGAGAGCTGCTTCCGCTACCGAAGCCTTATACGTGTCAATCGAGATGGGAACAGAAAACTCTCTGCGGATCGCGCGGATGACGGGGATAACCCGGCGCAGCTCTTCTTCAAAAGGGACGGGCTGCGCGCCTGGCCGACTCGACTCTCCCCCAATATCGAGAATATCCGCCCCTTCACAGACAAGCTGACGGGCATGTGCCACAGCACGCTCTGTCGAGAAAAAGCGCCCCCCGTCCGAAAAAGAATCAGGCGTGACATTCACAATTCCCATGATCAGGGTACGTCTTCCTAAATCCGAAAGGACATCGGTCATTCCAAGCCACCCCCGCTTACTATACTATAACACAGTATTGGATGCTCAAGCATCTTGCGCATGACAGGCCTGGTCAGTACAATAGGCCCATCCCAATTGTACTTCACCAGGAGGGATCCCATATGATCGAAGTCTTGTTGACCCAAAGCGTCGAGAAGCTAGGCGAGCCTGGGGATATCGTCAAAGTCGCTGACGGGTACGCGAGAAACTATCTTCTGCCGCGCAAGCTCGCCGTCCTGCCTACGCCCCATTACATCAACCAATTTAAGAAGGTGCGCGAGCAGCGCGCGCTGGAGCTTGCAGCCCGCGAGGAGTGGGCGCGCGCCGCACACGCGAAGCTCGACGGGTTCGCGCTCACGTTCTTGCGTAAAGCTCATGACGGCAAGCTCTACAGCTCGGTGCGCCGCGAAGAGATCGCCCAACAGATCTTAGAGAAGCTCGGCATCGAGATCCCCAAAGATCGCATCGAAGTAGAGACTCCCATCGAGACCTTGGGCGTCCACCCCGTCACGATCTCCCTGTACAAAGATATTACGGCGAGCATTCGCGTCCACGTGGAGGAAGAGCCATCGGCCGATTGACACGACTGATCCTCAGTGTTGCTCTTGGGCTTGTCGTCGGCGCGCAAGCTGCGCCGGCGCAAGCCCCTCAGGTCTTTTTGAACAATCAGCCGATCTCCCTCAAAAATAGAGTACTTGTTGAAGGCGACCACATCTTTGTGCCCTTGGTCGAGTTTGCTAAAATACTCGGCGCCGAAGCAGACGTCAGTGACGAGAGCGTGACGCTGCGCTGGGGCGCACGACAGTCAGCGACGCTCTCTCCCCAAGAGCTGGTCGCCCGCGGCCCGCTGCTCTATATCGCGCTCCCTCAGCTGACACAGCTTCTGCGCATAAAGACTCTTAAAGTCGGCAGCGCCTATTATCTGTTCAGCACGCCGGCACGCTTAGTCTCTATCATTGTCTCTTCAAGTGGGGTCTTTTTCACGCTCTCAGCTCGCGCCCCCTTCGAGCTCAAAACCCAGAATAATTTAGTCACCGTGCGCTTCTTTCACACCGTCAGCGCGCTCTCCGACGCACCCGTCACGATCACTCAAGAGCCGCCCGAAACGCTCAGAGTTCATCTCCAGCTTGAAGCTTCCCAGACGGCGCAAGCGACTGCCGTCGAGTCTGAAAAATTTCTCGTGTGGGTGCGTGCAGCGCCGAAGGCCCCTGAGCCCAGAGTGCTCATGCGCACGGAATCTCAAACACGAGTGAGCGACGATATGCTCTACGTGCAAGCTCGGGCGCTCACCGTCGACGGCCCTGTGAGCGTTCACTATGTGAGAGTCCAGAACTGGAAGGAACGCTATAGGCTGACAGTGACGCTGCCGCGCGACGGCATCGGCGCGCTCGAGCCGTTGGAGAAGATGGCGAACACTGCCCTTGTGGCAATCAACGCGAACTTCTTCGATCCCAGCACTCAACTGCCCATCGGGCTTTTGGTCAAGGACGGGGTTGTGCACAGCGCGCCCTATGGGCGTCGTGGCGCTCTTGGGGTCTCGCTCTTTGGCGATCTGTACTTCTTCGCCCCAAATCTCTTGCTCTCCGCTTCGGTGTTTGGACAGCCCGTCGCTATTGACGGGCTGAATCGCCCGCCATCTTTTGACGGGCTCTTTCTCTACACAGATCGCTATGCATTGCCCATCCGCAGCAACGCTCCACTCAAAGCCGTGCGGCTCCGACATAATTTCGTCGTCAGCGTCACAGAAAACGGCGTAGTGCTCCCCGACGGCGAGTCTACGCTCCTCGTTGCGACGGGTGCGGCACGACGTCGCTTGGGCGGACTCCGTCCGGGAGATCGCGTAAACATTTCATACGCGCTCGATCCCCAGGTGCTCTTCTTGCGCGAGGCGATCAGCGCCGGACCATTGTTACTGAAAGATGGCCAGATCGTGCTCGATCCGAAGGCCGAACGATTCTCTGAAGAGCTCATAAACGCCAAGGCCGCCCGCAGCGCCCTGGCGCTCACCGAATCGGGAGACTTGCTCTTCATCGTGATTCTCAAAGACGGGCGAAGCGTCGGCGCAGATCTACGCACAGTAGCGATCCTCGCCCAATCGCTCGGGGCACAGTCGGCTTTGGCGCTCGACGGAGGGTCTTCCAGCACGCTGCTTGTCCGTCAGGGCGCGACGGTGCAGACGATCGGAGGCCGGCGTCCCATCGCGGTGGGGCTGGCCCTCGTGCGAAAATAACTCACTATGACCCATTCGGACGCCCAGACAAGACGGCCCCAGGCTTCCCTACTCAAGAGCGTCTTGGTGACCTCCGGCTCGACGGGGCTCAGTCGGGTCTTGGGGCTCGCTCGGGACGTAGTCATCGCTGATCTCTTTGGGGCCAGTCGCGTGTATGACGCCTATCTGATCGCATTCATGATCCCTCATCTGCTGCGAAAGCTCTTAGCCGAAGGCGCGCTCTCCAGCGCGTTCATCCCCATCTTCACCGAGCGCCTCACCAAAGACGGCCCCGAGAAAGCAACGCGCTTCGCCAACACCGTCGTCACGGCGGCGCTCATCTTCTTCCCCGGCGCAGTTATCTTGGGAATCCTCCTCGCCCCATTCTATGTGCCGTTCTTCGCCGACGGATTCTCTGCCGAACAGCTCGAGCTGACAGTGAGACTCACTCAGATCACATTCCCGTTCATTGCGCTTGTGGGGATCGCGGCGATCGTCATGGGCGTGCTCAACAGCTACGAGCGCTTTTTCGCTCCGGCGTTTGCACCGGTGCTCTTCAACGTCGGGGTGATCCTCTCAGCGTGGGCGTTCGCCCAGCTCTTCGTCGAGCCGATCTATGCTCTCGCTGTAGGAGTGCTGCTTGGGGGGCTAGGGCAATTGCTCTTCCAAATCCCTTATGTGAAAGATCGCTGGCGCTATCGTCCGCAGCTCGACCTGCGCGACGAGGGTCTCCAAAGACTCTTCCGACTGATGCTCCCTTCGGTGGTGGGGCTTGCGATCTTCCAGATCAACACTATCGTAGACAACAAATTAGCTTCGCACTTGGCCGAGGGGAGCATCTCAGCGTTGCAGTATGCTATCAGGCTCTTTCAGCTGCCCTTGGGGCTCTTTGTCGTCTCGGTAGGCAGCGTGATTCTGCCACGACTGTCGGCGCACGCTGCCGAGAACGACACGCGTCTGTTCGCTCGGACGCTCCGCGAGAGCGCGGTATTTTCGCTCTCCATTCTTTTGCCCGCGACCGTGGGATTGTTCGCGCTCGCCCAACCCATCATCCAAGTGCTTTTTGAGCACGGCCGCTTCACCCGCGAAGACACACTGCTGACAGCGTATGCGCTCAGAAATTACCTGCCGGGACTGATCGGCTATGCTCTGGCGTATCTGCTGACGCGGGCGTTCTACGCCCTGCAAGACACGCGCACGCCGCTCTTTACCGGGGCCCTCACAGTAGCGCTCAATGTCGTCTTAGACTATGCACTCGTGGGGCCGTTGGGGGTGGGTGGGCTGGCACTGGCTACGTCGCTGGCTGGTATCGCTCATGCGTTCTTGCTCTTTCTGCTCCTGCAGAGACGCCTCAACGGGGCGCTCCAACTCAGAGAACCCGATTCAGCTTGTCCCATCGCCAAGATGATCGGCGCGTCGGTCCTGATGGGGATTCTTGTGTATATTCTTGCAGGGTGGGCGAGCTTGTTTGGAGAATTTTTCGCTGTGGGGCTCAGCGTAGCATCGGGAGCGAGTATATATGTGGGGCTGGGACGGCTAGGCCGCTTTTGGCCGCCGCTCAAAAGATTTCAGTAAGTGAGATTCGCAATCCCGGCAAAAGCGGCGACGTGAGCGCCTCATCTTTTCTATAGAGTCCGTATCGCTCATATCCTTGCTCGCCCAGCGTCAGGACTTCCAGAGTCCCTTCATGGGGATCTACGATCCAGTACTCTTTCACTCCATACTTAGCATAGAGCCGACGCTTGAAGACTCGGTCCTTTTCGGCTGTCGCCGGGGAGAGAATTTCTATGACAAGATCAGGCGCGCCGCGAATCTCCTCCTCGTGAATGATATCCCGTCGCTCTTGAGCGATGAAGAGAATATCGGGCTGGACGACTTGCTCTTCGCCCCTCTCCCCTAGCACCACGTCGAACGGGGCTTCGTAGACACGGCCAAGACGCTGCTCCCGAACGAATCTGTACAATGCCGACGATAGGGCAATAGAGACCGCTTGATGGGCCTCTCCTGGCGATGGCGTCATGGGGATCAGCTCTCCTTCGAGAAGCTCATACCGTTGGCGCTCCACATAGGGCAAGCTTTTATAGTCTTCGTAAGTGAACTTCATCTGGGCCTGGGTCGCCATGCGCGATCACCCTTAAGAGTTATGTTACTCTGTCCGTCTGGGCCGTGCAAGCGGGCTCTGCGGCCCCTGTGCCACGAGATTTGTTCCCTATCTCCTTGCAATCACCGGACTATCTTCACTATAATCAGACCGAGGTATCATAGTATGACTCTAACCAAGATAGTCAGACTTGGCAGGAAGGGTCAGATGGTCTTGCCTAAGGAGGTTCGAGAGGCCCTTAAGCTCGAAGAGGGTGATTCCGTGCTGATTGTCCTTCACGATGGCCAAGCCGTACTTACTACGCCGGAACGCTATGCCGCTCTCACGCGCGGGATGCTCCGAGGGACGTGGGGACAGACCCCAGAAGAGCTCGAACGTTACCTCCGGAGAGAGCGAGCTACATGGGACAAAGCAAAGGCCTAGCAGCCGACTTAGCTCGCGCAGGGAAGGTCGGGCTCGATAGCTCCGTCTTGATCTATCATTTGGAGGGCCTTGCCCCCTATGCCAGCCTAACAGAGACGGTCTTCTCCCTGCTGGCCAAAGGCACGTTCACAGCGGTGATCTCCACAATTTCCATAACAGAGCTTCTGGTCAAGCCCTTTGTTGAGGGCAATGAAACAGCTATTACGGCCTGCGAGCGCTTTCTCCAAGGGCTGCCTCACACGACCATCGTTGCTCCCCATAGCGCGATTGCTCGGGAGGCCGCCCGCTTGCGGGCCTACTACGGGCTGCGCACTCCTGATGCGCTCTTGCTGAGCACGGCTGTAGTAGAGAAGGCCAAAGCTTTTCTCACCAACGATGCAGAGCTGAAGCGAGCTCACCGCAAAGAGGGGCTCGCAATCTTGCTCTTGGAAGACTATCTCTAAAATTAAGGAGCATCACCCTACGGCCAGAACGGATCGTTTTCGCAGTCTACGTTCGGGTCATCGCCGGGGCACTCCGGAGAGTCACCAGGAGGATCATCAGGAGGCTGCGGCTCCTCCGTGGGAGGAAGTATCACTTCTTCCTCGGGAGCCGGACACGATCGCCCCAGTATCAGACAGAGAAAACTCTGAAACCCAAAGCGAAACGCAACTTCCACGCGATGCGTCATCGGCAATTCCGAGTGCGTCAGCGCCGTGTAATCGAGCTGCAGGCCACCGCGTATTCTCGTGCCAAACCCCACGCTCGCTTGTACTAACGATGGGCTCACGAGCACCCCACCGCGCACTGCAAGCTGGAGCAAGCCGAATCGAACAAATTGTGCGTTAGAGAGCTTATATTCTCCCCCAAGGTGCACCGTGCCGTTGGCTTCGACATCAGCACTCAGGATCGCCCCGGGCACCGGGCTGAGCGAGGCTCCCAAACGCAGCCCAATGGGGAAATTTTCGCTATGCCCACTGCCATAGCTCACTCCCAAACCCACAAGATTCTCAATGACAACGCCGATGCGCAATCCCCCTAGGCTCCCTACATTATTGAGCTTATAGAAGAGCGCCGGCTCGAGCGAGAACCCCGCACCGCTGCCCTCAGGCAATGTGCTCACAGTTATGATCTTGGCCCGAAGCCCAACAGCGAAATTCTGCAGAGCCCCCAAGCCCGCTCCCAAAGGGAGATCCGCCAAAGAGATCCCCCCAGCAACGGTGAGCCCCAATTGACTGAAATCGAACGTGCCCCCTTGCACGGGCTTGTTATTCTCATCGCGCCAGGGAATATTCGAGACATTCAAGAAGACCAAGCCCACCCCAAGATGGCGTCCTCCGGCGACGACCGAACCGTACACAGCTCTTCCGAAGCGAGATTCGATCAGCGCGTGCGCGCTGGCTCGCTCTAAGAACGCCAACGCTGCCGGGTTATAGACGAGCGCATAGGCGTCATCGGCGAGCCCGGTGAACGCGCCGCCCAGGGCCGCCGGGCGCGCCCCACGCTCGAGCTCATAGAGCGACAGCAGCGTCTGCCCAAAAACTGACCCAACGCTTGTCATCGCAACCAGCAGAGCTATAAAGACTAAGCCCTGGCTCACCCAAACTTTGAAACTTCGAACTTGGAACTCTCTCATTGCAGCCCCCTTTATCGTTGGACGGCCAAGACGCCGATTGCCGAGCGCACGATACTGTTGTCCTGCGCCGTCACAGAGAGCACATAGAAGTACGGCCCGTTGGGCAAGGGCCGACCGACACTATCTTTCAGATCGTAGATGAACTCCGTCTTGTTCGTATCTAAGTCTTTGGTGAAGGCCAATTCGCCCTTGATGGTGAAGATTCTCAAGGTCGCTTGGCGGGCGGGCGCAGGCAGCGTCCAGCCGTAGACGAACTTTGTGCGATCTTTCGCGGGATTGGGGAAGTTTGTGATCGTGACAGCAATCTGCGCCGGCGGCCCCACGGTGATCTTCTTTTCGGTGGGCGGGCTTGGCGCGCCCTTGTCGTCGGTCACGATGAGCTTTACTGTAAACGTCCCCGCAGTGCGATAGACGTGCGACGGATTCTGTTCGGTGCTTGTGGTGCCGTCGCCGAAGTCCCACTGCCAAGACTTCACTTGGCCGTCGGGGTCTTTGGATCTGTCGGTAAACTTGACGGTCTGCCCCGCAGCCGGCTGCGCCGGAGCAAACTCAAAGTCCGCAACCGGTGGCTGATTGACGACTTCTTTGATCTCGAAAGTCCCATTAATAATCTGATACGGCACGGCGTTGTACCCGACATCGCTCAGGACTTCGACGGTGAGGGTGAGCGTGCTCTTGTCGCCGTTTTTGCCCACGGCTTCTACGGAAAACTCTAAGAGCGTCCCCTCGGTGATCCCTGCGATGTCTGCGCCGGCAAGCGTCGCGGCAAATCGGACCAGACCGGACTCCGGAGTATTATTAAAGACCGTGACGTTGGCACCCACAATCTGCGGAAATGCCACATCGGTGACTTTGAGCACTTTCGGATCGTATGAGAATCGTCCTTGGATGCTGGCGATGCCCGGCGCAGGGACGTGTGCTACCGTGACGGATATGGTCGTCTTGGCCGCTGGGGGCACGGTCACGCTCTCCACCGTGAGCACCGCGGCTTCCTGCGCGAACGCCATCGTGCTCCACCCCAGCAAGACGACGAAGATCGCCCATCGCTCTGTGCGCTTCATGAGACCTCCTCATCAGCGGGCCACACAGGCCCGAATAAGAACACATCTATTGTACTGAATCTCAAGCATTGGGGAAGTGATGGAGATCACGTCCGCGCACTAGAAGCGAAACGACGCGGAGAGCCAGTGCGAGCCCTCAAAATCGGGATGAAAGAGAAACGCGTAATCTATCTGCAGCGTGCCGAAGACGACCCCCAGCCCCACGCTCACTCCCAGCCCCGTCCGAGTGAGCATCCCCGCACGAATGCTCAAGCTCTCCAGAGGGCCTAGCTTCGTCAGAGTATATTCAGCTCCCAGATGAAACCCGTCATTCAGTGAAAGATCCGCGCTCACCGTGACCAAATCGAGCGCGCGTGCCGAGGCCCCCAGGCGCAGCCCCATCGGGAAATTCTCTTCTGCTGAAGCGCCAAACGCCAAACCGAGCAAATTCTCTAAGACCACGCCCACACGAACGGCCTCAACCGGCCCAAACGCCCCGAGCTCCCACAACAACGACGGGTCAAACACAAACCCGCTGATCCCTAAAGACTGAAACTTGACGGGATCGAAACTCGTGATCGAGACGAATTTTACTCTCAGCCCCAGCGCCAACCCTTGGGGAAGATTGCTCAAGAACGGCAACGAGCGCATTGGAGCGCCCCAGCCGACCGCCAGAGCGAAGCTCGAATACCCGAACGAGCTAATCGTCTTGCCTTGAGCGTCTTTACAGGGCTGGTTCTGCGCCGTCAGACAGGGCACTTGACCAAAATCAAAGAATATCAGTCCGCCCCCGATATTCCCAAAACTCCCCAATGCGCTGAGATACGTGGACGCGCCAAAGTGCGACTGATATAAGAGACTCGCCCGACCGCCGGTGAGCAGAGCTAATCCTGCGGGGTTATAGAAGAGCGCGTATTCGTCGTCGGCCAGGCCCGTGAACGCCTCGCCCAAGCTCACCGGGCGCACCCCCGCGCCAATATCGAAGACCGTGACGAGCGGGCGGGCCTGCCCCACACCCCCAAGCCCTATAAGAGTCAGTCCTAGCAGCCAAAACGCACGGCGCATCGGCTCCTCCCTAACGCTGAATGATGAGTTTCTCAATGCGCGAGCGGCCTATCACAGAGTTCTCCTTGAACGCGATCATGAGATAGTAATAGGGGCCGCTGGGCACATCGTCCCTCTTGATGTCCCACACAAATTGGGTTCCCGTCAGCTTCTCCTTGCGCAGCACGACCCTCCCAGCGATATTGAAGACAAGCAACGTCCCGCCGGTCGCCCCAGGCGGCAAGGTGAACACAAACGTCGCACTGTCGCGCGCCGGATTGGGAAAGACCCCGATGATCGGCCTACTTGAAGCCTTCACAGTGATGCTCTTCTCAACGGTGCTCTCGGCGCCATCGTTATCCCGCGCGGTGAGCTTGACTTTAAAAGTTCCCGCCTGAGCGTATTTCTTCTTGGGGTTTTGTTCAGTGCTCGTGGTGCCGTCACCAAAGTCCCAGCGCCACCCAACGATCTTGCCGTCGTCGGTAGACTTATCCGTAAACTGAACCTCGTCGCCGACTTCGGGGCTTGTGGGGCTGAACACAAAATCAGCTTTGGGCGGCACGATGCCCACCGGAACTTTCTTCACCACAAAGCTGGGCAGCCCCGCTCTGTCCTTCACCGTGAGCTTGACGTCGTAGACTTTCTTCTGAGCGTATTTCTTCTTGGGGTTCTGTTCGGTGCTCGTGGTGCCATCGCCGAAGTCCCACTCCCAACTGACGATGTCTGTTGGGCCGTCAGGATCAGTAGATTCGTCCTTGAACGAGATCTCTTCGTCCACCTTGGGCGCGGCGGGGGTGAAACTAAAATTCGCAGTGGGCGGCTGATTCTGCACCATTCCCAGCGTGATCAGCCCGTTGATGATCTTATGGGGTATAGTGCGATCGGTGGGATCGCCCAGCTTATCTAAAGTGAGCCGAAGATCTGATCTATCGCCCGATCTGCCGATCGCTTGGAATTCGATCTTGATAAGTGGGCCGGCTTTCGCGTAGGGGGCGCGCAGCTTGGTGACGACGAACTTCGCTTCGCCGGCGTTGTTATCGAGCTTAGAAGCGAAGACCTCGTAGTCCTGCTGGCCCTCGACTTTAGTCGCTTTGAGGACTCTGGGATCGAACCGCAGGGTCCCTTGGATGTCGGCGACGCCGGCGTTGGGGCCTTCGCTGATGCTAATAGTGACGGAGCCGGTGGAGTTAGGCGCGAGAGTTTTGCTCTCGACGCTGACTTCGGCGAGGGCCTGTTGGGCGTGAATATTCTTATCAGAAGAGAGCAAGCTGAGCAAGGCGAGGCCGAGCCAGCCGAGGCCGATCATGACGCGCCGTATTTTTCCGCTCATAAGCTGTGGCACATTGTAGGGTGTTTAGGGAGCGGGGTGCAAGGCCGGCTGTCCTTCCTCGACGTCACGGCGGTCCCTGAGGAGAGTCAAGAGAGTCCATAGAGTCCGACTCCCGAGACTCTATGGACTCTTCAGACTTCTGATGCGCGTCGCTCCTGCCAACCTCGCTAGGGCTAGCGTCGGGCGATGATCTCGCAGCTGGCGTCAATAAGATACGTCCCCCGTGTCCAGGGATCGGTGACTGTCACCGGCGGGTTGGTGCCAGTGGGAAGCTGGATCCCTCGCGGGAAGCCGGAGAGCAGCACCGTATCGTTGTCGCCTTCGCCACAGGCGATGATCTCTGTCTGGAATCCCGTGACGTCCCCAGGACGGATGATGATCGTGTCATCGCCCGGGCCGGCGTCTACTTGATCGAGCCCTTGCCCAGGATCTATAAAGTCGTTGCCGCAGCCGCCGGTGATGACATCGTTGCCCGCTCCGCCGATGAGAGTGTTGTTCCCGCAATCGCTTATACTGCCATCGTCCACTAATTCATCAATGGTGTCATTGCCGGTGCCACCGTCAATATAGTCATTCCCGGCCCCGCCGACGAGCGTGTCGTGGCCGGGGCCGCCCATAAGACGGTCGTTGCCACTGCTGCCGAAGATCATGTCGTTGCCGCGACCACCGTTGATCACATCACTGGTAACCGGGAAATTGGGGGAAGTGAAATCGCATCCAGACTTACCGGAAGGATCTTCGTAGCCACCACCGCAGATGGTGTCATCGCCGTCGCCACCGAAGATGGTATCGTTTCCGAAGTCACCGGCGATCATATCATCGTGCAGACCGCCGTCTATGAAGTCATTTCCGCCCTTACCGCTTATGACATCGTCGCCAGCGAATCCCTTGATGTTGTCATTCGCAGACGTTCCTTCAATATCATCATCCCCCGGAGTGCCGTTGATCACGGCAGCCCAAGCGATAAAGCCTATCACTCCGACAAGAGCGAAGACAAGCACCAGACCGAGACTAGTTTGCTCCTTAAAGCGCTCCAACATTGCGAACCTCCTTCAAGAGCTTTCGTTATAAATCTAACGCGTGCCGACCACAATCGAACAACGGCCCGGCCCAGCGAAGATCCTGAAGCTTCCTGTACCGTCGCGAATAATCGCTCCAGGAATCGTCGGTAACGGAGACGGATCAGGCGGCAACACGCTAGGCGCGATCCCCGCTAAGGCTGGATCGTCTTTGGAGTAACCGACCAATCTCACCACGCTGCGATCTGACGAGTTACGCGTGCAGATGATATTCTCTTGAACATTACCGGAATCTCCTCGCCGAAGAATAAAAACATCATTGCCTCCGCCGCCATCTATGGGGCCGGCTGTGGCTGTCGCTGGGAAAGTGGTTCCATCCCCGTCTGGGCCAGGGTCAATTATATCGTTGCCTGGTCCACCATTGATTGTGTCAGTGCCCGTTCCACCTAGCAGGAAATCGTTGCCATCTCCCCCCTCAATCGTGTCGTTTCCTCCATTCCCTCGGATGATATCGTTGCCAGCCTCGCCTCTCAACGGGAGCGTTGCAGTACCGCCACCGCCATCGAAAATCACATCATTGCCTGCCCCACCGTTTATCTGTATATTATTGGTCACGCGAGAATCAACCGTGATACTATCGTTGCCATCTCCTCCATTGACTTGCGGATTGGAACCGATAGCGAGCGTTGTTGTGCCCCTTGAGTCTAGAATGATGCGATCGCTGCCACCTCCACCATTGATGGTTGTGATGGTACTGGCAGAAATTCCGGAGGCGAACACAATTGTATCGCTTCTATCTGTTCCCTGGCAGAGGGTGACTGTTGTGCCGCTCGTTCCAGCGGGTGGGCAAGTGAAGTTCAGCGCCAGCACCAGATAGCTGACAATCCCCAGCGCTGCCAGCGCTGAGATCCCCAAGATTGCGATCGCCGTTCGGTAAAATTGTCGTTGTGTCATCGCATGCCTCCTTCCAAAGTGTTAGCTTGTGCCGGCCCGCGCTTCTCAGCGCAGCGCATGGATCGCTCATGGCACTATTATACGGGACAAGGGCCCCCAGCGTCGGTGACGCGCGTCACGCCCAACCGCCTTGAATTCTTGAATCTCTCTTGCTAAGCTAATTGCGTCTATGACTCCAGAGCAACGGCGACTCTTCGCGGAAAAGCTGATGGATACAGCGAACATAGCGGTGGGAGCGTTAGTCTTCGGACAAATCTTGAGCCCAGAGGGCTTCCGGCTATCGCTGGGGACAATCGGCATCTTGACCTACGGTATCCTTGCCTGGCTGGCTTACATGCTCACTCGACCCAAGAAGAGGAGTGAATGAATTATGGAGTATCTTGGCCTTTACGTCCTGCTGGGGGGAGTTGTGCTAGTTGCTCTAATCCTAGCGCTCCCCACGATCATCCAGGACTGGCGCGAGTCGCGGCATCCATAGGTGCTTTCGCGGCCCTTCGTACGGTCTTAAAACCACTCCGGGGGCCCCGCACCCGCGAGACCCCCGGTGTTATCCGATCTTTGCTCAGCTCAATCTACTGCCGAAGTTAGCGCTTCCTGATTAAGCACGTCCCGGGGCCTGCGTCTATCTCGTACATCCCGAAAGTCGAAGGATCAGTAACGACGAGATCGGGACCTGGAGCGTTGTCGAAGAGCTGCCCGGGCACAATGACGCCCGGCGGGAAGTTGAACTGCCGCCCAAAGAAGATGATGATCCCGGTATCACCTGCTTCAGTAGTGCAAAGATAGGTCTCTACTTCTAACTCCGGCACGTCTCCTTGACGGATCCAGTATGTGTCGGTTTCAGGTAGAGCATCGGCGAAGCCTCCAGTAATGGGAGTGATGCCCCCATTGTCGTCAGCGCCCGGCCCGCCCACCAGCAGATCGTTGCCGCTGCCTCCACAGAGCACATCGTCGCCTTCGCCGCCTTCCAGCCGATCGTTGCCCGGTTCTTCGTCGTCCGTACAGTCTCCGTTGGTATCACCTAGATTGTCATCACCTGACCCACCGATCAGCCGATCGTTGCCGTCGCCGCCAACGATGCCGCCAGCAAGAGCATCTTCATCACCCTCTCCTCCATTGAGGAGATCGTTGCCCGGTCCACCATTGAGCCCATCGTTGCCGGTACCCCCCTCGAGGCGATCATTACCACTACCAGCTATGATAACATCACCATCTGAGCCACCTAAGAGCCGATCGTTTCCATCGCCACCATCAATACTATCGTCATCGCTGCCACCATCAATGAGATCGCTGCCGTCCCCTCCTGTCAAAGTGTCGTTCCCGGAATCACCAGAGATTCGGTCAGATCCTTCTTCACCGTCTATGGTGTCATCACCTGGGCCGCCTTCAATTCGGTCGTTTCCGAACCCACCGGAGATATCGTCGTTCCCTTCCAAGCCTTTGATCAGATCTCCTGAAGGAGTGCCAACAATCACGTCATCATTTGGCGTGCCAATGATGACCGCTGCCAGCGCAACAAGCCCGACCAAACAAGTTACTGCGGCCGCCAAACTTCCTAAGACCTGCCATTTGCTTCGCTTCATTGGTAAAACCTCCTTTTTTGTGGTTGACCCTGATGTAAACCCCAGCAATATTAACGACGATCACCTCCCCTTCATCATAAAAGCACGTGTGGCACATTGGCATATCCAACAAAATAGATCACATACCAATGTGCCCCACAGCTAACGACTATCGTCGCACGACCCGACAGATGCCATCTCCTTGCCGTATTTCGTAGATTCCCCCTGTAAGTGGGTCAATGATCGTCAAGACGCCGCTGGTGTCAAACTGCGTCGGCGTTCCCCGAGGGAAAAACCCTAAGGAGTTGCGCTTGAGGATCACGGTTGTCTCCGCATCAGATTCTTGCGCGCAGGTGATTTTCTCAGTCTCCCCTGCGGGCACGTCGCCGACACGGATGTTGATGATGTCACGGCTATCTGGGTCAGTACCAGCCACGACCACGTCGGCGTCCTCGCCCGGCTCGACAAAAGAGCGGCCAGTGCCGAGCGTGATGTTGTCCACACCAGGGCCGCCGTAAATCTTGAGATTACAGGCGATAGTAGTACCACAGCCGATCGCTTCGATCTCGTCGTCGCCGTTGCCGCCGTAGACCACGACATTCGCCGTGACACCGGCAGCAGTGCCCACTTCGGTAAGATCAATGACATCGTCGCCATCGCCAGCATCCACGCGGGCACCGGAGACGGCGCTCCCAATGAGAATGTTGTCATCCCCGTCGTTGCCGAAGATCCGATGGTTTGCGCCACCTTGAGCGTCAATGACGTCATTGCCCTCGCCACCGACGACGTAAACGCGTCCGGCACCGGCCTGAATCTCGATCTGATCGTCGTCATCGCCAGCGTCCACACGATCGTTCCCGCCAGTCACGGTGATGTCGTCATCGCCCGCAAAGCCGCGAATGACGTCGTTACCCCCCGTGTCCGTCAACGTATCGTCACCCGGCCCGCCGTTGATGATCGCCGCCAAGACCATAAAGCTGATGACCGCTCCGACTGCGCCAACCAACACCAACCCGATGACTGCAATGTTCTTGAGCTTCATCGCATCCTCCTTTTTTGTGAAGCTTTTAGGTTGAACGACTTCCGCCTGCCTGAACGACTGTGACTCCGATATTCTGTACGCGCGCCGACACCTCCTTTTGCAGCGAAGAGAGTATTTTTGACGTCCGTTATCTTAGCACTTTCTCCGTCCATAAGTCAAGACCCCTGTGCTGAACGCCCTAGGGATTCGCCAACCTTCCTATGGAGCTATGATATCTCGCTTGGGGTCAGGTGTCTGTAATCTATGTTACACAAGGAGCCCTGCGGCGTGCGTGAGACCCTCGGCTGCGCCGCTAGGGATTAGGGCACTGGTGAGACCTCTACGTGGATACGGTACCCCAAGCGCGCCAGAAGCTGCTCGCACTCTTCCCAGCTCAAGCCAAACGCCTTGACGTCGGCTAGGCCCAGGCGCGCCAGAGCCTCACGCAGAACGTCAAGATCGCGCTCGTCAAGATCGCTCTCCATCAGCGCCCTCTCGGCCCAGTCCACCAGTTCGACCAGCGCCATACGATGCTGCAGATAATCAATCACCTTCTGGGCCAGTTCTTGACGCGTGATCATGGCTTTTTCACTAACACCTTACTATAGCATGAGCATCACGAACGAGCAAATGCCTACAACACTTCCCCAAAACCATCCGGGAGCCCTGCGGCGTGCGCGAGACCCTCGGCCGTTTGAATCTTTCAAGCGTGTCTGCTAATCGCCGAAAAAGCAATGAACACAGCGAACATCAGCTCAAGGGCTACTGAGTCTCTATCCCCGCTTCAATCCATCGCTTCACTAACGTGAAGCAATCAATCCCTTGCTCTTTGGCGATCTCCTTGAGCCGTTTAATCTGGTGCGGCTTCAGCCATACGGAAAGCAGCCGCTCTTGATAACGCTCCTCCAACTTCCGTCGCAGCGCGCTGGTCAACTCCAGCTTGACCGGCTCCAACTGATCCAGAATCTCGACCGGGCTATGAGTATCCCAAAACGCCGCCTCTTCTTCGAGGCTCTCAAACTCCGGGATCTCCTCCACCGAGCGGAGGTAGACTATTCGCTGGCTGCTCTTGCTCTTCTTCATCTGAGCCATCGTCGGAAGCGTCGCTTCTCTTTTGCGCTCATCTCTCGCGCCGTGATCACACGAATCCTCCCCCGGCCTCGCTGCTCGAAGACTACAAAGAGATATCTTCCGGAGAAACTCTGCCCATAGGCCAGAAATCTTCGGTGACGTCCTTTAAACACGCGGAGATTGCCATAGAAGACTTCCTCGACTTCTTGGGCTTGAACCTGGTGCCGAGAGCGATATTAGCACGATCCCACTCAAAGCTGGCAACGCGCACTGGAGCATTATACTGCTCGAGTGACAGCCTCGTCAAACGCTGTACATTCCCCAAGGGCCCGCGTACCTGCGAGACCCCCTCGGCTCCTCAAGGGCGCTCGGGATCGTCAATACCAGCGATCACGCGGGTGCTCCCTAGCCGTGCAAGCTAGAACCACGGAGCACACAGAAAGGCCACGGAAAGCACGGAAGCACCGTTCTTCCGTGCCCTCCGTGGGACACTTCCGCGCCTCCCGTGATTCTATCGCACCACGAGCTTTCTCACTTCACTGCGCCACGCAGCCCCGTCGCGCCCGTAGAGCGTCACCACTTCCGTGCTCTCCGCGCGATCCCGTGCCTTCCGTGATTCAAAAGACCTCGTCGAGGGGAATCTGCAACCCCGCCAAGAGCGGCGATTGGAGAATCTCGCCCTTGGTGTAGAGCCCCGCCCGCTCGTACCCCCGCGCCCTGAACGTCAAAACCTCAATGGTCTTGGCCTCAGGGTCAACGATCCAATACTCTCTCACGCCGTACTTGGCGTAGAGGCGCCGCTTGAAGACCCGATCCCGCTCCTCTGTAGAAGCCGAGAGCACCTCCACCACCAAATCCGGCGCCCCGCGAATCTCCTCCTCGCGGATGATACGGCGCCGCCCTTTGGCCACAAAGAGAATGTCGGGCTGGACGACCTGCTCCTCCCCAGGCTCCCCCAGCACCACGTCCAAGGGGGCATAATAGAGAGAGCCGAGCCGGTGGTGCCGGACGAACATCTGCAAGTAAAACCCCACATTGGCCAAGGTGCGCTGATGGGATTCCCCCGGCGATGGCGTCATAGGGATCAATTCTCCTTCGAGCAGCTCATAGCGCTGGCGCTCCACGTAGGGCAGGCTCTTGTAGTCTTCATAAGTGAATTTAATCTGGGCTTTGGAGGTCATGCGCCATCACCTTGTTATTCTACCCTTCCACATGCGCGCTGGTCAAGCTCGAATGGTCCCTGCGCGGTGTGGCAATGGCTCAAGAAAGCGGGCATCCTCTCAGGGGCACGACTGTGGCAGAGTGCTCAGAGAGGAGGGGTACAACGGGCGGCGGGCGGCGCAGTGGCTCTACTATCTACTTTTGCGGTGCCTGAGGCGTGCGTCCGAGCACGAACGTGAAGAGCCCAATCGCTATTGCTGCCGCCGCGATCGCCACCAAAAACCAGATAGCGGAAGTCATATGTTCAGTCACCTCCGAAGTAGATAAGGATGCTCCCTACGCAGAAAGGTTAGCGAGGGAGCTTTTCACCGATGGTACTCTGACTTACACCAATCCCTCGAAGGTTTCACGACTAATTCCCATTTGCCGCAGCATCTCAGCAAAGGTTCCTGGTGGAACATCCCGCCCGCCTCTGTGACTAAGCCGCACTTGCAGCACACTGCCATCTTCCAACACCTTCTCCCATGTCTCGTGCTTGCGACTGCGCACCAGCTTAAAGCCGAGCTTTCGGAGCACGCTTCGCACTTGCCGGTAGGTGTAAACGGCCATGCCGCACCTCAAGGAGCTCCCACAGCTCCCATTCGTCTTGGCAGGCTAGGATGCGATCAACATAGGGCTTATGATGAGCTCGGTTGGGGCTGGCCAAAAACAGGCTCTCGCGGGCGCGATAATCCTCCGCATACTCCCGGATCATCTCCACCATAGCTTGCAAGGCTTCTTGGGGGGTGTCCATCTCCGTGACCAAATCCAGCTCGACGCATTTGGCCATGAACCGCTCCCCATCCCGGACCAGCAGGACCGTCAAGATAGGAGCCGGGCACAGAATCTGTCCTCTTACAGTCACCTTGGGCATGACTCTCCCTCCACCATGAGCTCAAGGGTGCTATTCTGCTGCTGCGGAGGTAGACTATTCGCTGGCTTCTCTTGCTCTTCTTCATCTGAGCGCTGGCAACGCGCACTGGAGCATTATACTGCTCGAGTGACAGCCTCGTCAAACGCTGTACATTCCCCAAGGGCCTCGCGGCGTGCGCGAGACCCTCGGCCGTTTGAATCTTTCAAGCGTTCCTGCTAAGCTCACTGAAGATTTTATGGTGGGGCTTTACATTGCCCTGCGTACGACTTTAAAACACGCCCCCGCGGGTGCTCCCTAGCCGTGCAAGCTTGGAACCACGGAGCACACAGAAAGGCCACGGAAAGCACGGAAGCGCCGTTCTTCCGTGCCCTCCGTGGGACACTTCCGTGCCTTCCGTGGTTCTATCGCACTACGAGCTTTCTCACTTCACTGCGCCACACGGCTCCGTCGCGCCCGTAGAGCGTCACCACGTACAGATAGACGCCCTTGGCAAGACGAGCGCCCTTGTTGGAGACGCCCTCGAAGCGCAGGGTTCCGGTCGTAGTCTCGGCATTGAAGACCAAGCTCCCCGATAGACCGAAGACCTGCACGCTCAGACGCTCAGCATTCAGGGCTCGGAACTCCAGACCGCCCGACGGCAGCGTCAAGACCGTCAGCCCGCGACCGAGCGCCTGTAAGTTCGCACTCGAGCTGAGGGTGCGCAGGCCGGCCGCGGCTTCTTTGATCCAGCGCACGTCGGTCTCGTTCACGCAGCCACCCGGAGCGAGCGCCGCCCAGTCGGTGCCAGGCGGACAGGAGTGATCAACGTCGGCGACTTTCTTTTGAAGGGGAGTAAGCACGGCACGGCCCAGGAGCCAGCGCGCCAGCAGCCTGGCATCGCGGCGGGTCACAACTCCGTTGCCGTCCACGTCGCCCATGATGAGCTGAATGCGCACCCTGCCGCTCACCTCGTCGAAGACCAGCTCACCCCCGCGAGCGTCCCGCGCGTCTTCAATCTCAACATTAAGATATGACTCATCTCCCGGGTTTATATCCTCCACAGAGACGAACTCGATCTCCATGACACTGCCGTCGCCGATCAAGGGCTTGCGCCCCCCCTTGAGAGTCAAGAGAAACTCTATCGTGCCGCCTTCGTTGTTCACATCGAGAAAATCTACGCGATAATTGCCCAGGCCGCGCACACGATAGCCCCCCTGCTTCGTCGCGGCTACCTGAATGATATCGGGATCGAAACTAACCATGCCCATTACGCTCGCTAGGCCGGGCAAGGGCACGCCCTCCACACGCATCACGGCCTTGCCAGCACGTAGCAGGCTCACGTCTCCCAGGACGACTCGAGCACTCCCCGCCGTGCCGCCGGGGTTGACTGTCACAATCTGAATAGCGTTATTGGCTATCACGGGCATAGGGGTCTCGATCCCTGAAGACTCTTCGCCGTCTTCGGAGCTGTCGTCGCTGGCCACAACGGTGATCTGCGTGCGCAAGAGATTCTCTGTAGGAGCGTGGGCAAAGCCGCCGGAAGCCAAATCCACGACGACATAGAGCCGCTCTACGCCGCCCGTGCCGAAGATGTTGTTCCGTCCTACTCGGAGCAATCTCCGGCCGCCGCTGCCAAACGTCACCCCGGCAGCCAAGTCGGGCCGCACGACTTCTCCTAAAAGTTCGTCGCCCTCTTGCCAGCCCGGGCCGGTGCGCCCGCTCTCCCGGAATAATCTGACTCTCTGAATCAGCCCCACACCCGGCGAGAGATCTATCGTCGTCTCTTCGCGTACGGCTTGCACGGTGATGCTGCGCACGAGAGTCGCTAAGTCGTCATCTTCGGTATCACCGTCAGAGCCGGGATCAGCGATGACAAACTGCTGGACGACAACGCTCGTGCCGGGGCGAGTTGTGAGAGCTGGGGTCTCGTCGACGACGTCGGCTTCGGCGTCGCCGCCTGTGGCACGAATTGTTATAGTATCAGTAAATACTGGCGGGCCTTGATCAGCACTGAAGCCAGAGCTGATCGCCGGGCCGCCGCGCAGCCCATCGGACGCTTCCGCGTCGAAGCTCAGCACAAGGCTTGCGCCATCAGGCGCATCGGAAGCGATATCAACGACGACGAAGAAGAGCTTCGCCCCACGATCAGGCACGAGCACAAATAGATTCCCCGGTCGCCCGAACGTGACGGGGTTCTCACAGTCATCGAGCTTGGGCCGCACCACCGAACCTAAGAGTGTGCTCTCGCGCCGATCGAAAAAGCCATTGAACCCTTCATCAACGTAGAGCCGCAGCCCACTGATATATCGACTGCTCAGGGTGCTTGTTGGCGCTAAGCAGAGGGAGATCGTCTCGATCGCTGTAGGCGCTCCGTCATCCCCTGGATCGAACACTCTGATAGCCCCAGCGACGACGAACGTCTGGCCCGGACGGGCCACCGGCTCCACCGCCCCGGAGAAGTCCCTCAAGACCATCGTCTCGGGATTACCTGACGTGGAGGCCACCCCCACTACTACTACGCTCGCCATTGCCCCTAGGACAAGGACTATGCTCAAAACAACTGAACTCTTGCTCACAAGGCACCTCCTGTGTTTTCAGGGAGATCGCGCTGTTGGCGCGTCCGCTCGTTTCCCTGCCAGCTGGACCTATGATACCCTGCCAGGGGCCAGACGTCAGTAATCTACGTTACTATGGGGGATTGAATCACGGAAGGCACGGAGAGATATAAAAAGCACGGAAGAATGCCCCACTTCCGTGCTCTCCGTGATTCAAACAATACTACTCAAACCCAAGCTGCACCAGCTGCTTGCCCTCTTCGTCGGTGGCCCACAAGAACTGCCCGTCCCACGTCAAGTCAGAGAGCCGATCCCGCGGCGCTTCGTATTCGGCCAAGACCGCTCCACCGTTAGGATCGAGCTTATAGATACTGACTGCGTCTAGGTGCCAGAGGAACTTCCCATCCCAGGCCAGCCCCGTCGGAAAGTCCCCTGGGGCGTCGAACGAGTCGATCACTTTCCCTGTCACAGGATTGATCTTGTAAATCTTGAGCGTGTCGGCGTCGGCGACCCACAGGGCCGCGCCATCCCAGGCGATCCCCGTGGGATACGGCCCCGGCGCGTTGAGCGTCTTTAAGACTTTCCCGCTCGACGGATCAATCTGTAAGAGCTTCCCTTCGACACCGTCTACGAGCCATAAGCGACTGCCGTCCCACGCCAGCCCATCGGGCTCGATCGTGGGCACCTCAAAGGAGCTGAGCACGCTCCCGCTTTGCGGGTCTACTTTGTAAATTTTATAATTCATCAAATCGAGGGAGTCCACGACCCACAAGGCTGAGCCGTCCCAGGCGATCCCCCCGGGGCCTTGGGCCGGCGCGGGCAGAGATCTCTTCACGGCGCTCGCTTGGCTGGCCACGACCGTAATGCTCTTCTCTGAGCTGTTCGACAGCCCCTGATCGTCGGTGACGGTGAGCTTGACCGTGTATTGTCCGGCGCTCTCGTAGGCATGAAGGACGATAGGGCCGCTCTCGGTGGGCGAGCCGTCGCCAAAATCCCACAGATACTCAATAATCTGTCCGTCGGGGTCCTTCGATTCCGAAGCGTCGAAGACGACGTCATCGCCGACTTTGGGGGTGATGGGATTGAACGAAAAGAGGGCCTGTGGGGGCTGGGGCCCACTGGGCTTTGGAAAGCACCCCACGACCAAGACCGCTATGCCAAGAGCAAGCAGAGCGTTGAGAAGAATCTTTCGCATAGAGGGTTTAGCGTATCAACAAGAACTTGCGCACGTCGCTCTGCCAGACTCCATCAGGGCCTAAGACCGTGACTGTATAGAGATAGACGCCGTTAGGCAGTCCGGCAAGATCGCCTTCGCTAAGACGCACCGTCGGTCCGGAGGCCTGCACCGTCGTCACAGACTTTCCGGTGAGCGTGAAGACTCTGACGGTCGTCTCGGCGACGGCTTGGCTTGCGACGCGCACTTCGAGGGTGCCGGCGCGCAGCTTCGCCGTCACGCGATGCGTCGGGCGTGCTTGCGGGGTGAGCGTCGCGCTCGTTGGCTGCTCCAGCCGGCGCAGGCCCGTCGCCGCTTGGGCGATATAGCGCACATCGGTCGCATCGATCACTCCCAAGGGCGGCGCCACATCCGCGGCTTCTTCTTGCTCGGGGGAGAGCGTCTCCATGCCCAGAATGAACCGCGCCGCCAAGCGCGCATCGCTCACCGTCACGACCCCGTCGCCGTCCACATCGCCCTTGAGCAGCTTGATCGTGACCACCCCAGGGACGATATCGGGCAACAGATCGCGCCCGGCCGCGTCACGAAAGACATCGACGACCTCAAGGCCCTCGATGTCTTCGATATCTATGCGCACGGACTCGCCTGGGGGAGCCCCGGGGGCTTTGTCCACCTCGATCTCAGCGATGACCCCTTCGTTGAGGGCTGTCCGTCCCGGCTTGAGCGTGAGCGCAAATTGCGCCCGACCCTCGATCGAATCAATATTGACCGAGTCAACGATATACGGCCCAACGCCCTTGATGTTGAGCACCTGGACGACTGTGGGATCGAACGTCAGGGCGCCGTCGGGGCCGATCTGGAGCTCGCCCAGCCCCGGCCCAGGCACAAATCTGATCGAGATGGGGATCTTCGTCTTGCCCACGATCGACGCTGAGCCAACGATGAGCGTCGGCGGGGGAACTTTCACGACAAGCTGATTGGAAGCCGCGACCGGCATGGGCGTCTCGATCGCCGAAGATTGTTCGCCCGGGTCGGTCTTGTCGTCGCGGGCCACGATCTCCACGCTGGTGCGCAGCGTGTCGCCGTCTACGAAGCCCACCGGCGCCAGATCGGCGACGACGTACAATCTCTCTTCGGAGTTGTCGTTGATGCGGACCAAGCGTCGGCCGCCGTCGCCGAAGACAACGCCGCGCTCCAGATTGGGCGCATTCACAACAGCTAACAGCTCGTCTTGCTCATCCCACCCTGGCGGGGTGCGCGGGCTCGCCCGAAAGAGCCTCAATCTCAAGATCTTATCGCTGGAGATCGTCCCGCCAACTTTTCTGACCGTGACCGTGCGGATGAGCGTGCCCAGCCCATCAGGCACGGCATCGCCCGACACGCCGGGATCGGAGACCAAGAACTCTTGCAGGACGATAGAATCTCCGGGGTTGGCCGTGCGCGCGGGGGTCTCATCAATGACGTCCGTTTCGGCGTCGCCCGTCGCCGCGGTGATGCGAATGAACCCCACGGGCACAGGCAGCCCCGCATCGAAATTTAAGATGGGCAGCGACGTCGCGCTGTCAATGCGCGAGCTCGTCGTCGGCCCGCCGATCAAGCTATCCCCGACGGTCAAGTCAAAACTGGTGCGCAGGGTTGCCCCATCGGGCGCGTCGTTGGCAAAATCAGCAACGACGAAGAACTCCACTGAGCCGCTGTTGGGCACCAGCACCAAGAGCTGCCCTCGGGTGCCGAAGACAACCCCTGCGCTCAGCCGGGGCGCGTTGACCGCCCCTAAGAGTCGGTCCACCGTGGGGTCAAAGAGCCCATCGCCGTCATCGAGATAGAGCCGCAACGCTAAGACAAAGTGATCTTCAAGAGTCCCACCGGCCTTGCGAACCGTCACCGTCTCGATCGCCGTGGGGAAGCTATCGGGAGTCGTATCCCCGAAGGGTCCTGGATCAGCCACGATGACGTCCTGGATGACGACGAAGTTCTCTCCTGGGTTGGGATTGGGCTCGGTGTTGCCCGCGTTGGCGTTGAACACGTCGGTTTCGTCGTCGGCCAACGCTCCCACCGCCCACCCCAGCACGAATATCGGCATCAGCACGAGCAACCAGCTTCTCTTTCTCATACCCACGCTTGAGGACCTCCCTTCACCGGTGCGCCGACTAGAGTCTCTCATCATAAGTGATGACCTGCCTTGTCAGTGTTTTCATCATTGCCATTGTAGCCCATGCCGTGCACCCTGTATGTAACTTAAGTCACGGCATAGAAGTAGCACGCGTCACCGACGCACGATGAGCTTGCGCACCGCGCGCGTGCCATACGTCCCGTCCCAAAGCTCCAGCACTGCCAGATAGACGCCGTTGGCCACGGGTCGACCGCCGACATCGTCGAGCGCCCACCGCAGCACCCCCGAAGCCGATTCTGCAAAATAGACGACCCGACCCAGCATGTCGAAGATCTTCACGGAGATCTGGGTGCCTGCGGGAGCCGAGAATTCTACAGTTCTATGC
Organism: Candidatus Fraserbacteria bacterium; assembly: GCA_947085185.1. Classification (GTDB taxonomy): domain Bacteria; phylum Bipolaricaulota; class Bipolaricaulia; order RBG-16-55-9; family DRXL01; genus JANXCC01. Next base: position 110,416 of record CAMTVK010000007.1, on the reverse strand, counting down.
AGCGGGCGCACGCGCAACGGCGCCAGCTCCCTCGTTGACGCTGTAGGCATGGGCACCTCAAGACAGAACATCTCCGTGCGCACGCCAATAGCAAACTCCGCGATCCAGCGCACGTCGGTCACGTCAATATTCTGGGGGCTTCCTGGGGCAGGCTGACACGGCTCGCGCACGTCCGCGGCCCAGCGAGATGGCCCATCAAGATCGCGCAAGCCCACGATAAATTCGGCCGCGAGCTTGGCGTCCACAATATCAACTTTGCCGTCGCCGTTCACATCGCCCTTCATGCGTGTCGGCGCTGCCGTAGCGGTGACCTTCACTTGATCGGACCCTGTGGCCCCGTCAGGATCGGTCACGACCAGCTCAAGAATATACTCCCCCACGACGTCAGGGGTGAACGTCGGTTTGGCCGTGTCTGCGTCTGTCAATTCAGCCGCGCTCCCCTCAGGAACCGAGACGAAGCGCCATTGGAATGCGATGGGATCACCGTCGGGATCTCTCGATTGAGTCCCGTTGAGCGTCACACGCGTCCCGACGGTCACAGTCTGATCAGCTCCGGCGTTGGCAACCGGGGGCTGATTGGGTGGCTTGGGCGGGCCAAAGCGACTCCCAAAAAAGATATACGCTTCGCCAGAATCGGGCTTTAAATTCCCTTCCCCATCAGCGTTGAGCGCGCCCAAGATGACCTCGGCGAAGCCGTCGCCGTCTAAGTCCCCAGCAATCACGGCGCTCCCCAGACGATCATCGCTCTGGGCGCCGAGAAAGCTTGCCGTCACGGGCGCGTCCTTGGCCGCAAGATCGACCGTCCTGGGCAAGGGGCTCTGCCCTAAGATCAGATATGCCTCCCCAGCGTTGAATCTCTTGTTCTCCGGCCCGTCGGCGGAGTCTGCACCAAGCACCATATCCCAGAAGGGCTCAGCGAAGCTCGCCCCGCCGATCTGCCCCGAGGCGACCGCCCGCCCCAGCCGATCCCCAGCCTCCGCACCGTAGACGATCATATCGTATTGTCCTAAAGCGAAGTCATGAACTCCCCCTCTCACAGAACTGCCCAGGAGCACATAGACCTCACCGGCGCCAGAGCGCTTATTTTGGGGCCCGCTCGCCCCAGGAGCACCAAGAATCACATCATGCACACCGTCACCGTCAACGTCGCCAAACGCCACCGAGACCCCCAGGGTATCCCCCGCGTCGGCCCCGTAGATCAACACGTCCGGACGATCCTTGGCCAAGTCTACACGGGCAGGCAGCGTGGTCGCCCCAAAAATTATATAGACCTCCCCGGCGTTGTTGCGCCCGTTGCCGGGGCCGTCGGCCTGAGGCGCCGCGATGATCACATCTTCAAAGCCGTCCCCATTGACGTTGGCGCTCACCACGACGCTGCCCACCTGATCGGTCGCGTTGCGGCCAAAGACCGTCATATCGGCGTTCTGGCGGGCTAGGTCGATCGTGCGCGGCAGGCTCGTGCTGCCAAAGAGCACATAGACTTGTCCGGCGTTGGCTCGCTCCTTGCGCGGGCCATCGGCGTCGGTCGCAGAGAGAATTATATCAGCGATGCCGTCGCCGTTGAGATCCCCTGCGGCCACCGCAGCGCCAAGACGATCCCCAGGAGACTCGCCGTGGATCGTCATATCTTGGTCACCATCAAAGATATCGATCACTTTGTTGGGGGTGGGGCGCCCAAAAAGCACGTAGACCGCTCCGGCGTCGCGGCGGCGCTCAGGCAGCCCATCGGGGCCGTCAACTCCCGATGCGCCAATAATTAAATCGAGCCGACCGTCGCCGTTGATGTCGCCGACAGCGACTGCCGTGCCCAGCATATCCCCCGCACGCGCCCCCGTCACGACGATATCCGCGTGGGATTTGGCCAAGTCATACGTCTTCTCAAGCCTGGCTCGGCCGAATATAATATAGACTTTTCCGGCGTCGCGGCGGTCGCCCTCTTCGACATCGGCCGCAGGATCGCCTAAGATCAGATCATTGACCCCGTCCCCGTTCACATCGCCGATAGCTATCGAGTTGAAGTCCGTCAGAAAGTCTTTGGCGTTCGCGCCAAAGATCGTGACATCTTGGTTGGCGTCAGCGATATCGAGCACAACGGGCGCTCCGCTCGTGCCCCCTCTCAGCATCACCAGCGAGAGAATCACCAGAAAAAAAACCTGTGCTGCGCGTCTGGCTGCGTCGGACCTCACGGTAAACCTCCTTCACAAGACATCTTGGTCTTCAAAGTCCAGTAAGCTACAGACTGCTCTCTTGCTTTGGGCTCCATTATACCGAGCGCCGCGCCCCACTGTATGTGATGTGAATTACGCTAATCGATCCCCTGAGCTTTTTGCAAGCGCCCTGAAAAGTCTATATAAATGGTCTTCCACTCGGTGTACTCTTCAATAGCCGTCCAGCCCGACTCCCGCCCGCCGTTGCCGGTGTTCTTTATCCCACCAAAGGGCAGGTGCACTTCGGCTCCGATCGTCCCGCTGTTAATATACGTGATCCCCGCTTCCAGATCGTCCATCGCCCGATGGGCCTTAAAGACATCGCGCGTATAGATGGACGACGAGAGCCCATACGAAGTGTGATTCGCAAGCGCAATCGCCTCGTCGTAGTCTTTGGCCTTGGCGACCGAGAGCACCGGGCCGAAGATCTCCTCTTGGAAGATGCGCATAGTAGGGGTGACGTCGGCGAAGATCGTGGGCTGGAAGAAGAAGCCCTTGGCTAAAGCCCCGTCTTTGGCGATCTGGCCGCCACATAAGAGCTTGGCGCCCTCTTTGATGCCCAGCTCGACGTAGCGCGCGATCTTCTCTAGCGCAGAGCGATTGACCACAGGGCCGACGTCCGTCTGGGGATCAAGCCCGTTGCCCAAGCGCAGCCTCTTGGTGCGCTCGACGAGCTTCTCTAAAAGTCTTTCATAGACGCCGTCTTCGACAATTAAGCGCGAGCACGCGGTGCAGCGCTGGCCCGTCGTGCCGAAGGCGCTCCAGAGAATCCCATCGACAGCGAGATCGAGATCGGCATCTTCGAGCACGATAATCGGGTTCTTCCCGCCCATCTCTAAGTGCACCCGGATGAGCTTGGCTGCCCCATACTGATAGATCTCGCGTCCGGTCTCAGTAGACCCAGTAAACGAGAGCATATCGATCTTAGGGTGCTGGGCCAAGGGGATACCGACGTCGCGGCCTCCTCCAAAGACGAGATTGACAACGCCTTTGGGCAGCCCCGCTGACTCTAAGATTTTGACGAGCTCGTAGGCGCAGCGCGGGGTGTCGGTCGCTGGCTTCCAGACGACTGTGTTGCCCGCGACTAGCGCCGGAAAGATCTTCCACGCTGGGATAGCAACGGGGAAGTTCCACGGGGTGATCACCCCGACGCGCCCCACGGGGCGTCGGAAGCTCAGACAATGCTTGAGGGGCAGCTCCGAGGGCGTCGTGTGTCCGAAGAGCCGCCGGCCCTCCGCGGCGATATAGTACGCCATATCGATCGCTTCCTGGACGTCGCCGCGGGCTTCTTTGAGGACCTTGCCCATCTCGCGGGTCATAATTTGTGCTAAATCTTCTTTGTGACGCTTGAGGCGCTCGCCGATCTCAAAGAGAAGCTCGCCGCGCTTGGGGGCGGGCACTTTGCTCCACTCGTGGAAGGCTCGATCGGCAGCGTCCACGGCGCGTTCGACGTCGCGCGCGTCAGAAGCGGGAAATTCCCCAAGCTCGTCGCTGGTGTCCGCAGGATTGATAGACTTGAACGTCTTGCCCGTCGCAGAGTCGCCCCACTGGCCGTCAATGTAGTTCTTGTAGAGCATCCTAAGCCTCCTTTGTTCTTGCTTATTCTGTTGGGACCATTATACCGAACTCTCGTAGTGACCGCTGCCATCACGTGAAGAGGGGACACAGTCCTGTGGAAAACCTGTGGATAAAGCTGTGGAAAACCTGTGGATAACTCCCCCAAACCTGTGGAAATCGCCTGTGGAAAACTTTCCCGCCGAGTTTTCCACAGGAGTTTTCCACAGGATTTCCACAGGTTTTCCACAGGGTTTTCCACAGCCCGACATCTGTATAGTAATTCTTCTTTTTCTTCTTAAGAAAAAGAAAAATCGTCGACTGACCGGTCGGTCGAAAAGTTTTCCACAGGGTTTGGCCCCCTCTACTACTACTATATAGAATATATATTCTGTAGTAGTAGTAGTAGTAAGGCAACAAAAACAAGCGAGGGCGCGAAGTCACCTTCGCACCCTCGCACCGACTTGCTCTTTTTTAAGCTTTACCCACCGCGGCAGCGCCCGCCTTTACAGAAGAGCACGAGCTGGTTGCCCAACGGCGCACGCCCGTGATTGCGGATCGTGTCCGTGCGGAAGGCCGCCAAGCCGTTCCCCACTGTCAACGGGATATACGGCAGGTGATTGGCAAAGACGAACTGGGCCTCATCCGCCAGCTGGCGCAGCTTCTCCTCATCGGTCTCATCGGCGAGTTGACGATAGAGCGCATCGAGCTTCTTCTCGTCTTCGGTGGCGTTGGCGCAGCCTGGACCGGCGTTGACGTTCCAGAAGTGCAGGTTGCCGTCGCACGTGTAGACGTTGATCCCGCTGGCAGCGCTTGGACCACCCGTCAACCCGATCAAGATCGCCTCGTAGTCACCGACCGTCAACTGATCAACAAGAGCCGCGAAGTCCTTGGGCACAGCCGTGACTTCGATGCCGATCTTCTTCAGATCGGAAGCGAGCAGCTTGATCATCTCCTCGCGCAGGGTGTTGCCGACGTTGGTGTTCAATTCAAACTTGAACGGCCCTGCGGGGTTGGTCTGCGGCCCGAAGTCGTTGGCGAAGTTCGCAGGGATCTCGCGGATGCCGTCGTTATTCGTGTCCTTGATCCCCAAGCTATCTAAGATCTCCGCGGCCTTCTTTAAGTCAAAGCGCTTCTTCGCTTGCTCCCAGCGGGCTAGGACGTCCGCTTTCTGGCCGGGCCGCTCGATGTGGTAGGGGCTGGGAACCGAGTACTGCGAGTAGATCTCCGTACCCAAGCCGAGCCGGATGTTCTTCACGATCGAAGCGCGATCCGACGCATGGGAGAACGCGAAGCGCACTTGCTTGTTGGCAAACGCCGCGCGCAGCGTGGGGTTCTTCGTGGTCCAGCTCACCACCCAGAACTCCGTGCCGAACACCGCTTGGCCGGAGTCAATGTCGTCGTTGATGGGGAGTCGTCCGGCGGCCTTGTCCGACTGCAAGATCGCGATATCTGCCGGGCGCGGACCCAAGAAGTCCGTCTGGCCGTTACGGAACTGCTGCAGCGCCAGCTCTAGCCCTTGGGTGGGCGCCAGCAGAATGCGAATGCCCGCGATGTACGGCAGTTGATTGCCCTTCTCATCGACGCGGAAGGTGAAGGGGTTGCGCTCAAACTCCGCGATCGTGTTGGGGTCGAGCTTCTTCAGTTTGAACGGCCCCGCGCCCACGATGTCCTCGGGCTTGGTGTTCACCCCATAGACGTTGTTGAAGTCTTTCGGGCTCTTTTCCACGTTTGGGGCGAGCTTCAAGATGTTCTTCTTGGAGAGGATCTCCACAAAGCCCGTCATGGGGAAGGGCACCTGTGCAGCCGGAGCAGCGCAGGTGAAGCTGATCTTGCGCTCATCGATCACCTTGACGGTGGGCAGGTCTTTCCCGCCTTTGCAGTAGAGCACATCGCGGATGCTGGTGGCGATATCCGTGGGGTAGACCAAGTTCTCGAAGGTGAAGCGCACGTCCTCTGAAGTGATGGGCGTGCCGTCGGAGAACTTGACGCCCTTGCGCAGGGTGTACGTGACGGTCTTGCGATCGGGGGTGACTTCGAACGCTTCGGCGATCGCGCCGGTCTCCGCGCCCACCGGCCCATCCAAGAGCGTGTCATGGAGCCGGTCGGCGATGAGCGCACTTGCTGTATCCGTTAAAGTGATGGGATTGAGGGTGCGCGGCCGAGCGATCGACGTCGCGGCATAGATGCCTTTGCCGATCTCATGGGCTTGCGGGATCTGCTCAAAGTAGATCTTAATATCTACTTTGGCATCACCCTTGGTGCTGATCTGCAGGACGCGATTGGGCCCAAGGCTCTCTTCGATGCCGACAACAGCCTTCTCGCCCTTGCCGATAGAGCCCTTCACATCCTTGCCGGCGTTCTTCACAGTCCTGTTGAGCGCGTCCTTCACTTCGTAATTGACGGCCTCAGGCCCCTGGTTGGAAATCTCTAATTCTACCGCAACGCGTGGCAGGACGGTCTCATCGGCGGGAGCCCCTTGGAAGACCAGCGAGACCGAGGTCTTCTTAGAGCCAGCCGTGACAGTCAGCTCCATAGCTTCCTGCTTGGCACGATCGAACGCCGGGACGGTCACGGTCACGGATTGCTTTGCCGGGACAGCCCCGTCGGTGATCTTAGTGCGCACTGCGCGCGCGCCCGTGCCCACCACTTTCGTGAGCACATAGGTGAGATCGCCCTCCCCAGCAGTGATGACGACAGTCTTGGTGCCCGAGGGCAGCCCGAAGGTCTGCTCTTGGTTGGGCTCCAGGTCAATAGGCTTGAGGCCTCCAGCTTGGACTTGACCACCCTTGAACTCCGCCGATGCTTCGATGGGGTCGCGATCCATCACCTTGGGGTTCTCCGAACAAGCGGGGACGCATTTGGGCTGAGCAAAGCCAACCACAGCCACTGTGGGAACGAGAACCGCTACCGCCACCAGAAATACCAACGCTTTTCTCATAGCCTGTGATACCTCCTTTGTGCATTATCAAACTGACTTTCGGCTGGCTGCGCATACCAGCCGGTCTTCGTTTATGGCTTTCCAGTACGATACCGCGTCCAACATTGATGCGCTGCCTTCCCCCGACGATATCCCTCCTTTCTTGCTGAGTCTGGACATTTTTACATCAGCTATATTGTAACAAATGGACTCCACCATCTGACAGTTTTGCTCGGTTTTTGTTCGATTCTTAGCTTCCCATGAGAGTTTTTATAATTTTGCTCTGGGGGCTCAGCTGCAAGGGAGCCTCGCGCTCGCTATAATTTAGTTATGACTATAGACGGTCTGACGGTCGCCGCGCTTGCCGCCGAGTTGGGCGAACAGCTCCCCGGCAGCCGCATCCAAAAGATCTTTCACCCCCAGCCCGAGCTCCTCACCCTTGAGCTGTGGGTTGGCGAAGAGCAGCGCTTGCTCATCGAAGCTGGAGAGAACGCGCGCGTCCATCTCACACGCCACCTGTTTTCTCATCCCCAACAGCCGTCGGCCTTCTGTATGCTCTTGCGAAAATACCTGCACAACGGCATGATCTTCAGGGTTTCCCAGCCGGGCCTGGAGCGCATCCTCGACGTGCACATCCGACATGGCGAAGAGTATATTCTGAGAACGGAGCTCCTGGGAAAGCACGCGAATATTATTTTATTGCGCAACGACATGATCCTAGGGGCTCTGAAATCTTCTGTGGGGCAGCGATCGTTTCGCCCTGGGGAAGTCTATCAAGCTCCGCCCTCCCAAAGCAAGCTCGACCCGCGGACGATGCCCCAACAAGAATTTTCTCAGCGACTGGAGCTCTCAAGTCAGGACATCACCCACGCGCTTTTGCAGACTGTAGACGGGATCGGACCGCGCTTGGCCAAAGAGATCGCCCTGCGAGCAGCCCTCGATCCGACTCAGCCCGCCCGAGCGCTCCCAGCGCAGCAGCGTACAGCCCTCTGGGCTCTTGCGCGCCAGCTCTTCGAGAGCGTCAGCTTCTCCCCGTGTCTGTACTTCGATGGCGAAAGGCCCTACGATGTCGCTCCCATCCCCTTGAAACTCTATGCCCATCTCCGCTGCGAACGTTACCCAACTCTCTCGGAAGCTCTGGATAGATATCTTGCTCCAAGCAGCTTTGCTCAAGAACAGCGTCGGCTTCACGAGCTCGTGCGAGGACACTGTGTCAGGGTGCGCCGCGCCCTGGAGCGCGTCACCCAAGACTTGAGGAGATCTCAAGACTGCGAGCGGCTTCGCCACGAGGGCCAGCTGCTCTTGGCCCATCTGTCGCAGCTGCGCAAGGGCATGACCGAGATCGAACTCGAAGATTTTCTCGACGGGACGAGAAAGACTATACAGCTCGATCCGGCTCTCGACCCCGCAGAGAACGCGCAGCAGAAGTTCGAGCGCTATAAAAAGCTGAAGCGAGCCCAAGAGAAGCTCGCCGCGCGCGTGGCAGAACTACGCCAACAGATCGAATATCTTGAGGGCGTCGCGCAGTCTCTAGAGGACGCGGCCAGCGATGCTGATCTTGGGGAGATTCGTGAGGAGCTGCGTGCTGCGGGGTATCTGCCGCGCGCGAGGGAAGAGCTTGCTCACGCTCAAGCGCTTGGCCCGCGCGAGTTCGTCATCAGGGGATATCGAGTGTGGGTAGGGCGGTCCAGCAGACAGAACGACGAGCTGGTCCGTCGCGCCGCTCGCGAAGATTATTGGCTCCATGCGCGGGATCGTCCTGGCTCGCACGTGATTATCAAAAATCCCGCGCAGCGCGAAATCCCCCAAGAAGTCTTAGAGCAAGCTGCGCAGCTTGCCGCGTATTATTCTAAGGGTCGGGATGCAAAGAAGGTCCCGGTGAGCTATACTCGTGTGAAGTACTTACGCAAGGCCGGGCGCCCAGGGCTCGTCTTGATGACCCAAGAAGAGGGCACGCTGATGGTCGCTCCCAAAGGAGATGTGTGATGTCTTTCGAAGCGATGGTGGAGGTAGCGCTGGCGTTGGTGGCGTTCTTTGCTGCTGTGGTCTTTCACGAGTATGCGCACGGGCGCGTCGCCTATGCGTTGGGCGACCCCACGGCGCGCGATGCCCGACGCTTGACGCTCAATCCCCTCGCTCATATTGACCCCTTCGGCACGGTGCTCTTGCCCTTGCTGATAGCGGCCTTACGATTTCTCCTCGGGATGAATATCCCGATCTTAGGCTATGCCAAGCCCGTCCCTGTCAATCCCGTCTATTTTCGTCATCCCTATCAAGGGATGATGGTGGTAGCCCTCGCTGGGCCGATAGCCAATGTGCTTTTGGCTGGGGCGGGCTTGGGAGTGTGGTATGGGCTGGGCGCGAGCTTCCCAGAGCTGCTCTCGTTCTTTGTGTTCTATTTCGTCGCGATCAATCTGATCTTGGCCGTGTTTAATCTCATCCCTGTGCCGCCGTTGGACGGCTCGCGGGTCTTGCTCTATCTGCTCCCTGAAGGGGGCAAGCGCCTCTTTCTGATGCTGGAGCCCTTCGGCTTTGTGATCATCTTTTTCTTGCTCTATGTGGGCGTGCTCCAGCATCTGCTCATGCCCGTCATCTCCTGGGTGACGACGCTATTTGGAGAGCGTTTCGGTTGAAGAATTTCCCAAATCATGATACAATCTCTCCACAACCAACAGTGAAGGTGATCACGGAGACTTATGGAGATACTCAGAGCGTTGGAGATCCCTCTCAAGGTGGTATTCGTCTTGGTGAGCGTTGCGTTGATCGGGATCATTCTCTTGCAGATGAGCAAGCACGCGGGGTTGGGAGGGGCCTTTGGGGCTGGCGCGACCTCGACGGTCTTCGGTCGCGAAGAAGAGGCCGATCCCAAGCGCACCGCCACGGCGTGGCTCGCCGCGGCGTTCATAGGGCTCGCGTTCGTGCTCACGTATTTTGCATCTCGCCCGTGAGACTCTATGGCGATCACTACTAAAAAGCTCATCGAGCTGCGCGACCTCAAGACGTATTTTTACACCGAAGACGGGGTCGTCAAGGCTGTGGACGGAGTCAGCTTCTCCATCGAGAGGCAGAAGACCCTCGGAGTAGTAGGCGAGTCCGGCTGCGGAAAATCGGTCACAGCCCTCTCGATTATGGGGCTTGTCCCCATGCCGCCAGGCAAGATTCTTTCGGGCTCAATCGTCTACTATCGCAATGGCCAACAGCTCGAATTAACAAAATTGGACCCCAAGGGCAAGCAGTATCGCGAGATCCGCGGCAACGAGATCGCCATGATCTTTCAAGAGCCCATGACCTCGCTCAACCCCGTCTATACGATTGGCAATCAGATCATGGAAGCGATCATGCTCCACCAGAAGGTGGGCAAGCGCGAGGCACGCGCGCGCGCTATCGAGATGCTCAAGGCCGTGGGCATCCCCTCCCCAGAGCAACGCGTTGACGAATACCCCCATCAGCTCTCAGGGGGGATGAGACAGCGAGCGATGATCGCCATGGCGCTCAGTTGCAACCCCCATCTCTTGATCGCCGACGAGCCCACGACGGCCCTCGATGTGACCATCCAAGCACAGATCTTAGATCTCATAAGAAAGCTCCAGAGTGAGTTCCACATGGCCCTGATGATGATCACCCATAATTTAGGGGTGATCGCAGAGATGGCCGATGACGTGGTGATTATGTATATGGGCAAGGTGGTCGAAGAGGCTCCCGTTCGGGAGATCTATCACGATCCGTTGCACCCGTACACGATCGGGCTGATGGAGTCTATCCCGGCGCTCACGCGCAAGAAGGAGCGGCTCAAGCCCATCAAAGGGATGGTACCAGACCCGTACAATCTGCCCAAGGGGTGTCCGTTTGAGCCGCGCTGCCCCGAAGCGATGGATATCTGTCGGACACAGATGCCCGAGCTCAAAGAGGTCAAAGCGCAGCACAAGGTCGCGTGTTGGGCCCGCTTCTGAGGTGACTATGGCAACGACACAGAACGAGATCTTGCTCGAAGTACGCAACCTGAAGAAGTACTTTCCCGTGCGGCGCGGGGTCTTCCGCAGGGTTGTGGCGCACGTGAAGGCCGTGGACGGCGTGAGCTTTTTCATCCGCCAAGGGGAGACGTTGGGGCTGGTAGGCGAGTCCGGCTGTGGCAAGACCACCGCTGGCCGCACGATCCTCCGCTTGATTGACCCCACCGATGGGAGCATCCTCTTTCGCACCAACGGACACACCGTAGATATAGCGAAGCTCTCCAATCGTGCGCTCAAGCCCCTGCGGCGCCAGATGCAGATCATCTTTCAGGACCCCTATAGCTCGCTCAACCCCAGGATGACTATTGGGGATATTATTGGGGAGCCGTTGGTCGTCCACCGTGTGGGCACTCCTGCCGAGCGCGAAGCCCGTGTGAGAGAGCTCCTCGAAGCCGTCGGGCTCAACCCCCAGTATATGAAGCGCTACCCCCATGAGTTCTCCGGGGGGCAGCGCCAGCGCATCGGGATCGCCCGCGCCTTAGCCCTCGGCCCCAAATTGATCGTTTGTGATGAGCCCGTCTCAGCGCTGGATGTCTCCATCCAAGCCCAAGTGCTCAATCTGTTGGAGGATCTGCAGAAAGAGTTTGGGCTGACGTATCTGTTCATCGCGCACGATCTCTCGGTGGTGCGCCACATCAGCGACCGCGTCGCGGTGATGTACTTGGGCAAGATCGTAGAGATGGCCGAGACCGAAGAGCTCTTTCAGAATCCCAAGCATCCTTACACCGAAGCCCTGCTGTCAGCAGTTCCGGTGCCCGATCCGGATTATCAGCGAGAGAGAATTATCTTAAAAGGCGACGTGCCCAGCCCGGTCAACCCGCCCTCAGGGTGTTACTTCCATCCCCGCTGCCCTTACGCCCAGCCCGTCTGTAAGGAGCAAGAGCCGGCGTTCGTGGACATCGGTGGGGAGCACTTCGTGAGCTGTCACTTCGCCAAGACATTGCAGCTGAAGGGCGTGGGCGAGATCGCCGAGCGTCGCTGAATGGTCCTCGTACTCGGCACAAAAAACCCCAATAAGATCAGAGAGATCAAGGAGATCTTCGCTGGGGTTTCAGATGTGAAACTGCTCACGTTCTCTGAGTGTCCTTTCGAGGACGTTCTCGAAGACGGCCGGACGTTTGAGGAGAACGCGCGCAAGAAGGCCCACGAGATCTGTGCTCAGACGGGCTTGCCCGTGCTCGCTGAGGATTCTGGGCTGGAGGTCTATGCGCTCGGTGGGGCACCTGGGGTGCAGTCGGCGCGCTTTGCCGGCGCGCACAGAGACGACCGGGCGAACATCGAAAAACTTCTCGACGCACTGAAAGGGAGCACCGATCGTCGGGCGCGCTTTCGCTGCGTCGCGGTGCTCGTCTGGCCCGATGGGAAAGAGCTTATGGGTGCAGGAGTTCTTGAAGGGCGGATCGCGACGGCTCCGCGAGGCACCGCGGGCTTTGGCTATGACCCGGTCTTCATACCGGACGGCTACGAGCAGACGCTTGCGGAGCTTGGGCCCACCGTCAAGAATCGCATCAGCCACAGGCGTCGAGCGCTCGAGGCGCTCATGCAGTCTGCTGCGCTTCAGGGGCGGGCATAGCCGTTGGCTGAGGCGCCGGACGTTTGAAGCCCGTCCCCGCAGGGATTCTCTTGCTCACGATCACGGCGGGCTTGAGACTCTCTAAGCGGTCCACAGCGCCCTTGAGCGCCGCTTCGGCCAGCACAGTCGTGGTCCTCTGGAACGACGCGGCCGAGAGCCACGACTTGGTCTCCAGGGCTGCTTTGGAGATGCGCAACAGCACGCGCTCGCCGTTGGGCAGGCGCTTTTCCGCGATGCGCTGTGTCACCTTCTCCTTGCCACGCTCCAGCACGATCTCCGTCACCCCGGCGCGCAGCGCCGCACGGAGCAGCTCGCTCGTCACCGTGCTGCCCTTCGCCGCGATGACCGCTCCCGTCTTATCGGTAATCGGCGCAGCCACCGTCAGGCCGATGATCTGCTCGCGCTGGAGACGAATCTGACGATTCTCCTCAAGCAGACGCTTGTTCTCCGCTTGGAACTCTTCTAGCAGGACCAGCTCGTTGGGCAAGAATTGCGAATCTCCTGGGTCAATGATGCGCACGTTGTTGAGCATCTGCCGAATGACCAGCTCGATATGCTTGTCGTTGATATCCACGCCCTGGCTCTTGTAGACTTTGTGGATCTCTTCAAGCAGATATGTTCTCGTTTTGTCCACCCCAGCGATGCTCAGCAATCGATGGGGCGAGATCACCCCTTTGGAGAGGAGTTCGCCCTTTTGTACTTTATCGCCGACGCGCACCGTTGGGGGGTTGGTCAGCTCGACTGTTGTCTCTTGGTGATAAGCGATCTCGACGAGCTCGTCGTCTATAGATCTGATAGAGTCAATGTGCACAAGCTCATCGCTGGGCAGGGTGAGCGCGAAGAGCGGCTCTCCAGCTTCGACCCAGTCTCCGTCGGCCTTTAAGACGGTGACGTCCTCGGTGAGCGTGAACTCCTTGCCCTCGGCGGGCTGATAGACGATAATCTGGTTCTTGGTGACGATGGCGTAGCCTGCGGTGCGCGCGCGCAGCTCGATGGGCTTGGAGCTCGTGGAGAGTTTTTCGCCTTGCACGACCTTGTCACCGGGGTTGACGGAGCGGCGTGCCCCGTAGGGGATCTTGTAGCGCACGCGGTTGCCGGTCTCCTTCTCTTTGATGATGATGGCGCGTTCCTCGTTCTCTATGACCTCCTCGACGACGCCGTCCACGGTCGAGATCAGAGGCTCTTCATGGAACGGCTCGGCGAGCAGCGTCTCTGCAGGGACTTTCTGGCCGTGGCTCACGAGGGGCTTGACGCCCTCCGGCACGGTGTAGAGAGTATCGTGCTCCTCGAGAATATAGAGCTTGCGGAGCTTTTCCGTTTCGATGATCCGCACTGTGCCGCTGCGGGGGCTGTGGCTCTGGAGCAGCTGGCCTAGCTGTATGGCTGGGCCCTGTCCTGGGGAGGCGCAGAGCGTTTTGGGCAGTCGGATGCGCCTCTCGTCGCCGTGCAAGGTGACCATCGGTCGTCCGGTCTGTGGGGACTGGGTGAGGTGTGTCACGACACCGCTGATCGGTGCGATCTCGCTCTGGGAGCTTCGCACGGCCTTGCGCGCCTCAAAGAGCTCCTCTGCACGAGGCAGACCCTGGGTGATATCTATGCCTGCTACGCCCCCGGTGTGGAAGGTCTTCATGGTTAATTGGGTGCCGGGCTCGCCAATAGACTGCGCGGCGATGACGCCCACGGCCGTACCAAGCTCGACTAACTTATGGGTGCTCAGATCGTAGCCGTAGCACTGTTGACAGACGCCGCGTCGGACGGTGCAGCGCATGGGTGACCGGACGACGATCGTAGGGCGCACGCGGATCGTCTCGATCTTGAGGGCGCGCAGTTTCTCTGCTAGTGCCCGCGTGATGGTCTCGTCTTGGGAGACGACCACGTGGTTGGTCTTGGGATCGCGAATATCTTGGGCGGCCTTGGTGCCCACTACCTGCTCGTAGAACGCGCGATCGCTGGTGGAGAGTTCGGCTTGGAGCCCTCCGATGCGCTGGGCTTTCTCACGATCGAAGACCTCACCGCGCTTCATCAGGGTCTGGCCCAGAAAGACGAGATCTTGGGCCAGCACACGCCCGTAGATGCGTTCCTCGATAGTCTCCATGACCTCGTGAGGTTTGGTATAATAGAGCGGGTCTATCTCGATGCCCTCGGTCGTCCCACAATCTTCAGCCTTCACGATCAGCTCTTCTGTGGCGTCCACTAAGCGTCGGGTCAGATATCCTGAGTCGGCAGTCTTCAAGGCCGTGTCGGCGGTGCCCTTGCGTCCGCCGTGCGTGCTGATGAAGTACTCGATGACGTTCAGCCCTTCACGGAAGTTGGAGATGACCGGCATCTCGATGATGCGTCCGGAGGGGTCGCTCATGGGGCCGCGCATCCCGGAGAGCTGCTTCACTTGGGTGGCGCTGCCGCGCGCCCCAGACTCCACGATCATATAGATCGGGTTGAATGGGTGCTGGGCGAGGTTCTTCATGGTGGCGTCGGCGATCTTGTCCACGGTTTCCATCCAGACTTCTATGATCTTGGTCTTGCGCTCTTCGTCGGTGACGAGACCGCGCTCGTAGCGCTCGTTGATCTTGGCGACGCGCTGCCGCGCTTCGGCGAGAATCGCTTCTTTTTCAGGGGGAATTAAGCAGTCGCGCACAGAGATGGTCAATCCCGATCTGGTCGCAAACGAGAACCCTAAGTCTTTGAGGTCATCGAGGAGCTGCACGGTGCGCTCTAAGCCGTGCTTGAAATAGCATTCCATGATGAGCGCATTGATGGCATCGGAATCGAAAGTTTTTCCGTAGTCGCGCAGATCCGGGGGGAAGGCCGTATTGAGCAGGGCGCGTCCAAGGGTTGTGTCTATGAGCTTGCCGTCTATGCGAATTTTGATGGGGGCATGGAGCGAGATGAGTTTCTCTTCGTAGGCGCGCTGGGCTTCGGCAAGATTGGCAAAATACTTGCCCTTGCCCAAGCCGTTTGGATCGAGTATGGACAGATAGTAATAGGCGAAGATCGCGTCCTGGGTGGGGATGCTGAGGGGCTTGCCGTTGGCCGGGGAGAGGATATTCTTGGACGAGAGCATGATCTCGCGCGTCTCTTGGATCGCTTCTTTGCTGAGGGGCAGATGCACGGCCATCATGTCGCCGTCGAAGTCAGCGTTGTAGGGGCGGCAGACAAACGGGTGAATCTGAATGGACTCCCCGTCGACCAAGACCGGCTCGAACCCTTGGATGCCCAGGCGGTGCAGGGTGGGAGCGCGATTGAGCAGGACCGGGTGCTCTTTGACGAGCTGCTCGAGGATATCCCAGACCTCGGGCATCTCTCCGGAGAGCGCTTTGTTCTTGACGTCGTCAAAGTTTGAGATGGCCGTCACGCCCAGGCGTGAGAGGATAAAGGGCTTAAAAAGCTCTAAGGCCATCTTCTTGGGCAGGCCACACTGATGAAGTTTGAGCTTGGGGTTGACGACGATGACCGCGCGGCCAGAGTAGTCAACTCTCTTGCCAAGGAGATTTCTTCGCAGTCGCCCGTGCTTGCCCTGGATGCGTTCGCTCAAAGATTTTAAGGGGCGATTGTCTCGTCCTAAGATGGGGTTGTCTTTCTTCTCGTTGTGGATGAGTGCGTCCACGGCCTCTTGGAGCATTCTGCGCTCGTTGCGCAAGATCACTTCGGGAGCGCCCATCTCTAAGAGCTTTTTCAGCCTGTTATTTCTGTTGATGATCCGTCGGTAGAGGTCGTTGAGATCGGTGGTGGCGAACTTGCCGCCCTCTAATTGGACGATGGGGCGCAGCTCCGGGGGCAAGATTGGGATAACACTGAGCACCATATTTTGGGGGTGGTTGCCGCTGCGGCGCACTTGCTGGACGATCTCGAGGCGCTTGAGGAGGCGTTTGCGCTTGCCCTCGGTGGGCTCTTGCGCGATCATCGCATGGAGTTCAGCTTCCAGAGCAGCTAAGTCTAAGTTCGCTAAGACGCCCTTGATCCCTGCAGCCCCAGTCTCGGCTTCAAACTGCCCCGGGTAGAGCTTCTCATAAGCGCTCTTTTCGAGCTCCCAGAGGCGATCCCCAACTTTGAGAGGCACGTGGGGGCTCTTGACGCTCGTGACGAGGTAGATCAAGCTGTCCACGGTTTCTATGACTTTTTTGCCCTTGAGGTCGGGGTAGACGCTCTTGAGGAAGTTAAAAGTCGTCTCGCTGAGATACTCTTCTTTGAGCAGGCGTGCCAGGGGCTGGCCGACCTGGGCTTTCTCGCCGGACTGCACAAGCATCTCCGCGTTGAGCGGCACAGGGAAGGCTTTCGTGGCATTGGCGAGCTTGATGAGCTTCAGCTCCTCGCCGTTTTCGAGCTTGATCTTCTCAAACGAGACCTTCCCGTCGCCCTCAGCGGAGATCGTAAAGTCGCTCTCGAGGGCGTACAGGCGCTCTGCCGTGAATTTCTTCTTCTCCCCCAAGATATGCAACTGCGTCCCGTAGACGATGTCGCCCTTGGAGAAATCCCCAGAGCCCGACTGGGTGACGATGTACATCTCTTCTTCGATGGGGGTTGTTTCGTAATACGCGATCTTTTTGAGGGTCGCGCGCTTGATGCCCAGCAAGGTGCTCAAGGGCGAGGAGATCCCCTTCAGATACCAAAAATGGACGACGGGGCTGGCGAGCTCCACGTGGGCCATATTGGAGCGGCGCACGTCGGAGCTTGTGACGAGCACCCCGCACTTTTCGCATGTGATCCCTTCGTGCTTGCGCCCACGGTACTTTCCGCAGGCGCACTCGTAGTCGTTCTCCGGGCCGAAGATCTCCTCGGCGAAGAGGCCGCCGCGCTCGGCCTTATGCGTCCTGTAATTGATCGTCTCGGATTCGGTGACCTCCCCGCGAGACCAGCTCTTGATCTCCTCAGGTGAGGCCAAACCAATACGCAGTTTGGCGATGTCGTCCCCGCTGATCACGTCTGCTCCCCCTTCGCGCTGCTAGGTGTCTGTTCGGTTGGCCGTTTGGGCTGCGTCTTTGGATTCCGAGCCTTTCCGTCTATAGGTGGTCGTGTAAAACCCTGTGCCCTTGTATTGGATGCCGACGCGCGAGGGGAGACGGCGGGCTCGTGAGGCGCCGCACTCCTCGCAATCGCGCTGGTCGGGGCTCTCGAATGAGTCGAGCACGCTAAAGCTATGTCCGCACGTCTCACAGAGATAGCGATACAACGGCATACGCATCCCCCCATGGAGTTCATGCACAAAGTTCTGGAAGAGAGAGAGTTCTCACGGAGTCCAACCCACAAACCGCCATCGGTCCGACAAGTATAGCAGAAAGTCCAGGACCGTGCAAATGGCGCTTGCTCTGGTGATTAGGTCTCTTCCGGGAAGAACAGGGCGAGCTCGCGCTGGGCCGACTGGGGGGAGTCGGAGCCATGGATGAGATTTTGCGTCAGATCGAGCCCAAAATCCCCGCGAATCGTCCCAGGCGCAGCCGTGAACGGGTTGGTCGCCCCCATCAGGGTGCGCATCACGCTGATCGCATGGGGGCCTTCGACGATCATGGCGACGGCAGGCCCGCTGGTCACAAAGTCTACAAGCTCTTTGAAGAACGGTTTTTCCCGATGTTCGCCGTAGTGGGTTTCCGCAAGTGCTCTGTCTATACGTATCATCTTCATCGCCGTGATGGTGAGATTTTTCGCTTCGATGCGCTTAATAATTTCGCCGATCAGTCGGCGTCGGACAGCATCGGGTTTGAGCATGACGAACGCGCGTTCCATGAGGGCTCCTCTCCATCGATCTCGTTCATTCTGGCAGATTCATAAAAATTCTATCGAGTTTTGTGGGAAGCTGCCACCCGGATGTTGTGATTTTCTCTGGTCCTTGCTAAGATAGACGTGCTATGAGCGTAGCTCTCCATCAGATTGCCATTCCCAACCCGTATTTTGAGGATCCGTCCAACGTCTTTTTGATTCGCAGCCCGCACAGCCCCGCGGTGCTCATAGACACGGGCATCGGCACTGCAGAGTCTTTGGACTTATTGCGTCGCGAGCTGGCCCAGCACGGCTGCTCCCTCAAAGATATTGGGGCGATCTTGCTGACCCATAAACATATCGATCACTGCGGGCTCGCCCGCGCCATTCAAGATGAGTCCGGAGCCGCCGTCTATGTGCACCGCGACGATTGGGCCGACGTGGCGTGCTTTGCGGAGCGCCAGGAGCTCGTCTCCCAGCTCTATCTTGAGGCGATGCGGCGCTGGGGAATTCCCGACGAGATCATTGGGCAGATCGCGGGCTTTCGTGCGCACCTTGCGGGGCTTGCCCGCTCCGTCCCTGGGGCACAAACGATGAGCGACGGCCAACTGTTGCGCTTTGGCGATCTGGAATTACACGTCCTGCACACTCCCGGCCACACCCAAGGCTCGGTGTGCTTTCTCCTTGGAGAAAAGCTCTTCACCGGGGACCATCTGTTGCCGACGTATACGTCGAACGTGGGTGGGACGGACGTCACGTCGGGGGGGCAGTTGGGGAAATTTTTGAGCTCATTGGAGAAGATTCTCGCGTTGCCGGGTGCCCGTAGCCTGGAGATCTGGCCGGGCCATGGGCGCCCGTGGACCGACCCCCGCCCGCGCATCGAGAGGATCCTTCAGCATCATCGTGAGCGGTCCGAGCGCATCGTAAAGATCTTGAGCGACGGTCAGGCGCGCACGGCGTTTGAGCTCGCTCAGAAGCTCTTTGGCCGACTCAAGGACTATCACGTGCTCTTGGGAGCCGGAGAGGTCTATGCTCATTTAGAGGAGCTTGAGCGTGCCGGAAAAGTGAGTCAAGTCGAGCCCCATCGCTTTCGCATTATTTTGAGGGAGGGTGTATGAAGACTCTCACGCTCTACACGAAGCCCGACTGTCATCTCTGTCATGAGGCCGAGCGGGTGCTGCGCGAGCTTCAGAGGGAGATCCCCTTCGAGTTGGTGTTGCAAGATATTACTCAGAGCGCGGAGCTGTTGGAGCGCTATCGGTATGATATTCCCGTGGTGGTGCTGGAGGGGGGAGAGCTCTGTCGGCATCGGGTGGACGTTGAGAGACTGCGTCGTGCCCTGACGGAGAGTGTGTAGCACGAGGTTTCGATCACCCTTGCGACTCATCTAGGAGTTCGGCGCCGATCTGCTTGAGTGTCTCGCGCACTTTCTGTTCGAGCGTCTGATTCTTGATCCCCTGGGATTGGGTGTGGGCTTGGAGGGAGACTTCAATCTCCAGCTCTGCGCCGTCCTGCCGCAGGGGGGTCACGACCCCGCGCACAAAATCCGAGAGCTTGTCCCATGGCACTTTGGCCCGCAAAGAGTAGGTTTGGATCCCTTGGCGAGGTGCAGGGGGCGGCGGGGCGGGTGTTGGCTGTAGGGTCGTAGAAGATTCGATTTCTTGCGGTGCTGGCGGCGATACGGGGATATGCCCCGCCCGCACCAAGACCGCGTCCCCTTCCAGTGCCGAGCGGGGAACGGCCTCACGGAAGTATATCTTCTCGCCAACCCGCACGCCCCATATACCCTCTTGCACCCCCTGGACGATGGCATCCAAAACGGCATGGGCCCCACTGATCATGGGGAGGTTCGGATACTTGCGAAACGCCTCGATGATCTCTTCGATCGGTGTTTCTTGGTCTTCGGGGGGCCAGGCTTTTTCTACAAGACGCCTTGGAGACAGCTTCTCCAGCAAGAGCTCCTGGGTGTGCAGGTACTCACGCACCCGAGACGCCAGGGATGTCTTTTCTCCTGCTGTGGGAATGCCCAGATCGTGCCACTCCACGCTGCCTGTGCTCTCCACACCGGCTTTCGCAAGATGCCTGAAGGCACTGAGGAGCTGAAACCCCGTCTTGCCTTCGGCATCCTTGCGCTTGGTCTCCAGCCATCTCTTGTTCTCATCCGAAAGCCGCCGCATCAGCTCCTTGTCGTCGGCAATAGTCTGCAGCGCGAGCCAGCGTTTGGCATTCTCGCGCAGGGAAGCGAGCTCTCTGTCATCGGCACCAAGCAGCACCAAGGTGTTCCGATAGACCCGGAAGGTCTGTCCACACTTGGTGAGCAGGTTCTTTGCGAATTCTTCCGTTTGGCTGGCTTGGCGAGGATAGTCCAGCGGAAGGACAGCAAGCTTCAGCTCTTTGGTATCGGGCACATCGTGCGTATCGTGGGGGAAGAGCCGTACCTCTATGTCCCTGCCCGCCAGGTGCTCCAGGCGTCTCTCGATCTCTTCTTCTATCTGCTCCGGTTTGATCGCTTCCTCTCGTTCGATGATCACCCGGTTGAGATTGGGCTGGCTGGAGAACGAATAGAGCCCCCCTTCCGTATGCAGATACCATAGCTCATCTTCCAGGCGGCGCAGGGCATCGCTGACGATCGCTGGGGGTATTTCGGGGGTGAGTACCGCAAGCCGCAGCCGCTGAATCCCGACGCCTTTCTTCTCTGAGCCGCTGAAGGAAGCAAAGAAGATCGCTCGTGCCACCCCGCTGGCAATGCGGAACCGTGCGTATTCCGAGCCCATCTCCCGATCGATCTTCTCAGCCTTGGCGTTGGGGCCGCCGATGTCCGAGGCGATCACGCCCTGGTACTCGTTGCCGATGTGTCGCAAGAACTCGGCGCGTATGGCCGGATCGGTCAGGTTGATGTGGCAGGGTTGGATGAGCGGCGCGGGATGCTGCTGCCGGTACAGCTCGGCCACGATCTGGGCCAGCAGGCGCAACACGCCGCGCGTGCGCTGAAAATCGGGAAAGGTGCTCCAGCGCTCAAACAGCACGTCGATCAGTTCGGGATGAAACGGATAGGCCTTGCGCATCCGTTCCCGATATGCCAGCTCGCGCACCTCGCGGGGCACATCGTCCCCTAAGCGTTGGTACAGCTCCCAGTAGGCTTCGGCGACGCGCCTGATCTCTCTTTCATCCCCGTGATCTTCAAAGAGTCGCCTGCGGATGACTTCGTAGATCTCCTCCCCTTCCACCGGGGTTTTGATGGTCTCCACGCGCTTGAAGATCTGCTGCAGTTCGTGGAGCGCACGTTCGCCTTCTTCACCGTAGGGGGCACTGGAGGGCAGCGTCACCACCAGTGCGCAGCGGGGCAGCACCTTCACGGTCTCGGTGAGCTCCTGCATGAACGCCACCACCTGGTCGCGGAAGTCCTTGGCTTTCACGGCATATTCAGCGAGCTCATCCATGAGGATCAGGGTTGGCTCGCCGTGCAAGAGCTTGTGCAAGAGATCCTTCCCTGGGGTGCGGCGCCGCCGATCATGCTCCTTGAGCTGTTCGTACTCTTCCAACTGATGCGCCAGTTCGCCCCAGGGCGTCCGGCCCCCAAGCGCATCAAGGGCGGTCCCGACAAAGCTCACCACCCGTGTCTGCGGGATTGTTTCTGTATGGGCTTCCTTGAGGATCTCCGCCACGGTCTCCACACCCTCAAGCTCTTGGGCGTGCTTGAACACGTGATAGAGCGCGATCAAGCTGTGGGTCTTGCCACCGCCGAAGGGGGTCTGGATTTGGATGACGCTCTCCCCGTGGCCTGAGCCGGAGAGCCGCTTCAGCACCGCGGCAAGCAAGTTCCTCAAGCCGTGCGTCGGGTAGGTCTTGCGAAAGAACGTGACCGGATCGCGATACTCCACCGATGCTCGACCGGCCATGACGTCCGAGAGATCGGCGGCGAAGACCGATTCGTCAAACTTTCCCTCGCGGATGTCCCGATGGGGGGTGATCGTGTGATACCATGGCTTCATGGTGCCTCTCCTTTCTCAAAGGGGAGTGGAGTTTCGCCAGGGGTGGGTATGGTATAGGACCTGTGCCTATAGAGAAGCCCCTGAAGCGTTTGTTTTTCTTTATCGCCGTCGGGGAGCACCTCGCTGATCGCTTGCGCCACTTGCCAGAACGCCTCATTGGTCCCATAGGTTTGCGCTAGGTGCTCCTGGAGCTCGCGTTGCCGATTGCGTTCCCACAGGGCCACAGCCCGATGGAGCGCATCGATCATGGTGCGGAATTCCGTGTGCTGGGCGAAGCGCTCGTCTTGGGCGCGGTCTTGGGGGGTGCGCATCACGATGTACTCTTTCTGTTTGCTCACGATTCCTCCAGGACCCCACTGTTGGGAGAGCTCCACGCCGACGCCGGCCGCGAGTTTGCGGGCTTCATCAAAGGGCACCCGCGCGTGATTATACGTCCAGCGCCACAGCAGATACAACTGCGTGAGCGCATCCACCCCGCCCCGGTACGCCTCTTTCAAGATGCGCCTCAAGGCAAACTCGCTTACCACCTTGCGCACGTACTCCAACAGTTCTGTCACCGTGACCGGCTCGCCGGAGAGTTTTTCCACGCGGGCGTAGCGGCCGAAGGCTTCCACCGCCGGGCCTATGGCGCTCATGAAGAAGTCCGCCCCGCGGATGCCCTCGTCCCAGAACTGGGCGAGTTTGCGCTGCACCCGCTCTTCGATCTCCCGCCGCACTTTGGCAAATTCGCCGATGGGCGGACGGCCGTCCGCCCCTACAGTGCGCTTGCGGCAGACCATGTAGATGGAAGAAGCCAGCGCCGCCGACTCCTGCGCCCGCAAGCGCGCCTGCATCTCGGTGTGGATGGGCCAGGAGGCGGTCATGTAGAGGCCGGCCTCCAAGAGCGCTTGAATGACCGTCTCCCAGGCCGCGGTCGTCTTGTGGGCAAAGACGATCACGGCGATCCCGTCGGGCTTGAGCACGCGGTGGATCTCGCGGAAGGACTGGGTGAGCATCTCCTCAAAGCGGCGCTTGGCCTGATCCATACCGCCCGCCTTGCTGGCGTCGGCGACCATCTCTTGTGATTTCGGCGTGAGCGGGGTAGCGAAGAGGTCGGGGTACAGGTCGCCCACGGTGCGCTTGAGCCAGACGTAGAAAAAGTCGGAAAGGTCGGCGTAGGGGACGTTATCGTAGTAGGGCGGGTCGGTGAGCACGGCGTCGAAGAAGTTATCGGGCCAGGGCAGGTCGGTGGCGGTGCCGTGGGTAACCTGTGGCAGCAGCAGGGTCTTCATCCATGCACCTCGCGGAGAATACGTTCCAATCTTTCTTTCAGTAGGGGCAGTTCGTTAGTCACGATATCCCAGACGATTTCGTCGTCGATAGCGAAGGAAGCATGGGCAAGACGGTTTCGCAAGCCCACTTGTACGCTTTCCAGCATATCCTGAAGGAAGAACGTCCAATCGCGCTTAGACATAGGTCAAATCCTCCTTCACCTGGTCCCATAAGCGAGGTTTGCGGCGAAATGAGCCGGGGGTGAGCAAATCTACTTCCAGTGCTCATTGGCTCTCCTCCCGAAGGATTCTTTCCAAGAGAGGTATCAACGGTGGAATGTCCTCGCGAACCGTTTTCCAGACGATTCGCTCATCCACGCCGTGATACTCATGGATGAGTTTATCGCGCATCCCCGCCATTTCCTGCCAGGGCAGGTCGGGGTATTTGGCGCGCACCGGCTTCGGGATTTTCTTTGCCGCTTCGCCGAGCACTTCCAAAGAACGCAACACCGCATTGAACGTCTTCCGGTCATGGCAGAACATGGCAAAGTCCATCCCTTCGGTGAACTCCAGCGCTTCCCGAGCGGAGCAAAGCATATCTTCCAGATAATCCCTCAGCGCACGCTTCATGCTGGCACCGCCTCGTCTAAAATTCGCTCGCCGATATGGCGCTTGAGCGCCTGTCGTGTTACCAGTTCTACCCGCACGCCCAGGAGTTCGCTGAGCTCGTTCTCCAGCCGGATGAAGCCAATGAGCCCCGGCGGGTCGGTGAACTCCACGAGAATGTCCAGGTCGCTCTCGGGCCCGGCCTCGCCGCGGGCATAGGAGCCGAAGACGGCCATCTCCCGCACCCCGTAGCGCTCCGCCAGTTCCGTCTTGTGTTGGCGGAGCGTCTCCAGGATTTCCTCCAACCGCTTTGGTACGCGCTTGGTCATGGCAAACCCTCCGTGCCTGCCTCGCACCCGCCCGCCGATACCGGCGGGATTTGGATGAGGTGGGCGAGCGTCTCCAAATAGTACTCCCAACCGGCCTCCCAACTTCCAGTTGAGCCACTGAATGGATTTAGTTCTATGTAATCCCAAAGCATGGGCAACGCCTGCCGAGAGAATAGCTGTTTTATCGCTTCCGACGTATTCTCCCAACGCGCCAAAGAGTTGCAGAAAGCCGCCATCATGTCCACCCCCAGCGCCAAATAAGTCGTCACTGCCCGGGCGAATTCCGGGTCGGCGCCCTGGGCGAGCATCTCGGCGTGGGCGCGGCGCACCTTCTCGGCAAAGGTGATGAGCGCCAGTTTCTGCCGGGGGTTGAAGAGGTCGCCCCAGCGGGTCAGGCCATACTTGTGCACAGAGAAGGCTCTTTCAGCGCCGGGGCCACCACCCAGAGGCGTTGGCTCATCCGGCACGGGGTCCAGGCCCCAGTCCTGGGCAAGGCGCTGCCTTGCCCCTACGAGCGCCTGCTCGGCGGCGCGGTAGGCCACCAGGTCCGCCTCGGTGGCCAGGCGGTAGGTCTTGCCGCTGCGGCCGGGCCTGTGCAGCACCACCGCCATCAGGCGCTGTCCGGCCTTGCCCTCGCGGAAGAGCCGGCGCGTGGTCTTATCGTCTATCGTCCCGCCGCAGGCCGGGCAGCGCACGTGGGCGCGGGCCGTCGTGCCCTCCTCCGGGTCGAAGTCAATGGCCGCGCCCTCCACAATCGCCGCGTCCACCCGCCGGGCGGCGCGGTTCGGCAGTAGCTTCAGGGCGACCTTCTTGTTGTCCTTTCTGGCCAGCCAGGTCTGGCGCATGAGGGGGATTTCGGCGCCGCAGGCCGGGTTCTGGCAGGGCAGCGTGCGCGCCCAGATATAACCAACGGGCACGGAACCATCCGCGTCCGGCGGGTAGAAACGCGCCAGTTCCTTGCGTGCTTCCTCCAGCACCCAGTCGCCCCAGGCGCGCACGGCCACCAGGAGGGGCGCAGCGCCGCTGCGCCCCGGCGGATTCTCCTGAACATCCCTGTGGGCTCCAAAAAGATCCGCCTCGTCCTTCTTCGCACAGGGCGGCAAAGGGACCTGCGCCACCGAACCGGGTTGGCCGAACTTTTGCGGGTATTCCAGCACGCACTTGTTGAGCAGCACGGCCACCGGGTTATAGTCCAGCGCATAGGTCTCGCAGCCCAGGCGCAGCGCCTCCAGGGGGATGCTCCCGCCGCCGGCGAAGGGGTCGAGCACCCGCGGGGCGCGGCCGTCAAAGGCCTCGCGGATGAGGGCGCGGGCATTTTCCAGCAGGTGGGTTGAATCGGCCCTGTTGGCGGAGACGGCCTCCCACGGGGCGATGCCTCGGACGAGTTCAAGGAACTGGTTGCGCCGCTTGGGGTCATCGGGCAACAGTGCGGCCAATGCGGTGGCCCGCGAGGCCGCCAGCGGTCGGCGCGCCCACCAGATGTGCAGGGTGGAGATGTGGCCGTGGCGGATGTTCTTCTCGCGCACGGACTCCTCGGAGACCGCGCGCAGGGGAAAGTCGGTTTCGATCACGCGGGTCATAGCTTTTTGTGCTTTGCTCATCTTTCGAGCACCTCAATGATGGACAGGGGCTTTTCCACCAGAAAACCGGCCTTGTTAGGGCTAAGATACCACACTTCACCATCTTTCGCCAACAGGACATGCAGTTCCAGGCAGCGCAGGCCGGGCAGGATGGTTCGAAGGACCTCCTCGAATTCCTTGTTATAGGGCACCGCAAGAGCGCAGACCACATCGCTGTCCCAGCGGGAGAGAATCTGGAGGAGCGCCTCTCCCACGGTGATGCGCGGCGAGGTGCGAGCCCGTTCCCCTTTCGCCTCGACGAACAGGTGCCGCCGCGAGCGGGGCAGCGTCCCCTCGATGTCCGGGCCGGGTTCGCTCCCGTAGCGCACCTTCAGGTCCATCAGTCCTTCCGCGCGCAATCGCTCGGCGACGGTCCTGATGACTTCACGTTCCCGCATGGATTTTACTCTTGCGGCACTGATAACAGTTGCCGTGCTTCGTAAGCGTATAGCGCTCAGGCTTCATAGGACACTCCCTTCTGCCAGTCTGTAATGATGTAGCGGACGATGGACACTTCCATTTCGGGCTGGAGCCGAGCCGCCGGGTTCTGGATCCGATGGAGCCTGGGCTTTGTGGCGGCGTTCTCCACGATGTAGAGCCAGTATTCGTCGCCCAGACGCTGTGCCATGACCCATTCGTTGGGCGTGAGCACGATCGCACCGGTGGTCGCACGGGCTTTGACCTCAATAGAGCGAAGTGTGCCATCGGGCGCGTAAGAGCGAATATCATAGCCGAGGTTCTGCAGCGAGACGTCTTCGGGCTCGCGTCCTTGAGAGCGTTCGTAGTTCATGGCAATCTCCATGCCGATGGCTTCGATGTCGGCATCGGGGCGCATGGACGGGTCTGGGGACATCATGGGGAGCACACGGGCGACTCCAAGCACCCTGGGGACGGAGGGTAAGAGGCTGCTGGACCGGCGGATCTCTTCTTCCAGTGTGTGCTTCCGAGCGCGGAGCTCCTCGTTGCGGCGCTGCTCGTTGTGGATTTCCGCATCGGGGATCGGCTCGCCCTTGGCACGGCGCGTCTCGTATTCGATCAGCTTAGCATCCGACTCGAGGATCATCTGCTCCAGCGAGCGCAGACCGTATTTTCTCTTGATCTCGTTCTGGCGCTGGCGTTCCTCGAGGAGCTCCTGGCGATAAGCTTCCAACACATGCTCGGCTGCATAAGCGATGATCTCGCCCTCGGGGGGGCACGGTTCTATGCTCTGAGAGGGGATCGAGGGTTTGAGGTCCCAGAGGATGGAGCTATTGACCAGCCGGAGCAGGCCTCCCTGGCGCGGTTGCAAGAGGACGAAGAGTCGTCTTCCTGCGATCTGGTTGGTGCCGTCGCGCAGCTCGCCCTCCAAGAACCACAGCCAGCCGTCGAGCTTTCCGTCGGGGTCGGCAAAGATGGCACCGCGCCTTGCATCGGGGATGCCTTGCGCCAGCACCCGCTCAAGGATCGCTTCTAACAAGGGATGTCCAGGGGCTACAAAGACAGCATCCCCGCGGCGGGCTTTTTCTTTGTCGAACGCGAGCTTGTTGTATTCCCGAAACGGTTCCCCAAAGCAGTGCTTGAACTCCCGGGAGACATGGCGCACCTCAAGCGGCACCTGGGGCACCCGCCAGAAGCCATCGCGGCGCCGCTCCAGACGAATGTTCAAGAAGGCGCAGCTTCGCTCAAAGAAGCGCTCAATATACTCTGGCACCAGGCGCTGCTCGCGCGCCTTCCGGTCTTCCCCGAGAATCCGGTGCAACTCGATGTGCCGGGTGGCCAGGGCTTCGAGTGCTGCGGCGCGCACCTTGCGCAGGGCTTCTTCGTTAGGGATGGCTGCGATCTCCGCGACGATCTCGTCCAATGTCCGCCGATGGGCAATGGCTTCCACGATGAGGTCTTTCAGGCTGCGTTCCGGCACGAGCTCGCCGATCACATCGAAGACGCGGTCGGACCCCATGGCAGCTTGAATCTCTTGGAGTTTTTGGAAGAGCTCATGCAGTACCCTTCCCTCGCGCGTGTCGCTAGCGACCAGGTTATAGATGTGCACTTCTTTGTGTTGACCGTAGCGATGGATGCGCCCCATGCGCTGCTCCAGGCGGTTTGGGTTCCAGGGAATGTCGTAGTTCACCATGAGGGCGCAGAACTGGAGATTGATGCCCTCGCCACCGGCTTCGGTGGAGACCATGACTTGGGCTTTCTCACGAAACTCATGCTCGGCGCGAATGCGGGCATCCAGGTTCATGCCGCCGTGGAGGGGGACGACCGAATAGCCCCAGGCGCTGAGTTTCTCGCACAGGTACTCCAGCGTCTCGCGCGACTCGGTGAAGATCAGAAGTTTTTCTCCCGTGGCACGAATCTTCTCGTCTTCCATGACGCGGCGAAGCTCCGTGAGCTTGGTTTCCACTTCCTGGCGTTCGGCCTCGTTGGCCAGGCGGACCAGCTCCTCTAGCGTGCGGATCTCTTCTTGAAGCTCCTCGCGCGTTTCGGCGGAGGTGAGACGCTCGATGAGCTCTTCTTCTTGGCGGAGGCGCTCGGATTCGGGGGCATCTTCGAGTTCGTCCTCGTCAATCCGCTCGCCTTGGGCCAGCCACTGCCCGAGCTTGAGGAGCTTTTCGAGGCGCTCCTTGCGCCGTTCGAGCGATCGGCGCACTGCCCGCACGCTGGAAGCCATGCGCCGCTGCAGGATGAGCAGCGCGAACGCCACATTGCGCTTTCCGGTCGCCAGGGCCTTGTTATAGGACGTCTCCACGTACTCCGTGACGGCATTGTAGAGCCGCTTCTCGGTATCACTCAGCCGATAGGGCTTGGTGAAGACCCTGCGTGGCGGAAAGAGCGGGCGGTTTTCAAAGTCCCGCAAATCCTCCTTGAGCCGACGTAGGAACAGAGGGTTCTCCCGGTTTTGCACAGATTCGAGCAACAGCTCTGTATTGGCGAACATCCCTGGCTCAAGCAGCTCCAGAAAGAGGCGGAAATTTTCTGGGTCGCCGCGGTGCGGTGTCGCCGTAAGGAAGAGCAGAAACTGGCTGGTGCGGGAAAGCAATTCGCCGAGTCGATAGCGTTCGGTCTTGCTGGTCTTGTCTCCGTATCGATAGGCTGCCATCTTGTGGGCTTCGTCCGCGACCGCCAGGTCCCAGTGGACCTCGGCCAAAGTAGCCAGCACATCTTCTTGTTTGGCAAAGTCCATAGAGGTGATCACTTGGGGATGCTCCTGCCAAACATTGCGTCCCCAAGTAGCGTGGATGGTGCTACGATCAATCACCGTGAAGCTCTCGCCAAAGCGCTCCTTCATTTCGCGGAGCCATTGGTCCTTGAGATGCCCCGGGACGACGATAAGCGTCCGCTGCACGAGTCCCCGATACTTGAGCTCTTTGAGGACAAGGCCAGTCATGATGGTTTTGCCAGCACCGGGGTCATCCGCCAGCAGAAACCGGATCTGCGGAGTGCGGAGAATGTAGTGATAAACTGCCTCGATCTGGTGGGGCAAGGGATCCACTTGGGAGATGTTGACGGCCAGGAGCGGATCGAACTGGTGGGCGAAGCGGATGCGGTGCGCCTCTATGGCGAGAAAAAAGCCCTCAGCATCTCCTAAGAAATCGCGCTGCGTGTCTGAGACAATGCGAACAAGAGCGAGGTCGGTCTGACTGAGGAGGCGCGAATAGAACCGCTGGGTCCTTGTGCCCACGGCCTCCACTTTCATGCGATCGCCCAAGGGCTCTATCGTCAGCACCCGGACCGGTTCTGGCCAAAAATCCGATTCAATGATGTGGTTCGCTTGAAGTTTCTGGGTCACTGTGTGTTGCTCCTTTGTCTGTTTCTCGTCTTGCGTCATTATAACACAAACATGCTCCCCTGAGAACCCTCTCCCCGTGCACTCCCGAAGACTCTGTGCTAAGATAACTCTAACCTCACGAGAAAGGAGATGGCTCTTATGACACGGACTCGACTTGCTCCCACGCTCTTGCTTGCTATGCTCTTGATCTGGGGCGCGCTCCTGCCCACAAGCGCTACGATCACCGCGCGCTCCAGCGAGCTCTCCCTCAGATCCCAAGAGAAGTTCGAGTACGATTTTCTCCCAACTACGACGGGCGAGATTACTCTGAAGCTCTCCCTGCACCCCTATTCCATGACCATCCGAGTGCAGCTCTTTTTAGACAACAAAGCCGTCGTAGACCAAACGGGCTCAGCTACCGCCAAGACCCAAGTCACCGAAGCTGATGTGGGCCGGCCCTGGCGCTTGATCGTAACGAATCTCGGCCAACAAACCGTGGAAGGACGCCTCGAGCTCACTTACCCTCGACGCTTCTGTAAAGAGATCTCTGCTCAGTATAGAGTGAAAGTGAGCTACGAGATCGGCACGGAGCTCGAAGATCTGCACTGTCAGCAGCTCTATGGCGTCTTGCGCTCGCTCCCTGGCGACCATCTCAGGCGCCTGCGCGAGATCCGCGCCCGCGAACCCAATATCTATCTCTATGGGCAGTATTTCCCACCTGGTCTCATTGAGCTTCCCGGCCTGCGCGCCGGCCGTACCTTCACCCTCGTGGCGTTTCATGAGCTTGGGCACCTGGTGCACTTCACCCGCTCGACCACAGATCAAGGAGAGCGCTGGGAGAAACTCTTCCAAGAGTCCGGACGAGATCCCGATAACTTCGCGCGCGACCCCATCGATCGGTCGCTCTACGCCATGACCAATCAATACGAAGACTTTGCCGTGACGTATTCGGCGTATATCGCCGACAGTCAGCTCTATATCAACGAAGCGATCACGCGCAGCCAGCGCCGCAAGCCCTTGCTCCTCCAGAAGTTCAAACTGATCGTCGAGTACTTCCGACACACGATCGATGACCAAGCGCGGGTCTATATCTATCGCGTTGGGACGGAGGTGCCCATTCCTACGATCTATCGGGCTTCGGTGCCTGTGACGGCTGACAGTCTGCCGGACTTCAGTGGGCCTATCGAGTGGGAGTCGTTCTAGGGCATGGGGACTGATGTGTTGAGGGCCGTTTCGGCTATGTTGATCGAATAGTCTTTGACGCGCCCGATGCTGTCGAAGGCGATCCCGATGAGCTGAGCTTCGTGAGGGTCCAAGTTCCACAGGAGTTTGACGGCCTTTCTCAGGCGTTCTTCCATCCCTAAAGCGGTGTCGATGACTTGACTGGCGAGGGTGGGGGTGGCCGTGCGGAACGCCTCTACAGACTCTCGCAAGAGTGTGTTGACCTGGTCGCCGCCCTTGCGCAAGGCCTCGGCGACTTTGAGGGGAGGCGCCTCCTCCAGAGACGTCGTCACATGGGCGATCTTGACCGCATGATCGGCCACACGCTCGAGCTGGCGCGCCACGGTGTGGATATCAAAGAGCTTGAGGCGACTGACCCCCGCGGCTTCCTCAGCCAACAGATCGCGCAGGACGATGCGAAACTGTCTATAGAGCATGAGATAGAGCCGGTCCACGTCCTCATCGCGGGCCACGATGTCGTGGGCCAGCTCGGCGTCGTGCTCTGCCGCGGCGCGCACCGCGTCGGCGAACATGTCGTGCACCATCAGGAAGATGCGCTCGAGCGTCTTGGGGGCAGAGAGCTCAGCGAGGTTGAGCAGATTGTGAATGATGATCGAATCTCGGGATTCTTCCATGATCTCCGGACCGATGAGGGCTTGTGTGACTTTTCTGATGGTCTGGCGTTGTTCTGGGGTGATGCGCTCGCCGCGCACCTCGATGATATCGAAGCCTGCGACGTACATCGAGATGAACGCGCGCATGAGGGCATCGCCCGTCTTGGCGTCGAGGGCCAAGACCCCCCGTGTGGGTTTGGAGTCACGATGCGGGCGTAAGATCAAGAGATCGGGGTCGTGGGGGTGGAGCTCGATCTCCGCGCCCGCATGGAGTTTTTGCGCTTCTGCCCACTCTTTAGGCAGCGTGATCATGAACGTTGCGCCGCCGGTGATCTGCACTCTTCGGGTCTCCATAGCTTCTCCCATCTATCGTGATTGCTGCATTGTAATATATAGCTATATAGATCGTCAAGTGCCTTGACAAGGGGGATGGGGGTGGGTATAATGAAACTGAAAATACTTTTCAATAAGAAGGGAGAGCTTATGGATGATCTCATAACTCAGCTCCAGGCGAAGGGCTACAGGGTGACCCAGCCCCGTCGCGCCGTGTTGGAAGCGTTAGCATCGAGCCGGGCCCACCTGACCCCAGAGGAGCTCTACCGTCGCGCGCGGCGACGCTATAGAAAGATCGGGCTGGTCACGGTCTACCGGACGCTGGCGCTCCTGCACGAGCTTGGACTGGTGCAGCGCGTTCATCTGAACGACGGGTGTCATAGTTTCGCCCGCACGGACTCGACCAACGGTGAAGGCCACCATCATCAGGTGATCTGTCAAGACTGCGGACGAGTAGAAGAGTTGGCTGACTGCGCGTTGCCCCTGCAAGAGATCTCTGCAGAGACCGGCTTCCAAATCAGCCAACATCGGGTGGAGGTGATGGGGTTATGCCCTGATTGCAAGAAGAGATGAGCGCATTTTTTATATCGCACCAAATGAAAACAATTTTCAATAAGGAGGTACGCAGATGTCGTTCAAAAAGTCTGTACTGTTGATGGGGCTGCTCACCGCGATTGCAGCCTGGGGGTTCGCTGCGCAGCAGAAGGTCAATGTGGTCGCGAGCTTCTATATCCCCTATGAGTTCACTGCGCAAGTCGGGGGCGATCGAGTCTCGGTGAAGGTCTTGGTGCCGCCCGGGGCGGACTCGCACGATTATGAGCCCACGCCTGCGGACATCCGAGCCGTCGAAGCCGCCCAGGTCTTCGTCTACAACGGAGCCGATATGGACACCAAGTTGGCCCAAGAGATTCTGGGAGCCGTCAGAAATCGCGACAAGTTGGTCGTCATTGAAGCGACGCAGGGGCTGCCGCTGCGGAAAGCCCCCGAAGACGAAGAAGAATTTACGTTCGATCCGCACGTCTGGCTCGATCCCATCTTAGCCAAAGGGATGGTGACGAACATCAAGAATGGGCTCATCCAAGCCGATGGCGCCGGTCGATCTGTCTATGAGGCGAACGCCCGAAGCTATCAAGAGAAACTGGACGCGCTCGACGCAAAGATCGAGCAAGGGTTGGCGAACTGCCGGCTGCGTGATCTGATCATCTCGCATCGGTTTTTGGAGTACTTTGCCGCGCGCTATCGTCTGACGGCTCACGCGCTGTCGGGGCTGGAGCCGGGCGAGCCCACGCCCCAACGACTCAGAGAACTGATCGAATTGGGCAGGCGTCTGGGGATCAAGTATCTCTTTGCCGAGAAGCTCGAAAGACCTAAAGCGCTGGAAGTCTTGGCACGAGAGCTCGGCGCGCAGATCTTGACTCTCGACCCTATCGAGGGCCTGACCGACGAAGAAGAGCGCGCCGGGAAGAACTATCTGACGCTCATGGAGGAGAATCTGAAAAATCTGCGGATCGGGCTGGAGTGCTCATGAAGCCCATTCTCTCGATTGAACATCTCTGGTTCAGCTATGGCGCAGAGCCGGTGCTCGAGGACGTCTCCCTCACCGTCCAGCGGGGAGATATTCTCGGGGTGATCGGGCCCAACGGCTCAGGCAAGACCACGCTGCTCAAGCTCATCGCCGGGGTGCTTGAGCCTCAGCGTGGGAGGGTTTGGGTCTTGTGCGAGCGCTCTTCGGTCGGCTACATGCGCCAGCGCAGCTGGGACTTTGAGCGCAATTTCCCAGCATCAGTAGAAGAGATCGTGCGCATGGGGCGGGTGCCGCGCTTGCGCTGGGGACGATGGAGCGCCTCCGACAGCGCTGCGGTGGAGCGGGCCCTGCGCGCTGTGCACCTTGAAGACCTGCGGGCTCGCCCCATCAGCGAGCTGTCGGGGGGGCAGCAACAGCGCGTCTTTCTTGCTCGCGTTCTGGCCCAAGAGCCAGAGCTCGTGCTGTTGGATGAGCCCACAGCTTCTGTGGACCCCAACGCCGAAGCGGAGTTCTATGCGCTCTTGGGAAGGCTCAGTCGGGAGCAGGGCTTGACGATCGTCTTGGTCTCGCATGACATTGAAGCGGTCGTCACCGAGGTGACGAAGATCGCGTGTCTGAATAGAAGGCTGCTCTTTTGCGGGACGCTGCAAGAGTGCTTAGCGAGCGATCTTTTAGAGAGAGTCTATACGGGACGCAAGCTCGTGCGGCATCGGCATCCGTGGGGATGAGTTTGAATCACGGAAGGCACTGGAGATCCCACGGAAGTCACTGAAAACCTTCTTCCGTGTACTCCGTGGCCATTCCGTGCCTTCCGTGATTCTCAAGCGAGCCGGGAGGACGATGTTGGATATTTTTGCGTTTGAGTTCATGCGGCTGGCGTTTATCGGTGGGACGATCATGGGGGTGCTTGCCCCGACGATCGGGCTCTTTTTGGTCTTGCGGCGCTACGGCCTGATCGGCGACGGCTTGGGGCACATCGCGTTTGGCGGGGTGGCGTTTGGGCAGCTTGTGAGGGCCGACCCCATGCTCATGGCGTTGGGGTGTTCGGTGGTAGCTGCGTTGGGGATGGAGCGATTGCGGGCGAAAGGGCGCTTGGGTGGCGATGTCGCCATCGCGATCTTTCTCTCGTCGGGGTTGGCGCTGGGATTGGTCTTGGCTCGGGTGGCGCGGCGTTCTACGGATCAATTATGGAGCTATCTCTTCGGCAGCGTGATCACCCTTCGGGTCAACGATGTGATGCAGATCGCCGTGATTGCAGCCGTGGTCTTGCTGATGCTCTTCTTGGTGCGTCGTGAGCTCTTCTTTATCACGTTTGATGAAGAGACAGCGCGTGCGTCGGGGATTCGCGTGGGGGTTTATAATATTTTATTGGTCGTGTTGGCGGCGCTCACGGTCGTCTCGGCCATTCAGATCGTTGGGCTGTTGTTGATCTCAGCGTTGTTGGTCTTGCCGGTGGCGGCGGCGTTGCAGGTTGCGCGCAGCTTCCGTCAAGCGTTTTTCACAGCGATTGGATGTGGCCTGCTCTCCGTCTATGGGGGGCTGGTCAGTTCATACTATCTGGACACACAGCCCGGGCCGACGATCGTCTTGGTGGCTTTAGGGATCTTTGTGGCAGCAAATATAGCGCGTATAGTCTTAGCGCGCCTTCGTGGTGCGTAGATACTCTTTAATCGTGTTGAAGATCACTTGGGCGACGGTCCACTGATAGAGAAGACTGCGCAGTTTGAGCTCTTCTTGGGGGTTGGTGAGAAAGCCCGTCTCGATGAGTACGGCGGGCATCTGCGCCCACCGGATAAAGAGCCGTTGGTGTTTGATCCCTCGGTCGGTGACGCCCAGAGCGCGCGTGAGGCGCTGCTGGAACAACAACGCGAGAGAACGGCTCTGGGGGTAGGTGGGGAGAGTCGTATCGTCGTGGACTAAGACTTCGATGCCGTTGGCGGCAGGGCTTGTGGGGTGGGCGTTGGCATGAATACTCACAAAGAGATCGGCCCGCAGACGGTTGGCCAGCCCGGTGCGCTCCCGATGGGGAATATAAATATCTTCGGAGCGCGTCAGAACGATAGAGATCTCGTCGTCGTAGAGTCCCAAGAGCCGAATGAATCGAGCGATATTGAGATTGATCTCTTTCTCTTGGGTGCCGTAGTAGCCCACGGCGCCGGGGTCCCAACCGCCATGCCCAGCGTCAATCACGACTAAAAAGCGCTTGGGTTGGCTCTGGGCGGCCTGGCCCCACCCAAGCACACAGATTGCGGTGAGCACACAGACGAGCGTTTTTGCGGTCGATGCCCTCATGGGCCAGAGTATATCAGCTCCCCAGGGCGCTGACTATGATAGGCATTACAATGGCAGAGATACGAGCTAATAACGCCGATTCTATGCGATATTTTGGCGTTTCCCCCCCAATTTGACAGGAGCGCGCCCTCTCGGGTATAATTATAGTGAAAATGCGCTTGATATATAGAAAAGCGCATAACTATAAATATCCTTTCGTGAGGAGGTAGGGAGTATGCGTCGTCTTGTCGGTCTGGCGGGGGTGGTGGTGGTCGGGGTGTTGGTAGGGAGCTTTGGGGTGAGCTTCCCTGGGGCGTCGCAGCAGGGGCTGATCCCTGAAGAGCTCGTCGTGGGCATGGTGCCGTCGCGAGCGGCCACGATCTTGCAGCCCCCAGTCGAAGGGTTGGCCAAGCTTGTCCTCGACTATGTCCAGAAGAACGGGTTCTCGCAAGTGAAGCGCGTGCGCGCCGTCATCCCCGAGTCCTACACCGCGACCATCGAAGCCATCGGTGCAGAAAAGATTCATATTGGGTTGTTGGGGCCGTTTCAGATCGTTCAGGTGATCGATAGCTACGGAGCGATCCCCATTGGCGTCACCAAGCGCGGCGATAAGCTCACGTTCCGCTCCCAGTTCATGGTGCACGTAGATAGCCCCCTCAAAGCCCTCAAGGATGACAACCAGGACCCCAAGGATGATTTAGTGAGTCTGGTGAGGTCTGGAGCTCCCGTGCGGTTCAGCTACGGCGGCAGCTCTACGTCGACATCAGGATTTCTCTTCCCGTGTAAGACTCTCAAAGACTTGGGGATTCTGCCGGGGGATTACAAGAATTTCAAGACGATCCGCGCGGCCAATCACTTGGCTTCAGCAATTGCTGTCTATAAGAGAGATGTGGACGTCGGCGCGGGCTTCGAGGATGTGCGCGAGAGCCTCAACACCGAGCAGACCAAAAAAGAGCTCGGCTGGAAACCCGGTGATCCCGAGCCCAGCACCAAGGTCCGTGTCATCGGCTATAGCGATGACATCCCCAACGATGGCGTCGTGGCCATCAAAGCCCTTGATGCCAAGCTGCGCGAGGCGATCAAACGGGCGTTCGTCGAGATCATGAAGACCGAAGAGGGCAAGAAATACGCCAAGGACGCGCTCGACGCGACCGATTTTGTCCCCGTCCCCGAGGGCTATGATATGCTCAAAGCTCTCGAAGCGGTGCGCGTCGTCGCGAAAGAGATCCAGCCGAACCTGGCCAAGTGCGAGAATCAGTAAATGCGACTGAGGGGATGGGGAGTCTGCCCTATCCCCTCTTTTGTGCTCCTTCTCCCACGATTCTCTAGAATAGAGACATGGCTGCGCCTATCTTGCGCATACGCAACCTCACCGTGATCTACCCAGGGGTGCGCCCCGTCCAAGCCCTCGACAACGTCAATATAGAGATCTATCCAGGAGAGTTTGTGGTCGTCGCTGGGGTCTCAGGTTCAGGGAAATCCACGCTCTTGCGCGCGATCAATCGTCTGACGGAGAACGATCATGCGCGTGTCGAGGGCGAGATCTACTTCGAGGGCACCGATGTGCTGCGTGTCTCTTCTCGCAGACTCCGCGAGATCCGCTCGCGCATCGGCTTCATCTTTCAAGAGTATAACGTCGTGGAGCGGCTGCCGGTGTTGACCAACGCTCTTGTGGGGTCGCTCACGCAAGTGGGGTTTTGGCGCGCTCTGCTGGGGAGGTTCCCAGCGGATCAGATCGAGCGAGCGCACCACGCCCTGGTGCGCGTGGGGATTCCACAACTGCGCCATCTCGATCGTGCGGCGCGGCTGTCGGGCGGCCAGAAACAGCGCGTGGGGATCGCCCGCGCCCTGCTGCAAAGACCTAAGCTCATCCTCGCTGATGAGCCCGTCGCCTCACTTGACCCCATCACGGCCAACGTCGTCATGAGCATTTTTAAGAAGATCAACGAAGACGAGGGCATCACGACGATTGTGAATTTGCACGATCCGGTCTTGACGTTCAAATACGGCCGACGGATCATCGGGCTCAAGGGCGGGCGGGTCATCTACGACAAGCCCATCACCGAGATCAACCGCGAGACCTTTGAAGAAGACATCTATGGTACAGTGGACGGAGGGGGCTAGGCGGGCGGTTGGGTTGAGGCGCCTGGGGGCATGGGCTGGGATAGCGCTGCTCATTGCCCTCTATGGGTGGGCGCTCCAAGGCGTCGAGTTCGATCTCTTCTCTGTAGTGAAGTACGGCGGGAGGTTCTTTGAGCTGCTGGGGCGCATGTATCCCCCGGATTTTTCAGCGCTCCCGCAGTTAGTGCGTCCGCTGCTGCAGACGCTCCAGATGGCGACCTTGGGGACGTTCTTTGGGGCGCTCCTGGCCTTGCCGTTGGTCGTCTTTGGGTCACAACTGGTCGTGCGCAGCGCTCTGATCTATTGGCCGGTGCGCACGATTATGAACGTCCTGCGCACCATCCCTGATTTGCTCTATGCGGTCTTGTTTGTGGCGGCTATGGGGTTTGGGCCGGCGGCCGGGGTTGGGGCGCTCTCGTTCTTCGCCTGTGCGATCATCGCCAAGCTCACTTCCGAATCTGCGGACAATATCAATCCCAAGCCCATCGAAGCGGTCGAAGCCGTGGGCGCGGGCAGGCTCCACGTCATTCGCTATGCCGTGCTGCCCCAACTCATCCCCGCGTTTGTCGATCATGTCATCTATGTCTTTGAGCTCAATGTGCGCGTCTCGGCAGTGATGGGGTATGTTGGGGCGGGGGGCATGGGGATGCAGCTGACGACGGCTATGGAGTGGCGCAACTATCCCCAAGTCTTGACGATCGCGCTGCTGATCTTCGCGCTGGTTATCGTGATTGACCTCATAGCCAACCGCATGCGCGATGCGTTCGTACATGGGATCGTCTTGCCGCGCCCGCTGCGCCTTCTTGGCTCGAGTGTCGCTGGTGCTGTGATCGTGTGGTCCTTTGTGTCACTGGAGGTGGACTTCGCTCGGCTGGTTCTCGGGATCGAATATTTTCGAAATCTTCTGTGGGCGATCGTGACCGATCCGGCCACCGAGTTTTTTGAATTAGCTGTGCAGCGCATGGTGCAGTCCTTACAGATCGCGCTGGTGGGCACGACGATCAGTTTTCTCTTGTCGTTGCCCTTGGGGTTTTTGGCGTCGCGGCGCCATGTGGGGGTGCCTCAGTCCATCGCGATGGGGATGAAGCAGATCCCTAATATCATTCGGGCTTTTCCCGAATTGATCCTGGCGATCTTCTTCATTGCGACGTTTGGGCCAGGGCCGCTGCCGGGGGTCTTGGCCATCGCCATTCACTCCATCGGGATGCTGGGGAAATTTAATGCCGAGATCGTCGAAAAGATTCGCAAAGAGCCCGTAGAAGCGCTTCAGTCGGTGGGAGCATCTCGGGTGCAGGTCTTTCGCTATGCGGTCTTGCCCCAGGTGCTTCCCGAATTCTTGGCACTCTTTCTCTATAGATTTGAGATCAACGTTCGGGCCGCGTCGGTGCTGGGCATCGTAGGGGCCGGAGGGATCGGGTCGCTCATCAACGAAGCGCAATCGTACCGGGCATGGAACATTGTGGGGATCTGTCTGGTCGTGATCATCCCCACCGTGATGGCTATTGATTTTCTGAGCGCGCGCATCCGCAAGAGACTCATCGAAGGGTGAGCACGTATGCACGTGAGGGCTATCTTTTTCGACATGGACGGGACGCTCGTCTGGGTGCCTGGCAGCGGTCAGGCCGACTGGTTCTATGAGAAGCTCACAGAGTTGGGGGTGGCGCTCGATCGGGATCAGCTTGCTCGGGCGTATCATCGGGCGCAAGAGCGATGGCAGCGCGAGGTCCGCCCGCGCTTGGGGTTCAGCACGGAGTCGTTTGTTGCATGGAACGCACTGATCTTGGGGGAGCTTGGGCTCGACGGCGATCTCACCCCAGTCGCCCAAGAGATACAACGATACTGGGAGGCCCCGGTGGATGAGGTTTTCCCTGATGTGCGTGGGGCATTAGAGATGCTGCGTCGGCGCGGGATAGAGTTAGGGATTGTGTCGCATCGGCCGATCGTGGGGATCGAGCGCTCTTTAGAGAAGCATGGGCTCAAAAAATTCTTTCGCTGGCGGGCCAGTCCTGATTCTACGGGGATCGCGCACGGCAAGACGGATCGGGCTTTTTGGGCGGTGCTCTTGGAGCGAGCGGGTGTAGCGCCTCACGACGCGCTGCATGTGGGAGATGACTTTGAGACGGACGTGCGTGGGGCGCGGCGGGCGGGCCTGCATGCGGTATGGATCGAGCGGCCCAATCTGAAGGACCGCTTCTTCCCTGGGCGGTTGGGGCTGGGGGTTCCTGAGGGGGTGCCTCCTGAAGAGCACCCGTGCGCGCGCGTGGCGGACCTGCGCGAACTTGTCCAACTGATCGAGTAAATTTTATTGCCTCCCCCGACTTGACACGCCTCTCCCCCTCGTGTATACTTATGGTGCGATCTATATAGATCGTAAGTAAACTATACTAAAAGGAGGAAAAGTATGAAATTTAGCGCATCTCTAGTGAGACGCGTGGCATTCGTCGCGTGGTTGGTCGTCGGCTCGGTCGTCTTGTCGGTGGTGGGGCAGCCTGGGGCCCCCAAAGATTCAAAGAGTATACTCTCCGATGGCTCGAGCACCGCCGCCTCAATCACCAAGGCCATGGCCGAGGCGTTCAAAAAAGTCCGACCCGATATCAACGTCACTGTAGCCGTCAGTGGGACGTCGGGAGGCTTTCGGCGCTTCGTCGTCGGCGAGACCGACATCAGCAACGCCTCGCGTGCTATCAAAGCATCTGAGATCGAGACGGCAGCGAAGAACGCTATCGAGTATATTGAGCTTCTGATTGCTCTGGACGGCCTGACCGTGGCCGTCAGCAAAGATACAAAGATCTTCGGCACCGCTCCCGTCTGCATGACCGTGGGGGAGCTGGAGCTGCTGTGGGCCAAAGAATCAGAAAAATTCATCACCAAATGGAACCAGGTGCGCAGCACCTTCCCCAACGCGGAGATCACGCTCTCCGGCGCCGCCGAAACCTCCGGAACTTTTGACTTCTTCACGTCGGCGATCAACGGGAGAGAGGGCGACACCAGACAAGATTACTTCGGCACCGAAGAAGACCAGCTCTTGGCTCAACAGACCGGCAACAACCCCTATGCCCTCACGTACTTTGGGTATAACTTCTTCGTGCACAATACCCAGTTTGTGCAAGCTGTAGCGCTCGACCCGCGCCGCGATCTGATCAGCGCCCCGGAAGACGTCCTCAAAGAGCTCAATGCTCGGCGCGCCAAGAACGGCAAAAAGCCTCTCGAAAACAAGGGCGGCCAGTGCAAGGGCGTCCTGCCCACGGTAGATACGATCTTGGCGTTCAGCTACCAGCCGCTGAGTCGCCCGCTCTTCATCTATGTCAATAAGAAGAGCGGGGAGCGCCCCGCCGTGGACGACTTCATTAACTTCTATCTTGATGAGGCTCGTTTGGGCAATCAGCAGTTTATGCTCAACAAAGCCGGATATCTTCCCGTCCCACGCGAGGTGCGCGAGGAGGCCCGCACCTGCTGGAAGAAGCGCATTGCCGGCACGGCCTTCGGCGGCAACTACTCCGGCTTGTCTCTCCCAGAGATCCGCAAGAAATACGGCGAACACTGCAAGTGAGCTGCTCCAACCCCCTGAGCCCCCCAGAAGGACCCCGCTGGGGGGCTCAGCCCCTTCTCTGAATTTGACTGTGCCCAAGCCCCAGTGCTATAATTTTTAAGGGAAAACTATATAGAAGCGAGAACACCCATGAAGCTGACAACGACCCGGCCCGCGCTGCACGCGCCCCCAGGACGGTATCTCAAAGAGCGGCTCATCCAGGGGGTGCTCTTCGCTTGTGCGTTCTTCGCTGTGGTCGTCACGGGAGTCACCATCTGGCTTCTGCTCTCTGGCTCTGGGATCTTCTTTGCCAAAGTCTCTCTAGGGGAATTCTTATGGGGCACGCGTTGGGCCCCTACTGATATCTCGACCCCGTCCTACGGCGCCCTGCCGTTGATCGCTGGCACGCTGATTATTACAGGGATCGCGTTGCTTGTGGCTCTCCCCATCGGGCTGCTTGGCGCCATCTATCTGAGCGAATTCGCTTCAGAGCGCGTCCGGAAGATCGCCAAACCCCTCTTGGAGATCTTAGCGGGCATCCCCACGGTCGTCTATGGATATTTTGCCTTGCTCTTTGTGACGCCGGCTCTGCGCTCGATCCTCCCGGAGATTCAGTTTTGGAACGCCCTGAGCGCGGGGATCGTGCTGGGGATCGCGATCATCCCGTTGGTCTCGTCGCTGAGCGAAGATATTATCTATGCGGTGCCGCGGGAGCTCCGTGAGGGCGCGTATGCTCTTGGCGCGACCAAATACGAGACGATTCGTTCCGTCGTGCTGCCTGCGGCGCTCTCAGGGATCGCCGCAGCGACTATCTTAGCGATGTCCAGAGCCATCGGCGAGACGATGATCGTGGCGATTGCTGCGGGGCGGGTGCCCACCTGGCCCCCGGATCTGCTGAAGCCCTTGGAGACCCTGACCGTGCACATCGT
The DNA here is from genome assembly GCA_947085185.1 of Candidatus Fraserbacteria bacterium. Classification (GTDB taxonomy): domain Bacteria; phylum Bipolaricaulota; class Bipolaricaulia; order RBG-16-55-9; family DRXL01; genus JANXCC01. The sequence continues at coordinate 68,374 of CAMTVK010000007.1, read as the reverse complement.
CAACGTTGCCACGGGGGATGCCGAAGCCGGCGCGTTCATCTGGGCCACGATCTTCGCCATCGGCGCGCTGCTCTTTGTGATGACGCTCTTTTTGAATATCTTGAGCTATGGGATCGTGCGTCGCTTCCGGGAGCGATACGAATGAGCTCACTTGTGTGGCGCAAGACCAAAAGCACGCTCTTTGGCGCGCTCACCTTCAGCACACTTCTCGTGAGCTTCGCCGCGCTGCTCGCCCTGATCGTCTATATTCTGGTCAATGCGCGCCCGCTCATGGCGATGCGCGCGGCCTCGCGGGCGGGCCTTGTGCTCTCCACCATGGTCATCCAATGGGATGCCCAAAATCTCCCCTACGTCATCGTGACGGATTTTCTCCCGGAGAGCGCAGCGGCCCGCTCAGGGATAAGTGAATTCGACGCGGTCATCCATATCGGTTCAGAGACGGTCTTTCGCTCAGCGCATGTCTGGGATGTCATGGCGCGCTGGCCTCATAATACTCTCCCGGTCGGCTGGATCTCCGGCGATCCCTCACAGATCTTTGGGGATCTTGTGCCCCAGATGGACCCACAGACGGGCGCCATGCGCATCGCTATAGATTATTTGCCAGAAGAGAGCGTGGGATGGCGTGCGGGATTGCGTCCCGGCGATCTTTTAGTCCGGATCGAAGATATTGCCGTGACCGGATCACGTCAAGCCTGGGAGGCGCTCATCGTCGCGGCCCAGAAGAAGCCCCGGCCAGCTCCGTTGACCGTGCAAGTTGAGCGCGATGGAGAACTTGTGACACTTATGCTCGACGCCGAGCAGACCGCCCAGATCCCCATCACGCGCAGTTGGGCTCGCGCTATCTGGGAGTTTCTCACGAGCTTCGACTCCAACTCCCCCGAAAAAGCAGGGCTGGCCAGCGCCATCGTGGGGTCGTTCTATTTAGTGGGGCTGACGGCGCTCTTTGCCCTGCCGTTGGGAGTGGGCGCAGCCCTCTATCTGGAAGAGTACGCTCCCAAGAATTGGCTGACCGATCTCATTCAGCTGTTGATTGTCAATCTTGCAGGCGTGCCCTCGGTCGTCTACGGGATCATCGGGCTGGAGATCTTAGCGCGCGCGCTCCAGATGGATCGCGTGCTCATCACCGGTGCGCTGACTATGACGCTCTTGATCTTGCCGATGGTGATCATTGCGGCTCGCGAGGCACTGCGCACCATCCCCGATTCGATCCGTCATGCTGCCTATGCGGTGGGAGCGACGCGCTGGCAGGTCGTGCGCGCTCACGTGTTGCCTTACGCCTTGCCTGGGATTTTGACGGGCTTGATTATCGCGCTCTCGCGGGCTATGGGCGAGGCGGCCCTGCTCATCTTGCTTGGAGCTTTTCAGTATTTGACGTTCATCCCCGGGCTGCGCGACTACTTCACGGTCATCCCCATTCAGATCTTCACGTGGATCGGCGAAGCGAAAGACGGCTTTGCCACCATCGCCGCCGCGGCGATTTTAGTACTCTTAAGTATTCTCTTGGCGATGAACGGCCTGGCGATCTTCTTACGAATACGATTTCAGAGGAGGTGGTAGCTCGATGGAGAGGACGATAGTCTCTCAGTCGCGCCCGCAGGCTCGCATCTCCCCCAACGACTTCGCTGGGGAGCCTATTCTGCAGGTGCGCCAGCTCAGCCTCTGGTACGGCAAACAGCAAGCGCTCGATTCGATCACCCTTGACATCCCCAAGAACAAGATCACCGCGATCATCGGGCCGTCAGGATGCGGCAAGAGCTCGCTCATCCGGTGTTTTAATCGCATGAACGATCTCGTCCCCGGCGTGCGCCTCAGTGGGGAAGTGCTCTATCACGGCAAGAACATCTATGACCCTGATGTGGACCCCGTCGAGGTCCGCAGGAGAATCGGGATGGTCTTTCAGAAGCCCAACCCCTTCCCCAAGTCTATCTACGAGAACGTCGCATTTGGGCTGCGCATTAACGGCTTTACGGGGAACTTAGACGAGCACGTCGAGCGCGCGCTGCGCGCTGCAGCCCTGTGGGACGAAGTCAAAGATTATTTACACAAAAAGAGCGGGTATGATCTGTCGGGAGGGCAACAGCAGCGCTTGTGCATCGCGCGCACGTTGGCTATCGAGCCCGAAGTGATCTTAATGGACGAGCCCTGCTCGGCTCTTGATCCCATCGCTACGGCGAAGATCGAAGACTTGATGCTCGAGCTCAAAGAGCGCTACACCGTCGTGATCGTGACCCATAATATGCAGCAGGCCGCGCGCGTCTCGGATTTTACAGCGTTTCTGTATCTGGGGCGCCTGATCGAGTACGGGCCCACGAAAAAAATCTTTGAGACCCCAGACAAAAAAGAGACCGAAGATTACATCACGGGCAAATTTGGGTAAAATAGAGCTCATGGTTCGCGAAAGCTATAAGCAGCAGTTGGAGCGTCTGACGCAGTCGGTGCGCGAGATGGGCGAGAAAGTCTTAGAAGGGCTCGATCTGGGCTTGAAAGCCCTGCGCGAGCACGACCGCGCCTTGGCCGAAAGCCTCGACGCTTGGGATGACCAAGTGGATGAGCTCAATCTCGCCATCGAGAAGGAGTGTATGGATCTCTTGGCGCTGCAACAGCCCGTCGCTATAGATCTGCGCGTGATCACGAGCGTCTTTAAGATCATCACGGACTTGGAGCGCGCCGCAGATCTTGCGGTGAACGTCGGCCAATATGGGATGGACGTAGGGGTCTTCGTGCTCGTCCCAAAAGAAGAGCTGACGGCTCTGGGGGAGTTTGCCCGCGAGATGCTGCGCGATTCCGTGAGCGCTTTCGTGGCCAAAGACACCCCACGCGCTCAGGAGATCATTCAGCGCGACGCGCAGATGGACGAACGGTGTTGGCAATTGCGTCGCAGGGTGTTGGCCAAGCTCCTCGAACTGGCTCGTGAAGCGCACTCTCCTGCCGAAGCGAAAGAGTTCGTGGACGATGTCATTCCCGTCTTGTGGTCCATTCGTGATCTGGAGCGCGTGGGCGATCACGCCGTCAACATCGCCGAACGCACTCTGTATATGGTGACCGGGCGCAAAGAGCGTAAGAAACAGAGAGACATTCCATAAGCTATGGACGCTTCGCGCAAAAAGATCATCTTTGTCTGTGTGGGCAACTCGTGTCGCAGCCAGATGGCCGAAGGATTTGCGAAGCATTACGCGCACGAGCGCCAGCTTGATCTGGAGATTCACAGTGCAGGGACGCAGCCAGCGGGCTATGTGCACGCCGACGCGATCGCGGTCATGCGCGAGAAGGGCCTAGATATTTCGCACCAGCGCTCCAAGAGCGTAGCTGCGTTTGATCTGCGTGATTTCGACTACGTGATCGCGATGGGGTGCTTAGGCTACGATATCTGCCCCGCGGACTTTTATGGTGTCAGTGAGGATTGGGGGATTCCCGACCCCATCGGGCGGGGCTTGGAATTTTATCGAACGGTGCGCGATATGATCGAGGAGAAGGTGCTCGCTCTCTTCTCAGCTATTGAGGGAGAGCGCTCTCGGTCTAAGTAGCAACGCTGGCTTCGATCTTGTACAATACCCGCTGTATATCTCCCATTTCACACAAGGAGGTCGAGAACTATGATCGTCAAGCTGCCCGACGGACGGACTCTCGAGCACAACGGCCCTGCGACTTTGAAGGATGTGCTCGCCACGACGGCCAAGGAGCTGCTCTGGACCACCGTCGGCGCCAAGCTTGACGGTGAGATCATTGACTTTCATAGAGTGCTGCCCGCTGAAGCTGTTGTGGAGTTGATCCCCGTAGATTCCCCTGAGGGGGCAGCGATCTATCGGCACAGCTATGCGCATATCTTAGCTCAAGCGGTGCGGCGGCTCTTCCCTGGGGTGAAGCTTGCTATCGGCCCGGCCATCGAAGACGGGTTCTACTATGACTTCGACGTCGAGCGCCCCTTCACCCCTGAAGACTTAGAGAAGATCGAGGCTGAAATGAGAAAGATCGTCAAAGAGGACTATAAGTTCGAGAGAATAGAAGTCTCCAAAGACGAAGCGCGGCACCTCGTCAAAGATGAGCCGTACAAGCTTGAGCTCCTCGACGAGATCCCCGACGAGCGAGTTTCGTTCTATCGCGACGGGGATTTTCTCGATCTCTGTCGTGGCCCGCATATGCTGAGCACAGGGCAGATACGACACTTTAAGCTCTTGAGCGTGGCTGGGGCCTATTGGCGCGGCGATGAGACCAAAAAGATGCTCCAGCGCATCTACGGCACGGCGTTCGCTACCAAAGAAGCTCTCGAGAAGCACTTGCAGATGCTTGAGGAGGCCAAAAGGCGCGACCACAGAAAGCTTGGCAAGGAGCTAGAAATCTTCTTCTTCGATGAGGAAGTTGGCCCGGGGTTGCCCCTCTGGTTGCCCAAAGGCGCGGTCATCATCGAAGAGCTCGAGAGATTAGCCAAGGAGACCGAAGCGCGGGCAGGGTATCTGCGGGTGCGCACGCCGCACATCTGTAAAGAGTCTATGTATCTGAAGAGTGGGCATCTCCCGTATTATCAAGACTCGATGTATCCACCCATGGAGCTTGAGGGCGTCAAATATTACTTAAAGCCCATGAACTGCCCGCACCATCATAAGATCTTCGCAGCGCTCCCGCGAAGCTATCGCGATCTGCCGTTGCGCTTGGCTGAGTACGGCACATGCTATCGCTACGAGAAATCAGGCGAGCTCTTCGGACTGATGCGCGTGCGCAGCATGCAGATGAACGACGCCCATATCTATTGTACGCTCGAGCAATTCGAAGAAGAGTTTCTTGCGGTCTGCCGCATGTATTTGGAGTACTTCAAGCTCTTTGGGATCGAGAGGTATCTGATGCGCTTTAGCACGCACGACCCCAAAGAACTCGGCAAGAAATACGTCAATGAGCCCGAGCTTTGGAAGCAGACCGAAGAGCTGGTCCGTCGGGCGCTTCAGCACGGGGGGATCAATTATGTTGAAGTTCCCGGCGAAGCGGCGTTCTACGGGCCAAAGATTGACGTGCAGGTCTGGAGCGCTATCGGCAAAGAGTTTACTTTGGCGACCAACCAAGTAGACTTTGCTGTGCCCAGGCGCTTCGGGTTGGTCTACAAGAACGCCCAAGGGCAAGACGAGACTCCTATCTGTATACATCGGGCGCCGCTGAGCACCCATGAACGATTGATTGGCTTCTTGATTGAGCACTATGCAGGGGCGTTCCCGGTGTGGCTCTCTCCAGTGCAAGCGGTCGTCCTGCCCATCACCGATCGCCAGCACGAATACGCGCAGAGGGTCTTACAGAGGCTGAAAGCCGCGAACATTCGTGCCGAGCTCGACAGCAGCAGCCACACGCTCAACTATCGTATCCGGCACCATCAGTCGCAGAAAGTCCCGTATCTCTTGGTGGTTGGGGAGCGCGAAGCCTCGTGTGATCACGTGGCCGTGAGATTGCGGACGGGGCAGGATCTTGGGCCGCAGCCCCTGGTTGGGGTCATCGCGAGGATCCAAGAGAAGATCGCCACGCGATCCTTGGAGCTGTAAAAGTGAAGAGCGCCGAGCCGGCGAGCCCTATCTGTCGCGCGCGTGAGAGCGTCTTCATCTCGTGTTCCTCCTTGGGCATCGTACCGGGCTCAGTATAGCGCGACGCGGGTGCCGAATCTGTGCTCGTCACGTGAAAATCTCGTGAAAATGGAAGACCCCCGCCTAAGCGGGGGTCTTCTCGCTCATAAGCTCAGCTTAAGATGTATCAACGCAGCAGCACGAACTTGCTCACGAGCTGGGTCTGCTGCCCATCGGGTCTGGTGATGGTGAGCACGTACCAGTAGAGCCCGTTAGCGGGGGTGCGCCTCCAGTGTAGGGTGAGTGTCGGTCCGGCGCTCTCTTGCTCGACGAGACGCCGCCCATCTAACCCGTACACGGTGACTTTCAGAGAGCACCCTTGACAATTGTGTGCGCTCCAGCGCAGCGCGCTCGGCACAAAGCGTACCGTCTGTCCGAGGGCGTTCAGGGTGATAAACTCTTGGGGCTTGACGAGCCGGAAGCGGTTGCGCCGCTCCGCGAGCTTGAGTGCTGCGCGCATCTGTGAAGAGATTTTATCAATGCGCGCGATGGCCCCATTGAGCAGGGCGCGCCATTGGGCAAAGGCCATCACGAGCTTATCGCGAGCGCTCTGGATCAGTTCTGACGGTGACATCGCTGCGATGGGGGCGGGCTCGACGGCCAGCGCTCCCGACGCTCCTAGAGCGTCACTGGCTTCAGCTAAGAGATCAAGCGCATCATTGATGAGCGTTTCGATCTCGTCAAGAGAATCGCCAGCGCCATCGGTGAGCGCGATCAGCGCATCTATACTCTTATAGATACGATTGGCGCGCTCGGTGCTGATCGTATTGGTTTCGACGAAGGCGTCGACTTGGAAGCGCACTCCTTCAGCTCGCTGTGCCAGGGATTCCATCAGCAGCCGTGTATCGGCGAGTGAGACGAGCAGCTCGTTGACGGTCTCTTGGGTCTGGCTGATGAGTTGGCGCGCTGACGACAGAGCACCGAAGCTCTTCACCAAGTTGAGCGCCAATCGCAGATCTTCCAGGGGCTTAGAGAGCCTGAGTGTGCGCCCATGCTCGATAATATCGCGTTTCATGGCGCCCAGCTCCTCGCGACCTCCTGGGGCGAGCTTCTTCGCGGTGACGGAAACTGTGCACGAGGCGCTTGCGCCCTCAGGGTCGGTGACAGACAGCTTCACCGTGTAAGGGCCCTCTTTGTCGGCCTTGAACGACGCCGTCGCGCTGGTGGGGTTCTCGATGACGGCTTGGCTGTCGGTGGGCTTGCTCACGAACGCCCATTGATAGGTCAAGGTCTTTCCTTCAGGATCAGAAGAGCCTGAGCCATCTAACTGTACAGTCTGGCCCACGAGGACTTCTGCGGGGACGGTACCACAGTTGGCTGTCGGAGGTTGGTTAGATGGTGGAGCTTGGCTCACGGTAATAGTCTGCTGGGCGGTCGCTGTCGTTCCGGCGCTGTCGGTGACTGTGAGGGTTATAGTGACGCTCCCTGGGGTAGCGGGGCAGGTGAAGCTGACTTTGGGTCCGGTGGCGTCGGGTTTGCCGTCGCCGTCGAAGTCCCACTCATATTTTGCGATGGGGCCATCGGGGTCGAACGAGCCTGAGCCGTCGAGGGTGATCGTCTCCCCAGTGGTGCATGTGTAGGGGTCTTTGTCGGGCTTGCCGTCTGGGATTGGGCCGGGGTCGGCCACAGGGGACTGGTTCAAGATAAATATGAGTTTCTGCCGGAGAGCTCGCTCCAGATCGGCGAATGTCCGAGCCATGATCACGAACCCATTCTTTCCTTTGGGAGGGAATTGTCCATTTTGCACAAGCACTCCCGGTTGGGGCCAGACGAGCTGAAGCAAGAAATTGACGAAGTCTTGCTCGGCGAGAGCATCACCGATGCCCTCCGCGTCCACTTGATCGACGCCCGCGGCGACCGCCTCATCGCGGGCTTGGAGAGCGGCTTGCTTGGCTTGTTCACGCCCTCCGGGCAGATTGGGGTTCCCATCAGTAATGATATTGAAGATCTGGCTTGCTGCGGCACGGGCGTCTTGAGTGACCATCTTCGTAGCCAATTGAATTCCCGATACCAGCGGGGTAAATCCCCCAGCTTGGATTGTGGCGCGCACTCGCTGAATAACAGTAGTCACGCTCGTCTCGGTGATCACCGTCATGGGGACCTCTACGGCAGCGCCGACGACATCGAAGCGCTGATCTCGCAAGTTGCTGGAGAACTGCACTAATCCGAACTCGACCGTGCCGTTGCGCGGGACGACCCCAGGTTCTTCGAGGTTCTTGGCGATCCCTTCGACCATCGTCTTGAAGTCTTGGTTAGAGATGCTGCCTGAGCCGTCTAAGATAATGACGATCTGGAATTTGACATTTTCGGTCTGAGCTTGAGGGGCACTCACCAAGAGACTGAAGACTCCCAAACTCAAGAGAAGAATCTTGATAGTTTTCCGATCCATATATCCTCCTTCATGAGATACGCTCTAAGGGCATTATAGCATATCGGACAAGGCCAACAATGTAACGGACATCACGTGGGCGTCAGCAGCCGGCAGCTTTACGCAGGGCTTCGGTCTTATCAGTGCGCTCCCACGGCACATCGAGATCGGTGCGTCCAAAGTGCCCATATGCAGCCAGTGGTGTGTAGATGGGCCGACGTAGCTTGAAGTGCTCGATGATCGCGGCGGGACGGAAGTCAAAGTGCTCGTAGATAATCTGTGTCAGCTCGCCGTTGGGGAGTTTTCCGCTTCCAAAAGTGTCAACGGTAATCGCCAAGGGGCGGGCTTGCCCGATCGCATAAGCGACTTGGACTTCGCATTCTGTAGCCAATCCCGCGGCGACGATATTCTTCGCGACGTACCGCGCATAGTAACTGGCTGAACGGTCTACTTTCGTTGGGTCTTTCCCAGAAAATGCTCCACCGCCGTGGCTGCCGTAGCCCCCATAGGTGTCGACTTCGATCTTGCGCCCGGTCATGCCGGTGTCGCCGCATGGGCCGCCCACCTCAAATCGCCCTGATGGATTGATGAGAATAACTGTCTTCGCATCGAGCCACTTTCCCAGGACGGGCCGAATGACATACTCAGTCAAATCGCGCCGGATCTGCTCTTGCGAAGTGTCTGGGGTATGTTGGGCGGAGAGCACGACGGTGTGCGCGCGCACCGGGTGGCCCTTCTCGTCGTATTCGATCGTCACTTGGGATTTCCCGTCGGGGCGCAGATAGGGAAGCTTCTTGGTGCGCCGCAGCTCCGCGAGCTTCCGTACTAATTGATGCGCAAGCATGATAGGAAGTGGCATCAGCTCGGGAGTTTCTTTACACGCATAGCCGTACATGATCCCTTGATCCCCTGCGCCTATGGCGTCATAGGGGTCCTCTGAAGATTCTTTTATAACAGCTTGTGCGATGTCCCGCGATTGTTCGTGAATGGAGACGAGCACTCCACAGTGATCGGCGTCGAAGCCGTACTCGGGCTTATCATAGCCGATCCTTCGGATGGTCTCGCGGGCGATCGCGGCGTAGTCTACACGGGCTGTCGTGGTGATCTCCCCGGCGATCAGGACAAGTCCGTTCGTGGCGAACGTCTCGCACGCGACGCGGGCGGAGGGGTCTTGGGCTAAGACAGCGTCTAAGATCGCGTCGGAGATCTGATCGCACATCTTATCGGGATGGCCCTCGGCTACAGATTCAGAAGTAAAAAGATATGTGCTCATAGAGATTCACTCGGCGGTAAGCCGGAGCATTCTTGTCTGACATTATAGCACGCCCCTTGAGCGCACGCTAGTCGTCGGCTAAGATAAGCAATGCTGACGTTTATACTCTTAGGGCTGTTGCAGGGGCTGACGGAATTTCTGCCCATCAGCAGTTCGGGGCACTTGGCACTCGCTGAACAGCTCTTTGGGGTGCGCAAGCCTGGGATCGTCTTCAATATCTTTGTGCACTTTGGCACGGTGCTCTCGGTGTTGTGGGTCTTTCGTCAGAGGATACTTCGGTTGGTGTGGGCGCCCGTGCGCGGTGGAGCAGATCTGAGGCTGTTGGGGTTGCTCGTCGTGGGGTCTCTTCCCACGGGCATTTTGGGGCTTGCGTTAGACTCTGTGGCCGAGGCGGCGTTTGTGCGCAGTTGGGCGGTGGGGCTGGGGCTGCTCGTCACGGCAGCCGTGCTCATTATGGCTGAGCGTCTTCGAGACGTCACTAAATCCCTAGAGCAGCTCACGTGGCGTGAGGCGCTCTGGATCGGTCTTGCCCAAGGGGTCGCGGTGCTTCCGGGGATTTCGCGCAGCGGGAGCACCATTGCTCTGGGGCTGCTGTGCGGGTTGCGCCGCACCGACGCTGCGGAGTTCTCGTTCTTGTTGTTCATCCCCGCGATCTTGGGAGCGACACTGCTCAAACTGACCCAAGCCCTCTCAAACCCTTCTGCGCACAGCGCCCTGTGGAGCAGCTATGTGATCGGGACGATCGTGGCGTTTCTCTCAGGAATCGTCGCGATTCGCTTCTTTATGCAGTTCCTGCGCGAGCGCCGCTTGACGCCGTTTGCTGTATACTGTCTTGTGCTAGGGCTGCTGGCCATAGCGTGGCACTTTGTGGAGTAGCTTGACGCCCCGCAGAGAGTGCAGTATCATTCCCTTGGTCAGTTCGTCAGTGTGAAACTGACTCACTCAGAACTGTCAACTGGAGGTGGCCTGCGCTATGCCCAAATACGAGAAGCTCAAAGACCCCCTGGCGCTCGAAGAAGCCGTGCTGCAGTTTTGGGAGCAGGCCATCATTCCCCAAAAGAGCCTGAGTCGCAACGAACCACACAGAGAAAAGAAGCGCTTCGTCTTCTACGAGGGCCCGCCCACCGCCAACGATAAGCCCCACTTCGGGCATCTCATCCCGCGCGTCTATAAAGATCTCTTCCCCAGATACAAGCTGATGCAAGGGTATCATGTCATCAAGAAGGGGGGCTGGGATACCCACGGCCTGCCCGTCGAGCTCAAAGTGGAGAAAGAGCTCGGGCTCAACAGCAAGCGCGAGATCGAGGCGTTTGGGGTCGAAAACTTCGTGAGAAAATGCAAGGAAAACGTCTGGAAGTATAAGAACGACTGGATCGCCTTCGACCCCAGAATGGGCTTCTGGTACGACCAAGAGAACGCATATATCACGTACACCAACGACTATATTGAGTCGGTATGGTGGGCGCTCAAGAGGATCTGGGAGAAGGGCTTGCTGTATAAAGGGCATAAAGTTCTGCCCTACTGCCCACGCTGCGGCACGCCTCTCAGCTCCCACGAAGTTGCTCAAGGCTACGAGACCGTCAAAGACCCGTCCATCTTCCTCAAACTCCAGGCTAGGCTCCGCCTAGACCATTCATCTTCGCCGGCCAGAGGCTGGCCAGGCTTCGCCTGGACTGTACATCGTGCCGCCGAAGGCGGCACGGCGAATAGTCCAGACGAAGTCTGGTTTCTTGTCTGGACGACGACCCCCTGGACGGTGCCCAGCAACGTCGCGCTGGCTGTCGGCCCCGACTATACGTATGCTCTGGCCAAAGTCGGCGAAGAGATCTTCATTCTCGCCCAAGAACTTGTCGAGCCCATCTTGGGGAAGCACACTCCTCAGATCGTCGGCACGATGCGCGGGGCAGAGCTTGTGGGCTGGCGCTACGAACCCGCTTATAGACTGAGCAACGACCCTAGAGCTTATCGCGTCGTCGCGGCAGATTTTGTCTCACTCAAAGAAGGCACGGGCATTGTGCATATTGCGCCGGCGTTCGGCGAGGAGGACTATCAACTTGGACAGGCTGAAGGGCTGCCCTTCGTCAACCCTGTGGACTTAGAAGGGAAGTTCACCGAAGAATTCCCATTGGCTGCAGGGAAGTTTGTCAAAGACGCCGACGCCCTCATCATCCAAGATCTCAAGCAACGTGGGGTGCTCTATAAGTCTGGGAGGTACGAGCACGATTATCCGTTCTGTTGGCGCTGCAAGACCCCGCTGCTCTACTATGCTTTGGATTCGTACTTCATCAAGACGACCGCCAAACAGAAGCAGATCATCGAGAACAACAAACAGATTCGCTGGCATCCGGAGCACTTTCGCGATGGGCGCTTTGGTAATTTCTTAGAGACTATGAAAGACTGGGCGCTCTCGCGCGACCGCTACTGGGGGACGCCCTTGCCCTTATGGGTGTGCGAGCAGTGTCGCAGAGAGCATTGTATTGGGAGCCGCCAAGAGCTTGTGGACTTAGCTGTCGAGGGGGAGCGCGCGCGCTCCGTCGAGTTTCATCGTCCTTGGATTGACGATGTGCTCTTGAAGTGTTCGTGTGGCGGCACGATGCGCCGCGTCCCCTATGTCATTGACTGTTGGTTCGATTCGGGGATGATGCACACTGCCCAATGGCATTACCCCTTCGAAAACCAAGAGCTCTTTGCAGAGCAGTTCCCTGCAGATTTCATTGCCGAAGGGATTGACCAGACGCGCGGCTGGTTCTACTCGCTCTTAGTCACAAGCACGCTGCTTTACGAAGAGCATCCCTATCCCCATCCGTATAAGCACGTGGTGGTGACGGGGATGGGCTTGGACGAATCGGGCAAGAAGATGTCCAAGAGCTTGGGCAACGTGCTCGACCCTTGGGATGTGGTGAACGTCTACGGCGCGGATGCCGTGCGCTGGTTCTTCTATGCGGGGAGCGCGCCGTGGCGTGACCGGCGGCTTGATCCCAAGGAAGTCGTCGAAGCGCGCGGGGTCTTGGAGACCGTGCGCAATGTCTATAACTTCTTCGCGCTCTACGCGAAGATAGATGATTTTGATCCCGCGCGACAGAGTCTGTCAGAGCGCGCTTTGCTTGATCGCTGGATTCTTTCGCGCTTTTCTCACACGGTGAGCGTGACTACAAAAGCGCTGGACGAGTACGACCCTGTCGCGGCTACAGGAGCAATCAAGACGTTCGTGGACGACCTCAGCAATTGGTACGTGCGGAATTCTCGGGCACGCTTTTGGGGCAGTGGGTGGAACGCTGATAAGACTTCCGCGTACATGACGCTCTACGAAATCTTGGTAGATTTTGCCAAGCTGCTTGCGCCGTTTGTGCCCTTCTTGGCCGAGGCGATCTATCAGAATTTAAAGACAGAAGAGATGCCCGAGAGCGTCCATCTGTGCGAGTGGCCGTCGGTGAACGAGTCCCTGCGCGATACGGAACTTGAAAGGCAGATGGAGCGGGCGCGGCAGATCGTCACGGCAGGCCTGCAAGCGCGCAATAGAGTGCAGATCAAGGTCCGACAGCCGCTGTCTGGCGCTATCGTGCTTGAGAGAAGACCGCCACTTGAACAAGCCTATCTGGATTTAATTAAGCGGGAGTTGAACGTGAAGAAGCTCGAATGGATCACCGAAGAGAAGCTGTATGCGTTCTATACTCCCAAGTTTGCATACGAGAAGTCTGCGCTGGGGAAGGATCTTCGCGGTTTAGCCCCTAAAGCTCTGGCTGTCCTAGAGGAGCTGAACGGGGCTGATCATGACAAGCGTGTGCAGCTTGCAGGGGAGCTGAAAGCCCAAAAGAGGCTGCGCCTGGCCGTAGAAGGCCAGGAGATCGAGCTTGTCGAGGGTACGCATGTGCGCGTCGTGCTTGTTCCGCGCGAGGGCTTTGCTGAAGGCGCTGAGGGCGACGTGAAGGTCTTGATCAACACCCAGATTGACGATGAGCTGCGCCAAGAGGGCTTGATGCGGGAGTTCATCAGACTTGTGCAAGAGAGCCGAAAAGAAGCGGGCTTTGAAGTCTCCGATCGCATTGAGCTCTACTACGAGGCTGACCAAGAACTTCAGGCAGCGATCGAGCGGTCTGCGAAGGCCATTCAAGAAGAGACCCTGGCAGTCACGCTGCAGCGCAACAGCTCTTTTGAGAGGGTCGAGTTCACTAAGGAACTCGATGTCAATGGCCATCCCGCCAAGATCGGCCTGGTGCGCACACGATGACCTATCAGATTGAGATATTTCCCAAGCTGGGCTCGACCAATGAATATCTGAGAGAGCTGGCATGCTCTGGAGCTCCCGAAGGGACGGTGATCATCGCGCGCGAGCAGACAGCCGGGAAGGGCCGCTGGGGGCGCAGCTGGACGTCATCGTGGGGTGGCGCATGGTTCTCGATCCTCTTGAGGCCGCCGATCCCAGTTGAGCAAGCCAGTTGTATCGCGATGCTCATCGCGGTCTCGCTGGCGCAAGCGCTGAGAGAGCGCTGGGGGCTGGGCGTGGGCGTCAAGTGGCCCAACGATCTGTATGTACCTCACCCCCATTCCCTCTCCCTTGGCGGGGCCGGGGTGAAGTATCACAAGCTTGGGGGAATTTTGCTCGAGCTGAGCAGCCGTGCCCACACGATTGAGTGGCTCATCGCCGGGATTGGCGTCAACGTCAATAACGAGCTGCCCAAAGAGACGCGCATCCCAGCGACATCCCTGGCTCGTGAGTTGGGCAAGCCCGTCTCTCTCGGGGAGTTCTTTGAGATAGCTTTATGGGCCATGGCGCAGAGCTACGAGCGATTTCTCTCAGAGGGATTCGATTTTGTCCGTACATATTGGCAAGAGCTCTCGGTGCTTCCCAAGCGCATCGCGATCCTGACGGACACAAAGAGCAAGATAGAAGCCAAGGTGCTTGGGCTAGGGCGATCGGGTACACTGGTCGTGCGCACTCCAGAGGGCGTGCGCGAGCTCGCCAGTGAGGACGTGATGCTATGCCAGCTGTAGCTGTCTTGGGCGCTCAATGGGGCGATGAGGGCAAGGGCAAGATCGTCCATGTGCTTTGCAGAGGCGCCGACTATTGTGTGCGTTTCAACGGGGGTACCAATGCCGGACATCGTGTGGTTGCCAGCCGCGTCCCCCTGACGGTCGGAGCAGGAGCAGAAAGCGACCAGACAGCGCAAGAGTTTAAGTTTCATTTGATCCCCTCCGGAGCGCTCCATGAGGGCTGTGCTGGGGTCTTGGCCCACGGCATGGTCATTGACCCTTACGCGCTCGTCCAAGAGCTCAATGCGCTCCGTGAGCTGCGCGGCAGCGAGCCCCAGATCTCTATCAGCTCCAACGCGCATCTCCTTCTGCCCTATCATCCCATTGTTGAGAGACTCGAGGGCTCCCAGACGGCCCTCGATACGACCGCCAAGGGAATCGGCCCAGCTTATCGTGATAAGGCTGCCCGCATCGGACTGAGAATGTCGGACTTGCTCTTCCCCCAGAGATTTGCGGAAAGACTCGCGGCTGTCTTGGAGCGCTATCAGAGACTTTGGCCCGATCAGCCTGAGCTTGTGCGCCTGCGCGCCGATGCGCTCGCCGAAGACGTGCTGCGGCTCTCCGAGAGCTTTCGGGATCGCATTGTAGACACCGTGCGCTTGCTCAACGACGCTCTGGATCAGAATAAATATATAATCTTTGAAGGGGCTCAAGCGACTTTACTCGATCTCGACCTGGGGACGTATCCGTATGTGACGTCTTCGACGCCGACTATTGGCGGGATTGGGACTGGGGCTGGGGTGCCGCCGCAGCGAGTCGGTCGGGTGATTGGAGTGGCCAAGGCGTATACGACCCGAGTGGGCTATGGGCCGTTTCCCACGGAGGCGCTTGACGGCGCTGGGGAGCGCTTGCGCGTCCAAGGGCATGAGTTCGGCACGACCACAGGGCGGCCGCGCCGCTGCGGCTGGCTCGATCTCGTCGCCCTGCGCTATGCTACTATGGTCAACGGCTTCACGGAGCTGGCCCTCACCAAGCTCGACGTGCTCAGCGGCTTCGCTGAGATCCCTATAGCGACCCGCTATCGCTATCACGGGAGCGTCCTGCACGACTTCCCCACCGTCTGTGAGATCCTCCAAGAGTGCGAGCCCATCTACGAACGAGTGCCTGGCTGGGAGGAACCGCTCTCGGATTGCCGAGAGTTCTCCGAGCTCCCCAAAGCAGCCCAACACTACGTGCAGCTCATCGAAGATGAGCTCGGCATCCCCATCTCGATGATCTCTGTGGGCCCTGGAGAAGAGCAGAATCTGTGGCGGTAAAATAAAAATTTCTCGCAAGGGATCTGAATTATTCCAAACTTGACTTTAGCTTCCCCAACAGGCTATAATAATGAGCTCATAAAGTTTGACAAGGGGGTCTCATGAGCAAGGCAGTGCGCATACTCGGTGGGAGCTTGGTCGGCCTCACCGTGGATCGTATCGGCATGGCCCAGCAAACGAATTCTTTCCAGCCCAGCGGGCCAGAGATGGTCTTCATCTTGGTGCTTCTGGCTTTTGTCATTGGCGGTTGGGTTGGGTACGAGTGGATTCGCAAAAGCAAGGCGCTGTAAAGATTGATCCAGGGAGCGTGAGCGTCATTATCCCTACCTCATCCCTGGAAGCGACCTGATAGGGATTCCTATCAGGTCGGAACCCCCTTTCCCGCGGGACGGCCCCCCAGGCCGTCCCGTTTGATTTTGATCAATAATAGTGATGACCGACATCATGGCTTAAGTCGCCCAAGCCCCCTAAGATAGCTTCAGAGCTGGAACGAAAGGGGGCTGCATGAGCGTCTTATTGGGCTCACGACAAGGGCCACTACCTCCGATCTATCAAGAGATCCATCCGCCTCTCGATGACGCCACCGCTCAGATCGAATCTGATCGTTGTTTGGAGTGTGGAGGTCCGTATGCGCCTGCTCCGTGCGTTGCGGCTTGTCCAGCGCGCGTCCCCGTCCCCCAGTTCATCCGAGCGATCCGCGAGGGGCGTCCTGAGGAGGCCGCTCGGCTTATCTTTGAGGCCAATATCTTAGGAGGCAGCTGCGCGCGCGTCTGTCCTGTCGAGGAGCTCTGTGAGGGTGCCTGCGTACTCACCAAAGAAGGACGACGCGCTGTCTCCATCGGGCGTCTGCAGCGCTATGCGACGGACGTGGCGCTCTCGCGGCAGCTCAATTTCTTTGCGCGCCCGTCGTGGAAGCCCTGGAGCATCGGGGTCGTTGGGGCGGGGCCGGCGGGGTTGGCCTGCGCGGCAGAGCTGGCCAAACTCGGCTATGAAGTCGTGGTCTACGAGAGTCGGCATGAACCTGGGGGCTTGGTCACGTCTGCCATCGCTCCCTACAAACAGATGAAAGACCCACTGCCCGCTGAAGTCGCTATGATCGAACGCTTGGGGGTTAAGCTCCACTACGGCGTGACTGTTGGCAAAGACATCTCTCGTGAGGAGTTGGAGCGTCGCCACCATGCGATCTTTCTTGGGGTCGGCTTGGGAGCGGACGCGAAGGCGCGCATCCCAGGGGAAGAGCTCTTGGGGGTCTGGGATGCGCTTGAGTTTATTGAGCGCATCAAGGAGGGGCATCCTCCTAAGATCGGCCCGACGGTCGCGGTCATCGGAGGGGGCAACACGGCGATTGACGTGGCGCGCGAGGCGGTGCGCCTGGGCGCGACCGACGTGATGGTGCTCTATCGGCGCACCGAGCGTGAGATGCCTGCGTTCAAGTATGAAGTCAAAGCGGCGCGCAAGGAGGGCGTCCACTTCTACTTCTTGACGGCCCCTGTGCGCCTCCTTGGCGACGGCAAGGTCAGACAGATCGAATGTATTCATATGAAGTTGGGAACGCCAGACAAGTCCGGTCGCCCAGCCCCGCAGCCCGTCCCCGGCACCGAGTTCACTTTAGAAGTCGACACGGTTATCAAAGCGATCGGGCAAGAGAAGCGGGTCGAGCTCTTTAACGCGTTGGGCCTGGAGACCGAGGGCGGCCTTGTGAAAGTGCACGAGAATTTTCAGACGAACCGAGAGAAATACTTTGCCGGCGGCGATTGCATCAACGGCGGCGCTACCGTCGTCGAAGCCGTGAGAGACGGGAAGCTCGCGGCGCAAGGGATCGCGAAGTTTCTCACCAAGGGGTGACGCGCGGTGATAGAGATTCGCTGGCACGGGCGCGGCGGCCAAGGAGCTAAGACCGTCTCCCAGCTCTTAGCTGGAGCGGCGCTGCGCCGCGGGCGCTTCGTCCAGGCTTTCCCTGAATACGGCCCAGAGCGCAGCGGCGCACCCGTCAAAGCGTTCAATCGCCTCGATACCAAAGAGATCCGCTTGCACTGCAGCGTCTACGAACCAGACATCGTCGTGGTGCTCGACCCGACATTGCTGACAGCAAAAGAAGCCCGGGTCACCGAAGGGCTCAAGCGCCACGGGGTTCTCTTGGTGAACAGCCCAAAGACCCCACAAGAGATCCGGGCGCTCACGGGGTTTTCAGGGAAGATCATCACGCTCGATGCGGACGCGCTCGCGCGTTCGGTGGGCGTGCGCTTCTCCAACGTGGTGATGGTGGGGGCGCTGGTGCGCGTGCTCGGCGATCTCGTCCTTGAAGATTTAGAGAGAGAGCTTGCTCACATGTTCGGCGAGAAGGCGCTGGCGACCAACATCGCGGCGCTGCGCGCAGGCTTTGCTGCGCTTGACGACAGTGAGGCATCGCTATGAGGCGCTATCAAGAGCTCCCCATTGGCGGGGTCATCCCTGGCGGTGCGACGCCTCAGCTCGTACAGACCGGAGGGTGGCGAGCCGGCAAAAAGCCCATCTTCACCGAGAGGCTCTGCGTCAATTGTCTGCTCTGCTGGGTCCACTGCCCGGAAGCCACGATCTTGGTCGAGCGCCTGCAGATGCGTGGGATCAGCTACGATCACTGTAAGGGGTGCGGGATCTGCTCGCAAGTCTGTCCCACCGGAGCGATCACGATGATCGAAGAAGAAGCCGGGTGAAGAAGTATGGGCGCGGCCATGACATCAGCAACAGAACTGCTTCTCTTGACAGGAGCGGAAGCTGCGGCACACGCGATGCGCCAGATCCATCCCGATGTCGTGCCCGTCTATCCCATCACGCCCCAGACCCCTATTATCGAGACATTCGCACAGTTCGTCGCCGACGGCCAGTGCGATACAGAGATCATCAACGTGGAGAGCGAGCATAGCGCCATGAGCGCGGCTGTGGGCGCGTCGTGCGCTGGGGCGCGCGTGATGACCGCTACGAGCTCCCAAGGGTTGGCGCTGATGCTCGAGATCGTCTATATCGCAGCGTCCATGCGCTGCCCCATCGTCATTGCCGTAGGGAGCCGGGCGCTCTCCGGCCCCATTAATATTCATTGCGATCACTCCGACAGCATGATGGCCCGCGATGCCGGGTGTGTGCAGCTCTTTGCCGAAAACGCCCAAGAAGCCTATGACTTCATGATCGTCGCCCAGCGGCTCGCGGAGGACCGTAGGGTCTTAGCCCCGGTGATGGTGATGCAAGATGGATTCACGATCACGCACTCGGCCGAGCCCGTAGCTCTTCTTCCCGATGAAGCCGTCAAAGCATTCGTGGGCGAATACAAACCGCTCTATCCTCTCTTGGACGTAGAGCATCCCACGACCCAAGGGCCGTTTGCCCTGCCCGACTATTATTTTGAGCTCAAGCGCCAACAAGTTGATGCCCTTGAAGCAGCACGGACTGTCTGGCTTGAGCTTCAGAGAGGGTTTGCGGAGATTTCAGGCCGTCGTTATGAGGGCTTCTTTGAAGAGTATAAGCTCAGCGATGCGGAGTACGCGCTCGTGATCTTGAGTTCGACGGCGGGCACGGCCAAAGTCGCCATAGATCGGCTGCGGCGCAAGGGGATCAAAGTCGGGCTGTTGAAGCCTTGGGTCTTTCGCCCCTTCCCCGCCCGCGAGATCGCGCAGGCGCTTGCGGGCAAGCGCGCCGTGGCCGTCTTAGATCGCGCGATCTCACTGGGCAGTTGGGGGCCGCTCTATTTAGAAATCGCTGCGGCGCTCGGACGCTATCTCCACAAAAGACCCGCGCTCTATAACTATATCTATGGGCTGGGCGGGCGCGACACGCCCCCAGAGCTCTTAACGTCCGTCGTGACGGACTTGCAGAACGACCTCGACCCGACGGTGTTGCGCTATCTTGGCCTGCGGGAGTGATCTCTATGCCCAATACGAAAGAACTCGCACAACGCGAGGAGCTCCACAAACGCTTCACCGGGGCTCATGCCCTCTGTGCCGGCTGTGGGGTCCCCATCTGCGTACGCACGATCCTCAACGCCATTGAAGAGCCCGTCGTGGTTATAAACGCGACGGGCTGTCTTGAGGTGGCCACGACGCGCTATCCCACGACAGCCTGGAACGTCCCGTGGATCCATGTGGCGTTCGAGAACGCCGCGGCCGTCGCCAGCGGGGTTGAGACGGCCTATAGGGTCTTACGACGGCGAGGCCAGCTCACCAAAGAGATTCGGTTTGTGGCGTTTGGGGGCGACGGCGGCACCTACGATATCGGGCTGCAGGCGCTCTCTGGAGCGCTCGAGCGTGGCCATAGATTCATATACGTCTGCTACGACAACGAAGCGTATATGAACACAGGCAATCAGCGTTCCGGGGCGACGCCGTTTGCCGCGCACACGAGCACCGTCCCGGTGGGCGAGAAGAGCTTTGGCAAGCCCCAGCGCCGCAAAGACTTAACAGAGATTGTCGCGGCGCACCACATCCCGTATGTGGCGCAAGCGTCCATCAGCGATTGGTACGATCTCGCGCTGAAGGCGCGCAAGGCTGCTTCTGTAGATGGCCCAGCGTTTCTCAATGTGCTCTCGACCTGCCCACGCGGCTGGGGCCACCCGCCCGAGGCGAGCGTCAAGATCGCTCGTCTAGCCGTGGAGACGTGCTACTGGCCCCTCTATGAGATCATGGACGGGCGCTGGCACATAAACTCTATTCCCGAGGAGAAGCTCCCCATCACGGAGTGGCTGCGCCCGCAGAAGCGCTTTGCCCATCTGCTGGCGCCAGGAAACGAGGCGCTCGTGATGCAGATCCAACAGCAAGTGGACGAAGACTGGGAGAGATTGCTGCAGAGGAGCAGATCTCTATGATACGTTACGAGCAAGGGGGCTTTTTCTTAGTCATCGAGCCGCGTCGGTGCAAGGGATGCGAAGTGTGTGTTCAGAGCTGTCCCATGGGCGTATTGGTGCTCAACGGCGAGGGGAAGGTCGAGGCCAAGGAGATCGCTCGCTGTGTCTTCTGCGGCATCTGCGAGCAGCGGTGTCCTGATTTTGCTATCTCGGTCCATAAGAACAGGGTCTCTCAGCCGGCGCTTGTATGAGAGAGCTAGAGCTTGTCCAGGGGAACGAGGCGTGTGCGCGCGGGGCGATCTACGCGGGCTGTCGGTTCTTTGCGGGGTACCCCATCACGCCCAGCAGCGAGATCATGGAATACTTAGCGCGCGAGCTGCCCAAGGTCGGCGGCGTCTGTATTCAGATGGAAGACGAGATCGCATCTATTTCGGCGGTCATCGGGGCGTCGTGGGGCGGTGTGAAAGCGATGACGGCGACGAGCGGGCCCGGATTTTCGCTCATGCAGGAGTCTATTGGGTACGCCGCGATTACAGAGACTCCGTGCGTCATCGTAGATGCGCAGCGTGGCGGGCCGAGCACCGGCCAGCCCACCAAGGTCTCCCAAGGCGATGTCATGCAAGCCCGCTGGGGCACCCACGGCGATCACCCTGTCATCGTGCTGACGGCTTCCTGGGTGCGCGAGGTCTTCGAGATGACCGTCCGAGCTTTTAATCTCGCGGAAAGATATCGCGTGCCGGTCATCCTGCTCCTCGACGAAGTCTTGGCGCACCTGCGCGAGAATGTTATTCTCCCTGAGCCCGGAGAACTCGAGGTCATCTCGCGACAGCGCCCTGAGCGCCTTGAAGATTTCAAGCCGTTCTCCGATGAGACGTTCTGCGCTTTTGGCGAGGGCGGGCGCCTTATGGTCACGGGGATGGCTCACGATGAGCTCGGGTTTCCCGCGCAGGGGAAGAAAGCTGCCGAACAGCTTCAGAGGATTTTAACGAAGATCGAGAGCCGCGCCGAAGAACTCGCGCTCTATCACGCTTATTATGTGGACGACGCGGAGGTCGTGATCGTCAGCTATGGCATCACCAGCCGAGCGGTAGAAGAAGCTGTGCGTGCTCTGCGAGCCGAAGGGGTGGCCGTCGGCTGGCTCGATCTGAAGACGCTGTGGCCCTTTCCAGACAAGATCGTGCGTTCGTGTACAGAGCGTGCTCGGTATGTGCTGGTCCCGGAGCTCAATTTAGGGCAACTCGTGCGAGAGGTCGAGCGCGCCGTGGGCGGCCAAGCCCCCGTGGAACACCTGGGGCGCGTTGACGGATACTTGATCACTCCAGAACAGATATGTCAGCGCGTGTCCGATCGCATACACTGTAGCAAGGGGGGACGCTATGGCGCATGAGTTTCTAGAATATTTGAGAGTAGAGAAGTTGCCCCATGTCTGGTGTCCCGGGTGTGGGCACGGCATGATCACGCACGCGTTGGCGTGCGCCATGGCCGAGCTCAAGCTCGATCCCAACCAAACGGCGGTCGTCGGTGGGATCGGGTGCTCGGGGCGCACAGCTTTTCTCTTCAATACCGACGCGATGCACACGACGCACGGGCGGGCGCTCGTCTTTGCCACGGGGCTCAAGCTGGTGCGCCCAGACTTAACAGTCGTGCTCGCCCTCGGCGACGGCGACGCCGTGGGCATTGGGGGGAATCACTTCATTCACGCGTGCCGGCGGAATTTAGATTTAACAGCGATTATCTATAACAATTCGATTTACGGCCAGACGGGCGGGCAGGTCGCGCCCACGACTCCCCGTCAGAAGAAGAGCATGACCAGCCCCTATGGAAATCTCGAACACCCCTTCGATATCGCTCGGCTCGCCATCGCCGCCGGAGCGACCTACGTCGCGCGCACCACCAGCTTCGACTTCCGTGATATGGTGCACTTGATCAAGCGCGGGATCGCCCATAAGGGCTTCTCCGTGATCGAGGTGCTCACGCACTGCCCGACATATTATGGGCGGCTGAACGACTTGCGCGATCCCTATGAGATGCTGCACAATATCAAAGAGCAAACTGTGCCCATCGAAGAGTGGGAGCAGCTCAGTGAGGAGGAGCGCGCTGAGAAGATAGTCATTGGGGAACTGCATCGACAGGAGCGTCCGGAGTTTGTGGAGAGCTATTACGGGCTGATAGCACAGATGCAGGGCCAGCGGGTGAAGATGGATGGCGACTAAGCAGATTCAATTGAGTGGGTCTGGGGGGCAGGGGCTGGTCTTAGCTGGGATTATCTTGGCCGAAGCGGCGATGCGCGACGGCAAGAACGTCGCGGTGGCGCAGAGCTACGGCCCCGAGGCGCGCCTGGGAGCCAGCAAAGCCGAAGTGATTATCTCTTCTGAGAAGATCGCCTATCCCCAAGTGACCAAACCCGATATCTTGCTCTGTCTCTCGCAAGATGCGTTCGACAGATACTTCCCCGCCATGAACGATCACGGTCTGATTGTCGTAGACTCCGCACAAGTGCAGGCCCCATCTCTTACGGCGATTCATAAGCTTCCGTTGGTGCGCATGGCAGTTGAGCATGTGGGCAATAAGGTGGTAGCCAATGTTGTAGCTCTGGGAGCGCTGAACGCCTTGGCGGAGCTCGTCTCTTGGGAGAGTTTGCACAAGGCTGTAGAGAGGCGCACTCCCGCCAAGTTCCGTGAGCAGAACCTGCGCGCTTTGGAGATCGGTCGTCAGTTGGTTCAGAAGACTCAGACAAAGGAGGTCTGATCTATGGCCACCACAGCAGATGTCAAACGGGAAGGCGAGCTGAAGATGCTCAAGACCGCGCGGTACTTCTTCGACGTGGCTGCGCGAAAGCTCAAGCTGGAAGACAGCTTAGTCGAGCTGTTGCGGTATCCCAAGCGCAAGCTGATCGTCAACTTTCCGGTGCGCATGGACGATGGCCGGACGATCAATTTTGAGGGCTATCGGGTGCAGTGTCATCCCGTATTGGGGCCGGGCAAGGGCGGCATTCGCTATCACCCCAACACGACGTTAGAAGAAGTCGAGGCGCTCGCGATCCTGATGAACTGGAAGTGCGCGGTCGCGGGGCTGCCCTTCAGCGGGGCCAAGGGGGGCGTCCGGTGCAACCCCAAGGAGATGTCCATTGGGGAGATCGAGCGGCTCACGCGACGCTATGCATCCGAGATCTCTGTGATCATCGGGCCGGATATGGACATCCCCGCACCCGACGTCTATACAGGCTCGCGGGAGATGGCCTGGATCGTTGATACAATTAGCATGCACCATCATGGGGAATTCATGCCGGGTCTGGTGACGGGCAAGCCGTTGTTGTTAGGGGGCTCAGTGGGACGCGAGACGGCGACAGCCCGCGGCGGCTTCTTCTGTACCCTCGAAGCACTCGATCACCTCAAGATGAAGTTGGAGGGCGCCGCCGTCGCGATTCAGGGCTTTGGCAATGCCGGCTCGTACTATGCTCAATTCATGCAGGATGCCGGGGCCAAGATCATCGCCGTCAGCGACTCCACGGGCGGCATCTACAACAGCAAGGGCTTGGACTACAAAGCTGTGCTCGCCTTCAAGAAGGAGACGGGCACGGTCGTCGGTTTCAAAGGGGCAGACCAGATCACCAACGCAGAGCTGTTGGAGCTCCCGTGTGATATCTTAGCGCCAGCGGCATTAGAAGACCAGCTCCATGAGCACAATGCTCCAAAGATCAAAGCGAAGGTCATCTGCGAGCTGGCCAACGGCCCCACGACCCAAGAGGCCGATGCGATCTTGCACGAGCGCGGGATTTTCGTGATCCCCGATATCTTGGCGAACTCCGGCGGGGTGACCGTCTCGTACTTTGAGTGGGTGCAAGATCGCTATCGGTATTTCTGGGACGCTGAGAGAGTAGATGAGCGTCTCAAGCTCTTCATGACGGAGGCGTTCAAGCGAGTGCTCGCTATGCATCTCAAGGAGAAAGTTGACATGCGCACTGCGGCGTTCATGACGGCGGTATCACGTGTTGCGGAGGCCGCGCGCGCTCGCGGACTGTACGCATAAGACTATTCGACGTAAGGGGCACGCTTGGCGTGCCCCTACGTCTTTTTCGTCGTCTGAAAGACGCCGATCAAGACGAGCGCTCCCCCGATGATCTGTGCCCATGTGATCGGCTCGCGCAAGACGATATAGGCGAGCGCGAAGGTCACCACCGGGACTAAGTTATTAAAGACGGCGGTGCGCGCTGCCCCAAGCTTTTGGATGCTGTAAGACCAGATGAGGTATGCCAAAACAATAGGAAAGCCGCTCGTATATACGAAGCTTCCCCACAGAAGCGGCGATATCGAGTGCCACGTGAGTGAGAGCAGCTCAGGCACAGCGAAGAGCCACAACCACGGAACCCCCACTACAAGCCCAACGGCAGAGACGCGCAGCGCGGAGTATCTCTCCAAGAGCTCCTTGGAGAGCACCGTATACGCCGCCCAACAGATCGCTGCCAAGAGCGTAAGCCCGTTCCCTATCAGGGGATCTTTCGCCGAGGAATTCCCCCACGAGCTCCCCAGCGCCACAAGCGCTACCCCCACAAACGCCATCACGATTCCACGCCATGTCTTTTGAGTGATCTTCTCCCAACCGAGCGCCATCGCAAGGAGTGCCGTCCAGATGGGGATCGTCCCGATCAACAGCGAGGAGATCGCTGAGGTCGTCAAGTCCAATCCCGCGGCAAAGAAGATCTGATACAGCGTGTTGCCCACCAGCCCTACCCCCAAGAACTTCACCCAATCGCGCCAGGGCATGGCTCTGTCCTTCTCGCGCGCCACCCAGATGGCCCCCAGGATCACGGCTGCTAACGTCATGCGTATCGCGTTAAATGCGAACGGAGGAAACTCGCGAAAAGCCCATTTGATCACGATGAAGTTTGTACCCCAAATAAGAACAACGATCACAAGAAGTAGTTCAACCGTCCGCGCGGAAGCCAGCGCTGAAGTTTTCATCTTGAGTCCGACTA
Source organism: Candidatus Fraserbacteria bacterium (assembly GCA_947085185.1). Taxonomy (GTDB): domain Bacteria; phylum Bipolaricaulota; class Bipolaricaulia; order RBG-16-55-9; family DRXL01; genus JANXCC01. The sequence continues at coordinate 43,064 of CAMTVK010000007.1, read as the reverse complement.
TAAGTCTAGAGCGCATCAACTATTTTTCAAACCGCCCTCCCTTCGTTTATACTTAAGCCGGGGTGATATCTATGCGCCGACTCTGTGTCTTGGTAGGACTCGTATGCTTCAGCCTGTTAGGAGTAGCCCAACAGCAACCAGTCCCCGAAGGGATCATCATCCAGCCGGCTCAGACTCCCTTAGCTATTCAGCTCGGCTTGGAGAAAACTTCGTACAGACCCGGCGATAAGCTGCGCTTGACCATCGCTCTCAATCAGAGCTCGTACGTCTATATTTATAATATCACGCCTGACCGTCGAGTGAATCTCTTGTTTCCCAATGCGTATCAGCCTGTCAATTTCTTATCAGCGGGAACGCACACGATCCCAAATCAGCGATACAGTCTCGTCATCTCCCCGCCCACGGGGGTGGAGTGCATCCAAGTCTTAGCTTTGGCCGCGCCGCTCCCGTTAGAGCAGCTGATCCCCCAAGGGCAATTCTCTGTACAGAATCCGTTTCCGCTGCTGAGCCAGAAGCCTCAAGAATTTAAGTCGAAGATGCAAGAGCTGCTCTTGGGAGCGGTGAGCGCCACGGGGTGGGCTGCGGCCTGGACGTGCTTTCAGATTATGGCACCTGAGGGGCGCTTGCGCGTCGTCTCCGATCCACCGGGCGCGCTCGTCTCTCTCAACGGGATAGCACTGGGACAGACACCGCTCGAAGTTGTGCTCGCCCCCGGACGCTATCGCATCGTGCTCTCGCGCTTCGGCTACGAAGAATGGTCCCGAACCCTCGACATAGCGCCAGGCGCGGTTTTGCAGCTCGAAGCCCAGCTTATGGCAAGCCCGTTCTTCCGCCCCTTAGGGCGCACTGCGCGGCTGCGCATCGTCTCCGACCCCGACGACGCAGACGTCTTTATCAATAATGCTTTCGCGGGCAGGACCCCCCTCAGTCTCGAGATTGCCCCAGGACGCTATCGCATCGTCGTCGCCAAAGCCACCTATGAGACCTGGAATCAGACGATCGAGCTCAAGGGTGACTCGGAGATCACCCTCGAAGCGACGCTGAAGCCGTTGCTCGTACCACCGTCCCTACCAGTGCTGCCAACACCGCCCATACCCCCGACTCCTCCGACGCCCATATCACCACCAGCACGGCTCAAGCCAACTCTGGCGTTGGGGCTCAACGGGGGCTTGAACACCGCCCAGATCCCCAGCGTAGGGTTCGACTTTGGTTTTGTGATTTCGACCCGGGCGAATCTCGTTGGGCTTGGCGTCTCGTTCTTGATGACCGGTGAAGACGTCCCAGAGTACGAGAATATTGGAATTCCCATAGATATAGGGCCGGCGCAAACTTATCGTGAGGGGCCGGAAACTGAGTTTTACGGGAGATTCTCGCTGGCGCTCCTAGGGGGGCTTGGGATTGACGTTGCCGGCGGGCTGGCCGTTCAGAGAGAAGCCCACATCGCGTTGCCTTTGGTGTCATCGGGGCTGGGCACGCTCGATGTCGTCGTGAAGCCCAATGGGTATCAGACCGAAAAAGTCTATCTGACGGGGCTGATCGGGCTCAGCCTGCGCTCAGAGAATCTTATCTTGAGTGTGGGGGTGCACAATCGCCGAGGCTGGGTGATCGGCGTCGGGATGGTCTTCTGATGAAGCAGAAAAGAGAGCAGAACGTCTTTGCGTTCTTAGGCGATGGGTACCTACGGGAGCGCGCGGCGAGGAAGCTCATCGCCCAGCTCCAGCACGGGCGCAAACGCGCTCTGATCTCTCTCGAGGGGCGCGAGCTCACGGAATCTCACGAGCACTTCAGTGGGGCATCGCTCTTCGATGAGGCGAAAATTCTCTACGTGCGACGGGCCGATGAGATGCCCGAGCCTGACCGGATCGCCGCGCGGATTGCCGCGGGGCTTGCAGCATCGCTCGTGCTCATCCTTGACGCTGAGAAGCTCGATAAACGCTCCAAGCTCTATAAAACCCTCAGCACACACGGGGTCGTCGAGGAGTTCCCCAAGCCCGACCGGCGCAGCCTCCCCAAGCTCGTGCGCGAGCTGCTCGCCGAGCACTCTGTGAGATTAACGCCCTCAGCGATCACATATCTTCTAGGAGCGGTCGAGCCGGAGCCGGCTCGTATCGCCAAAGAGATCGAGAAGCTTGCGTGCTACAGCACCACCAAAGAGCTGGACGTCGCGGAGCTGCGCGAGTTGCTCTTCAGCGATCAGAGCGAGAGCGTCCTCAAATTTCTCGATATCGTTGGGGAACGCACCCCTCAGAGCGTAAAATATTTGCGCCAGTTGCTGCGGTCCGGCGAAGATCCTCATAAAATCTTCTTCATGCTCGCGTCGCACGTTCGTGGATTGTTAGCCGTGAAATCCCTTGTCGCTCAGAAGAGATCGAGCGAAGAGATCGCCGCAGAGCTGGGGCGGTTCGCCTGGCTTGTGGGCAAGCAACGCAAGATGGCGCACAACTTCTCGGAGGCTGAGCTCATCGCGCTGCTCCACCGGCTGCACGAAGAAGATATTGCTATCAAGACAGGCGAGCGCACCCCGGAGGAGTCCCTCTTCGATCTGGTGCTTGCTCTGTGCAATCGTCCCCGATCTGATCTATAATCAAGCTATGAGAGAGAAGATCGAGAGCTGGCTTGTTGAAGAAGGACAGTTCAACCGATATGTCGAGCACCCCAACGCCAATTGGGTCTTATTGGCCAATCACCCCAAGAACCAGCCCACGACCGTCAGCATCGTCAATCCCAAAATCAGCCCAGACCGAATCTTAGTCGAAGTGAGCGTCACCATCGCTGACGACGTGCAACAGCTCTTTCACAAGCTCACCCAACCCCAGCGCGAGAGCCTGCTCAGAAATTTGAGCATGGAGCTGAATCGCTTTCCCATCAGCTTTGGGATGATCCACCCGCAGGGGGTTCTCAGACAGTTGGTCCTCCAGCAAGAGATCTTTTCCGATGGCCTCACCAAGCACGTGCTCTTTACGGCTATCCAAAACGTGTACAAAGCATTCTTGCAGTCCCAATGGCTGTTGCAGAAGGAGTTGGGAGGGCAGCACAAGCCGGGGAACGACTTTGGGATTGGCTTTCGGCCGTCGGAGAGCTAATGATTGAACAGCTCCAATTGTGTAGAGTGTTGCTGCAACGCCCGGGCTCTTTGGCGGCTCGCAGTATGGGCATGTTGGATGGGCTCCGGCAAGAGACTGGCGCTCGTGAGAGTGCACTGGGCTAAGTGGAGCGCGGTCTCTAAGTCTACGCGATGCCCCGGGGAGACGAAGAACGGCTCGGCGTCTTGTGTGGGGCGGATTGCTGCGCCGGCCCGCCGCCCTTCGATCTCAATAAAACAGATCTCCCCAGGCGCTAAAGTCTTTACGTCTCTTTCGGGCTGGCCATGCAAGAGCGATTTCGTAATCCCAATAGTGGGAATATTGAGCATCACACCCAACTGAGAGGCGATTCCCGCCTGGCGATGGTGGAGCGTCCCTGTGCCGTCCACAAATGTTATATCTGCCAGGGCGTTCTGCTCTTTGAGCTTCTGGAGGAGCGCCAGCATCACCGGCAGCTCACGGAACGCCAGATAGCTTGGGATATAGGGGAAGTGCACCTCTTGGGCAAGCGTCTGCACATCGAGCACTCTCAGTGAGTTCAGTTCAAGGCGCACGTACGCCGCGACGCCCAAAGCCCCAGCATAGGAGAGATCAATCCCGCCGACTGTGTGATACTCCTTCGTATCGGGAACTAAGCGCATGCGCGCGCGGATGTCGTGTTGGATCTCTTGGAGTTTTTGCAGGGGGTTGTCGCTGCGAAACTCGCGGAAGAGCACTGTTGTGAAAGAGAGCACGCGGCCGTCTTTGACGGGGATCCCTTCGGCTTGGAGGAGCTGGGCTTGCTCTGGAGTCACCGTGCCGTCGAAGCTCACGACGCGATGGCTGGGGCAGTCTCGTCTGTGCTGGGCAATGATAGAACCGACCGCGCGAGCAGCGATGGGGTCCCCAAGAGCGATGGCGATCTCACGAAATGTCGAGATTCTCCCCCGAGGGATTTGAGCGACCAGCTCCAGCGTGATCTTCTCGATATCGGGCAGGGCGAGCATTCTGGGCCTCCCACGCCTATCATATCACAGAGAATACTCTTTGACGAGCAGGGCGATGGCCTCGCGCATCAGCTCAGACTTGTTCGCTTTGCGCCCGGTGCGCTTGCGAATGGAAAGCTGGAGCTCTTCTAAAGCAATGATGTCCTGCGGGGCCAGATAGAACGTCGCTTTGACGAGTCCCGGTGCGGGCCCTTCAGGGTGTTTTGGAGATGGTGGTCTGTAAAAATCCTTCATGATCTCGCTTTCGGCGAGCGGGTCGTGGGCGATAGAACGTCGCGGCTTCATCGCCGGATCACCTGCACTTTCGTCTCGCTGAGCACACGCTCAGCTAAGCGTCTATAATCTTTGGCTCCGTAGGAGTCGGGGTCGTACTCGAAGATCGTCTGATGATGGCTGGCGGCCTCGGCTAATCTGACATTGGCGCGGATGGGCTCTGTGACTTTGCCGTCGAAGTGCAGCTCTAATTTGTCGAAGACTTCGCGGCTCTTGCGGTTGCGCCCATCATAGAACGTCGGGATGACCAAGGACACATCAATGGGATGTTCTAAGATCTCCCGAACCATCTTGAGATTCTCTAAGATCTGCCTGACGCCGACGAGCGCGAGATAGTCCATGCTCACGGGGATGAACGCTTCATCAGCATAGACGATCGCATTCTGATTTAAGAGATTCAAACTCGGTGGGCAGTCCAGCAGCACGAAGTCGTACTCAGCAAGACGCGCGAGCTTGCGGCTTAAGACGCGCTCACGCCCCGGCAGCCCCGTGAGGATAAGCTCGGCTTGGGCGGCGGTCTTGGTGCTTGGCAGGATATCTATCTTCTCGCGCACGGGGAGAATACATTCGTGGGGTGTCGTCATTTCCTCGACCAGGAGATGATACAGAGATTTCTGCGGGACGACGTCGAACCAGGTAGCAACGTTACCTTGCGGGTCCATGTCGATCAACAAGACTTTTCTGTCGTGGAGCGCTAGAGCTGCCGCGAGATTGACGGCCGTTGTCGTCTTGGCTGTGCCCCCTTTTTGGTTGATAATCGCGATCTTACGCATCCTCTCACCTCGTCCAGGTGTGATGGCTTGCCAGCACAATGGCTTGGTGCTATTGTGTGAGCAGTTTGAGGAGCTTCCAAGGACGCCTGTCCCGTGGGGATGGGGACGACGCCCGGGTACGTGCGCGCTGTCTTGCCGCAAGCGCCCCGCTCAAAGAGCCTTGCGTCTTCCTATAGCCCCAGTATAATGGAGCTGATACTCTCTTGAAGGGAGGGCTTATGGAACGACTCACCGGGACGTTTAAGGTCAAGTCTGGGCTGGCAGAGATGCTCAAAGGTGGCGTCATCATGGACGTGGTCAACGCGGAGCAAGCCGTGATCGCCGAAAAGGCCGGTGCTGTGGCCGTGATGGCGCTGGAGCGCGTCCCCGCGGACATTCGCGCTGCTGGGGGCGTAGCTCGCATGGCGGACCCCAAAAAAATTAAAGAGATTATGGACGCGGTCACGATCCCTGTCATGGCCAAGTGCCGCATCGGACACTTCGTCGAAGCTCAAATTCTCGAAGCTCTGGGCGTGGACTATATTGATGAATCTGAGGTGCTCACGCCGGCTGACCCTGAGAATCATATAGACAAATGGCGATTCAAAGTGCCGTTCGTCTGCGGGGCGCGCGATCTTCCCGAAGCGTGTCGGCGCATTGCTGAGGGCGCCGCGATGATCCGAACCAAGGGCGAGGCCGGCACCGGCGATGTCATCGAAGCTGTTCGCCATATGCGCTTGATGAATAAACAGATGCGCCTCGTGCGTCAGGCCTCCGATGAAGAGTTGGTCTCATTGGGCAAGGAGTGGGGCGCGCCTGTCGAGGTTTTGAGACTCATTAAAGAGATGGGACGGCTCCCGGTGGTCAACTTCGCTGCGGGAGGGATCGCCACCCCTGCGGATGCTGCCCTGATGATGCAGCTGGGGTGCGATGGGATCTTTGTCGGCTCAGGGATTTTTAAGTCTGAAGACCCAGAAAGACGCGCGCGCGCCATCGTCTTAGCCACGACGTACTATACTGACCCCAAGGTCTTGGCAGAAGTCTCCGAGGGCTTGGGTGAGCCGATGCGCAGCATCAGCGCGGCTCAGCTCAGCGAGAGGGAGCTTCTGCAAGTGCGTGGGAACTGACGCCATGCGCATTGGAGTGCTCGGCTTGCAAGGGGATTTTCGCGAACACTTGAGCGTCTTGCGCTCGCTGGGAGTGGACGCCCTCGATGTGCGCACGCGCTCTCAGCTCGACGAGATCGACGGCTTGATCATCCCCGGGGGCGAGAGCACGACGATAGCGTATCTGTTGGAGAAGACAGGGATGCTCTCGGTCTTACGCGAGCGCGGCGCGCGGGGCTTCCCCATCTATGGGACGTGTGCGGGAATGATTCTCTTAGCGCGCGAACTGAACGATTCCTATCCGGAGAATCGCTTAGCTTTGATGGACATCTCAGTAAAGCGAAACGCCTATGGACGACAGCGCGACAGCTTCGAAGCTGATCTTCAGATCAAGCATATTGGGCCGTTTCACGCGATCTTCATTCGGGCTCCCAAGATCGTGCGCGTGGGATCAGCCGTCGAAATCTTAGCAGAGCATGATGGCGCTCCCGTGCTGGTGAGCCAGAGAAATCTTTTGGCAAGCAGCTTCCATCCCGAATTGACAGGCGATCCCAGAGTGCACAAATATTTTCTGGAGATGGTGGCGAGGGGGTGAACGCATGGCCCAGATCGAAGCGCCAACACAGAAGATGACCTACGAGGAGTTTTTGGCGTGGTGCACCGAAGATACATGGGCGGAATGGGTGGATGGGGAGGTGGTTATGGTCTCACCGGCGTCATTGCCGCATCAGCGTATTGGTAACTTTCTTTTGGTTCTTCTGCGTCACTATGTAGAACGATATGATGTGGGCGAAGTCGTGAGTGCTCCCTTTCAGATGCACTTGGCCAAGCTGCATCGTGGGCGGGAGCCGGACGTGCTCTTCGTCGCTAAGGAGCATTCAGACAGACTGAGAGAGACTTATCTTGACGGCCCAGCGGACGTCGTGATCGAGATCGTCTCGCCGGAGAGCGGCCCGCGCGATCGCGGCGAAAAGTATTACGAATACGAGGCCGCCGGCGTGCGGGAGTATTGGCTCATTGATCCCGACCGCCAGCACGCCGAGTTCTATCGTCTCAACAAACAACACAGATACGAATTGATCTCTCCTGACGCTCAGGGCATCTATCGCTCCGAAGTAATTCCCGGATTTTGGCTGAAGGTCGAGTGGCTGTGGCAGCGGCCCCTGCCGCGCGTGCTCGACGTGCTCAAAGAGCTGAAACTCATATAAAAATCTGAAGGAGGCTCACATGATCCGTGTCGCCCTCAACGGGTTTGGGCGCACCGCGCGCACGTTCTTCCGGATCGCGCACCAAGACCCTCAGATCGAAGTCGTCGCGATCAACGTTCGGTCGCAAACCCCTGAGCAAGCTGCGTATCTCTGCAAGTACGATTCGGTCTACGGGCGCTTCGAGGGCGATGTGACCTTCGGCGAAGATTGTATCGCTGTAGACGGTGAGAAGATTGTACTCTTGCAGGTCGAAGACCCCGCCAAGCTCCCCTGGGGCGAGCTGAAAGTCGACGTCGTTGTAGAAGCAACGGGGGTCTTTCGCGACGCCCAAAAAGCCGGAAAGCATCTGCAAGCGGGCGCTCAGAGAGTCTTAATCTCTGCACCGGCCAAAGGCGATATCCCCACGATCGTCTGGGGGGTCAACGAAAACATCTATAATAGAGCCAAGCACACGATCGTTTCGGCGGCCTCGTGTACCACGAACTGTCTCGCTCCCATTGCGTATATTCTGCACAAGGAGTTCGGGATCAAGAGGGGGTTCATGACGACGGTGCACGCCTACACGGCCAGCCAGAACTTAGTAGACGGCAGCAACACAGATATGGTCGAGGGCCGCGCCGCCGCGATCAATATCATCCCTACGACAACAGGGGCTGCCAGCGCCATCGGGTTGGTGATCCCAGAACTGAAGGGAAAGCTCGACGGCATGGCCTTCCGGGTGCCCGTCGCTACAGGCTCGGTGACCGATCTAGTCGCCGAATTAGAAAGAAGCGTCACAGTTGAGCAGCTCAATGAGACGTTCACGCGCTACGCCGACGGGCCGATGAAGCATATCTTGGCGGTCTCGACGTGGCCCTTGGTCTCCAGCGATTGCATCGGTGACCCACACTCAGCGATCGTTGACCTGAGCTCGACCAAAGTGCTAGAGAAGAGCTTGGCCAAGATCGTGGCGTTCTACGATAACGAGTGGGGGTATTCGGCGCGGCTTGTCGATCTCGTCAAATATCTATGATTGAGATACTCATCAAAGCGCATGAGGGGGTGTACTGGATGGTGCTCGCCTTGATAGCTTTAGGGATTGGACGAGCGGGCTGGGCCTGGCTGAGCTCACCATCGTACACGAAGCTCGACCGTCTGTGGGGGGCGCTCTCTGCTGGGGTGATGGACCTCCAGATTCTCTTGGGGCTGGTGATCTTCTTTGTGCTAGCGCCTGAGACCCGTCCTACGCTCTGGCACCCTGCGCTGATGTTGGGGGCGGCCCTCAGCGTCCATCTTGGGGTGGTCCTGGCGCGACGGCTCTCCGACGACCGTCGTCGCCAGTATGTTCAGCTCTTAGCGTATCTTATAAGCCTGCTCTTGGTGCTCTTGGGCATCTACGCGGTACGCGGCTCGCTCTTTTAGGAGGAGGCAGGGTATGCGCTCGAGAACCCTGGCGTATGCTGTACTTGATCTCTTCTATCCGCCGCATTGTGCGGCCTGCGCCGCGCCCTTCCCCGAGGGCGAGCGAGCTTTTTTATGCACCGCCTGCGAGAGCAAGATCGAGCGTATAGATCAGAGCCGCGTCTGTCGCTGCGGCGTCCCCTTGCTGGAGGGGCTCGATCTGTGTCCCTCGTGTGCCCAGAGTGCGCCCATTCTTGAGGAAATACGCGCTTTTGGCTGGTACGAGGAGCGCGAGGACCCCGATCACGTGCTGAGCACTCTGATAAAGATTTTTAAGTACGGGGGCGAGCGCGCCCTTGCGCCTCTGCTGGCAACGTATCTCGATGGGGCGGGGCAGACGCTGCGCCCGCTGGTCGAGCAGATCACGTTTGTGCCGATGACTCCCAAGGACGAGCGCCGGCGCGGCTTCAACCACGCAGAACTCTTGGCCCGTGAGCTGGGAAAGCTCTGGGGAATCCCCGTGGTGCGCACAGTAGAAAAAACGAGACAGACTCATCCCCAAGCGAGCCTCCCTCATGAGGCGCGTCGGGAGAACATCCGCGGGGCGTTCCGACTTGCAAAATCTGTCCCGTGCGCTAGTATTCTCATAGTGGATGACGTCTGCACCACCGGCGCGACGCTGACCGAGTGTGGCCAGATCTTAAAAGAGAGTGGGATCGCGAGAGTCTACGGGCTCACCGTCGCGCGGGCGTCATCGCTAGCATAGCGTGAGCGCGTATGAAGATTCACAGCATCGTCCTGAGCGAATATCGGTCGAATTGCTACGTCGTCATCTGCGATGACGTGGGCGTAGTCATTGATCCCGGCGAGGAGAGCCCTCAGCTTTTGGAACTGCTCGGAGATTCGAAGATTCTCTATATTCTCAACACGCACTGCCATCCAGATCACATCGGGGGCGATGAGTTTCTGCGCAAACGCTGCGGAGCCAAGCTGCTCTTTCACCCTGACGACCGGCCGATCTTCGACTATTTTATGTCTCAAAGAGTTGAGCCCGACGGCTATCTTACCGAAGGGCAGACCATCGCGCTCAATGGGGTGCTCTTTGAGGTCTGGCACACGCCGGGGCACTCGCCCGGGAGCGTCGTCTTCAAGGTCGAAAGCGAGAAGATTCTTTTCACTGGGGACTTGCTCTTTGCCGGCAGCATCGGGCGCACGGATTTCCCCGGGGGCAACCCATCACAGATGGTCCGCTCGCTCAAGAGGGTCTTAGAGCTCCCTGGGGATTATACGATCTACCCTGGGCATGGCCCGGTGACACAGCTCTCCGTCGAGCGCTGGACCAACCCGTTCTTGCAAGATCTTGAGAGTCTTGTGGGAGGGATATGATGGCCCATCGCGACGAGATTGAGCTCATTCGTGAACGTGCAGATATGCTTGAGATCGTGTCGCGCTATGTCACGCTCAAGAGGGCCGGGAAGAATTATATTGGCTTATGCCCGTTCCACCAAGATAAGACGCCAAGTTTTACGGTCAGCCCCGATAAAAAACTCTTTCACTGTTTCGGCTGCAACGAGGGCGGCGATCTCTTTCAGTTTTTGATGAAGATCGAGCGCATTGATTTTGGGGAGGCGCTGGCGCGGCTGGCGGCCCAGACGGGTGTGCCAATCCGGCGCGAGCAGGCTTCTCCCCTGCGAAAGCTCATAGAGCTCAATGAGCGCGTCTGTCTCTATTTTCAGACGAATCTTGTGAGCCCCGCGGGCCAGAAGGCGCGCGAATATCTCAAGCAGCGCGGCTTCTCCAAAGATATGCTCGAGAGATTCAGACTGGGCTATGCCCTGCCCCGCTGGGATGATGTGGTGAAAAAATTCTCTGAATATGCAGAAGCCCTCGAGACGCTCGGCTTGGCCCTGCGCGGCAAAGACGGCTCACTCTACGATCGCTTTCGCGATCGTCTGATCTTTCCCATCTGGTCGCCAGCAGGAGATATGATCGGTTTTGCGGGGCGAGCTCTGGCGGAAGAAGAGCCGAAGTATCTGAATATCTCCAACACCCCGCTCTTTGAGAAAGGGTCTGTGCTGTATGGGCTGAACTTCGCGCGCCAGGCCGTGCGCGCCTGCGAAACTCTCATTATCGTTGAGGGCTACACCGACGTCATCAGCGCCCATCAAGCGGGCATCGAGCACGTCGTCGCGGGCATGGGGACGGCCCTGACCGCTCAGCAGGCTCAGCTGCTGCGACGCTACGCGTCGCGAGTCATCTTGGCGTATGATCACGATGCGGCAGGGCGAGCAGCGACCCTGCGCGGCTTGGCTCACTTGCGCAACGCCGAGCTCGACGTCTCCGTGGCCGTGCTGCCTCCGGGACACGACCCTGATAGCCTGGTGCGTGCTCGTGGGGGCGAGGCCTTTCTTCAGGTCATAGCCCAAGCGATCCCCTTTCATGAGTTCTATCTGCAGAGCGTCTTAGAAGGCCAGCCGGTGCGGACGGTTGCGGGGCAAGAGAAGATTTTGCAGAGTGTGAGGGAGTTTTTGCCGATGTTGGCCAGTGTGGCCGTGCGGCATGAGATCATTCGGGAGCTTGGGCGGGTGCTCAACTTACCCGAGGAAGAGGTCGCACGGGCCGTGAAATCCGGCAAGCGAGTGGGTATAATGACCGCGCCTGTGGCAGAAGAGTCCGCCTGGGGACCGGAAGAGCAAGTGTTGTACTTTGTGCTCCAGGGGGAACTGCCGCTGGACCGGCTCCGCGAGCACCTGGACGTGCAGGACTTTACTCGGTACCCTGAGATCGCCCGAGCGCTCTGGGAACTGAGTGAGGGGTGGAGAGTCGAAGAGCTTGTGGAGAAGCTCTCGGCTGAGGACCAAGTAACGGTGCGGCGGCTGGTGTTGATGCAGCCGCCCTTGAAAGAGAGTGATCGGTCTCGGGCCCTCGCTGAGGCACCGTGGCGACTGAGAGCGGTGCGGGTCGAAGAGCGGATCGCGCGGCTGCGCGAGGAGGTGCGTGCTGCCGAGCGCGCGGGGGATCGAGAGAGGGTATGGCGCCTTCAAGCAGAGCTAGTCCACCAGCAACAGCAACTCCTCCACGGGGGAAGGAGGTAGTGTGTGAACATCAGCAGAGGGTTGGAGCACGAGTTCTCTTCCAACGGCGTCCCCGATGACGCCGCGATCTACGACATCCCGGAGTTCACTGAAGAGGAGCTCGAAGAGCAGTTCGAAGAAGAGGCCGACGAAGACTTCGAAGAAGACGGCGAAGCCCTAGGCGTTGAGCCTTCTTCTGACCCCGTCAAGATGTACCTACATGAGATCGGCAAGATCAGTTTGCTCTCTCGGGAGCAAGAGGTGGAATTAGCCAGTCGGGTCGTGGCTGGGGAGAAGGGCGCCCGCGATGCGCTGATCACGGCCAATTTGCGCCTGGTGGTCTCGATCGCCAAGAAATATATGGGCCGTGGGCTCTCGTTTTTAGATCTCATTCAAGAGGGCAATCTGGGATTGATGCGCGCGGTGGAGAAGTTCGACCCGAGCAAGGGCTTTAAGTTCAGCACGTACGCGACATGGTGGATCCGCCAGGCGATCACGCGGGCGATCGCTGATCAATCCAGGACGATCCGGATTCCCGTGCACATGATCGAGACGGTTCGAGAACTGCAGCGCCTCAAGAAGGAGCACCTTCAAGAGCACGGGGCCGCGCCAGACTTGCAGTCGCTCTCAAGCGAGTTAGGCATCCCCGAAGAGAAGATCAAGCAAGTAGAAAACGTCTCTCAGTACACGACGTCGCTGGAGCGCCCCGTCGGCGAGGACGAAGAAGATACCCTTGGTGATTTCATAGAAGACAAGGACGCTCCTTCGCCCACCAGAGAGACCTACCGAATGTTTTTGGTCGAGGAGCTTGGCCGAGCGCTCGATCAGCTGACCGAGCGGGAGAAAGATATTCTCAGGTTACGCTATGGTCTCGATGACGGGCATCCGCGCACGCTCAAGGACGTCGCGAGGGTCTTCAATATCACGCGCGAGCGAGTGCGCCAGATCGAGATCAAAGCCTTAGAGAAGCTGAAGCATCCCACACGAAAAGAAGAGCTGCAAAAATTCCGACAGCTCCTGATGAGTGAAGAGTGAGCAGTCTTCTGTCTTGATCCTTGGGCCGACTGCCACGGGCAAATCGGAGCTGGCCGTCGCGCTCGCCCAACGCCTCGATGGCGAGATCATCTCCGCTGACGCTCGTGCGATCTATAAAGAGCTCACTATCGGGACGGCCAAACCCCCCCTCCACCTGCGCGAGCGTGTTCCGCATCATCTCATAGATTTTCTCGAGCCCACGCAGCGCTACGACGTGATGCAATTCCGACATGACGCCCTCACAGCGCTCGAAGCCATTCGCGCGCGGGGGAAGCTGCCCATCGTCGTAGGGGGGAGCACGCTCTATATCTCTGCGCTGACGGGGACGTTCTTTGCCGGTCCCAAGGCCGATCCCCGCATACGCCAGCGCTTGGAAGCCCACCCTCAAGAGCTCCTGCGAAAGCGCCTTGAAGAGATTGATCCGCAAGCCGCCCAGCGCATCCACCCCAACGACAAAGTCCGCACCGTGCGCGCGTTGGAAGTCTTCGAGCTGACAGGAGTGCCCATCAGTCGATGGCACAAAGAATCTAAAATCCCGTTCCCATATAAATTTACAAAGATCGGGCTCACACTCGACCGAAAAATTCTCTATGAACGCATCAACGCTCGCGTTGATCAAATGCTCGCCCAAGGACTCTTGGAAGAAGCGAAAGCGCTCAGAGCTAAGCTCACACCAGAGATGCCCGCATACAGAACGATCGGCTATGAAGAGCTCTTTCAGTATCTCGACGGGGAGATCTCGTACGACGAAGCCGTGAGATTGATCAAAAAGCACACGCGCGAATACGCCAAGCGTCAAATAATTTATTTTAAGCGCGAGCCGGGCGTCCACTGGGTGGATGCCACAGGGAAGTCTCAAGGCCAACTGATAGACGAAGTATCGCGCATCTTAAAAGAGCTGGGCTACCCGGTGCAAGATTTGGCGAGCTAGCTCTTGTTTGGACATGCACGGCAGCGTCTCGCTGCGCCCGTCGCGATAGAGCAGCGTCACGATATTTGTCTCAACTTCCGGTCCAGCCCCAGCCATGGTAATGTCATTGGCGACCACGAGATCGAGATTCTTCTCCCTGAGCTTTGCGCGCGCGTGCTCTAAGAGTTTTTCTGTCTCTGCGGCGAAGCCCACTAAGATTTGATCTTTTCTCTTGCGCCTGCCCAGCTCTGCTAAGATATCAGGGGTCTTCTCTAAAACGATAGTGAGCGCGCGTGCGCCGGACTTTTGGAGCTTCTGGGAGAGAGCTCTCTTAGGCCGCCAGTCGGCGACGGCCGCGGCCATGAGAATGAGATCAGCCTGCGAAGATCGTGTGAGCACAGCTTCTTTCATCTCTGCGGCGCTCTCGACCCTGAGACACTCTACGCCCGGTGGGGGAGCCAGCTGCGTCGGCCCGCTGATGAGACAGACCGCGTCGGCTCCAAGGTTGCGCGCTTGCTCCGCGAGGGCATAGCCCATCTTCCCCGAGCTCTTGTTGGTGATGCAGCGCATGGGATCGAGCATCTCGCGGGTGGGTCCCGCCGTCACCAGCACCCGATGGCCTTGCAAGAGCGCGCCCTCAGCGAGGATCTTCTCTATGGCCTCGAGCACTTTCTCTTCAGCAGGGAAACGCCCGATCCCCTCCCGCCCGCTGGCCAAATGCCCCGTCTCCGGCTCAAGAAAGCGATACCCCAGCTCAGACAGTCTCTTTTTGTTCTCGTGAAAGATGGGATTTGTGTACATCTGGGATTCCATGGCGGGGATCACCAAGACGGGCGCACGCGTCGCAGCGAGCGTCGTCGTCAAGAGATCATCGGCGATCCCATGCGCGAGCTTCCCCACGATATCATACGTCGCGGGCATTATCACAAAGAGATCGGCGCTATAGGCCAGCTCGATGTGCGCTAACGGCTCCTCCCAGAGATCTGTGAGCACCTTTCGATGGGAGAGTGCCTCAAACGTCATGGGTGCAACGAACTGACACGCTGCCCTGGTCATGATCACGCGCACGTTCGCGCCGGCCTGAGCAAGCTTACTGACGATATGGGCAGCTTTATACGCAGCGATCCCACCACAGATGCCCGCGACGATCCGCTTTCCCGCAAGAGCGCCCATATCTTAATAACGCCGCGTACGCCAGAGATTGCGCATCCCCGTGAGGAACTCCGGAACAACTTTCTTAGAGAACCTCGGCCAGATGACCACGACGACAAAGAGCAGCCACCCGATCAGCAATGCCCCATACTGCGGCACCATCGTCACGGCGACTAACAGCATCCCAAAGTATGGGGGGACTTGGACGGCCCAGCGCAGGTGCACCGCACGAAAGTACCAGAGCGCCAGTGCCACCAGCGCGATATACCCCAGCGCGACCCCCGGCGAGATAAACCCCGCCAACGCCAGATAGCTCCAGCACCCAAACGCCAGCGTCATATCGGCCGTGAGATCATGATCGCTCATGAACGTATGGATCTGACGCGGATCGCGACGCGCTATCGCCCCATCGATCAAATCCGTCACCCAGGCGATCCATAGGGTGAGCATCGCGGCCTCGACGCTGTTGGGCTGTAATCCCAGCCAGATCAGATAGAGAGCGCAGAAGAACCGCAACGCTGTCAGCAAGTCGGCGAGCGTTTTGGCGTGCATCATGCCTTCCACCTCCCGACTTGTACTATAGCTCAGCTCGATGTTTTTGGCAAATGGCGCCGGTGCTCTTTGAGGGCGAGTTTCAGGGTATCGAGGGCGAGCATAGCGCAGCGGGGGCGCGTTAGGACTACTTCGCGCCCCAGAAGCTCCATCACGTCATGGGGGCTCAGCGCCTCCGCCTCGGAGAGGGTTTTGCCCTTCAGATTTTCGGTGAGAATCGAAGCCGCAGCTTGGCTGATGGTGCAGCCCTCACCCTCAAAAGAGATCTCGGTGATACGGTTGGTCTTGTCTATCTTGAGATAGAGCGTGACGACGTCGCCGCAGCCTGGGTTGCCCCAGCTCATCTGGACATCGGGGTCTTGGAGCGCACCGCGATTGCGAGGGTGCTCATAGTGATCGAGCAAGAACTCGATCTGCGCTTGGCGGTCCATTCTCCTTTTAGGGCTCTGGCCCCTTCTTGATCGGCACGTTTACTAAGTTGCCCCACTCCGTCCAGGAGCCATCGTAATTTTTGACTTTGGGATACCCCAACAGATACGTGAGCACGAACCAGGTGTGGGCGCTGCGCTCCCCGATGCGACAGTAGGCGATGACGTCTCTGTCGGGGGTGATCCTGTAGCTTTCGTAGAGCTTTTTCAGTTCTTCTGCGGGCTTGAAGGTGCTGTCGTGGGGGTTGACGGCCTGGGCCCAAGGGATATTCAATGCGCCGGGGATGTGGCCGCCGCGCTGCGCGCCCTCTTGGGGGTATTCGGGCATGTGAAGAAGCTCCCCTGTGTACTCTTTGGGGGTGCGCACGTCAATTAAGATGCGATCGGTGCGGCCTAAGCTCTCTAGGACTTCGTCGCGGAACGCGCGGATGGAGAGATCGGGCTCCTTGGCGCGATAGGCGGTCTTGGGATAGCTGGGGATCTCTCGAGAGAGCGGACGCTGCTCGTCGAGCCATCTCTTGCGCCCGCCGTTGAGAATCTTAAGTTTAGTGTCGTCATGGCCAAAATACCGGAAGAGCCAGAACGTGTACGCCGCGTACCAATTGTGTTTGTCCCCGTAGAAGACCACGGTAGTCTCGTTCGCGATGCCCTTCTCGCTCATCAGTCTCTCAAACTCTTCTGTGGTGAGAAAATCGCGCTTGAGGGGGTGTTGTAACTCCGTGAACCAATCGATCTTGACGGCGCCGGGGATGTGCCCTTGCTCGTAGAGCAGCACATCTTCGTCCGATTCGACAAGGCGCACCGAAGGGTCATGGAGATGCTCGGCGACCCAGCTTGGTTCTACTAAGACATCGGGACGTGCGTAGCCCATAAGATCGCCTCCTGTCACAGGGCACAGAGCAAGTATAAAAAATCGGACTAATTTTGTCAAGTTTTTCCCGTGGATGAGTGACTTAGTTCTCCTTAAGGATATCAGAGGCCGTCGGCAGCGCTAACCCCTCGATTCGTTGAAAGTGAGCTCTATTACGGGTCAGTAGGGGCATTTCTGCTGCAAGGCAGCACCCAGCGATCAAGAGATCGGGGATCTCGATAAGCTGTCCCTTGGCCTTCAGTTGGCGGTAGACGGCCCCAGCCCTCAGTGCTGCTGCAGCGTCCAAGGGGATCAGAGAGACGGCTTGCAGGAGAAGTTCCAGATCGCGTATCTGATCTGGGGTCTGGGCACCACAGGCCAGCTCAAAGAGGGACAAGGTAGTGACCGCCAGTCGATCTTCCCGCAGGAGCTGCGCGATGGCCTCTGTCCCAGGGGAAACCCCGGCAAAGTAGTCAATGAGAAGATCTGTGTCTACGACGACGCGGTTCTCCATTGCTGCCGGAGCTCGGCGAGAGCGGCCCTCATGCGTTCAACCTCGTTGGCGGACCACCGACCCTTGCGGTCCAGTATAGCGCGGCGAGCCTTCTCCGCATCGGCGTGGTGCTGAAGATAAAAGTCAATGGCCTCTTGCACAACGCGTGAGAAGCCCCGCCAGCCGCGGCGTGCCGCCAAGGCATGAAGCAAAGCTCGATGTTCTTCCTTCAGTTCAATCGTGGTTCTCATAGCATAAGCATTGTAGTATTTGAGTGCATTTTGTGCAAGTCAAGGCTTCAGAAGATGCTCTTCACCAGCCCGCCGTCAACTTGGATGACCGTCCCGGTGATGTAGCGGGCGTTCTCTGAAGCTAAGAACGCGACAAGGTCGGCGAGCTCTTCGGGCTGGCCCATCCGGCCCATGGGGATATCTTTGGTCCAGAAGCGTCGTGCTTCTTCGACGTTGCCCATGGCGCGCAAGAGCTGCTCCATGCGCTCGGTCTGGGTCGGGCCAGGACAGACGGTGTTGACTGTAATCTTCATGGGGGCCAGCTCGTTCGCTAAGCTCTTGGCCAAGCCCACGACCGCCAGGCGCAGCGAGTTGGAGAGGATTAAATTCTCGATGGGCTGTTTTACTGACACAGACGCGATATTGATGATGCGTCCGCCCCCGCGTTTTTGCATATGTGGGATCGCTTCGCGACAGAGACGGACGACGCTCATGAGCGTAAGATAGAACGCGTCTTCCCAGTGGGAGTCTTCAAGAGCGAAGAAATTCCCAGGCGGCGGGCCGCCTGCGTTGGTCACGAGCACATCGAGACTGCCAAATCGCTCGACCGTCTGGGCGACAAAGCGCCGAATGTCGTCAGAGTGGGTGACGTCGGCGCGGACGGGAAGGACTGCAGCGCCGGTGTGTTGCGCGATCTCTTGTGCAGTGGTGTGCAGGGTGCGCTCATCGCGGGCGCAGATCGCTACGTTCATGCCCTCAGAGGCGAATCGCTTGGCGATGGCCTTGCCCAAGCCCTTGCTCGCCGCTGCGACCATCGCGACCTTCCCAGAAAGTCCTAAGTCCATGTGCTCTCTACCCCCTCACAGTGATGAGACTATTCTACCAAGAGAGGGAGCACGTGGGAAGGCCCAGGAGGACAGGGGTGCTTGGTAGCTGTGTGCGATCTATGCTACAATAAGAGCTGTATCGGATGGGTTCCCTATGAAGATCCTTGTGGTGGACGACGACCCCGACATTGCGGGCCTGCTCAAGCACTTCCTCGAGGCCAAAGGTCGCTGCGTGCAAACGGCTGCTGATGGGGCGCAAGCGCTCGAGCTCTTCCGAAAAGACCAGCCCGATTTAGTGATCTTAGACGTGATGCTGCCGGGGATGGACGGCTGGGCCGTGCTCAAGAAGATTCGCGAATCTTCTCAAGTGCCCGTGCTCATGCTCACCGGCAAGGACACGCCAACCGATAAAGTCAAAGGGCTGCTCTCCGGAGCCGACGATTATATACCCAAGCCCTTCGATCTTGGGGAATTAGAAGCGCGCATCACTGCGGTCATGAGGCGCTATCAGGCCCTGGCGCACCCCAGGGCCATCAAGGTAGGCGAGCTTGAGATTGACGATAAGACCAAGCAGGCCAAGCTTAAGGGCCGCACAGTCTCCCTCTCGCCCAAAGAGTATGAGCTGTTGAAGCTCTTAGCGTCGGAGCCGGGACGCGTCTTCTCCCACCAAGAGATCATCGCGGCGGTCTGGCAGAATAAGCCCCTCATCACCTCGAGCGATGTGACCAAATATATCTATCTGTTGCGGGAGAAGCTCGAAGACGACCCCGACACCCCCAAATATATTCTGACAGTTCGGGGGTTCGGGTATAAATTAGCGACCTAGCTGAGCCTTTGAATCACGGAAAGCACTGAATAATCCACGGAAGGCACAGAGCTGAGAGCCTTTCCGTGGGCTCCGTGATTCTATCTTCCATAAAATTTCCATCTTTCTGGAAGGTTTTTTTCTTCTTGCTGCTATCGTTTTGGGATAGACTCTTTCTTACAATATGGGCGACAACACTCACAAAGGAGCATGATGCGCATGAAGAACATCAAGAGAATCGGACTAACACTAGGGATCGTGACGTTGACGGGAGTGCTGAGCCTCATCTCGGGGCAGGCACAGGTGAGCGGCACGGCCACATGGAATATGGGCAACTATATCGAGCTGAACGTCATCGGCGGCACCAGCTTGGACTGCGACTTCGGCCAGATTGACAACCCCATTCCAAACTATCTGTGTAATCCCAAGGCTCACCTCCAAGTGAAGAGCAACGGGGAGTGGGTGCTCAAGACGGTGAAGTCGGCCTTTACTGGGTCGCCCGATCCGCGCCCGGTCATCCGTGTCTCCGATTCGCCCAATTGCCGAAATGGCCCTACACAGAACCTGCCCGGCGGCACGGTGCTTGTGGACTTCGGCACGAACTCCGGCCAGGTCGAGGGCAAGGGCAATGAGGTCTTCCAGATCTGCTATGCCCTGCGGGGCGGTGCTCTGGGAGAGCCAAACACCCTGGGAGCCCTCAGCGCCAACACGGCCTACAGCGTGACGTTCACCTACACCGCGACGAAGAAGTAAGAGACGTCATAGAGAATACGCAGGCGCGGACGGGAATGGCTCCCGTCCGCGCTTTTTTCTCTGTCGGCTGAGAACTCCGACACCCTCAGCCCGGACGCCGGCTCTTGATAGAAACATGCTCTTTGGGGTATATTTGAAGAGACTCACACTTATGACACGTGTACAGGAGTTCTGGAGACGCCGTCGCAGCTTCATCATCGGCAGTCTTGGGCTCGTTTTCAATCTCGTCCATTTGATCTTTGATTATCTCAAATATCCTCAAGATTTCAGTGCTGAGCTGGCCAGAGAAATCTCTCGTGAGCCTTGGCTGTATATCGGGATCTTCTTGCTTATCCCGCTCTTTGTCGCTATCGGCTCTTTATTAGAGAAGACGGAGCGCGAGCGCCAGCGCTTCGAAGTGCTCTTTGATGCTGCCAACGACGGCATCTACGTGCGCGACCTTGATGGACGCATCAAGTTTGTTAACTCAAAATTTTTAGAGATTCACGGCGTCCGGCTTGAAGATATCGTCGGGAAGCGCTCGGCGGATTTGCTGGCACTCCCTCATCCAGAGCGCAAGCGCATCTCATGGATGATCCGCCAGGCAGTCTTGCGCGGTGAACCTCCGCCTCCGCTGGAGGCGCCCTTCCGGCGACCCGATGGCTCCCCCGGCTGGCTCCACGTCAACCTCGCTTTTATTAAAGAGGGCTCCCAAGTCAAAGAAGTCCTTGGGGTCAGCCGCGACATCACCGAGCGCAAGCGCCATGAATTGATCCTGGCAACCCACAATAGAGTGCTCGAGCTGCTGATGAAGAACGCCCCGATCTCCGAAGTCCTCGAGACGATCTGTCGCTCTATCGAAGAGATAGCCCCCGGTGTCCTCTGCTCGATCTTGCTCCTAGAAGGCGACAGGCTGCGTCACGGCGCGGCCCCCAGCCTCCCCCAAGACTACAATCAGATTGTAGACGGGGTGAAGATCGGGCCGGCGGTTGGGTCTTGCGGCACCGCAGCGTATCTGAAAAAGCCCGTCATCGTCAGCGATACTCTCTCTGATCCCCTGTGGGCGGACTTTCGCGACATCGCTCAAAAATATGGGTTGCGGGCGTGTTGGTCTGTGCCCATCTTAGGGCAGCAAGGCGAAGTCTTGGGGACGTTCGCCATGTACTATCGCGAGCCGCGCGCGCCTCACGCGTATGAATTGGGATTGATAGACCAAGCCTCGCATCTGGCTGCGCTCGCCATAGAGCGCTGGCGCTCTGCTGAGCTGCTGCACGCCAGCGAGATGCGCTACCGCTTGCTCTTCGATTCTGTGCCCGTCGGACTCTATCGCTCGACTCCGCAAGGGCAGATTCTTGATGCTAACGACGCTTTAGTACAGATACTCGGCTATCCCAGCCGTGAAGAGCTCTTGGCGACCCCCGCCCAGGCGCTCTTTTTTGACCCCACGGAGCGTCGCCGCTGGCAGGATGAGATGGACGCCAAGGGCATCGTCACAGATTTCGTCGTTCAGCTCAAGCGCTACGACGGCACCCCCATCTGGGTGGTGGACCGGGCGCGTGCCATTCGTGATCCCCAGGGCAAAATTCTCTATTACGATGGGAGCTTGGTAGACATCACGAAACAACGAGAGATGGAAGAGCAATTGCGCGCTTCAGAAGAGCGCTATCGCGATCTCTTCGAGAACGCCAACGACGGGATCTATATTCTCGACAGGACAGGACGTATTCTCTCGCTCAACCGTAAAGCGGAGGAGATCACCGGGTATACGTCCGAAGAGGCTGTTGGGCAGCTCTATACGCTCTTTGTGCCTGCCGGCCCGGAGCGCAAGAAGGCGCGCCGCGCGTTTCTCAAAAATATGCGCGGACAGCCCGATAAGACCGAACTGACGATCACGCGCAAAGACGGCCGCCAGGTCGTGCTGGAGCTGAGCACACGCCCCATCTGGGAGGACGGCAAGATCGTCGGGATTCAGGGGATCGGGCGCGACGTGACCGAACGCAAAGAAGTAGAAAGACTCAAGTCGGAGTTCATCAGCACCGTCTCGCACGAGCTGCGCACCCCACTCACGTCCATCAAGGGCTATGTGGACTTAGTCTTAGCCGGCGACGTCGGCCCCCTCACCCCACAACAGAGAGAATTTCTCACGATCGTCTCCCAGAACACCACTCGACTGACAGAGCTCATTAACGATCTTCTAGAGATCGAGCGTCTGGAGTCGGGCAGGATCGAGTTTGAGTTCACGGAGTTAGACTTAGCAGAGGTCTTGCACAGCGTCGCGCGATCTCTGCAGATAAGCGCGGAGCAGAAGGGCTTAGAATTTCTCACGGAGATCGCGTCGGGGCTGAAGGTGCGCGGGGATCGCGAGCACCTCGCTCAAGTCTTTCTTAATCTCTTGAGCAATGCGATCAAATACACCCCCGCGGGCACGGTCGAACTGCAAGCTTCTCAGCAGAACGGCACAGTTGTCGTCGCGGTGCGCGACACGGGGATCGGGATCGCCGAGAGCGATCTGCACAAGCTTTTTCAGAAGTTCTTTCGAGCAGACAACTCCTACGTGCGCAAGGTCGGGGGCACGGGATTGGGGCTGGCGATCGCTAAAACCATCGTAGAGCGCCATAACGGCACAATTACTGTGACAAGTCAGCTTGGGCAGGGCAGCACGTTCACGGTGCGCTTGCCGGCTCTGGCTCGCCCTGAGCGCCCCTTGGTGCTCGTCATTGAAGATGAAGTCGCGATCGCTCGACTGATCGCGACGTATATCGAGAAGATGGGCTATCGCGCGGTTATGGCTTATTCTGCCCGCGAGGGCTTCGATCACGCCGTGCGCCTCAAGCCCGACTTAATCACGCTGGACGTGCTCATGCCCGATCTGGACGGGTTCGCGCTCATTCAACAGCTCAAGCGGCACCCGGAGACGGCCCATATCCCCGTGATCTTTCTCTCGATCGTGCAAGATCGGCAGCAAGGGCTGCGCTTAGGAGCCTCGGCGTTTCTCACAAAACCCATAGACGAGCGCAAGTTCTACGAGACGGTGCGGGCGCTGCTGGAGCCCCAAGGCCAGCCCGTCTTGGTCGTGGACGACGATCATGACTACGCCCAGCTCTTGCAAAGACTTCTCCAGCGCGAGGGCTTTGCTGCGGAGATCGCCAGCGACGGCGACGAAGCCCTCGCCAAGATCCGCAGCACGCCCTATCAGCTCGTGATCTTAGATAAAAATCTGCCCAAGCGCTCAGGGCTCGACGTCCTCCAACAGATGCGCAACACCAGATCGCTCAGCCGCGTGCCGGTCATCCTCATCAGCGGCTCGGCGCACCCTGAAGAGGTCGCGCACGCCGCGCAGGTTCTGGGGGCGAAGAAGTTCTTGAGCAAGAAGCTCTCCCCGCATACGCTCGTGCAAGAGATCTTGCGCACCCTGCGATGACACGCATTTTGCTTGCCGAAGACGACGGACATATTGCCCAGCTCATAAAGTTTAAGTTGGAGCGCGAGGGTTTTTCCGTCGAGTGGGTTGAAGATGGGGAGCAGGCGCTGCAGCGCGCGCGTCAGGAGCACTTTGATCTGATCTTGCTCGACGTGATGATGCCGGGGCGGGATGGGTTTGCTGTGCTTGCGGAGCTGCGTGCCGATGCGCAGTATCGTGATCGGCCCATTGTGATGTTGACGGCGCGGGCCTCCGAGCGCGATCTGCAGCGTGGGGCCGAGGCGACGGATTATATTGTTAAGCCCTTCGATCCAGGCTATTTGGTGGAGCGCGTGCGCGCGATCTTAGAGAAGTGAGCGCGATTCGATCCTCACCGATCTTGATCTGGGGAGTGTTAGGCTGCGCCCTGATTGTTATTTCGTTCGCTTCTATTTGGATTCGCTGGGCTGAGGCCCCACCCATCTCGATCGCCGTCTATCGGGTGGGCCTGGCAGCCTTGCTCTTGACCCCTCTAGCCCTAAGCACACGACGACAACACCTCCAAGCGCTGACGGGGAGCGATCTGCGCTATGCGCTGCTTGGCGGAGTCTGCTTGGCGTTGCACTTTATTTTTTGGATCAGCTCGCTTGAGTTTACTTCGGTCGCGAGTTCCGTCGTCTTGGTGACGACCAACCCGATCTTCGTCGCTTTGGGGTCGCGATTTTTCCTAAGAGAGTCGGTCACGCTGGGCTTGGTCGTGGGGATTGCAATCTCGCTGGTGGGCGGGATGTTGATCGGCTACGGAGATTTTCTTGCGGGGCCCAATGTGCTTCTTGGCGACGGCTTGGCGTTGCTAGGAGCGCTCATGGCGTCGGCGTATCTGTTAGTGGGGCGGCGCCTGCGGGCGCATACGGATCTGGTGACGTATATCTTTGTGGTCTACGGCGCCGCGGCGATTGTTTTACTCGCGATAGCAGCGCTTCTCCAGCAGCCCTTGGTGGGCTTTCCCAAAGAGACGTATCTGTGGTTAGCGTTGTTGGCTTTTGGCCCGCAGTTGATCGGGCACACAAGTCTTAACTGGGCATTAAAGCATGTGCCGGCGAGCACCGTCGCTGTGATTATTTTAGGCGAACCCGTAGGCTCGACGGTGCTCGCGTATTTTTTGCTGAGCGAGCCGATCACGGCGCTCAAGGCCGTCGGCGGTGCTCTTATCTTAGTCGGAATCTATCTGAGCAGTCGGCGCTCAGTGACTCCGTAAGAATTTTACAATCTCTTCGGTGGTGGGATCGCCGGGCGCGCCAACAGTAGCGATGATCGTCACATGATCTCTGTTGGGAATTTCAACGAGAGCAGCTTCGTTGTCGTACTGCTTGAGCAGAGAGAGGAGCTGTTGCGCTTGGGCGTCGAAGCCGGGGAAGTCAAACTGGGCGTATATGATAAGAAACGGCGGCTTGTTGGGGCCGACGTGCGCGATCGGTGAGGCATTTCTTCGTTGTTCTGGGTCAGCGCCGAAGACCGTGCGATAGAGAGCGAGCGTTGCTGTTACATCGTAGACGCCGCTGATGGGGATCGCGCCCTTGATCGCGGCGAGCGACAGCCCGTGCGCGCGCAGATATCTTTCGTCCAGCGCCAGTAGGGCCGTCAGGTGCCCGCCTGCGGAGTGTCCCATCACGAAGATCTTTTCAGGGTTGCCCCCGTACTGCGCGATATTTCTATAGACCCAGACAAACGCCCGCGCGACATCTTCGATATGGGCGGGATGCTGCACCTGCGGGCTCAAGCGATAATTGATCACTGCTGTCACAAAGCCCTGTTGTGCGAACGCCCGCCCCACAAACGAATAGAGACGTTTATCTCCCGAGGTCCAGCCGCCCCCGTGCACGAAGATCACCACGGGAGCGTCTTTCAGCCCTTCAGGGACGAATAGATCGAGACGGTGTTTTGTGGGATGAGCATCGGGGGCATCGTAATACGCTATATCTGTGACGACGCGAAACGGCAACGGTGGAGTGGGCTGGGCCAAGCTCACGCTGAGCAGAGCAGCTGTCAGGATAGTAGAGAGCACTGTGCGCATGAGGCCTCCTTGTCAGTCATTCTGTCTTGACGGCTTCGGCTTCAGCAAACTGGAGCGTGTAGAGCGCATAGTAGAGCCCTTTGCGGGCTAAGAGCTCTTCATGCGTCCCCTGCTCGACGACCGCGCCCTTGTGCAGCACAATAATTTTATCAGACTCGTGAATCGTCGAGAGTCGATGCGCAATGGTGATCGAAGTGCGCCCACGGAGAATCTTGCGCAACGACTCTTGAATGAGGCTCTCGGTCTGTGAGTCAATGTTCGCTGTGGCTTCATCTAAGATTAAGATCTTAGGATCGAAAGCGACGGCGCGCGCGAATGCTAACAGTTGGCGCTGCCCCACCGAGAGCGTCGCGCCGCGTTCCTTCACCTCAGCGCTGTACTCGTGGGGAAGCTGCTCAATGAACGAGCTCGCTTGGACGAACCGCGCAGCCTCGATGGCCCGCTCTTTAGGAATCTTCTCGCTCTGCAGCGTGATGTTGCTCAGCACATCCCCGGAGAAGAGAAAGACGTCCTGCAGGACGACGGCTATCTGGGATCGCAAAAAGTGCACATCGAGCTCGCGGATGTCCACGCCGTCCAAGAATATCTGGCCCTTTTGAATGTCATAGAGCCGCGTCAGAAGACTGATGATCGTCGTCTTTCCTGAGCCCGTCGGCCCGACGATAGCGACGCGCTGGCTGGGCTCAACGGTGAACGAGACCCCCCGCAACACCCAATCCTCGTCTTCGTAGGCAAACCAGACATCCCGAAATTCTAGAGATCCCCGCACGCTGGGCAGCACACGCCCCTGCCCGCGATCCTCGATGGGCTCATCAAGCAGCATGAAGATCCTCTCCGCAGAAGCCATCGCGCCCTGCAAAATATTATATTTCTCTGCGAGATCGCGAATTGGGGCAAAGAGCATCTCCACGTAACTCAAGAACGCGACCAAGCTCCCCAGCGTAAAAACGCCTTGGATAACTCCCCCGCCCCCGTACCAAATAATCAGAGCGACTGCAATCGCGCTCATCATGTGAATGATCGGCTGATAGGTCGCGAAGACTATCAGTTGGCGCATGTTCGCTTCGTACTCCTCTTGGTTGATGGACTGAAACGTCTTATAGCTTCGCGATTCTTGAGCGAAGAGCTGAATGATCCTCATCCCTGAGAGGCTCTCTTGCATATACGCGTTGAGCTTCGCTAATTTTCTTCGAAAATCCCGATAAGCGTCGCGAGCGCGCTTGCGAAACTCCCAGGTCGCGTAGGCGATGATCGGTGCCAGCACTAAGATAAAAAGCCCCAACTGCCAGTTCAGCTGCAGCATAATAAGAAAAATTCCCAAGACCAAGAAGACGTCTTTGAACAGATAGATCAAGACAGACGCGTACATCTCGTTGATGGCTGCCACGTCATTAGTGGCGCGGGTCACGAGTCGGCCCACAGGGTTTTTGTCAAAGAACTTTGTGGGGAGCTTCATCAAGTGATCAAAGATCTGGGTGCGCATGTCGCGCATAATATTTTGTCCGCTCAGCTGCAAGAGATAGACTTGCGCGAAGCTTGCCACCAAACGCACCACCAAGATCCCGACAAAGATCGTCGCTAGGAGATAGAGTCCACTGATCTGCCCTGTGCGGATGTAGCGATCGATAGCGATCTTGGTCAGATAGGGCAGGGCCAACTCGCACAGGGTGATGATCCCGATGAGCCCCAGACAGACTGCAAAGAGCTTGGTATACGGTTTGACATAGGTGAGCAAGCGGCGCATGAGGGCTGAGTCGTACGCTGCGCCGAGCTTCTCTTCTTCCCAGTGATAGCTCATAGGCGCACGGCCTCCTCGGCTTGCTGGAGCTCCCAGAGGCGCGCGTAGATGCCAGCGCGCGCTAAGAGTTCGTCATGGCGTCCGCGCTCCACGATCCGCCCTTGATCGAAGACCAAGATCATATCAGAATCTTTGACCGCCGAGATGCGATGCGCGATCACGATCGCGGTCTTGGCGCGCATGAAATCTTTGAGGTTCTGTAAGATCTCTTCTTCTTTTTTCGCGTCCACCGCGGAGAGCGCGTCATCTAAGATGATGATCTTGGGGTTGAGAAGGAGCGCCCGCGCCAGGGCGACCCGCTGCTTCTGCCCCCCAGAGAGACTTACGCCGCGCTCGCCGACGATCGTCTCCAAGCCGTGGGGGAATTCTAAGATCTCGTCGTAGATGCCGGCGAGCTTGGCCGCTTTGATGATCTCTTCTTCTGAAGCGGTCGGCCGCCCAAAAGCAATATTCTCCCGAATCGTGGTCGAGAACAGAAACGGCTCTTGGGGCACAAGGGCGATCTCCCTGCGCAGCGCACTCAGGCGAATCTGGCGCACGTCCACTCCCCCAATAAAGAGCGTCCCTGCTGGGGGATCGAAGACCCGCACAAGCAAGTGCACCAAGGTACTCTTGCCTGAGCCTGTCAGCCCGACGATCCCCAAGCGCTGGCCCTCTTCCAAAGAGAACGAGATGTCATGAAGTACAGGGCGCCCGTTTGTGCTCGGCTCGGTGGCGGGATATCGGAACGTTAAGTGCCGACACTCCAGAGAAGTTTTTTGGGGAAATGCTTGGGCGTCCGGAGCGTCGGTGATCTCCGGCTCGGTCTTGAGAATCTTTTCGAGGCGCTCCATCGAGGCTGCGCCGCGTTGCATCAAATTGATCACAAACCCCAGGGCCATCATGGGCCAGGTCAGCATGCTAAGATAGGACGTGAACGCGACAAAGTCCCCCAAGCTGATCGCCCCGGAGATCACTTTTTGCCCGCCGACCAAGAGCACGATGGCGCTCGAAAGCCCAGCTAACAGCGCGATCATCGGCTCGAAGAAGCCCTGCACCCGCACTAAACTCAGATTCTTCTCGATGAAGAGCGCGTTGGTGCGCTCGAAGTCTTGAGAAAACCCGGATTCTTGAGCGAAGCTCTTGATGACTCGAATCCCGGAGATCGCCTCGCGGACCTTTTCCGTCAAGATCGAGAACGCTTCTTGCACGGCCGTAAAACGCCTATGGATCATACGACCGATGACGACGACAAAGACGGTCACAAACGGCAACGGCGTGAACGCATAGAAGACGAGCTGCCAATGAATAGAGAGCATCGCTGCGAGTGAGAACGAGACCATAATGAGAGCGTCAGCCAGGGCGAGAATGCCCATGCCGCACGCAAACTGCACGGCCTCGACGTCGTTGGTCGCGTGGGCCATAAGATCCCCGGTCTTGGTGTTAGCAAAGAAATGTGCTGAGAGTTTGACCAAATGGGCGTAGAGCCGATCGCGCAGGTCACGGCGGATCATGCGTGACGCCCCAAAGATAAAATAGCGCCAGAAGAAGCGAAAGATCGCGACGACGACGGCAATGCCTACGATATACCCAGCGTAGAGAGCCAGCTGGGCCGTGCCCGTTTGTGAGAGCTCATCGATGGCGGCGCGGATGATGAGGGGGACGATCAGCTGAGCGCCGTCGACGATAAAAAGCGCGACCAGCCCTAGAAAAATACGACCCCTGTACGCCCACAGATAGCGAAAGATTCCACGCATGACAGCCCGACTCTACACCAACTCGAGAAAGAGCAACTTCGGATCTTCAAGATAGCTTATAATCTTCTTGCAGAAGCGCGCCCCCACGTCCCCGTCAATCAGACGGTGATCGAACGAGAGCGACACAAACATCATATCGCGCATGACGATCTGATTCTCTCTGACGACAGGACGCTTCTTGATCTCGTGAATCCCTAAGATCGCCACTTCGGGGTAATTGATGATCGGGGTCGCGAAGAGCCCGCCCAGCGCCCCCAAGCTCGTGATGGTGAACGTGCCCCCTTGCAGGTCTTGGAGGGCGATCTTGCCCTCGCGGGCGGCGCGCGCCAAACGCTCAATCTCAGAGGCGATCTCCAACAGGCTCTTTCGGTCGGCGTCTTTGATCACCGGCACCATGAGCCCATCTTCGGTCGCTGTGGCGATCCCGATATTATAGTATTTTTTCAGGACGATCTCGCCCTGAGCTTCGTCTAAGGACGCGTTGAGCAAGGGCATCTCTTTGAGAGCAGCGACGCTCGCCTTGACGATGAACGGCAGATACGTGAGCTTGACGCCCTTTTGCTCAGCTAACGGTTTCATCTGCTCGCGCAGCTGGATGAGCTCGGTCATGTCGACTTCGTCAACGTAGGTGAAGTGCGCGGCTGTTGTCTTCGATTGGTGCATGTGCTCGGCGATGCGCTTGCGGATGCCCCGCAAGGGGATGCGCTCCTCGCGCCGGTCGGTGCCGAGAGCGCCGGGCGCGAATGCCGGAGCAGTGGGGTGCTGTGGCGCTGGGGCAGGGGGTGGGGATGGCGCGGTGCGCGCTGCCCGACGCACGTCTTCGTCGGTGATGCGTCCGCCGGGGCCGGTCCCCTGAATTTGTGAGATGTCAACGCCCAACTCACGCGCGAGCTTGCGCGTGGCTGGAGTCGCTAACACACGCGGAGCTGGGGATGGGGGCGAAGGCGCGGCGACAGCCGCTGTGACAGGCTCTGGTTTGGGCTGTGGTGCGGCAGCTGCGACGGGTTCGCCTTTTGGTTCAGGCTTGGCCTCCCCAACTTCGTCAATGATCACCAGCACTGATCCGACCTTGACGACCTCGCCCTCTTTGGCGTTGAGCTTGAGGATCTTCCCCGCGCGCGGCGCCGGAATTTCTACAGTCGCTTTATCGGTCATCACTTCGACCAGAGGCTGATCTTCTCGGACAACGTCCCCTTCTTTGACGAGCCATTTGACGATTTCGCCTTCGTGGATCCCTTCGCCGATGTCAGGCAATTTAAACTCAAAGGGCATCGCAACACTCCTTCGCACAGAGTTATTGCCATAGATTGTAAACGGTCGGCGCGATTTGTGCCACTAAAGATTTTCAATGGGCACCGGCTCAACTCGATCAGCGATCTCAAACCCAAAGACTTTTGAGTAGAAATACAGCTCAGCTTCAAGCGAGCGCTTGATAGTCTCGGCCTGGCGAAAGCCATGCTGCTCGCCGGCAAACGTTATATACGCCACGGGGATTTTATTCTTGCGCAGCGCCTCGACCATCATTTCAGATTGATTGGGCGGAACGACTCGGTCTTCAAGCCCTTGAAAGAAGATCACCGGGCACGAGATCTTTTCAGCAAAGTGAATGGGCGAACGCTCGTAATACAGATCGCGTCGCTCCGGATACGGCCCGATGAGCGTTCGGTTATAGCGAGATTCGAACTTATGGGTATCTCTGTCGAGAGCTTCCAGATCGCTCACGCCGAAGTAGCTCGCTCCGGCCTTGAAAAATTTTCTAAAAGTCAGGGCACAGAGCGTCGTGTACCCTCCGGCACTGCCACCACGGATTGCCAATCTCTCCCCGTCCACCAGCCCTTGGTGCGCTAAATATTTCGCAGCGTTGATACAGTCATCAACGTCCACGACGCCCCACTGGCCCTTCAGTCTCTCTCGGTATGCTCGTCCGTAGCCGGTGCTGCCCCCATAATTGACGTCCACCACGGCGAAGCCCCGGCTCGTCCAATACTGAATCTCTAATTTGAGCGTAGACGTCGTGGCGCTGGTGGGCCCACCATGACTGAAGACTAACAGCGGGGGCTTTTCGCCTGGGGGAGCTTGAAAGTCTTTATTCTTTGGGGGATAGAAGAACGCGTGAGCCGTCCGATTCTGTTCTGTAGGGAACTCGATGGGCTGCGCCGTCGAGATATATCCCGAATCTAGAGAGAGATCGCTCGAGCGGCGCAGGACGTCGCACTTCTGTGTGTGCAGACCCAAGCGCACGATCGCGAGCGTCTCTGTGGGCGAGCCACCGCGAAAGACGACATAGTCTGCTGAATGCGCCCGCACGTAGCTGATCTCTGTATAGGGCGTCTCGATCTCTTTGAGTGTTTTCGTAGCTGTGTCCAGAAGGGCGAGATGCCAGATGCCCCGCTGCACATACGCGCAGATGATCTCTCGCCCGGAGACGAACGCATACGTGGACATGCCAAAGCCCCACTGGGGCTGGCCAAACTCGGCTTCGAACTGGGTAAGCGCTTCGATCTGGCCGTCTCTGCAGCGATAGAGGTTCCACCAGCCTGTTCTGTCGGAGACAAAATAGAGTCTATTATCTGGGGACCATTCGGGCTGAAAGATCGACTCTGTTGGGCCTCCTGCGATCTTGCGGGCGTTGGTGAGCGAGCCGTCTTGGGCGATCTGAGCGACCCAGAGTTCTGTGCCGTCCCAGGGCATGTTGGGATGATTCCACGTCAGCCAGGCGAGGCGTGTGCCGTCGGGACTGAGCCTGGGTGACGCATAGAAGTCATTTCCGCAGACGAGCACGGTGCCGCCGTCGGGGTCGCCGTCGAGTCTTACACTCACGAGAGCGTTGACGGGCTCGCGCCCTGCTAGAGTGTGATCTTCTCGGACGCAGATGAGCCGCGCTCTTTGGGGGTCTATCACGGCGTCGGCATAGCGAAACGCTCCCTCTGGGGTGATGGGCTGCGGGGCAGCGCCGGGCTTTTGCACGTAGAGCCTTTGATCCCGAAAATTCGAGAAATAGACGATCCCGTTGGAGACTGTAAAATCCCCGCCGCCGTACTCGTGCACGGTGGTGCGGGCGTAGAACGGCGCGGGGGTGACATCAGAGATTGTGCCGTCTGCGGAGCGCCTGACGATCACATAGCGGCCGCCTTCGGCGGGGCGCGATTCCAGCCAATAGATATCCGTCCCATCCGGCACGACTTGCATCAGCCGGACGGCGCCACGGGCGATCAGCTCTGCGGTGATCGGCGACTTCCACGAGCCGTAAGGGGCGATCATAGTTTGTGTTCTCTCTTGGGAGTGAGAATGTGAATGGCTTTCCCCAGCGCCGCTTCGGCCGCTTCCATCAGGCCCTCAGGGAGCGTCGGATGGGGATGAATACTGAGCGCCAGGTCTTCTAGTGTCGCGCCCATCTCGATCGCCAGCACCCCTTCGCTGATGAGCGTCGACGCTTCTGGGCCGACAATCTGAACACCGAGCACGACCCTCGTTTCGGCGTCCGCAATAACTTTGATAAAGCCCTCTGTCTCGCCCATCGTCAGCGCTCGCCCCAGCGCGGCAAACGGAAATTTCCCAGCTATAGTCTTATAACCTGCTTGCTGCGCTTCGGATTCGCTCATCCCCGCGTAGGCGATCTCCGGGTCAGTGAAGATCACCGCGGGCACGGTGCGCCAATCCGCAGCGCTCTTGAGCCCGCAGATCGCTTCGGCAGCGACAAGCCCCTCATGAGAGGCTTTGTGCGCCAGCAACGGTGGCCCAGCAACATCGCCGATGGCGTAGACGTGCGGGTTGCTCGTGCGCCTCTGAGAGTCTGTCTTCACAAAACCCTTGGAGTCAAGCTGTATGCCCAGTTTGTCCAGCCCCAAGTCTGGGGGCGTATGGGGCTTGCGCCCCACGCTCACTAAGATCTTTTCCGCTTCGAGCTTCTTCTCTCCGTCGGGAGTCTGCACGAGGAGCTCAGCCCCGCCTGAGCCCGCCTTCAGCTCCTTTGCTTGAGATTTGAGATGGACTTCCATCTGCAGCTCTCTGACTTTTCGAGCGAGAAGGCGCGTCAACTCAGGATCCGTGCCCGGCAACAGGCTATCGAGCATCTCGACGACTGTCACTTTGCTGCCGAACTTGGCGTAGGCCATCCCCAGCTCCAGCCCGATATAGCCCCCGCCGATCACCACAAGAGACTGGGGAGGTTTCTTCAGCGCCAGCGCGCCCGTCGAATCTATGACGACCTCACCGTCTCTCTCAAAGCCGGGGATATTCATAGGGACCGATCCCGTGGCGATGATACAATCTTTAAACTCGAGCGCTTGGGTGCCGTGCTCGCTCTCGACCAGGCACTTCTTGGGCGCGACAAACGTCGCCTTGCCCTTGATAATGTTGACGCCGTTGCCCTCGCACAGCTGCTTGACGCCGCCTGTGAGCTTCTTGATGACGCTCTCCTTCCATGCTTGAAGACGCGCAAAGTCCAGCTGGACTTCCTTGGCGGAGATGCCAAACTGTTCGGCGCGCTTGATCTTTTCGTACAGATACGCTGCGTAGATCAGCGCTTTTGAGGGGATGCAGCCGACATTGAGACAGACTCCGCCAAGCTCGTCTTTCTCGACGAGCGTCACATCCTTGCCCAACTGTGCGGCTCTGATAGCGGCGACGTAGCCGCCTGGCCCGCCGCCGACAACTAGGACTTCTGTTCCCGTAGCGATCTCGCCCACGACCATAGGCGATCAACTCCCTAAAGTAGAATCACAGAAGACACGGAGAAAGCCGTTTCCCGTGTATTCCGTGCTGTGTTCTCCGTGATTCAGAAACTCAACACCCTTTCGATGCCCTTCTTCACGCGCCCAGCGTCGGGCAGATAGTACTGCTCCATCGTCAGATAGGGCATGTGCACGTCGTATCCGGTCACGCGCACGACTGGAGCTTGCAGCTGTAAGAGCAGCCGTTCGTTGATGAGCGCGGTCAGCTCTGAGCTCAAACTGCACGTGCGCGGCGCCTCTTGGACGATCACAGCGCGTCCGGTCTTGGCCACAGAATTCAGCACTGTCTCGAGGTCTAAGGGCTTGAGCGTGCGCAGGTCTATGAGCTCGACGCTGACGTTCTCCAGAGACTCTATCGCGTGCAGACAGACGCGCACCATCGCCCCCCAAGAGATCACCGTGACGTCGGAGCCCTCGCGCACAATGCTCGCTTTGCCGAGGGGCACCGTGTAATCGCCTTCGGGGACCTCTTGGCGAAATGCACGATATAAGCGCTTGGGCTCAAAGAATATCACGGGATCGGGGTCTCTGATAGCCGCGATGAGCAGCCCTTTGGCATCGTAGGGGTTCGACGGGATGACGACTTTTAAGCCCGGGGTGTGCACATAATACGCTTCCGGGGCTTCGGAGTGGTGCTCGAGCGCGCGAATCCCGCCGCCGTAGGGCACACGGATGACTATAGGCACGTGGAATCGCCCGCGGGAGCGCCAGCGAATCCGCGCCGCGTGCGAAACGATCTGATCAAATGCCGGGGGCATAAACCCGTCGAACTGGATCTCCGCCACGGGCTTGAGGCCGTTGAGCGCCATTCCAATTGCTGTTCCCACAATCCCCGATTCGGCCAACGGCGTATCAATTGCGCGATCGGGCCCAAACTCTTGATAAAGCCCTTCAGTGGCGCGGAAGACCCCGCCGTTGACCCCAACGTCTTCGCCCATCACGATGACCGTTGGGTCGCGGCGCATCTCGGTCTTGAGCGCATCGTTGATCGCCTGCACAAGCGTCATCTGCGGCATAGGCAGTCACTCTCTCAGTAGCTGAGCACTTTCTCAATCCCGGTGATGCAGCGCCCCACATCGGGCAGATAGTAGTCTTCCATCCGTCCTTGGGGGATGACAGCATCGGGGCTGGTCACGCGCACCACCGGCGCTTGGAGATACTCAAACGCTTTATCGTTGACGAGCGCCGCCAGTTCTGAGCCAAACCCGCACGTCTTTGGCGCTTCGTGCACAATCACGACTCGTCCCGTCTTCTTGACGGACTCTATGACCGTTTCGACGTCGAGCGGCACGATCGTTCTGAGATCGATCACTTCGACGCTGACGTTCTGGGCGATCATGCTCTCCGCGGCGTTCAGCGCGACGGGCATCATCGCGCCCCACGCGATGAGCGTGACGTCGGAGCCCTCACGGGCGATGCGCGCCTTCCCAATGGGAACGACATAATCTTCTTCGGGGACTTCGGCGCGGAACGCGCGATAGAGTCTCTTTGGTTCCAGATAGATCACGGGGTCTGGGTCTCGGATCGCTGCGATGAGCAGCCCTTTGGCATCGTAGGGGTTTGATGGGATGACGACTTTTAAGCCCGGGGTGTGAGCGTAGTACGCTTCGGGGCTTTCGGAGTGGAGCTCTGGAGCGCGGATGCCTCCGCCGTAAGGGGCGCGAATCACAAGGGGCACGTGGAATCGCCCGCGGGAGCGCCAACGAATCCGCGCCGCGTGCGAAACGATCTGATCAAATGCCGGGGGCATAAACCCGTCGAACTGGATCTCCGCCACGGGCTTGAGGCCGTTGAGCGCCATTCCGATCGCCGTGCCCACAATCCCTGCTTCTGAGAGCGGCGTATCGATGGAGCGATCTGGCCCGAATTCTTGATAAAGATTCTCTGTGGCGCGGAAGACCCCGCCGTTGACCCCAACGTCTTCGCCCATCACGATGACCGTTGGGTCGCGGCGCATCTCGGTCTTGAGTGCATCGTTGATCGCCTGGACGATATTGAGCTGGGGCATAAGAGTTACTCTGTGGGCAGGTCGCCGCCGTGCTGGGCTAAGTATTCTTTGAGCTCGCGGAGCTGTTCTTCGAGATTCCAGGGCATCTCGGCGTACATGTACTTGAAGATATCTTCGACGTCGCGCTTAGGAAGCGCCTCATACTGGGCGACGGCCTGCGCGATCTCGTTTTTGGCCTCTTCGAGCAGCTTCGCTTCTTCTTGCTCACTCCACAGCCCTTGTTTTTCGAGATAGAGTCTCAGTCTCTTGAGGGGATCTTTCTGTTTCCACATCTCGACTTCTTCGGCGGGACGATAGCGCGTCCAGTCGTCGGCCGTCGTGTGATGCGAGAGCCGATACGTCACGGCCTCGATGAGCGTGGGGCCGCCGCCGGCGCGCGCCTTCTCGAGAGCATCGCGCGTCGCTTTGTAGACGGCAAAGATATCGTTGCCGTCGACTTGCACCCCTTCAAACCCATATGCGATCGCCTTCTGGGCGATGGTCTGGGAAGCCGTCTGTCGAGTGCGTGGCACCGAGATCGCATATTGATTATTTTGGCAGAAGAAGACCACAGGGGCTTTGAAGACTCCCGCGAAGTTCAGCCCCTCATGGAAGTCGCCCTCGGACGTGGCTCCGTCGCCAAAGTACGCGATAGCGCAAGATCTTTCGCCTCGGATCTTGGCGGCCCAGGCCGCCCCGGTCGCATGGAGGATCTGCGTGGCGATGGGGACACAGATCATAAAATTCCTGATGCCCTCAGGGATGCGGTTGCCCTCTTCGTTGCCGCCCCAATACGTCAACAGTTGCACCCAGCTCTGCCCGCGCATGGCGAGCACCGCGTGCTCCCGGTAGCTGGGGAAGACCCAATCTTCGGGGTTGAGGGCGTAGGCGCTGCCCACTTGAGCGGCCTCTTGGCCGAGCAACGGGGCATAGGTTCCCAAGCGCCCTTGCCGTTGGAGTGCCAGAGCGCGCTCGTCGAACGTGCGCGCCAGCACCATCCAGCGATAGAGGGCCTTAAAATCGTGGGGCTTGAGCCTAAGCTCCACCACATCGTTAGGGTTGGCCATGCCCTCAGGATCGAGAATCTGGATGAACGGCACAAGCGGCTCACGCTGAGCCATCGCTGCCTTGACTGCCATCGTATCCCTCCACGTTATCTCAGTAGGCTCTTGATGAAGAACTCGCCCGCACGGTAACTGCTGCGGACTAACGGGCCGGAAGCGACGTAGCGAAACCCCAGAGCTTCGCCAAGCTCTTTCCAACGGGCAAATTTGTCCGGGTGCACATACTCGACGACTTCCAAGTGCCTTGCGCTGGGGCGCAGATACTGCCCAATCGTGAGGATATCTACGCCAACGGCGCGCAGATCGCGCATCGTTTGAAAGATCTCTTCGTCTGTTTCGCCAAGCCCCACCATAAGAGAAGACTTCGTATAGCGAGTGGGGTCGAGCTTCTTTACGTGTTCTAAGACGGCAAGAGACTGCCGATACGTGGCTCTCCGGTCGCGCACCTTAGGGGTGAGCCGCTCGACGGTCTCGATATTGTGTCCGATCACGTCAGGGCGGGCGTCTACGACTCTTTTCAGGGCGTCTCCATCGCCGCGAAAGTCCGGGATGAGCACCTCGACGAGCATCTGGGGGGTCTTCTGTTTGATCGCGCGGATGGTTTTGGCAAAATGCTCCGCGCCGCCATCGGGGAGATCATCTCGGGCGACGCTCGTTAAGACGACATAATCTAAGCCCCACTCGCTGAGCACCTGAGCGACCTTCCAGGGCTCCAGTGGGTCCAAAAAGCCTTGAGGATGGCCGCTGGTGACGGCGCAGAACCGGCACCCTCGCGTGCAGATGGCGCCCATCAGCATAAGTGTCGCGGTGCCGCCGCCCCAACACTCGTGCACATTGGGGCAGTGGGCTTCTTCGCAGACGGTGTGCAGGCCGTATCGGCGCAGCGTCTCTTTGATAGCGATATAATTTTGGCCCGCCGGTGGCCGGATCTTGAGCCAATCGGGTTTGGTACGTGTCGTGACCGCGATAGTGCCTCACTCCCTTGACATAGTGGGTCTGGAGCATTATAGGGCATAGAGAAGAGCGTTGCAAAAACCCTGGTTACCGGCGCAGCTCTTCGGCTTTGGGGAGATAGAACAGCGCGCCATTGTGGGCTTTCAGGGTCTGCTCTGCCGGGCCGCGCTCGGCAAACACTAGATCGACCCCGAGCGCGCTGGCGCCCTCGGTATCCATCAGTCCGGCATCAACATCGTACTTCACATTGAGGGGTATATAGACGTTGAACAGCTCGCGCAGCTTGTTCCCCCGCTCGTCGTAGACGACCCCTTGATAGATGACAAACTGGAGCTTGGGGCTCCAGAAGCGATATCCAAACTCAACGGCAAGCTTGGCGTAATTGCCCTCGCTCGTCTTGACGTAGATCACGGTGCCCTGGATCTTGCCCGTGTCTGGGTTGTGTCTATCGAGCTCTGCACGCGTCAGCTCGCTCTTGTCATAGTCAGCCCTCTGGAGCATGGCGAACGTGATCTCGTCAAAGCTCTTCTGATAAGCGAGCAAGAGCGACTGCACCAGCGCAACGATCAGAGCCAGGGCGATCGCCGCGCCCAGCACCACCAGTAAGCGTCCGTAGGTGAGGCCTCGCTTGCGCTGCGGTTCCATTGGTTATTTCTTCTCGATTCGCACGAACTTCTCAGTCACTTCCGTGACGACCCCCTCAATAGAAGCGTGATGCGCTACGCTCAAGAGATTGAAGTCGGTGATGGGGCCGTCGAGGGGTTTGGCGATGGGGTCGCCGATCTTCACGTGGTCGCCGACCTTGACGATGGGGGTGCTTGGCTTGCCCCTAGGGCCGTCTTGGTGCATAAAGATCTTGACTCGTGTGACTTTGTCACGAATGTCTAAGACATCTGCAGGCGTGGGGTGCCAATCCAAGTAGCGTTCGAGTCCCAATTTTTTCATGGCTTCAGGGAGGGTGTCATCCCAAGTTGGGGCGGGCTGGCCCGGCAGGGGCCGCAAGCTCACTTGGTCGGCGACGTACTTGGCTGCTTCGATCACTAAGAAGCCGTTGGTCTTCTTGGTGACGGCGTGCTCGCCGACGTGGACTCTATCGCCCATCAGGGGGCCGCCATCGAGCACGGCTAATTTGTTATACCGTGTCGTGTCCACGCCGATCAGTGCTAAGATATCTATGAGATAAGTCCCGACGGGAGCAAGGACTACGGTCTGTTTAGCGACCTCGCCGTAGACGTTACAATATTTTTCGGTGACGGGCTGGCCCTGGAAAAGCGCGCGGTACATATTATAAATCGTTTCGACGTTGTTGACTGTGACCCCGACGTGGATGGGGATTTTGCCGGGGGGCACTTCCATGCCTGTGACGGCCTTGGTGAGCCATTTCTCCTCGCCCATGCCATAGATGCTCGGGGTATAGCGAATGTCGAAGCCGTACTTCTCTCGCAGGGGCTCCAAAATTTTCTTGTCTTTCTCTTTGGCCCCGATGAGGATCTGCTCAAAGCCGAAGATCTTCTTCAGCGCCGCGAAGACCTCGACGAAGGCCTCGGCTTGGCTGATCAGTAAGATTTTATCGGCTTCGTAGCCGGGTTCGCCCTCCTCGGCGTTGACGATGAGGATCTTCGTGGGCGTGAGATATTTAAAGTATGTGGGGAAGCCGGCGCCGCCGGCACCGATCAACCCCATCTCTCGGAAGAGCTTGACGGCGTCCTCTCGTGTCTGCACTGTCGTCACCATAGTGTGAGATCACCTTTTTGATCTTTGAATGTCTCTAGGATAAAGCAAACCGAGTGTATCTTCAAAGTTCAGCGCGGGATCTTCGCGAGCACCGCGCGTGCAGTGACAAGCGCTGCGCCTTTGAGAGTCCCGGTGTCGGTTTCGCTTCCCGACGGAGCGCTGACGAAGATCGCAATGAAGAGCGCCCCATCCTGCCAGAAGAGCCCAACCCCATCAGGCTCAGGAGCAAGCTCCACCGTGTGCCCATCAAGATCGAGTGTCTCTGTCTGAACTCCCTGAAGCAGCAGCCCGCGAGCTTCGGCGATCTTTGTGGGGTCTTTGAACTTGAAGATCGTGATCCCCACCCGCTCGATCTTGCCGCTCCAGGAGGAGTTGGGCGCGGGCGTGTAGAACGCGTGGGAAGAGTAGGCTTCGCCGGGGAAGGCCGGATCGATCCGGGGTTCTTTCGCTACTAAGATAAAGCCTTCTATCGAGTCGGGGATGAGCGTTTCCGGGGCTGGCCCGCTGGCGGGCGGGCTCGCATTCAGCAAAAAGAAGACAACGCCCGCAAGGACTGCGCCGACCGCTAGGATAATCCACCAAAGAGAGTTATTCATAGTTTTATCTTAAGAGAAGCAAGTCAGTGATGTCAAGATGCTGGGCACGTTTGCCCCGCTCTCTCAATTTCAGTTAGAATACAGACCGATTCATCATCACCCCAGCCCCTCTCGAGGGAGAGGGGCGTCAAGGGTGAGGGGGAAATATGGATCGCTATATTGCGCTCGCTGTCTTTATCGGTGCGTATGGGCTCTTTGTCTTGTTGCCCAAATATCGCTCGTGGACGGCTATCGCCGGGGCATTGGTGCTCATGCTGACCGGCGTGGTCTCTCCGGCGCTCGTCTTCTTGGGCGAAGCTGACAAAGAGTCTCTTATCAGCTGGAACGTGATGGGGATCTTCGTGGGCACGCTCATCTTAGCAGATCTGTTTATTTGGTCTCGCGTGCCCCATTATGTCGCCGAGCGCTTAGTCAATAGGTCGCGCAGCGTCTGCTGGGCCATGGTCAAGGTCTGCGCGTTCTCGGGATTTCTCTCGATCTTTGCGGAAAACGTCGCTGTTGTTTTGATCGTCGCGCCGATTGCGTTCGCGCTCGCCGAAAAGCTCAAGACCAGCCCCGTCCCGTTGATCATCGGGGTGACGATCTCGTCGAACTTACAAGGGACGGCGACGCTCATCGGCGACCCCGCGAGCATGATCTTCGCCGAGTACGCCAATGCTTCGTTTAACGATTTCTTTTGGTACAAGGGGCAGGGGCTTGGGGTTTTTTTTGCGATTCAGTTTGGGTTTCTCACGTCGCTCCCCGTGCTCTATTGGACGTTTCGTCATCTCAACCAGAAAGTCGAACTGGTCGCCGAAGAGCAAGTTATAAGCTGGGGACCCACGATCTTCTTAGCCACGATGATATTGGCTCTCGCGACGGCGTCGTCGTTGCAAGCGCACGATCTTTTGGGCGCGATCTGTATGATCTGGGGTTTGGGTGGGCTGGTGTGGTATGAGCTGTTGGGGCGTACCGATCGCGAGCGTTTTCCCGACACCCCGTGGCAGATTTTACAGAGACTGGACTGGGACTCGGCGCTCTTTCTGATGGGGGTCTTTACGCTCGTCGGAGCACTTGTGGAGAAGGGCTGGATCGATCTCTTTGCTGATCGGCTCAAGTTGGTGTTGGGGGAGAATGTGCTCGTCTCATATATAGCGATCATTGTGCTCTCGATGCTTGTGTCGGCGTTTGTTGATAATATTCCGTACTTGATGGCGATGATCCCGCTGGTGATGAAGCTCGCTGCTCCGGGGGCAGGGCAAGAAGCGTTGCTCTTTGGGCTCTTGATTGCGGCGAGCTTAGGGGGGAACATCACGCCCATTGGGGCGTCGGCGAACATTGTTGGGGCGGGGCAGCTGCGCCAGCGCGGGCATATCTTGGGATTTCGGGAGTTTGGGAGAATCGGACTGCCGTTCACCTTGGCTGCGACCATCCCCGCGGCGATCTTCCTCTATGTGCTCTGGGTGATCCTCTGAAGTTGCAGCAAGCCCACTTCGGCTTTAGAACAAGCTGCTGCAATGACTCTTCCTCAGAAGTTAGGTAGAATAGATGTGCTATGGAGGCACCAGCGCTCTTGCGGCGGATCTGGCATCATATCTATTCAAGAATGTTGACGGGTGTGGTCTTCGTCGTGCCCGTTATATTGACGATTTGGGTCTTGCAGCTGCTCTATAATCTCTTAGATGGCCCGCTGCGCTCGCTGCTCAATGCTATGCTTCGATATACGCTGAGATGGGAGTTACCCTCTGGGGTGGGGCTGGTGCTGACGTTGCTCGCTCTGTATGTGACGGGGGTTTTGGCCACGAATATGTTGGGGCGACGCTTCTTAGAGTTTTGGGAGTCAGTGCTGGCACGGATGCCCATCGTCAATAGTATCTATAACGCAGCCCGTCAAGTGGTGCGCACGCTCTCCCAGCCGCAGGAGAAGGCGTTTCAACGAGTCGTCTTGGTTGAATTTCCCTCCAAGGGCCTGTGGACGATAGCGTTCCAGGTGGGCACGATCCAGACAAGCGAGGGCCACGAATGGGTGCGTGTGTACGTCCCCACGACGCCCAACCCCACGTCGGGGTTCTTGCAATTTCTTCCAAAGGAGAGCGTGCACCCCACGGCGATCCCCGTGGACGAGGCGCTCAAGATGGTCGTCTCCGGGGGGATTTTAGCGCCGGAGCGCTTAGATGTGGGGCTTTCCAAGCTCGATCAGAGCTCATAGCGCTCGATCGGAGCAGAATTGTTGTGGGCTCTGATTGGCCGAGCGATCTACCGCCCCCTTTGCTCGTTCAAGGGAGCAAAACCTAAACATCGATCTATACGATATTTTTCTACCGTCCTCTTGACTTTTCCCCTCGGTTGTGGTATATATGAGCTGAAATCCCAGAAAGACGCCCATCCCCACCCAGAGGGAGGAGCCATGCGCCCAGCTTCCTTGGGAAAGCTCGTCCTGGTCGTCGGTCTCGTCTCGGTCCTGGTCGGTTCACTCTTCAAGCAGTCTCAGGGAGCGCATCTCGTTTGGACGCGCACCAACGGGCAGACAGCGGCGCTGGGCTTGATCCGTCAAGGGAACAAGACGCTCAACGTCAGCGCGGATGGGCAGGAGCGCGTCGTCAGATTCCTCCCTGTACAGAAGGTGGAGAAGCTGCTGCGCAAGCTGCGGGAGAAGCCCAAGTTCCAGCAGTTTGAGGGGAGGCTCCACCAGAAGGGGAAGCG
Source organism: Candidatus Fraserbacteria bacterium (assembly GCA_947085185.1). Taxonomy (GTDB): domain Bacteria; phylum Bipolaricaulota; class Bipolaricaulia; order RBG-16-55-9; family DRXL01; genus JANXCC01. The sequence goes on along the minus strand of CAMTVK010000007.1, from coordinate 430 downwards.
CGTGGGGAGGGTCCGTGTGCTCTTTGACGAGACGAGCAAGATTGCCATTCTTGGGATAGCTGCTGAGGGGAGCGAGAGGATAGCGCATCAGGTGCGGATCAAGCTCAAGGCAGGCAAGGACGACGAGCCGGAAGACGACGCCGAGCCAGCGATCCAAGCGACGGCCTGCGGGCAGGCAACTGGGGAAGCTGTGCCAACGGGAGCCAAGATGCAGGCCCAGATGTACTATGAAGGGGAGGGAGCGACGACTAGCGGCGCTTATTCTGAGGGGTACAATTATGAAGGGCCGCAGCTCTGCACATCCCAATGGGGGTATGACTACTGGTGCACCAGCACGACCCCGATGCTCAGCCTCTCGGTGACGAGCTTAGCGTTGGCAGCTTTCAAGGGCCAGAGCGTGCAAGCGACCCTAACGATCTGGAACTCTGGA
>CAMTVK010000006.1:0-116720 GCA_947085185.1 Candidatus Fraserbacteria bacterium | reverse complement strand
AGATAACGAAGCTGGCCTTATGGTGGATAGCGTATATCTCACCCACAGCACGGTGTGCAAGAATCGATTCTGGGGGATCGAGCTGAGACTTCCGTCGTCGGCGTTTGGCCCTCAGTATAAGGGGGCTTTGCAGAGCAACGAGATCTCCGAGAACGGCGTGGGCGTGATCCTCGGCGTGATGTCCGAGGAGGCAGCGGGGAGCTGGCTGCTGATGAATGAGAATGGGAGGGAGAGCGCCCTCATCAGGATCTTTGGCGGGAATAATGAGCTGTATGGCAACTTCAAAGCCGACCTCTGCCCACCCGACTACCCCTGGCCGCCGGGGTTCCGAAAGTAAACGGCTTAGCGCACCTCAACGCGCACGTCGTCAATGAAATACTCTAAAGATGCTCTTAATAATAACTGGTGGAGTAAGCTTGGCACAGCCCCCGAGCACTGCACCAAGCAAAAAGATTAGAGCAGCCCGTGCGCGCGTAGCCATTCGTCTGAATAGACTTTGCTCAGATACTGGCGCCCCGTGTCGGGGATGAGCACGACAAGAGTTCCCTCTCGAACTTTTTCTGCATATTTGAGCGCAGCGACAAGAGCCGCACCCCCGGAACTCCCCGTGAGAATCGCTTCTTTCTTCGCTAACTCCCGCGCCATGTGATACGCTTCTCTGTCGGTCACGCGAATGATCTCGTCTATAACGGAGAAATCGAGCGTCTTGGGGATGATATCTTCGCCGATCCCTTCGATGAGATACGTGTGCACGTTATGGGGGAGCTTGTAAAACTCAGAGTAGATCATCGAACCTTCGGGATCGGCCCCGATGATCTTCACGTTGGGGGTGCGCTCTTTGAGGAATTTGCCCACGCCGCTGATCGTGCCGCCGGTGCCGATCCCCGCGATGAACGCGTCGAGCTGGCCTTGGGTCTGCTCCCAGATCTCCGGCCCAGTCGTGCGATAATGGGCCTCACAGTTGGCTAAATTCTCATACTGATTGAGCAAGACCGCGGGGCGCTCCCGAGCGATCTGTCTGGCCACAGAGTAATAACTGCGCGGGTCTTCAGGGGCGACGGCCGTGGGGCAGACGACGACCTCAGCCCCATACGCTTTCAAGAGATCGATCTTCTCCGGGCTGACTTTGTCGGGCATGGTGAAGACGACCCGATAGCCCTTGAGAATAGCAGCGATACAGAGTCCAACGCCCGTGTTCCCACTGGTGGGCTCGACGATCCAGCCGCCCTGCTTGAGCTTGCCCTCGCGCTCCGCCGCCTCGATCATAGAGATTCCGATGCGATCTTTTACAGAGCCGCCGGGATTAAAATACTCTAATTTGGCGAGCAGCCGCACCCCGCCCACGGGATTGATGCGGCGCAGCGCGACCATAGGCGTCTGCCCAATCAACCCTAAGAGATTCTCAGCAACGCGCATAATGGGGTCTTAAGAGTCTGTAGAGTCCAGAGTCTATCAAGCATATTCGAGAGCTTGTTGAAGATCTTCGATCAAGTCTTGGGCATGTTCGATGCCCACGGAGAGCCTGACTAAGTTCTCTTTGATGCCACGGCGCGCGCGCTCTTCTAGTGGGATCGACGCGTGGGTCATCGTCGCTGGGTGAGTCGTGAGTGAGTCTACCGTTCCTAAGTTCTCGGCGAGCGTGAAGAGCTGAGTAGATTGGACGAATCTCTTGACGTCGCCGCGCAGCTCAAAACTGAGCATCCCGCTGTAGAGCCCGTGCATCTGGCGTTTGGCAATCTCGTGTCCTGGATGAGTCGCCAATCCCGGATAGTAGACGCGCTCGACTTTGGGGTGTTTGCTCAAAAATTCTGCGATCGCTTGCGCGTTCTCGGAGTGTGCCCGCATGCGCAGCGCGAGCGTCTTGAGCCCGCGCAACACAAGCCAGCAGTCCATAGGGCCGGGGACTGCCCCCATGGCGTTCTGCAGAAATTTCAAGGTCTCGTAGACTTCAGGGGTGGACGTGACGATCAGCCCGCCGATGACGTCACCATGCCCACTGAGATATTTGGTCGAGCTGTGCACAATAATATCTGCGCCAAGCTCCAGAGGGCGCTGCAGGTAGGGCGTGGCAAACGTATTGTCCACAACAAGCAGGGCGTCTCTCTTCTGGCGCGCGATCGCTTCAATATCTGCGATCTTCACCAGGGGGTTTGTTGGGGATTCGAGCCAGATGAGCTTGGTGTTCTTCTGAAGTTCTATCTTGGTCGAGGTCGTGTCGAAGTAGCTGAACTCCAGCCCATAGTGTCGTCGAACTTGCTCAAAGAGTCTATACGTTCCGCCGTAGACGTCGTCGCAGCAGAGCACGTGATCCCCGGGTTTGAGCAAGTGCAGGATCGCATCTTCGGCGGCGAGCCCTGAGGCAAATGCTAACCCATACGTGCCGCCTTCAAGCTCTGCGATAGCTCTTTCTAAGAGCGCCCTAGTGGGATTGCCCGTGCGCCCGTAGGGGTAGCCCTTATGGACTCCGGGTTCTTCTTGAGCGAACGTCGCCCCTTGGTGCACTGGTGGGACGATCGCCCCGGTGACCGGATCAATCTGATACCCTGCACGGACGGCCTTGGTCTCAGCGCGCATTACTCTATCTTATTTTTTCTTGGTCTTGGTGGTCAGGCCGTAGCGGCGCTCAAACTGCTGCACTCGCCCTTCGGTGTCCAAGAGCTTCTCTTCGCCGGTGAAGAACGGGTGGCACTTGGAGCAGATATCGACATGAAGGTTGTCTACAGTCGAGAGCGTCTCGAGCTCGGCGCCACAAGCGCACCGGATGACGACTCGTTTCATCTCTGGGTGGATGCCCGGCTTCATAGAGATCTCTCCTTAGCGCTTGCTGAACTGTTGGCCGCGGCGCGCCTTATGGAAGCCGTACTTCTTGCGCTCGACCATGCGTGGATCGCGCGTGAGTAGTCCTTCCTTGCGCAAGATTGTTCGGTAGTCAGCGTTGACCGCCAGCAGCGCCCGCGCGATCCCCAAACGAATGGCCTCCATCTGACCGGTAAAACCCCCGCCGCGACAGGTGGCGATGACGTCATAGCGCCCCATCGTGCCTGTCACGACAAAGGGCTTCTGAATCAATTGTGTGACGCGGTCTTTGATAAAGCCATCGGCGGCGAAGTAATGCTCTGCGGGCTTGCCGTTGACTATGACCTGGCCGTCGCCGGGCTTGAGGAAGACCCGCGCGACCGCTTCTTTGCGTCGCCCGATGGCATGGATCTTCCCATCGGGCAGGACCTTGGGCAAGCGCGGCTTGATCACTGTCTGTGTATTCGTCATCCTGAAAGATCGGACCTCCTCCTGAAAAATTCAGACTAGTATACTCAGTTTATTGAGCTCTTGCAAGCGAGAGTAGGTCCCTGCGCCAAGAGATCGTTACCGGAACGTTTTGGTGCACCCAGGTGGAACAGTTTTACAGTTTGACAGTTTTACAGTTGAGAACTGAAAAACTGATCAACTGACAAACTGTTTGGGTCCTGGTAACAATCTCTTGACCCATTACAGTGCCGAGGGCGGGACTCGAACCCGCACGGAGGGGACACCTCCAACGGATTTTAAGTCCGTAGCGTCTGCCAATTCCGCCACCCCGGCTTGTGGTGTGGAGAGCGGGCGACGGGATTTGAACCCGCGACCTTCTGCATGGCAAGCAGACGCTCTACCGCTGAGCTACGCCCGCGTCTGAGAGTATTGTAAGCTGTCGCCCCCCCTTTTGTCAAGCAGACAGACCCAAAGAGTCCCTCAACGCAGACTCCAGCTCCCCAAAGTGAAAACGATACCCCATCTCCTGAGCACGCCGAGGCAGAACCCGCTGGCTCGCTAAGATCCCACCAGCAAACTCCCCCAGCACTAACTTTAGGACACATGCTGGCGTGGGCAGGAATGCCGGACGCCTCAAGACGTCCCCCAACACGTGCGCAAACTCCCGCTGACGCACCGGCTGCGGCGCCGTGACGTTGACCGGCCCACTGATGCCCTCGCTCGCTAGGACGTGCACGATCAGTTGGCACAGATCATCGCGATGGATCCAGGACCACCACTGGCGTCCAGAACCCAACGGCCCGCCTAGCCCTGCCCTAAAGAGCGGGAGCATCGCTTGGAGTACTCCGCCCCCAGGGCCCACCACCAGCCCGATCCGCAGCCGCACCACCCGCATCCCGAGGCTCTCAGCTTTGAAGGCTTCCCCCTCCCACTCTTGACAGACCCGCGCAAGAAAATCCGAGCCCGGCGCGGACTCCTCCGTGAGCGTCTCCTCTCCACGGTCGCCATAGTACCCAATAGCGCTCGCCGAGATCAGCACTTTGGGGCGCGAGTCGAGCCGAGCCAAACTCGCTACTAAGTTCTTTGTGCCCACGACGCGGCTCTCTTGGATCGCTTGCTTTTTTGCGCTGGTCCACCGGCCGGCGACGCTCTCCCCTGCAAGATTGATGACAGCGTCACACCCCGTAAACGCTTGAGCCGGGGGCAGCTCACGGAGCGGGTCCCACAGAAAAGCTTCGCTGAGCAGGGGAAGGCGTTGCTTGGCTGCGCTGGGGTCGCGCGAGAGCGCCCTCACGGTGTGTCCAGCTTGATGGAGCACTTCGCACAGACGACGACCAAGAAAGCCCGTCGCGCCGGTGATGAGAATATTCATAGAAGTGTAGTAGGCCGTGCAGGGATCGAACCTGCGACCCCCTGCTTAAAAGGCAGGTGCTCTACCACTGAGCTAACGGCCCAGTAAGATTTTACTCATCTTGCCTGGCTCTGTCAAACTGAAGAATTTGTCCCAGTCCCATCGAAATGGTAGAATACTCCCAGAGGAGGTCAACATGAGACGCTCTGCACTGCTGATAGCCCTGCTCGCTTCGCTGGCCCTATGGCCGTCGCTCAGTTCTGCTCAGCCGGAGGTTTACGCATTTACTCTGGAGAACGGCTTAAAAGTCTTGCTCGTCCCCCGACCTGGCACCGGCATCACGGCTGTAGATATCTGGGTCAACGTGGGCAGCCTCAACGAGACCAGGGAGATCTCGGGCATCTCGCACTTCTTTGAGCACATGCTCTTTAAGGGCACCGAAAGACGTCCCGGCGGCATCGACCGTGAGATCGAAGCCCTCGGCGGCCGCACGAACGCCGCGACGTCCTATGACTTCACACATTATTATATTATTCTGCCCAGTGAGCACACCGAGTTAGCTCTAGATATCATCGCCGACATCACTCAGAACTCGACCTTCCCAGAAGAAGAGATCGCTCGGGAGAAAGAGGTCGTCCTGCGCGAGCAGCAACAACGATCTGATGATCCCCGCTCATTTGCGTTCTTCACGCTGCGCCAAGAATTTTACACGGTGCACCCCTATAAGCTGCCCATCATCGGGTTTGCCGATAGCTTAGGAAACCTGACCCGTGATGACCTTCTCAATTGGATGAGGACGTATTACGTCCCCAATAATATGACGCTCGTGGTCGCTGGAGATATCGAGATCGACAAGACGCTTCAGATCGTCACAGAAAAGTTCGGCGCGCTGGAGCGCCAAGAGATCCCCGCGCAAGTCTATCCCAAGGAGCCCACACGGACCCAAAAGACCGTCAGGGAGATCCGACGCGACGTCACCCAAGGATATCTGATCTATGCTTGGCCTGGACCGTCAGTGAAAGACGCCCAAGACGTCTACGCTATGGACGTCCTGATCACGCTGCTCTCAGAAGGCCGCAGCTCTCGATTCTATAAGAAACTCCGAAAAGAGCTGGGCTTGGTCACAGCGATAGACGCGGGGTACTTCACTCAGAAAGAGCCGGGGATTTTCAATATCTATGCTGAATTCCCCTATGAGAATCGTGTTGCTGTCGAGCAAGCGATCTTGTCGGAGCTCAAAGAGATACTTGATGGCAAGCTCAGCTCCGACGAAGTCGAGCGCGCCAAGAGAGTGCTCTTAGCCCGCGAAGCCTTGCAAGCCGAGACCGCGGCGGGGGTCGCCGGGACGTTGGGATTCTATTCTGTTGTCGCCGGAGATTATCGGTTTGCGCTCACATACCCCGACAAGATCCGTGCCGTCACGGTCGCAGATATTCTGAGCGTCGCGCGCAAATATATCAATCTCGACGCGTATTATGAGCTCGTGCTCATCCCTGAAAGCGCACCAGAGCCGACAACCGACGAGCTCGTCACGCTGCCCAATGGGCTCAAGCTCATCTTTCGAGAAGATCACACTTCAGAGACAGTCGCACTCCAAGCGTTCGTTGGGACAGGATCGCGCGCTGAGCCCTCGGACTTAGCTGGGATCGCTGAGCTCACCTCGAGATTATTAGTGCGCGGCACGACCACGCGCTCCGAAGAAGAGATCTTTACAGAGCTCGAAGACCTCGGAGCCCAGCTCAGCCAAGACACTTTAGCCGACATGGCCTACGTGACGCTCGTCGCTCCCAAAGAGACAGTGGAGCGCGCCTTGCCCATCTATCTCGATGTGCTGCTCAATCCGGCGTTCGCCCCCAATGAAGTCGAGCGCACTAAGACCGAATTCATCCGAGAGATCCGAGCTCAGGCCGATCAGAACTTCTCCGTCATCTACGAGAACTTCCAAAAAGCTCTCTATGGGGATCACCCCTACGGGCGCTTCCCCACCCCAGAGAGCGTCGCGCGCATCACTCAAGAAGACATCGTGCAGTTCTACAAAAAATACTATGTGCCCAACAATATGACCATCGTTGCCGTGGGGGCATTCGATCGCGCTCTCGTAGAAGCGCTGCTGCGGGCCAAGCTCCAAGAGCTGCCTAAGGGCACGGCAGAGCTGCCCCTCACACCACAGCCAATCTCGCTCAAACTCTCGGAGAACAAGACCGTCACAGCGACCAAGCGCTCCACCTTAACTTGGCTTATTGTAGGCTATCCGGCTCCGTCTGTTGCCAGCCCTGACTACCCCGCCATGAAATTACTGAACGCGATCTTGGGCGGCGGCATGAGCTCGCGACTCTTCAGTGAGCTGCGTGACAAGCGTGGACTGGCGTACTCTACGGGGGCGTTCTATCCGTCACGAGCCGAGGAGAGCCATCTCGTCACGTATATCATTGCGCTTCCCCAGAACGCTGAGACGGCGCGTCAGGGGATTCTCGATATCATCAGAGAGATTCAAGAGAGCGGGATTCCCCAAGAAGAGCTCGAGCGCGCCAAAAGCTACGTCATCGGCAACTACAGGATCGAGCACGAGACAGCAGAACGCCGCGCCTGGTACTTGGGCTGGTACGAGACCCTCGGCGTGGGCTATCAGATGGACGCAAAGTACCCGGAGCTCATCCAGGCTGTGACCTCGGACGAGATCAAGCGTGTTGCCCAAAGATATCTGCAATACTCTGTGCTCTCGGTCTTAGGGCCGCGGTTTTAATGGGTGCATGCGGTGAGAGCTCCGACTTTGGCAGAGTGATCTTTTGCGGTTTTTCACATGACCGACCACATCAAACACCAAACAGAGCACGCGGCTGCACGCGTCGTGTGTTGGGTTATCACCGTCAGCGATAGCCGCGACGAGACCACGGATACTTCAGGGAAGTTCATTCGAGAGCAGCTCCAAGCTCGTGGCCACCGCGTTGCGCTCTCTCGAATTATTAAGAACGACCCAGCGCAGATCACGGAGATCGTCACGCAACTGAAGAAGAATACAGAGGTGCACGTGGCGATCTTTCACGGCGGCACAGGGCTTTCGCCCAAAGACCAGACAGCGCGCACACTCAAAAAGCTCTTCGACGAGGAGCTCGAGGGGTTTGGTGAGCTCTTCCGGATGCTCAGCTATCACGAGATTGGGCCGTATGCGCTCTTAAGCCGCGCCTGCGCGGGAGTGATCAACAAAAAGCTTGTCTTCTCGCTGCCGGGGGCAGAGCACGCTGTGCGGCTCGCCTTGGAGAGACTCATACTCCCTGTGATCGCCCACGCGGTGCAGCAGCTTTAGAAAGACTCTTTGAGTGCGTCTAAGATCGCTTGAGCCAATCTCTTCTGATACGCAAGCTCGCTGAGGTTGCGTGCTTCGTCGGGGTTGGTCACAAAGCCAAGAGAGAGCTGCACCGCGGGCATAGGGAGCCGTCGCAGCCACAGGGGTGCGGTCTTCGTCCCTCGATCGGGCGTCTTGGTGGCGGAGATCAAGCGAGCGCGGAGCGCGTCGGCCAAGGTGTGTGTTAGGACTCCAGCGTTGGTTGGCACCAGCGCCGTGATGCCCCGCACGCGCGGATCATACGAGAAGTCTAAGTGAAGACTGATAAATATATGCGCACCGTGAGCGGCAGCGATGCGTTCTGCGGGCGATAGATAACGATCATCGCGACGCGTCAAGAGAATTTTTATATGGGGGAAGCGCACGGCTTCGATGGCTATCAGATGGGCGATTTGGAGGACGATATCTTTCTCAACCACGTTGCCAACGCCGATCCCACCGGTGTCATCTCCGCCGTGTCCAGCGTCTATGACGACGGTGAGCGCGGGCTGACCCACACCCCAGAGGCTCAACAAACTGATTACGAGAAGCCCCAGACTATACCCGCGCATCGCTTGACAGATCACCCCCCACTGTTTATTATAACAGGTGCAGGTGACTGAATCTTGTAACTTCTAACGTAACTGTTCACTGTCTTTATCTTGAGGTGAGGAGAGCATGCATACTATTCGTAGGTTTGTGGAGAGATATGGCAAGTACGTGATCTGGGCTGTGGTCATCAGCTTCGTTGCTGGGGCATTGGTGATCTTTTCTCCGGTCGCGCTCAATCCTGGCGCACGCAATGCTCCCAAAGAAGAAGACGTCGTCCTCGTCGTCAACGGGGAGAAGATTGACAAGGCCAAATACGACCAGGCGTATCTGGAGATTGTGAACGAGCAACGTCGGTTCACTCAAGATCTTGAAAAGATTCTGCAAGGGCCTGATGGGGCGTATCGGCAGCTCCAATGGCGTGCTCAAGCCATTGAGCGTCTTATCGAGAAGGCTCTCAAAGATCAAGAGAGTCGAAGGCGTGGCATCAGCGTCCCGGCAAAAAAAGTTGACGAGCGCTACAAGAAAGAATACGAGAATCTGCTGATAACGCTGCGCCAGAACTATGGCATTGATGAGAAAGAATTGGCGCGGTTGCTCAAGGAGCGCGGGAGTTCTCTGCCTGCTTATCAACGGCAGATCCGCGACCAAGTCGCGGCACAGCTCAAAGAAGAGGCCCTCGAAGAGGTCGTGGTCGGCCAGATCGACGTTACAGACGCTCAGCTCATAGCATTTATTGAGCAAAACAAGACACGCTATGTCAGTGATATCTTGGGGTATCTCCAGCCGTCTACAGCCGAGCTGCAGGCATACTTCGAAGCCAACCGAGAGAAGTATGCTACTCCCGAAGTCAAGGCACGCCATATCTTAGTCAGTGTTGATCAAAACGCTTCTGAAGAGCAAGTCGCCGAGGCCAAGAAGAAGATCGAAGAGATCAAAAAGCAAATAGACGCAGGAGCGGACTTCGCGGAGCTTGCGAAAAAGTATTCTGACGACAAGGGCAACGCTCAAAACGGCGGGGATTTGGGCTGGTTTGGCAAGCGCGTCATGGTGAAAGAGTTCGAAGACGTGGCGTTCTCGCTCGATATCGGGAAGGTCAGCGCGCCGGTGCGCACGCGCTTTGGGTTCCATCTCATCAAAGTTGAAGATAAGCGGGTGCGCACGTTCGAGCAGGCGCAATCGGACGTGCGTCGCGATTGGCTACGCGAACGCGAAGACGCACTGATGGCCCAATGGCTCGAAGCGGCCAAGCAGGGAAATTTCTTGGAGCGCGTTCGCCTAAGCAGAATATTTATCCCAATCGCGCCTGACGCCCCCGAAGACGCGCTGATCGCAGCTCGCAAGCGCCTCCAAGAAGCCAAAGATAAACTGAAAGTCGAAGGCGCTAGCTTCTCAGATGTCGTAAGAGAATATTCCCAGGACCCAGACTTCAAAGATCGCAACGGCGATATGGGCTATCTCACTCTGACGGACTTGCCCAAGGAGCTTCAGGACGCTCTGGCTCAGCTTCAAGTCGGTCAAGTGAGCGATCTGGTTCAGACAGCTGAAGGGCTGTGGCTTGTACGTCTGGAAGACCGCAAAAGCTTTGAGTCCGTTCGGGAATCTATCGCCAGTGACTATCGGACGCGTCAGCGTGTTGAGCGATTCGACCAATGGCTCAAGCAAGCCAGAGCGTCGGCACAGATCGAGCTGCGCCTGCCGTTAATCGCAGCGTATCAGCTCGAGCAACAAGAGAAGATTGATGAAGCCATTGCTGCGTATGAACGACTGCTCCAAGGGGGGACGCTGTCAGCAGATGATGAGCTGGGCAAATATTTAGATTACTATATTGCCCGACTCTATCAAGTGAAGCTGCGCCAGGCCGAACAGGAGAAAGCCGATCTGGAGAGACAAGAGAACGTCGAAAATAAAGAGGCGAAGCTCCAAGAACTCGAGCAGAAGATCAAAGAGTATCGTCAGAAGGCCGTGCAGCATCTTCTGGAGGTAGCGAAGTCTGCCGGTGGGGATCGCAGCTTCTATGACCAATTGATCGCGCTCGATCCCGATAATCCCCAAGCGTACTATCAGTATGGGCTCTTTCTCTTCACCGAGGGCGATCAGCAGAGCGTGCAGGACTCCATCAAAGTGACCAAGCGCGCCACGGAGCTGGCTCCGACTGACCCCGGCCCATTACGGCTCTACGGGCACTTGATGATGTCCATCAAGAATTACACGCTGGCCCTCGAGTACTATCAGAAAGCCCTGGAAAATCTCGACCCGGCCAAAGACAAATATGCCATCCGGACGGTCAAACAGAAGATGGCCGAGGCGTATTTTGGGCTTGAAGAGTGGGACAAAGCCGAAGCGCTCTACACTGAACTGCGCGAGCAAGAACGTACTGAGCGCGGCTACGACGACCCCCGGTTAGTCACGGCTCTTGCTGATATTGCTGTGAAGAAGAACGACTACGAACGCGCCATCACGCTCTACTTAGAGTCGCTCAAGCTGCAAAATAACCCCAATGTGCGGTTGAAGCTTGGGCGCGCCTATGAGGGGCTGAATAATCTCGATGAGGCGCTCAAACAATATGCTCAAGTGATCAAAGAGTCGCCGTACTTAGCTGAAGCGTATCTTGCTGTGGGGGACGTACAACGCAAGTTAGGTCAGAACGAAGAAGCTTTGAAGAACTATCGAGAGGGCTTCAAGCGCACTGCGGCAGCGGAGCTGCGCGAGCAATTGGGCGAGCGCATCGTCGAGCTTGATCCCAAAGACATCGAGACGCGCTTTCAGTTAGCCAAGCACTATCAGAAGCAGCACATCTTTGAGTCCGCCGTGCGCCATTACACGGCGATCTTGGAGCAAGGGCCGACCCCTGAGCAAGCCCTCAATGCGTATATTGGGCTTGGGGATGTCGCCGTAGGCCGAACCGAATACGAACAAGCCAAGCAACACTATAAGTCCGGGTTGGCTGTGGCGACGACCGACGGCCAGAAGAAGAGTCTCTATGAAAAGATTTTGGAGGCGGAGCGCTCCCTTGTGGGCGCGTCAGGGAAGCTTGGCGAAGACGGGCTCGAGGCGCTCTATCAGCTCGCGCTCATCGCTCGCTCTCAGCAGAAGATGGCCGATATGAGGGAACAGCTCGAGAAGCTCAAGCAAGAAGACCCTAGCTATAAAGCGACTGAAGTCGCCCAGATGCTCTACGAAGTCACGGGTAAATGGACCGACGACAAGCCCGGGATGCCCGTGGCCCTCCAAGAATCTCAAGCGATCTCTGCTGGGCAAGAGCATGAGCCATATAACTCGACGCCGCCCACATCGGGAGCGTATATAGACGGAGAGATCACGTTTGGCGTGCACAAAGAGCCCATCGCTGAAGAGCTCCAGGTGCGAGCGCTGCGCGGCGGTGCCGTGCTCATCCAATATGGGCGGGGAACCGAGCCGGCAATCCTCACTCAGCTTGAAAATCTTCTCAAGCGCTTGCAGAACGAGCACGCCGAGAAATACTGTCGCTTACTGATCGCTCCGTACGACAAGCTTGAGCCGAAACAGATAGCGCTCACCGCATGGGGACGGATAGATAAGCTCTCGTCGTATGACGAGAACCGTATAGAGGGCTTCATTGACGAGTGGATCAACAAGGGGCCGGAGCAGATCCCCTGTGCTCAACAGTAAGGGTATGGAGCTGCGTTCGTTGGTCGAGCTGGTTGCGCATCTGCGCTCCGAGCGTGGCTGCCCTTGGGATCGTGCTCAGACTCATGACTCGCTCAAAAATTTATTGATAGAAGAAGCGTACGAGGCCGTAGCGGCCATCGAAGCTGGGGACAGCCGCGCGCTCCAAGACGAGCTGGGCGATCTGTTATTGCACGTAGCGTTCCATGTGCAGATCGCCCAAGAGCAGAGAGCATTCACACTGCAAGATGTGCTTGAAGGGATCTATGAGAAAGTTGTGCGGCGACATCCGCATGTCTTTAGCTCGGAGTCCACTCAAGACATTGAGAAGATCAAGGGGCGTTGGGAAGAGATCAAGCGTCGCGAAGGGAAGCGCCTGTCGGTCACGACGGCTCTCCCCGCGCTGATCGAGGCGCGCAAACTGCAAGAGCGCGCTGCTCAAACAGACAAAACGCTGCTTACGCGTCCTTCCCCGTCGGTGGCAGCGTTGCTCAACGAGCCTAGTCAGGAGCGCTTGGGAGAGCTCCTCTTTGAGATCGTCGCTGCAGCCCGAGAGCTGCAGCTTGACCCGGAGCTGGCGCTCAAGCGAGCCAACGCTCGGTTTGCCCATGAGGTCGAAAGCAAGCTCAACAGCCATGTTCGATCTGAGTGACCTGCCCCCACCGCCTCAGGAAGCGTTGACGGTCTATGTAGAATTATCTGAGAAAGACGTGCACTTCTTCGATAGCGCCCTGAAAGCTTTTGATCACAAAGTCAATCCCCGACGCGACGTGAAGCTCATCAACGGCAAGATCTATTATAAGAACTATGTCGCCCCGGATTTTTGGCCAGAGATTCAGAGTCTTTTGGAAACGTTGCGCCAGTACGTAACGATCGGAGATATCGTGGTTGAGCCGTGAAGCGTCTGCTTAGCTCCCTTCGCCCTGACGAGATCTATTCTTCGGTGCACGAGATTGACTATGAGCGTCTGAGGCGTGCGGGGTATCGAGCGCTTGTCTTCGATATAGATAACACCCTTGGGGAGTGGGGGTGCCGCGCGCTCCCCCAAGAGACTTCTGAGCTGTTGCATCGGCTTGAGATGCGCGGCTTCGCCTTGGGATTTCTCAGCAACGACGGTGGGGAGGATCGCCATCTCTTGAAGACCCAGCTGCGCTCTTGGCCGATAGTGTGGCGCGCTCGCAAGCCGTGCACTGGCAGTTACAAGACCATGCTAGAGCTTTTGCAAAGTCCAAGGGAGCACGCTGCCATGATCGGGGATCAGCTCTTTACAGATATCTTGGGGGCGAAGCGCGCCGGACTCTATGCGATCTTAGTAGCTCCAGTCAAGCTATCGTCGGACTCGTGCTGGGCCAAGCTGAGACGCCCCCTAGAGCGTCTCTTTCTTAGACTATTCTCCGGAGAGGATCCGGCCCACAACGATGCCGATGATCGTCAGAAAGAATATAGAAAGAGCTCCCCACCAGACTGAACGCAAGATCAGCTCTGGGGCCGTCGCGACGATCTCGACGTTGGGGAGATAAATCGCTAGAAAGAGCGTGATCGTGCCGATGATCGTGATAAGAACGCTTGTCAAGAGCCCTTCTTGCACGCCCCTCACGAGCAATCCCACGCTCAGCCCCACAAGCAGCACCAGCGCGTACGCAACGTTGCTGGGCACAGGGGAGAATTTGAGGAACTCTCCTGCTTGGAGGGCTGCGCTCGCTCCCGCCGCGATCCCTGCTATAGGGGCAAGGAGGAGCAAGCGCACGAGTTTCTGGCCGTTCTTCACAGGCCATCGTCCTCCTCAGTGGGGAGCGTGAAGGTGCTTGTGGCCGGGATCTTCTTGCGCACCTCTCCTTGGGGCAGTCGGAACATCACGCGAGCCATGCCGTCAAAGAGCAATGTTTGGGATTCTGCCCGCAGGCGCTGGAGCTTTTCAAAGTTCGGTCCCTCAAGAAGAGCTTCGAGGGGGATGGACGTCGTCCTTGTCAGGGCGATCTGCACTTCGCCCGTGGTATAAAATCCCAGATGGACGCTTCTATCTGTGCTGCGCAGGTGCCAATCTAAGAGCTCCAGCTGCACCGGCACTTTGAGGTCCGGTATCGTCACCGTGGCCTGCCACCTCAGGCGAGCTTGCTGGGGGGCAGCCTCTTCCCACGACGTGAGACGTATCTCAAACTGGATGTTTTTCAGGGTATCGCGAAACGCTCCGTAGCTTCTTTCTGTTAAGAAGAGGAGAACTAATGACAGAACGAAGATCGCCGCGAGCAGGCCAATGCCGGCGATCTGGCGCCATGATCTTGTTTCAGATCTCATAGCAAGCGACAAGATGCCCGTTGCCCTTGTCTTCGAGCGGGGGATGGTCCTCGCGGGCGCAGCGGTCAGTAGCGATGGGGCAGCGCTCGTAGAAGCGACATCGCGGCGCGGGGTCAATGGGCTTGCTCACCCCGCCTTTGATCTCGATGGGCTGGCGCTCTACAGTTGGGTCTGGGATGGGCACAGCCGAGATCAATGCGCGGGTGTAGGGATGGAGTGGGTTTTGTATGACTTCTTCTGTGTGGCCAAGCTCGACGATCTTGCCCAGATACATCACGGCAATGCGATCGCACATATATCGAGCGACGGCCAAGTCGTGGGTGATATAGAGATAGCTGATCCCAAATTCCTCGCGCAAATCGAGCATTAAGTTCATGACGCCGGTGCGGATGGAGACGTCGAGCATAGATGTGGGCTCGTCAGCCACGATGAAGCTGGGATTTAAGATCATGGCGCGGGCGATAGCGACCCGTTGGCGCTGGCCTCCCGAGAGCTCATGTGGATAGCGGAAGAGAAAGCTCTCCGGGGGCGTCAGCCCTACTAAGCTCAATAACTCTGCGACGCGCTCCTCGCGCTCATAGACGGTGCCGATCCCGTGAATCCCCAAGGGTTCGGAGACGATGTCAAAGATCGTCATGCGCGGGTTGAGCGATTCATAGGGGTCTTGGAAGATCATCTGGGCGTTGCGGCGAAACGCCTTGAGCGTCCGTCCTTCAAGCGTGGCGATGTCTACGAACTGCTCCCCTTGGGAGTCCGTGGAGGGGTCTTGGGCGACGCGCAGATAGATGTGTCCCGACGTTGGGTCAATGAGCCGGACGAGCAGCTTCCCTGTGGTAGTCTTGCCGCAGCCAGATTCGCCGATCAGTCCAAAGATCTCCCCATGGTTGATCTCAAAGCTCACGTCATCAACGGCATGGATGAAGCTGCGTGCACGGGCGAAAACCCCCGCTGTGACGGGATACAACTTGCGCAAGCGCTCTACACGCACGAGCGTCTCTGTCTTTGTCTGTGTTTGTATAGCCATCATAGTCACCTGCTATCTTAATGAACTTAAGGGATTCCAGCAAGCTGCGTATTGTTTGGGTTTGTGTTCGACGAACTGCGGGACTTCACGCTCGCAGATCTCTGTCGCATAGGGGCACCGTGGGTGGAAGCGGCAGCCGGACGGGGGCTTAATCAAGTCCGGAGGCTCTCCGGGCAGTGCTGCAAGCTTCACCTTCTCCCCTTTGATAGAGGGGAAGGCCGACATCAACGCTTTCGTATAGGGATGGACCGGGCTCTTAAAGATCGCTTCTGCAGGCCCAAACTCGACTAAGCCCCCCGCGTACATCACCCCGACTTTATCGGCGACCTCAGCGATGACCGCGATGTCGTGTGAAATATAGATCATGCTCATATTGAGTTTTTTCTGAATCTGGCGCATCTCGCGCAAGATCTTATCTTGGACGATCACGTCGAGAGCCGTCGTCGGCTCGTCCGCGATGATAATATCGGGATCGCACGCGAGCGCCATGGCAATCACAGCGCGCTGCTTCATGCCCCCAGAGTATTCGTGAGGGTAGCGGTCCATGAGTTGGCGGTCGAGCCCGACCAGCTGAAAGAGCTGCGCCACCCGCTCCCGCGCCTCAGGGATAGAGATGGGCATATGGGTCTGCATCGCTTCGATGATCTGATCCCCGACTTTATACACGGGGTTGAGGGAGTTCATCGCGGCCTGGAAGATCATGGAAATGCCCCTCCAGCGGATGGGGCGCATCTCCTCGTCGCTGAGCGCCGTGAGATCAACGCCAAGACGCGCGATCTGATCTCTTCCTAGGCGCAGATGCTGGGTTCGTCCGTTCGTGTGCACATCGAGCACAAGTGCTGATTTGTCGAGCTCGAGCAGGCGCCCTTGGTGCTCTTGCCCATCTGAGAAGACTTTCACCAGCTTCCCTACAGAACGTCGCGCATGCGCTTCGTCTGTGCCATCACGAAAGAAATAGGCATGGCCCCCCAAGAATCGGGCGTTCTCTGGGAGCAGGCGCAAGAGCGTCAAAGCGACCGACGTCTTGCCGCAGCCAGACTCCCCTACTAACCCCAGGGCTTCCCCCTTGTCGAGAGCAAAGCTGACGTTCTCGACAGCTTTGACTGTGCCCTTACGCGTAGTATAGTGCATCGTTAAGTGTTCGACCTGCAGCACGGGATAGGTCGTCACGGTTGCCACGCTCTCACCTCTTGCGCAGGCGCGGGTTGACCACTTCATCCAGCCCGCGGCCTACGAGATAGAACGCCGAACAAAGCAGCGTAATCGCGATTCCTGGCGGCATCCACAGCCACCAATTTTGAAAGGACCGTCCTCCAAGAATGTAGCCACCGCTGTGGGCAGAGTCGATCATAATGCCCCAACTGATCTTAATCCCCGGCAACAATCCGAAGAACGACAGGGCCGCCTCGGAGAAGATCGCCCCAGTTACATTGAACATCATATAGAGAAACGACAGGGGCAGCAAGTTGGGGATGATATGGCGGAAGATCACGTGAAAGTGCCCGCCTCCGGCAACCTTGGCAGCTTCGATGTACGGCTTGACTTTCACGGCCAGGGCTTGGGATTTTAAGATGACCGTAATCTGCCCAAAGCCGTAGAGAATCCCCAAGACAAAAGCGAGCTTCAAGAGCGTCAGCTCGATCATCGAGCCGAGCACAATCAAGAACGAGACCAGGGGAAAGAGAATGAAGACATCGGCTAATCTCATGAAGAACGTATCGACGAAGCCGCCATAATACGCAGTGATCGCACCGATGAGCGTGCCAATGACGACGGTGATGAGCGCGGCTAGCACACCGAGCATAAATTCTGACCCCGTGCTGGCCATCAGTTGGGCTAGGATGTCGCGGCCGTACTGGTTCGTCCCCAGAGGGTGGCGCCGCGAGGGTGGGGTGGGATTCTCTATCCCCGGGATGAGCGGGTCATAGCCGACCACGGGATCATAGACTTGATAGATGCTACTGATGGCGCCGTAGGGGGCGTTGCGCGCCGCTTCGAGCTCTTCTGGCGTCCAGGCGAGATGCTCCATCAGCCAGGGATACACTGGCCATAGTGCCCCAAAGAGCGCAAAGAATATAATAATTCCCAGGCCGGTCAGCCCGATCTTGCTCTCGGTGAACATGGCCCAACTGCCCTTGAACCCTCTCCAGAGCAGTTGGAGGCGCACACGCCAGATAGATTCTGTTGGCTTAAATGTTGGAGCAGCTTGCATAGAGTCTCCCTTTGTGCTCTCTAGTCATACCGGATGCGTGGATCCAAGAACGCATAGAGGATATCAGCGATGAGGTGCGCGACCAACGCGAAGATCCCGGTGAAGACGAGCGACCCGATGGCTACGGGGTAATCTTGCTCCAGAGCGCTGATCAATAAGAGCTGGCCCATGCCCGGCCAGGAGAAGATCGTCTCGGTGAAGACGCCCCCGTCTACCGAGAACGCGATAGCGAAGATCAAGCTTGTCACGACAGGGAGCAGCGCATTGCGCGCGGCGTGCTTGTCCCGTACGACGTTATCGGGCAGGCCCTTGGCTTTGGCGGCCATCACGTAGTCTTCGCGCATCGTCTCCAGCATCGTATTTCTCATTAAGAGCATCGTTCCCGCAAAAGATATGAGCGTGAGCGTCAAGATGGGCAAGGCCATGTGTTGCACGAAGTCGAGCACCAAAGGGAAGAGCGGGATCGTCCCCGCGGGGAATTCAAAGTGCCAGATGAAGAACTGAAACTTTGTGTCGCGCGCTAACACCACGCGATCTATCTCGCCGAGCCAGCCCCCCCCAAAGAAGAGCCCAGCTACAACTAAACCGAGCGCGACGGCCCCCCAGCGCACGGCGTTCTTCTGCCACGCATAGGGGAAACGTCGGCTCCATAGAAAGACCACACCCCAAAAGAGCGTCAACCCGCCCATCCATAACAACATATGATTGAAGACGATATTCGAGCAACTGATCCCGATGCTGCAGTCTGTGGACCCGATCTGACGAATATTGGTCCAGCTATCGGGATTGATGAATCCCCCGATGGGAACGACGCCGAGATTCACCGCGAAGAGCCAGACCAAAAGCAGAGCAAACCACGGTGTGAAGACCGTAAAGAGCACGACGCCCACCACGGTCGAGAAATATTCGATAATGGCGCCGCGGCGCCATGCGATCACTTTCCCGAGAAAGAACCCAATATAAAACGAGACGATCGTATACGTTAAGAAAAGCACGATGGTCCGAGGCAGGCGCTCCTTGATGAGATCCCATGTGGGGCGCTGCTCGCGACAGACTGGGTCTGGGGTAGCGCTGATGTTCCCCCACTTGAATGAACACCCCAGGTGCCCCGTCACGAAGTTCTTCAGATATGCAAAGTATCGTTCGTAGATTGGTCTATCTAAGCCAAGCTGCTTGACGATGGCCTCGCGCGCCTCCGGGGTGATCCTGGGGTTCCCTACGTAGATATCTGTGATGTCCCCCGGCTGAGCCTCCAAGATGATAAAGACGAGCGTCATGTACAGATAGAGCACCAACAGAATCTGCAGGAGGCGCCTGATGATGAACTTGCTCATGCCGCTGGTCAGGGCCTGCCAGATATGGTTCATAGCAGTCGCTACTCCTTAAGACGAGCGCAGCACGTAGCTAAATCCCCGGGGATGAGGGCATGAGGCCCTCACCCCCAGAGGGACTCTATTTACTTGAGCTGGACGTAGCTCATGAGGCCGTTGGTGCCTTGGATGCCATCGAAGACTTTTTCGTAGGGCATGCGATCGCCTACGAAGGCATCGGCGCGGAAGGCCTCAAAGAGCGGGGCGTTGAAGAGCGGCACATAGGGCAGCTCTTCCGCGAGCATCTCCTGCATCTTGAACGCCAGCTCTCTGAGCTTGGCTTGCTCGCAGGCTGCGCGGAACTCATCGGCGATCTTGTCGAACTCGGGGTTGTTGTACCCTTGCGGGTTGTGGCCGCCCAGCCCAGAGTTCTCGCTGTGGAAGAAGCTCACCAAGTAGCTGGGGAACTTGCCGCCCAGACCCCACCCCAAGATCCACGCGTCGAACTTCTGCTCATCGAAGACGCGGGTGACAATCGTATTAAACCCCGTCAAGTTCACTTTGATAGGGATGCCGATCTTGTTGAGGCGCTCCTCGATGTGCAGAGCGAAGGTCGCGCGCAGGGGGTCATAGCCCTGGTGCGGCGCGAGCAGCTCAAAGGGGGCCACAGCCTTGCCCTTGTACTTCAGCCCGCGTCCCGGCGTGACTCTATTATTGGGGATGTCCACTTTGGGCTCGACATCCCAGCTGAAGCCGGCTTGCTTGAGGAGCTTGATGGCTAAATCAGCCTTCTCGGCTTCTTTCAGGCCCTTGCCGTAGGTCTTGATGTTGGAGTTATACCAACCGGTGTTGGCCAGCGGCACAATAGAGTACGTCGGGATGGCCAAGCCCGCCAGGAGCTGCTGCGTGACGAACTCGCGGTCGATCATAATAGAGGCTGCCTGGCGGAACTCCTTGACGTTGAAGGGCTCGCGGCGCAGGTTGAAGGACATATAGAACAAGCCGTTGCCGGCGTTCTCCGCGATGCCCACGCCCTTGGTTTCTTTGAGCTGCTTGCGGAAGCCCGCTTGCACCCCTAAGGGGTTGAGCATGAAGTGCACATCGCCCTTGATGAGCGCCGCGACCGCTGTGGCTTGATCGCCGTAGATGCGCCACTGCGTCGCATCTACGAACGGGCCAGTGGTCAGCTCCAATCTCACCGTGGGTTTATCTTTATCGAGGATGGCTGAACCTTGGTCGCCGTCATAGGGGAAGGCGGTCTTCGTCGTATGGGTGTACTTATAGACGCCGGGCTTTTCTTCAGTGTAGCCGCCGGAGTATGGTCGGACGGACTTGGCTCCAGCAAAGTAGTGATTCTTGTTGGCCGTAGATTCAGCGAAGGCCCCCGGCTCCCACTTCTGGAAGAGCCAACCGCCCATGACAGGCTCGTCGTCGCCCTTGTGCTCGTAGAGGGCCTTGACGGGGTCAGCGGCCTTGGCTGCTGCTTCGAACTTCGGCTCCCAGTACGCTTTGCTGAAGATGGGCGCAAAGAGCAGGCCCTCGTCCCAGCCGTCATAGCTGCATTGGGCCTTCAGATAGAACTTCACTGTATATCTGTCCACGACCTCAGCGCGATCGAAGAAGTCTGGGTTAATAATGCCTGGCCAGTTGCCGCCCAGTTTCACTGGGGCAATGCCCTTATAAGCGGGCTCGCCCTTGACGTTCTTCCCCATGATCGCGTTGAAGCTGAACGCGACGTCTTCGGCAGTCAGCTCCCCTACTTCTTTGCCGGTCTTGGGGTCGAACCACTTGATGCCCTTCTTGATCTTAATCGTTGCCGTCTTGTCCGGGCCTATGGTCTTCATCTTGTTCGCTTCTTCTTCGGTGCTGGCGTCGGCGATCCCTGGGATATAATCGTCGAACTTATCAGAGAGCCCGAACAAGCTCGGCCCCCACCCGTTGAGTCGGACATAAAAATTCCACACCGTGGCCTTAGGTCCCAACACGGCTAAGCTGTTCAAGCTCGTCAAGTCCTCGAAGATCGCGAGCTTGTAGATCTTCTGAGCCTGAGCTTGAACCACAGAATTGGACTGGCTGGAGAAGGCCACTCCGACAAAGAGCGCAAGTAAGATCGCTACCGCCAGAAACTTCACACCTTTGAACATTTTACAACCTCCTTTTCTTCTAGGTTAAGTGTGCCTTGGCTTTCTAAGAGACTGACTTGCTATCCCTTATGAAGAGACATCACCTCCTTTAGAATCTCCCTCGTGATGTACGATACACCACCATGATACCGCCTGTCGGAGGGCTGCCTTGAACCACCTGCTGCCAGCATTGCTCTTCGATCCAACACGCTGGGGTTGGTGGACTGGCAGGCCAGAGCCACAGAGCAGCGATGATCGCAGCTGTAGCTGCACTGGCTAAAGCTCCAAGCGCGAAACGACGCAGCCAATTTCGCTCTTCTTTGGGGCGCTGGCGGGCCAAGCTGAGCAGCTGCCAGCGGCTCGCCCGCAGACGCATAACGTATTGCTGACAGACTGAGCACGTCAGGACGTGCATCGCCACGTCGGAGCGCGTCCAGTGGGGGATGCGCCCGCGCAAGAACTTCTCGAACGCTTGCTCATCACGGAAGGTCGCCCCAACACGCCCGGCCTGGGGATCGTCTAATAATCTGTTCGCTACATAAGCCCGCAAGATATCTTCACTGGGATGGTCGTGGTACTCAAGCTGTCTTAAGTCTGCCAACAGCTCAGCGAACTCGGAAAGCTTCTCTTGGTGCAGCTCGTCTTCAGGGAGCTGGTGGGGGGAATACTTAGTATCCATAGTGCACCTCCGTGCGGGGGATGGCAGGCGCCGAAGCCGAAACGTAGAGCTGTGCATACAGCTCCTTGATCTTCTCTTTCTCGCGGGTGGGATTGAACTGACGGCCTACCAAACGAAAGATGTGCTCCCAACTGAGTCGAGTGCCGGCCAAGCGCTCAATCGTCAGATCGCGCATACGCACACGCCCCTCGGTGATCTCGCGCACGAGCTGCTCGCGCTTGCGCGGGTCGAACTCCGCGCTCGCATAGTGACTGAACAGATAGACCAAGAGTCCTCGGACGACATTGGAGTCAAACCGTCGCTTGGCCTCCGCAAAGGCAAACCACCGGCGCGCCTTGTCTAATTCGCCGTCCAGAGAGAGCAAATCTTCGACCATCTCTGGGGGCTCATTGGTGCACCGCAAGATATTTTCGGCGTATGCTAAGCGCGCCAACTCGATCCGTACTTCCATACTCTACACCCTGACGACAGAACTCTGACAGTTCTCTGAGCGTTTCACGAAAAAACCTTGATCTTATCGGGGTTTTCCCCTCTTGACTGGACTTTATTGGCTTCTATTGAGCAAGACCGAGACCGAATCATCCCCCTGATTGGCCACGACCAAATCGGGATTGCCATTGCCGTCGAGATCTCCAGCGGCCAGTGAAACGGGGAGCGAGCCTACAGGAACGGTGATCGCCCTGTTTGGCTGCACAGGTTTCCCCCGCGGGGGGTCAACCAAAACGATCGAGCCGAAGCCGCCAAAGCCGTCGTTCAGATGCACCGTAACGGCGTTGCTTGACGAATTGGCTGCGGCAAGATCGAGCCATCCGTCTTGGTTGAAGTCCGCGATAGCGAGAGCTCGTGGGTCAAGGCCACCTGTAGGCCAAGCCCGCGGCTCATCGAACTTCCCTGTGCCATCCCCTGGGAAGATAAGCACTCGGTCGCTTTCAGGGTTCGCTGTCACCAAATCACTGAGACCGTCATTGGTGATGTCGGCGAGCTCGATCCACGCAGGCGAATCTCCCGAATACAGCCCTGCTGACAGGCGATGGGCGACAGTAAAATTCCCTGTGCCATCTCCTAGAAGAATCGCTGCCCGACCGATGCTGCTCACGACGAGATCGCTCTTGCCATCACGATTGAGGTCGCCTACAGCTATAGACTGCAAGTTTCCGCCCACAAACGTCTCTTGAGTAGTCCAACGATCTATCTGGTCTGTCCCGGTATTGATAAAAGTGTAGACGCTTCCTTGGAGATTGGTGCAGACGATATCCAGACGGCCATCGCCGGTGAAATCGGAGAGAGCCACAGAGCTGACGTCGCGCAAGCTGCGCGGCAAATCACGACTTGAAGCGGGTCGCAAGAGCGATCCGTTCCCCCAGAAGACCCAAAAACTTCCCCCGCTGGGATAGGCGAGCACCGCATCCAGAAAACCATCAGTGTTGATGTCGCCCAGGGCCAGCACTTTACCGCGGGTTATCTTGAGGGGATCGTCTATCTTGACAAAGTTAAACTCGATGAGCTGAGGCGCAAGAAATCTTCCTGCGAGGCTTCCTGAGGCGACGGCTATGTGCAGCCTCTTGAGGCCCTTCTCTTCGTCGGCGACCACGATGGTTGAGGTTATGAGATCGAGAATACTATCGCGGTTGAGATCTTCTAAGGCAACGGCTGTTGTGGTGGAGCCTGTTTGGATGAGCTGGCTCAGTTGGAACGCCACGGTGGGATCACCTGAAGCACTCCAGCCCAGGAGCAAGATACACCAAAACCCTAGCCATATCTGTCGGGTGCCGTTGTCCTTGCACATCACTAAAAATTGTATCATCTTGGGGCAAAGATTGCCAACGCTTGCTCCTAGTGCCGTAGGGGCTCTGCTTGACAACCGTTCCCCTTTCGTGCTAATCTCTTACAAGAGATAGCACCCTTCCTTACAGTAAGGAGGTGGTAGCGAATCAATAATTGCACAGTCAGAGAGCGGGATGGCAACAGAGCCCATGGAGAGCTTTTGTATACAAAAAGGAGGTTGCGCGACGATGTTTCCTAGATGCAAAGTTTTGGCAGTAGTAGTGGGCCTTGCTGTATTGCTCGGTGTCGTGTCGTTCTCCAACCTTCCTAGTGCGCTCACGGAGATACGCGCGCAGGAGCAAGAAAAACTAGCCCCCTCCGCCAAGCTCGATCTTGGCGGGTCAAAGGTCAATGGTTTCGTCTTCACGCCAGACGGGAAATTTGTCTTTGTCTCCGTCAGCGTCGGGCGTGAAAGTTCGGTTTTTCTTGTAGCTGCCAGCACGGCGGATACCACAAAGTTTTATGGCAAGAAGGTTCGCGGCTGCCCCATCGCCGGCGAGATCTGTCTAGTCCAGATCCGCGGGAATATCAACCCACAAGATTTGGAGTACAACAAAGCGAAGAGAGTGCTCTTCGTACCCGGCTATGACGACGACACGCTCTATATCTCCCAGGTTGTTTTTGATAGAGACGGCAAGCCCACTGAGGCGAAAGCCGCGAAGAGAGTCGCCGTGGGGGCAGGCCCACGAGCCGTCGCTGTCAATGCTGAGGGTACTCGGGCTTTCACGGTGAACGAGCGGGAGCACACCGTCAGCGTTGTAGATATCCTGTACAAGAACGATGCGCCAGACAAGGGCGAAGTGATCGCGACGATCAAGCTCGACCCCAACGAAGAGAACCCCACATATCCTAGCCCAGCTGACATCATGCTCAAGGGCGATAAGGCATATATTGTCAACACGGACACGTGGAAGGCCTGCGAGATCAAGAACGTGAACGCCGACAGTGAGAAAGTGAAGAAGGGCGAAGAGAAGATCGAGCTGGGCGATTGTGTCGACACCGGTGCGTACCCGCGCGCCATGACCGTGCTCGGGGATAAAGCCTATGTCGTGAACAGTTCGGGGGATAGTGTCAGCCCACTGCTGCTGGATCCCTTGAGGCCTGTCCTGAAAGACGGCCAGCCTGTTGAAATCCCCGTTGGTGACGCGCCACGTGGGATCGCTACCGATGGCCAGTGCTGGACCGCTGTGACCAACACCAACGTGGATAACGTTGAAGGAGTGGGAGCGAGTCTCACCTTCATCCACGAGAGTCTGGATCAAGTCTTGACAGTGCCTATTGTGGCTATGGTTGAGGGGGACCCAATCACTCCTACGCAGGTGCAAGTTCTCACGACAGCTGATGCCAAGTTCGCTTGGGTGTTGAACATCAGCGCTCGCGGCGAGCTCCTCGTCTATCCTGTTCCTGACCAGGTGAAGACCTGCCCATAAACAAGCTGCTCAGAGTTTGGGAGCGGCCTCGGAGGCTTGCGGGGCCGCTTCTCTTTTCTCCCCCAAGTTGACGATCCCAGCCCCTCTTGAGTATAGTTAAAGCGGGGCCCGTAGCTCAGGGGTCAGAGCGGCCGGCTCATAACCGGTTGGTCGCAGGTTCGAATCCTGCCGGGCCCACCAGGACAGTTCCAAGGTATGAGCTCGAAGTTCACAGTTATTTTATGGAAAAGCTCTTCGTAAATGTAGACGGCGCGGCGCAGGGCAACCCCGGCGAGGCCGCCATTGGCATCGTCATCACCGATGCCGAGGGCAACGTCATCAAAGAGATCTCGGAACATATCGGGCGTACTACCAATAACGTCGCGGAATATCGCGCCCTCATCGAAGCGATCAAACTGGTCTTGCCCTATAATCCCAAGCGCGTGATCTTCTTCACAGATAGCCAGCTCTTAGCCAATCAAGTGAACGGGCTCTATCGCATTCGTCGGCCACATCTGGAGCCGCTCAATCGCCAAGTGCACGAGCTGCTTGTCCAACTCCCCAATTGGCAGGTGAACTACGTCGAGCGCGACGCCAACTGGAAAGCCCATCGTCTCGCTCAGAAGGCACTCTTAGAGAAAGTCGCAAAAGAAGCCGAGATGGGGCTTCCCGAGCGCATTCGTAGAAAAGTCGAACTCTTAGATGAGCTGGACCAGCGGCGCGTGCTGGAGTTTGTCAACCGACTATACGAGGAGTCGCAAAAAGATAAATAATTTTGGGGGACTTTCTATGCCAAAGCGTGCCCTCGTGGTGGTGAGTCTGTTGGCGATGCTCGTTGTGGTGACGGGCTGCTGGCCCATGCCAAACCGGATCGCCGTGGGGCCTGATGGGCTGCTGGCTCTCTCCATGCCCGATGAGACCAACGGCTCTTACGAAGCCCTCCCACAGCGAGGGCACATCTGGCTTCTCGATACTGTGACAGGGCGCGTGCAGACCGTGATCGCCGAGGGCGAAAATCTCTCGTGGGCGACGTTTTCTCCCAATGGCCAAGAGCTGCTGTATGTCGAAAGCCCACCCATTGACCCGCATCAAATTCTGACGGGGAAGCTCTCGCATCCCTGGAAGCTCATGCTCTTGGATCGCCGCAGCGGCACTCTCACAGAGCTTGTCTCGGCAGATCACGGATTTCTCTGGGCTCCGACGTTCTCCCCTGATGGCCGCAAGATCGCGTACTATCGCGGCGACGGCGAAGATCGTCTCGGTCTTTATATCTTCGATCGTGATGGCGGGGGGGAGCGCCTGCTTAAGCTCATGCAGGACGCGCACGGGCTGTACTATGCGCCCTATGGCCCCGGTCCCTTGTGGACTCCCGATGGCCAATGGCTCTTTGTCTTTGGCATCGAAGAGATATTTCCAGAAAGAACTCTGCCGAGCCAGCTCACCCCTCAGACCGTGCGGATCTTCGCAGGGTATCTGGCGATGGCGAGCGTCGAGTGCGCGTGCGAGCAGCGCGTTCTTCGGGGATTTTTCCCGCTCCTGCCTGTGCCCCTCTCTCTCATAGCCTCTCCCGATGGCCAAAAACTCTACGTGAACGGCTATGATCGCACGTTCTCCGTTGAGGCGTCCGAGCGCGTCAATCTCTATGAAATCACTAGAGAGACCGGCGAGCAAGCGACGCTCTATGACAAGGGGGGCATTGCGCTCGCTCCGGCGCTATCGCCCGAGGGAGAGCAGGTGCTCTTTACGGTCATCGTTCCTGCAGAGACTCCCAAAGCTGATCTGTATCTGTTGAATCTTTTGGGGATGGCTCCGGCGCGCCCGCTCACCGATGACGGGCGCTCGGGGTTTGGGTTTTGGCTCTCTGACCGAGCGATTGGGTTCGTGCGTCTAAGAGAGGGTGAAGCGCTGGGTGGAGAGATCTGGACAAGAGATCTAAGCACTCACGAGGAGCGCAATCTCAGTGTGCTCTTAGGGGTGCAGAGCTCTCTGGTGCGGCTTAGCCGCGAGACGAAAGTCTATAAAGAAAAACTCGCTGCGGCCGAGCAGGCCCTTGGGCAGCTCGAACAACAGATTCGAGCGCTGCACGACGCCGTCACGGTTTTTTCTCAAAAGCTCGACGCCGTTCAAACTCAGGGCTTCGAGATGGGGAATCGCACCGAGCAACGGCTCGCAGAGCTCTCACAACAGATCGCTCTGCTCTTAGCTGACATGAGCGCGGTGAAGGGCCAGATCTCCGGGGTAGAGACAGCTCTTCAAGCAGCCAATGCGCGGCCAGCGCTCTCGGTGTGGGAGCTGGTGCTTGCGCTTTTGATCGCTGTGATTGTGATCGTCTGGTTGATTCGTCGGGCGCTGCAGAGCTTAGCTCAGCAACTGGCCTTCCCGCCCCAGTAGAGCGTAGCGATCCCAAAAGTCACATCGCGATACCCCACAGGACGAAAGCCCACTTCGTAAAGCTCTTCGAGAATTGTGGCGCGATCGGGAAAGTTTAGAATAGAATCGCGCAGATACTCATAAGGAGCGCGCGACCCCGACAGCATCTTCCCCACCCAAGGCACACAATATCGCAAATACGGAAGATAGACCCAGCGCACAAGAGAGCTTTGGGGAAGAGAAAATTCTACGATGAACACCCGCCCACCAGCAGAGAGCACTCGATAGATCTCCTGGAGCCCTCGGGCCCGCTCCGGCAGGTTGCGCAAGCCAAACGCTATGGTCACGATGTCAAAAGAGCTCTCAGCAAACGGAAGCTCGAGCGCATTCCCCAACATAAGCTGCACCCGATGATCTAAGCTCAGCCGGGTGAGCTTCTCTTGAGCGACGCGGAGCATCTCTTCCGAGAGATCCAGCCCCACGATCTGAAGGTCTTGGCACGCCCTGGCAAACTCGATGGCGACGTCCCCCGTGCCGGTGCATAGATCTAAGAGCCGTTCCCCGGCTTTGGGCGCGGCCTGCTGGACTAATACTCTGCGCCACGCCCGGTCGCGATTGAAGCTCAGAATATGATTGGCTCTGTCGTAGCGATGAGCAATTCGGGAGAACATCCGGGCGACTTCGTCGGGACGCATCGCTCACTCTTTGACGATCCCGGTGATCTCTATGACGACGTCGTCGATCTCTAGGCCGGCCAGCTCGCGCACCCGAGCTTTCACTTCTTTGATCGCTTTGCGAGCAGCTTCTTGGATGCGCGCGCCATACACAGCAAAGAGCGACATTTTAATGATCATACGCCCGTCTTCTTTGAGCACCTCGATGCCATCGCCCTTGATGGCTTGAGCAATGGTGCTCAACAGCCCAGAGCTTTCGCGGACCTGGCGCGGCGTGCGCAAGCCCTCTTGCTCGCTGATGACCTTCGCGCAGATCTGCGCGATGGCCCGCTCCGAGATATAAATATCCCCTAGCTCACCACTGATGCGTTTGAGCTCTGCCATATGCGTTATTCTATCAAACTCCGCCCGGTCATCTCTTGTGGGTGTTCAAGTCCCATAAGCTCTAAGAGAGTTGGGGCGATGTCGCAGAGCGCTCCACCGTCAGAGAATTTTACAGCGCGTGGCCCAATATAAATAAGTGGGCCGGGGCTGTGCGTGTGCGCCGTGTGCGGTTGGCCCTGCTCGTCTCGCATAATATCCGCATTCCCGTGATCGGCCGTCACTAAAATCTCTCCGTTGACAGAGAGGGTCGCTTCGACCACACGCCCAAGAGATTCGTCAACGGCTTCGACGGCTCTGACGGCTGCTTCAAAGACCCCGGTGTGCCCCACCATATCGGGATTGGCATAGTTGATCAGAACAAAATCATAGCGACAGCTTGTGATCCGTTTGATAGCTTCGTCGGTCACTGCATACGCGGACATCTCCGGCTTGAGATCGTAGGTAGCGACTTTGGGCGAGGGGATGAGTTTTCGGTCTTCGCCGGGGAAGGGAGCTTCGCGCCCGTTATTAAAAAAATACGTGACGTGCGCGTATTTTTCTGTTTCGGCAATACGAAACTGCGTCAGCCCGGCGCGGCTGAGCACCTCAGCGAAGATATTCTTAAGGGGCTCTTCGGTGGGGAATGCTGCTGGCACAGAAAAGCTTTGATCGTACTGGGTGAGCGTGACGAACTCTATATTGGGGCACGGCCCGCGCTGGAAGTGCGCAAAGTCTTTCTCCGTGAAGGCGCGGGTGATCTGGCGAGCTCTGTCGGGACGAAAGTTAAAGAAGATGACGGCATCGCCGTCACGAATGGCCCCTTCAGGATCGAGGATGATGGGCTGGAGGAACTCATCGGTTTCACCGCGCTGATAGGCTCGTGCGACGGCATCTTCTGGGGGTCCTGGATCACAGTGCCCTTCGGCGAAGCGCAGAGCGCGATATGCTCTCTCGGTGCGCTCCCAGCGATTGTCACGATCCATGGCCCAATATCGGCCCATGATCGTTGCGATCTGTCCGACCCCTCTTTGTGCACAGACCTCGCGCACTCGCTGGACATAGCGAGCTCCGGAGGTCGGGGGGGTGTCGCGCCCGTCTAGGAACGCGTGAATATAAAGAGCGTAGACGTGTTCGCGCCGAGCCAATTCTATCAGGGCAAAGAGATGGTCTAAGCAGCTATGCACACCGCCGTCGCTGACCAGCCCCATCAGATGGAGTCGGGACGCGTGCGCGAGAGCGCCCAAGAGGGCTCTATTGGTGAAGAAGCTCCCATCGGCGATCGCCTTGGAGATGCGCGTTGAAGTCTGGAAGACGATGCGTCCAGCGCCCAGATTCTGATGGCCGACTTCGGAGTTGCCAAACTGGCCGTCAGGCAGCCCCACGAAACGTCCATCGGTGCGCACGAGGGTATGGGGGCAGCTCCGCCAGTAGCGCGTGAAATTTGGGGTCTTCGCGGCGGCGATCGCATTCCCTTGGGGCTCTGTGCGCATCCCCCAGCCATCGAGAATGACGAGCACATACGGGCGCTTGGGCATAGCTTATTATAGAGCCTCAGAGCGAGTGTCTGCAAGCTTGACTTTCTCAGGCAAATTGGGCAAACTATTGATTGCTGGAGGATCTATGGAGCTCAATGAAATACTGACTTTGGTAAACTTGGGCTTACTCTTTTTAGGGTTTATCACGCTCTGGGTTGGGATAGGGCGCAAGCTCGGCTCTCTCCAGGCTGACCTTGCCAACGGCTTAAAGAGTATTCAAGCGCAAATGAACTCCTATGGCATACTCCTTAACATACTCTCTACAAAGAAACTATTCACATCTGCCGAGATACAAGCCATCAACAGGCCTTATCAAGAGTTTTCTCATCAAGACGCGATCAATCAGCTTTTGAGCCGAGTCAAACCTGGCAATCCAATTTCCCAAGCCGAGTTGGAGCGTCTCAAGACTTATGTCGCTCGCACTCAGCAGGGCGAGCTGCTCACCAGCGAAGAAGCTCGTGATTTTTACAATATATCTAAGAAACTCGAAAGCGAAGACGCTTACAAAACTGATGTTGGAGCTATCCTATTGGTGGGCCTTGCTGCTTTCATTTTGGGGTTCGTGATGGGGAGCTCCAACGGAGCTGCATCTCAATAGATCTCATGCGCCTTGTACTGCAGCGCGTCAAGGCAGCGTCTGTAGAGATTGACGGGAGCATTGTGGGGCAGATTGGCCCAGGGCTCTTAGTCTTTCTTGGGGTGGGCAAGGGCGATTCTGAGCACGATGCGATCTTCTTGGCCGATCGAGTTGTGGGGCTGAGGATCTTCGAGGACGCCGCGGGCAAGATGAATCGCTCCGTCAAAGACGTGCAGGGCGAGATCTTAGTCATCTCGCAGTTTACGCTCTATGGCAGTACGCTCAAAGGGCGGCGCCCCAGCTTCGACGCGGCAGCGCCTCCAGAGCACGCCCGCGTGCTCTATGAGCTCTTCTTGCAAGAGCTCCGTCGCGGTGGGGTGAAGGTCGAATCCGGGATCTTTGGGGCACGCATGAAGGTCTCTTTAGTCAACGACGGCCCAGTGACGTTCATCCTCGAGAGCCCGCCGGTTGCAAAGACGAATCCAATTTGATAGAATCTGAATCACGGAAGGCACGGAATGAGCCCACGGAGAGCACGGGGAAAAGCAGTTTTCCGTGATTCTCATCGAGAAGGAGTTTTTATATGGGTCAGGGACAACCAAAGTACAGACGATCGAGTTCACAGAAGCGCATGCATCGTGCGGCCAGCTATAAATTTACTCCGGTCACGATCAACGAATGCCCGCGCTGTCATGAGCCCAAGCTCCCCCATCGCGTCTGTCTCAACTGCGGGTACTACAACGGGATGGAGATCATCGCCCTCGAAGAGAAGAAAGAATAGCTTAGACACGCCCCCGCAGGCGCGGGTCGAGAATATCTCTGAAGGCATCGCCTATCAAATTCCAGCCGAGCACAAATAATAATATAGCCATGCCGGGGTAAACAACAATGTACCAGTAATCGCTGAGCCTGGGGATCCAGTCGCGGGCAAAAGAGATCATCTGTCCCCAGTCGGCGTAACCCACTTCAGCTCCCAGGCCCAAAAAACTTAACGCTGCAAAGCTCAACACATAAGAACCGATGTCCATCGAGCCGACGACCAGGGTGGGGTAGATCGCGTTTGGGATGATGTGCCGCAGCATGATGCGGTGATGAGGGGCCCCCAAGGCACGGGCCGCCAAGACGTAGTCCCTTTCTTTCAAAGAAAGGATATCCCCGCGGATGAGTCGCGCGTAGCTCATCCAGCCGAAGGCGATCAATGCGATCATGGCGGTGATCAACCCACGGCCTATCGTGGGTTGCAGCACGGCAGCCAAAGTGATGGCCGCCACGAGGAAGGGGAAGGCTAGAAAGATATCGGTGATACGCATCAAGAGCTCATCCACCCAGCGGCCGAAGTAAGCCCCGATCGAGCCGATAAGTAAGCCGATCAAGACATTTAATCCCGTAATGACCAGCCCCACGAAGAAGGCCGTGCGCGTCCCCCACACAACCCCGTAGTAGATGTCGCGACTTTGGATGAGGCCGAAGGGATTGACCTCACAGATATGGGCCTGTCTGGTGATGATCTTCCAGATCCCCTCCAAAGGATTATCAACTTTGGGCGGCTGGGGCATATGGGTGTAGCCGCAGCGGGTGATGCGATAGGGCTCATCAGGGTTATCCGGCGGGGCCAGCCAGGGCGCGGCGATGGCCACAGCCGCGAAGAAGAAGACCAAAACCAAGCCGGTCATAGAGAGCGGATTCTTCAACAAGCGCTTGAGTATTTTCATTCCAGCCTCACCCGGGGATCAATAAAAGCGTAGAGCACATCTACGATTAAGTTGCCCACGACGAGCAAGAGGCCGTTGAAGAGCGTGAAGCCCACTATGCCCAAGATGTCCAGCCGGATCGCGGCCTCGGCCGCCCAGCGGCCGATCCCTGGGTAGTTAAAGATCGTTTCAGTGATCACAACGCCGTTGAGCAGGCCGATCAGTAACAGCCCGCCCATCGTGGCCACAGGGATCATCGCATTGCGGGCGGCATGTTTATTAATGACAACGCTCTCTTTCAGGCCCTTGGCCCGCGCGGTCATAATGTACTCCTGGCGCAGGGTCTCTAACATCGAAGATCGGGTCACGCGCAAAAGCAGCGCCCACTGCACATAAGAAAGCGTGATCACGGGCAGAATAAGATGGCGCAGGGAGTCCCAGAAGACGTCCAGCCGCCCGTTGAGCAGGGCATCTAGCGTGTACATCTGGGTGTAGCGCACAAAGGTGCCAGCAATGACCTCCCGTGTGACCCAATCAGAGATCTGGCCGGCGGGGAACCACTGCAGCTTGGCATAGAAATACATCAGCATCAGGAGCCCGAAGACGAAAGTTGGAAATGACCAACCGATAAGTGCAAAGACGCGCAACGCCTGATCGATAAGTCTGTTCTGGTGGACGGCCGAGAGGATCCCCAGCCAGATGCCCACTAAAATGACGGGCAGCATCGCCCAGAGCGAGAGCTCTAGAGTAGCGGGAAGATAATAGAGTAAGGCTTCAGTGACAGGCCGCTGGGCCGTCTGTGACCAGCCGAAGTCACCTCGCACGATTTGATTGAGCCACATCCAATATTGGATGTGAATCGGCTGATCGAGCCCATACTTTTTGATGATCCGCTCCATCGCTTCTGGGGTCTTCGGCACATCTTGTAAGTAGAGGCTGGCCCGCATCTCGGGGCTCAGCAGCGAGAAGATCGCAAAGACGAAGATCGTCACGCCGAGCAGTAGCACGGGGAGCATCAGCAACCGGCGCATGATATACGCGAGCATCTGCTATCCCTTGAACTATAGTGCAGGCGGGTGAAAAAGACAAGGATAGGGGACGGGGGGAGAGTGCCCCGCCCCCTGCCTTGTCCCAAGACGGCTCACTTCGTTCCGTACTGGATCGTTGTGGCTGCCTCGGCCTTGACGATTGCCTTGCCTGCGGCCGGGAAGAATCTGTTGACAGAGTTCCCCTGCGGATCGAGCGGGAAGCTCTCAGCGCCTATAGTAAGGGTGGCCTTGCCGGGGCCGAGGTTGTACACCCACAGCGTCTGGCCACCGGGCACATCGATGTCGAAGCTTCCGGGCTCCTTGAACTCCTTAACCTTCGGCATCTCCTTCCACAGCCAGTAGACGTAGGTGCCCGGGTAAGCCACGTTGTAGAACCAGCCCAGCACCCACGGCTGCTCGTAGCGGCGGGTCCAGAGCTGGATCGACTGGATATTGATGGCATACTCGATGGCCAGGCGATTGAGCTCGAAGTAGATCTTCTCGGCTCTGCCGCCTACTCTCTGGTCCGGCTCCTTCTTGGCCTTCACTACCAGATCGTCGAAGAGGTCCTGAAGGGTCGGGTACTTCTTGGCCTCTAGGAAGGTGGCGTAGACCGGCTTGAACTCCACGTCCTTGGTGGTGTGGAAGTTCTGGCCCACCGCGAAGGCCCCGGTCCGGAACATGTAGGGGTGGACCCAGTTATGGGGGTGTGCGTAGTCCTCCAGCCAGCCGACCCAGAAGACCGCCAACTCACCGGCCTCCATCGCTTTGAGATAGGTCGGCCAGGGCAGGTCGAGCACATCTATTGAGAAGATCGGCCTACCAGGCCGCTTCTTGTTCATGTCTTCGATATGGCGCTCCAACATCTCCGCGGCGAACCGGCGCGGGATGTTCCCCACGTTAAAGGTGAAGACGAGGCGCATGCCATCGGCCCAGACCTTGCCGTCCCAAGCCTTCTTCAGCTCCTCCTCACACTTGGCCAGGCTGAACTCATAGACCGGCTGTGCGGGGTTGTAGCCCAGACGGCCCTTGATGATCGGCCCACGTAGCTGCTCCGCCTCTCCAAGCCAGGATTCCTTAATATACGTTCCGACGTCGAAGCAGTAGTTGAGGGCCCTTCTCAGGCTGAGGTCGTTTAGCAGATCGGGCGTGTCCTTGCCCCCAAGCTTGGGCATGTAAGGGCTGCCCTCCTTGACCTTGAAGTTGATGAAGCCGGACTGCGCGGTCGCTCCCGGCAGCGGGCCGTAGAGGCGAGCCGCGCCTCTGTCCACCAGCGGCTTCATCGCTGCGACGAATGGTCGAGGCACAGTGATCGAGTCGGCATCTCCGGCCTCGAACATCGCCAGCCGCGTGCCCCACTCCGGCACGACCTTGATTATGAGGTTCTTCAGCTTGGCCGGACCTCGCCAGTAGGCGTCGTTGCGCTCGAAGATGATCTCTTTGCCCGGATCCCAGCGCGACAGCTTATAGGGTCCGGTGCCGTTGGCAATCTTGAAGAGCTCCGAGGCCTCTTGCTTGGGGTCCCACCACTTGCGCCAGTTGTCGCACTTGCCGTCCCAGCCGCCCTTGGCGATCACCCATTCCTTGTCTAGAATTGACATCCAGCTCCCGGCCAAAATTTGCAGGAAGGGCGGGAAGGGGAAGGCCAGCTTGAAGGTGACCTCGTCTCCCTTCACTGTAGCCGCCTCCAGCACCATCTGGCAGGCCTTCAGATCGCCGACCTTCTTGGCCAATTCGTCAATGGAGTACACGTCCAGCACCGGCTCAAGGAGCATGTGGATGGGGCCGCCGCTTCTGTCCTGCAGAAGCGCCCGCTGGAAGCTGTAAGCCACGTCCTCTGCTGTTAAGTCCCCGCCCTCGTGGAACTTGATCCCCTTACGGATCTTAAAAGTGTAGGCACTGCCGTCTGGAGAGACTGTCCAACTTTCGGCCAGCACGGGCACGAATTTGTCGATCTTGTCGCCGTCGTAGAAGAGCAACGTCTCGTAGATGTTGAAGATCGCCGTGGCTGAGGCCGTGTCGTAGTGCCACGCCGGGTCGAGCGACACGACGTCACCGATGGTGGCCTCAATATATGTGTCCGGATTCTTGACCGGTGGTTGCGCCGACGCGCCAAAAACTAAAAGCAAACTTAGAGCCAAAGCTCCCCATCGCCATATTGTTTTCATTCCCCCTACCTCCTTTTGTAGAGAATTACGCTTTACACCTGCAACCGGCTCCGCCGCACTTGCACTCAGCTGATCTTGCGGATAACATCACCTCCCTTTCGCGATGGCTGCGTTGAGTTAGGACCTCTTTTTGGTTAAGATTACTATACAGCGAATGAGGAAGTTTGTCAAGGGGAGGGCCTTATGCGAAGGAGTTGGTGGTGGCTGCTGATTTTAGTCATATTAATGGGTTTAGGGCTGTGGCTAACACGCGGGGCCTTTTTTTCTACCGCGGCGTATCGCGAGGGCGTTTTACAAGTTCTGCGAGGACAACCAGGGACTCTCGACCCCGGCTTGGCCTTTCTTTTGCGGGGCCTAAAAGAGGACCTCAACTGCCGCGATGAAGCCATCTGCCTGCGCAAAGAGAACTTCGCGTTCGCATTCGAGCTCGCCGAGCAGTACGAGCACCTTTTCGCAGATTATCGAGGGCGGATCTGTCAGTCAGGGCGGCTGCGGCCTAACGCTTCGAATCGCGCCGAGCACGAGCGGCTTTGCAGTCTTTTAGAAAGACTCTTCAAAGAGGTGGGCGGCGTCAAGATGAATGCCTCGCTTGCCCTGCAATTTTCGACTTCTGGCGATCCAGAAGAAGTGCGGCCGCTCCTGCGGAGGTTTCTCGAGCGCATTCTTGAGAGCCGCGAGCGCGTGCTGACGATCACAGAAGAGCTCCGCGGGATCGGCTGGCTGGAGGCGGTGTTGCCAGCGGCCGAGCCCCAGCCATAACCCAATTTTTCAGTGCCTCCCTCTCAGCTTTCAAGTCTTATTGCGAAAGCCCGGGCGTTTCCACACGCCGGAGCGCCCGCCACGCTTCTCCACCAAAAAAATCTTTTCGATGGTCATGCCGCGTTCGGCAGACTTACACATATCGTAGATCGTAAGCAAAGCCACAGCGCAGGCCGTCAGCGCCTCCATCTCCACACCGGTCTTGCTCGTGCTGGTGGCTGTCGCGGTCACGGTGAGCCGGCCCTCTTGAAGGTCGGCCTGAAATTCTACATCTATGGAATCGAGCGGGATGGGATGACAGAGGGGGATCAACTCTGCTGTCCTCTTCGCCCCAGTAATCCCTGCAATCTTGGCCACTGTGAGAACGTCGCCCTTGGCCACTCTTTCAGAGACAATGAGCTGCAGCGTCTTGGGAGACATAGAGATCGCGCCGTAAGCAATGGCGACGCGCTTGGTGGCGGGTTTAGCGCTGACGTCCACCATGCGCGCACGACCTTGCGCGTCCAGATGCGCAAGCTTCTTCATAGCACCGTGACGGTGACCATCTCGTCCTTGGGAAGACTTTCTAGCTCCTCTGGAACTTCGATCCATCCGTCGGCTCCTATGATCGTCGAGAGCTTGCTTGCGCCCCCTTGGAGGGGATACACACAATACGAGCCGTCTGGAGCACGCTCGAGTTTCGCGCGCACGAACTCCCGATAGCCCCTCAGAGACTGAATGGGCTTGGTGAGCTTGGCTTGGACTTTCGAAAGTTCGCGCTCACGGCCAAAATAATAGCGCTCTAGCAGAGGCTTGACAAGGAGATGGAGCGCCAGCCACGTCGCCACCGGATACCCTGGCAACCCGATGACGGGCCTGCCCTCGATAACCCCCAACAAGACCGGATGCCCCGGATGGTACGCGATCCCATGCACGAGCACCTCTCCAAGGCCCTCCACAACGTCGCTCACAAAGTCTCCGCGCCCCTTGCTCGTCCCCGCTCCTATCAAGATGAGGTCGTGCTGGGCTAGAGATTCTCTTACGGCGCTGCGGATGCACTCCGGGTCACTGGGCACAAGAGAGTAAATCTGAGCTATTGCACCCCAGCGCTCGGTATACCCCTTCACTATCTGAGAGTTCGTCTCGACGATCTGCCCCACTGAGGGCTGTACTTCTGGTGGGATCAGCTCCGATCCCGTCGGAATGAACGCAATCTTGGGGCGACGCTTCACCCATACGGTGAGATTTCCCGTGCCCAGCAGCGCTGCGAGAGCTTCAGGGGTAAGCTCACAGTCTTTGGGCACGATCTGAGCCCCGCGCCTAAAATCTTCGCCGACGGAGCGTATATGCTTCCCTTGGGGGATGGGCTTAGAGATCTCTACTGTGGTGGCATCGAGCTCGCGGACGTCTTCGATCTTGATAACAGCATCGAATCTCTCAGGGATAGGGTCGCCTGTGTCCACGTATTCAAAGTCGGTTGTGCGCGTGAGTCGCACGGGGTGTTGGGGGCTCGCGCGGTGCGTCTGCTCGGCTTTGACGGCGATCCCATCCATGGCCGCACTCGCATAGTGTGGCAGATCGCGCTGAGCGAAGACAGCACGGCTCGTGATACGCCCCAGGGCTTCTGTCGTCTTGATCTCTTCTTCGAGAGCTTGAAAAAACCCTGTGAGCTTGGCAAAGAAGATGCGTCGGGCCTCTTCCAAAGCGACAGCTTGGAACTGCGCTCTCGTTGGCTTCATAGCAGCTCCACCCAGACGTGCGCGCCCTGGGGGATCTCTTCGAGCTCCGGGGGAACGCGGAGAATCCCGTCGGCCCGCGCCAGCGTCGCAATCGCGCTCGAATGCCCCCACAGGGGCTCCGCATAGAGCATCCCACGCGCTTGGTCCAGCCTCAAGCGTATTGCGACAAAGTCTTCTCTGCCCACGACCGAACGCACCGTGTGCGTCAGGTGCGCTGAGGCTAACTTGTGCGCCGGCAACAAGACTGTGAGCCCGCTGCGCCGCGCCAGCAGAGGGCGCACAAATTTCTCAAAGACTATCACACACGAGACGGGATTCCCTGGCAGCCCAATTATGGGGCTCTTCTCGATCACGGCGAAGATCGTGGGCTTGCCGGGCTTGATCTGCAACCCGTGCACGAGGACCTCTCCTAGCTCGTCGAGAATCGTAAAAGTCCAGTCCTGTCTCCCCACCGACGAGCCCCCGGATATCAACACCATGTCTGAGTCGTTCACGGCGCGTTG
Source organism: Candidatus Fraserbacteria bacterium (assembly GCA_947085185.1). Classification (GTDB taxonomy): domain Bacteria; phylum Bipolaricaulota; class Bipolaricaulia; order RBG-16-55-9; family DRXL01; genus JANXCC01. Next base: position 78,342 of record CAMTVK010000006.1, on the reverse strand, counting down.
CACCGTCGTGCGAAGGCGTTCGCGCTCATCGGGCACAATCCCCAAAACCCTGCTCTGAGCCCCCTGGGATTCAAGCAAGCTCCTTAAAATATGCGAATTAATCTCGCGGATCTGTCCTGGGCGAAGCGGCCGATCAGGCTCAACAAGCTCGTCGCCGGTGCTGAGAATCCCGACTTGCACGCGCCGATAGACTCTCACTGAGAGTATGCCCATTGCTAACAAAGCCCCCACGTCTACCGCGCGCACCTTGTGCCCCTTCTTGAAGATGAGCTCGCCATGCCGGAAATCAGAATCCGCCGCCATGACATGCGCCCCCGGAGATACTTCCGCAACGAGCCGTATAAGTGCGTGATCGAGACGCTCTGCTTCTTCGAGCATGGCCACGGCATCAGCGCCTGGGGGCAGAGGGCCACCTGTGGGGATCTCGCACGCTTCCCCTTCGTGGACACAGGGCAGCGCGCGTGGGTCCTGGCCCATCTCGACCGAGCCGATGAGCTTCAACGCGACGGGATGCTCAGGGCTTGCCCCTTGAGTGTCCTGGGCGCGTATGGCGTAGCCGTCCATCCCTGAGCGGGCAAACCCTGGAACGTCCTGGGGGCAGAGAATATCTTCAGCGAGCACTCGACCTAAAGAATCCGTCGTCGCGATGGTCTCTGTCTCAGTGATGGGCTCGACGTGAGCGAGGGCAAGCGCCAGCGCTTCGTCGAGCGTCTTTTCGTGAAAAGCCCTCATCGTAAGAACTTCTCCTCGATCAAGTCGGCAAGACGCTCGAGCTCATCTGGGCCGAAGCGTCGCGCCGGCACCGTCGCTACGACGTGAGAAACTTTTAGGGGCGACGCAGCGTCCTCTACTAAGAGAATCTTGGGGAGCTCTGAATGCTTCAAGCCCTCTATGAGCACAAGCTGCACATCCCCAAAAAAAGAGCGCGAGAGGAGCTCTTCTTCTGGGAGCTCACCGGCAAGATCGCGGACGAGCGCGAGCTTATGCGGCGCTAGGAGCATCACCGTGCTTGCTCCGGCGGCTTTGAGAGAGCACGAATCTGTGCCGGGATGGTCTATCTCAAAGTCATGATGGGTGTGTTTGATCGCGCCCACACGATAGCCGCGAGTCCTGAGAGCCCTGATAAGCCCCGTCATAAGAGTCGTCTTGCCGGAGCCGCTGACGCCTACGATGGCGAGGCAAGGGATCATCTACCCTCCCAAACTCGACATCATGGTATGGGTGATCTGGCCTTCGTCCCAGTGGTGTCCCGCGGGCTTGATCTCGAGTGCTCTCTGAATCCCTGCCGCGATGGCCTCTCGGTCGTTGCGACGGATGGCGTCCCTTAAGTTGACATGCACGTCGTAAGCTAAGCAGGGGCGAATCTCGCCGGTGGCCGTCAGACGGATGCGGCTGCACGTCGAGCAATATTTGTCTGAGATGGGGGTGATAAAGCCGACTTTTCCCGGCGCGCCGGGGGCTTTCCAATAGCGCGCCGGTCCACGCCCTCTCTCGTCGGTGGGCACTAACTTATACTTTTCCGTGAGCGCACGCCGCACCATGCTGAGATTGAGATAGCCCCCCAGCCCGTCGAGGCTGAGCGCCTCGCCGATGGGCATGAGCTCTAAAAATCTCACGGTCACATTCTCTGCGAGCGTCAGCTTGAACAGATCTTCGATCTCATCGTCGTTAAACCCCTTGAGGATGACCGCGTTGATCTTGAGCGGGGTCAGCCCGACTTCGAGGGCACGGCGCACCCCATTCAACACTCTCTCCAAGCTCCCAAAGCGCGTGATCTTTCTGAACCTGTCAGGGCGCAGCGTGTCCATGCTCACGTTGATTCTGTCGAGGCCTGCGTCTTTTAAAGCTTTGGCAAACTGTTCTAACAACATCCCGTTGGTCGTGCACGAGATCTCTTCTACGGTGCACTCGGCCTTTAATCTAGAGATCAGCTCTGGAAGGTTAGGGCGGACTAACGGCTCCCCACCAGTGATCCGCACGCTGCGTATCCCCAGCTGAGAAGCGACTTGAACAACGGTGATGATCTCATCGAACGACAGTACGTCCTTGGGGTTGAAAAACTGCGCATGGAGGGGCATACAGTAATGACAACGCAAGTTACAACGATCGATGACCGAAATCCGCAGGTAGTTGTGCTCTCGGCCAAATCGGTCCTTCATAGAGTAGCTCAGATTATGACACATCTCTCACAAGAAAGCAAGATCACCAGTTGCTTGCTCTGCAGGGGCGGGGTATAATCACATGAGCCCGAACGTACATGAACGTCTCCCATCACAAGGGGTGTCCTGTGAGCAGATATGTTTTTGTGACTGGAGGGGTGCTCTCCGGGTTGGGCAAGGGCATCACGTCATCTTCCATCGGGTTGTTGCTCAAATCGCGCGGCCTCAACGTCACGGCTATCAAGATAGACCCCTATCTCAACTGTGACGCTGGCACGATGAACCCCTATCAACACGGGGAGGTCTTCGTGCTCGAAGACGGCGGTGAGGCCGACATGGATTTGGGCAGCTACGAGCGCTTTTTAGATAGAGACTTGACCAAAGATCACAACATCACCACGGGGAAGATCTACAAGAGCGTAATCGAGAAAGAGCGTCGCGGAGATTATCTAGGCGCGACTGTGCAGATCATCCCTCATATTACCGACGAGATCAAGTCGAGCATCAAGCGTGTGGCTGAAAAAGACAGGGCCGACGTAGTATTGGTGGAGGTCGGGGGCACGGTGGGCGACATCGAGTCCATGCCCTTCTTAGAAGCCCTGCGCCAGATGCACCAGGAGCTGGGCGACGATCAGTGCGTCTTTGTGCACACGACGCTCGTGCCCACCGTATCTGTGGTCGGCGAGCAGAAGACCAAGCCGACCCAGCACTCGGTGAAGGAGCTGCGGGCTATTGGGATTCAGCCCGATGTCATTATCGGGCGCAGCACCATCCCGCTCACAGAGGGGATTCGCAAGAAGATCGCGCTCTTTTGCGATGTGCCCTTTGAAGCGGTCATCAGTGCGCCCGATGCCCCCTCAATCTATCAAGTCCCGCTCTTGTTTGAAGAGCAGGGATTGACAGATCTGCTGTTGCGGCGCTTGAAGCTTCCCTCGTCGAGCACCGATTTGAGCGCCTGGAGGGATTTTACGGAAGCAGTGCTCCACCCCAAGGTGCGGGTGCGCATCGCGCTCGTGGGCAAGTACACAGATTTACGCGATAGCTACGTGAGCTACGTGGAGGCGCTCACCCATGCCGGCGCGGCGCTGGGCGCAGGGATCGAGGTCGTGTGGATCGAAGCAGAAGGGTTCTCTGAATCCCAGATGGAGGGCGTAGACGGGATGGTTGTCCCGGTGGGGTTTGGGCATCGCGGGGCTGAGGGGAAGATCAGAGCGATTCACTACGCCCGCACGCAGAACGTGCCGTTTGTGGGGATCTGTTACGGCTTCCAGCTCGCGGTGATCGAATTCGCTCGATATGTGCTGGGTTTGGAGAAGGCCAATAGCGCCGAGTTCGGTCCTACGGAGCACCCCGTGATTGATCTTATGCCGGAGCAGCGATCTCTTACGGAGAAGGGCGCAACGATGCGCCTGGGGGCTCAACCGGTCGTCATCGAGCGTGGGACGCTCGCGCATAAGCTCTATGGCGCGCTGGAGATCTCGGAGCGTCACCGGCATCGCTACGAAGTCAACCCCAAATATATTAGGGCCTTGGAAGCCGCGGGGCTCAAGTTTTCCGGGAAATCGCCTGACGGTCGGCGCATGGAGATTCTCGAGCTTGCGGAGCACCCGTATTTTATCGCCTCGCAGTTTCACCCGGAGTTCAAGTCGCGGCCGACGCGGCCGCGCCCGCTCTTTGTGGGGTTGGTGCAAGCATGTCTCGCGCGGCGCAAGCTCTTGGTCTCTTCGTGATCGGGGCTGGTCTCTTCTATTGGTGGTTCTGGTCAGTGACGACGCCACGGCTGTGGCCGTGGCCTGCAGAGAGCTCTGCGCCGGCGATCTCTGCAGAGCAAGCCCATATCGTCAAGTACGATGCCTCAGGGAAGAGACTCTGGGAGCTGGAGGCCCGCACAGTGCAGACGGCTGAAGACGAGAGCATCGCCGAAGGAGTCTCCGTGCGCTTCTTCGACAACGAGGGCCATGAAGTGCTCAGGGTGATCGCTCCCCAGGCTCGGCTGAACAATCACACCCAAGATCTTGAACTGCTCGGAGCTATAAGTGCTACCGGCAACGAGTTTTCGTTCACCGCCGAAAATCTCTTCTGGGATAACCAAAGAAAGATCTTGGCAACGCCGTCGGTCGTGCGTATCGAGCGCGATGGGTTCACGCTGACGGGCCGAGGGCTGGAGTATTCGTCCGAGACGGGGCTGGCGACGATCACAAGCGCAGCACAGCTCATGCTCTTTCCTCAAAAAGTGGGAGAGAAGCCCCTGCTCTTGAGGGAAGGAGGTGGGGGTAGGTTGCAAGAATGATCCTGAGCACAGAAGGGCTGGTCAAAAGCTACGGGGGACGTCGCGTCGTCAACGGCGTCTCCGTGCGCATCGAGAGCGGCAAAGTCGTAGGATTGCTGGGGGCCAACGGCGCAGGCAAGACGACCACATTCTATATGATCACCGGGCTGATTGCTCACGAGGCCGGGGAGATCTTCCTAGACGGCGAACCCATTGGCCGAGAGCCGTTTTATGCTCGAGCGCGCAAGGGGATTCACTATCTCCCTCAAGAGCCTTCGGTCTTTCGCAAGTTGAGCGCGCTGGAAAATCTCTTGCTCGTGCTGGAGCGCTGGGAGCCGTCGCTGGAGCTCGCCCGCCAGAGGGCCTTGCAGCTTCTCCATAAGCTTGGGTTAGATCCATTTGTGCATCAGCGGGTGGACACGCTCTCGGCGGGGGAGCGCCGCCGCGTCGAGATCGCGCGAGCGCTCGCAACCTCCCCAAAATTTCTCTTATTAGATGAACCGTTCTCTGGGATAGATCCGATCTCTGTGGCGGAGATCCAAGGGATCATTCGGGCCTTAGCGTCGGATGGGATCGGCATCATTGTGACCGATCACAATGTGCGCGAGACGCTGCGCGTCACAGATTATGCGTATCTCTTGAACGAAGGGCAGATTCTGCTCGCCGGTCGCCCTGATGAGATCGCTGCTCACCCGCTGGCGCGACGCTACTATCTTGGGGAGCATTTTCAGTTATAAATTCTCCGCAGATAGAGCTTCCTTCTCACGATCAGCCCGCCGAAGATGATGAGCAAGATGACGCTGATGACCTGAGCCGCCCGCAGCACGTCGGGGATGAGCCACAGGGCGTCTGCCCGCAAAAACTCCATCCAAAAACGCAAGAACGAGTAGAGCACCAGATAGAGCGACGCGATGAATCCATCTTGAAAGTTCTTGGTGCGCAGCCACATCAGCACCCCAAATATCATGAGATCGCCGAACATCTCGTAGAGCATGGTCGGGTGGGTGGGGATATGTCCAAACTGCTGGAATCCTGGGGTGCCCTCTTTATAGACGACCCCGACCCAATCGAGCCACGAGGGCCAGTCCGGCCCGATGGGCGTCCCGTAGGCGTCGCCGTTCATGAAGTTCCCAAAGCGCCCTAGAGCTTGCCCTAAGATCAGACTGGGCGCGACAGCATCAGCAAACTGCCACAAAGGGACGTTCTTCCAGCGACAATAGACCCACAGCATCAGCAGCCCTGCCAAGATGCCCCCGTGAATAGCTAAGCCGCCCTCCCAAATCGCGATGATATTCGTTACCGTCTTGAGAAGATCAGTGGGGACGAAGAAGTTCGACCATTGGAAGGCGACGTAATAGAGCCGCGCGCCGATGATCGCCACAGGCACAGTAATAAGCACGAAATCCAAAATATCGTCGAGGGTGAGCGGGAGCCCCTTGCGGGCGGCCTCGCGGCGCGTGAGAAAGATCCCAATGACAATAGCAATGACGTACATCAAGCCGTAGTAGCGAATCTGAATAGTGTTCCCCCATGGCAAGGGAATCTCCATGAAGATTGGATTCATCGGTCATATCCCCCTACTCTTCATCCTCGCCGAGCTTCGGCTCTCGAGGAGGGTATAGGCGATTGTACGCGATGGACTGCCCCGGCGTCAACTTCTCCCGGTCCCTGCGCCAAGAGATCGTTACCAGGGGGAGGTGTGGAAATGGCTCAAGAAAGCGGGCATCCTCCGCAAGAACAAGCGCTTCAAGGCGTCTTGATGGCTATAGGTTGGATGCGGCGGTATGATCAACCTCCCCTCGGAGAGCTCCAGATAGCGATTCGTATCGGGAAGGGCGAAATAATCTCGCTCCGTCCACTGCCCCTGGGGCGGGAAGAGCTCAGCTATACTGAGAGTGACTGCGCGATTCTTTCTCTTGGTTTTCATAGCCTTGGCACTTGTTATAGGCCCAGACGACCTCCCTGGAGATTGTCTGGCGGAATCGCCCCTGCAGCCTCTGCCATTCGGCGACGGTATAGACGAACAGATCTGCAGGGACGGGAAGTTCTGTAGTGTCCCATGCTTGAGGACGCTCTGGGAAGGGCCGTGCCGCTTGGTCTACCATGATAATGATATCGAGATCGCTGCCGACGCCCCAGTCGCCGCGGGCATAGGAGCCAAAGTAGCCCACGCGGACGACTTCCGGGTGCTGGCGTGCGATATGAGAAGCCCAGCGGCGCACGGCTGCATCTACGGTGTGGGCGTCAGGCCATCTGAGCACGGACGAACTCAAGGATCTCACGGGCATAACTGACGGCCTCCTTGCTCTGCAACGGACCGTAATGTTCAAACGGTGCTCCTTCGGGATGGCTGTTAGGGTATCGTGGGGGGATATAGAAGCTGTCGAGTGTTCGGGCCTTTTCGATCAGGTCCTCTGGAGGTGGTGTGGGGAGCTCGCTAAGGAGCTTGGCGATGACGTGCCCCCAGGCCTCTTGTCCAAGGTGCAGATGGAGGGCTTTCACAGCCTTTTCGGCAGCTTGCTGCGCGGCAAAGCACGCCCATTCGTGTCGTCCGGCCTGGCGAGAGTCTTCGGCTTGTTCGAGGTCTCGCTGGGCTTGGCGGAGCCAGTCTTGAGCGCGATTGGGCATATTCTTAGTATACACGCTAGATCACAGCCCGCCAATAGACCCAGATCGCCAGCAGGCCACAGAGGGCTTCAAAACCCATCAAGACTAAGACGAGCGTGCGCTCGTGCATCCCTCCGGCGAGCTTCAAGATCAATTGGGCCAGCCCTACCGGGCCGTGCTCAGGACAATAGAGCTTGCCCTCACGATACTCTCCATGCCAGCCGGTGCTGGGAAACCCCTTGCGCGCTTTGAGCACGAAATCTAGAGCGTGAGGGATGATCACAATCACGCCGGCCCACTCGAAGTTCCCCGCGATCACGGCTGTGGCAATCATCGTGCCGATGGTGAGCGTCCCCACGTCGCCAATGAAGACTCGAGCAGGATACCAATTGAAGTAGAGCGTTGCCACCAATGCCCCCAACGCCGCAAGCAGGAGCGCCAACGCCGTCATCTCCCCTAAACGAACAGCGATTGTTGCGAGGGCGGCCACAGCTATAGCGCCCATGCCCGCTTCTAGCCCATTAAATCCCGCGAGCATGTTCAACGCATTCGCCGCACCGGTCACGCCCACCGGCACAAGCACCAAAGGATAGAAGATCCCGAAATTCACGGTGCCGATAAGGGGCAATCTCATAGTGGTCTGGCCTACCGCAAGAGCGATGAGGGGGACGGCGGCTAGAGCGGGTATGATCGCCTTCCAGCCTTGGCGCACCCCAATGAGATCGTCCAACATCCCAACGAGCGCGATCACCAAGACGGTAGATAAGACGGCAAGGAGCTCGGCAACGCTCACCGTCGTCAGTACCTCTATTTTGAGAAAAGTCTTGAGGGCGATCACCGTGAGCACGCCTGCTCCAAAGCCGAGTACAATCCCGAGCCCGCCCATCTCGGCCACGGGAGGCTGGCCGGGCTTGTTCATATCTTTTCCGACGATTCCCGCTTGCGCGAGCTTGGGGATGAGAATGCGTAGTAAGAAAAAGGCGCTTCCGCCCGACACAAGCAGCACAACCCAGAAGATGCTCATGAGCGCCCCACCAGCACGATCCCGCCCTCAGTCATCTTGCGGAGCGTCTCACCGAGTCTCTCATATTCTGTCTTAGTATACAGATGGGGCTCCAGGCGTGGCAGATCAAGGATCTTCTTCACGAGAGCATAGGCGTCGGGTCGTGCCTCCCCCTCGTAGACGATCATCAAATCAATGTCGCTGCCCACGGTATAATTCCCCTTGGCGTAGGAGCCAAACAGCACTGCCCGGGCGATGGGGAACTGCTTTCGCAGCTCCTTCAGCCCCTCTCTGAGACGTGTGATGACTTCAGCTTGGCTCAGCTTGGGATAGAAGACCTGCACAAAAGTTGATGATCTGCTCGGCATAACGGATCGTTCTCGCTTGGTCCATCCAGTCGCAGCTGCGCTCCATAGCATTCATTGTAAACATCCTTATAGCTTAAAGCAACTCATTGTACCGTGACTTCACGAATTTAGTCCTTTTGGAACAATTCTCTCAAAAATTCTTGGTAATCGATCTCCAGATAGGATGCTATTTCTTTGAGAATTTTGCTTAAGGTGCCTACTCGAAGGGGTTTATGTCTTGGTATAGTAACTCGGTGCTCAACATCTTTGGTGGAAGAGAGGAGTCGCATATGACTTCCTGTCTGCCGCACGATTCGATATCCATAGCGGGCCAAAAGCTGTGCCAGCTCTTCTCCACCAAGATCACGGGGGAGTTTCATGCTGCGAAGACTTCTTCTCTTACCAAGTACAATCGAATAACGGCCGGACGCTCAGCCTCATCAAAGTGGCAGTGCACAGCGTCCCGTACTTTTCCCTTCAGCTCTTCAAAGGTGTCAGCTTCCGTAAAGATAGCATGGCCCAAAGCGTGCGCTTCATATCCTCCCTCTGGGGATTCTTCTACCATAAAGATGATCTCCCTTCCCATCATGTTCTTTTTCCTCCTGCTGCAACTTCGCAGTGATTCCCTTGGTCCATCCAGTCACGGCTGCGCTCCATAGAGTTTTATTGTAAACTATTGCGAAGGGCAAATCCAACTCTATCTCCGCCAGCAGGGGGATGGCGTGATATCTCGCGGCGTACTCTTTCCGCGGCAGGGCAGCTGGTCAACTGTTAGACCCTAGCGGGAGTTGTTGAAGAGAGCGACGCAGGGCTGTATTATTTACAATGCGGACTGGGTAGCGATCTCTTGACCATCTACACGATGAAAAAAGTACTGCAAGTAGTAACATTGTCGGAATGGGGTGGTGCTCAGCATATTGTTTATCTATTAGCAAAATATCTGCGATCGGAGTATGAGATCACTGTAGCATGTGCGCCAGGGGGGATTTTGGTAGAGCGTTTGCGGGCGCTCGGTATCTGCGTCGTAGAGATCCCTGAGCTATGTCGCCTGCTGCACCCCGTGAAAGATCTTGGTGCTCTCTGGAAGCTTTATCGGCTTATAAAAGCCAAGCGCTTCGATATCGTGCACACGCACAGCACAAAGGCAGGGCTGCTAGGCCGTTTAGCAGCTTCTTTTGCGAAGGTGCCCGTGATTCTGTTTACGGCTCACGGCTGGGCATTCTCTGAAGGTCGGCCGTGGCTCTGGCGATGGTTGCTGGCTCAAGCTGAGCGCCTGCCTGCACTGCTCTCGACGAAGATCATCTGTGTCTCAGAATATGATCGTCAGCTGGCGTTGCGCTTTGGTGTGGTTTCTCATGAGAAGCTCGTCGTGATCCCCAATGGACTTGAGCCAGAGCCGTTCTGCACTCCAACTGATAAGAGAGTGCTATGGGGTAGGCTTGGAGCAAGCAACGTGGCAGGGATCGTCACGATGGTCGGGCGCCTGGCGCCGCCAAAGGATTTTGAAACTCTCATTGTCGCGTGGGAAGGGCTGAAAGCGCCGGGATGGCAGCTCTGGATTGTTGGAGAAGGCCCTCGGCGCTCGCGCTTAGAAAAAATCGTGCACGCTCAGGACTTGGGTGAGCAGATCGCGTTTTTAGGCGAGCGCCATGACGTGCCGGAGATCTTGAAGGCGTCAGATATCTTCGTGCTTGCGTCGCTCTGGGAGGGGATGCCACTGACGATCATCGAGGCAATGCTTGCGGGACTGCCGGTGATCGCGACGCGGGTGGGCGGGGTGCCTGAGCTTGTCGAAGAGGGCGTCACAGGGCTGCTTGTGTCCCCTGAGGATGCCCTTGCTCTCCGAAGTGCCCTGAAGCACCTTCTCAGCTCAGCAGAGACGCGGCAGCGCATGGGAGAAGCAGGGCGACGTCGGGCACTCGAGCATTTCACGGTGGAGCAGATGATAAGCCGGGTGCGGGCTTTGTATCGCAACCTTGAGCCCCAGCGAGGCTTTGGGTAGAATCAGCCCGTATGAGTATCCAAGCAATTGAGACGCGACCTTCTGTCTTCCACTACCAAGAGCTTTTGAAAAACTTGGTTATCAAGGACCTTAAAGTGAAGTACCGCAACTCGTTCTTGGGATTTTTGTGGTCTTTGCTAAACCCCTTGATGATGATCGTCGTCTACTCGGTAGCGCTCAAGTACATCCTGCGCGTCCAGGTGGAGAACTTTCCGCTCTTTTTGATTGTGGGGATCTTGCCGTGGAATCTCTTCAGCGGGACAGCGATAGCTTCTACGGAAGCCATCATCGGCAATGCGAATCTCATCAAAAAGATCGCGTTTCCCCGTGAGATCTTGCCCATCGCTACGGTGTTCTTTCACTTTGTGCAGTTTCTCTTGGCGCTGCTCGTCTTCTTCCCGGCGCTCGTCTTTCTCGGTGCGCCGTGGACCCCAGCAATAGCAGCTTACCCTCTTGTCCTGCTCTTACAAGTGGTCTTCACTCTAGGCGTAGCGCTCTTTCTCTCGGCTGTTACCGTCTCCTATCGCGATGTCAAGTATCTGACTGAAGTCGCTCTGATGATTCTGTTCTGGATGACGCCTATTATCTATCATCTCTCGATGGTTCCGGGGCGGGTACGCTGGCTCTTTGAGCTTAACCCCATGACAGCGTACATCACAGCGTATCACGATATGCTCTACTGGGGCCGCTGGCCTGATGCTCAGATGCTGCTGTTGGGGAGTTTGTGGGCGCTAGCTGCGCTTGGGGTGGGAAGTTGGGTCTTTCGGCGGCGGCAGCGGTTCTTTGCGGAGGATCTCTGATGCTCCCAGCTATTGAGATTCGCAACGTCTGGAAGCAATTTCTCATCCGACACAACCGCGCCGACTCACTGAAAGAGCGCTTCGTTGGACTTTTCAACAGGCGCTATCGAGAGCACTGTGAACCTTTCTGGGCTTTGCAAGACATTAACCTAACGGTGGAGCACGGGGAGGCGCTGGGGTTGATCGGCCCAAACGGGTCGGGCAAAAGCACATTACTGAGATTAATCGCGCGCACGCTCTATCCCACCAAGGGTGAAATTATCGTGCGCGGGCGGGTGGCGCCGATGATCGAACTGGGGGTGGGGTTCCATCACGAGCTGACTGGGCAAGAGAACATCTATCTCAATGCGTCGCTGTATGGGCTGACGCGCCGCGAGATTGATAGAATCTATAAGGATATTGTAGAATTTTCTGAGCTTGAGGAGTTCATTGATGTTCCCGTTAAGAACTACTCAACAGGGATGTATGCACGCTTGGGATTTTCGATCGCAGCGCATCTTGACCCGGATATCTTATTGATTGACGAGGTGCTTGCTGTAGGAGATGAGCACTTTCAGAAGAAGTGTCTGGAACGGATGATGGAGCTTCGCCGTCAGGGGAAGACACTCGTCTTTGTTTCACACAATATAACAGCTGTCAAACACCTGTGCAACCGTGCGTGTTTGCTCTCCCAAGGGAAGCTAAAGGCTTTGGGAGAAGTTGCCTCCGTCTTAGATGATTATGAGGCCCTCCTAGCAGTTTGATAAATGGAGCAAAGCCTATGTGTGTACGTCTATGCATTCTATAGTCTATGCGCATGATTTTAATCGTCAGCTCATCGATTTTGATAGCGAGTATGTAGCGGCTTTCAGGCGTGTATGGCTTTCTCTAATTTTCAGAAATCCCTTGGCAATTCTCCAGCATCAGCTCTGCGCAGGCGCGCTGGTTTGGCTGGTACCGCCACTCACGTATCTGTATACTGTCGAGAGGGAGATATACCAAGATGATCTGGGCTTATCCACGCAATCACAATGGCCTAGCTATAAGCGCTTGACCATCGAAATCGAAGCCATTATAATGTTTCAACACAGGAGGATACGAAATGAACCGTGTCATCTTCTTGATATTCTTTGTCCTGGTTCTCGCTCTCAGCGGGCAGGTCTTGATGAAGAAGGGCATGAATTAGTTATGCTTTACCTTTATTTGGGGGAGGAGTGTATCTTATTCTGCCGCTGATCTCCTGGGCATTCTTAGGGGAGTCGCTTACGCTGGCTCGGCTCTTGGGTATATTATTAATCGGTGGTGGCGTGTTCCTCGTAACTCGATAGCCTATGTATCTTGCGGTCATAGGGACAGGGTATGTTGGCTTGACAGCAGCAGCCTGCTTTGCCGATAGCGGCAACCATGTTATCGGCGTTGATAGCGATGCTCAGAAAATTGCTCAGCTTCAGCAAGGCCATTCACCCATCTATGAGCTGGGCTTGGAAGAGCTGCTCGAACGCAATATAAGAGAGGGGCGGCTCCAGTTCACTACGGATCTTGCTGAAGCTGTTCGCAACTCTGAGATCATCTTCATCGCCGTGGGTACGCCCTCCAACCCCGATGGCAGCGTTGATCTCAGCCAGGTCTTTACCGTCGCGGAGAAGATTGCACGTTCCATGAATGGTCCAAAGATCATCGTGCTTAAGAGCACTGTACCCGTCGGGACAGCCGAACAGGTTCGAGAACTCATCGCTCGATATACTCGTTATGAGCTTGAAGTTGTCTCCAACCCTGAGTTTCTTAAAGAAGGCACGGCCCTGAATGATTTCCTCAAGCCCGATCGAGTCATTATTGGCACCAGCAGTCTGAAAGCCGCCGAAGTGATGAGAGAACTCTATGCATCCTTTGTGCGCACTGAAAAACCCATTATTATTATGGACCACCGGAGCGCTGAGATGACTAAATACGCCTCCAACTTGATACTGGCTGCCAAGATCTCCCTGATGAACGAACTAGCCGCCTTATGCGAGCAGCTAGGAGCGGACATTGAGCAGGTACGCAAGGGGGTCGGAGCGGACAGTCGTATCGGTTATGCTTTTCTCTTCCCCGGTGTAGGCTATGGAGGTTCTTGCCTGCCCAAAGATGTCAAAGCCCTTGTCCGGATGGGACAAGATCACAGCTGCCCATTGCGTATCGCTGCTGCTGTCGACATGGTGAACGAAGAGCAGCGCCTTCGTTTTTTCAAGAAGATCTACGATCACTTCCAAGGGCATCTGAAGGGCCGCCGCATCACAATCTGGGGGTTGGCATTTAAGCCAGGTACCGACGATATACGTGAAGCCCCTTCACTGGCCATTATTGAAAAGCTCTTGGAACATGGAGCGGACGTGGTAGCTCATGATCCAAGGGCTACCGACAAGGCTCGGACCATCTTTGGTGACCGGATCGAGTATGTCGATGATCACTATGGAAGCGTGCAAGCTGCGGAAGCCCTGGTACTGCTTACAGAGTGGGGTGAATTCCGTACTCCAGACTTTGAGAGAATTAAGCGAGCAATGAAAACACCAGTTATATTTGACGGCCGCAATATTTATAATCCTGAGAGGCTGCGTAAGCTTGGCTTCATATACTATGGGGTAGGCCGGCCATGAGCGCAAAGAAAGTGCTGATTACAGGAGGAGCTGGCTTCATTGGAGCGCATTTATGTGCTCGTCTGGTGCAAGAGGGCTATGAGGTGTGGTGCGTGGATAACTTATTGACCGGCCGTCGGGAGAATATAACACCCTTTTTGAGCAACCCCAACTTTCACTTCTTGCAGCACGACGTGACTCAGCCCCTCTCATTTGCAGATTCGCTAGACTATGTGCTCCATCTAGCCAGTCCTGCCAGCCCTTCTGATTATGGGAAATACCCAATCGAGACATTACAAGCTGGGGCATTCGGCACATATTATATGCTCGAGCTAGCAAGGCAGAAAGAGGCTATCTTTATGCTCGCTTCAACATCCGAAGTCTACGGCGATCCGGAGGTGAACCCACAGCCAGAGAGTTACTGGGGGCGGGTCAATCCCGTTGGACCGCGCAGTTGTTATGACGAAGCCAAACGCTATGCTGAAGCGCTGACGATGGCCTATCACCGGTGCTATGGACTAGATGTGAAAATCGCTCGCATTTTCAATACGTATGGTCCACTCATGCGCCCCCATGACGGACGAGTTGTCTCGAACTTCTGCTGGCAAGCTCTTCATAATAAGCCATTGACCATCTACGGAGACGGCACACAGACCCGAAGCTTCTGCTATATAGACGATATGATTGAGGGGCTTTACCGGCTGCTCCAGTCTTATGAGAGCGGTCTGGTCAATCTGGGTAATCCTGACGAGGTCACAATATTAGCGCTGGCTAAAGAGATCATTGAGTTGGCCAATAGCCGCAGTGAAATCGTCTTTGAGCCGCTGCCTGCTGACGACCCTAAAGTGCGTTGCCCCGACATTAGCTTGGCCAAGGAGCGGCTGGGTTGGGAGCCCAAGGTCACACGACGAGAAGGCCTGCGCCGCACACTTGACTATTTCCGAAGCTTATTGAACAAGGGAGCGTGAGTCGGATGGAGACCAAAGCTTGGGCGATTGCACTGGCGGCATTTTGTGCGCTGATGGGCTCACTGGGCCAGCTGTTGTTCAAGCTGGGCTCGCCCTCAATATCGCTGAGCGTATGGAGTTGGCTGACGAATTTCAAGATTCTCGGCGGGATGGCCCTTTACGGCCTTTCCGCCATCTTGTTCATCGTGGCGCTCAAACACGGCAATTTGTCGGTGCTGTATCCGGTGATTGCGACAAGCTATGTGTGGGTTGCTCTGATTTCGGCTAAGCTCTTGGGCGAGCCGCTGTCATTCACACAGTGGGTAGGTATCGCACTCATCTTGGGGGGCGTAGCCCTGATCGTGAGGGGTTGAAGCGATGAAACTGTCCGTGGTGATGCCCGTTTACAATGAGCGGGCTTATATTGAAGAAGTGCTCAAGCGTGTCCAGGAAGTAGATATTGACAAGGAGATCATCATTGTTGATGACGGCTCGACCGACGGGACGCGCGAGTTTTTGCAACAGCTCTTAGAGGCACAGCACAACTCTAACCCGGAGGGATTTGAATTGCCGCAACTCAATCAGAGGATTTACGTGGACAACATTAAAGTCATCTTTCAGGAGCGCAATCGCGGCAAGGGAGCAGCGTTACGACGCGGCTTTCAGGAGGCAACTGGAGACGTCATCGTAATTCAAGATGCTGACCTGGAGTACGATCCGCAAGAATACCATAAGCTATTGGAGCCCATCCGGCGTGGCGTGGCCGATGTCGTCTATGGTTCACGCTTCTTGGGCGGCCCGCACCGCGTCTTGTACTTCTGGCATTACGTGGGCAACCTCTTTCTCACTACTCTTTCCAACATGTTCACCAACATGAATCTGACCGATATGGAGACGTGCTATAAGATGTTCCGGCGCGAGGTGCTACAAAAGATCAATCTCAAAGAAGATCGGTTCGGATTTGAGCCCGAGATCACGGCCAAGGTCGCTCGCCTTGGCTGTCGCATCTATGAAGTCCCTATCTCTTACTACGGACGCACATATGAAGAGGGCAAGAAGATCACCTTGAGGGATGGGCTAAAGGCCATCTGGTACATCCTAAAGTACAACCTGTTGCTGAGACGTTAGCGGCTTTCCCACAGGAGTGGTTATGAAGCATATCAAACAGCTGCAATGGCCAATGCTTATCTTACTCACTGCTTTTATCGCAGTGCTTATCTATCGTGAGGAGCTGCTCAGACTCGTTGGTACTCCAACTGTGCTAAGCACCTACTTAGATCACATTAACGATAGGGCACAGAAAATCCAGCAAGATGCTCAAGTACTGGGCGATTGGGAAGTAGAGGTCGATGGCCTCTATCTTAGATCAGGCCAGCGTGGCGAAGTCATCTATAAAATCACTAAAGAGCCCGACGAAGATCTCAATCTAAACCTCGGAGTTCACTGGACCGGGCTAGAGGAGATTCGTCTCGAAATCTCTACGGATGGGGTTCATTATCAAACGGTTGGGTCTAACCTGCAAGTAGCCAACCGTTATGTGCTTTTGACTCCATATGCCCTAGGCTCTTCCGAAATTTTTTTACGGATCATTGCAAGCGCTGCAGAGACGGGTTCTGCTGAGACCTATGTTGCTTTAGATTGGATTCAGATAGTCAAAATTAAAAACCCGATCGCCTTGCCTTACTTACCGGGCCTCTTTCTGTTCATCGCTATCCCTTTGAGCCTCTATGCTTGGGCGCGAGCTGTGCAGCTGAAATTTGCTCTCGCCATCTTTGCTGCTGCTTTAGGTGCCGAGGCTTTGGCCAGCGCACTCTGGCCCAACTGGATCTTCACGGGGCTTCCCCTGGCGAACTTGCCTTCTCTTGCGCGGTTTGTCACGCCCCAGCTGGGGCCTTATGTGGAAGACCTCGCTATTCCTTGGATCTGGTTCCTGTATGCAGCTGGAACTGTAATTGCACTTAGTATGGCTCCGCTGATAAAGCCAGGAGAGGGGGTACAGAAGTTTGTTGTAAGCTCATTGCTGGTAGCGATCATCGCACTGGGCTTCGTGCTGCGCTGGGAGGCGCTAACGGAGTTTCAGTACCGCCCCCTTGACCCCGATGCAGTTGGCTACCGACAAATTGCTGATAATATGCGACATCTTTATGACACAAGCTTTAGGGAGCCCTTATGGATTTGGGCTACCAAGCTCTGGTTCTTAGTCGTTGGCTCCTCGGATCTCAACCTGCGCATGCTCACTCTCGTGCTCTCCTTGCTCACATTGGTAGCTGCCTACAAGTTTTTCAAGGACTACACAAAACAACCAGTGCTGGCTTTACTCGTGGTTGCGCTACTGGCGATTAACCCATACTTGATCTTTATGAGTGTGCGTGGTCTGCGCTTAGAGCTCTATACTATCGCCATTCTCATGCTGGCTTATCACGTGCTTATAAGGCAAGAGCGGCTGGGAGAAAAGCAGCGATTGGCCGGTCTTAGTGGGTGGGGTGCAGCAGCCGTCTTGCAACAGATCAATAGTTTAGTCTTTGTTCTTCCCCTGTGGGGCTACGCCTTCTGGCGGCAGAAGATTGTTTGGAAGAAGCTTTTCATTCCTATAGCTGTTTTGATGCTGTTGCTCGCACCGTATTTAGCTTATAGTTATCAGAAGTTCGGCGATCCGTTCTGGAGCGCGAACGTCCATGCCAAGTGGTATAGAAACTATGAATTTGTGGTTCTCAAAGGCATCAGCTGTGAGGGCTGCCCCACGTTAGAGCAGTTTCGGGCAAAGGGTCACAGTGGAGCACCCGTGACGACATTTCAATATATCTTTGGCATGCATAGCCTTGGTGAAATCATTTCGAGAACTATAAGTGGCTATCTCGATCTATTCCTCAGACCCACTCATCTGTTCTGGAAGCAAGCGGGGCTTGAAATCACCCCTTTATATTATCTGTATCTAATGGGATTGCTGCTTGTGATATTCTCCAGATTTCGCGAAATTCTGATTTTCCCAATCCTAACAATTAACCTGATAGCTTTTTTAGTGCCCTTGGGTATTGATCCGCGGCTGGTAGTGCATACCGCGCCTTTTTTAGTTTTCATCTATGTTTACGCAGCTTGGTTTGTGCTCGTGCAAGGAGTGACAATATTCTATACTGTAAGAAGAAGACTGGAGGCTTGATGGCTCATAAAACAAAGGTTGTACTCATCTCACCAACCTTAAGCGTTGGGGGTATGGAGCGGTGTGTTTCCATCTTGTTGCACCATCTCGACAGAAAGATGCTAGATATCGAACTCGTTACCATCTTTGACCAAGAGCCCTTCTTCCCTATCCCCAGTGACGTGCCCTGGCATGTTCTAGAAAAGACTCCAATGCCTAATATACCATCAATACATGTTGAAATACCCTTACAATCACTGAGCTATAGCGCTGATCTTGCTTGGCTTGAAGTCATGGCTCATAAATTGGCCGATGTGATAACGGTGCAGAAGACGCAAGTGGTTTTGGCATTCAACTTGTTTTGCGGAATGCTTAGCTTATACGCCAAAAAGCATGCTCCTTCTATCAAAGTGATAGTCGTCGCTGGTGCCGAGATTGCCAGCGACTTTCGTGCCGCGTCGCATGGGGAGCTGTACAAGCAGCTGGCGCGAACAAGACTATGTGAAGCAGATGGTCTCATCACCGCCAGTGCCAGTGTCGCTGAAGTGTTACAACAAAGCTACAGCATACCAGCCGAAAAGATCACTTTGATCCAGTACCCTATTGATGTCAAAGCTGTGCAGCAACTAGCAAAAGAAAGTGTGGACCATCCCTTCTTCTCTGGGCTGGAGTCTGTTATCTTGGCGGTGGGTCGGCTTGCCCCGCAAAAAGGGTTTGATCTCCTGCTTCAAGCGCTCGCTCGCGTCAGGGCGGAGCTTCCGGCGCGATGTGTCATCATCGGGGAAGGTCCGCAGGAGGACGTCCTTCGCAAACTCGCTCTGGAGTTAGGCATAGCACCTCATGTCGCTTTTTTAGGCTTCCAACAGAACCCTTTTAAGTACATGCAGAAGTGTACGGTATTCGCCTTTCCTTCTCGGTGGGAAGGTTTCGGTTACGCCTTGGTGGAAGCGCTGGCTTGCGGCTGCCCCATCGTGGCTTCCAACTGCCCGTATGGGCCATCGGAAATCTTAGCTGAGGGGACAACACAGTACGGCCTCTTAGTGTCGATGGAAAGTCCCCCAGCGCTGGCCGAAGGAATTCTGAAGCTACTGAGAGACCCGCAGCTCAGAGAACAGTTTGCCCGGCTGGCTCCAACGCGCGCCTTAGCCTTTGATGCCCCCCAAATAACTAGCCGGTATACAAAAAGAATCTTGAGGCTGCTGTCTGGGGAGGAGAGCAATAATGAGGAAAATTAAGCTGATGATCGTCACCCACGGCTTGCCTCTGGGCGGAGTAGGACGTAATATAACCATTCTTTTGAGATATTTGGATCGCAGTTTATTTGACGTCGAATTAGTCATGATCTTTAATCGAGAGGTTTTTTACCCTATCCCTCTGGAAATTCAAACGCACATCTTGGAGCGCAATCCGCTGCCGCATGTCGACTCGATTCGCGTGGATATCCCGATTCAACTCTTGGGAGCCCGTGAAGACTTTATTTGGCTTGAGCTAACTGCCCTTAAGCTGGCCGAACTGGTACACCAAAGGAGGCCGGATGTCGTGTTCGCACGCGAACTCTTCGCGTCCACGTTGTGTTTGCTATCACGCAAGTATTGGCCGAAGGAGATCTGCTTCGTAGGCTCCGTGGATAATCACGCTTCCACAATGCTTTCCCATGCTCCCAAAGGCCCGCTTTACATGTTCTTGGGGCGTGAGCATCTTCAGAAGGCCGACAAAATTGTTTGTCCAAGCGAAGGCGTAGCTTCCGATCTTATGCATAACTTCAAAGTTACCCAACAGCAGATCACAGTGATCCCCTATCCTCTGGATCTTCAACAGATCGAGAAACTGGTGTCAGAGCCTGTTGACCATCCTTGGATGGCTGAATGCACGCCGATCATCACGGCAGCAGGTCGCTTAGCTCCGCAGAAAGGTTTTGACTATCTGCTCCGTGCACTAAGCCTTGTCCACAAGCAGGGTAACCTTGCACGTTTGATCCTTCTAGGTGAAGGGGACGAGCACCAAAGATTAGAGGATTTAGCTGCGGAATTAGGTATTCAACACTGCATTTGGTTTGCAGGCAAGCAAAAGAACCCGTTCAAGTATTTTGCCCGTTCGACGGTGTTCGTCTTGTCTTCTTTGTATGAGGGATTTGGCTATGTAATTGCAGAGGCTCTTGCTTGCGGCTGTCCCGTGATTGCAACAGATTGTCCCTCCGGTCCCGCTGAGATCCTGGGTGGCGGGCGTTATGGACTCTTGGTGCCGGTGGCTGATGCTCGAGCCCTTGCAGAGGCTATCACCAAAGTGCTAAGTGATCCTGCGTTGCGACAGCAGCTTGCCGAACAAGGCCGACAACGGGCTCAGGATTTCGAAGCTCGGAAGATCGTAAATCAGTACGTGCAGGTCATACGAGACACTTATGGCACGTAAAGTTAAGATGACTCTGCTGACCGAGACCCTGCATGTTCCCGGCGGGGTGGAGCGGTTCGTCTCGACCTTCTTGCAGCATGTCAGCTCGCACATAGCGGTTGAGTTGACAGTTTTCCATGAAGGTCAGTCATTTTACTCCCTTCCATCCGGTATCCCCGTGTTTGTGTTGAATTCGCAACCCTTACCACCTTCGGAAAAGTTGGTCGTCGACATCCCTCTGAGCTTGCTGGGAGAGTGCGAATCCTTCGTGTGGCTAGAATTGTTGTCAAGCAGATTAACACATCATCTTGTCCAACGGCAAATAGATTGCGTTTTAACAACGAATTTCTTAACCTCCCTCGTGGCTTATAAGGCTAGCCTGCGCCACAAAGTAAAAGTAATCGCCCGCTTAGCCAGCCACCTTTCAAATACCCTCATGCAGAATCCCGCCCACAGGGAGTTTCGGATGTTTTGGGCACCTCGCCTGCGAGAGCTCAATCCAATCGTTTGTATTAGTCAAGGAATTGCTGATGACCTTACCACCAAATGGGGGATTCCCCACAACCATTTGCATGTGATCTATAACCCTTTAGATGTCCGAAAAATCCAGGATTTAAGTCAAGAACCTGTCACTCACCCTTGGTTTGCAGCTCAGGTTCCGATCTTCCTCTTTGTCGGTAGACTCGTCAAGTTCAAGGGTGTAGATATCTTGCTCAATGCTTTAAAAATCGCAAATTCAGAGAAGCCAGCACGGTTACTAGTCGTTGGTGAAGGAGAAGAGAAAGGGGCACTGCAAGAGCTGGCGAAAGCCTTGCATGTGGAAGACAAAGTTGACTTTATTGGAGCTACACCCAATCCTTTTAGCTACATGAGCAAGGTAACTGCACTGGTCCTTCCGTCACTAGTGGAGGGCCTTGCCAACGTCATTTTGGAGGCTCTGACTTGCGGTTGCCCTGTCATCTCGACCGATTGTCTTTCGGGGCCTGCTGAAATCTTACAAGGCGGGCAGTACGGGGTTTTAGTGCCACCAGCAGATGAAGAAGCTTTGGCCGCCGCAATGCTCAAGTTGTTACAGGATCATGAACTGCGCACTAAGCTCGCTGAGCTAGGTCCTCAACGGGCTAAAGACTTTGATGCTCCTAAGATAGTCAAACAATACGAGCAACTTATCATGGAGGTTGTGTGACTATGCCACAAGCGGATTTGGAGCAGATTAAAAAAAGAGTTCTTTTCTTCATCCCAACGTTAGAGGCCGGAGGGGCCGAGCGCGTCTGCATCAATTACGTCAACAATTTGAGGTCCCATCGACCTATCCTGCTTCTGCAACTGAAGCGCGGTCCGCTCCTGAGAATAGTCAGCACCAGTGTGCCTCTATTGGAGATCTTCGCGCTTTCTATTGTTGAGAATAAAGCGTCTCGATTAGTCCGCTCCTTGAGAGTATTGGGGAAGGGCATACAAGCAGTTAGAGCCTTCTTTATATCAGTTACAGAACCTCCCCAAAGGGCATTCAGGTCTTTCCTCTGGCAGATCAAAGCTCTCCTGTCTCGTGCAAAGCAGCGTTTTTCGCAAGTGATACTCACAACAACTTACTTTGTTGCAAGTGTGCCTTTAAGATTGATCGGCACGCTCTTACGTTGGTTACGCAAGATTAAACCTGCTTACTACTGCTATTCTCTGCTGTGGCAGGCGCGCCGACTCGCGGCGGTAGCGCGGGAGAGCGGCTGTGGAGTCGTAGTCAGCTCAATCACATTGTCAAATATCATCGCAATTCTGGCGAAGCTTTTCTTTGATCGTCACCTGAAAGTTGTGGTCAATGTCCATGATGTGACTAGCCGGATTCTTCAACACAGCAAACTTGAGCGCTATGAGCGTTTCCTATTGCGCTGGCTTGTTCGGCTCCTTTACCCACGAGCCGATGTGATAGTAGCGGTGGCGCAGGGCATCAAACGAGATCTCATCGAGAACTTCGGTCTGCCTGCAGAGAAGATTGTTGTAATCTACAACCCTATTGACGTGCAAAACGTATGTGTACAAGCAGCTGAGCCAGTCCTCCACCCCTGGTTCGATGAGCGAAGGGAACCGCTCCTCATAGCTGTGGGCCGACTCGTCAAGCTCAAAGGGTTTGATATACTGATTCGGGCGGTGGCACAGCTCTCAATGAAAGTGAACCTCGTGATCATCGGTGAGGGTGAGGAACGAAGTGCTTTAGAGAACTTGATTGTAGAATTGGGCTTAACTGATCGAGTTGCGCTGTTGGGCTTCCAGGAAAATCCTTGGAAGTACATGGCACGCGCAGATCTCTTTGTACTCTCGTCCTTGACAGAAGGACTGCCCAATGTCATCGGCGAGGCGATGGCATTGGGGCTTCCTGTGCTCGCAACCGATTGCTCACCAAGTGTACGAGAGTATTTAGACGAAGGGCGAGCGGGTTTGCTTGTGCCCTCAGGTGATCCCAAGGCTTTAGCTCATGGGATAGAGCAGCTGCTCTTAGACAGGCAGCTGCGGCAGGAGCTGGCTCACAGGGGTCGCGAGCGCATAGCACAGTTTGACTTATCCGTAGCTGTTCAGACTTATGAGAGCTTGTTGGAGAGCCTTCTTGATTGATAGAGCAGGATGGACTAGACAGAAGGGGGGAGTAAGGTCTATAATTTGTGTTACACACTCGTCATGAAGAAGGAGGCGCATCACGATGATGCAGCGGCAGGTTCTGCGGGGTCTTCTTGTCGGGGTGGCAGTCGTGTTCGTGCTGGGCTTGGGAGTCTTGGCCCAGTCAGTCTCCCTGACCGTGACAACCTACAGCGATGCGGTGCGGTTCTCCGCCCAAGGCTCGGTCAAGGAGCTGCGAGTCGAGATCATCTCGTTAGCGGGTCAGAAGATCTTCGATTCGGGGGCTGTGAATGGCGTGGCGTTGGATTGGAAGATGTTGAATATGCAAGGGCAGCCGGTCGCCAGTGGCGTCTATCTCTATACCGTCACTATGAAAGATGAGTTTGGCAACGTGACCAAGAAGCTGGGGAAATTAGCGCTGGTGCGGGGGAAGGCCGGACAAGTGGCACCGCCCTTGACCCTGTTGAGTGGCCCTACGGTGGGGGAAGTAGCTCAAAATCCGCGCCTGCAGCCGTTGGTGCAGACGATCAACGATAACCTGCGGGTGAACGCCCCAGCGGGCGTGAACATTGTAGAGTTCTACACTGACAGCGGAAGCATCGAGCGCTCCCACATTCGACCTACGGGTCTCCAGCGCTGGTTTCTCAATAGTGGTACCAGCGAAGTAGGACGGATAGAATTCTCAACACCTACGAGTGTCGTGGGGATCGTCTACCGGGATGTGGCTGGGGCTAGTCGATCCGACTTCCGCCACGTGAGTGGGGGAGGGTTTGCGTGGGCGGCGCATAGCGGTAGCACAGCGCCCCCTGAATGGATGAGGTTGACCGCCGATGGCAACCTCGGGATTGGCACCTCCAGCCCCAGCGCCAAGACCCATATCAATAACACTGCCAATCAGCCGGGCCTGCGCATCGACAGCTCCAGCGGTACCAATGCTCTGGAAATTTATAACACGGGCTCTGGCTCAGCTACAGGCTTGATCTTCCGCGTCGAGCGCACGACGGGCAACGTCTACGCCGCTGGCTCGATCACCGGCGGCGGGGCCGACGTCGCCGAGCGCATCGATACTACCGAACCGCTCGAAGCGGGCGATGTCGTCGAGATTGACCCAGACAATCCGGGCAAGTTCCGCAAGGCCCGCGAGGCCATAAGCCATCGCGTCGCCGGGGTCATTTCGACAGCTCCGGGAGTTATATTGGGCAACCAGAGCGCCAAGAGCAGCGATACTCGCCCGATCTTGGCGTTGGCCGGGCGCGTGCCCGTCAAGGTGACAGCCAAGTATGGAGCCATCCAAGTCGGCGATCTGTTGGTGAGCTCGCCGATCCCCGGGTATGCGATGAGGTGCCCGGAGAAGAGCCAGTGCGTCGGCGCCGTGATCGGGAAGGCTCTCGAGCCCCTCACCGAGGGCACAGGTGTGATCGAAGTGCAAGTCATGTTACGCTAGGAGGTAAAGCATGGGATCCATAACACGATCTGCGCTGAAGATCACAGTGCTTACCGCACTCCTCGCGCTCGTGAGCATGACCGCAACGGTACAAGGACAGAAAGATAGAGAGCCAACCGGCGAATTTGTCCCTAATGAACTTTTGGTGCGGGTCAAACTCGGGGTCGACGCAAGCCAGGTTCATAACATGCTTGGCGCAAGAGTGCTCAAGACCTTCGAGATCGTGCCCAATCTGCAGCTCGTGCGTCTCCCAGCGAGCCTCAGCGTGCCGGAAGCCATACGGCTCTATAGAAAAAACCCCGACGTGCTGTACGCCGAGCCCAATTACATTGTGCGCAAAGCCCAACAGATACAGCTCACGCCCAATGACCCGTCCTTCAGTCAGCTCTACGGCCTGCACAACACCGGCCAGACCGGCGGCACGCCCGACGCTGACATTGACGCGCCCGAAGCTTGGGATCTCTCCACGGGCAGCAGCAGCGTCGTGGTCTTTGTGATTGACACCGGAGGCGACTACAATCACGAAGACCTTTCAGCCAATCGCTGGGTCAACCCCAATGAAATTCCCGGCAATGGCATAGATGACGACAGCAACGGCTGGGTGGACGACATCTACGGAATAGATACCTTCAACAACGATAGCGATCCCAGGGACGACAACGGTCACGGCACGCACGTCGCTGGGACAATCGGCGCGCGCGGCAACAACGGCGTCGGGGTCGTAGGCGTCAACTGGGATGTGAAAGTCGGCCATTGTAAGTTCTTAGGAGCTGGCGGCAGCGGTTCGACAGCCGGCGCGATCTCGTGTTTGCAGTACGTCTTGACGGAGAAAAACCAAGGCGAGAACATCGTCGCCACCAACAACTCCTGGGGCGGCGGCGGCTTCTCGCAAGCGCTCTTGGATGCCATCAGAGCTCACATGAACGCCGGAATTTTGTTCATCGCCGCTGCAGGCAACGACGGGACAGATAACGATGCGATCCCTCACTACCCAAGCAATTACTACTTGCCCAACATCATCGCCGTGGCGGCTACGGACGACAGAGACAACTTAGCGACTTTTACCTTCGGGGCTTCCAATTACGGTCTGCGCACCGTTCACGTCGGGGCTCCAGGGAAGAACATTCTCAGCACCACTCCGAACAACACCTACAGCACCTTCAGCGGCACCTCGATGGCCACGCCGCACGTCACGGGCTTGGCCGCGCTACTGAAAGCTCACAGCCCCAGCCGCGACTGGATCGCTATTCGCAACTTGATCTTCTCCACTGGGGACGTCAAATTGAGCTTGCAAGGCAAGTCAGTCACAGCGCGCCGCATCAACGCCTTCCAGGCGCTCTCCTGCACCAACGCGCCGTTCTTCGGGGTCCTGCGACCATTCGCCACTGTGGGCGGCGGAGCACCGGTGACGATCGCGGTGCTCAACATTAACTGCGCAGCTCCCGCAGGCGCTCTCACAGTGACGATCAACCCCGGCGGAACAGTCGTCAACCTCGTAGACAACGGCGTCGCGCCCGACTTGGCTGCCAACGACGGCATCTATTCAGGGACTTGGACGCCCGGCGACGCTTGCCAGATCGGCACCTTCACGCTCAATTTCTCCAACGGAGAATCTACGACCGTGCAGGTCGGCGGCGTGCAAGGTTCTTACAGCTGTACGACGCCCTCTCCAAACTATCGCACGATCACTGGGACGAATCTCAACTTGGGGGATGATACCTGGGCGTCCATCACCCCAGGATTCGCTGTGCAGTTTGGCACAAGCAGCTACAGCACCGTCCATGTCAACGCAAACGGCCTATTGAGCTTCACCAATAACACCGGTTTGCAGTATAGCAATCAGCAGCTTCCCTATACTTCCTTCACGACGCTCATCGCGCCCTTCTGGGACGATCTCTTCCCGGGACCCGGCGGCACCGGCACGACCCAGAACGTCTTCTGGCAAGTGTTGGGCTCAGCCCCCAATCGAGAATTGGTCATCGAGTGGCGCAATGTAGGACACTATACCTGTAGCACCAACTCTGGCGTGACCGTGCGCTTCCAAATCGTCCTCTTCGAGAGCAATAACAACGTGCTCTTCAACTATCAAGACGTAGACTTTGGTGGCGGCTGCGCTTTTGCCGATAAGGGCGGCAGTGCGACCATCGGCGTGCAAGTGAGCCCAAGCGATGCGACCCAGATCGGCTTCAATTCGCAGATACTCAACAATAATATGGCCGTCCACTGGAGCACGGTGTCGCCAGCTTGCACCAATACAGGGGCGATCTTCCGCGTCGAGCGCGCGACGGGCAACGTCTGCACTGACGGCTCCCTCAATCCCGGTGGCGCCGACGTCGCTGAGTTTATCGCCGTCTCTGAAGCCGTCGCGCCTGGGGACGTCGTCGAGCTCGATCCCCAAAATCCCAAACACTATCGCAAAGCGCGCACACCCTACAGCCCCTTAGTTGCCGGGGTGATCTCGACGGCCCCGGGAGTTGTGCTGGGGGCACAGGATCGCTCGCCACAGCAAGCTCTCCTAGCGCTCTTGGGGCGCGTCCCGGTGAAAGTGACTGCCGAGAACGGCCCTATACGTCCGGGAGATCTTCTGACAAGCGCTTCTCAGCCGGGCTACGCCATGCGCTGCGATAGCATTCAAAAGTGCGAGGGAGCGATCATCGGCAAAGCCCTCGAGCCCCTCACCGAGGGCGAGGGGATCATCGTGATGCTCGTGATGCGCTAGTACGATATAATACGATGCGATGTGGGAAGAGAAGAAGAGGTTTATTAAGCTAGCGTCATCGGTTGAAGCTTGGCTACGAGCGTGTGTGCGCCGGCTCGTGCATGAGCTCAACGCTGAGAGAGTAATTGTCTTTGGGTCGCACGTCTATGGGAAGCCGAGCACTGAGAGTGACTTAGATCTTCTCATTGTCCTTGCGACCTCGGAAAAGAGCTTGGCCAGGCGGCAGCAGCTCGTCTCGCGATACTTTGAGCCGCGCCGCTACCCTCTCGATTTGATCGTTCTGACGCCGTCGGAATTCGCAAAGCGATTGAATACCTGGTTTGATCCGTTCCTGCAGGAGGTGGTACGCCAAGGCTGGGTGCTCTATGAGCGCTCCTCGCGAGGACGTGCGCGCCTGGGTTCAGAAGGCTGAAGAAGATTTCCAGGTCGCTTTGATCTTGAGCCGACAAAAAAAGAAATTGACTAACAGTATTTGTTTTCATGCCCAGCAAAGTGCAGAGAAATATTTGAAAGCATTTCTGGTGCAGAGGCGAGTAGCCTTCCCCAAGACACACGATCTCTTGCGGCTGCTCCAGCTGTGTCAGAAACAAGATGTTTTGTTGCAATCACTCCATCCTTTGTTGGAGATGCTCAACGCATATAGCGTCATGCCTCGCTACCCTGGGGAGGAACCGACTGCAGAAGAAGCTAAGGAAGCTGTCAAGATTGCGAAAGAAGTGCGCCAGCTGTTGCGGCGGTGCTTGGGACTTCCTGAGTTTAAGAAGAGCAAGTGAGGATCATAAGCCCTTTGGTTTCTGACTATGCAACACTATGACGTGATCGTGGTAGGCGCCGGCCCCGCGGGCGCCACCGCAGCATATATCGCTGCTCGCCACGGGGCCCACGTGCTCTTGCTCGAAGAGCATACTCAGATCGGGCGCCCGATTCAGTGCACAGGGCTGTTGAGTCTTCGGGGCTGGCGGCTCGCCCGCGCCCCAGACACTCTTATCGTCCGGACGATCACCGGCGTGCGCGTGCACTCCCCCGACGGCTCCGTGTATGAACTGGGCGGCGACCGCGTCCGCGCCTACGTCATCAATCGGGATAGATTCGATCAGTTCTTGGTCGAGCGCGCCGCGAAAGTCGGGGTCATTGTCCAGACTGGGACGCGCGCCGTCGCGCTTGGCCCCTACAAGAAGAGAGCGCGCACGCTCGTCACCCAGACCCCCAGCGGCGCCCGACAGTCTCTCAGTGCTTCGGTCATCATCGGCGCTGATGGCCCTCACAGTATCTTAGCCCAACAAGCCGGCCTGCCCCGCCCACACAAGATTCTCTTAGGGCTCCAAGCGCTCATTGCAACCCCTCTGCTCTCTGAAGAAGATGGGAACGGCAGAGTGAGAGGGGACTTCGTCGAGGTCTTCTTTGGCAAGCGCTGGGCAGCAAACTGCTTCGCTTGGTCCGTTCCCGCTGCCGACGGCACCGCCCGCGTGGGGCTGGCCACCGATCTCTTCCACAAAGCCCAAGAGTGCTTCGAGCGCCTGCGCACGGAATATCATAACTCCGGGAAGATCCTCTCGTATCAGTCAGGGATGATCCCCATCGGCCCGGCGGAGCGCACCGTCGCTGACGGGGTTCTCATCGTCGGGGACGCTGCAGGCCAAGCGAAGCCCACCAGCGGTGGGGGAATCTATACGGGCATGCTCTGCGCGCGGATCGCTGGAGAAGTCGCGGCCCGATGCGCGCTCTCCGGCCATACTGACGCAGGCACACTCAGAGAATACGAGAAGCTCTGGCGCGCTCAGCTCGCAAGAGAGCTCACCCTCGGCTTCTCTGCCCATCAGATGCTCACGCAGCTCAACGATGCCCAGATCGCGCAAGCCCTCACAGTACTCAAGAGCCCTCACGTGCGCAGACTGATCGAGCGATTTGGGGATATAGACTATCCCAGCAGGATTGCGCGAGAGCTTCTTCGGCGTCCGCGCCTGTGGAGCGCGATCTGGCCCGTCGTCCCCGCGGGACTGGTTCAGTACGCACAAAGCGTCTATCGGGCAACGATCACAAAAATCTGATATACTCACGCGAGAAAGGGGACACTCTATGAACGATATCTCTTCGTGGACGCTTCTTGAGCGCGAGCAGAAGAGCTTAGAAATTCTCAAGCAAGCGCTGGCAGAGTTTGGGAGCGAGATGGCCGTGGCGTTTACGGGCGGGAAGGATTCTCTCGTGACGCTCGATCTGGTGCGGCGGGCCGGCAAGGGGCGCATCCCCATCCCCGTCTTGCACATCGATACGACCGTA
The DNA here is from genome assembly GCA_947085185.1 of Candidatus Fraserbacteria bacterium. Lineage (GTDB taxonomy): Bacteria > Bipolaricaulota > Bipolaricaulia > RBG-16-55-9 > DRXL01 > JANXCC01. The sequence continues at coordinate 49,046 of CAMTVK010000006.1, read as the reverse complement.
GACTTCCCTGAAGTCTATGACTATCGGGATCGTCTTGCTCGCGAGTGGGGCTTCCAGCTCGTCGTCTATCAAAACCGCCAAGCCCTCGAGCAAGCCCCGCCCACCGACGATCCCCAGTTTTGTCTCTTTTGCACCAAGCGCCTCAAGACGGAGGCGCTCACTCAAGCGATTCACAAATATAGATGGCGCGCGCTTATTACGGGCGTGCGCTGGGACGAGCACCAAGCGCGCTCCCAAGAGCTCTATCTCTCTCCAAGGGCCGATCACGTTCGGGTTCATCCCATCCTGCACTTCCGCGAGCGCGACATCTGGGAGTATATTAAAAAATATCAATTGCCGTACTGCTCTCTCTACGATAAGGGCTATCGCAGTTTGGGGTGTGTGCCGTGCACCAAGCCCGTCCCCGATAGAGATGTGGCGGAGCGGGCCGGGCGTGGCACCGACAAAGAGGGGCTGATGGAGCGCCTCAGAGCGTTAGGGTATTTTTGAATCACGGAGAACACGGAATGGCCCGGAGAACACGGAAAGCCTATAAGCAACCTAAGTACTCCAGAATCTCTCCTAGAGAGAAGAAGCTCCCCTCCCTCTTTAGGGGAGGGGCCGGGGGAGAGGTCGCACGGGCGCTCCTGGAGCGCGCTGCAGCGCGCTTGCGATTAGTGTCGCTTCCCCGGCTGCGCTTCTGGCTCTTAGTCGCGCTCGTCTTCGCCGTGCCCATTGTGATCTATCTGCCCAACACCGAGTACGGCTACACTAAAAGCGCCGTGCTCTATGGGGGCATCTCAACGTTAGTAGTCTTATGGGCTTTAGAGATTTTCTTGCGTGCTCAGACCGAGCTCAGCGTGACACAGCTTGCTTGGCCGGCTCTGGGAGTCTTGGGGGCGTGTGCACTCTCGCTGATCAATGCTGAGAATCTCGCTTTAAGTCTGATAAGCTTCGTCGGGCTGATCTATTTTGGGCTGTTGGGTGTGCTCATCGTCAACACCGTCGAGAGTGAGCGCGACATAAAGATTCTTCTGGGCGCGCTCTTGCTGTCGGCGGCCATTGCTTCAGTTTATGGGCTCCTGCAGTATTATGGGCGATTGCCGGGGCCGCCGGGGTTTTTAGGGAGCAGCCCGGCGATGATCTCGACGTTTGGGAATCCCAATTATCTGGCGGGGTTCTTGGCGCATCTGCTCGTGCCCGGGGTCTTTCTCTCGGTGATGACACAGAGTCGCGTGGTGCGGCTTGGGCTTGTAGCCCTCTTAATTGTGATGGTCGCGGCCCTTGTGGCAGCAAACTCCGTCGGGGCGTATCTCGCTGCTTTGGCCTCTGTGATCTTCTTCTTTGGGGGGATGCTGATCTTTCAGCTCAGATCAGCGATAGCGAGCCAACGCCGTTGGGTGCTCGCTGTCGTGATTCTCTTGGCGCTTGTGGTCTGGCTGCAGTCGCCGCCGGGACCGCTGAACTCCCTTCTGGGCCGCGCGGCCCCCCTTGAGGCGTCACCTATCGAACAGATCGCCAAATTCTTTCAGCGCCTCTGGGAGGAGAACTCCGGGATCGCGCGCACCTGGAACTGGTGGATCGCTTATGAAATGCTCAAGGCGCACCCGTTTGTCGGGGTGGGCTTGGGGGACTATAAAGTCGAATTCTTAGAATATAAAGCGCGCTTCAAGGAGACCCCGCTGGGACAGCAGTATAATTTCTATCTGCCCCGGGCGATCCAAGCCCATAACGACTACGTGCAATTGATCGCCGAGCTGGGGCTGATCGGCCTGGTAGCTCTCGGGATATTTGCGGGCACCCTGATAGCGAGAGCGCATCGCTTCGTGCGCTCGTCAGAGTCCCCTGAGCGCCGGCTTTGGGTGGTGGCGCTCGGCGCAGGTCTCGTCGCGTTCCTCACGGATGCGCTCGTGAGCTTTCCGTTGCACCTGCCGGCATCGGAGCTCAACCTCGTGCTCTTGATCAGTCTGCTCTATACGCGCCCGCTGCTCGGCCCGGCACCCACGGTGACGCTCGGATCGTCTGCCAAGATCGCTGTGGGTGTCACGGCTCTTGTGTTGGCTGTGACTGTCTCGGTCTTTGCGTATCGCGATTGGCAAGCGGACATCGCTCTCGATGAAGGGGAAGCTGAAATCAATAATCTTCGGTATGAGTTGGCGCGCATCGCGCTAGAGCGCAGCGTCGCTTTGGCGATCGCGCCCGGGAAAGCTCTCTATTATCTAGGGGTCATCTACGGAGAGCAAGGGGAGCTCCAACGCGCTCGCGAGCTCTTTGAGCGCTCTCTTAAGTCTTATCCCGTAGAGAACACGTATATTCAGTTAGCCGAACTGGACTTACGCCTGGGGGAGACCCAGCGCGCTCGCGAGCACTTGCAGAAGCTCTTGCGCCTGGACCCAGAACCCGCTATGCGTTTGGAAGCCGAATTTATGCAGCGGGTGCTCGTGCTCGTCTCTCAAGGGGACCGCACGCTGGTGTGGGGTGAGTTAGCAAAATTTTTGCAAGAGCATCCCGACTATCCCCGAGCGTATTTAGTGCAGGGGATGCTGCATCGCGAGCGCGGCGCACTTGAGGCCGCCCGCGCCCAGTTCGAGCGCGGTCTGGCCGTCATCGCCCAGCTCAAAGAGAAGATTCTCAGACGCATCGGAGAGATCGAGCGCAGCCGCCGGCTCACCGATCCCGATGAGCTCACTCGGCTCAAAGCCCAAGCCGCCGCGCTCGCCCAGATGGAAGCACAGCTCAAGGACTTGCTTGCCCAACCGCGCTGAGTACAATAGAGTGTCCATCACGGAGAGGTGTCACCGATGGCAGACTTTCTCAAGCGCGCCGTAGACTGGATCTTCGGCGAGACCAACGAACAGCGACTCAGAAGGCTCCAGCCCATCGTCGATGAGATTAACAGACTCGAGCCAGAAATACAAAAGCTCTCCGACGATCAATTGCGGGCCAAGACCGACGAGTTTAAAGATAGACTCGCCCAGGGCGAGACCCTCGACGATCTCTTGCCCGAGGCGTTCGCGGTGGTGCGCGAGACCGCCCGACGTACGATCGGGCTGCGCCCCTTCGATGTCCAGCTCATCGGTGGCATCGTCATTCATAAGAGCAAGATCGCCGAGATGAAGACCGGCGAGGGCAAGACGCTCGTCGCCACCATGCCCGCCTATCTCAATGCGCTCGCTGGGAAAGTGCACATCGTCACGGTCAACGATTACTTGGCCAAGCGCGATCGCCATTGGATGGGCCCAATCTATGAAGCCCTCGGGCTGAAAGTCGGACTCCTCCAAGAGACAAGCTCCCCCGAAGAGCGGAAGCACGCCTATCAGTGCGATATTATCTACGGGACAAATACCCAATTTGGCTTTGACTATCTTCGAGATAATTTAGTGATCTCGCGGGAGCAACGAGTCCAGACGGGGCTCGATTTCGCCATCATAGACGAGATAGACAACATCTTAATTGACGAAGCCCGCACGCCCTTGATTATCTCTGGCAGCACGTCAGAGACTATTAAGCTCTATAAGAAGTTCGCGGCGATCGCCCCACGCTTTCAGAAGGGCGTCGACTTCGAAATAGACGAGAAAGCCCGACGGGTGCACCTCACCCCCGAGGTCGGCGTCAAGAAGGCCGAAGAGATCTTAAAAGTCGACAATCTCTACGCCCCAGAGCACGTCGATCTGTTAAAACACTTGGAGACAGCCCTGCGCGCACTCCATCTCTATAAGAGAGAGCGCGACTATATCGTCAAGGACGGGCGCGTCATCATCGTTGATGAATTTACGGGGCGCTTGATGCCCGACCGCCGCTGGAGCGACGGGCTCCACCAAGCGATCGAAGCCAAAGAAGGGTTGGAGATCCGCAAAGAGCAGCAGACTCTCGCGACCATCACCCTGCAACACTATTTTAAGCTCTATAAGAAATTAGCGGGCATGACCGGCACAGCGAAGACCGAAGAAGAAGAATTTCAGCAGATCTACGGGCTCTCTGTGGTCGTTATCCCCACCCATAAGCCCATGATCCGTCAGGACCTGCCCGATAAGCTCTTTACGACTGAGAAAGCGAAGTTCAATGCTATTGTCGAAGAGACCTATCGCTTGCACGAGCTGGGGCGCCCGGTGCTCATCGGCACCACTTCCATAGAAAAATCTGAGTATTTGAGCACACTGCTTTTTCGCCGTGGGCTGCCCCACAACGTGCTCAATGCCAAACACCATGAGCGCGAAGCAGAGATTATCAAAGACGCAGGCCAGAAGGGCGCGATCACCGTAGCGACCAACATGGCCGGACGCGGGGTAGATATTAAGCTCGGCGCAGGGGTAGTGGAGCTGGGCGGACTGCATATCATCGGGGCGCAGCGCCACGAGAGCCGCAGAATTGACGATCAACTGCGCGGGCGCGCCGGCCGCCAAGGCGACCCCGGCAGCTCCCAGTTCTACGTCTCCCTCGAAGATGACTTAATTAGACTCTTCGGCGACAGCAAATTGCTCTCGTTTGTGAAGAAGAGCATGATCGAGGGCGAAGCCCTCGAACACCCCATGCTGACCAAAGCGATCCGTAACGCGCAAAAGCGCGTGGAGATTCACTACTTTGGCATCAGAAAAAGACTCATCGAATACGATCAGGTGATGGCGCGCCAGCGCGAAGCCATCTATAGTCTGCGCGAACGGTTTCTGCTGGGAAGCGCACCACAAGAGAGCGCCTTAGACGACTATCTCACCGGCCTGATCGAAAGCTACGCAGAGACCCTGATCGCGCGCTATCTCTCTGGGGCGGAGCGCGACGATGAGAGCCTCCACAAAGAGCTTGCGGGCTTCCAGAACGCCCCGTTAGACTTCACAGTCGCGGGGCTCTCGCCCGATGAGGCCCGCACGAAGATTCTGGACTTTTTGCTGAAAAACTATCACGCACAGGCGGCACGACTCGGCGGGGCCTTCCCCCACCTGGCCCGCTATATGATCTTACATCTCATTGACGAGAACTGGCGGCAGCATCTGTTCGCCCTTGATGAACTCCAAGATGTGATCGGCTGGCGCGCGTATGCGGGGCGCGACCCGTTGCTAGAATTCAAGCGCGAGTCGTTCCAGCTCTTCCAAGAATTGCTCGGGCGGATCGAAGAACAGATCGTGAGCTATCTCATCAAGCCCCAGCTGAAGATCGTCGCGGCGCAGCCGGGACAGCCGGCACGGATCGAGTCCGTGAGCTATCGCCACGATGAGATCACAGCGATCGCGGGAAACTCCCAGCCAGAGAAGCCCAAGGCCCAGCCGCGCCGCGCCCCGCACAAAGTCGGACGCAATGACCCGTGCCCCTGCGGCTCAGGGAAGAAATATAAACACTGCTGCATGAAGACAGGGACCTAAAGCTGAATCCCAAACCCGGTGAACTCATCGAGATAGTCCGACCAGATCACCTCGATGTGCTCGATCTGCCCTGGGCCTTCGGCCTTGAGAATCTCTAAGAGCTTTTCGATAGCGTCGCGCTCGCCTTCGATCTCCGCGCGCACACTGCCGTCCCGGAGATTCTGCACATACCCGGAGAGCCCCAGCGGCCGCGCCTTGCGCACCGTAAAATTCCGAAACCCTACACCCTGCACGTCCCCTGTGATGCGAACGATCGCTCGTGCCTTGGCCATATCTACTTTGCAGTCTCGACAAACTTCGTCTCCCGAATCACGTGGACCTTGATCTCACCGGGGTATTGCATCTTCTCTTCGATACAGCGGGCGATATCGTACGCGAGCTTGGCCGCCATGTCGTCATCGATCTCCTCAGGCCGGACCATGACGCGCACTTCGCGGCCCGCTTGGATCGCATAGGCCTCCTCAACACCGGGGAAGCTATGACAGATCTCTTCGAGCGCTTGGAGCCGCTGCACGTACGCTTCAAACGTCTCTTGGCGAGCGCCGGGGCGGGCCGCCGACAGCGCATCGGCCGTTTGCAAGATCACAGCTAAGATCGTGCGTGCCTCGACGTCTTCGTTGTGGGCTGCGATAGCATGGACGACCTCCTCGGGTTCCCCGTAGCGCCGCGCCATCTCCGCGCTGATCAGCGCGTGTGCGCCTTCTACTTTATGATCGACGACTTTTCCGATATCGTGCAGGAGCCCCGCGCGCTTGGCGAGCTTCTGCATAGTCGCATCCAACCCCAATTCAGCAGCCAAAGCCCCCGCAAGATACGCGACCTCTAGACTATGCCGCAGCTGGTTCTGCCCATAGCTGGTACGGAAGCTCAACCGCCCTACCAGCTCGACCAACGCTGGGTGCATCCCGTCCAAACCGATCTCAAAGAGCGCCTTCTGCCCCTCTTCTTTGATGCGCTGAGCGATGCGCTCCTTGGCTTTATCCACCTGCTTTTTGATCTGAGCCGGGTGAATCCGCCCGTCTTCTAAGAGCTTTTCCATAGCCAGACGTGCCGTCTCGCGACGCACCGGATGGAAGCAACTGAGCGAGATCGCATCTGGGGTATCATCCACCAAGACCTCGACCCCCGTGAGAGCCTCGAACGCCCGGATATTCCTCCCTTCCTTGCCGATCACACGCCCTTTGTACTCCTCGTTGGGCAAGGGGACATGGCTCATCGTCGTGGACTCGACCTCATCGGCAGCATAGCGTTGGATGACCGTCGCGATGATCTTGCGCGCCTCGCGTTCGGCCTCCGCTTCCATACGCTCCTTCACTTGACGGATGCGCTTGGCGAAGAACTGCTCTGCTTCCTCCTCGACCTGCTGCACGAGCAGCTCTTTCACGTGCTCGGCACTCATCCCGGAGAGCTCTTCTAAGCGCTTGCGCTCGCCGGCCAGCAGGGCCTCCCCTTGCGTGATCAGTTCTGCCAATCGTTGCAAGTCGTCCTTGAGCGATTTCTCCGCGCGCACCAGCTCCACGCCCTTCTGTTCCAAGCGCTCTTCTTTTTTGAGCAGGCGCGCTTCCAGCCGTTCGAGCTTCTCCTCTTGGCGCTTGATGCGCCGTTCCAGCTCCTCCTCACGGGCCTTGAGCGCCTTCTCGGCCTCGGCAAGCTTGGCCGCCTTGAGGGCTTCGGCCTCGCGTTGCGCCGCTTCGACAAGCTCTTCCGCGCGCTGGTGCGTGCGCGCCCACTCGCGCTGCACCTGCCAGCGCCCTACCAGCCATCCCACAATTATCCCCAACCCCAGCGTCAATCCTATCACGAGCACGAACACCATCGTCATACGCGAGCCACCTCTTCACACCGTAGAAATAGAAAGACAGCGCGAGGAGCACGACGAGCCAGAGCTCTCCCGTCCGACCTCCCACACGCTTGCAGCTCCAGATGCGCACTATGCACATGGCACTTCCGCCCGCTCGCAGCCTTGCTCTCCTGCCATACGTAAGAGAAGAGCACAGACACGCGCGAGAGCACATATTATTATAGCTGGGAACGCCAGGGCAATCAATCCGCTCTTTGCCAAGAAAAAGAGAGCACAGCGGGGAGAAAGAAGAGCGTGAACAATGTAGTAAAGCCGATGCCGTACAGCGCCGACAGTCCGAAAACTCTCAGCCCTGGCGTCGCCGCAAAGAGCAGACTGCCGAAGCTGACCATGGTCGTCAGCGCCGAGCCTACAATGGGCGCTGCCGTCTTTCTCCAAGCACTCCCCACCTGCCGGTCCGCTAAGAAACTGTGCAAGAGATAGACTGCGTAATCAACGCCGTTGCCGATGAGCAACGACGAGATGATGATATTCGCGAAATTAAAGTTGAGCCCGGACAGCCGCATCATCCCCAGCATCCATAAGAACCCCAATCCCACCGGGACAACCCCCACGAGCGCCCAACGCCATCCCAACCCCACACCGAGAATACCAAGGATGATCGCAGTAGCGAGCACTGTCGAGATTTGAAAGTCACGCTTCATCGAGCGCTCCAAGCGATCTTGGATCATGGAGTAGCCGAGAAAATCGGCGTTGAACGTCCGTACAGCATTGATAAACTCACTGTATATTTTGGGATCATTGATCGTGGTGCGCTTCAGGTGGGCGTAGAGCACGAACTCGCGCTCTGCTGTGACGAAGCGCTCTTGAAGATCTTTGGGTAAAGCTTGGAGCACCCCTTGGACTTGCTGGAGCTCTGCGATCTTCTGGAGCAGCGCGCTCACTCGTTCGTTCAGCTTGGTGAGACGATCGCGCAACTCTCCCAAGCGTTGGCTGGTCGCTTCCAACCCTTGGATGCTCGCTTCGATCCCCTCAAGCTGGGCGATCTGCGCTTGGATGTCCGGAGCGATGTTCTCCCCTGTGCCCGTGAGGGCTACTAAGTCAAGGATGCGCGTGAAGTTGCTCTTGAGCCGAGCGATCTGGGCCGTCAGGTCTTGGAGGCGCTGCAGTTCTTGGCCTTGGCGCTCAATCTCAGAACGCGCGCGCTGCAGGTCTTGCTCTAAGCTGAGCGAAACCCCCTGAAAGAACTGCTCAGCTTCTTGAGGATCAGAGGGCAGAAACATCACAAGAGAAGCCACAGCATTAATGTACCCTTGCGCCTTCAGCTTCGCGAGACCGTCGTTGACCCGGCGCAGCTCTTCCAAGTTTGGCACGAAGAACAAGAAATACTCAGCCAAGCCCGAAGTCCCCATATCGAAGTCGCGCCGCGCGATCTGCTGCACGAGTCTTGACGGCAAGTCTTTCGGGGTCAGCTCCTCATCGGCGAAGCGAAACCCCACGTGCACAGCTTGGGTGAACATAAAGAGACTGCCCCCAAGAGTCACGAACACGATGGGCCAACGGGCCAAGCGCCAGAAATGTTCAGATTCTGAAGGGCGCTGGGGAGGCGACGGCGCCCCTTGAGCGCGCGCCCGCACACGCCGCCGCAGCATAATGTGCGAGACGATCATCAACGCGGGCAGGATGAGCAACGTGGCAGACAGAGCTAACAGAACCCCAACCCCAGCGATGATCCCCATCTCGTACAGCCCCGGAGAGCTGGAGATCATCAGCCCGAAGAGCACGCACGCCGTCGCCAACGACGCTGTGATCAGCGCGCTGCCCTTGTGCACGATCGCAGATTGGATAGCCGCTTCGAACCGACGCCCGCAGCGACGCTCATGAAGAAAATGCGCGATAAAATTGATCCCGTAGTCTATCCCCAGCCCCAAGATCAGCGGGGGGAGAAATGACGTCACCAAGTTCAGCCCATTGGTGACGAACTTCGCCCAAGCGAGCGTGGCGATGAGCGCAAGGAAGAGCACAATCAACGCTAAGATGGAATAGAAAAACTGCCGCAGCGTGACGATGATGACGACCATGACGCCGATCGCCGAAATAAGAGTAGTGTTGCGCATGTCCACGTTCAACTGATGGTTGGTCTCCGCGGCGATCACGTAGGGGCCGGTGAGGCCCCAGCTGATCCCCTGGGCGTCGAGCTTCAGCGATTGCAGGGTCTCCTGCACGGCGCGAGTGACGGCGCGGTTGTACTCTAAGCTGCGCTGGGAGCTGGAGCGCGGGCGCGCCTTGAGGAGCAAGCGCGTCCCGTCTTGAGAGAGATAGAGCTCTTGCGGCCAGGTCAAGAGCTTCGTGATCGTCTCATGGATTTCGTTCACGGTTTGGAGCAAGTCGGCCACCAAGTGATCGGCATTCTGGATGACCCCTGGGACGCGATCGAACTCTTCTTTGACGCTTTGGTTGAGTCTTTTGAGTTCTTCGAAGCGTTTGACCAGCTCCAGGGGGTTGAGGGCGAGGCGTCGCCAGTCCAGCTCCGCGCCGAAGATGCGCTCCAGCTCCGTGTTGATCTGGGCATAGAGACGGATGAGATCTTGCACCCCCGGCACGGCCGTCGCTGGGGATGTGGCCCCTGACGCAGGCAGAACGCCGCGCAGGCGCTCTTGGTACTCCCGCAGCTTCACAAAGATCTCGTCGCGCAGCGAGAGCAGCTCGTCGCCGCGCCGAGTCTGAATATCTTTGGTGAAGCTGACCGAGACGATCTCCGGAATCTGAGCGAGCTGCTGCGCGATATACTCTGCAGCCACCCGAAGGCGTTCGGCATCTCGAGGGGAGTGTTCTGGGTCTTGGAGCGACAAGATAATATCAATAGCGTCGTTTTTTGTGATGATCTCTTCGCGCTCTTGAAACTTGGTGAGGATCGCATCGCCTGGGGGCACGATATCTAAGAATGAGCTGCGCATGGGCAGGTCGCGAATATAGAAGAGCGCAGCGCTGCTGAGGAGGGCCGCGCTCAGCAGCACCAGCCAGGCCCGTCGGCGTACCAGCCGATAGATCCCGTGTAACAGCGCAGCACGCATGATCGGTCACGATGGGGAAGCTGGCTCTGCACCACTCTTTTTCGGTTCTTCTGGGCTGGTGACGTCAATCTTATAGCCGGTGAGCTTCGCAGTGAGGCGCACGTTCTGGCCACCCTTGCCGATGGCCAGCGACAACTCCGAAGCGGGGACGAGCACACGAGCCTCTTTGTGCGCTTCGTCCAGCTCGATCTGGAGCACGGTTGCGGGCTCCAGCCCGTTTTTGATGAGTTCGCGCACATCCGAACTCCACCGAATAATATCAATCTTTTCCCCACCCAGCTCTCGCACGATCTCTTTGATGCGGCTGCCCCCAGCACCAACGCACGTGCCGACGGGGTCCAGCTCCGCCGTGAGCGAGCGCACGGCGACTTTGGTGCGCACCCCCGGCTCACGCGCGATCGCCTCGATGCGCAGCAGCCCCTGCTCGATCTCCGGCACCTGCAGCTCTAACAGCTTGTGCACGAACTCCTTGGCAGCACGCGACACAATGATCTTGGGATCACCATGAGTGCGCTCGACACGCATCAGATACGCTTTGAGCACCATGCCCACACGATAGCGCTCTCCGGGGATTCTCTCAGATTCGGGCAGGAGCGCCTCGGCTTGCCCAAGATTGATCCACACATCAGCCCCGACAAAGCGATGGACATGCCCACTGATGATCTGTCCCACCCGGCTCTGATAGCGCTCTAATATCTTCTGGCGGCGCTTGGCGATGATCTCGTTCTTGATGGTCTCCTCGGCCTTGCGCGTGGCGATGCGCCCAAAATCCGTGAGCTTAATATCTTTTGCCTCGCCGTCCACAACTAAGTGAATATCCCCTGAGGTGCGGTCAATCTCGATCCGGAGATTGGTGGCCGGGCCAAATTCTTCGATATAGGCGACTCTGAGGCCCTTCTTGACGGCCTCGTAGAGGTCTTCGCGCTCGATGCCCTCTTCCTTGGCCATCTCTTCTAACGCCTCAAGAAACTCGATATTCATAGGAGATCGTCACGCTCCTGCACTCAGAGAAACCGGCTCTCGATCACCTGGGCCGATTGCACCTCATCGAGAGAGAGCTGCACCGTCTGGCCGTGGACATCTGAGAGAAAGATCGTGTTTCCTATGAGGCCATGCAGCTTCCCTTGCAGGACTTTTTGGCCATGGCACGGCTGTCGCAGGCGCAGCTCTACGGGCTTGCCCAGGGCTTTGTAATAGTGAGCGCGGGTGTGCAGCGGCCGATCTATCCCCGGGGAAGAGACTTCTAGCTCGTAGCTATGGTCAATCAAGGCATCCAACGGCTCCTCCAGGGCGCGGCTCACCCGCTCACAATCGTCGATCGTCACTCCTCCGGCTCGGTCAATATAGATCACAACCTGCCAGCGCGGCCCCGAGGCTCGCACTTCAAGCCAATAGAGTTCCACCCCGTGGGCCCGGGCAATACGTTCCGCCTCATTCTGGATCTCGACTTCTAACGGAGAAATCATTACAATATCAATGTTATTATACTCGCAAGGCTTGCGCAGCGCAATGGAGCAGGAGAGACCCGTGCGACTGATCTTTCGCGTGTCCGCCGATGAGGACGGCACTCGGCTCGATCTCTGGCTACTGCAGAAGCTGAACGATCCCACCCTGACGCGCTCGCGCCTGCAAGCGCTCATCCGGGCGGGCGCGGTCTTGCTCAACGAGCACATGGCGCGGGCCGGCCTGCGCGTGCGCCAAGGCGACGTCATCGAGATAGAACTCCCCGACAGAGCCTCAGATATCTCAGAAGAACCTGAGCCGTTCACGCTTAAGGTGCTCTACGAGGACGAGCACCTTATTGCTGTTGATAAGCCCTCGGGGATGGTCGTCTACCCCGCGGCGGGACACCCGCGCGGCACCGTCGTCAATCAATTGCTCAGTCACTGCACCCTCGCGAGCTTTGGAGCCCCGCGGCGACCGGGGATCGTCCACCGGTTGGACGAGGGGACGAGCGGGGTTCTCATCGTAGCCAAAAGCGACGCGGCGTATCTGAAGTTGATCGAACAGTTCAAGAACCGAGAGATCGAAAAGCTCTATCTGGCGCTCGTGTGGGGTCAGATCCAAGAAGATGAGGGGCGGATCGAAGGCCCCATCGGGCGCGATCCCGCCCAGCGTCGCCGCATGAAAATCCTCCCCACAGGCAAGCCGGCTATCACAGAGTTTCGCGTTCTAAAGAGATTCTCTCAGACGACGCTCCTCTTGGTGCGCCCGCTCACCGGGAGGACCCATCAGATTCGGGCACACTTCAAGGCCATCGGCCATGCCGTCATGGGCGATGAGCTGTACGGGACATCGAAGACGCGCTGGGAGCGCCTGATGCTCCATGCGTGGCAGATGAGGCTCGCGCACCCGGTGACCCAGGAGCCCTTAGAGCTGGTGGCTCCGCTCCCGCCGGAGTTCGCCGCGCTGTATGCGGAGCCGCACCACGAAAATATAGTCGAGCAGCGCCCCGTAGGAGAGGGCCACACCGCTATATAAGAGAGCGCGCCCCAGCACACCCCCGTGCTCAGGATTGATCAGAGGGGCCAACACTGTGATCACTAAGCCCAGGGAGAGCAAAGTAGACGCGGCCTTGCCCAGCGGACGCGCCTCGATGATCACCCAGCGTGCCATCCTCCAGCGAAGCCAAAGGGCACCGAAGATCAAAATCCCCTGGGAGATAGCGAAGGCTATAAGCACCCCCACAGAGAGATCCCCGCGGATGACCAGAGCGAGAAAGAGACTGAGAAAGAGCGCCTTATCAGCGACAGGGTCGAGGATCCTGCCCAACTCAGTGATCTGGCGCTGGGCGCGCGCCAGCGCCCCGTCAACAAGATCGCTCACAAGCACACTCAAGAGCACGGTGTAAAAGAGCCACAGAGGCCCACGAAAGAAGAGCGCTATCACAAGTGGGATACAGAGCAAGCGCACGGCGGTAACGATATTGGCCAGGGTCATCGTGTCTTTAGTATAAGCCCAGAGATGTCGTTTGACAAATCTGAGCACTCTGCCACAGTCATGCCCCTGAGGGGATGCCCGGCTCTCTTGAGCCATTGCCACTACAGTTGTCGAGCCAAGCCTCGCCAGCTATAATAAAATCTCTTATGCTTTGGGCAGATCTCCTCGTGGTCAACGCGCATATTGACACGGGCTCATCGGGCCGCGCCCAAGCCCTCGCCGTGCGCGACGGCAAGATCGTCGCCGTCGGACGCACCGAAGAGATCCGCAAGTTCGCTGGACCACAGACTCGCATCGAAGACCTTCACGGCAAGACGGTGCTCCCAGGGTTTATCGACGCGCACATGCACTTAGTCAGTGTAGGGCTGAGGGAGTCTGGATATTATCTGGACTTAAGCGCACCGCGCTCTCTGGGCGAAGCGCTCGAGCTTGTGCGTGCGCGGATCGCCCAGACAGAACGCGATCACTGGGTGCTGGGGCGCGGCTGGGACGAGTCCTGCTGGCCCGAACGACGCTATATCACGAGAGCGGACTTGGATATGATCGCGCCCCACCATCCGGTGGTGCTCGTGCGCGTCTGCGGGCATATGCTCTGTGCCAACAGTGTAGCTCTTCGAAAGATCTCGGTGACGCCCCGTGCCGGCGAATTCGACGAGGCTGCTGGGCTGCTGCGTGAGCAGACCGCTTGGGATTTCTTGCAGAGACTGCAGCCGTCTCATGAGCAGATTGGCGAAGCGATCTTAGCCGGGATAAGACTTGCCCATAAGCTGGGTGTGACGGCGATCCATGACATCGCCAAACCCGAACACGTCCGAGCGTATATCGCTTTGCATCAAGCCCATCGGCTTCAGCTTCGTGTGCGCCTCAACATCGAAGTGCACTATTTAAATCACTTCATTGCCCTGGGGATGGGCACCGGCTTTGGCGATGAATTTTTAAGACTGGGCGCGATCAAATTCTTCGCTGACGGCTCGATTGGGGCACGCAACGCCGCGCTCAGAAAGCCCTATCGCGACGCCGATACCTTGGGAAGGCTCAACTACGAGCAGCGCGCGCTCAATGACTTGGTGAAGCGCGCTCACGATCACGGCTTCCAAGTGATGATCCACGCTATTGGAGATCGGGCCATTGATGCAACATTAGAAGCTCTCTCTCACGCCGGGGCCACGCCGGAGCGCCGCCATCGCATCGAGCACGCGGAGCTCTTACACCCTGAGCAGATCACCCGTATGAAAGAGCTGGGGATTATCGCTTCGATGCAGCCCAATTTCTTGCAATGGAGCGGCCCTGGAGGGCTCTATGAAACCCGTCTGGGCCCGGAGCGCGACACCCAGATCGATCCCCATCGCGCGGTCTTAGATGCAGGAGTTGCCCTCGCTTTTGGCTCCGATGGGATGCCCTTCGGCCCGCTCTATGGGATTCATTGTGCCGTCAATGCGCCGCATCCCGAACAGAGAGTTTCAGTAGCAGAAGCTCTGCGCGCCTATACGCTCGGTGCGGCCTATGCGGCGTGTGAAGAGCACACGATGGGCTCGCTGGAGCCGGGCAAGTGTGCGGACTTCATCGTGCTCTCGGCAGATCCTGCTCAAGAGCCACACAAGATCAAAGAGATCACGATCGAGAGGACGTATCTTGCGGGCGAGCGCGTCTTCTCAGTAAGATAGAGCGTCATGAACCCCATGGCTAAAGCCAGGGGCTTGCAGCTAGGCTGTTGGGCCCGCCGCGTACGGCTGCATGACGGCAACCCTGCGGATATTCTCCGCAGCGATGGTGTCCGCCGGGCCAGCGAACCCGCAGGACACGCATCGAAAGAGCGCCTGGGAACGGCGATTGGCCTTCGACACATGCCCGCATTTGGGGCAGGTGCGCGAGGTATTCCGTGGATCAACGATGATCACCGGGACACCGGCCAGCCGTGCCTTGTATTCAATGAAGGAGCGAAGCTGATGGAACGCCCAACTGTGCTGGACGCGACGCTGAGCCTTCTTAACCGTTATCCGTTCGCGGATGCCTTTGAGGTCTTCAATGGCGATGCCGCGACCGGTGTCTTTGGCTTTCGCGACCAGCCGCTTCGCAATGACATGGTTGACGTTCTGGGCGAACCGCCGCTCCTTACGCCGACGTTTTCTGGCGAGCCGCTTGGCGGACTTCGTTCCCTTGGCCTGGAGCCGCGCCCGCAGCTTGGCATGGCGCTTGCGCAGGCCGTTCAGGTGACCGCCGGAGTAGATCTCGCCGTCCGAATCGGCGGCGATGTTAGCGATGCCAAGGTCAACGCCGAGCCAGTCTCCCGATTTATCAACGGGCGGCTCAGGCACATCGACGACGACGGCGAGGAAGAACCAGCCATCGCGATAAATCAAGTCAGCCTGGCCGCGGATGCGCTTCATCCGGGCGGCCTGATACTCACCAAATGCGATAGGGATGATCTGGCGCCCCTTGAGCGTCAGGATGGAAACGCGGTCAAGCCCCTTCCACGACAGCAAACGCTGGTCATAGATGATGGCCCCGTGCGGGCGAAAGACGGGCTTCTTGGACTTGTCCCGCTTGTACGCCTCCGCGACCTTGCTGATGGCGCGGACAGTCATCTGTGCGGAGAGTCCGAACCGCTCCCTGATGTCACGATAAACGAGCTTCTGGAGTTTAATCTTGTTGGCCGTCCGCTCTTGGAAGGCGATTTCGGCGATGGCGTTGCAAGCAGCGTTGAACCGCTCCATCGTCTCCAGGAGCGACGCGGCCTGCTCCTGCGTGGGCTGAAGCTTCACCATCCAGGTCAGGTTCATGTTCTGATTATAACACAAAACACTCAATAATTGGAAAGGAGGAAGCTGCCCTTCCTCCCCACGCCTAAAGGCGGGGGCTTCCGGGCGGCGGTTTTGGTGAAAGCGATCATTCTCTGTGCTGGCGAGGGCACGCGCATGCGCCCGCTTACCTACACGGGCGCCAAGCACTTGATCCCCGTGGCCAATAAGCCCGTGATCTTTTATAGCATTGACTCTATCGTGCAGGCGGGGATTAAGGAGCTTGGGATTGTGGTGAGCCCGCATCGCGAAGAAGAGTTTAAGGCAACTGTGGGCGACGGATCGCGCTGGGGGATCAGAATATCATATATCTTGCAGCATGAGCCCAAAGGGCTGGCACACGCCGTCTCGTGTGCTCAAGAGTTTATCAAGCGTGAGCCCTTCTTGGTGTATTTGGGAGACAATCTTTTGGAGAATGGCGTCGCCGACGTTGTGAGAGAGTTTGAGCGCGGTCATGCTCATGCTTCGATCATGCTCTTTGAGGTCGAAGACCCGCGCCGCTTCGGGGTTGCTCAACTGCAAGACGGGCAGATCATCAGGGTGATCGAGAAGCCCAAGGAACCTCCAAGCAATCTCGCTATTGTTGGGGTCTATCTCTTCGACGAGAAGATCTTTGAAGCGATCCGAGAGATCAAGCCCAGCTGGCGCGACGAGCTCGAAATTACTGACGCCATTCAAAGATTGATAGACAAGGGCTATCGCGTCACGCCTCATTTGGTGAAGGGCTGGTGGAAGGACGTGGGCAAGCCCGACGATATGCTCCATGCCAACCGATTGCTCCTTGAGCGCATCACAACTCAAGTCGATGGAGAACTGGATGGGCGCTCCCAGCTTGTCGGGCGGGTGCAGATTGCGCCAGGGGCAAGAGTGATCAATTCCGAGCTCCGTGGCCCGCTGGTCATCGGCGAGGGTGCATCGATTGAAGATTCGTTCGTCGGGCCATTTACGGCGATCGGGCCGCGCGTGACAGTCCGCCAAAGCGAGATCGAGTACAGCATTGTGATGGAGGGGGCGCGCATTGAAGGGATCGGGCGGATTGACCACAGTCTCATCGGGCGCCATGTCGAGATCGGCAAGAGAGACCGTCGTCCGGAGGCCCTCAGCTTCGTGCTCGCCGACAACAGCCAGATCAAGCTGATCTAACACAAGATTGAAGTAATGCGCCTGAGGTATACAGCTTATGCACGGAAGCGCTTGCAAGAACGAGGTATTCCTGAAAGGTGGATTGAAGAGATCATTGCTCATGGTGATCATTATCAAGATATGCTTTCCGGGCGCGAGGTTGCTGTTGGGCGTAAGCGCTACTTAGGGAAGGAGCGCGACGTCATGGTGGCTTTCGAACGCGATGGTGATACAATTACTGTGATCACAAGCTCGGCACTCAAGGAAAGTCAGCGGCAGCGTAGAGTACAAACAGGGAGGTGGACACTCCTATGATTGAGCGCGGTAGCGTACGCTATGATGAGCAGGCCGATATCCTATATATTCATAGGCGAGACGGCCCTGCGGTCAGTGAAGAACTTCTCCCTGGTGTGAGCCTAGACATTGACGAAGAGAGCGGGGAGGTCCTCGGGATCGAGATCTGTGAAGCTTCTCAGATCTTGGCTCCCTTGATTGAAGGCTTAAAGAGAATGCGAACCAAGGCTCCAAGTTCGAGCTCATAAAATTTTGCAGGAGGTTCTCATGAAGATCACGATCAGCGCTATTAAAGCTGACATCGGCGCCATCGCCGGGCACATCTGCCCCAGCCCCGGCGTCGTCCAAGCTGTCTCCGAGTTCGTCAAGAAGAACGCCAAGGGGCTCGTGATAGATTATTATGTCGGCTACTGCGGCGACGATATTCATATCTTAATGACCCATCAGAAGGGCGTGGGCAACAAAGAGATTCACGGCTTAGCGTGGGAGGCATTCAAAGCCGGCACGGCCGTCGCGAAAGCCGAGGGCCTCTACGGCGCCGGGCAAGATTTACTGAAAGACAGCTTCTCGGGGAACGTGCGCGGCCTGGGCCCCGGCGTCGCCGAGATGGAGATCGAAGAACGTCCGGCCGAGCCCTTTCTCTTTTTCGCTGCGGACAAGACCGAGCCGGGCGCGTTCAACCTCCCGTTATATTTAGCGTTTGCCGACCCGATGTACAGCCCAGGGCTCATGCTGAGTTCTACTCTCGCAGCAGGGTTCTCGTTCACGATCATGGACGTCAACTACACCGAGGGCGACAGAGTTATTGCTCTGAACGCTCCCGAAGATCTCTATGACATTGCGGCGCTGCTGCGTGACAACCATCGTTTTGTGGTCGAGTCCATACGCTCGCGCAAGACGGGGGAGATCGCAGTCGCATGCAGCACGACCAGACTGCATAACATCGCGGGCAAATACGTTGGGAAAGACGACCCGGCGATGCTCGTGCGGGTGCAGTCGCAATTCCCTGCGACGGGCGAAGTGTTAGCGCCGTTTGAGATCGCCCACTATGTCGCAGGCGACTGTCGGGGGAGTCACAATGTTCCGCTCATGCCCGTCAAAAAGAATTCAACTATTGGATATTTTGACGGCCCGGCGATGGTGCAGTGTCTGGGGTTCTCTCTGAGGGAAGGCAAGCTTATTGGCCCCGTAGATATCTTCGATCACCCGTACTGGGACTGGGTGCGCCAGAGGGCTGCGCAGAAGATGAGCGAGATCCGTCGTCAAGGTTTTTCCGGCCCGGCGATGGTGGGCATGGAAGAGCTCGAATACGGTGGGATCGCCGAGAGATTGCGCAGACTCGAAGAGAAATTTTCGGTGCGGAAGTAATGCGTGATGACATTGAGCGCGTGCTGTTTACAGAATCTCAGATCGCTCAGCGCGTGCGCGAGCTAGGTCAACAGATCTCCCGTGACTACGGGCAGCTTTTGGGAGAGAGAATCTTTCGTGAGCCGCCCATCGCCGTGGGGCTACTGCGCGGCGCTGTCATATTTTTGTCTGACTTGACCCGCGCCATGACCATCCCCATCGAATATGATTTTATCGCGATCTCCAGCTACGGCCTGGGCGCGACGCCAGGACAGATCAGACTGCTCAAAGACTTAGAGAAGCCCATCGCCGGGCGACATCTCTTGCTTATTGAAGACATAGTCGATACAGGGCAGACGCTTGCCCATCTCAGAGAGCTGCTTGAAGCCCGTCATCCCGCTAGCCTCAAAATCTGCGCGCTGTTGGACAAAACTCCGCGCCGCGCTCGTAGCGTCGCCCTCGATTACGTGGGCTTCACGCTGACCGAAGATGCGTTTGTGGTCGGCTACGGGCTCGATTATGCCGAACGCTATAGAAATCTCCCGTACATTGCCGCCTTGAAGAAGAGCGCTATTATACGCTGATCCCACCATGGCCTTCTATACTCTGGGCATCGAGACGTCGTGCGATGAGACGAGCGTCGCCGTGCTGCGCGACGCTCGAGAAATTCTTTCCAATATCGTCTACTCCCAAGCCCATCTGCACGAAAAATACGGGGGCGTCGTCCCCGAGATCGCCTCCCGCAATCATATTAAAAAGCTCCCGTTTGTCGTCAAAGAAGCCCTTGATCAAGCGGGGATTGATTTTTCAGATATCTCGCTGGTGGGCGCGACCTACGGGCCGGGGCTGGTCGGCCCGCTCTTGGTCGGGCTCTCGTATGCGAAGGCCGTCGCCTATGCGCTGAAAAAGCCGTTCGTTGGGGTCAATCACTTAGAGGGGCATATCTTCGCGCATTACTTAGAGAATCCCGACGCGCCCCCCCCATTCTTAGCATTGATCGTCTCTGGGGGGCATACGCTCTTGGTCGAGGTGCGCGCCTATGGCGAGTACGAAATTTTAGGAGAGACCCGCGATGATGCTGCGGGGGAGGCTTTTGATAAAGTTGGAAAGCTCTTGGGCTTGGGATATCCTGCGGGGGCAGCGCTCGATAAACTCGCGCGCCAGGGCCACCCAAAAGCTCTGGCACTCCCACGCCCCATGCTCGACTCAGACTCTTTAGAGTTCAGTTTTGCTGGGCTCAAAACAGCGGTCGTCTACTATCTGCGCGATCACCCTGAGGCAAACAGGGCCGACGTCGCCGCATCGTTCCAAGAAGCCGTCGTAGACGTACTCGTCGAGAAGACGCTCCGCGCGGCGCGCCAGCTCCATATGAAGAGAGCCGTCGTTGTGGGCGGGGTGGCGGCCAACTCGCGGCTCCGGGAGCGCTTGCTCTCACAAAAAGAGCTTCAGGTCTTCTTCCCCAACATGGAGCTCTGCACCGACAACGCAGCGATGATCGCGGCGTGCGCATACTTCAGGCATACAGAGCTTGGGCAGAGTGATCCCTTCGATTTAGCCCCACAGCCGGGGCTCACGTTGAAGCCGTAAGAAAATCCCCTAAGACAGCTAGGACGTTCAGCTCCGTCACTTCCGAGCTGACTCCTAGGAGCTCACTCAGGCTGGGGCGCGTGCGTCCACCGTCCCCGCAGACAAGCTCTTTGATATATAAGCCCCCTTCGCAGTGAACTGTGATCATAGCTTCTGTGGGATTGATGAGCTCTCCGGAGATCTCCAGCACCCGTCGCGTGCGGACTAAGTCTGCACGACGATGGGCGACTCGTGTGGGCGTGCGCTGCTCGATCGGTATGCCTTGGAGACGTCCGAGCGCTTTGTGGAGCTGCTGCGCTGTGATCGGCTCGGCGAAGCGCACTTTGGCCTCGTAGACCTTCTCGGCTTCAGAATTCTTCAGACGTTCGACAACAGATCCCTTGACAAATTGGAGTTCGCTCACTTCGATCTTGCCCGCGGCACTCTCGTTAATTTCTCTTTGGAGTCTTGCTAAGTCGAGCGTGCGTACCTTGGGCTCTTTAATTTCAATGACGAACGGGCGCCCTGTGCCGAGCATCAGGGCGTCAATGTCTTCGCGACCGGCACCATGAAATGCTGTGCCCACTCCGCGCGTCTCCCTCAGCAATGGCGGACTGATCAGCTCCTCCACGCTCTCTTGATAAGTCTTCCCGGTGAAGTTGCACTCAGGGCAGCCGCGCCCACGACACTGTCGACAAGGCCACTTCGTCTGAGGAATGGTGCGCACGAATTTTTTATATCGCCCATAGATAAATATCGGGTTAATGCGCACCCTGAGCTCGGACCTTCCAAGATCCATAAGGAGCACGATCTCCGGATCGAGAAAATCTACAGAGACAGAGAGTCCCCGCTCAGCCAAGAGCGTCCCAAAGAGCCGTCCGACTTCTCGATTGAACTCTTGTTTGAACGGCTCGCCCCGCAGAGTGTGCTTGGCTTTGAGGGCCAACTCCGCGCTCTCTAGAGCCGGCGGAACGCGCGTGCCCATGAGATATGTTCGGAATTCTATACCCTCGACAGCGGCGACCGCGCGCTCAGCCCACGAACGCACGTGTGCGAAGATTCCCCCGCAGATGCGACAACTCTGCTCGTTCTCAACAAAGAGCTGCCCCTCCATGGTGAGCACGGTGCGCAGGGCGCGACCTCGCTGCACGTTGCGCAGCCCCTTGCCCAGCTGCGAGAACGCCCGCCCCAGACAATGGTCGCAGAGATCACCTTCGGCCAGCAGCTGACGCGCTTTCTCCAGAAGATCGGACATGCGACCTTGGCCCCCTCTCTCTCTTCGGAGTAGATTATATCCTAACCGGAGGCCCGCCCTGACAGGAGTGTGTAGAGAATTTGCCGCGCGCTCACCGCAGAAAACCTCGAAATATCGCAGCTATGGCGCTAGTTCTCCTGGGGCTGGCTGTGCTGGGATATATCGTAGCAAGGCCGGAGCGCCCGGCGCAGCCGGTCTCGAAGGCAGCGCTCGTGCCCACTTTGAAGCGAGCAGCTTCCTCTCTTGACTCGTCTTCTCAGAGCGTTTCGAAGATTCGCGGGGTCTACGTGCCTGCGGCCGTTGCGGCCAATTCCCAGAAACTTCAAGAGATTATAGAGAACTCCCGACGCGTCGGGTTCAACGCTCTCGTGATAGATATCAAAGACAATCACGGCACGGTCGCGTATGACACGAAAGTTCCGCTGGCGCGCAAGATCGGTGCTCGGGTGGCTCTCTTAAAGCTCGACGAGCTAGTGCCAAAGCTGAAAAAGCTCGGCTTTTATGTGATTGCCAGGCAAGTCGTGTTCTACGATCCTAAGCTCGCTCGGTATCTGAGCGCGCTGGCTACGGAGAGGGAGCCCCAGCGCTGGGTCTCCCCGGCCGACGAGCGCGTCTGGGAGTATAATCTCGCAATTGCTGAAGAAGTCGCGTCGTTGGGGTTCGACGAGATTCAGTTCGATTATATTCGCTGGCCCGACGGCGGGCCGTACAAGCCTGTCTACTCCGAGCGCTACGACGCTCTTGAGAGATTTGTGCGGCGCGCCTCCGAGAGACTCCACAAAAAAATTCGGCTCTCGGCGGACGTCTTCGGGCGGACGCTCTGGAGTTGGAATACAAAAAAGATAGACCCCATCGGGCAGCACCTCGAGACGTTTGCAAAGTTCTTTGACGTGCTCTCGCCGATGGTCTATCCGTCACATTATGAGACTGATGAGTTGCGTTCTGACCCCTACGGGACGGTCAAGAGAGCTCTGGAGAGCGGGCTGAGGCGCGAGCTCAAACTCAGACCCTTCTTGCAGGCGTTCGAGATGCGCATTCCCGGACACTTAAGTTATGGGGAATACATTCGAGCGCAGGTGCGCGCGGTGCGCGAGCTGAACATAGAGAGCTATCTCTTCTGGAACCCCAAGGGGGAGTACACGGCGCTGTGGAGCGCATTCAGAGAGGGGCTTCCGTAAAATCCGCGATCTCTTCGTTTTTTTTTGACCCTCTTGACAATTGAGGGGGTTTTATGCTATCTTTGACACCAAGGAGTATGTCATGCGCAAGCAGCGATGGCTAGGGTTGGTTTTTCTCTTGATCACCCTAGGGCTGTTTATAGGACACTATCTTGGGAATAGCCAGCAAGAGCAAGCCGCTCTCGATCCAACCAAAGCCGAACGAATCTTCCAAGAGCTCAAAGGGCTCATACTGACCGCCACGGACGTCAACGAAGTGATGATTGGCCCTCAGTGGCTTTTGACCCCTCCGTGGTTCCAGCCGTGGACGTGGGTGCTCCAAGCGACAGGGCGGCTCGAAGCCCAGCGTGAAGAACGCTTAGGCAACCCTATCAGCGCTGCAGCGGTCTTCCAGAAGCGCGGCCGCACCCGCGAGGAAGCCATTCGTTTGACAGTTGTGTTGCTCTATTATATTGCTGAAGAGAGCGCGGAGCAGCTCTTCACCGCTGGCCCTCCCGAGATCATCGGCTTCGGCACTCCAACGGATTTACCCGCACAGATGGTGGCTGCCGTGCAGGAAGCTCTCAAGGGGGAGGTCGATGCCGTGCTCATTTATAAATATGATCCCGATGAGTTCGCCCTGGCGTTCCGTAAGGAAGTTGTGCGGAGGATCGAGGTTGAGGTTCCCGGACCGCGCCATGAGAAATTAGTCACCCTGCAACGCGGCATGATCGTTGGGGCCTTCCGCAGTCCATTGCTCTCTCCGGAGGAGCGCACTAAACCCGAAACAGATCAGTTCAAGCTCATTGTAGATCGTTTTGTAGCTCTTACGCGCCGACAGATCGAGCGTTTGGAGCAGGGGCCTGTCGGCTTGAGGAGGTGATCTGCTCTTCCCACGGAGTGAGGCTAGGTCTTTTCGTTCCATGTGGAGCTACAGCCATATCACAAAAAGGAGGTTGGAAGATATGAAGAGAGTTCTCAATCTGATAGCGGTTGCTATCGTGGTTGGTAGTGGTTTGCTCGGGGGAGGTTCGTTGGGGCCTGCGGTGACAGCTCAGCAAACCCAGCCGATCCCCAGTGCCAACGATGACGTTCGGATTGTAGCGGGGTTCTTGTTAGCTCAATTGTTGATTGACATTGCGTCGCGTGAGGGTGTGGTTCCGGAAGGGATGTACAAGCTGGCTGTGAACCCTCAGCATTCTGATACGGCATGGAAGGCGAGGGTTGGGGGTAGAGGGATGACCGCTCAGGCTCGTGCGGCGGCCAGTTCCAGCGGCTTGGCTCGCAGCGAGATATTGCTTGCTCCAGCTCCTGCAAGTTTCACAGTTACTCCCAACGTCTCGATAAAAAATCCCTTGCTCCAGCGGGCTGGCACGGCACAGAACAGTATGTTGAACCTCGTCTACAAAGCGGTGATTGAGGCTGAAGGCGCCGGACAGATGGAAGCGGCCTATGCCTTGGCGTCCAGCTATTTGACCAATGGGCTGTTCAATTTCTTCAACCGTGGTGCGGACAACGGGCTCGCACGGATTAGCAGCTGCCTTGCTGGAGAGGACGTCCAACTTCAAATCAGTGACCCCACCACTGGGAAGACCACGGAGTTTTCTGTGGAGTGCAGCAAATACAAGGCCTTGAGCGCAGTTGTTGCCAATGAGGTCGCTCCCGGTGCTTACTCCTTCCTCGGCCCTCTGGTTGACATCGGATGTGAGAAGCTCTTTGGGCTCGCTACGGATGCCAACCAGAAGCCTGGCTTGAAGCTGGCAGCGGCGCGCGCCTACGTCCAAGGGGTCCAGGTCTTCGCCGGGGTCTTCCAACCATGCATCCAGCCCTCTGAAGGACAGAGCGATATAGAGGCATTCCTCGCAGCAGCTCAACAGGCCAAAGCGAACAACAATCAAGAGTTGCTCCAGGAGCTTGTAGGCTATCAGTACCAGGTCTACAGTGATGCCGAAGGTGCCGCGATCGAGATATACTCGTCTTTTGCTAAGCAGCGCGGCTTAGCGAAGTTGCTCGAAGATGCAGAGACGGCCTATCTCGAGGGACTCGCCCAAGATACAGGGAATCCTGAGATTGGCTTAGCTGCTTGGTACGAGCTAGGTAACCGCTGGGCGGACAGGCCCGAAGCCCAGCTCAGGAGCGACATGAACGGAGCCACACCCGCGGTGCGCCGCGCCGCTACGAAGGCGCTCTTAATCCAGCTGGGACGAGTGTTCGACAGGCAGTGCTTAGAAAACTTGGCTAACGGACAAGAGTGTCAGTAACGCTTCAAGATCAGAAGCCTTGTCGAGCTGTGCAGCTCGGCAAGGCTTTTTTTTTTATCTTCCCTGCATCGAGAAGGGATCGGTCGCATCGCGCAGGGCGTCCCCCATAAAATTAAAAGCTAACACGGCGATAATAATAAAGAACCCCGGGATCATCAGCCACGGATGATATGTTAAATTCGTGATCGTACTGTCGGTGAATTGATTTAAAAGCTGACCCCAGCTTGTCATGGGGTCGCGAATGCCAAAGCCCAGAAAGCTCAGCGACGCTTCGGCTAAGATCAGCCCGGGGATGCCCAACGTCGCGCTGACGATGATATAACTGAGCGCGTTGGGCAGAAGATGCTTGAAGATAATACGACTATGGCTTGCGCCCATCGCTTTGGCCGCCAAAGCAAATTCTTGTTCGCGCAGCACTAAGAAGAGCCCACGGAGCGCTCGGGCCGTGCCACCCCAGCCCAACACAGACAGAATCGCAATGATGAGCACAAACGAGATCGCCGGGGAGAGCCCCGGCGGCAGGATCGCCGCGAGCGCTAAGAGCAACGGCAACCCCGGAAAAGAATTTAAGACTTCGATCGCTCGCTGAATGAAGTTATCCCAGCCGCCGCCAAAGTACCCCGAAATCCCGCCAAAGATAATCGCTAATGTTAAGCTAATTGCCAACGCCAACGGCCCTATCGAGAGTGAGACCCAACCCCCAATGAGCGTGCGCGAAAAGAGATCGCGCCCCACGTCGTCGGTGCCGAAGAGAAAGATCTGCCCAGGTGAGTTTGGATCTCTCTCCCCTGTGCCAAAGAGATGAATATCTGTGGGGATGACCCAGAAGAGCTTATACGGATCGCCCCGCACGAAGAATCGTATAGGGTAGACGAGCTCTCTGTTCTCGCGATAGATCCAACGCCCTCTGGGATCGCGCTCCCGAGAGAGCCCATAGACGAAGGGCCAGCTCAATCGGCCGTCTTTGTCGAAGACATGAATCTTCGTGGGCGGAGCGAACGCGAATCGCCGACGCTGGGTCGCGTAATCATACGGACTGATGAAGTGCGCAAAGAGCGTCACGATCACGAGCACCGCGATGATAGCCCCACCCAGAGCCCCCAGCTTATGGCGTCGGAAGCGCCGCCAGATGAGCTGTCCCTGCGTGACGGGCTTCTCAGTCATAGCGAATCCGTGGGTCAGCCCACGCGAGCATCACGTCAGCCAAGAGATTGCCCAGCAAGAGCACCATAGCAAAGAACATCAGGAGCGTCTGGACTAAATAGTCATCGTACGCCCGCAGGGCTTCATAAAAGAGCCGCTCGACCGTAGGGAAGTTGAGCACGATCGCCGTGATGAGCGCACCTCCGATCAAGCCGGGGAGGCTCTGCCCAAAGATACTGATCATGACGTTGAGCGCATTGCGCAGCGCGTGCTTATAGATCACAACGCGCTCGTTGAGGCCCTTGGCCCGCGCCGTCATAATATACTGCGAGCCGAGAATGTCGAGCATCTGGCCGCGCATGATGCGCATCAGCCCGGCAATAGACGAACTCCCGATCACTAAGACGGCGGGCCACAGATGCCACAGATAGTCGAGCCATTTTTTGACAGACCAGTCCCAAGGCCAAGGAGAACCCCCCATGTGCTCCTGCACGAAGAGTCCCCCAACAGATGCCCCCGGCTGACCCGGACAGAAGAACTGCCACCCCCAACTACAAAGCGTAGGCGTCACCGAGACGACAAGCCAGTACATCAAGACCAACGCCAAGAAGAAATTAGGGATCGAAAGCCCAGCAAACCCCAAGAGCGTAAAGATCGTATCCCCGAGGGAATACTGTCGGGTCGCGGCATAGATCCCCAACGGCAGCGAGATGAGCCACGCAAAGAGAAACGTGGGGATCGTCACAAGCAGCGTGAGGGGCAAGCGCTCCCAAAAGAGCTTCGCCACGGGTTGATTGGTCTCAAATGAGAACCCAAAGTCTGGGTTCCAGTGGATGAACGGAAACTGAGTATCTATAGACCAGACGTGCCATCGCTGCCCTGTGGCAGGATCGACGCTGTCGCTGCTGACGAGAATCCCCTTGAGCCAACGCCAGTAGCGTTCCATGCAGCCGGACCACTGGCCTTCGAGAGGCTCACATGGCTTTTCCAACCCCAAATTTTTCGCAATGTTTTGCAAAGTCTCTTGGGAGATGCGCTCGTTGAGCTTGTACTTTGTTAAGAAATCTCCGGGGGCGAGCTGGACCACAAAGAACGAAACGATAGAGATGACGAGCATCGTCGGGATCATGTAGAGTAAGCGCCGCGCGATGTAGTTGAGCATAGTCTGATGCTCTGGACCCCGGCCGCTCCCGACACGGGAAGGGGTTGGGGGTAGGTGTACAAAGCTAGACTACTTCTCTGCCCGCCGTGGCTCGTCCTTCCACCAGAGTATATCTGCCAACGCTACCACACCCCAGTTGGGCTTGAAGTTCTCATTGTTGCCCAACCCAGCTTTGCTCACATAGAGAAACTGCTGATTGACAAGATAGATATAGGGCAGATTCTCCGAGACGAGCTTTTGGAACTCTTTGTAGATGCGTTTCACCTCGTCTTCGTCGAAGGTCGTCGCCCCACGATCGAAGAGCTCATCGACTTGCCTCTCCCAAGCTGGGGGGTTGTCTTTGGACGAGTAGCGCCAGAAGTGCAAGCGCCCGCTAGTCTTCCAGACGTTGGCGCCGTTGTTGGGCTCGGGGCTACCCGTGAGCCCTAAGACCATCGCTTCAAATTGACTGCTCGTCAACTGGGTGACAAGAGCGTTGAAGTCCACTGGGCGGGCGTTGGCCTTCACCCCGATCTTGGCAAAGTCATTTACCAAGAGTGAGACGATCTTTTCACGGATCTGGTTGCCCGAGTTGGTGACAAGCGTAAACTCCAGCTCGCGATCCTTCTCCGGGCCAAAGGGGGTCAAGTCCGTGGGCCGGTCTTCGGGGTTGGCAAAGTTCTTGAGGAACTCATCGGTGATGTTGCGCACCCCGTCGCCGTCGATGTCTGTGAGGCCGATCTCATCGAGCAGCTGCGCGGCTCTCTCTAGACTATATTCGTACTTGGTGAACGATTCGCTCCTGTCGTAGTAGGGAGAAGGGATGCTCACGGGGCTCCATTGGGGGATTGCCAGCCCGTTGTAGATGTTCTCAATGATCGATTCTTTATCGATGGCATGGGCGATGGCGCGCCGGAACTGCACGCTGCGAAAGACGGCTTGCAATGCTTTATAGAAGGGCTTGTCTGGGTTCACTCTCTCGACGTCTTGGTTGAACGCCAGATAGGTCTCGCCGAAGGTCGGGCCGTCTTTGAGTAATTTCCAGTTGTTGGCGCTGTTGAAGCAGACTGTGACGTCTTGGGACTTCTGGACACAGTCCCTCTCGAGGTCTTTAACGCCTTGCATCAGGAGAGGCCAATCGCTGGGCCGTGGCCCGAGCGCGTCTGTCTCCCCCGATTGAAACTTCAACAAGAGTGTGTCTTGATTGGGCACGACCAGAAAGACAAACTGATCGAAGTACGGGAGCTGTACCCCGTTGGCGTCGACTTTCCAGTAGTAGGGATTGCGCTCGAGAATGACCTGCTGGTCCACGTCATAGCGCACAAAGCGATAGGGGCCAAGGCCGACAAATTCGCTGGCGGGCGTGCCCAAGCTCCACGTGGTGTTGAAGAGCTCAGGGGAGACCCCGGCCCACTTGTTTGCTTCGGCTTGCTCTACGAGCTTTTGCGCGTCGTCGAGCGCGCGCTGCAGGGCTTCGATGAGTTCCGGTTGTTCTTGAGGGACAGCGCCTTGCAACGCTTGGAGCGTCTCCTTGAGGCTAGTGACGCTGGCTCGCACTCGCTCGAGCTGTTGCGCGTTCACTGCATCGCCCAGGGCCGCCACTCTGCGCTCAAGCTCCGCGAGCTTCTCAGCAGAAACGTCTTGCAGGCCCTGGCGATGGTCTTCGATCGCTTTCTTGAGGCCCTCAAAGTACCCTCTTGCTCCGGGATTGAGCTTGGCTACTCTATCGGCGAGCTTGAACTTGGGCAGAATGTCAAACGTGAGCGACCAGAAGATGGGGCGGAAGGGCTTGGGCATGATGACCTTGACGGTCTCATCGTCAATCTTGACAAACTGAAGGGGCTTGCCCTCGATATAGAGCAAGTCCCGTCCGTTGGAGTTCACGTCGGGGTTGAGATGGAGATCGTTATAGGTGAAGAGCACGTCGTCCGCGGTAAAACAGCACGTCCCGTCGGACCATCGGACGCCGCGCCGCAAGTGTAAGATGATCTCTTTGCGATCGTCGGAGATCTCCCAGGCGACAGCGAGCCCCGGCGCGGGCGTATAGTCTTCCCAGCGCGTCTCGATCAAGCTTGCGTGCATCAATCCCGTGACATCTGTCGAGCTTGTCTCTTGGGCTACGACGGGGTTGAGGGTCTTCGGCCCGCTGATGGTGCCGATGACGATCTTGCCGCCGGGGACGCCCGGCTCGTGCAGGCCCTCGGCAGCGCTGACGACTTTAGCGTCGGTGGGGATGACTCCGCCGCGTGAGGGCTGCGGCTCGATCACAGTGATCTCGATCTTCTGTCCGGCAAGCTCGATCTCTTTCTTCCCCGGCCCGGAAAACCCACGAATTTGGAAGTGCAGATGCCCCATCTGGCCGGGGCCGACTTGTGCCCTCTGCGTGCCCAGCGTCTGCCCATCAAGTACGAGCGTTACGTCCTCTCCAGCTTCGCTTGTCCCAGGGTTCGACAGATAGACATTGAGCGCGACCGTTCCATCCTTGGTGACAACGCGATTGCTGGGATAGACCTCCAGGCGCACCACCGAGAGCGCTCCGATCTGCCCTAGTACTTCTTTTGGTTCTTTGGGCTTCGGTTGGGACTGCTCTGGCCGTTTAGGCTCTTCTACTTTGGGGGGCTGTGATTGGCCTGTCTCAGGGGTCTTGACCCCCGGTGGTACCCCTTGACATCCGTTCAATCCCACTATCAGACCGATCCCAATGCACACCGCGAACACTAGCGTACTCGTTCTCATATTCTCGTCTCCCTTGGTATGTATTATATCAGATAGTCAACGTCTGCGCTCGTAGTGCGCCACTCCAAGGAGCCCCGTCACCAAGCCGATGAGCGAGATCGCATACGAGAAGAAGCTCAACGCGAAGCTGGGCTCTATGATTCGTATGACCATCAAGAAGGGCAAGAGCGCCCCTCCAATGAGCAACACGAGCGCTATCAGGATGAGCCGCATCGGGGTAAGCAGATTCATCAGCGATAGAGCCAGCACTCGACGAAGTGCCCCGCAGAGGGCTCAAACTCCGGGGGAATTTCTTGATCACAGAGTCCGGCCATGAACGCCGGGCAGCGCGGATGGAACCGGCAGCCCGGTGGAGGGGTGACCAAGCTGGGCGGCTCCCCTGGGGGGATCTTCTTGAACGTCTTGGCGTTGGCTGGATCAGGATCGGGAATGGCCGCAAGCAGCGCCTGCGTGTACGGATGCAACGGGTTCTGTAAGAGCTCGTTCACCGGGGCCTTCTCGATGAGCTTGCCCGCGTACATCACAAAGATGCGCTCGGCAAAGTAGCGCACCGTTGAGAGATCGTGTGTGATATAGAGCACCGTGAGGTTGTGCGAGCGCTGCAGCCCCCGCAACAGTTCTAGAATCTCGACGCGCACGGAGGCATCGAGCATGGAGACCGGCTCATCAGCGACGATAAATTTGGGGCGCAAGATCATAGCTCGGGCGATGACAAGGCGCTGCTGCTGCCCACCCGAAAGCTGATGCGGAAATTTTGTGAGAAAATCCTCGACGGGGGTGAGCTTCACTTCTTCTAGAACTTCTCGGATGTGCTGCTCTCGCTCTGCTTTGTTGCCCACGCCGTTGATCGCCAAGGGCTCTTCTAAGATGCGACGGACATCCATAAACGGTGGCAACGCCCCATAGGGATCTTGCTGGACGTAGCCGATCTGAGCACGATACCATCGCAGGTTGCCATCGAGGGAGCGCCCTTCGAAGAGCACTTGGCCCTTGGTAGGACGATAGAGCCCTAAGATCGTGCGAGCGAGCGACGATTTTCCGCAGCCGCTCTCGCCCACTACCGCGATAGCTTCACCGTGGCGCAGCTCAAAGCTGACGCCATCCACAGCGCGGACTACCCCTGCCCGCCCAAACGCGCCACGACGCAGCTCAAAGTGCGTATGCAGATCTTTTACTGTTAAGAGTGCTGTCTCTTGCATAGTCTACGTATATAACCAACACTTGACGCGTCGCCCATGCCCCATCTCGATCAGAGGGGGCTCAGTGTCGCACTGGGAGAACCGCGAGGGGCATCGTGCGGCAAAGCGACAGCCCTTAGGAGGATTGATAAGACTAGGCGGTCGTCCCGGAATAAAGTCGAGCTTACGCTCCTCCCGAAGTCTGGGCACACTGGCCATGAGCTTCTGCGAGTACGGATGGAGCGGATTGGGATAGAATTCTTCTGCTGAGCCCCATTCGACCAGCTGCCCCGCGTACATGATCGCCACATAATCCGCAAGCTCGCTCGACGTCGCAATATCGTGCGTGATGAGTATATAGCTCTTCTGGAAATCTTTCTTGATGTTCTTGAGCACGTTCATGATATTTGCTTGCGTGAGCACATCGAGAGCTGACGTGGGCTCATCGAGAATAATAAGATCGGGGTTGGTCACCAAGGCCATAGCGATCACGGCGCGCTGGCGCATCCCGCCGCTGAGCTCAAACGCATAGCGCTGGAGAAAATCGCCGGGGACGCCAAGGAGCTGCGCGGCCTGGCGCGCCCGTGCCCATGCTTCTTGCTTGGTCATTCCCTTATGAATCATCAACGGCTCGGCGATTTGATCCCTAACTTTTAAGACGGGATTGAGAGAGTTCATGGCAGCTTGAGCGACGAGGGAGATCTTAGTCCAGCGCACTTCTTTGCGAAAACGCTCCTCGCTCCAGGACATCACATCTATGCCATCTAGCTCGATCCGCCCACTATACGTGTGGACGTTGCGCGGCAATACTCTCAAGAGAGCTCGGGCAAGCGACGTCTTGCCGCAGCCAGATTCTCCCAAGACCGCCAGGGCTTGATTGCGCTCCAACACAAAACTCATATTATCAACGGCCTGGACGACCCCTTGAGTGGTGCGAAAATAGAGTCGGAGATCTTCGACGCGCAGCAGCGGGCTGGTGAGCACTTGTCCCGTCGTCGCCCTGTTCTGGATTTCCGTCTTCTCTCTCATAGTTCTCGCAGTCTCGGGTTGAAGATGCGGTCCAAAGCAAACCCAAGCAGGGCAAACCCGAAAGCCGTGATCATCAACATCACGGATGGGCTCAGCACCCAATAGTAGTAGCCCTTATAGAGGGCGCCGTTGCTGGAAGCGTCGTTCAGCACCTTGCCCCACGTGGGCAGAACAGGGTCTCCTAGCCCAAGCAGTCCCAGCGACGCTTCCAAGAAGACCAAGCCCGGGATGAGCGTGACGAACCCTGGCACCAAGATGGGAATGATCCGTGGGGCCATATACCGTATGATAATGCGCAGGTCGCTCGCCCCATACGCCCGCGCCGCCTCGATATACGGTGACTCTTTGATCTGCAAGAAGATCGCACGATAGACTTTGATCCCCGCGGTGAAGATCGAGAGCGCCGTAATAGCCACCATCATCACCCAGATGCTGCGGGAGTAGAACGTCCCGATGATAATTAAGATGGGCAGGCTGGGCAAGATGATATTGACTTCAGTGATTCTCTGGATGAGCGCGTCCACCCACCGGCCATACCAGGCCCCAATGGCCGCAATGATCAAGGTTGTGAGGCTCGTCCCCACGGCGACGATGAACCCGAACGCCAAGGCTACGGGAGCTCCCCACAGCAGCGCGACCATCAGATCGCGTCGCTTATGATCTGTCCCTGCAAGGCCGTAGACCTTGCCGTAGACGACGAGCTTCGCATCTATATCTGAGGTGTCTTCGAAGAGCGTGCCCTCAAGAGCGAGCTCATATCGTCCTCGCAGGGGGGTCTTTTGCCCTGGGGCAGCAAAGAGTCCGATCTCAGGGAGTTGCCCAAGTTGGCGCTCCAGCCGCGCATCTTGAGAGATATTATAGCGCTCGCTGGCCTTGAGCTTGCGCGCGCCCAGAGCAATCTCCCGGCCGTCAGGGGTGCGCCAACGCAACACGCCGTACGGCAGAAGCTCAGTATACTTTGCTCCAAGAAAGAGCGTGATCTCGCTGGGGAAGTCGTCAAAGCCATAGTCGAACGCCAAGGAGATCGTGATGGTCCTTCCTGAGCGGGTCTTAGGAGCTGTGATCCGTTGGACTCCTATTTCGGTTGGGGAAGTTTTTTGAGAGGTCTCCTGCGTGTTGACGACGATCGTCTCTGGGAGTTTTTTGGGAGCGAAGAGATTGAGCCAAGCCGGCTGGGCATAGCGCGGGCTCTCCTGCCAGATATCTTCGCCGCCGCGCCAGAGCTGGATCGCCTCTTCATAGGGGATGATGATCACAGCGAGCAAGGCCAAGCCGATCAAGCTCGCGATGACCCCCAGCCCGACAACGGCTGAGGGGTACTGTCGCAGCTGACGCAGCCCCGCACGGAGGGTGCTCACATCGCCCCCCCCTGCGCGCCCACCCTCACGCGCGGGTCTACCAACGCGTAGATAATATCGAGCAGAAAGACAGTGAGCGCTAATAGATACGCGTAGATCACGGTCGAGGCGATGATGACCGGGGTGTCGTACAGGCCGATGGCTTGGAAGGTAAGGCGCCCGATCCCCGGCCAGTTGAAGACCGTCTCTAAGATGATCGCCCCGCCCCACAGCCCAATCAATAAAAACGCAAACTGCGTAATGATCGTGGGCAGGGTCGGACGCAGAATATAGCGGCGCTCGATGATCCCTGAGGGCAGCCCCTTGGCCCGCGCCATCTCGACATAATCTTCACTAGCGAATATAAGAAAGAACGTACGTCGGGAGTAGATCGCGAGAAAGATCGAGCTGAGCCATAGGGCCAAGGTGGGCAGGATCATGTGCTTGAGGACGCTCAGCGCATAGAGCAGTCTGTCTTTTGGGGGAGGGGCTTCGACCATGCCCCCAAAGGGCAGAATTTTTAAGAGCGACGCGAAGATCAAGATGAGGAAGATCCCGTAGAACCACGCGGGAGCTGCAGACGTGGGGGTCATGGCGATGACGAATTTGTCCAAAAATCCTCCGTAGCGTCGGGAGAGCCACAACCCTGCAAAGAGCGACACGAAGAACAGCAAGAGATTGGCTGTGCCAAAGAGCAAGAGCGTCGCGGGCAGTCGCTCTAACAGAATGAGTCTCACCTGGCGTGACCCAGAGTCGCTGGAGAGCTGCTCGGCGCGCCCTAGGTTCAGGGTCAGCGCGTCCCATAGATACGAAAAGCTGCGCATGATGAAGGGCTTGTCCAATCCCAAGCGCTTATATTCGAGCTCTCGGCGCTGGTCAATGATGCGGCGCAACTCGCTGGGGGGCAGGCTCTGCAACGTACGATCTCCTAGCACCGAGGCCCCGACGTCTTCGTCGATCTGGGCCTTGCGGATCTGGTCTACGTAGCCGCCCATGTTAGCAATGAGTATGGCCAGGTACACCCCAACGACAACGGTGAGGGCGAGGGCGACCACACGGTAGACCGTGTATGTAGCGACCCTCCTGATAGTATCCGTCATAGTGTGCTCTAGAGCCCTCACCCTACATTCACTGCATTGTGACGAACGTCGCTTCGGATGTCACAGGGATGCTGACGAGCTTCGAGACCGCGATCACTTCGAGGCGATTGGCCCCGGCGGCAAGCTTGGCCGTCTGCTCCGGGCTGAGCACGACTTGCCAGAGGCCGTCCCTGACGACTTGGGCCTCGCCCACCAGAGCAAGTTGGCCCTGCGCGTCAAAGATCAAGAACTTCACAAAGTCTATGTCTTTGACGGCGTAGGGCTCGCCCTTGAAGGTCACCTCGACGTCGAAGGTCGCGGAGCTTCCCAGTTGCACTTGGACCGGCCCGGTGACGTTCACTTCCGGGATGCGCGCCTCGCTGAAGCGCAGCCATTTCTCAGGAGAATCTGGAAAATCCGCAAATCTCTTGATGACGATGTTCTTCTCCACAGGGTAGACGGAGTCGAGATAGAACGGTCCTTGGCCTACCCAGAAGTGCTTGTGTGCATTGTACCATGCGCCAAGAAGCTGATAGCGCTCTTTGGCTTCTTCGGGAGTAATGAACTCTTTGAGAGTATTCTCATATGGGATGAAGCCCTGCTCGAACGCTTGGGTGCGGTATTTCTCTAAGATCGCCAGCGCCGGCCCGGCGATGTAGCTGGACCACTCGACTTTGAGCTTATCGGCTTTCGCCGCGGAGAACGCGAGCTCTTTGTTCTGCTCGGCTAAGATGCCGATCGCAAGGGCTTGCAAGGGCGTCGAAGTAAACAGGTAATCCGCGCGCGAGCTGGCGATCCACTCGGCGTCGGGGTAGAAAAGATCGCTGTAGACCTCAACGACCAATGGGTCTTTCTGTATGATCTTGAGCCCGCGGAAGTGCTGCATGAACGACTCGAACGACGAGACAGCCGCCTCGTCGTAGATGGGGCTTTCGGACTTGGCCCGCTCAAACGAGAGGATGAAGCCGAGCACAAAGTCTGCCAGAGAGACTCTCGAGCCGTCGTGCCACTTCATCTTGAAGAGATTCTCGTCATAGAAGACGACGGTCTTAGTCTTGGCCGTCACCCCGTTGGGGTACTTTTCGCGCACAGGGATAAATCGCTGCTTGACCGGGTCCCAGTCAGCCCAGGCATCTTCAGGGACTTTGATCTCTGGGAGGAATGTGAGCGTAAGCCAATCGAGGGTCTTAGTGACGGGGATGCCCTCTTGGACGTAGACATCTGCGGATTTGACGCGCTGGGGCCAGTAGAGCCCGGTGAACGGATCGGGCAGGGTCGCAGAATCGATCGTCGCGCGGATGATCATCATATCGAAGATCCAGTTGGTGCCCGCGACGGGGTTCCACGGCCCGGTCATGAGGCTTGGCACGCCCCAGACGAGCTTCTCGGCTTGGCGGCCCTCAACTCGCAGCGTGAACGGCCACAGTGCCGAGCCGGACATCCCTCCAGCTAAGTCTGAAGCTAAGCGCACCTCGGCGCGTCGCGCCCAGATGTCAATAGTATCCACAAGCCAGACCCGCACCGAATCCTTCATCGCCAGACGCAGCGCCTTTTCCATCAGTTCTTGGCGCTCTTCGATACTTTTGTAATCGCGTCGGCCCAAGCGGTCGGAAACCTCGTCGAACTCTGGTTCGGGTTTATACGCCTGCCAGAGGGGATCGGGCCGCCCGCGCGGCGTGTAGTAAGAGTTAAAGTTGCCGGCCAAGTCTCGGTCGACACTTGTTGAGATCCAGCCCGCTGTGTAGAGGTGCCATTTGCCGTCTGCAGGGTCGCTGCCGATCCAGATGGGAGAAGCTTCTGCGGCTGTCTTGTACTGGCGATCTACGGTGAACCCTAAGTTCTCTAAGAGTGTGGCGACGTAATCGCCCACTTCGCGACGCTTATCTTCTGTGCGAATGATAAAGATCAATTTGACTGGCTCGTTGTTATAGTACCATCTGTTGTCCCTGAGCTCCGCACCGAGCCTCTGCATCTCTTGGGTGATGACGTCTTTAGCTTTTTCGGGGTTAGGGGCATAGTACGCTTCTAATGCTTTGGCGACGTGCGCTAAGCGCGCATAATCGGGGAAGATCGTGTTGATGGGAAGATATCTTGGGACGGCCAGACCGCCGTAGATCTCTTGAGCGATATAGCTTCTGTCGACGAGCCAGTTGAGGGCTTCGCGGATCGCCGGCACAGAGAAGGGATTGAGAGCTCCAGTCTTGAACGTCGGCCCGACGGGATTGAGCGTCAGCTCTGCGGACCCACCGTAGGAGGTCTCATACCCCAAAACGGGCGAAGCTTTCACCTTGCGGGCGAGCTCTGGGTCGCGAATCCCAAACGCGTAGAGATCCAGCTGGCCCGCCGTGAGCATATCGATGACTTTGGCTTGATCGGGCTCCTGGACGAAGACCACTTCCCTGATGAGCCCCGGAGGCGGCTGCACTTGGGTCTCTTCCGGAGGGGGTTCAGGTTGAGTGGGGGTGAGCGTCTCCGTTGGTGGGGTCGGTTGTGGTGGCGGTGGCTGTTCCGGTGGAGAGGGTTGTGTCGGTTGCGGTGATGGTGGTGTAGGTCCTGGGGTCGGTTGTGGTTGCTGGGTCACCTGAGGCGGCTGGGGTGCTTGCTGTTGCCACGGTTGGGCAATCAAGAGTATGGCTATCCCGATGACGACCAGCACCCCGATGGTCAGCCAGATACGGCCCTTCTCTGTCATGAGTATCGTCCTCCCTCAAAATGTTCTCCCTCTAGCCTACTATATTTGGCGTGGCCAATTCAAATCACAGGGCTTTTTGGACTTTCCCGGCTTTGAGGCACCGGGTGCACACAGTGAGGCGCATCGTTCTGCCGTCAACGACGGCTCGCACGGTCTGGAGATTGGGTTTGAACGCGCGATTGCTACGGTTGCCAGCGAAGCTCACTTGTTTGCCAAATTTGGTCGTCTTCCCACAGATTGCACATGCGGCCATAGTTTCACCTCTGAGCAATTATCGCAAAAAATCGCATCTCTTGCAAGGGGGAAGCCCGACTCAGCGAAGATAAAATCGTATGCTCTGCGCATCCCACAGGACACCTAGGCGCACTAATTCATCGGGCAGCAGAGTGAGCTCTGCACCAAGCTGCCCTGATCTCTCCACGAAGATGCGCATTTTTATATATGTGCTCAGCTCAGCAGTCACGCCCAGGCGCCAGCCTACACTGTTCTCCCAGATGCGCTGGCCCGTGCGGGTCTGCGTCACTGCCCACAGAGAGATCTCAAGCTCGTTCTGAAAAACTCTCCAACTCCCGCGCCACCCCAGCCCAATCTGATGAGTTATAAGCGCTGCTTCGTCGCGGCGGTAGAAGAGCGATAGGCTCTGGTGTGTGCTTAAGCTCGTGGCGAGGGGCAGCGTCGCGGTCACCGCCTGATGGGCCGTGAGGCCATCTCGGACAAGAAGCGCCTCCAACGACGCCAAGAGCACACGGTTCTCGTAGCGCACAGAGTATGAGGGCTGAAGCGTCTTCCAGTTGAAGCCCAACCACACGCTATAGCGATGCTCTCGCAGGGCGTCGCTTCCGAACGTGAGCAGACTGATGCTGCTTAGGCTAGGCCAGGGAACAAGAATCTTTGGTGCTAATGACGGGCGCGGGTCGTAGGGCATGATGGGGTACTCTGTGTCGGGGAAGCCGTCCCAAGGGGGAAACGGCTCAGGTTCGATCTGTACGGGCTTCCAACTCTGAGGGTCGAGTGCATCCGTCACTGCAAAGAACGCGCCGTCGGAGAGTCTATACGCATAGGGCTTAAAGCTTCCATCACGATCTGACGTGAAGAGCACGAAGTGCCCGTCAGGCGAGAACGTCGGGGAGAGATCGACTGCGCGGTCACGGGTAAGAGCTGTCAGCGTACAGCTATCAGCTGACAGCTGACAGCTGACGGCTGAGAGTAGATAGATATCTTGGAACCCGCCGCGCCGCCAGATCGAAAGCGCAACTGTTTCGCCGTCAGGCGAGATCGCGAACGAATCTATAAAGTAGTCGTGCAAGGGAAATTCTTTGAGCGTCTCTATCTGTTTTGTCTTGAGGTCGAAGATCGCTAAGATCGGCCCTTGATCGCCCCAGCGATAGCGGGCTACTAAGATCTTCTGTCCATTGGGGAAGGGCACGGCGCGATAGATCCGGGCGCCTTCCGTAAGGCGCGTCTCGCGCTTGGTCACGGGATCGTAGAGATAGAGATCGCCGTAGAGATACGAGCTCTTTTGGACGTCGCGCTTAATCTTCACAGTGGACGGCGGGGAGGGCCAGCTGATGGTCTGTTTGGTGGGGAGTTTCTCGCGTAGCCAGATGTGAAAGTCTGTAAAAATCTCGGCAAAAGATTTCCCGGTCAAGCGGCGCAGGATTCGGTCGCGGTCGCTCAGCAGCCCAAACGTGAGAGCAGCCTTGGGATCGTTTGCTTGGAGTTGATGCCATGCCTTGAGAAAATCAGACCCAAAGCGCTCTGCCAGATAGCGCACCACCCAATGCTCTCCCCCGATCCCAGGGCGCACATCCGGGGGAGTGCTCAGGGCTTCTTCGGCAAGATATTCGCCAATGCCTTCAAGCAGCTCTTGAGATTTGAAGTTGGGCAGGACGAGCTTGCCCAGCAGCGGGCGCAAGACTTCAGAAACCCCAAAGACAAGATCAGCGCTCACCAGCTGCGCATAGAGCGCAACGACGCTCTGCTGCACCCAACTGGGAAACTTGGGATTGAAGCGCTCCGCCACATCCCCCTGGGCGACGCAGATCGTGATTCTGTCCTGAAAGATCTCCAACTCTCTGTGCGCCGTATCCGTGGCGTCGCAGAGCACAATATCGAGCTTTTCTGAAGGGGCGTAGCCAAACTGAGCGAACAGATATTGATATGCGTCTTCGGCGGCGACAGCAGCCTCTTGGGCCAAGCCCTCCAAGCCCACCGGGAAGGTCACGCGAAAGTGCTCGGTGTGGAGCGTGTACCATGCCAATTGGGGCTCTCCAAGCCGTATTTGAGCGTAAGCAAGCTCAGAGAGCCCAAAGAGCATCACGACTGCTAAGAGAAAGCGCATGGTTTATTGTACGCGCTGGGGCGGGGGCTGAGTCAAACTTGCCCTATGGGAAGGCCTGTGTTACAATGCAGCTTTGCGAGAAGGGGTGATCCGTCTATGCACCGATGGCTCTTCATACTGATGGGGATAATCTCAGTCAGCGGACTGGGGGCGCAACCGCCAGATATTGCTGGGGCGTGGGCCCAGCTCCAAGTGATGTCCTCGCTCACCAATGCTCCTGTGCTCGGCACGATCAACCTCAAGACGATCTCCACCCTGCGATTAGAAGTGATGCAAAAGGGCACGGATCTCTCGATCGTCTTTGAGCCATGCGGCGTCGCCAGTGAGAGCAGCTCTCCGTTCTTCAAAGTGATCTTCCCCGAAGCGTTCGTGAAGTATATGGGCATTGCCACCAAGCCCGCGCGGCTCGAATCTCACGAGAACACGTGGCAGCTCTTCCAGCCACGCTATACGATCGTTCGTGGGGTGCGCCTCCAAGACCCAGAAAGAGATCCCCTGCCCACTGACCCCAATGACCCAAGGATCTTCGACCAAGACAAGGACGGAAAACCGGGCATGACTATTCGTGTCAGTGTGCTTGGCATTATTGAGGGCGAGATCTATATCATTCAAAGAGACTGGAACAGCCTGCGCAGCACCGTGCTCTCCTCGACGATCATTGACGGCTTGATCGAGTGGGGCAGCGAACAGGTCGTCATCGGGGCGAGCAATCCATTATTGGCAGGCCAAAGCGAGAACATTCCCGATCCAAAGCCAGAGAATAGCTACTTCCGCACGACGCGCATCGACCCCAATATGACCTGCGCTCAAATTCTCAAAGAGCGCGACAAGCTCTTCGCACGGTGATCAGCTATGAGATGGACTCGCGGGATGCTCGCAGTCATAGCCCTGATAGGCGTAGCGTTTGCGCTGGCAGCCCCTAGGGAGCGCGCCGCGCCCGCTTCCCTGATGAAGATCACGCCCTTCGTCCAAGCAGCGCTGGCTCACGGTCAACGCGCCGATGTCTTGGTCATTCTCAACGATCAAGCTCAGTTGGGCGATACGCAGCACTTTGCAACGCAGCTCGAGCGTGGCCGCTACGTCTACGAGGCGCTCACACAGACCGCGCGACGCTCACAGCTTGCCCTGCGCGCCGAGCTTGATGCGCGGGGCATCCCCTATCGCGCTCACTATATAGTCAATATGATCGCGATCCCCAACGCAAGCGCAGATGTAGTCCGAGAGCTTGCAGCCAGAGAGGACGTGGCGCGCATTGAGCTCAACCCCAGAGTGAAAAGACTCTCTCTTTACAGAGACGGCGACCAAGAGCTCACGATCCCTTGGAATCTCAAGCTCATCAACGCTGACAAAGTTTGGGCGATGGGCATCACGGGCAAGGGCGTCGTTGTCGCGGGGGCCGACACAGGAGTAGATTGGCTCCACCCCGCGCTGATCACTCGATATCGGGGCTACACCGGCGAAGACAAGACAGCCGATCACAATTATAATTGGTTCGACACGGTAGAGAATTCCCCAGAGCCCGTTGATCCCGGAGATCACGGGACGCTCACGCTTGGGGTTGTCGTGGGCAATGAAGAGTCTATACGCACTGGGGTAGCGTTTGAGTCCCAATGGATTGCCTGTCGCAATATGGAATTTGATGGCTACGGCACGCCAGAGCGCTATATTGGGTGCATGGAGTTCTTTCTCGCGCCGTTTCCGTTGGATGGAGATCCCATGACTCAGGGCGATCCGAGCAAAGCCCCACAAGTCATTAATAATTCGTGGGGCTGTCCGCCTCAGGAGGGCTGCGAGCCCGATACTCTGAAAGAAGCAGTCGAGCGTGTGCGTGCTGGAGGGATTCTCTTTGTTGCTGCGGCGGGCAATGAAGGGCCTCGGTGCGGCTCGGTGATGGACCCGCCGGCGATCTACGAAGCGGCGTTCACGGTGGGAGCGACGACGCGCGACGACACGATCGCGCCGTTCAGCAGTCGCGGGCCGGTGACGCTCTGGGGTACTGAACAGATCGAGCCGGACGTGAGCGCGCCGGGGGTAGGGATTCGTGGCCCCAGGCCTGGGGGCAGCTATCTCAGCGTTGGGGGGACATCGCTGGCTGCGCCGCACGTGACGGGGATTGCAGCGCTGATGCTCTCGGCTGCGCCGCACCTGAAGGGTCGCGTCGAGGTCTTAGAAGAGCTCATACGTCAGACGGCCCAGCCCAAGGTCGGCGACTGTGGGGGCGACCGACCGAATAACTCTTTTGGCTGGGGCCGTGTGGACGCGCTGGCTGCTGTCAAAGCCGCGATGGAGGCCAAATAACTTTGGAGGAGCACGATCACTTGCAAGTCTGGCTGTGTGTACTGTTCATCAGTCTTCGGCCAATTCTTCGTCTACGACGCGATCCCACTCGCGCAACGCTGAGGTAATCTTCGCTTGCAGCACGGCAAGCACGACATAAAGCTCTGACTCCACAACTTGCTGTTCCTTGACTGGGAGCTTCTGGAGGCGACGCAGCAAGTCCAAGACTTTCTCCGACTCTTGGGCTATCTCCTGGAGCTTCGAGTGTAAGTGAGGACTCGCGGTCACCGTCTCGCGCATCTTAGTCTTTTGCGGCACAAAAGATCACCTCCGATGACGTCTTCGATAAATTCGATACAATAGCCGATCCAGACGTGCTTGCCACGCTTCAATTTCCTTGCGCCAGTGCTCAATATCCCCCCAGCTGGGATAGGGTTTCTGCAACTCTTGGGTGATCTTCTCTTGATGCTTACGGATCTGCTCTTCTAGACCTGTAATCACTTGGCGCAAATGCTTGTTCCGCCCCACGCCTTGCTATGGTACAGAGCTTTCTAAGAAAAGGCAAATCCCCCTTTCACATAGGATGCTTCGTTACACACTGAAAGATCAGCACAATGGCGCCCTCTTGGAGCTCTTCATCATGACCCTATGGTGAGATAGAACCGCGGGCTTGGCTCTCCGAGCCCCTGCGCCACCCCAACTCGCACAGCCCAGTTCAAAAAATACCCCGTCGTCATGGAGAGACTCAGCTCGACACCAAAGCCGACCTTCAGTACCCCCACGTCGAGCGTCTCCCCTGCAAGCCCCAGATCGAGAAAGACCCCGCCCCGCAGATCGTCAAAGAATATCGGCCAGTACCCCAGCCCACGCTCAAGAGTTGCCAGCGGGAATCTGTACTCGAGAGTAGAGATCAGAGCTTGCTTGCCCTGCTGAATCTTTTCGGAAAAGCCCCGCACCGCGAACTTCCCCGTGCTGCCCCCAATAGAGAAGCCGTCTTCGGCTCTTTCGGCGTCGCTCCAGCCGCCGATGAATTTTACACTGAGCGTGTGCGTCTCGGCGAGCGGGAGCCGAAAGATTTCTCTGAGGGTCACAGTCAGACGTCGATAGGGCCGAGCGTCGCTGGGGCTGATGAGCTCGCCCTGCACTGAGACCGAGAGCGTGTCGCGCCAGAGATCGGCCCCGCGCACGCTTTGATAGCTATACTCTGCAGCGTAAGCGTCTTCTGTCCAGGGAGCTGGGTGGTCCGGCTCCTTGGCCGGATGCTGCGAACGGCTGTAGCTTACTCTGAGCACCTGTTGCTGCTGGACGCTGAGCGCCAGTGGCATCACGGCGCTGACTTTTTGCGTGCTGCCGTCGCGGCTGTCGCTCAGCGAGAGTGCGAGCACGGGCAGTATCTGGGCGATTTGATAGTCCAAGAAATAGAACGGTCGGCTCTGCTCAACATCCCATCCCGTCACAATCTGATAGAGATGTTTTCCCAAGACGTCTTGGCCAAAAGTGACGATCCCCACGGTCTTGCCGTCGCTGAAGGGCAGCCAGAGCTTGGGCAGCAGAGACGGGACGAAGTCGTAGGGCTTGATGGGGAAGTTTGTCCTCTGGAAGCCGGTCCATTCTGGAAGGATCTCTTTGGTGATCGTGACGGGCTTCCAACTTTGGGGATCGAAGGGCATGAGATGGATATCGTATCCGTCGCTGCCGTAGCCCATGAAGGCGATCTGTTTGCCGTCGGGCGAGACGGCGGGATCGAACGCTCCTGTCAGGACATTTGTGACTCTGTAGAACGAGCCATCACTGAACTTATACGCATAGAGATTGGCGACGCGATAGTTGCCCCTATCGGAGCTGAAGAGCAGATACTGCCCATCGGGCGAGAAGCTGGGATCGAGGTCTTCGTCCTTGTCTTGGGTGATGGGCACGGGCTCGCCGCCCTCGGCGGGCAAGAGATAGATATCTTGATAGCCGCCGCGCTTCCAGAGCGACAGGGCAAGCGTTTTGCCGTCGGGCGAGACCGCGATAGAGTGCACGGTGACACTATTATCAGAAAATTCTTTGACGGGCGTGATCTTCTGGGTTTTCAGATCGAACGCGGAGATCGCGGTGCTGGCATCGCGCCCGATGTGGTGGGCAAAGTATATCGTCTGGCCGTCAGGAGCGAACGTCGCGAAATAGGCGCGCGCCCCGTGAGTGAGTCGTCTCTCGCGCTTCTGCGCAAGATCATAGAGATAGATGTCGCCAAATGCGTAATAGAATCCGTCCAGATCGAGCTTGGTGTAGAGCACGGAGCGTCCGTCGGGCGAGAAGGACGGCAGCTCCCCATTGCCGAAGATAATCTCGCGGTCGTGCTCTCCGCCAGCGCTGATGATTCTGATGCTGGTGCGCCCCGGCCCATAGTGCTGGTAGACGATCTCTGTGGTGTTGGGCGACCAGCTGGGCTGCCTAGTCAGCCAGCCCAGCGTTGTCAGGCGCACGCTCGCCGTCAGCCCCTCACGGGTGATCGCTTCGATCTCGGCAGAAAATTTTTGGCGCAGCCACCTGCGAAAGCCCGCGTAGACTTCATCGGTGGGCTCTTTCAAAGCTTTCTTCAAGATCGTGTCGAAGTTGTCACCAAAGAAGCCCAACGAGAGAGTATTCATCACGCTGGCTGAGTTGACGTCATTGAACTTCTT
Organism: Candidatus Fraserbacteria bacterium; assembly: GCA_947085185.1. Classification (GTDB taxonomy): domain Bacteria; phylum Bipolaricaulota; class Bipolaricaulia; order RBG-16-55-9; family DRXL01; genus JANXCC01. The sequence continues at coordinate 4,479 of CAMTVK010000006.1, read as the reverse complement.
CATGCTCTCCGGCCCGTAGGTCTCTTCGATATAGCGCAAGAGCCACGAGCCGAAATTATAGACGAGCAACCCGATGTGCGGCCAGCGCTGACGATGATAGTATCTGGCGATCTCGTCGAATCTGGGAATGTCGTTATCGAGGACCATCTGGCGGATCATCATCAGGGTATTGGCATCGTTGAGGCGCGACTCACCCAAGTGTTTATATTTCTCGTAGACGGCTAACCCCTCGATAAACGGGATGGGCTTATTTATATTAGGGATCGCGATCCTGCCAAAGATCGTGCGCAAGAGCGCATTGGGCCCGCTCGCGATATCCAAGTCCATGATGTGCAACAGCTCGTGATAGACGAGCGTTCGTAGCCAACTATCTAAACGGACGTTGGCCCAGTCAGCGAGGCGCATCTGCGCCGGCCCGATATAAATAGTATTTTGCGGGATCGGCGTCGCCGAGCCGACGATCGAGTCTATAACGTCAGCAATCACGATATACGTCTTCTCGGCGGGAGCCTTACCGAACTCTTTCTGAATGATCTGGTACGACTCTTCGGCGATCGTTGCCGTCTCGTGCGCTATATTTTCTAATCCCTGATGGAAGACGATCACAAAGTGCGGGGTCTCCAGCTGTTGCCACACAAGCGCCGGATCGAAGATCGTGATTTGAGCCAAGCCCACGACCGAGCCCAAAGCCCACAAAAAGACCGTCAGCAGAGCGCGACGCATCATAGCGGACCTCCTTTAGAGACTGAAGAGAAACTGGAACTTCCCATCGCGGATGAAGACGAAATCCAGACGAACTTTTATGCCGACTTCTCTAGGGAGCAAAAGCAACACGCTCACTCCCCACGAGAGCCGGTTCTGCCATACTCTCTTGTGCTCTTGTTGTTCGTCGCTTGGGAGCTCGAGCTTCCCGGCGCTGCTCACGTGGAGGAAGACCCCTCCTTGAACAAGCAGCTCCAGCGACGGTACCAGTAAGGGCACCGAGATCGTCATCACATCAAACGCTCGCTTAAATTGTAATGACCAGAACTGATCCCCCCGAATGAGTTCGCTATCGCCCTTGACGCCTTGAGTGAAGATAAAATCGGGGAAGTTGCTCGTATTCTCTAGGGTGCCGTAGCTGAAGCTCATGCTCAGGGCTTCGTAGCGCACGGAGAGATTGGTCTGGGTGTACCGAAACTCTGACGGAAGAACTCCAAGCTGCCACCAGCCCACAAGCGTCCGCTGGGAAAGCCCAAGCTCGATGCCCAAGGGCATCTGAATATTGTGTGAGGATTCCCACATGACATACGCCACGTCAGGCGGGTTTGGGTCTTGGGTCCAGGGCCACAGCGTCCCCACAAAGCCGCTCACGATAGGAAGAATCGGGAGCTTAAGCGCAGCTTTGAGGCCTCTCTCGCCCACTCGTCCCAAGACCGCCGTGCGCGGCCAGTCAAGCGCCCATAGTGTGACATCCCAGACGCTTATCCCGGCTTTGTATCGAATCTTCTGGCTCTGCAGGCCGTAGGCCAGCCCCAGCGACGGCTTCAGCCATCCGAAAAATCTATAGCTCCCCTCGGCCCCCAACAAAAGACCATCAACGCTGTTCCCTTCAATGACGGGATTGAGGCTCTGCGCTGTTGCTGGGAGAAAACCCCCACAGATCAAAATGCTGAGAGCTATCACGATCAGGGCGAGTGCGCGCATAGAGATTCCTCCTTTGGGCTCGCTTATCTTCGGGGATATTTTAGAGCGCCGGCCCATGGGAAGGCAAATAGTTCTCGGAATCCCCGGCGTCTTGGGACGTCGGTCCAGGTTCACTCGTAAGCTTGCTGCTATGCTTATATTGTGAAACTTGCAGCAAGAGAGATCGCTCGCGCGACGGGCGGGACTATCGTGCACGGCTCGCCGGAGATGCCGTGTGACGGGGTCTCGATTGACTCCCGCACGGTTCGTGTAGGAGAGCTTTTTGTGCCGTTGGTGGGGGCGCGGCGCGACGGCCACGAGTTCATCTCAGATGCACTTGCGCGGGGAGCTGCGGGCTTTCTCTGCCAGCGTGACCAAGCCCTTGCTGTGCCGTCATCTGCTGTTGCGATTCGGGTGCGTGACACGGCGTGTGCTCTGCGCGATCTCGCCCGATGGGCTGCTCAAAGACTTCATGCGCACGTCATTGCCGTCGCCGGCAGCAACGGCAAGACCACTACGAAGGAGCTGATCGCCCAAGTACTCGCTCAAAGATTTCACACCCATGCGACAGTGAGCAACCAAAACACTGAGATTGGGCTGGCCCTCACCGTGCTTAACGCTCCCGAAGATACTGAGATGCTCGTGCTGGAGATGGGCACGACTGCCCTGGGGGAGATCGCACAGCTTTGTGCGATCACTCCTCCTAAGATCGGCGTGCTCACAAGCATCACCGAAGAACATCTGGAGACGCTGGGCAGCTTCGAGTCGGTTATCGAAGCCGAAACAGAGCTTCTTGAGGCGCTCCCTTCTGATGGGATCGCCCTCGTCAACGGCGACGATCCCCACGTGCTCGCGGTTGCGCGTCGCAAGACCAAGGGCCGTCTCTTCACATTCGGGTTTGCGCCGCACAACGACTTCGTCGCTGAAGAAATTGCTCTGACGCGCTCCGGCACGACGTTTTGGCTTAGAAGCCCCAAGTGGCAGAACGAGCTGAATATTGCGCTCTTGGGGCGTCCTGCGGTCCTTGCGGCCCTCGCGGCGACGGCTGTTGCACAGCTCTGTGGGCTTTCGTTTGGGGAGATCCGGTGCGGGCTGAGGAACGCTCGCCCTGTGTGGGGGCGGCTCCAGGTCGTTTCGATCCCGGACACGGCTATCACCGTTCTGCACGATGCGTACAACGCCAACCCCGCTTCGATGCGCGAAGCACTTCTCTGTGCTGCCCAGATTCGCGATCCCGACGAAACGCTGATCTTCGTGCTCGGCGATATGCTGGAGCTAGGAGCGCTGAGCGAGCGGGCTCATCGCGAGATTGGGAGATTTCTTGCCACAGAGTGTGTGCGCCCTGATCGGCTCATCGTTGTTGGGGAGTACGCCCGATATATCGGTGAAGAAGCTGCGTGTATTGGCATTCCTGTGCAGCATCTCTCGATTGCGGACGAAGCTGCACAAGTCCTGCGCTTGGGAAACGACAAGCGATGCTTGGTCTTAGTGAAGGGGTCGCGGGGGATGCGTTTGGAGAGGGTGTTCGAGGCGCTCTCGCGTCAAGCCTTGGTATCTGTATGAAGAGTCTGTCTTAGGCAACCCTGTTCAGATCCAGAGACTCGCCCAGTATGTTGAGGATCATGGTGGAACATTGGCCAGGAGGAGTTTGCCAATCCCAAGCTGCTTGAATTCAAGGCATAGAGATGCTTGTCAAGCGAGCCGAAGTATAATGCCATACAGGGTCTTCCTAGCCATAGCGACTAGAGGTCATTCCCTATCCCTCCGTTTTCTTACTTTCGGAACCCCGGCGGCCAGGGATGGTCGGGTGGGCAGAGATCGCCCTTGCCGTTGTCGCGAATCTTATTGTTCCCACCCAAAAACGCTATCAGCACCTTCTGGTCAGCAGGGAGCAAAGAGAATGGATAGAGAATAACATCTTGCTCCGTCTCATCCAAACATCCCGAGTGCGCCAGGGCTATCCCATATCTGGTATTCCCAACGATTTCGTTATTGGATATGCTAATCAGAGCTGGCCCCGATTCAGGCTGATTAGCTGCCTTCAAGCGCTCTTGAAAGCTAGAGCTTGGCCCCAGAGCAAGATAGAGGCCCACTGTATTGCCAGTAATCGCATTCGACGATAGGCTTCCTACCCACCCTCCTCCACTCGAAGGACCAAAATCTGACATCACTATCGCTACGAAGTTGCGCGCAAACATGCTTAATTCAACATTAAGCTCTCCTATGAAGTTCTTTATCCCAACATTGTTGTCATGGAAGACAGAATTACTCACAGCGAGAGAGCCCGCTAAACTCCAAACGCCCACCCCATTATCATGGACTGAAACCCTCGAGAGGATGACACTTCCTCCTAAAACAGCCAATCCATACGGATAATCCGAGATGGTCACCTGATGCACAATTACCTGACTTGCCTGTAAATGAATCCCAAATTCTCCATAAGGCTTCACGGTGAAGTTTGCCAGGTAGACCTGGATAGGCCGCTCTTTATTCTTCACGTCAATGGTAGGAGGTCCCCAACTGTCAAGCTGCTTTATGATGACGGCTCCCTGGCTGGCACCTATCAGGCGCAGGCTCTTAGTGATCTTCAGGTTCTCTTGATAAGTCCCCGGCCCGATGAGCACCGTGCCCCCTTCGGCCACTGCGTCAATGGCTGCTTGGATAGTAGGAAACTCCTCAGGCACGCGCACAACAAACCGCTCTTGCTGGCCTCTAGCCCCAGGGTGCTGCGGCACGAGCCCCTCCCCCAGCACCAGCAGCCCTACTACACCCAACGATAAGAGTGCATACTTGACCATAAAGCTCTACATCCTT
>CAMTVK010000005.1:0-125173 GCA_947085185.1 Candidatus Fraserbacteria bacterium | reverse complement strand
GTCTACCGTACACTGAATCCTCTGGAGCTTCGCCGGCGGATTGAGAGGAATCTGGAGGAACTAAGGAGGCTACATGGGTAACAAGAATTATGAGGCAAAGTTGCGGGCTTCGGTAACAGCTACTTATGAGGCATCACGGAGCGCGCGTGCCGTTGACAGAGCGACACGTGTTCCCTTATGATGGCTTCACGATGAGGGAGATCGGGACGTTTTCGATAGTCGCTTTTGATCGTGAGCTTGGGGAGTTCGGGGTTGCCGTGCAGTCGCGGGCATTCCGCGCTGGAGCCGTTGTCCCACATGCGAAGGCCGGCGTGGGAGCCATCGCTACTCAAGCTTTAGGCAATCTCTCGTATGGGCCCAAGGGTTTAGCGCTTTTGGAGCAAGGGCTGAGCGCTCCAGAAGTGCTCGAGCGCTTACTCGCTGAGGACGAGCTGCGCGAATACCGCCAAGTTGCGATCATAGACGCTGCAGGGCGAATCGCACAGCACACGGGCAGGGAGTGTTTGGAGTGGGCTGGGCATCAGGCTGGAGAACGGTGGGCGGTGCAGGGGAATATTTTAGCGAGTCGAGCAGTCTTAGACGCGATGGGGGAAGCGTTTGAGCGCACAGAAGGGCTTTTAGCGGAGAAGCTCATGGCGGCTCTGGAGGCAGGGCAAGAGGCCGGGGGGGATCGGCGGGGGCAGCAGGCCGGGGGGATCGTAGTCGTGCGCCCCAATGCGTATTTTGACGGTCCGTTCGATAGGCTGATAGACATTCGGGTAGACGATCATCGTGAGCCGATCCGTGAGCTCCGCAGGCTCTTAGAGATGGCCTTGCCATCGGTCTACTTGCTGAACACCCGGCTTTTTCTGGAGCGAGGGCAACCCGACAGGGCCAAGGAACTTTTAGATCGTGCGCTTGCGGAGCAGCCGGAGCAGCCGATTCTCAAGCTCGCTGTGATTGGGTACTACGCGCATGTTGGGCAGCAAGCTCAGGCCCTGAAGAGTCTCGAAGAGCTGCTCTTGAGGGCGGATGCCGAGCGAGCCAGCTTAGTGCGCTACGTGAAGACGAACGCGCTCTTTCGTCCATTGCATGGAGATCTTCAGAAGCTTCTCGAATAGTTTAGCTAGAACCCATCTCAGAATCCTATTGAGGCAGACCATGAAGCGCCGATGGCAGGTGGAGTCGTCACCGTAGCGCTGGGGCAGGTCGTTCCACGGGATGCCGGTGCGCACCACATACAAGATCCCGTTGAGCACCCAGCGATCATTCGGGGTCATCCTCACTTCTTGGGGAGAGGGAGCAAAGGCTAAATGAGCGCCCACTGTTCGTCAGTTAAGTTACGATCCCTTTCCATACCACAGTGTATTCCCCCATCGTCAATTTTGAGATAACTTCATGCCATTCCCGGTATCTTTTCTTACTACTTACTTGTTGCACTTTAGTAGATCACCCTGTAATTGCAATTTGGATTCCTTGCAGAGCGCATTTATCAATGAAAGTACTCGTCGTCTCATTACTTCAGTCACCCTTTCAAATCCAAGAAGCCTTAGAGCTTCATTTATAGCTCCGTCTTGCGAGATGCCAAATGAGCTTTCCACTACTAATATGAGGGCGGCCTTAATTTCATCCGGATGGACATATTCAAGCTTCTTAATGTGATTTGGCAAACTTGATCGATCTCTAGGGATAGGTTGATTTGGGAGATTTTTCAGCACAAAGGGCTCGTCAAAAATGACCTTTCCTTTAGCTGAGGCATATTGAATGCCATTCAAAACGGCTCTGCGAATCGAATTCCCTGCACGTGCTAAGCCGGCCGCCTCACGAATGCGCCGCACGACTTCTTCGAAGTGAACTGGGCTTTCGACTTCCACTACTTGCACTACCCAATCTGCCATCTCTACCGGCGAGATATCTCGTAACTGACGCCACCCGAGGGTAACCCTAGGTTGAGCAAAAATGTATTTTGGTACACTAATAGATGGCAACATAGCTGCAGTTTGGTTTTCTTTCATAGTGATCTCCGGATCAAGAGCATGTTGATCGGTATCAGGATTAGGCCAGGGGGGAGTTACATGCGACTCGGACTGGGTTGCAATGGCTTGCTCGAGTGCTTGTAATAATCGGCGGAGTTCATTCTCTGGATTCTTGTACCAATCAGTGCTCCAAATCCGATGGATGCGCCAACCGCGTGCTTCTAGAACAGCCTGGCGAAGGCGATCGCGGTCACGCGCACTTCTTGACGAGTGATACTGAGCACCATCGCATTCGATACCAAGTACAAATCTTCCTGGATTGTGCGGATCGCAAACTCCAATATCGACATAGAAGCCTGCAGACCCAACCTGGGGGACTACTTGATAGTCATGAGCACGTAAAGCTTCAATCACAGCTTCTTCAAAAGGTGACATGGGCTCACGATTAGTTGGGGTTGGCACATCTATCTCGCCTGTTTCCGCATAGTGGAGGAAAGTTCTCAAAGCTTTTACACCTTGCGGGGAATCCTCCTCTACACGAATGTCACTATAGCGCAAATTGGTGAACACTTCACACCGTCTTCGAGCACGAGTAATCAATACATTCAATCGCCTTTCTCCCCCTTCTTTGTTGAGGGGGCCAAAGTTCATCGAGATATATCCATTTACATCTTTGCCATAACCAACACTGATGAAGATGACATCACGCTCATCACCTTGCACAGTTTCCAGATTCTTTACAAAGAGAGGTTCGGTTTCGTGACGACGATCAAACTCCACAAGCAACATGTCAATTTCTGCATTCTCACGACGTAGGCGGTCTAGCTCATCCTCAATCGCTTCTTGTTGAGAAATGCTGAAGGCCGCTACGCCGAGCGATAAGTGTAGATTTTCCTTTATATGTTTCACGATTGCTTCTGCAACAATTCGCGCTTCTTCTGGATTCTTTTTTGATCCGCCGCGTCCATAGACTGTGTGAGGAAGATGGTGAAACACTAGCCCCATACCCTTGGGTTTCCGTTCTTTACTAGGAGGCACAATAAGTCGCTCATTGTAAAAGAGTCGGTTGGAGCAAGCAATCAAAGAGTCATGTTTACTTCTGTAATGCCATCGCAAATCTCGCCGCCGTGGGCTATAAGGTGGAATCTTGGAATTCATCAGAGCAAGAATACTCTCCATGTCGCGCGTAATGTTCACCTCAAATTCTTCGTCTTCATCGGCACTATCATCCACCTGCGTCAATTTATCAAAGAAAATAGTTGGGGGTAACTGCTTGCTATCTCCCACGACAATGACCTGCTTAGCTCGGATAATTGCCCCAAAAGCGTCTTCAGGCTTAATTTGGCTGGCCTCATCAAAGATCACCAGGTCAAATTTGGGCCCCTCAGGGGGCAAGTACATGGCAACAGAGAGAGGCGACATCATAAACACAGGCTTAATCGCCTGAATTGCCTCACCAGCCTCTAACATGATTTTGCGAATTGGTTTGTGTCCCCTTTGTTTCTCCATCTCCCTGAGTAATAGGCCCAGACTCCCGCCAGCGGTATAGCGAGGGACTTGTTCCCAATGCTTGAGTGCAACTTTAGCCCTATTGATCTCGAGCATCAAGGTGTCTAACTCTCTGAATTCCTGAATTAAATTCTCATGTTCTTTGTTTTCGAGCGTAGCGAGAATTGGGCGTGATTCGAAGGCTTCTCGTACCACCCCTGAATACCATGTTCGATCGAATACTTCGACCAATCGATCACCAGCCGCCTCCCAGGAAGCTGCAATGTTGGCTACTTCTTCGATACCTTGTTGCCTTGCTTCATCACACAAGCGATTGAAAGTGGCAAGGTGTTGCAGTGGGGTAAGATCTGTAAGCCAAGTGTTCAATCTCACAAGCTGATTGGAGAAAGAAAGCTTTACTAGTTGCTGAAGCGGTTCTTTTGCCTCCAAACGATTCAATAGTGCATTGAGCTGATGGGATGCTGTTAAGACTGCTTGGACTACCTGTATGAACCTAATCATTTCTTCATGGGATTTTGGCAGAGGACGATTCCAAAGCGAACGACACTTCCAACGTGCGATATGATAAGAAGGCACAAAGACTCGATACCACTTGTCACCGTATTGAGCTATCTTGCGCTGGATGTCATTGATCTCTAGCTCCCATCTCTGTTGTTTGGCAATGACCGCGTCACGGATTGCTTCAGCAGGATCAGGATCTAAGCGACATACCGAATCAAAAGCCTTCTGCACCGCCTTTGCTGTTTCCTGTATCAATGAGGCAATTTCCTTACGGTCTTCCGGAAGCAAAAGCATTAGGCCACTGCCAAAAAACGGATTTTCAGTAGGGATGCCTATCTCTTTGACGGCGTATTGGATTTTCCGGACCAACTCTCGCTTGCTCTCAAAGTCCGATTGTGTCCATCTATGCATGATACTAAAGCTGGGCTTTCTCAAACCCTCGGGTTCCTTGCCTAGTTTGAGGAGTTGCCCTATAGCAAAGAAGGGAGAAATCTCTCGATTAAGAAGCGGTTGATGCAGTGTCTGGCAATATTCGTTAAGCTGATCGCGAATTTGGCTGAGCCTCTTCAACTCTTGCTGCTTTTGTTCTTTTTGAGGTCGAGCAAGATAAAGGGTTCTTTTAAGCTGTTCGTAGAAAGCTCTCTTGTTAGCCTTACTACTATGTAACTCTAGACATGCTTCATGCAAACCTGCCTCTCTCAAGCGTCGCCAAACGACTTCTAGGGCCGCTCGCTTCTCGGCAATAAACAGCACCTTTTTGCCTTCAGCAATTGCCTCAGCAATTAGGTTAGTAATGGTCTGTGATTTGCCAGTTCCAGGAGGACCTTCAATGATCATCGAGCGCCCCAATTTTGACTCCAATATTGCAAGCAGTTGGGAGGAGTCCGCGTCAAAAACTTCGTGTGCTTTCTCGATAGGCCGATATTGGTCAATATTTTCTTCTTCGCTGATGCTGGTGTCATTATTATCCTCAAATCCATCCCCAAGCAAAGCCATTACGATGTCATGCATCCAGGGCTTTTGCCCTTCCGGCCAGGCTTCACCTTCTAAATCCTTGAACATGAGGTATTTCGCATAACTGAAAAAGCTCAGCACAATCGCCTTATTATCAACTCGCCAGCGCTCCTGATCTGCAACTGCATCTGCAACTTGCTGGAAATATTGAGCGACATCTAAGCTTTCGGCTTCGCTAATCTCAGGAAGATTAATTCCAAACTGCTGCTGCAGTATTGCTATAAGTGAGAGGTTACTGCCGACCTCAGTTCCATCATAGGAAATTCGGAATCGCGTGCTCCTATGCCGCTCAATAAGGACGGGAATTAAGATCAATGGAGCTTTTCTTGGCTCTTGGCTCGCTTCTGACTCATACCAATGCAACATGCCAAGTGCCAGGAACAATGTGTTCACTCCTTGCTCTTCAAGGGTGGCTCGAGCATCGCGCCACGTTTTGAGCAAGCGTGTATAAAGCTTGCTCTCAGTTTCGTTAGCGTTCAGTTTGGTATCTGTTTTGTCTACCAACGAAGGCCCGCTATCAATTTCCTCACCTCTAAAATCCTCTTTCTGTGAGTCCGGCCTCCCTATGAAAGTCATCGATTTGCCTTCCTTGACTAGCAGCCTATAAACCTCTACAGGGTCCTCACCGACAACCTCAACCCCTGATGCTTTAGGGGTTCTGTAGTTAATTAGCTTATTGCGTAAGCTAGTGTCCAGGAGATTTCTGCGAGCATTCTCAAGCCGCTGGTGAACAAGTTCAACGTTCGGATGCAGCATAAGAGTACCTCCGAGCTTTAATCATAACTAGCTTCATACACATAGATACTACCCGTCTCGTGGAGCAGCTCGCACAAGAGAACAGACCTGGAACGAAAAGTCTGCCCCGGTGTCAAACGGCGGGTCAATATAAATGAGATTGACTTGGCCCGCGAACTCCGGCAAGAGACTGGGCAGGACGTACTTTTTATCACCCCAGATCAGACGGTTACGCCACTCGGCGCTGCGCCCGGTGCGAAAAAGCTCCAAAGACTTCTGACGCTCTTGCGCCGACTCGTTGACCGTCTCGACGGTCTGGAACGGGAGCGCAATCCGTAACGGAGCCGTCTTCTTGCCGTCTTTGTCGTACTTGCCCTCCCAGATCAACTCGGCCATGACAGTTTCATTTGGCCATCTCAAATTCGATGCTGCGCGGCTTGGCCACACGCCGCGAAGCATCGAGAATCTCTAGCGATACCAGATTGCCCTCCTCGTCATAATCAAGAATGATTCCCGGCTTGCCCTCATCACTCTCGGCAACGGGCCCTTCTTTTAGGATCATCGTCAGCGTATCAGTCTCAGGATCATATATAACCCTCATAACGTTCACCTCCAGTACTTTTCAATCTTGCTTGTTCTATACACCGTCACTACCTCGGCTGGATCACGGTCAATGATACCACGCCGTTCCATCTCGAATCGAGCGTGATCCTTAATGATATAGTTCTCGATAGATTTTGAGCTCATCTGGTCGCTTACAGCTTGATCGCCGGGTTCTCCCCGCGCCACATATATTGCACGAACGCCTCCCATGTCCAAGGCATCTTTGCTTTAAAGACCTGAGCGATCGCTTCAGCGTACTGGCGGATCTCCCACTGCGCCCCAGCGTCAGCCCGCAGATTGATAAAATTCATCAACGACCGCGCATTGATCGTCCAATAAAACTGCGTATAGAGCGACAAGGGCAAGATCGCGCGCGCCAGCTCCCGCGCCACCCCAGAAGCTAAGAGTCTCTTATAGCGCTCATAGACGAGATCGTACGTCTCTTGGATCATTTGGATGAGCTCTTGCTCGTTGGGGATCTCGCCGAACTCGCTGGCTTGCTTGTTGGACTTCGCTTGGAGACGCAATCTGTCGGGAAGATAAAATTCGTCTTCATACTCGACATATCTTCCTGAGCGCTCGTTGTATGAAGCGACTCTATGCCGAAACCATTGACGTGCCACAAAGAGCGGGCACGAGATCTGAAACTGAAAGACCGAGTGCTCAAACGGCGTCTCGTGATGATGCTTCATTAAATAATGGATGAGTTTGCGGTCTTGCTCTTCGCCCTTGAGCCCCTTGCCCGTGGAGACCCGCGCCGCCAAGACGACCCTCTCGTCTCCGCCCATAAAATCAATGAGCCGTACGAAGCCTCTGTCTAAGACTTTGACCTCGATGAGTTCCATGACGATCCCCCTTTCTCACTCAGTTTAGCAAATCTCTGGCGTCCTGGCTGCTCCGTTTGACAGAGAAGAGCTGACAAGATAACCTTGGTGAGGAGCATAGCCCATGAGAAGGAGACCTTGAGATGGCAATCCAACGGCACCTCGTCTGGTCGAAGAGAGAGATTGACCTAACGGACCCCTGGCAGCGTCGCTGGTGGATCCAGCAGGTCCTCATCCATGGACGGGCAGAAGACGTGGCCGCACTTGATTGGCAGGAAGTCCGGCAGCTGCTCCCAGAGCTGAATCTGCCGCCCCATGTTCGGCGCTTATGGGAAGATTATTTCTCCCATGAATCCCAGAGAGCCCCACAGTAGAGGGGTACTCACCGAAGCCCAGAAGGAGATCCTCAAGGCATTCCAACAATTGCCGGATGCGGAGCACTTCTATTTAACCGGGGGCACTGCACTCGCAGAGTTCTATCTTGGCCATCGCCGCTCATTCGATCTAGATCTTTTCACCACCGAGCAGAGGCTCGTCGTTCCGTTCTCACGGATAGCAGAAGTCAGCTTTGCTCAAAAAAGTTTTTCTGTTACGGTCATCCGCCGGCTGGAGATCTTGGCTGAGCTTGAGCTGGGATGGAAAGAAGAGACAGTGCGGGTTCAATTCGCTTATGATTCCCCCTATCGCTTGGCTCCTCCGGTGGAAACCCCGTTGGTTCGGGTGAATGATTTTCAGGATTTGGTAGTAGACAAATTGCTCGCCTTCTTTGGCAGGGCTGAACCACGAGATTAGGGGTAGCCATGGGGCTTGACTTGCTCAGCGCCCTCATTCTCGGGGGAGTGCTTTATAACAGACCGCAGGCTTCTTCGTTGGGGCTTTTCTGGCGGCGACGCTGCTGCGCCCGCTGCTCCATCGGCTGATTTGGCGTCGTAAGCCATCTTCAGCCATTCTAGCGCTGTCGTCGCTCGAATGCCCAGGGCCGCTGCGATAGTCACTCGTTCCCGGTCGAGAACTTCTAAGACGCGTGCCGTCGAGGGCGTCACCCCGTCAATATAAAACTGAAAATTCCCCTTGGTGGACTCAATCCATCCGGCATTTAAGAGCGTCAAGGCTGGGTGAAAGATCGCGCCCATATTATTGAGGCCCGTCTGGAGGGCGTTGCCTCCGTGCTTCCGTTGCGCAGTTATGATCTGGCGACTCCTTGAGGTGACCGAATGGCTGTGGAGCGGGCGGTGATGCCGGGGTGACCTTCCTTGCCTGGCTCTTGCGCCGTCTGCTATACTTTCTTCAGCGGAGGATTTCTACAGAGCCAAGTGGGAATGAATCGTCGCAGGCATTCACACGGGAGGTCGAAGATCGTGACCCAAAACACTGATCCAATGGATGAGCATGCAAAGGCAATGGCTGAACATGAAAAGACAATGAATGAACTTGCAGAGACCTTGTTTCAGACAGAGCATTGGTCAGAAGGATCATGGTGCGCATGGGGAGTGCAGTTATTACGGGCAGCCGAACTCGTTTGGAATGCTTATTATCGTGATGAGCAGGAATTTCGTAAAAGGGGAGAGAACGTAGGGGAAGCTATAGTAAGTGGAATCAAAAGCGATGATCTGATCTACTTGCATCAACATTTTATATGGGCGATGCTTGCTGGGTTAGCATTAGAGAACATGCTTAAGGCTCTCTTTATTGCTAAAATTCCCCCGCCGGAGCAAAAGAAGGATAAGACGCTCGACGAGAAGTTAAAGACCCATAATCTCATCAAGTTGGCCCAGCAAGTAAAACTCCCGTTGAGTTCTGAGGAGAGCGAGCTTGTTTCTAATCTTTCAAAATTCGTAGAGTGGGGAGGCCGATATCCAATACCTACCGAGGCTCAAAAGATGCGCCCTGATCAGTTACCGAGGATTCCTGCTGGAGACATTAAGGAAAAGTACGATCTTTTTATACGGTTGTGTAAGCGAGTGTCTAATGAGTTAAAGGTCAATTTAGATAATTTGGCTCTGTATAGAAATCCCTGAGATGGGAGGGATCACCGCCTGATTCGCTAGAATCTGACTCGTCGAATGAGCCCGTGACCCTATGACGCTACGAGATGACCGAGACAGCGGCGGGATCAAACTGAGACCTGCTGGTCGGGATGGCGGGATTTGAACCCGCGACCCCACGCACCCCAAGCGTGTGCGCTACCAGGCTGCGCCACATCCCGATCTCTTGAACTATAGCACATCGAGTCTCCTTATGCAAGCACGCGCCTCTCTCCCTGGGATTTGCGGAGTTCAACCCGTTCGCTTTATAATCAACACACCAGACGAAAGGGGAGTGATGGGCTATTCGCGGGCCCTTCTTGCTCAACGACCGCATGATCAAACAGATGGTGCGCCAACCGCAGCCCGGGGTCTTTCTGCTGTACACGGTGCAGGGGGGACAGCCGCGTTTTTTAGGGCGCGACGACCGCGATATACGCGATAAACTCCTCAAGTGGCTGGGACGAAGCTACCGATACTTCCAGTTTGATTACTGCGAGACCCCCGAAGAGGCGTTCCACCGGCAGTGCCTGCTCTATCACCAGCTCAAGCAGGATTTGGACAACACGCGCCACCCCGAACGCCCCGACGGCACGGAGTGGCGCTGCCCACTGTGCGATTTCTATAAATAATTTACGGCTCCCTCGGCGGCACGGGCGGCGTGAACGTCACCGGGGGCACGACCTTGGCCTCCGGCGGCACTTCATAGTACGCAGCTGTCTGAAAGCCATAAAGCTGCGCTAAGAAGTTATTGGGGAACCGGCGCAAGTTCGCGTTATACGCCTGCACGGCTTCGTTATAGCGCTGGCGTTCGACGGCTAAGCGATTCTCCGTGCCCGCCAGCTCGTCCATCAATCTGATAAACGTCTGATCGGACTTGAGCGTCGGATAGTTTTCCACGATCACTAAGAGTCTTGCCAGAGCGCTGCCCAGCTCATTGGCTGCCCCGATTTTATCAGAGATCTGCACCGCGCTGCCGTACTTGGTCCGGGCTTGCGCGATCTCCCGAAAGATCGTGAGCTCCTGCCCAGCAAAGCCCTTCACCGTCTCGACTAAGTTTGGGATCAAGTCATTGCGCCGCTGGAGCTGATTGTCTACTTGGGCCCATCTCTGTCTGATCTCTTCGTGTTGGGTGACGAATTGATTATACGTCCCGGCAAAGAGCGAGTACGCCGCAATCCCTAAGACGACCAACACCCCAAGTGTGATCCATAGGCCTTTGCGCATGGTGACCTCCTTGCTTTCTTTGGAATTTCAAACTATGCACTTCTCACCAGCCCCGTCCGGCGCCACCGCCACCGGTGCGCCCACCACCAAATCCCCCAAAGCCACCACGACTGAATCCCCCACGAAAACTCCCCCAGCTCGATCTCCCTCCTCCTCCTGAGCCGGAAATCCACCACGGGATCGCTGTCCCCCGCTGCCTGGGCCGAGCACCCCGCATCATAAGACTCACTATAAAAAATATCACGATGAGCGCAATAATCAACGCTATGGGAGAGGGCCTCTCAGAGAGACGCTCCACATCAACGGGGGCTTGGCCGGTGAGCTCCACCCCTGCGTCCTTGGCGATGACCAAAGCGACCGCCCAGACGCCCTTATAGATCCCCTCGTCGAAGCGCCCCTGACGGAACTGCGGCAGCACAAACTCGTCCAAGATCGCGCCGACCTTGCCGTCGGGCAGAATCCCTTCTAGGCCGTAGCCCGTCACAATCCGCACCCGACGATCTTCGACAGCTACAAAGAAGAGCGCTCCGTTGTCCTTGCCCTTCTGCCCGATCTTCCAACTGTCGAAGACCTTCACAGCATACTGAAAATCATCATGAGGGTGCGTTGTCGTCACCGTCAAGACGGCGATTTGAGCTGTCGTCTTTTGCTCGAGCTCTTGCAGCAGTGCCGTGAGCTGGTCGCGCATCTGCCCGCTGAGAATCCCCGCGTAATCCGAGACGTACCCTTGGGGAGTGGGGATCTCCGGCACTGAGGGCTGAGCCTGCAGGGCTGAGCTGAGCACGCACACACTCCAGACTGTCACGGTGAGAGTTCTCATGGCGTCTCTTGGAAGATACGATCCGCACAAGCGACCAATTGTTCGAGGTCTGCCAAGTAGCGCTCAAAGAGTCTATGAGCTTCGGATTTTTCAAGGCGTGCTGCCCCTAGGCGTATGCTGTGAACGTCTCGGATCCCTTCGAGAGAGAGCTTAAAAGTCTCTTCGGCTTGGACTAAGATCTCGAGAAATTCGTGGGCGGGCTGGAGCCCCTTGAGGCGCAGGAGGTATCTCGTCACGATAAGAAACGACTTGAGCGAGTGCGTCATGAGCTCTTCGAGGGCTGCGACGCTTCCGGCGGTCTCTATATAGGCTCGGCGCAGGGTGAGCAGCTTGCCCTTGAGCTCCTCTTCGCACTGGAGGCGCAAGTTCTTGGGAGATATTTTTAAATTAAGCAAGATGTCTGTGCCTGCCAAGAGCCGGTGCTGCTCTTGCATCTCGAGGAATTCGATGGGGAAGACGTCAAGTGAGCTCTGGAGAAATTCTGGGTCCATAAAGAGCGGGGTTGCGATGCGCTGGCGGTGCCATGCTGTGATGGACGGCATCGCCTTGCGCAGGGCCTCCGGGGTGACTCTTTTCAGCACTATAAGAAAGTTGAGATCCGATCTATCGGGGACGAAATCCCTGCCCGCGGCGCTGCCGTAGAGAATCACCGAGACGAGCTCATCGCCGTAGAGGGTTTGGATCTCGTGCGTGAATCTTTCGAGGGTCCGCTCTGTTTTGGTGTCAAGCTTCTTCATAGCACAAATATTGTAGCGCAGAGTGGGTGGGTTTGAAAAATTTTGCTATAGTGTAGGTACCCTAAAGTACAATCCCAGTAAGGAGAGTCTCTATGCGACCGAAAGTCTCGATTATCGGAGCCGGAGCCACCGGCGCGACCATGGCCCAGCGCCTCGTCGAAAAAAATCTCTGTGATGTCGTGATGCTCGACATCCCAGACCGCGAAAATCCCACCAAAGGCAAAGCGCTCGATATGCTCCAAGCAGGCCCACTCGTCGGCTTCAGCACCCGCATCATCGGCACGAGTGAGTACAAAGATACTGAAAATTCCCAGATCGTCGTGATCACCGCAGGGGTGCCCCGAAAGCCCGGCATGACTCGCGAAGATCTATTACATATCAACACGAAGATCGTGAGAAGCTGCGCCGAACAAGCCGCCACATATTCCCCAAACGCGATCTTCATTATCTTCAGCAACCCCTTGGACGCGATGGTCTACGTCGCTCACAGAGTGACACAATTCCCACGGGAGCGCATCATTGGCCAAGGAGGAGCGCTCGACTCCGCGCGCTGGAGGACATTTATTGCTCTAGAGCTCGGCGTCTCTCCTGAGGACGTGCATGGGCTGGTGCTCGGCGGCCACACCGACGTCGGAATGGTCCCACTGCCACGATATTCGAGCGTTGCCGGGATTCCCCTGACCGATCTGCTCGACGCGGCGCAGATCGCCAAGCTCGTAGATCGAGCTCGCAAGGGCGGAACAGAGATCGTGCAGCTCTTGGGCGAGGGCAGCGCCTATTACGCGCCCTCGGCCGCCGTCATCGCGATGGTCGAGAGCATTCTCTTAGATAAAAAGCGCATCATTCCCAGCTCGGTGCTCCTGCAGGGTGAGTACGGCCTGAAAGACGTGTTTTTGGGAGTGCCCGTTGTGCTTGGGACACGCGGCGCTGAAAAAATTCTAAAGCTCAAGCTCACCCAAGACGAACTGGCCCAATTGCACAAGGCCGCAGAGATCGTCCGAGAGACCGTGAGCAAAGTGCAGCTATGACCGTGCTCGATCTGCGGGGCGTCCAGTGCCCTATGACGTTCGTCAAAACTAAGATTGCTTTAGAAGAACTGACCGAGGGGCAAGTGCTCAAAATTCTCCTTGATGACGTGTTGGCGAGCATTGATGTGCCGGGGAACGCGCGCCGCGAAGGTCATGAGGTCCTTCAGATCACAGAGATCTCTTCTGGGGTCTGGGAGGTCTTGATTCGCAAGCACACACAATCCCACGAAAACCCTAAAAGACGGAGGTGATCGTCATGCTCTCGCGCAGGAAGTTTCTCAGTACGGCGCTCGCATTGACGGGATTGGCGATGCTCCCAAGCTGTCGCTCCCCCGTGGACACTGGCTCTCCGGTGCTCAGCTTTCGCCAAGGGGATGCCAGCTGCGGCGGTGGCCCCGATGACGCCCACGTCCAAGTCGGCCCCGGGAGTATCAGATTCTCTGGCCACATGACCATGCCCAATCCGTGTCAT
Organism: Candidatus Fraserbacteria bacterium; assembly: GCA_947085185.1. GTDB lineage: Bacteria > Bipolaricaulota > Bipolaricaulia > RBG-16-55-9 > DRXL01 > JANXCC01. The sequence continues at coordinate 111,724 of CAMTVK010000005.1, read as the reverse complement.
CGGCTGGATGCCATGCTGGAGATCACACGTCCATCAGAGCTGATCGTCCATATCTCTGCGATAGCACCCAAAGACCCCAATAGCATGTGCATTCAATGTATCGGCTCCGCTTCTTATCAGGGCGAGATCACGGGCATGCGAGCGGGTCAGTATACGGTGAGCATCCGTCATCGTGGGCTGGAGATCAAGAGAGCCGTTGTGACCGTCTCATAACAGCACTCCTCTCTTGAACTCCACCCGACGGAGAAAGCCGTTCTCCAGCGCTTCACGGATGCGTCCCGGCCCGTAGGTCAAATAGATCGCGGGGAAGCCGATGAACTCCTCATTGCGCCGAAACGTCTTGAGCAGCACATGGCCGCCGGTGCTCAGGATGAGCGTATCGCTGCGCTCAGGAACGCCGAGCCATGCAGCTTGCGCGTCCACATGCTTGGGCGCATAGTGCTTCCAGACTCCTCCCCCAAGATGGGGAATTTGCGGGGCCGTCGTGGTCGCAAGGATCACCAGGGGCATGGTGGGGATCACTTCGAAGTTCCTGAGAGCATCGAAGATTTTTTCGGCAGGGATGCGCTTCTCGTGGGTGGGCGCATACTCGAAGAGAAACTGTCCATCTTCGAAGCGCACGTGACGACGCTTCTTGTTCGCATCAATCCCTTCGATCAAAAACGTGTCTTTGATATATTTCTCTTCGGGGACGGGCATCTCCCAGAAGGGGAAGCCTTCTTTATACAGTGCCTCAAGAACATCGGCGGTCTTGCTCTGGAGAGCTTTGGAGTACGCGACTTCGGGGATGACGTCTATCTCGAGGAGTGCCAAAAACTCTTGGCGGATTTTCAGCAACCGTCCGCTCACATCCCCAGAGCCGGAGTGTCTCTTTAAGATAGCTTCGAGCTGGTCGAACCGCGCTCGAAAGACTGCGACGTTCTCTTCCGGGGCGCTCTTGACGCGGTTTTGTCCGTCCTTGATCAGCTCGTTGGGATCATAGAAAAACCCCTGTTGTAAGCTGGGAATGATCTCTGGGTCTAGGACTTTGGGGTTGACAATGCCCCATTGCACCGTATAGGCTTTGGGCGTGTCGGTGCGTGGGATATAATTATCATAAGCGCAATTGATGACTTGGTCACGGCGCAATCCTGCTGCTTCGACGATCTTGGGCAAGAGATAGTTCCCGAAGACTTCGTCGAAGGGGAGGTTGGGGGTGAGATGCGAGAACGTGCTGATGAGCTCCGTCGGGTTATAGAGCTCATAGATCTGGGGGAACCGCCGCGAGCGATCTCGGTGCTCTCGGAGAATCTGAGCGTTCTCACGAATGATCGCCTGGACGTCTATACAGTCTATGACATCTGCAACGGCTTGGGGACATCCCATAGACTTAAGACTATCACAGAGAAAAGTCTCTGGCAAGGGGCTCGCCGTCCTTGACGGCCTTGGCTCGATCTGATATGATATCTCAGCTTCCTGACGCTGCGTTTTCGCGGCGTTCCAGAACAGAGTTTGTATCTAACATGAGGTGATCTGGTATTCCCAACGTACGAGCGGCAGAGAAAGCTTTACGAAAGAGCGAGCGCGCGCGATTGCGCAATCTGAAACGCAAGGAGAGCATCCGCCAGGTGATCCGACAGATTCGCAAGCATCTGAGTGCGGGGCAGAAGCAGGAAGCCCAGGCGCTGTTGCCTCAGTTAGCAAAAGCAGCGGACAAGGCGGCTGCGCGCGGGACCATCCACAAAAACAAGGCCGCACGCCTGAAGGCCCGGTTCATGAAGCTGGTCGCGCACGCCTAACGGTCTCATGGCTCAGGGTGCCGTGGTACGGTCGCTTCTCCAGAAGCGCCGTTGGCGTCTGAAAAGTCTCTCTCTCGAGCGGGCGAGCCAGATCGCCCGCGACTATGGGTGTTCCCCCGCGGTCGCCCGCGTCTTAGCCGCCCGCGCCCCCGATTGCCCGCAGGAACTCTTCGATCACCGTATAGAGCGTCTCAGTGCGCCGTGGGAGCTGCGCGGGATTAAGGAGGCCGTCGCCCGTATTGACCGCGCTCTCCGCCAAGGCGAAAAGATCTTTATTCAAGGGGATTTCGACGTTGACGGCATCACCAGCACCGCGCTGCTCTATAAAGCGTTGCGCAGGCTGGGCGCTCAAGGGATCAAGGTGGATCTCTCCGATCGAGAGCGAGGGCATGGCCTTAGCGAAGCGGTGCTGCACCGCCTCCACAATGAAGGGTTTTCTTTGCTGATCACCGCTGATTGCGGGATCTCCGAGGTCGAGTTTGTGCGCAGCCTTCAAGAGCACGGCATTGACGTCATCATCAGCGACCATCACCATCCGCCGCCCCAACTCCCTCCAGCATATGCGATCATCAACCCCAAGCAGCCCGGGTGTTCTTATCCCAATAAAGACCTCGCAGCTGTCGGCGTCGCTTTTCAGATGGTGCGCGCGCTCTACGAGCTCCGCGGCCTCCCCCAGGACGTATGTAGAGAATTCTTAGATCTTGTTATGCTCGGCACGGTTGGGGATCTGGTACCATTGGTACACAACGGGTGCGCTGAAAATCAGCGACTTGTGGCGCAGGGGCTCCTGAGCGTGGCTCAAGGGCAAGGGTGTTTGGGGCTGCGCACGTTGATAGAAAAACTCTCGCTCGATCCGCACCGGCTCACCACGGGCGAAGTGGGGTACATTATTGTGCCCAAGCTCAACGCGGCCAATCGCGTCGGCGATCCCCGCGATGCGTTCATGCTCTTGGTGACAGCCCTCCCTACTAAAGCCGACCAGCTGGCCGAAAGGCTGCTGGCGTACAACCAAGATCGCCAGATCGCCCAAGGAGATCTGCTCTATCAAGCCGAAGAGTTTCTCCGCACCAGACCCAACTGGCAGCAGGAGAAGCTGATCTTCCTTGCGGGCAAGTACTGGAACCCTGGGCTGATTGGGTTGGTTGCGTCTGATATCGCGGAAAAGTACTATCGTCCCACAGTATTAGTCTCTATCGGAGATGAGATCAGTCGGGCGTCGTGTCGGAGCATTCCGGGGTTTGACATCATGGCAGCTTTGGAGAAGCATAGTGAGCTCTTTGAGCGCTATGGCGGCCACGCCATGGCTGCGGGGTTTTCTATACGCAACGACAAGCTTTCGCTCCTCCAAGAGCATCTGTGCGCTTATGCTCGCGAAGTCTTACGCGATTTAGAAGATCCTGTGCACGAACTGGAGGCCGAGCTTGCCCCCGAAGAGATCACGTTAGAGACATATACGGATCTTTTGCGGCTGGCGCCGTTTGGCATGGGCCATCCGATCCCACGATTTCTCTTGCGAACAGCACAGATCCTTGAGCTGCGCACGGTAGGGAATGGCAGCCGTCATCTCAAGCTCAGAGTAGCTGCTGGGGGCAGGGAGTTTTCAGCGATCGGGTTTTCGCTAGGAGAATTCGCGTACGAGATCGAGCAAGCGGGTCGAGTGGGGCTGGCGTTCAAGCTCGGCTGCGACACGTGGACAGGCCGTCCTCAAGTGCAGCTCGAAATCGAAGATATTTTAGAAACTTAATCGCAGAGCCAGTGCGCGAGCTTCACAAAAGAAATTTGCCCCAAAAAGAGCGGGATCACATGTACACGCGCAAGGCGGCGCGGCTCCTGCAAAACGCGATAGAGCCATTCGAGCCCGAGTTTTTGCCACCTCCAAGGCGCGCGCGTAAGTCGCCCTGCCCATACGTCGAAGCATCCCCCAACGCCCATCAGCACCAGCCCATCGAGCTGCGATTGATTCTCTCCCATCCAAAGCTCTTGGCGTGGCACGCCCAACCCTACAAGCACTATATCAGGCTGCGCTCGTTTTATCATAGAAAGAACGCGAGCGCTTGCGGCAGGGGCAAAGTACCCATGGTGCGTCCCAACGATACGAAGATTGGGATATTTTTGTGTGAGCTTGCGTGCGGCCTCTTCAGCTACCCCTGGCGCTGCCCCAAGCAGAAAGACTTTCAGCTCTTGTCCCCGCACGAAGAGTCTTTCTAAAAGATCAATGCCGGAGACGCGCTCCCTCAGGGGTGCTCCTAGCAACCGCGCAGCCCACACGATCCCCGTACCGTCGGGAGTGACTAGATCAGCTCGCTTATAGAGTGCTCGCAATCTTGGATCTCGTTGCGCGCGCACGATCGCCGTCGTATCGGGAGTGCATATCAGCGCAGACGTGCGAGAGCCAATACATCTTTCTACTCTCTGAACTGCCTCGTCGAGCGTGAGCACGTCAATGGGGGTACCAAAGAGCACAAACTTTCTCTCAGTGACAGCTACTATCTTGGGGAGCCGCACAAGCACCCAAACGAGAATCCCTAAAATTATGCTCGTCACTCCCACAATCCACATAAAAACTTCCGGCTCAAGTCGGGTGGCTAAGAACGCCATGATGCCTATATACGCCGAGACCAGATACATCAACACGAGCGCGCGAAAGCGCCCGATTGCAAGGTCGTCTAGCGCAAGATCGAGTCTGTGACTGTAAGCGATCGAGAGCGTGCTTGTGAACGGTACCCCCAACGCGATCACAGGGGCGAGCAACGCCACGGATGCGGTCGTCTTCACCAATCCCTCAATGGCTACCAACGCCAATCCGTACCCGACGGCGCTGCTCCATCGCTCTGCAGGAACACTATATGTCCGTACCCCTAGCACGATCAGGTGCAAAGCACACAAGAGCATCACAGCGAAGAACTGTCCCTGCCAGAGGCTGATCAGCAGAAGAGCACTTCCAGAGATCGCCAAAATTTTCGTCAAGAGCCTTCCTGAAGGATCGAGCTGGCCCAATACTGAGACCCCTTGGCTGACGACACTGATCCAACCGAGCGTGATGAGCCAGCTCCACTGGGAGAGATAGAAAAAGCCCCCCTCAGGGTTGGTGAGGAACTCGATGCGATAGCCTGCAGCATAGGCGATCAAAGCTGCAAGGGTCACGCTGAGGAGCCCCACCCACCAGCGGCGGCTGGCGGTGCTCACCAAAAGTACAGCTCCTGCTCCAGCTCCCCACAGTCGCCAGTCGAACAAAAAAAAGAGAGAGAGGGGGATAACAGCGATGAGATGAAGCACCCCTCTCTGGCGCACGAGTCTGGTTGTCATCTCTCTGGCGAAACCCCCTGTGTTCACACACAGTCTAGAAGAATTTCTAGGAAGACAGAAGGACTGCTGGAAGCAGGCGTGCGTGATCTTTGTCTTGCAAGAGGGTGACGGCGGGGGTGTTCACGATGAGATCGGCTCTATGACAACGCGGCGGTCATCGCCTTGGCCTTCGCTGTAGGTGCGCACGTGAGGAACCTGGCTGAGCGCTTCATGGATCGCTTTGCGTTCGTAGGGCTCCATGGGGTCGAGCACGATTCTCTTGTGCTCGCGCAGGGCTTCTTCGGCAAGCCGGAGGGCCAGCTCGCGCAGCTCGGCCTTGCGCCGCTCCCGATACCCGTCCGCGTCGAGCTGCACACCGATATCTATGCCCAGGGTTCTTTTTACGTAGATCTCGAGCAAGTGCGCGAGCGAGCGCAACGCTCTTTGATCTTGCCCCACGAAGACTTGAGCGCCCTGCAGGTCAATCAGCACCCCCTCTTCGCTCTCGGTTATCCGGAGGAGCGCCGTCTCTCCAGCGATCTGAAAGAGCCCGTGAAGGAACGTCTCAACAGCTTGAATGATCTTTGGATCCATGAGAGTGGGCGGCCTCGACGGCTGGGGCTTCTTCGGGCTCTGGTTGGGGGGGAGCGGGCTTAGGACGACGGCGCAGCTCCCACATCACCACAAGTTGTTGCCCGACTTGGACGAGCGTCGAGACGAAGTAGTGCAACCATAAACCTGCGGAGAGATCTTTGAGCAGAAAGCCAAAGACGACCGGGAAGAGCCAGGTCATCACTTGGTTTTGGCCGCTGGCCGGTGCTGGGGTCAGCTTGCCCTGCACGATCTGGGCTAGTACCGTGAGCGCGACAATAATATAGAGCGAATCATGCTGGCTGAGATCGTTCATCCACAGGAATCCCGGGCTGAGATGGATCGCCTCGGCGCTGTAGAGCACTACTCGCCAGAGCAGAATGAAGATGGGGATCTGCAAGAGGGCAGGCAAGCATCCTCCCATGGGGTTGACCCCTTCTTTGCGGAAGAGCTCCATCTGTTTTTTCGTGAGCTCTTCGCGGTTCTCCCGGGCACGACGCTTCAGTTCGTCTTCGGACATCTTGGGGTACATCGCGCGCAGCTGCGTCAGGGACGGGTAGCGCGTCTGGAGTTTTTCTAATTTGGGCTGGATCTCTTTCATCTTGGCCATCGAATGAAACTGCGCGCGCGTCAGCGGGTACATCAACAGCCGAATGATCAGGGTGAAGAGGATCAATGCCCAGCCGTAGTTGCCTGTGTAGTCATAGAGCACATTGAGAAATTTTGTCACTCCGGCGAGGGCCTGGCTCCAGGGGCCGTGATCGGTGACGCGCTGCAACCCCGCTTGTTCCAAAAAGATAAGATTGATCCGTCCGGCATAGAGCATAAAGCGATACACTCGGCTCTCTCCTGGGGCAAGCGTCAGCGCGTCGGAGCGCACCCCTAAGATCTGTCTTCCCTGAGCGTCGGTGCTCACCCAAGGATGAATCTCTTTTTGGGCAGGGTCGTTCCTGAGCCACAGCAGCAGCGCATTGCCGACAAATCCCAAGCCCTCGAAGTCCCTATAGTTCTGCACGATCTCAGTAACCCGCACGCCGTCGAAGAGAAATCGCGCCTCAGAGCGGGCATCTTGCACGCCAGCTCCTAAAGCGAAGCGTATCCCTTCAGGAAGCGAGAGCCTCTCCGCAGAGAGATTGTCTAAGCGCAGCTCCACGCCCACCGTATAGCGTGGCTCATTGATGACCGTAAAAATCTTGGTGATCTTGAGTGCGTCGCTCTGATGGGTGAACGCGATGCTCTGAATTTTAGGGGTTTCGCTGGGCAGTATCTCGGCGTGATAGAGTGCTTCGGGGGAGACGGAGCCGACCGTGAGCGTGAACGGGAAAGTCGCGCCCGCCGTATAGAGCCGCGAGAGATCTTCGGGTTTGACTTTCACGTTCGATAAGATCTCCGTGGGGGGATTGCCCCAAGGGGCCGAAAAGTAGAGATAGATGCTCTTGAGCGTTCCGCCAGCTTCATCGAAGATATAACTGACTAAGCCGGTCTTGACTTCAAGCTCTCGTGGGTGGTGCTCGCCCATCCAGCGCGTCTGGATCGCCGTGCGCGGGTCTTGGGCATAGGCTGTAAACGCGAACAGACCAATGAGAACAAACACGCAGAACCGGATGCTCATGGCAGTTACTCCAGTTTACCGAAGCGCGGAGACATTTTCAAATCGAGGGCCAGGGGGAAGCCCCCAAGAGAGATGGAAGCGCTGATGCTCTTTATTAGGCCTCACACTCGTCGGCTACAACTTGAATCCTCCGAGATTTCTCTATATAATCCCCTCGCGATGGCGAAAAAGATCCTCGTCGGCGTGCTCATTCTGGCGGGTCTAGGATGGATCGGCTTCATCACGTATTCGTACTTCTTCTCTATCACCGGCCCGCAAACTCCCGGCGCCCTGCGCCGCGAAGACCAGATCAATGAGTTCGTCCTCAAGTTCAACCAAGGGATTTTTTTAGATAAGAACGCCCAGATACACTTCGACGAGGAGCGTCCGGATTTGGGGTTTCGTGCTCCAGACTTTGAGCTCCTCACCCTTGACGGCAAAAGTGTTCGATTGAGCGCGCTGCGCGGCAAGCCCATCTTGCTCAATTTCTGGGCCAGCTGGTGCCCCCCATGCCGCAAAGAGATGCCCGACTTGCAAGAGTTTTTCGCTAAGTACGGCGACAGAATCCACGTCATCGGTATCAATTGGAATGACCAGGCCGAAACTGTCCAAGAGTTTCTCAAGCAGTACGGGATCACCTATCTCAATGTGCTTGACACCAACGGAAAGATCTTTGTGCGCTACGGCCTGACGGGGCTGCCCACAAGCTTCTTCCTTGACGAAGAGGGAATCATTCGCGGGAAGTGGCTCGGTTCGATGAGCGTCGCGGATATGGTCGCTGCCTTCAAAAAGACCTCACGGGCGTTAGATCCCTATAGCAGCCAACAATGAGTGCTTTCGTGCGTGAGATCATCTTCGATCTCTCTAAGTTTTTCACGTCCATCACGCTCGCTATTGTATTGATCTCCCTCATGGCGCTGGTAGGGCTGGTGGGCACGCTCATCCCTCAAGAGACGTTCACCCGCGAAGTCGATTACATTGCCCGCTACGGCTTTGAGGGGTATACGCTGCTCAAAAAGCTGCAGCTCACGAATATCTTTGGGTCTTGGTACTTTCTCTTTCTTATGGCATTGTTCACGCTCAATTTAACCGCATGCACGCTCAAGCGCCTGAGGGCCTCCTGGCGCTATTGGAAGCTCCCCATGAGCGCTCTCCCTCCCGAGAGCTTACGGAGGTTTGAGCACGCTCATGCGCTCTCTGGCTCTGTCGCTGCCGAGGCGCCCGCACAGATCGCAAAACTCCTCCAGCGCAAGGGCTATCGCGTCCAGAGCACAGATTCTCAGATACTCGCGGAGAAATGGCGCTGGGAGCGCTTTGGGATCGACCTCTTTCATCTCAGTCTCTTAGTCGTGATCTGTGGGGGATTGCTCACGATGCTCTTTGGGTATCGAACGTTCGAGATCGCCCATCAGGGGGATGTCATTCAGCTCCCCGGCGCGGATTTCACCGTGAGAGTGAATAAGTTCTGGAGCGGGAACTATAAAAATTCCGAGCGCGTCATGGACTGGCACACCGAGCTCACGGTCCTCGAAGATGGCCGTGAAGTCTTGACCAAGATGATCGAAGTGAACGCGCCCTTACGCTACAAGGGCTATAATTTCTATCAGTCGGCGTTCGGCACAGACTGGCAGGGAGCAGCGCGGGTCACGCTCTCTCTCTCCCGTGCTGACGGCACCGAACTTGGGGAGTTTGTAGGCACGGTCAACGATGGCTTTGAAATCCCTCAAGAGCAGCTCTTTGTGAAGATCATAGCATTTCTCCCAGATTTCGCGCTCACAGAGAATCTCATTGCGTACAGCCGGACCCAGCGCCTCGAAAACCCCGCTGTCTTTGTCGAAGTGTACGATGCTGCGGGGCAGCGCCTTATGCGCACCTGGGCGTTCTCCCGCCCAGAGATGCAACGCTTCTGGGAAACGACCATGAGCCGCGTTAGCGCCACTCCCCCCTATACGATCAGGCTTGTAGGCATGACCGCTCCAGAATTTACGGGCCTGCAAATCACCAAAGACCCCGGACGCCCTGTCGTGTACTTCGGCTTTCTGTTCGTCGTCGTTGGGCTGCTCGTGCACATATATTTCAAGCACAAGCAGCTCTGGGTTCACATCTCTGAGAGCGAGGTCATCATCGCGGGGATGGTGCGCAACAATGTGCGATCGTTCGCACAAGAGTTCGCTCATCTCGTCAGAGAGATCGAACGGCTTGGCCTGGTCACCCATCCGCAACCAACGTATGTCACACCCCAATAAGGAGGGTGCATATGAAGAACACAACCCGCCGCGAAATCCTCGCTGAAGATACTGGGAGTCCTTACTATGAGCTGCGCAAGTACCCTGAGCCAACAACCTGTTCTGGGTGCGGCTTGGTCTATCGGAAAGGGCGCTGGACTCGTGAAGCCGAAGCGCCTGCGCAGGCCAATCGCGAGCTCTGCCCCGCGTGCAAGCGCATCCAAGATCGCAACCCCGGCGGCGTGGTCTACTTAGATGGCTCTTATTTACAGAACCGTCGTGATGAGATCCTCAACATCGCCAAAAACCAAGAAAGACTGGCGCGGGAATCACGCCCACTCCAGCGCATCATGTGGATCAAACCCAACGGCAATGGGCTGGAGATCGCCACGACCAACTTTCACTTGGCCCGCCGCATCGGGGAAGCAATCCATCAAGCACACAAGGGCACGTTGGATATCAAATACTCTGAAGGAGATCGGTTCGCTCGCGTCTACTGGCATCGGGACGATCAGCCCACAGCTCGCTAATGCCTACTCGCGATGAGACGCTCTTTACGCTCTTAGAGAATCTCTCGGCGGCGACGCCGACTCCTGGTGGAGGGAGCGCTGCAGCTCTTGTAGGGAGCATCGCGGCTTCACTGACTGCGATGGTCGCAGGATTGACTATAGGGAAGACAGCGTACCACGCGGTCGAGTCGGAGATGCAGCGCGTTCTCGCTGAAGCGCTCAAGATCCGAGACGAACTGCTCGAGCTTGCCGACCGTGACAGCGCGGCATTCCATGCAGTGCTGGCTGCTTATAAACTGCCGCGTCAGACAGAAGCCGATCGAGCAACGCGCGCGCGCGCGATTCAATCGGCTCTCAAGCAAGCGACGGAGATCCCGTATCAGACGGCTTCGCACTGTTATCGGGTATTAGAGCTAGCTGAGCTCGTCATAACCAAGGGGAACAAGAACGCGCTCAGCGATGGTGGTGCAGCGGCGTACTTGGCCGAAGGCGCTCTGCAAGCTGCACTGCTCAACGTCGCCATCAATCTCGCAGCCATCTCCGATGAAGCTTTTCAGAGCCAGTACAATCAAGAGCACAAGAGGCTTTCTCGCCAAGCCCAAGCTAAGCGCCACGCGATCGTGCAGGCCCTGGGAGAGCATCTCTTCGGAGGCTCAGGAACCACCTAGGTCTGGAAGCACGAGTCATTCTGCCCTACAATATAAAACACGTAGACGAAAGGAGGACCCCATGGACGAGCGAATTCCCATGACGCCCGAGGGGTATCAGCAGCTCAAGGCTGAGCTGGAGCGGCTGATCTCGGAGCGCCCTAAGATCGCTGAGATCATCGCGCGTGCCCGCGCCTACGGCGACCTCAGCGAAAACTCTGAATATCACTCAGCCAAAGAAAAACAAGCCCTGCTGGAAGCTAAGATCCGAGAGCTCGAACACAAGCTCTCTCACGCGTTCATCGTGACCAACGACGGACAAGAGCACTTGGTGACGCTGGGGTGCTGGGTGACGTTGGAAGATACCACGACGGGTTCAGTGTTTACGTATAAGCTCGTCGGCCCGGCGGAAGCCAATCCCGAGCTCGATTTGATCTCCGTCGCTTCGCCTGCAGGACGAGCCCTGCTCGGACGCGAACCCGGCCAGATCGTCGAAGTGCACACGCCCCGCGGCGTACGTACGTATAAAATACTCCATATCCAACAGTGATCCTCTGGCTGGCTGTGCTCGCTCTCAGTCCCGGAATCTTCTGGCTGAAGGAAATTATGCCGAGGGGGGGACTCGAACCCCCACGGGTTACCCCACACGCCCCTCAAACGTGCGCGTCTGCCAATTCCGCCACCTCGGCTGGGAAGCTACAATATTTATATCACATTCGAAGCTCCCCGTCAAACTCGCGGTCTCATCCATAGATCTCCGTGCCAGCCCGGCCTGCGAGCGCCTCGGGAGCCTTCTCTAACGACGTAATATACGCGCGCTCGCCACCGCCTTCTATAAAGCGCATCGCGGCTTCAATCTTGGGCCCCATGCTCCCCGGCGGGAAATGCCCTTCTAATAGATACTTGCGCGCTTCGCGCACCGAGAGCTTCTCGAGAAAGACTTGCTGGCTCGTCCCAAAGAAGAGCGCCACCCGCTCCACATCTGTCAAGATCAATAAAATCTCAGCTCCCAGCTCTTCAGCCAGCAGCGCCGACGCTAAGTCCTTATCAATCACAGCCTCAACCCCGCTCAGACGCCCATCCTCACGAACAACAGGAACCCCGCCACCCCCACAGGCGATCACAATTGACCCCGCAGCCAGCAGCGCCTTGATGCTCTCGACCTCGACAATTTCCTTGGGTTCAGGAGAAGCGACAACCCGCCGCCACGGCTTGGCCCCCCTCCCCACACGCCTCAGCACATACCCCTTCTGCTCAAGGAATGGGAGCTCTCTCTCAGCATAGAACGGCCCGATGGGCTTGGTGGGTTCAGCAAACGCCGGATCGTCCCGCTCCACCCGCACCTGCGTCACCACCGTGACTACGGGCTTGACAATCCCGAAGCTCGCTAAAGCTTCGCGCAGCTTCTGCTGGAGCAAGTACCCCAGCTGCCCTTGAGTCATCGCCCCGCAGACATCAAGCGGCAACGGCGGGACAAGCTCTTGTGCTTCTTCTTGCTGAATCAAGAGATTGCCCACTTGCGGGCCATTGCCGTGCGTGACGACCACCCTGTACCCAGCAGCGATGATCTGGGCAATCTTGGCACAGCTGTGCTCGATCGTACGAATCTGCTCTGCTATAGATCCGTTGGTTTTTGGATCAAGCAGCGCGTTTCCGCCCAACGCAATCACGACCGTCTTGTTCGTATTCATATCTTTGACCTAACTCTTAAGCCCCTTCCCTAAAGGGAAGGGGAAGATCCCCTCCCCGTGTTGGGGAGGGGCTGGGGAGAGGTCTTCACACCCGTTCGACTTTGATGAGATTGGTCGTGCCTGGCACGCCAAAGGGCACCCCCGCCGTGATCACCACCAGCGACCCTGCGGGGAGATGCCCGGCCCTCACAGCTGCTTCTATAGAGAGCTTGAGCATCGCGTCGGTGTCTTGGGAGAACTCGATCTGCACCGGGGAGACTCCCCACACCAGCGCTAATTTGTTACGCACCCGCTCAGTATACGTCACCGCGATGATCGGGGTCTTGGGGCGAAACTTCGCGACCAATTTCGCTGTCGACCCCGACGTCGTCGAAGGGATGATCGCCGCAGCACCAATCCTGTCAGCGATCTGACACGCTGACTCCCCAATAGCTTCGGTCACCGTGCCCGCGTTCATCTCGTATCTATGATATATTGCTGGAGATCGCTCGAGGCGCTCGGCAATCCGACTCATCATGCGCACGGCCTCAACGGGATACTTCCCCACGGCGGTCTCTTCTGAGAGCATAACGGCGTCAGTGCCATCGAGAATCGCATTGGCGACGTCGGCGACTTCGGCGCGTGTTGGGGCGGGGCTCTCCGTCATGGATTTGAGCATTTGTGTAGCGATGATGACCGGCTTGCCCGCGCGATTGCACCTCCTCACAATCTCTTTCTGAAGCAGAGGGACTTCTTCTGGGGGTAACTCGACTCCCAAGTCCCCACGAGCGACCATCACCCCATCAGACGCTGCAATGATATCGTCAATATTGCGAGCGGCCTCGCGCGTCTCGATCTTCGCGATAATCTCTATATCTGTCTTCCCAAGAAGCTGGCGCACATGATCAATATCTAAGCCCGTCTGGACGAAGCTCGCGGCAATGTAATCAACCCCGGCTTCTTTGGCAAACAGAATATCGTCTTCATCGGTCTGAGCGATGCCGGGCAGAGCGATCTGTGGGATGCTGACGCGCTTGCGCTCCCCTAGCTCGCGTGAGTTCTGCACCTCACAAATAATTCGTCCTGGCTGGACTTCTAAGATGTGCAGCTCGATCTCGCCGTTGGCTAAGAGAATCTTCATCCCGGGCTGCACATACTGAGAGAGCCCCTTGTAGCTGATAGAGATCTGGGTCTCATCCCCAAGCACAGGCTCTTCGACGAGCGTAAGTTTTTGGTGTTGTCTTAAGAAGATCTTTTCGGCTTTGAGTTCGCCCGTTCGTATGGCTGGCCCTTTAGTGTCGACCATGACTGCCACAGGGACCCCTAGGGCGCGGGCGATCGCACGCACGCGCTCAATAGTCTCGCGATGCGCTTCGTGCGTGCCGTGCGCCATGTTGATCCGAGCGACGTTCATCCCGCCCTCGATCATCGCTCGGATCGTCTGTGGGGACGCGGAAGCCGGCCCAATCGTACAGACGATCTTGGTTCGCTTGGTCATAGCTGTCAGCCTCGACGGTGCTAGTGTAGCAAATTTGGTGCGTCGGCGAAAGCCCCCTGTCCCTTTCGAACCTGACGAAGATCATAGTTTGGGCGCCTCGGGTCTGCTATATCTTAGGAACGCTTTGCTAGAGAGCTGTCAAGAGAGTAAAATACCGAAATTAAGAGACCACAAGGAGCTGAGCACCCATGGCGTTATGGCCACGATCTTCGGTTGCCCAGAAATTTCTCAATGCCATCACGGGGATTGGGCTCTTTCTCTTCGTAGTCGTCCATCTCTCTGAAAATCTATTGTTGCTTACAGGGAATCCCGATGACTACAATCGCTGGGCCCACTTTCTCTTCAGTCTGGGCCCGCTGCTGACGCTGATGGAGCTTGGGCTGGCCGCGTTCTTCCTCCTGCACATCTGGAGCGCCCTGATAGTCTTGTGGGAGAGATTCAAAGCTCGCCCCTCGGGATATAGCGTCTATCGCTCAGCAGGCTGGACGAGCCGCCAGACGCTTTCCTCTAGAACCATGATCTACACGGGAATTGTCTTGTTAGCATTCGTTATCTGGCACGTGATAACTTTTCGCTTTGGCCCATACTATACAGTGATCGTCGACGGGGTCAAGATGCGCGATCTGCATAGACTAGTCGTCGAGGTCTTCAGCAATCCCGTCAACGTTGCGCTCTACGTCGCAGTGATGGTCTTTTTGGGGGTTCACCTGCGCCACGGATTTTGGAGCGCTTTGCAATCCCTTGGGGCGTATCATCCCCGTTGGACGGCCGTTTGGTATACGGGTGGCGTGATCGTAGCATTGGTGTTGGCTCTTGGGTTCATCGTGATCCCGGTGTGGGTCTATCTCTCGTATAGTGAAGGAGCACACACCCTATGGCAACAGCGATCAAGTTAGACTCTAAAATCCCCAGTGGTCCGTTGGAGTCCAAATGGACGCGCCATAAGAATCAAATAAAGTTAGTCAGTCCGGCCAACAAACGCAAGTATACGATCTTAGTCGTAGGGACGGGGTTGGCTGGGGCCTCGGCTGCGGCGTCCTTGGCCGAGCTGGGCTATAACGTCAAAGCATTCTGTATACAAGACTCGCCCCGACGGGCCCACTCGATCGCCGCTCAGGGAGGCATCAATGCTGCGAAAAACTATAAGAACGACGGCGATAGCGTCTGGCGGCTCTTCTATGACACGATCAAGGGCGGGGATTATCGCGCCCGCGAAGCGAATGTGTACAGACTCGCTGAGCTGAGCGGCAACATCATAGATCAGTGTGTGGCCCAAGGGGTGCCGTTCGCCCGCGAATACGGAGGGCTCTTAGATACGAGATCGTTTGGAGGCGCTCAGGTCGAGCGGACGTTCTACGCCCGCGGCCAGACGGGGCAACAGCTCTTGTTAGGAGCTTATAGCGCCATGATGCGCCAAGTGGACGCAAAGCGCGTCGCCCTCTACCCCAGGCGCGAGATGCTCGATGTAGTTCTTATCAACGGGCAAGCGCGCGGGATCGTCTGTAGAAATCTCATCACGGGGGAGTTAGAGCCTTATGTCGGAGATGCGGTGGTGCTCTGCACCGGCGGGTACGGCAATGCGTACTTTCTCGCAACGTATGCGAAAAATTCGAACGCGACCGCGATCTGGCGTTGCCACAAACGCGGCGCGTTCTTCGCCAATCCCTGCTTCACTCAGATTCACCCGACGTGCATCCCTGTCACAGGAGATTATCAGTCGAAACTCACCCTGATGAGCGAGAGCCTCCGCAACGATGGGCGCGTCTGGGTCCCCAAGAAGAAGGGCGACACCCGCCCGCCCAACGAGATCCCCGAAGACGAGAGAGATTACTTTCTCGAACGGAGATACCCAAGCTATGGGAACTTAGCCCCACGGGATATCGCGTCTCGTGCAGTCAAAGCCGTCTGCGACGAAGGGCGCGGCGTCGGCCCCATGGGCCGCGCTGTTTATCTCGACTTCTCTGACGCCATCCGCGAGAAGGGCATTGACTATATCAAAGAGAAATACGGCAACCTCTTCGAGATGTATCAGCACATCACCGGAGAAGACCCCTACACAGTCCCCATGCGCATCTACCCCGCCATACACTATACGATGGGAGGGCTGTGGGTAGACTATAACTTAATGAGCACGATCCCTGGGCTGTTTGTGCTCGGCGAAGCCAACTTCTCCGATCACGGCGCCAATCGTCTTGGGGCGAGCGCCCTCATGCAAGGGCTCGCGGATGGATACTTCATCATCCCCTATACGATTGGGGATTATTTTGCCAACGCCACTCTGCCCAAAGTGACGAGCGAACACAGCGCGTTTCAAGACTCTCTGGCGGAAGTCCACAAGCGCCTGACGCAGCTGCTCTCCATCAAGGGCGAGAGGACCGTGCTTGAGTTCCATCGCGAGCTGGGGATGATCCTGTGGGACTATGTGGGGATGGCCCGCAACGCCCAAGGGCTTCAGAGAGCTCTCGAAAAGATCCGCAAACTCCGTGACGAGTTCTGGAACAACCTGAGAGTCCCCGGCGATAATTCTATGCTCAATAAAAACTTAGAGATGGCCGGGCGGGTTGCGGACTTTCTGGAGCTCGGCGAGCTCATAGCGATAGATGCGCTCCACCGCGAAGAATCGTGTGGGGCACACTTCCGTGAAGAGTACCAAACCCCCGATGGCGAAGCCCTGCGCAACGACGAGAAGTTCTGTTATGTTGCGGCGTGGGAATACACAGGGGATCTGAGCAATCCCCAATTGCATCCAGAGCCCTTACACTTTGAGTTCGTCACACCGACGGTGAGGAGCTATAAGTGATATGACCAAAAGAATGACTCTGCACGTGCGGATCTGGCGACAACCCAACGCCCACACACCGGGGAAGTTCATCACGTACACAGTGAAAGATGTCTCGCCGGATATGTCACTGCTAGAACTGCTGGATGTGCTCAACGAGCAGCTCATCAAGCAAGGGGAGCTGCCCGTGGAGTTCGACAGCGACTGTCGCGAGGGCATCTGTGGGACGTGCGGATTTTTAGTCAACGGAGTGGCGCATGGCCCCAAGCGCGGACGCACGGCGTGCCAACAATATCTACGCGATTTCAAAGATGGGGAGACGATCACCCTCGAACCCTTCCGCGCCAAAGCTTTTCCGGTTATCAAAGACTTGGTCGTTGACCGCAGCGCGTTCGATCGCATCATAGCTGCTGGGGGCTATATCTCAGTGAACACCGGGAGTGCTCCCGACGCCAACAGCATTCCGATCCCAAAAGAGATCGTAGAAGCCGCGTTCGATGCCGCGGCGTGCATTGGATGCGGGGCGTGCGTGGCCGCTTGCCCGAATGCGTCAGCGTCGCTCTTTGTGAGCGCCAAGATCGCTCATTTGGCGCTCCTGCCCCAAGGGCAACCGGAGCGCACGCGAAGAGCCCTGCGCATGATCGCGCAGATGGACCAAGAGGGCTTTGGGAATTGCTCCAATCACGGGGAGTGCGAGGCCGTCTGCCCAAAGAACATCTCGATCAAAAATATCGCGTTGATGCGTCGGGAATATCTGAGGGCGCTGTGGTCTCGTTCTAATACATCGTCTGCATATCTATGAGACCCTTCTCTTTGGCGCGGCGCTCGCTTCCCTGCTCTGGCGGATCTTCTCCTTCAGCCAACGGTGAATGAGTTTCTCACAAGACGTGCCTTGTGCTCGCGCGATGTGCGCGATCTTATGGGCGAGCTCGGCGTCAACTGCTATGAGATACGTGCATCTTTTGATGTCCACACTGAACTGCACCTTGGGGAGATCATACTGTCCTAGATCGTGCATGTCGAAAAACTCGACTAGTTCATCTAACGTTGGAAAAGTGGGCAAGCTGTGGATGTTATCTTTCTTGCTCATAGCGCTTCCTCTCTTTCTTGGCCATGTCTCTGGCACTTAGGATTAGGGCTTCTTTAGTCTTCTTGTAGATGAAGAGCACGGTGAGATAGCGCCCTGCCTTGGTCTGTCCTAAAGCCATATATACGTCCTCCCCGGCGCGTTCCCCCCTTTGGATGAAATAAAACCTTGGCTTGCTGCTCAACACCTGCTCCACTTCTTCGGCAAGGACATGATGCTTGCGGACTAATTTGTCTACGATCTCTTTCAGCCATAAGATCCCTTCGATCTTCATGCGGCTGTGCCAGGGCATAGTGTACCAGATCAGTACATCGTCTGCATATCTATAAGCCCTTTCTCTTTGGCGCGGCGCTCGCACCACCGATAAAATCCCAGCGAGATCGCCCCGACTAAGAGCGTCGAGCTTGCTAGTATTATTAAGATCGTCTCGTTGGAGAAGGGCGCCAGTAATGGACTGGCGCTCGTGCCTAGTACAGCGCGGCGCAGTCCTTCCAGCCAGTATGTCATAGGCAATCCCAGCCCTATATACTGAAGAAACCTTGGGAGGACATCGAGAGGGAAGACTGCGCCACATAACAAATACAAAGCCCCAGCGACGGCCTCACCCATAAAGTAATTATGTCGAGCTGTAATCAGTGTCACCCCTGCCAGGAGAATCCCCACGAGCGCTAACCCCGCTAGCCCTATCAAAAAGACGGGCCAGAAGAGCACATGGTTCATCGTTATAAAATTTATGGGCAGCTTGAAGACAAGCATCCCAAACGCAAGGGTAATAACCACGGCGATCGTGCCGGTGAGGGTGCGCGCCATCCCACGCCCCAACAGATAGAAATAGACTTGGATCGGCGACACATAGATATATTTGAGCACCCCATAGTGCTCGCGATCGTCAATCACGGCGTAGCTGACCCCCATAAGCACCGAGCCCACGTAGATATAGAAAGCATTCCCAAGATAAATATACGGGAAGAGCGGGTTATCTGTTCGGCCGCCGGAGACGACTAAATACATTACAACCAAGATCATCGCTCCGGCAACGGGCTTGGCCAGCGAGTAGACCGCGAAGAGAAAGGGCTCCGTCCAGTTGGATTCGATCTGCCACCCCAGCCACGTCGCAACTTTTAAGCTGCGCCAGCTCTCGCGCCACGTCTCTCTCACAGGCTGTGCAGCCATAGCGTCACTGCCCCCTCACGGTGAGCCGCCCCTCACGCCGCGCCACATGCTCCAGCCATAAGAGCATCCGATGCGCTATCACGATAAAGACGACGCTCAAGATCGCTAAGATGAGCGTCTCGATCCGGACATCGAGAAAGCCCCAGCCCGCCTGAGGGTACAAGAGCTGTCTCATGGCATCAAGCCCGAGCGTGATGGGGATGAGCGACGCTCCGGCAGAAATCCAAAACCCCAAGCTCTTGATGGGGAAGTAGAATCCCGACAGCAGAAAGACCGGCTCTTGGAGGAGATTGGCCATGTGCCACGCTTCGCGCCCGTAGAGCAAGAACGCCGAAGCGAAGATCATCCCCAGCCCATAGAGGGCGACTAAAGTCAAGAAGAAGACAAGCAAAAGTGCTCCCCAGTCGCTCACCGTGAAAGTGACTTGGAAGACGAGCGATCCTAATACTAAGACAGCAAGAGCCCGCACGGTCGTAGCGACCATCCCCCCAAGAGCCATCCCCAAGAGAATGGCCATCCTCGACGTAGGAGCGATGAGATAGAGCGCGAGATTGCCCGTCTCTTTCTCCCAATAAAACTGGGTGGCCATGCTCCACAGCACGTTCATCCAGTAGGCGGTCATGGCTCCGCCGAGCACGACAAAGCCCGTAAATTCGGGCTTGGCTCCCAGCGCCCGATAGATAAAGACAAACGCCGCAGTCCCCAGCAGGGGCAGGAAGATCTCAAAGAAGAGCCAGCTCTTTTCGCGCTGCAGCCCAATCAGTCTGGGATACGCGCGACCGATCACGGTGCGCACAAAGACCGTCAGCTCGCGTCGAAAGTATTTCATCCTCAAGAGTTCTCTTCATCGCTCAGTCCACGACCGACCAAGTGAATGAAGACGTCTTCGAGCGTCGGTTCACGCTTCTCGAGCGAGAGTAAGTGTCCACCCTTGGCTTGCACCGCATCGAGAACTTTTATCAAGGCATTCTCGTCCTCAAGGATGAAGTTGAGCTCGGTGTGCCCATTGCGTCGCTGGCCTGCAAATTGGCTGACTCCAGGCAATTGCTCGAAATGATCGAGCGTCTCCAAGGGCGTCGTCTGGAGCTTGAAGATCGAAGCTCCTTGGAGTTTTTTCTTGAGATTGGCCGGAGTGTCGCACGCTAAAATTCTGCCCTTGTCAATGATGGCAACGCGATCGCACAGCTCATCAGCTTCGGCCATATAATGGGTCGTCAAGAGAATGGTCTTCCCGGGGCGCTCGCGCACCCATCGCTTCACGAAATCCCGCAAAATTCTTGACGTCTGCACGTCAAGCCCCAAGGTCGGCTCGTCTAAGAACAGAATCTGAGGGTCATTGAGGAAGCCGCGGGCAAAGTTCATCTTCTGCTTCATCCCCGTCGACAAGTGATACGCCTTGGTCTTGGCACGGTCAGCCAAGCCTACTACCTCGAGCATAGACTCAATGCGCTCGCGGGCCGTCTGAAAGTCAAGCCCATAAAACTGCGTGAACATCCATAAGTTCTCTTCGACGGTGAGCAGCCCATACCCGCACGACTCGCCCCCGGAGACCATGTTGATTCTTCTGCGGACTTCTTGGGGGTTTTCTACGACATCGATGCCGTCCACAAATGCGCGCCCGCTGGTGGGGGCAAGGAGCGTCGTCAAGATTTTTATCAGGGTCGTCTTCCCGGCACCGTTGGGGCCGAGCAGCCCAAAGAGCTCCCCTTGACGCACTTCTAAGTTGACGTCTTCCAGAGCGACGAGCGTTGTGGGACCGCTCTCGCCGCGCTTGCGCTTGATCTGATAGATACGCCCCAAATGCTCCGTTTTAATAGCACAGGCTGAACTCACAATCTCCCACCTTCCACAATATAAGCATAACATACAAAAACCCATCCTTCAAAAAACTGAGAGTTGCATCTCCCTGCGCCCTGCGCTAAACTCACCCCGTCTATGAAGCGTCTGACTCTTGAAGAGCAACTCCGATTCCTCAAACGTCGAGCAGTTGATATCATCCCCGAGGCTGATTTTGTCAAAAAGCTTGAGCGATCCCAGCATACAAGAAAACCCCTGCGCGTCAAATTGGGCGTTGATCCCACAAGCCCCGAGATCCATATCGGGATCGGGGTCGTCTTACAGAAATTGCGCGACTTCCAAGAGCTGGGTCATATCGCGGTCTTGATCGTGGGAGACTTCACGGCACGCATCGGCGATCCCTCGGAGCGCGCCAGCCAGCGAAAGATGCTCTCCAAAGAAGAAGTCGCAGAGAACATGAGACAGTACAAGGAGCAAGCCCTCAAAATTCTCGATCCAGAACGCACCGAATTTCGATATAACTCCGAGTGGCTGGAGAAGATGGACTTTGCCAAGCTCTTGGAGCTGGCGTCCAAGTACACCGTTGCAGCCATGCTCGAGCGCGATGATTTTTCCAAGCGCTTCCACGAGGGCACCCCCATCAGTATTGTCGAATTGCTCTATCCCCTCGCCCAAGGGTACGACTCGGTGGCCGTGCAGGCCGATATTGAGCTGGGCGGCACCGATCAGCGCTTCAATCTCTTGGTGGGGCGAGCCTTACAAGAGCGCTACGGCCAAGAGCCTCAAGTCTGCTTTCTCATGCCCTTGCTCGAGGGGCTGGACGGCGTCAAGAAGATGAGCAAGAGCGTCGGCAATTATGTGAGCATCACCGAGCCGCCCCAACAGATGTTCGGGAAATTGATGTCCATCCCCGATGCGCTCATCGAGAGATACATCAAGCTCCTGACGGACTTGGACTGGGAAGAGATCCAGAAGCTCCATCCGAAAGAACAAAAGCAGAGGATGGCCCATGCGGTCGTGGCGCGCTACCACTCCCGCGAAGCCGCTGATAGAGCTTTAGCAGAATTCGAGCGGATCTTTGCCCGCAAGGAGCGCCCCACCGACGTGCCCAAGCTCTCTGTTGACAAGAGACTCATCAAGCCCGATGGCACCATCTGGATCGTAGATTTAATAGCGCCGCTTGTGAAGAGCCGTTCCGAAGCGAAGCGCCTCATCGAGCAAGGGGCCGTCGAAGTTGACGGGGTGAAGATCACCCAGTTCGACCAGAGCGTACCCTATAGGGAAGGGAGCCTGGTGCGCGTGGGGAAGCACACGTTCGCAGAAGTCTCTCTGAAGGAGTGAGACTATGAATTGCGTCTTCTGTCGGATCGTGCGCGGGGAGCTCCCCGCCCATAAGATTTACGAAGACTCAGAGACTCTCGCGTTTCTCGATATCCACCCCATGACCGATGGCCATACGCTCGTCATCCCCAAAGCGCACGCAGAACGGCTCTCGGAGCTCTCCCCAGAGCTTGTGGGCCGGCTCTTCCAAACAGTGCAGAAAGTCGCGGGGCGCCTCGCTGGTGCCCTTGGGGCTCCGGCGTTCAATATAGGGATGAACGACGGGCGCGCTGCCGGGCAAGCCGTCCCCCATCTGCATGTTCATATCATTCCGCGCTTCCCCAATGACGGTGGCGGCTCCATGCACTCGATCATCTACACTTCCCCAAAGCGCCCTCTGGACGAAATGCATCGGCTGATTGCACACAAGCCTTAAATGTGCTATATTGGCGGCGTGCAAAACGACCTAAAGCTCATCGCAGGGAACGCCAATCGCGCTTTGGCTCAGGAGATCAGCGAACATCTTGGCATCAGGCTCACCGACGCAGACGTGAGCCGCTTCCCTGATGGCGAAGTCAACGTCCATATCAAAGAGACCGTGCGTGGAGCTGATGTCTGCGTGCTCCAGTCCACCTGTCCTCCGGTGAACGATCATCTTATGGAGCTTCTCTTGATCATTGACGCGCTCAAGCGCGCGTCCGCGGAGCGCATCACCGCGGTGATCCCGTACTATGGCTACGCCCGCCAAGATAGAAAACATATCGGGCGCGTGCCTATCAGCGCCAAGCTCGTTGCCAATATGATCGTCACCGCGGGAGCCGATAGGGTCTTAACGCTGGATCTCCCCGCAGGACAGATCCAGGGATTTTTCGATATCCCTGTAGACAATTTGCGAGGAGATCCGATCTTGGCTGATTATTTTCGCCATCAGAATTTGGAAGACACGGTGATCATTGCGCCCGATGTCGGAGCGGCCAAGCGCGCTCGTGCCGTCGCCGAGCGCCTCGACCTGCCCCTCGCTATCGTGGAGAAGAGCCGGATCAGCCCCACGGAAGTCCGGGCACTCAATATCATTGGGGACGTCAAGGGCAAGCGCGCCATCTTAGTGGACGATATTCTTGCGACCGGCAACACCGTGATCGAAGCCACGAATTTATTACTCGAATTTGGCGCGCGCGAGGTCGTGGCAGCGTTCACCCACGGAGTCTTTGCCGGTGACGCCGTGCCGCGCTTAGAGGCCTCCCCGGTGAAGAAGATCGTAGTGACCAATACGATCCCCGTGCCCTCTAGCCCAAAGATCGAAGCGATCTCGGTCGGGGTGCTGCTCGCCGAGACGATCAAGCGCATTCACGCTGAAGAGTCTGTGAGCGAAATGTTTCCGCATTATTAAAAATTAGCTCAAACTGGGAGGTTCTTATGTCATACACTATAGAAGCTGAGCCACGGGGGACGAAGCCCAACCCGCGTGCGCTCCGTCGTCAAGGGCGCATTCCGGGCGTGCTCTACGGACACGAGATCCATCAGCCCATCGCTCTCAACGCCAAAGAGCTAGAGAAGGTGCTGGCGCGCATCACGCGCAGCTCACGGATCACGTTGGAGCTGAACGGCAAGCAATTCCTGACGTTCATCAAAGAGATTCAGTATGATCCGTTGACGGACCGCGTGATCCATATTGATTTGTATCATCCTGCGCCGGATCGGCCAGTGACCATAGAAGTTCCGGTGCGGCTGCGCGGCGAACCCAAGGGACGCAAGGAGGGCGGCGTCCTTCAGGTCCTGCGCGACGTCGTGAAAGTGCGCGGGATGGCAGAGAATATCCCAGAAGTGATCGAGATAGACATTACGAATCTGGGCATCGGGGAAGCGGTACACGTGAACGAATTGAAGATCGAAGGCGTGCAGGTGTTGACACCTGGGGAGGCAGCCATCGTGACGGTCGTGGCGCCGCGCAAGGAGGAGGAAGTTGTAGCCGCGGCGGTGCCGACGGCAGAGGGCGCCGTGCCTGGCGCAGCTCCTGCGGAAGGCGCGGCCCCAGCAGGCGGCGCAGCGCCCCTGGCCACCGGTGCGGAAAAGAAAGTTGCTGCCCCAGCCAAAGCCGAAGAGAAGAAGCCCGAGAAAGAGAAAGCCAAGAAATAATTCCTGTGAAGGCCGTCGTTGGCTTAGGCAACCCCGGAAAACGATACGAGCGCACGCGCCACAATATCGGTCGGCTGGCCGTGCGCTCGTTCCTTGAACGCTTCACCCAGCTTCCAAAGACTGAGCACGATTTCTCGATCGTCTATCGCATAGGCGATCGGGTGCTTGTTGTCGAGCCGGCTGTCTATATGAACGTCAGCGGCGTCGCCGTGAGGGAGATCTGTCAGATATATTCGATTGTGCCGCAAGATTTTCTCATTGTCTATGACGACGTAGACATCCCATTTGGGAGGTTGCGGGCCCGCAAGAGAGGAGGAGCTGGGGGCCATCACGGCATGGAGTCCGTCGTTGCTGAACTGCAGACCGAAGATATTCCCCGGCTTCGGGTGGGCATCGGGACGGAGCAGCCCATTGGGGAGCTGACCGACTATGTCCTTGGGGAATTCACGGCCGCAGAGCAGGAGAAGCTCCCGGAGATCCTCTCTCGTGCGGCCGATGCGATCGAGTGCTTTGTGCAGACAGATATCGAGACGATGATGAACCGATTCAATAGAGCTACTTTGTCATAAAGTTGAGCAACAGTAAAATTAAAGTAGCCGGAACGAGTAGGTTGTTCAAAAATCTAGAGAGAGTGAATAGACCCTCCCTGGAAAGCCAGTGTTGCGGGTTCTTCTTGACCCCACTAATCGACATACTGAAAACGATCAAGAGAATGAGCGCAACCGTAGCAAGTATCAGAACATTCTCGGATAATCGAGCCCAAACACGCCAACCCAGATAGCCTGCATAGACAAGGAGTATAGCTGCTACTCCTACAAAGAGCCATTGCACACCCACGAGAAGCCATCGTGCAGAGCCTTCACAAGGCTCTGATACTTCTGGGCTCTCCCCAGCCTGATTTGAGCTTAGATATTTGACTACCAAGGGGATCATGAGCAGGCTCACAACAGCAGCTATGAGAAAGAACCAGGCTGCCGGAGTGTCATGAAAAGCACTCGCTATGAAGGATCCTGCAGATAACCATATCGACGCCGCCAAAGTTGCCAGCACAGCCTGTGTCTTAGATAAGTATGCCCTCATACTGAAAATCATCACCAGCCAAGCGAGAGCCAGCAATACCCACCCCCCATAGACACCTACGGAAGCCTGCAAGACGAGATAAGAGCTGATCCCGACTACACCCGCTGCTGCGAAGAATAAGCCGATTAATCTTGCTTTCTCATTCATGGACCTCACCTTCCTTAATTAAGGAGTTATGGCCTTACCACACATAGTGCGAGCCCACTAAACGTGAAGGTCACAGCTTAGCTAGGTCTCGAAATAAGACGGTTCCTTGCTTGGCACGTTGCTGTCCTCACACTTCCTGCGACGAGTCACAGAATATATCGGCTCAGGTCAACGTCTTCGACGATGCCCTTGAGCTTCGCTTGAACATACGCAGCGTCGATCGTGAACGTCTTGGGCTCCGGCAGATCGCACGTCTCAAACGCAATATCTTCCATGAGCTTCTCCATCACAGTATGGAGTCGCCGCGCCCCGATGTTCTCAAGTCTTTCGTTGAGACGAAATGCGATCTCAGCGATCGCATCGAGCGCGTCGTCTGTGAACTCAAGGCGCAACCCTTCTGTGGCCATCAGCGCTTGATATTGTTTGGTGAGCGCATCAGCGGGCTCTTTGAGAATTCTGCGGAAGTCGTCTTTACTGAGGGGCTTGAGCTCAACACGGATGGGCAATCGCCCTTGGAGCTCCGGGATGAGATCCGAGGGCTTGGCCATCGTGAAAGCACCCGCCGCGATGAACAAGATATTATCAGTCCGGATGGTGCCGTAGCGCGTGCGCACTGCTGAGCCCTCTAAGATAGGCAAGAGATCCCGTTGCACCCCCTGTCGTGACACCCCAGGCCCCCAGCGCTCCTCACGCCCCCCTGCAGCAATCTTGTCTATCTCGTCTATGAAGATAATCCCCGATTCTTCAGCACGCTGGAGGGCTTGACGCTTGACTTCGTCGTGATTAATGAGCTTGTCAGCTTCTTGATTGAAGAGCACCTCGCGGGCTTCTTTGATCTTCAAACGCTTGGTGACGAAGACCGGCGGCATGAATTTTTCTAAGAGCTCCCCCATGTCCACGCCCATCTGCTCGACGCCCTCCGGCGAAAAAACATTGACTTGGGAGAACGGCGACTCGCGCTTCACCCGAATCTCAATATAATGCTCTTCGAGCTGGCCCGCCCGAAGCCTCTCGCGGAACTTTTCGCGGGTGTGCTGCCACGAAGCACGGCGCTCCTCGTCAGCGCCAACGGGTGCGGCACCAACGAGCGCATCTAAAATACGCTCCTCCACAGCGCGCTCCGCCTCCCCCTGCACCAACGCGATCGCTTCCTGACGCACCATGTGCATACTGATCTCGACCAGATCGCGCACCATAGACTCGACGTCGCGCCCTACATAGCCGACCTCGGTGTATTTCGTTGCTTCAACTTTGAGAAACGGGGCCTTGACTAAGCTCGCGAGCCTCCGCGAGATCTCGGTCTTGCCTACCCCCGTGGGACCGATCATCAAGATATTCTTGGGGAGAATCTCTTTACGGATGGGATCGGTCACGCGCATCCGACGCACACGATTGCGCAAAGCGATGGCCACCGCTCGCTTGGCTTGCTCTTGTCCAATGATATATCGATCGAGCTCTGCCACGATCTCTCGCGGAGAAAGCTCTCTTGTGCGCTCGTGCACCAACGGGTTGATCTCTATAATCTCTGCCATCGGTCTCACCACTCAAGTTTTTCTATGGAGATATGCTGATTGGTGTAGATATCGAGCGATCCCGCGATCTCTAGGGATTTTCGAGCGATCTCTTCTATGGGGAGCGCGGTGTTCTGGCGCAGGGCCTTGGCAGCAGCGAGCGCATACGCTCCCCCAGACCCCAGGCCGATCATCTCGTCATCGGGCTCAATGACATCGCCAGCACCAGAGATGAGCAGCAGCGCCTCGGGGTTAGCAACGGCCATCACCGCTTCGAGACGCCGTAAGACGCGATCCGTCCGCCAATCCTTGGTGAGCTCGACCGCAGCGCGCTTGAGGTTCCCACTACACTCTTTCAGCTTGTGCTCAAAGCGCTCAAAGAGCGTGATCGCATCGGCGGTCGCGCCGGCAAAGCCCACTAGGACCTGATCGTTATAGATCTTGCGGACTTTCTTCGCCGTGCTTTTTAAGACAATATTATTAAGGGTCGCTTGGCCGTCGGAAGCGATCACAGCGCAGCGCTCCTGCGCGCAGCGAATAGCTAGTATGGTCGTATGATGGACGGTGTATTGTGCAGCTCTCATAAAAACTATTCTAACGCTGAGAGGCCGTGTCCGCAATCGGCAGCGTGAAGTGCACACACGCCCCGCCCTGCGGAGCGTTTTCTGCTCCAATTCTGCCCCCATGCGCCTCTATGAGAGCTTTCGCGATGGAGAGCCCCAGGCCCGTCCCGCCGCTGGCGCGCGTCCGGGATTTGTCCCCACGATAGAATCTCTCAAAGATATGGGGCAGATCCTCAGGGGCGATCCCCGGCCCCTGATCGCGCACACAGACGTGAACAGCGTCGTCTTCCCTGTGCGCAGACAGCACGATCTTCCCCCCAGGCAGCGTGTACCGACAGGCGTTGTCTAAAAGATTTAATAACACTTGCTCGATGCGCTGCGGGTCGACAGCTACCGTCGGCAGATCAGGAGAGATCTGGGCTTCGAGAGTGATCTGTTTCTCTTCGAGAGCAGGGCGCATATGCGCGACTACTTTCTGGAGGATCTCAGGGAGCATGGTCGGGATGCGCACGATTTGGAGTTCCCCAGCATCAGCGAGAGCCAAGAGCTGCAAATCGCGCACCAGACGCCCTAACAAAAGATTCTGTTCGTAGATCGTCTGGAGCTGCTGCGGGGTGGGGGCAACGACGTTATCCAAGAGGAGCTCTAGGTGACTCTGCTGAATCATCAGGGGGTTGCGCAACTCGTGAGCAATATCTAAGATAAGCTGGCGGCGCAGGCGCTCAGAGCGCTGCAAGCTCTCGGCCATCTGATTAAAAGTCTCTCCCAAGCGCCCGAGCTCATCGTTGCTGGTGATGCTCACCCGCGGTTCCAATCTCCCTTGGGAGATCTGTTCTGCCGCAGCGCGCAGCTCTTCTAACGGGCGCGCTAGCCGCCGCACGAAGAGCACCCCCAACCCCAACGCGATGATCAACGCCAATCCTCCAGCCAAGACGATAGATTCGCGTACCGATTGGGAGAACTCTTGTTCCAAGGGGTTGAAAGCTCCTGCGGGAACGGCCATGATGAGCGTGCCCACACGCTCGCCTCCCACCCGAATGGGCACGCCCGCGGAGAGCTCGCGCTCCGAGAGCTTCCGTCCCACAAGCTTTGGGTCGCTACTAATAAAGACAAACCCCGTCACATCGGCGATGACCAACGGCTGCTCCAACGGGGGCAGCTCCTGCAGCTGAGGGTTAAGGAGATCACTTAAGCCCTCCCAGCTGCCAAAACGATGATAATAGCTCGTCAGGAAGCGTTGGAGCGGGCGGGCTTGAACGGCCGCAGCGCGCGCTCGGTATGCCCGAAAGCGCTCTTGAATAGACCAATCCGCGAATATATAGACAATACCAATCGCGCAGATCGTCGCGACGGCAAAGGCGCCGATCAACTGATACGTAAACGGAATACGCTGCCACAGAGCTCTCATAACTTCATTCCACATCCCGAAAGCGATACCCAACCCCGTAGACCGTCTGAATATATTCGGGCTCTTGAGGGTTGCGCTCGATCTTCTTGCGCAGGTTTTTGATGTGCGAATCGACAGCGCGCTCCGAGACTTCATAGGTGGAGCCGCGCATGGCATCAAGAAGCTGCAATCTTGTGAAAACCCGATGGGGATGCTGAGCCATGAACGCTAAGAGCGCAAACTCACTTGCCGTCAGCTCGATCTTTCTGTCTTTGACAAAGACTTCGTGCTTCTCCAAATCGATGCCCAAGTCTCCAACTCGTATCACCATGGGGCTCTTCTTCCCGGTGCGACGCAACACAGCGTGGATGCGCGCGACGAGCTCTCTTAGACTGAACGGTTTTTCAAGATAATCGTCGGCGCCCAGCTCCAACCCGTGGACGCGCGCGGGCTCGCCCACCCGTGCCGTCAGCATAATAATAGGCACGTCAGAGCTGTGACGAATTTTGTGACAGACTGTCCAGCCGTCGACTTTGGGGAGCATCAGATCGAGCACGATCAGATCCGGGTTGAACCGCGCGAACGCTTCGAGCGCTGCTTGGCCGTCGAGCGCAATCTCCACAGAAAACCCGGCATTGCGCAGGTAGAGCGCGATCGCCTGCGCGAGCTTCTCTTCGTCCTCGACGACCAAGATCGAAGCGTGCACATTTCTATTATACATACGAGGAGAAGGTCAGGGAGCCTGCACTGGTGCAGGCTCCCGAACGCTCCAGCGTGGGGGAAGGAGAAGGCCAGTCGGAGGTTGGTTAAAAATTACGCTTCCAAGGGCCAAAACCGAAACGTCCCAAGCGCCTGTCCCGAGGCAGTTTGGTCACGCTCAGGACGTTGCCGTTTCCAGCATCAATGATGACAAGCACGGAGCTGCCGTCAGCAGCCAAGACGACAACGTTATAGACGACATAGCCATTGCGCTCGCCCAGATTGGCCCCAATGACAGTTCCGGCTTGTTGGCTCTTGGCGACTTCGATCGCTTTGAGAATATCAATCTTCGCAAGACTCGCTAAGAGAGACGCCCGGCTAGGAGCTTGGACGCTCCCCATGATAGCTGGAGGCCTCGGTTGTTCCGTGGTCGTTTGGTTCTGGGCTGATGCATAATAGAACGCCACGCCCGCCAATAGCGCCATCGCGACGACCAGCGCCCCACCACTGAGATAGAGCTTTTTCATCAAAGCTCACTCCTTTCTGTCAGCTCACCCAATCTTCTGGGTGGCACTCTTAATATGACAAGCGATTATGGAGAACTTATGGAGACCAGGTCGAGATTTGGGGAAAACTACGTAGAACCAGACTTCGTCGTGACGCGATAGATCGCTCCCCCGTAGTGCACCACGTAGAGCTCGCCGAGCTCGTCCTCACCGAATGAGCTGATGCTCAAGGGAGAATCTATCAATTGGCGCATGGTCCAGCGCCCGGCGCTGTCTTCAGTGAGCGCCCAGATGCGCCCGCTGCAATAGTCACCGAAGAGATAATGCCCGATCAGAGCCGGATATTGCCTCCCGCGATAGACGTAGCCCCCAGTCACCGAGCAGCCCAAAGAGTGATCGTACTCGGCAATGGGCAGCTCTAGCCCTTGGGTATTGCAAAGCGACGGAGGATCGAAACACTGCGAGCCCT
The DNA here is from genome assembly GCA_947085185.1 of Candidatus Fraserbacteria bacterium. Lineage (GTDB taxonomy): Bacteria > Bipolaricaulota > Bipolaricaulia > RBG-16-55-9 > DRXL01 > JANXCC01. The sequence goes on along the minus strand of CAMTVK010000005.1, from coordinate 81,276 downwards.
CCATAATGCGCCAGCCGTAGTTTTTGCCCTTTTCGATCAGATCAATCTCTTCGATGCGATCCTGCCCGACGTCCCCGGCGAAGAGTCGCCCAGTGCACCGATCGAACGAAAATCTCCAAGGATTTCTCAGCCCGTAGGCCCAGATCTCCGGGCGCGCACCCTCCCGGCCCACAAAGGGATTATCTTGAGGGACCGCATACGGCTCATGATCGATATCCATGCGCAAAAACTTCCCCAAGAGCGACTCTAAGTTCTGCGCGAAATTGAACGGGTCGCCTGCCCCACCGCCGTCGCCCATCCCGATATAGAGAAAGCCGTCGGGACCGAATTTGTTGAGCCCGCCGTTGTGATTCTCAAAGGGCTGCTCGATCTCTAAGAGAACTCTCTCAGCGCGATCGGCGACGTCAGGGTTTGTCGGCGACACTCTGTACTCGGCAATGATCGTCTTGAGTATGCCCTTTCGGCGCCCGGTGTAGTTGACGAAGAGCCGCCCGTTCTCCCTGTACTTTGGGTGAAAGGCGACACTGAGCAGGCCCTTCTCCCCGCCGGACTCGACGCGATCGCGAATATCTAAGAATGGCGTCGAGAGTGTCCTGCCGTCACGAACGATGAGAATACGTCCGGATTGTTCGACAACGAAGAGCCGTCCCGACCCGTCCCCTGCGTGCGTGACATAGACGGGCCGAGTGAAGCCGTCCGCAAGTTTTTGCAACTCAAGCTGCGGCACGGTTGTCGGAAACTGAACGCTGCACGGATCGAGCGGCTGAGCCGGCTGCACCGCAGCCGTGATGCACGCCGTCAGCCCAAAGACCCCCAACACCCCAGCTATCAGTATAGTGCGACGCAACGACAGCGTGACCATGCTGTACCTCCTTAAAACACCTCGGGCTACTGTGCTCTATCCGTTCTGCTACGACAGCAACGCGAGCGCTTTCTTCACCAACTCTTCCGTTGTTGTTGCTCCCGTCGCCTTTGCTCGTGCGACCGCACGGCGTGCTTCGCTCTCGGTGAACCCCAGCGAGCGCGTCAGCGCTTTGACGGCAAGCTCTTCTTGCGTCGTTGCTGGCGCGAGAGCCGGCTCGCCCCCCAACGGAATTTGCGCGACCTTCTCTTTCAGTTCCACGATCAGTCTCTCAGCGGTCTTGCGCCCCACGCCTTTTACGTCCTCTAAGAGATCGCGCCGGTTCTGTAAGATCGCCTCAGCAAAGTACTGAGGAGTCGTCTCGGAGAGAATCCCCATGGCGACCTTGGGGCCAACCCCAGAGACAGAGATTAAGAGTTCAAAGAGCTGGCGCTCTTGGGGTGTGGCAAAGCCGTAGAGCGCTAGATCGTTTTGGGTATAGTGCACGTGTGTGTAGACTTTCACAGAGCCGGTCTGGCCGCGCAACGCTTGCACGGTCGCCTTGGAGACGAGCAGACGATAGCCCACCCCATTGACTGCCAAGACGAGCGAGTGTTCAGCCAGCTCGACAAGCTCCCCCTCAAGAAAGTCTATCATACTTAGGGCTTCTCAAACTGCTCGTCCCCCACGCCGGTGTTCACTTTGAACTCCAACACCTCAAGGCTATCGGTCAGCTCTTTATCTTCGAGCGTCTTGAGGGCAAACGGCACCCAAAAGCCGTCTACTTGACGATAGTCACTCAGCAGTTGCTCTTTCAGTGTGCCTTGGGACGTCTTCAGCGCGATCTTCAACGGCACAAATCTCTGGAGGTCGAAGAAGAAATCCGCGGATTTGCCCTGATCAGTAGTTATGCGGAGAATCTGAGTCTCTCTTCCGTCCACTTGGTCTGTGCCGACGACCTCGAACTTGTAGTCTGCCCGCGCGATGTTCCAGAGGGCCAAGAGCGAGTCGAACTCGATGGACTCACGAATTTCCGCGAGCGACTGCGCTGGCAGGTCGCGCACCCGCCCTCCAAATTCGGCCCAGCCTTGCACCCCGTTATAGATCACGGTGCCCTGCCCGCCCGCAAATGTGAGAGTCTGCCTCAGCTTGTTGGGCAGCTTGATCCAGACCTCGCCCTCGACTTTGAGCTCTTGCCCCCCCTGGAAGATGCTCCCGCGCACTTTTGTGTACGTGTCGCGCAGCCGCGCCAGTCTCTCAAACCCGCCCTGAGCCGCAAATGCTTTTTCTAAGAGCACTTTCGCTTCCGGAGTGATCTGCGCAGCCCAGGTCAGCTCTGTTGGCCCCTTGGGTGCAGCCATCGCCGCGAGAAATTCTGTATAGGGCTTGGCGCGCGCCGTGATGGAATCCGTCCAATCCACAACGTTGACGCCCTCCACAGAAACCCCGGGGATGAGCTCTGTGCGGCCCTCTAAAATTTTGACATCGCTGAGCAAGACGATCGCGAGATTCTCCGGATCGAAGCGATCCCTGATCGCTTTGTTTGCTTGCTCCAGCGTCACCGAGCGCACCAGCTTGCGCCAATTTCTGATCCGGTCCATCGGAAACCCATAAAAGTCGGTACTGAGCACGGTCGTCGCCAACCCCGACAGCGTCTCTAGTCTCAGAATATAGCTGCCGGCGATGTTATCTTGGGCAGCTTGGAGTTCTTCTTGGGTGATCCCGTGCTCTTTGAACTTCTTGAACTCATCCAGAATCATCTGGAGCGTCTCGAAGGCTTGGTCGTTGCGGGTGAACGTGGAAATTCTGAAAGAGCCTGGGAAGCTGTAGCTGGGGAAGTAGCTGAAGATCGAGTATGTCTTGCCGGCTTTGGCACGGATTATCTGGAGCAAGCGCGAGGAGAACGCCCCTCCGCCTAGCACGTAATTAGCTAATACTGTTGTGATATAATCCGGGTCAGTGACGGCCAGCCCAAAGTGTCCGAGCTCGATATGGGTCTGGGTCTGTCCGGGCTTGTGCACGAAGCGCACTTTGTAGCCCTGGAGTTTGACGGGCTCCGGCAGCGGGGCTGGGAGAACATCGGCCTTCTGCCAGCTGCCAAACGCTCTCTTGATGAGATTCATGACTTCGTCGGCCTTGACGTCCCCAGCAACAACGAGCACGGCATTATTGGGCCGATAGTACATCCCATGAAAAGTGACGAGATCGTCACGGGTGATTGTGTTAATACTCTGCTCGCTCATGGCTCGCCCCAGAGGGTGAATTGTGCCAAAGAGCGCAAAATCGAAATGGGCCGCAGCGAGCGATCCGGGGTCATCGTAAGTGCTGCGCACGGTGGCTATCAGTTGATTGCGAATGATCCCCATCTCTTTTTCGGGGAAGTTGGGGTTCTGCACGATATCTGCTAGGAGATCCAAGCCGACTTGGAGGTCTTTCTTCAGGACACGGGCGGTCACATCGGTGCGCTCAATATCAGCACTTGCGCCCAGAGAGCCGCCAACGAAGTCGATCGCTTCTGAGATCTGATCGGCCGTTCTGGTGGTCGTCCCCTGGCGCAGCATCATCGCAGTGAACGTCGCTAGCCCCGTGCGGTCGGTTGGCTCATGGATCGCTCCGGCGCGCACGCGCAACGAAAACTGCACGATGGGCAGCGACGGCTGCTCGATCACCATCACTTTAAGCCCGTTCTCTAGGGTGACCGTCTTGATTGGGGGCAGTTGAATGGGCTCGACGTTGCTCTGCGCCCAGACGACTCCTGAGCTGAGCAGCAAAACGAGCACGAACTTGGTGACCGGATGCTGAAGCATCCGGCTCAAAATGTGCAAGCCCACTGAAGCGGGCTGTTGAGCGTGCTTCAGCACGCTTTCATCTACTGGGCCGGCGACTTCAGTCGTCGGGAACTTTTTGAACTGTCTCATGGCGCGCCTCCTTCGGGCTTCAGGGTGACAAGAGTGAGATTCTCGCGCTTGAAATACGTCTGCGCGACGCGCTGCACGTCTGCAGCTGTGATCGCGGCGTACTTGGTCTTGCTCTTTTCGAACTCCCTGTAGTCGCCGTAAATCATCTCAGCTTTTGCGATATTGCTGGCGACGGTTGAGAGCGAATCCAATCCGAAGATATACTGAGCCGTCAGCTGGTTCTTCGCTTTCTGGAGCTCTGTGTCATCGATGGGTTCACTCGCTAAACGTTCGAGCTCTTTCAAGAGGGCTTCTTTGACGTGGCTGGGGTCTTTGTCCGGGGTGAAGAACGCATAGATCAGCATCGTGCCCAAGTCCTTGAAGACCAAGGGGAAGCTGCCGGCAGCGACGCTGATCTGTTGCTCGCGGACGAGCTGCCTGTAGAGCCGAGAACTCTGCCCTCTGGAGAGAATGAAGTTAGCCACTTCGAGGATCGGCTCGTCGGGGTGTCCGCTGCCCGGCACTTGATAGCCCCCAATGATGACGGGCAACTGCACGGCCATCTCTAAAGTCTCTTCGCGCATTTGGGTCTGCGGGGGCAAGGTGACCGGGGTCTGAGGCGGAAGTTGCACTTTGGGAATTTCTCCGAAGTATTTCTTCGTCAGGGCGAGCACGTCGTCGGGGCGCACATCCCCGGCGACTACTAAGACGGCATTATTAGGGGCATAGTACGTCTGATAGAAATTCTGAAGGTCTTCGAGCGTGATGCTGTCTAAATCTTCCATGTAGCCTTCGGGGCCCTTGGCGTAGGGCGTGCCCGCGAACGCAATATCTCTGAATTTATCAAACGCTTTACTGACGGGTTGGTTCTCCAAGCGCACACGCCACTCTTCTTTGACGACCTCGCGCTCGGAATCTAAGTGTTCTTGGGTGAGCACGAGATTGTGCATCTGCTCAGCGAAGAGATAGAGGGCCAAATCGAGCTTCTCTTTAGGCAAGCGTGCCCAGTAGCCGGTGACGTCATCTCCCGTGAACGCGTTGTCTTGGCCTCCGGCCTGGTCGATGAGTTTGGAGTGTTCTTCGGGGCCGACGTTCTTGGAGCCCTTGTAAGCCATGTGCTCCATGAGATGCGCCATGCCGCGTTTGCCCTGGGGTTCATTTTTGGAGCCGACGCGATACCAGACGTTGACCGAGACGACCGGAGCTGTTGTGTCTTGATAGACGATGAGTCGCAGCCCGTTGTCGAGCGTATAAGCAGTGATAGCGCCGACGGCGGGCGAGGGCGGCTTGGTTAGGGTCCAGACGGCTAAGACTGCTGCGACGACCGCGACGACGACAACTCCGCCGGTGATCCACAGCGTGGGGCGCTTGATCTGTTTTGGTGCTTGCGCTTCCATTTTAGAAGATCGCCTCCTTAAGCACTGACTATTTATTCTACGCAATAGACGGAGGGGATGCCAGATTGGTATTTTGTCGCACGTCGTGCTACAATCTTGATTCAATTTTTCTAACCCCGATGCTCCGGCAGGCGCGTGTCTATGTTCAAGATTTTGTAGAGATAATCATGGGCAACTATGGCCGTCACGCCCACATAGAGTGCGAGCACGGCCAAAACTACCCCCAACGGCGTGCCCCACCCAAACCGCGAGGCGTAATACCCCCCAGCAATCGCCAATCCCAACCGAATAATTCTGTCTTCAACGCCCAAGCGCCCTGGCTGCGCCGGCTTGGACTCTCGGGGCAGCTCTTGGCCAAGCATCTCGTACTTGGGGCGCTCGATCTCCGCAAACTCGCCGCGCAGGACGGCCAAGCCGAGTAGAATCAAGACGCCCAGACCCATCAAGATACCCAGCCAATGGAGAGGATCCATGCTCGTCTCTTTCCAGCCCTCTCTTCTCACCCCAGCCCCTCTCCCTCGCAGAGGGAGAGAGGTGTAGGAGGAGGGCGCAGATTACTTGTGCTTGTGCTCGCCCGCGAGCGTCTTGATGTACGCGATCAGCGCTTCGAGATCTTCATCGCTGATCTGCCCTTCGTAACTGGGCATCACGTTAGGGAAGCCTTTGACGATCTTCGCGCCGGCGTTCAAGATCGACTCTTTGAGATAGGCTTCGTCAGCCGTGACTTTCGTCTCCGTGCCGTCGGGAAGGACGACCGTGACTTCATGACCGAAGACACCCTGCCACGTAGGACCAACACTGGCTGAGCCGTCTATAGTGTGACAAGCCAAGCAGCCCATATTGGCGGCGACCTCCTTGCCGCGGGCGATCTGTGCATCTTCGGTGGCCGCTGGCGGTGGGGTAGCCGGGGGCGTCTTCGCTGCCGGGGGCGGAGTCGGTTGCTGGGCCGGCTGCTGCGTGCCGCCGCCACAAGCGGTCAACAAAAGAAGAACGACAGACAGAACAACTAATAACTCTCTACGCACAGTGTCCAATCTGCATCAGCCTCCGAGTATTATTTTAGCGCAAACTTTTGATATATTCAATCAACGCTTGGAGCTCTTCGTCGCTGAGCTGCCCGTAGCTGGGCATCACGTTCGGAAAGCCCTTGACGATCTTCGCCCCCGACTGCACGATGGACTCTTTGAGATACTCTTCGTCAGCGACGAGAGTCTGAGCAGATCCGTCGGGCAGCGTGACTTCGACTTCGCGGCCGAAGAGCCCTTTCCAAGTAGGGCCGACGTTGGGCGAGCCATCTACACTATGACAAGCCACACACCCCAGACTCCTATATAGTTCTCTGCCCTTGGCAACGCGCGGGTCCTCCGTGGGCGGAGGCGGCACGGTCACGCCCGCGCGCAGCTTCTGGGGTTCGTTGCCCAGACTCACTAAGAACGCCGCCAAGTCACGAAGATCTCTCTCGCTGAGATAGCGATAGCTCGGCATCACTGACTTGGGCTTGAACTTCTGTGGGTCTACCAAGTGATCTATGTGATACTTCATATCGGGGATCTTGCGCCCGATGACCGAAAGATCGGGCCCGTCGCGCTGGGTGCCCAGCATCGTAAACGGATAACGCACAAAATCCCCCATCTGAGAGACTTCATCGGGGCGGGCACCCTCAGCCCAGCCCGTCTTTATATCTTCGGGGCGCAGATAGAGCGTATGACAGTATGTGCACCCATTGGCTAGGTAGACCAAATACCCCCGGTAGGGCTCGCCCTCGAGGCGTGAGCCTCCAGGGTCTGTGATAACTTCTTTGGGCTTCCAGTCCCAAGCACGCGCCGTAGGGGGAATCTGCTGGGCTTGGTTGGCAGGAATGATATAGAGCACGAGCGTGAAGAGCGTCATAATAATGACTAAGGCGCCCAGGGCGTGATAGCCCGCCGTCGTCCATCTTCGCGGGCGCATTCTCCCATAGAGCCCCCAGAGCATAAACGCGAGAATTCCCGCCCCAACGAGGACGACCACGACCCAATAGATCGCGGAAGCTTCACTAGGAGCTTGCCAAGGCTGATGGTGGTTGGTCATGCCGTCACCATCCTGTCGGCACGCGCCGGAATGGATTCAGCGATCTCGTTCATGCCCTCTTCGAACTTCGGGCCAATCTGGAGCGAGCGCACTATGAGATACCCCAAGAGCCAAAAGCCCAAGACAACCCCCACACCCATGAGCGTTCTAAAGAATCGGGCCAGCCAGACCGCCGAGATCGTCTCATAGATGGTGTTGCCCAAGATATTGATGGTGATCGCGGTCACCAGCCCAGAGTGCGTGAACCCCAGATAAAACAAGGGAAACACGACGGCCATGATCCAGAAGACCCAGCTTGCGAGCGTGCGACTGTAGAGCTGCCGACCGGTCACGCGCGGAAAGATATAGAGAATCGCAGCGATGCCGTAGCACGTGAACGCGCCCGTCAGCGCCAAGTGCGCATGAGCCTGGACCCATTCCGTAAAGTGCACGAACCAATTGACGGCATGGGTCGTCTGGAACGCCCCCTGCATGCACGTAAAGAGATAATAGACCGAGCCGAAGATCGCGAATCTCAAGGGGAAGGACTCGAAGATGCGCTTCCAATTGGGGCCTGGCGTCGCCACGTGATTGACGACGACGGCGAGCACCGGGATAGCTAACAACACCGAGCTGACCACGGCAAACTCGCCGATCCACGTGGGCATGGGCATCTGCAAGAAATGATGGAGCCCGGTGCCCGGATAAAAAGCCATCAGGGTCCAAAAGCCGATAATACTCAATCGGTGCGAATAGACGGGTTGCTGCGCCGTGATGGGGATGAGATAGTACGCGATCCCCAGCCCCAATGGGGTAATAAACAACCCCACGGCGTTGTGTAGCCACCAGGCGTGAATGATCTGATTGCCCAAGCCCGTGAACGCCAGCACCAAGAAATTCCCAACTAAATACGTGATCGCCGTCGTGTACAGCCCCCCCAGCAAGTACCAGACGGAGACATAGAGCGTGGGCTTGGTGCGGGCCAGCACCGTCGCGTGCACGCTAACAATAATAGCGACGGCGCACAGCACAATGAGAATATCTACTATAAGAGGGGCTTCGGCATACTCGTAGGGCTGGATCGAGAGCAGCGGGTTCCCTACAATCCCTGCCCATATCAAAGCGACGTCTAAAACAAGCGCGAGATTCCAGAGCCATCCAGCCCAATACGCAAGCCGAGGGTACTTGAGCGGGACACCACAGAGCTTAGGGATAATATAGAAGATCGCGGCGACTAAGCTCATGGCGATCCAGCCATAGATCACGAGATTCGTATGGAAGATGCGGACCTTGCTATAAGCCAAGTTCAAGTCAGCTAAGAAATCGAGCGCGCTGGGCCAGAGAAACTGCAGAGACATCAGCGCACCGATCAGGGGCCCCAACGCCAACCACAAGAGCGCCGAGAAGAACCAGAGTTTTATAGCGCGCTGTTCTGTCATCGCCATCCCCCTTGCCATGTTAACGCGGGCTAGTCAGAGCGAACGGCCCGATCAGAAACGCGTAGATCAACCAAGCGATGACAGCGCCCCAAACCCACCACGGCAAGCGCCCCTCCCCTTCGGGGATCTCCACTGCTCGTATCTCTTTCTTATCGGCCATGACGGTTCTTCTCCCTTCTTAAGAGAATTCGGTGCAAATTTCAGTGCCGAGGGGCGGACTCGAACCGCCGACACCAGGATTTTCAGTCCTGTGCTCTACCAACTGAGCTACCTCGGCGCTGGCGGGGATGACGGGATTTGAACCCGCGATCTCTGCCTTGACAGGGCAGCGTGTTAGGCCACTACACCACACCCCCGTGCTCGCACATTATAGCTGCTTGCACACATCTCGTCAACTGTCCCCACAATATGACAGAAGCCCCACTCTCTGGCATAATGAATCCTATGGATCGCTTGCTCGGCCTTGAGACCGAATACGGACTCCTCATCGAAGGGATCGCCCTCACAGATCTGGTGGACGAAGCCAGGGCTCTCGTCCGATGCTACCCTGGACCATGCGCTCAGCCCTGGGATTATCGCGACGAAGACCCTCTGCGCGACGCGCGCGGCTGGCGCGCCCCAACCCTCACCCTCAACCCCAAAGACGCACAGTACGAAAAACCCTCGCGAAAATATCTGAGTGCTTCCGAAGACCACGCCGATAAAGTCTTAGCGAACGGCGCACGGCTCTATCACGATCATGGGCATCCTGAATACAGCACCCCCGAATGCCGGTCGCTTCGCGACTTGATCGCCCACGACAAAGCCGGCGAGCGCATCGTCTGGGCAGCAGCCCAAGCGTATGCCCGCCAGACCGGACGCCCCGTCTCAATCTTCAAGAATAATATTGACTATCACGGCATGAGCTACGGCTGCCATGAGAACTATCTCGTCAAGCGCGGGCTGCCGTTTGAACAGTTGATCGCTGGGCTGATCCCATTCTTGGTGACGCGCATTCTCTTTGCTGGAGCTGGCCGAGTGGGGAGCGACAATGGCTCAGCAGACTATCAGCTCTCGCAACGCGCCGATTTTTTCTCCGAGCTGTGCAGCGTGGACACGCTCGACCGCCGCCCGCTCATCAATAGCCGCGATGAGCCCCACGCCGATGAGAGATTGTATAGAAGACTGCACGTCATCTGCGGCGATGCCAATCTCAGTGAGTACGCGACGGCCCTGAAAGTGGGAACGACAGCGCTCGTGATCGCAACGCTCGAAGCGGGTTCCGGTCCCCCGGGAACCCTCAAGGACCCCGTGCGCACACTGAAAGAGCTCTCGCGCGATCCCTCGTACCGCTGGCTCGTGGAGCTCGAAGAAGTAGGCTCGATCTCAGCACTCGACGTCCAGAGAGCTTATCTGAAGGCTGCCCAAGAGCTCTTTCGCCATCGCGACGCCGAGACCGATTGGCTCCTTGACGCATGGGAATCCGTGCTCGACGACCTCGAAGCCGATCCGTCTCGATGCGCTGATCGGCTCGACTGGGTTGCCAAGCGCGAGCTGCTGCGGACTTTCATTGAGTCGGAGAAGCTGAGCTGGCACGAGGAGATCGTGCGTAGCCTCGACTTAGAGTATCACGTTCTCGATCCGCAACGGAGTCTCTTCTATGAGCTGCAGCGCCAAGGAGCCATGCGTCGCCTGGTCACCGAAGAAGAGGTTGTGCGAGCGATGGACCATCCTCCGGCTGATACGCGCGCGTTCATTCGCGGGCTGTGCGTGCGCAAGTTTTCTTCACAGATTCGTGCGCTCTCGTGGGGTCGCATCACGCTCTCGCAAGACGGGCGAGATGTGATGCTCGATCTCAAGACGCTTGTAGACGGGCGGGTTGGTGCCCTCACGAACGTCTTAGAGGGGGCCTCGACGCCGCGCGAACTTTGGGGTATCATACAGCAGACGACTCAGAGCATCTGAGAAGGAGGTACAGTCTATGCCAGAGAGAACCGTCAAGCCGATTCCTCAGGACCCGCTGACCAAGCCCGGAGACGATGGGCCGCGCACGCCCAACGTGCCCAAGCCAGACACGGAAAGGCTGTTGGAGCGGATGCGGCGGGTGGACCCGCGCCAAGCGCAGCGCTATCGGCAGCGCAGCGGAGAGTGAAGTGACCTATCAGCATGAGCCACGGTGACTTTGCCCAGCTTCTCGAAATGTATGGGCTGCGCTTCCCTTCTGTGGAAGCAAGCCCATCTCCTCCGAGCTCTTCGGTTGGGACTCACGGCACAACAGTCATCGCCGTGAAGTTCGACCAGGGCGTCTTGAACGTGGCCGACCGACGCGCCACCGCAGGCAATGCGATCTTCTCCGAAGATGCCGAAAAGATCTTAAAGCTCGACGATGAGACGCTCATCGCCATCGCCGGGTCGTATGCCGCGGCGTTTGAAGCTGTGCGATTTCTGCAGCACTCGCTCAAATACTACGCGCGCAGCCAGCTCCAAGAGATGAGCTTGGAGGGCAAACTCTCCGAAGTCTCACGAGTGCTCAGCCGAGCTCTCCCTAGCGCCCTCCAAGGAATCGGAGGGTTTCTCCCCATCGTCAGCGCGTTCGATAGAGCAAAAAACGAGGGACGGATCTTCTTTTATGACGTCATGGGGGCGCGCTTTGAGAGCCGAGAGTTCGGCGCTGCCGGCTCGGGCGCGGAGCGCATTCGCGGATCTTTTGAGTACATCGTGCGCACCAAGGGCCCCTTCCACACCATGAAGCTCGAACAGGCCCTCTCCGAGACGCTCTTGCTCCTGGAGATCGCAGCGTCGCTGGACACCGCAACCGGGGGCATTCGTCACAGTCTGCCCTTGGCCAAGATCGTGACCGCTGAGGGGATTTTCGACGTTCCCGAAGAGACCTTGCGCTCCATCCAAAAAACCCTCGTGAAAGAGTGACCATGGCTTTTACTCCCTACGACTGGCAGCAGACGCTGCGCCAAAAAGCCGACTACGTCGAAGACCGGCTGCGCGAGGGCAGCCCCATCGTCGGGCTCTCGTGTCATGAGGGCGTCTTGCTCGTCACCGTGCGCCGCTCCCAGCAGCGAAAGATCTTTGAGATCTATGACAGACTCGCGTTCGCGGGCCTTGGGAACCAATCTGATCTTGAGACGATTCGTCAGATCGCCGTAGATTTTGCGCATGCGGAGGGGTTTGCGCGAAGCCCTCACGACGTCTCGATTCAGCGCGTCGTAGGTGTGGCACTCAGCCCGGCGCTCAAGCAAAGCTTCAGCGATCCCTTACGATTGCCCTTGGTCGTGCGCGGGCTCTTTGCCCAACTGGGCGACTCCCCCCAAGACGATCTGTTCTATCTGCTCAACTATGATGGGGAGTTCTCTCTTGCGCATCGGTGTGGAGTGGCAGCGGGCACCGAGGGCGCCCGTGAAGCGATGGAGCGCGTGCTCACAGCGTTCACCCAAAAAACCCCGAAGCGCGATGCCGCGCTCGAGAAGGCCTTGGAAGCTTGGGCAGTAGGCCGTCGCGAAGCCGGAGCTACGAGCGCATCGGACTGGCGCGCCGTGCTCGCGGAAGCCCTTGAAACGAGCGCAGTCGAAGCCGCTTTGCTGGAGCGCCACTCGCGGCGCGAACGATGCTTTCGTCTTCTGAGCGCAGAGGAGCTCAAGCCGTTCTTGCTAAGATAGCTTGGATCAGCTAATAATGTAGAGAGTCCTCAGGAGCGTGAGGTATGCAGCATCGGGTCGTGGGGCTAGAGACAGAGTTTGGATGCTTGGTGCGCGATCCCAAATTGGGCCCGTACGAAGAGATCGTGGAGCGCGTCAAGAACGCAGTCTTCCGTGACAAACGCTGGGGATTGCTCGACTTGCACACCCGAGATATGTATTTTGAGCCTGCCGAAGCCGGAGGATTTTTGATCAACGGGGGCCGGCTCTATATTGACGCCGTCGGCTCGCACTTGGAGTACGCGACCCCAGAATGCCGCTCCTTGCGAGATCTGATCGCGTATGAGCGCGCGGGGCAGCGGCTGATTCTCAAAGTGCTGCGCGAGCTTCGGCTCCACGAGAGAGTCAGCTTTTATAATAACAGCGTGGATCACTTCGCGGGGCACACCTTCGGATGTCATGAGAATTATTCTGTTGACCCGGAGTCGCTCTCCTGGCGCCATGCGCTCGATAAGCTCGTCCCGTTCTTAGTGACTCGGCAGATCTTCGCTGGAGCGGGCCGGGTCGGTGGCCACCGGCTTACGACCACGTGGCAAGCCAAATCCCCCACACGCCATACGGCTGATTCTGTCTTCGTGGACTCAGCCTACGGCGTCGAACCCGATCCCACTGTAGAGTTTCAGCTCTCTCAGAGAGCCGATCATATCTTGCACACGGTCTCTGGGCGGGTGCGCTTCAGCCGGGCGCTGATCAATCCCAAGTGGGACCAGATGTACGAGCTGTCGCGCAGCCCGCGCTTGCACTTGCTCTTTGGCGAAGCGAACCCCTCGGAGTACGCGACGTTTCTCAAAGTGGGCACGACGATCTTGGTGTTAGATCTGCTCGAGGAGCAAGCGGTGCCGTCGGGGGTAGAGTTAGCTGCGCCCCTGCGCGCCCTCAAAGAGATCTCGCGCGACCCTACTCATCGATGGATCGTGCGACGCGAAAACGGCTCGACCATCTCCGCTATCGATCTCCAACGCTTCTATCTCCAAGCCGCCCAGCGGCGGTTTTCCGGGCGCGACGACGAGACCGACGAGATTCTGCACAGTTGGGAAGAGACTCTCGATGCCCTGGAGCGCGATCCGTTGGAGCTCGCCGACCGGCTGGATTGGGTGGCCAAGTTCCACATGCTCCAGCTCTTCAAGGAGAGCGAAGGGCTGACCTGGCAGGATGAAGTCCTGCACAGCTTAGACTTAGAGTATCATAATATCGACCCAGACCACGGGCTCTATTATGCGCTTGAATCGCGGCGGCGGCTCGTCAGTGAGCGAGAGATCGAGCGCGCCCTCGAAGAAGCCCCCACAGACACGCGCGCCTGTGGGCGCGCCAAGATCGTGCGGGGCCTGTGCCAACACGCTGTGGGAGAGTATATGATCGAATGGGATGGGGTCTTCGTCGAGCCCAAGCGCACCCTTGTCCTTGCCGACCCGTTCCATCCCTACAAGGACGAAGCCGAGCAGTTTCTCCGACGGCTTTAAAGTCTCAGCTCAGATCAGCCCGTGGGCGGGCGGTCAGACGCCCGCTGGGCAGCTGCACGACGATCAAGCTTTCTGCTATGAGCTTCTTGAGAGGCTTGCCGGGATAGAAGCGCGGCATAACCTTGCTTGGGATAGTCACGAGCTGATGAGTATGAAGATGGCTACGCTGGGTAGGGCGCCGCGGCACTACGCGAAACGTCCCAAAGTTCTTCAGCCTCACTTCTTCCCCACACGCAATAGTCTCGGCGATCACGTCCAGCGCTGCGTTCAATGACTTCAGCACCGTCTCCTTGGGCACACCGGTCCGCCGCGATACTTGAGCGACCAACTCGATCTTCCTCATAGCCCCTCCGGAGTCAGCGAGTTTTTTGCATTCTATACGAAACCCCCTCACCAGTGCAACCCCTCTTCAAAGTGCTAATTCGTCACGTGTCCCTGGCCTAGACGGGGGGCAAGCAAAGTGACCAACGTCACGCTCGCCCTGGGACTATGGGGTATCGTTTGGACTCCTACACAGAGTAGTCTAAGAGCGATAGCTCTGCCCAGTCAAGGAGAGGAGACTATGAGATGTTCGAGATATCTTGTGATCGTGCTCACTGCGGTGATGCTCTCAGGGTGCACTCAGCCCATCCCCATCGGGGAGAAGCCCGACCAACCGCCCGTCGCTGTGATCTCTCTTGAGTGTCCTGCGTGTCAGAGCGAACGGTCCGGGGTTGCCCCATTGACGCTAGTCTTCGACGCCTCGTCCTCAACGGACGATCGCGGGATTGTGCTCATGCACTGGAGGCTGAGCGACGGCCGGGAATTCACAGGGGCGCGCATTGAGCCGACATTCGAAGTACCGGGGAAGTATACGATCCAACTGACAGTCTACGACAAAGCAGGCCAGAGCGCGACGGCGCGCACAGAGATCACGGTGCTGGCGCCGCCCCCCCCGGACTTCCGCGTCGAGCGTGTAGAGAATGAACTCGTCCGAGTCGAGCGGATTCTCCCTAACAGACCCCTCCAAGTCGGTGATTCCGTGCAGATCACTTTGAGAGTGACGGCCAAGCACGACATCGAATATATCTATTGGCGAGAGATCTTGCCCTACGCCCTCAGCTCCACCGAAGACTTAGAGTTTATGATCTTGAGGCTCCAGAAGGATCATTCTTATGAGTGGGTTTACACGGTGAGGGTGGAGCAATCAGGGTCAAGCAAGCTGGATGGGGAAGGTCGGGCGGCGTATCTTGCGCACTCGACGGAGCTTTCGCTGAGCACGATCCTCGAAGTGCTGTAGGTGCTATCGTCTATTCGACCAACGAGCCACAACCTGCCCGCAGTGTGGGCAGTAGGTCACCTCGCCGCGATAGAAGCTGCGACAGTGCGGACACTGATGATACTCGTCGTCCTTCATCCGCGACAAGATAAAATAGCGTGCTCCTAGCAGGAGCAGTCCGCCACAGATCAGCACGACCAGCCAGAAGCGCCACATCTCGCACACGATCATACAGCATCGGGGGCTCGTGCGCCACTGCTCTTGGCGCAGGGACCCCGGGGCCTTTCCCAGTAAACTCAACTGAAGTATAATGAGGTGATTCGGTGAGACGGACAAACGGGGAGACGCCCTGGCAGCTGACAGTCTATATCCCCAAAGAAAAACGACACCAACAGCTGCTGGAGCGCCTCAACAAGAAGAATCGAGCAGGGTGTGCCTACGCCGTACTGATCCGTTATGATGCTGCCGCCTCGTCACACCCACCATCGTCGGCCACTGGTGCTCATCGCGATCTTCTTCGCTCTGGGCATTCTCTTAGGACATCTCTATAAGCTCTCGTTTGCCTGGCTTGCTGGGGTCACGCTCTTGGGGCTTCTTATTACCCTTATGAGCCTAACAGTCGCACGACTCCGCACACTCCGCACACCCTCAGCGCTGATCACTTGTATAGCCCTCGGCAATTTGCTCTACACCAACGCGCGCTTCCCTACAGAGACACTTTATGAGCACACCGACAGAATCCAGCACGTCCGAGGCATCGTCGTCAGCTATCCCGATCATGGGCCGGAGCGTTCGCGCTTCGTGCTCAAGCCTCAGAACGCCCCGGGGTATCTGCAAGTTATCTACGATCACACGCGCGACCCCGAATATTTTTGGATCGACTATGGCGACGAACTCATCGTCCGAGCGCCGGTGCGTGTGCCCACCACGCGCCAAGAAAGGCTCTTCGACTATCGCGAGTATCTGCGACGCCGCGACATCTGGGGCGTCATCTGGGTCTATCGAGAGAGCCAAGTCCAGATCGTCGCTCGTCGTCGGGGCTTCTCTCTTCTGCAATGGGGATATGACCTCCGCCGCGATCTCTTTGCACGCCTAGAGAGACATCTCTCGCTGGAGCAGAGCGCGCTCCTGAAGGGCTTACTCTTTGGGGAGCGCGAGAGCCTCCCCAACGAGATCGAAAGCGCTTTTCGTGATGCCGGGGTGATGCACGTGCTGGCGGTCTCTGGGGCCAACTTGGGAATGATCTTGGCGTTACTTGCACTCACACTGAGATGGTGTGGCTTTTCCGTCTCGCGACTCTACTTGCTTGCTGCACCCGTGGTGCTGATCTATCTTTTGATCGTAGGCTTTGAGGTGAGCCTCGTGCGGGCCACGCTGATGTTCTTCTTTCTGACTGTTGGGTTTCTCTTAGCGGAGCGCGGCTGGATTCTCAAACGTTGGGCTGATCCCTTGCAAAATCTAGCGATGGCCGCCCTGGGGATTCTGCTCTTCGACCCAGAAGCACTCTTGGAAGCGAGCTTTCAGTTGAGCTTTGCCGGGACGTTGGGGATTCTGCTCGCTGTGATCTATCTATGGCCACACATTGCAGAATACTTCCGGCTTGCTCCACAGCACCCACGGGAAGAGTCCTGGGTGCGTTGTGGGCTCCGTTGGCTCGTGATGTTCGTGCTCGTCTCGCTGGCAGCGCAGATCGCCGTCGCGCCTGTGATCGCCTCTCAATTTCATCGAGTCTATCTGTGGGGAGCGATCATGGGCAATCTTGTGATCGTTCCGCTCGTCGCGATCGCCCTGTGGGGCGGTATAGTCTTACTGATAGCCAGTGTGCTCCCGCTGCCCTCTGTTGTGAGCGTGATCGGGTATCTTGAGGGGCTGCTTCTGCAAGCCCTTATTCTCTTGAGCCAGTTCTTCGCCGGCTTGCCCGGGGCGATCTGGAGCTTTTAAGTTTTTCGCGCGCTTCGATGAGCGTCTCGACCAACTCTTCAAAGTCTTCCACGGGCATGCTGATATCTACATACCCGTACTGAATATAGACTTCTCTCTCGGCGTCGTCGTGCCAGACGCTGATCCATGTCTCGCTTGGGGCCACGGTCTCAACCAACGTCTCAACGGCCATAGGTCTCACGCTCCTGAGAAAGAGTATAGCCTCTATTGCACCGCACTGAGAAATCTTCTAAGCTTCACGTATGGCCCGTGTGCTCGGCATAGACTTTGGCGAAAGACGCTTGGGACTGGCCCTCAGCGACGAGAGCCGCACGCTCGCCAGCCCCCTCGCAGTCTATAAACGTAAAGATATCAAGAGCGACCTGCGCTTTCTGAGCGAGCTCGTTGTTCAGTATCGCGTCACGGAGATCGTGCTGGGACTGCCCATCAATATGGACGGCTCCCTGGGACCGAAAGCTCAGCAAGTCCTCGACTTCAAAAGAGCCCTCGAAGACGCGCTCACACTCCCCGTGCACACGTTCGACGAGCGCCTGACGACCGCCGAGGCCGAGCGCGTCTTGCTTGAGGCTCGCATGAGCCGCCGCAAGCGCACACAAACCAAAGACGCCCTCGCCGCCGTCTTGATCTTACAAGGGTACTTGCAAAAGTCTACTTGAACTTGATCTTCTGAATCCGATGGTTCCCTAGCTCGGCAATATAGATAACCCCTTCGGGGTCAACGGCTAAATCGACAGGTTGATCGAACTGGCCGTCACCGGCCCCTAAGCTCCCCCACTTCACCATGAAAGCCCCGTCGCTCGAAAATTTCTGGATTCGGTCGTTGCCCGTGTCGGCGACATAGACAAAGCCGTGATTGTCTACAGCGATCCCCAAGGGTGCCTGGAACTGCCCGTCGCGATCCCCACGAGACCCCCATTGCCCAAGATAAGACCCATCGAGCATAAATTTTTGGACTCTGCCGTTGCCGGTATCAAGCACATAGACGATCCCCTGAGTGCTCACGGCAATGTCATTGGGGGAGTTGAACTGAGACTCGGCTTGGCCAAAAGCCCCCCATCGCGCGATGAGCACGCCCGTCGGGCTGAACTTTTGAATTCTGTTGTTGACTTTATCGGCGACGTAGACGTTGCCCAGAGAATCAGTCGCCACCCCTGTGGGAAAGCTGAACTGCCCTTCGCCCGTCCCAAGACTGCCCCACTTGGTCAAGAAAGCCCCGCTCTCGGTGAATTTCTGAATACGCTGATTGCCCGCATCAGCAACGTAGACGGCGCCTTGATAATCAACAGCGATGCCCAACGGCCCGGTGAGCTGGCCGTTGCCGCTGCCGCGTCCACCCCACTGCACGAGTAACTGCCCATCACTTGTGAACTTCTGCACTCGATCTAAACCGAAATCCGTGACATAGACACGCTTGCGATCGTCGAGAGCGATATGAGAGATCCCGTTGAATTGAGCTTCTCCCGTTCCACGCGTCCCCCACTTCCCCAAGAGCTCAATGAGCATGATCGCCTCAAACCGAAACTCCACAGGAAGGCTCTGATTGCCCGCTTCGTCTATCAGGGTGAGGCGCAATCGGACTTTTTGGGGGATCTTCGAGAAGACAAAGAACGGAAAGCTCCCGCTCGTCTGGCCCTTCACTTTGGGATTGAAGCTGAACGGCGCAAAATCTACGGCTTCGACAACGTCAAAGCGGGCTTGCACGATATCACCGTCGGCATCGCGAAAGCGCACCGCACCGAACGTCTTGCTGCCGTCGGCCGGGATCGTCGGCCGCAGATCGACTCCTACAACCTCCGGTGACAGCGGGCTGCCGCCACCGCCCTGCAACTGTGCATACGCCAGAAAAGCCCCAACACCAAGTGCGGCGCTCAGCCACACCACACGAACCAGGCCCTTCACGTGTGACCTCCTCCCTTCACAGCTCTATCTATACCACGCGTGATCTCCTGAGGGCAAGAACAGCTGTCCCAAGAGAAACGCGAAGCTAGTTTTGATGGGGAAGCACGTCAAACCCTTTGGGGAAGAGATCACTACGAGAGATGCGAAAGCTTCGGTCGCGCTCGGCTGTGTCGGCCTGCAATGCCAAGAGACGCTCACCATCAACGTAGAGCTTCAGCGTCCCCTGCTCGCCCTTGAGCAGATATTCGTGCGCCCTGAGAGCAAAACCCCCCTCGCTCAGTTGGACAAGACCGATATGCTCAAGAGATACCCAATTCTCTCGAGCGCGACGCTCCCCGCGAAGATCGATCACTTTGAGTTTCTGAGCAGTGTCCGGCTGAGCCCACAGGGGCAGGATCGCATACGAACTGAACATTCCCACTAGCAAGAACGGCTCTTTCGGGAGGGCGATCTCGGTTTGGCGTTCGCCATCGCTGACTATACCCGTCGTTGAGCCAAAGCGCGCGCTCACACTGCGGTTGCCGATCCCAAGGGGACCATGGAGTGCCAGCTCATAGCTGATCGGGCGACGCTGAGCTGTCCATGTCATTGCCTGAATGAACGTAGCTTGAGCGCTCAGGAGCGCGATCTTCACCGTAAGCGTTCCCCTGGAACGCAGCACGATCTCTCCGCGTTCGTTGTAGGAGATACTATATTCTTCTGTGCCGAGGCGCTGCCCGCGGGCCTCAATGAAGAGCGTCCCGCTGTCAATGACTCTGTTGACAATCTTTTGGGGCTCATCCGACGGTGCAGGTAGGGGTGGCGGAGTAGGAGTATCAGATACAGAAGGCACCGGCGGCAGAGATGGTGCTTGCGGGGGCGCCCCTGACTGCCACGCCCACCACAGCCAGCCCAACACACCTCCACCACACACAGAGACCACCACGCCAACGATAAAGAATCGTGCGCGCATGCTGTGCTCAATTTACCAAACGAAAAGCTTCCTGTCCAGAAACTTGACATTCCCCGCACCCGACAGAGTACAATGCTTTTATGAAAAAATTCGTATGGGTTCTGACGGTCTTTGTTCTCTTCAGCAACGGGTCTGCCGTTGGACAACCTCGTGTGGGCCCCTTATGCGGGTATACGCCGCCACGCAGTGAGTTCCGCGATCTCAAGCTTTCTGCGCACTATCGCTATTATAACGATCAGTTCAAAGACGATCGTGAGAACGTGAATTCCGGGAGCTTGAGGGCGTCTTTTGCGCGCCTGCTCGATGCACCCGCGTTTGGGCTCTCTCAGCAAGCCCATCTCAAACTCGACTTAACCAAAGACACGCTCAGCTATCAGGCCGACGGCGCCATGAACCTGCGGGCGTATCTTGGGCAGACGAACTTCTTCGGGTTCATCGGCGCAGAAGCCCAAGGGTCCACGACGCTCATCAGCCCTGGGGTGCGCGCGCTCGCGGGCTTAGGGTACGGGCGCTTCAAAGACGTCACGGCGCTCTCCAAAGCCCTCAAGATCCAAGAGCGCTTAGTATCGCTGAAGGCGCTCTCCGCGCCCTTGCCCCCAGCTGTGCTCTTTGAGCTCGCGGATACTATCGGGCGCCGTCTCGAATTTCTTGATCTTGCTAGTCTAGTACAACGCTTGGAGGAGATCATCGAGTCGAGCGGGTTTGTCCCCCAGGGACAACTCGGGGCCATCGCACTTCTGCGCATCGAAGAGATTCTCAACGAAACAGCCGACGAGAAGCTGTGCGGCTGGGAGCTGCGCCTGGGAATGGGCTATGAATTACTTGACCCACAAGGAGGACCGCGCGACTGGCTGACGCTCACGTCGTTTGAGTACGCGCTTGCCCCAGCGCCGCGCTCGCAGTTTCGCAGCAGCTTGCGCTTCAGCTCGTCGCTGGATCTGTTAGCAGACTACGTGCTGCTCGCCCAGGCGAACTACTCGTTCCGGATCAGCGAGAGCATCGACGCTCAAGCGTCTTATAACTTCGTGCGCACCCAGATCAAAAACCGTAGTTCCTTAGATATTCAAAATATCGAGCTGCTCCTGACGTTCCAAGTGCAAGCCAATCTCAACCTCGCTGTACAATTAGAATTTACCCGCGCTAGCGACTTTGAAGAATGGACCCAGGGCTTGACGATCACAGCAAACTATGATCTCTTCTAAAAAAGCGCTCGCGTGCGTCCTTGTGATTGCGCTCACTCTGTTTTCGATCTCAGCAGAGGCTCGCGCCGAGCGCCCGGTGCAGCCGACGGATTATATCTTTCTTGAATTTCTCTTTGGGGTACAGGGGGCTCTTGTGGGGGCCGGGCTCGGCTTCTACGTCACGTATTGGACGCTCTCGATAGTGCAACCGTGCCCGCCGATCCAGCCAGAGCGACGCGCCTGCCAGCTGGGAACCTCGCTCATCTCTCTCATCGTTGGACCTCATTTGGGTATCCCTCCAGGGGCGACGTTTCTTGGAGTCTCATTAGCAGGGGCGATCGTAGGGGTGCAGGGCAATCTGCTGCTCGCTTTTGCGGGAAGCATCGTGGGGACTCTCTTTGGAGCCGCGGTCGCAGGCAATTGGGTGATCGAGCCGACAGATCTTTCGCTCGTGGTCAACCCGGTGACGATGGCCGCCTTGGGAGCGACGCTCGGCTACAACATCGGCGCGACGATCCCCCAAGAGCTTGCGCTGACATATAAGCTCACGCTCTTGGAGCGACGCTTCTGAGGCTCAGCGTTTTGCACCTTGCCCCACCTGTGCGTTATCATAACTGAGGTGATTGGGGCTATGAAGATCACGGATGTGAAGACTATTGCGGTGCTCGGCGCAAGCACGATGGGGCACGGCATCGCTGAAGTCGCCGCCCTGGCGGGCTATACCGTCAAGATGCGCGACATCAGCGAAGAGCTCGTGAGAAAGGGCTACGATCAGATCAGCTGGAGCCTCAAAAAGCTCGCAGAAAAGGGCACCATCTCCCCACAAAAAGCCGACGCAGCCCTCAAGTTGATCACCCCTCTTGTAGACTTGAAAGAAGCTGTCTCTGACGCAGATATCGTCATTGAGGCTGTCCCGGAGATCATGAGCTTAAAGCTCGCGATCTTCAGAGAGATAGACACGCTCTCGCCATCTCATACTATTCTTGCCAGCAACACGAGTTCGTTGAGCATCTCCGAGTTGGGCCGGGCGACCAAGCGACCAGATAAAGTCGTGGGCATGCACTTCTTCAACCCGGTCGTGCGCATGGCCCTCGTCGAGGTGATCAAGGGGGAGAAGACCTCCGAAGAGACGATGGAGCTCATCGTTGAACTGGCCAAGAGATTAGGCAAGACCCCGATTCGCGTCGAGAAGGACGTGCGCGGGTTTATCGTCAATAGAGTGTTGGTTGGCCCCTATCTCTTCGAGGCGGGCTGGCTCGTCTCGCGCGGCGAAGCAACCATCGAAGAAATTGACAGCCGGATGAAATTCTACGAGAACTTCCCCATGGGCCCGTTCGAGCTGCAAGACCTGACGGGCATTGACGTCGGCTATAATCTGATGAAAGAGGCTGGGCTGCCCATCCCTCCGGTGATCGAACAAGCAGTGAAAGAGGGGCGTCTGGGCCGCAAAACCGGGCGCGGGTTTTACAATTACGCCGATGGCGGCGCCACTTACTCCCGTGAGGCGGGGGCCAAGTTCAACCCCCTGCCGCTCTATGCGCTCATGGTCAACGAAGCCGCATGGTTGATTGAAAACCGTGTCTCTACGGCCGAGCAGATAGACGTAGCATGTCAGTTGGGACTGAACTTCCCCGAAGGGCTGCTGCGCCGCGCTGATAGAATCGGCTTAGACAAGCTCGTCAACGAGCTCGAGCGCCTCTACGCGCACCACAAAGACCCACGCTACCAGGTCAACAATCTCCTCAAACAGATGGTCCAGTCTGGCAAGACCGGCGAGGCTGCAGGCGAAGGATTCTATCAGTACAAGAAAGAGCGCAAAGAGTATAAGACTCTCAAGGTCGAGATTGACAAGAAGACTTACGTGGCGTATGTGACGCTCAATCGTCCCGAGAAGCTGAACGCGATCAACGCTGAGATGCGCAAGGAGCTGCCTCAAGTCTTCATGGAGCTTCGCGATCATCCTGACGTGCGGGTGATCGTGCTTAAGGGGGAGGGCGGCAAAGCGTTCAGCGCCGGCGCGGATATTGCAGAGTTCACCCAAGGGAAGCCCTATCAATTTGTAGAGCTGGGGGAATTCTTCAGGGCACCCGAACTCTGCCCAAAACCGGTCATCGCTGCGATAGACGGGTTTGCGCTGGGCGGAGGCTTAGAGCTTGCGTTAGCGTGCGATTTTCGCCTGGCGAGCAAGCGCAGCGAAGTCGGCCAACCTGAGATTCAGTTGGGGTTGATCCCCGGTGGGGGGGGCACCCAGCGCCTGCTTCGTATACTGGGCCCTTCGCGCGCCAAGGAGCTCTGTATGCTCGGGGAGCGCATCAGCGCGGAGCAAGCCGCTCAGTGGGGCTTGATCGATCACGTCTACGACAACGAGACTTTTGAGCAACAAGTCGCAGCGTTCGCTGAAAAATTAGCGTCTCGTGCGCCCATCGCCGTGCGCTTCATCAAACAGATCATCAACGCTGGAGCGGACTGCTCCCTCGAAGCAGCCCTGCTGTTGGAGCGCGAGGCGTTTGGGGTGCTCTTCACTACCGACGACATGCTCGAAGGGGTCAATGCGTTCTTGAGCAAGAAGAAACCCCAATTTCAGGGGCGCTAGTTGAAAGTTCCAAGTCCAGGGGGTACACTGAAATTATTCGAGCCAAGCTTTCAAGAGGGTGGAGAAAGAGTTATGAAAAGACCGATGAGCCGTAGAGCTTTTCTCGTGTCGAGCGGGATGGCACTTGCTGGTCTCTTCATAGGCAAGGCACCGGCGCAGCAAACCAAGCCCATCCGTTTCAGCATGATGCCCGCCCAGGACGCGGTCCCACTGGCTTTTGCCTTCGAGCAAGGGATTTTTAACAAACACGGGGTCACTATAGAGCTGGTCTGCGGCGGCAACGCCCTCGAACGCAATACAGCATTTCTGGGAGGACAGCTCGATGGGCTTGCGGTAGACTTAACAAGCGCGGTGCTCTTGCTGGGCCGCCAGGCCCCAGCAGCCATCAGCGGAACGGTCTTTGAGCCCACCCCAGACCCGCGTACCGGCAATCAAATCGTGCGCACCGTGGCGATGCTCACCCACAAATTCAGCGGCTATCGCTCTGTAGAAGACGTCATCAAGAGCGGCCCGAAGCGCCAGATCACGCTGGTGCAACCCTCCGATATGGAATATCTCACGGATGTGCTCTTGCAGTCCAAGGGCGTCAGACCGCGCGATATCGATCAGTACTACACGGGCGTAGAGGACTTTGACAAGATTCAGCTGATCGCACAGATGCTCGGCGCGGGCACAGTCAGCGTCCAAGTGGCGATCTTGCCTGAACCCCACGCGACGCTCACTGAAGTCGTTGCCCAAGCAAACAACGTCGAGATCATCACGCTCTCGGATTATAAGGGGGTGCGCATCCCGCCGAGCGTGGTGCTCTTCTCGCGTCAGCTGCTCCAAGAGCGCGGCGAGCGCGTGCGCAAGTTCTTCCAAGCCCTCAAAGAATCCGTCAACACGCTCAACGCCAGCTCGCGCGATTTTATCATTGACACGATCATTCGCGCCGGGGTCAACATCTGCTTCCCGGAGCTGCGCGGGCAAGAGCTCAAATTCCCTGAGGGCTGGCGTGATCGTCTGCGTGTGCCGTACTTCCCACAGCCGCGAGCCCTCCGCGCCGACGAGTTCGACGCCCATGTCACTTGGGCTCTGGAGAAGCGCTACATTCGCGAAAAGCTCGTGTTCGCTGCGGTGACCGACTTTCGCTTTCTCGGATAGATGATCCGCATCGATGGGCTGCGGTTAGAGTATCGCGATGGCCACCGTGTTGTCCCAGTTGTGGACGATCTGCATCTCTCTATCAGAGCTGGGGAGAGCGTCGCGATCCTGGGGCCGTCAGGGTGCGGCAAGACCAGTTTGCTCTATGCGATCTGTGGGCTGGTGAAACCGAGCGCAGGCCGCGTGATCGTAGACGGTCAACTGGTGGAGCGGCCGCGCCGCGACGTCGCGCTCATCTTTCAAGATTTGGGGCTCTTGCCGTGGAAGACCGTCTGGAAGAATGCGAGTCTCTTGCTTGAGCTTGGGGGTCCGCCTCCGCGAGATGCGCTGGAGCTCCCTGAAGATGAGTCGCTGAAGCAAGAGTGGCGCCGTCGCAAGAAATCGCTCTTTTGGGCATATTTTTGGCTACTGGTAACGGGGGCGTGGGCTGCGGGTCAGCGCTTCTACCTCGATCGCCCTTTTTCAGCTGCCGTCTATCTTGTGGCGTTGGGGTTGGATCTCATCGCGGGGGGCTTCTACTGGAGCGAAGTTCACAAGATCATCACGGTCAATGCGGAGGCCACCTGGAGCGAGGTGCTGTGGGGCGGGGGCTGGCCCCAGGTTGCCTTATTTGTCATCGTGCTTATGCTGACTGCAGAACTGATCAGCCGACTCGTCTATGATCTCTTCACCATGCCGCGACAGATCCGCGAGGCCAACGCTCTGATCCTCCAGCAAGTCCAGAGTGTCAAACCCATCCTTGACGAGCTTGGGCTTGACAGCAAATTCTACGATCGCTATCCCCATCAGCTCTCGGGCGGGGAGCGCCAGCGCGTCGCGTTGGCACGAGCCCTTGCCACACACCCCAAAGTCTTATTGATGGACGAACCGTTAGCAGCGCTCGATGCGTTCAACCGCGAGCGCATCCAAGATCTGCTCTTTCAATTATGGAAAGAGCGCGGCTTCACCCAGATTATCGTCACCCATGACGTCCAAGAAGCGGTCTTTTTAGGGTCTCGAATCGTGGTGCTCACGGAGCGCCCGGCGCGCATCAAAGCGATTCTCGAGAACCCGTGCGTGGGGACATCGCGCACCAGCGAAGCGTTCTATGTGAAAGTCTTAGAGCTGCGACGGGAGCTGTCATGAAGCGCCTTCAGCATTATCTTGTGGGCTATGTGCTGGGGATCGTGCTCTTCTTTGGGGTGTGGTGGCTGGCGAGCTGGTGCGTCTCGACGTTGTTTGCAGGCAAGCCGCTCCAAGGAGCCGTGCCGCCACCGATACGAGCGCTCAGTATCTTGATCATCGAGTGGCACAGCTTGGTCCCGCACTTCTTCGCCAGTGGCTACCGCGTCCTCAGTGGGTTGCTGTTGGCGATAGTCATCGCTGTGCCCTTGGGATTGGTCATCGGGCATGAACGCGTCTTAGATCGTCTGCTGAGCCCTTCGATCTATTTGACATATCCTATCCCGAAGGTCGTCTTTCTGCCGTTGCTCTTCGTCTTCTTGGGGATCTACGATGCCCCCAAGATCGGGCTGATCACGCTCGTTCTGGTCTTCCAGCTCCTGTTGTCCACCCGAGACGCAGCTAAAAATATTCCCAAGAGCTACGTGCTCTCGGTAGTGAGCGCCGGGGCGAGCACATGGCATGTCTATAAGCACGTGATCCTGCCGGCGAGCCTCCCCGCCATGTTCTCCGCACTGAGAATCTCCATTGGTATGGCCATCATGGCTCTAGCCTTAACAGAAGCGTTCGCGTCGCGCTATGGGCTCTGGCGCTATATCTATGACCAATGGTCGCGCTATTGGAACTATGAACATATGTTCGCGGGGATCTTAGCCATGGGCATGTTGGGGTTGGCGTTCTATATTATTATTGATCTCTTGGAGCGCTGGATCTGCCGCTGGCAGTACGTATGAAGCTGCGAAAGATCTTAGTGATAGCGAACTTCGCCAAGCCCCAGATCGACGCTGCGTTAGAACGTTTGAGACAATGGACGACTGCGAAAAGCATCTCCATTGCAGTACGATCCGGCATTGACAAGAGTCCTGTGGAAGAGAGAGATTGTGATCTGGTCGTGACGCTGGGCGGAGACGGAACTCTTCTCAAGGGAGCCAAAACGGCCGCCGAGCTCGATCTGCCCATTATAGGGATCAACTTGGGGAGCTTAGGATTTCTGACATCGGTCGGGATAGATGAGCTCGAAAGAGCACTCGAGCAAGTGCTCACAGATAACTTTACTCTTGAGAGGCGCATGAGGATCGAAGCTGTCGGGGTGGAAGCGCCGCCCTGCACAGCGCTCAATGAGATTGGGCTCGTGCATACCGAGATCAGCCGGCGCACGGAGATCGAGCTTTTTTTGGGAGCAGAAGCCATCGGGTGCTACCCCGGCGATGGAGTGCTTATTGCTACACCAACGGGAGCGACAGCGTATGCGCTCTCCGCCGGGGGCCCGATCATCGAGCCGACGATGGAGTGTCTTTTAGTCGTGCCGTTGGCGCCGCATCGGTTGGGTGCGCGCCCGCTTGTGCTGCCCAGTGATAGTCTCTTGACGGCTGTTGCCAAGCGTCCGGCGTCGTTGCTCGCCGACGGCGATCCCGTGGGCACGCTCACCCTGAACCAAACCGTGCAGATTCGTAAGTCTGCTCAGCCGACAAAACTCATTGGCATCAGCTCAGACTTTTGGACCGCGGTGCGTCGGCTCAGCTAAGAGCTATTTCTTTCTCACCATGATGGGAATCTCAATGAGCAAGCTCTGCGTGAAGCTGCTGGGGGTGATGAGCGAGCTCCCCGAGAGCGCTATCCCCGCGATGCTCATGCCGATCGTGAACTCTTGGGAGGTGGACGTGAACACTGCCTGGCCCACGAGCTCGACGTCCCCCACTTGAGCTTTGATAGAATACACCTGGCTGATCAAGCCAACCCCTTGCTCGAACGTCGTGATCCCCGACAGCGAAGTCGAGCCGAGCGCCAGCTCAATCCCGACTCTCTCTTTACTGATCTCGAAGTCTTTGGGATCGAGTTCGATCTGGCCCATCACGCTGCCAAAGCCGGTGGCCATGCGCAAGGTGATGGTCGCGCGACTCAAGGAGAGATGGAGCCGTTCGTCGAGCGCGAAGCTGCTGAGGCTCTCAATTTGGGCAGGCAAGAAGAGCCCCAAGCCGTCAACGTTGATGAGCACCGTCAGCTCGCGGTTCTGCAAGAGAGAGCCGTGAGATTGAAAGAATTCTTCAAGGAGTGCGCGCATGATCGCGTCTATGTTGCGCAGGCGCGCTTCCAGCTGCGCCACGCGCCCGAAATCCCAGATCATCTGCGACTCGACGGATCTTTCTTCGGGCGGAGCCAGCATGAGTCGCTGGATAGTCAGATAGGAGATGCCCACCAACGGCGGAGGAGAAGAGAGCATCTGAGAGGCGTGCTCCGGCTCGCGCTGCAGCGTCGCAAGAGCGATCAGCAAACTTCCCCCAGATTCTGTCACACGATGATCTTCTCTCACCCGTGTTGACAGAGCAAGCTCCGCGGAGCAACGACCGTCGACATAGGACTGGACCGAGCAGCCCTGAGCTGTCCCGATAAGCCAGGGCACACCCATCAGCATCAAGCCGAGGAGCACACCCCAGCGTGGGCAGGCTCGAACTCTTCGCATGAGTCCCCCCTCTGCATCAGAGCTATTGTAGGGGATAGGGACCCGAGCGTCAATCCCTCCGAAGAAGGAAGGTGGGGCTTGGTTCCTGGCGCAGTGCCGGCTGGCAAGGAAAAATCCTCTCGGTGGGGAGGAGGTCAGGCAGCCCCCAGAGAGGCAAAACCCTCCCATCCGTGAGAGAAGCCTTCGAGACTTCTCCCTCTGCGAGAGACACCAAGCCCCTTACGTGAAGAGAGTGGGCCAGCTTCGAGTTCTATTGTACGAGCTCTTGTGTACCAATGACATGGAACCAGCGTGGAAATTAGGTGACCATTGGTGTTGACGACTCCTTGCCTAGGCGCTACACTAACACGGTATGAAGTGGCTGCGGCTCAGCTTGCGCTATAAGTTCATCTTCACGCTGCTGGGGTTCACGCTCTTGGTGGCCGTGCCCTTAGGGATCCTGGCGATCATGCGCTTTTCTGATCTGCTGGAGAGCCAGGTGCGTGTCAAGTGGGAGACAATTGTGAAGATCATTGGACCAGCTCTGCTCAACCGGTCAGGCGAAATACTCTCGCAGTCATGCACCAGATTCATCAAAGACCTCCGCGATGAGGGGCTCATCTATCTCAAGATCGTCATCGCCGGAGAGACAGCCTGCAGCGATCACACCGAAGACTTGAGCCCAGAAGCTCAACAACAGTTTGCCGCGGGCATCTCAGAACTGCCGACCACCCGAGATATGCGAGTGCAAAAGATCCAACCCTTCCGCGGCACACCGTTTCTGCATCTGACGTATGTCGAGCCTGTCACCAAAGTGGACTACAAAGTCGAATTCTATAGAGACAGCACAGGGCAGATCCAGCGACGAGAGATCCGCCAAGAAGTCCCTACGTTCTCTGCGCTGCAGCTGGGGGTCAGTCTCGCAACGACGCCGGCCCTCGTGCGCCGCGAAGCAGCCTTCATCGCGCTCGTTATAGGTGGGTACATTGTGCTCGCTCTGATCATCGCTTTTATGTTCTATAAGATGATCTTAGGGCCGGCGGAGACCCTGACCCAGGCCCTGCAACGCTTCAAGCAAGACCCCTCAGCTCGCGCTCGTGTCTCCACAGGAGACGAATTGGAGACGCTCGCTCGAGAGTTCAATGCTATGGCCGATGCCATCGAAGAGCGCAAGCGCCAGCTCGAGCAGATCAACGCCCAGCTGGTCAAAGCCAATCGAGCCAAAT
Source organism: Candidatus Fraserbacteria bacterium (assembly GCA_947085185.1). Lineage (GTDB taxonomy): Bacteria > Bipolaricaulota > Bipolaricaulia > RBG-16-55-9 > DRXL01 > JANXCC01. The sequence continues at coordinate 51,710 of CAMTVK010000005.1, read as the reverse complement.
CCGACTTCCTCGCCGTGATGAGCCACGAGCTGAAGACCCCACTCCATGCTATCCTAGGATACTCTCAGCTCTTGTTAGAAGGAGTAGACGGCTCACTCACCCAAGCCCAGCGCGATGATCTCGAAAACATCTTAAAATCCGGAAACCACCTCTTAGAGCTCATTGACAATATCTTGCGGTTCTCTAAGCTCGAGGCGAGCGAGGATCGTCCGTATTTGGAAGCCGTTGAGGCTTCAGCTGTTGGGGAAGAAGCGATCAAAGCTGTGAGCGCCCTCGCCCGTGGCAAAGGGCTTGCACTGACTTATCAGATCGAGCCGTGCACGCTCATCACCGACGGGACCAAACTCAAGCAGGCTTTGATCAATCTGCTGAGTAATGCGATCAAGTACACGCCCGCGGGCCGCGTGGCTCTCTCAGGGGCAGTACACGAGAACGAATATCGGTTCTCGGTCTCAGATACCGGCATCGGCATCCCAGAACACGAGCGTGACCGGATCTTTGAGCCGTTCACGCAGCTAGACAGCTCCAACACCCGAGAGTCCCAAGGGGTTGGCTTGGGGCTCACCATCGTGAAGCGATACGTCGAGATGCTCGGTGGACGCGTTGCTGTAGACAGCGAGGTCGGACGGGGCAGCGTCTTCTCGATCATGCTGCCTGTGGAGCCGACCGGTCCGAGGTCTGAGGAGGTCTCCCATGCGCATTCTCATCGCTGAGGACGATGCGACGTCCTTGCATCTGCTGCGCAAGTTTTTAGAAGCCAAAGGACACTTTATCATCACGGCGATGAACGGCCAGGAAGCTTTAGAGAAATTCCCCAAAGAGAAGCCCGATCTGCTCCTGCTCGACGTGATGATGCCCAAGCTCGACGGCTGGATGGTGCTCCAGAAGCTCCGAGAGAGCGGCGCGAAGACCCCCGTGATCATGGTGACCGCCAAAGACTCCACAGACGACAAGGTGCGCGGGTTCTCGACGGGGGCAGACGATTATATCACTAAGCCCTTCGATCTTCGTGAGGTCGAGGCTCGTATCGAGGCGGTCATGCGTCGCGTCAGCCGATCCCCATATATACAGCTTGGGGCGCTCCAGATCGACGATGAGCGCAAAGAAGTGCATCTCGGAGAGAGAGTGATCGAGCTTTCGCCCAAAGAGTATGAGCTCTTAAAGCTCTTGGCGTCCAAACCGGGCAAAGTCTTCTCCCACCGCGAGATCATTGACGCGATCTGGCAGGAGAACCCCTATGCGTCGTCTGAGGACGTCAAGAAATATATCTATCTATTGCGCAACAAGCTCGAGGAGGATGTTGAAAACCCAAAGATAATCCTCACGGTGCGCGGATTTGGCTACAAACTCGGGAGCGTCTGAGCCAGGTGCTCGGCCTCTTGTACCATCGTGCGCAAGAACTCGAGCCCTGTCTTCCAGAAGTTCGGATCGCTTGTGTCTATCCCCAACGGGGCCAAGAGCTTCTGAGGGCTGTCAGATCCCCCCTTCGCAAGCAGATCTACATACAAGGGCACGAACGCCTCCCCCTCGCGGAGATATCTCTGATAGAGCGCTAATACTAAAAGCTCTCCGAACGCATAGGCATAGCAATAGAACGGCACGTGAATAAAGTGTGAAATATACAGCCACCACCAGCGATAGTCATCGGTGAGCGTGACGGAGTCGCCAAACATCGAGCGATTGGCGTCGAGCCAGAGTTCACCGATGCGCTCTGGAGGGAGCTCCCCTTGGGTGCGCCGCGCCTCATGCAGCTTCTGCTCAAAGCGCGTCAGCACAATTTGCCGGAAGATCGTCGCGAACGAGTCCTCAATCTTGCTGCAGAGCAACGCGAGCTTCACTTTAGGGTCTTGAATCTCCGCGAGCAGCTTGCGGAACGTAAGCATCTCTCCAAATGTGCTGGCCGTCTCGGCCATCGTCAAGGGGGTATCGGCTTGCAAGTGGCCCACCCGTCGGGAGAGATACTGATGGACGCCGTGACCCAGCTCGTGCGCCAGCGTCATGACATCGCGCAGCTTGTCTGTGTAGTTGAGCAAGATATAGGGATGGGCACTGGGCACGGTGCTCGCGGAGAACGCCCCGCCGACTTTGCCAAAGCGCACTTCCGCGTCGATCCAGTTCTTGTCCAAAAACTCTTGGACGATCTGAGCTATCTGTGGGGAGAAGTCGCGATAGGCTTCTAGGACAATTCGTTGGGCATCGGTCCACTGGCGCTGGGGGAGCTCCGCTGAGATCGGAGCGTAGCGATCATAATCATAGAGTGTGCGCAGCCCCAGCAGGCGCTTCTTGAGACGATAATACTCTTGGACGATATCATAAGAGCGCTCGCACGAGGTCATCAGGGCCTCCACGGTAGCGGGCTCGATCTCGTTCGCCAGATGGCGCGCGTGCATGGGGGACGGAAACTTTCTCAGCTCATCAGTGATCTTATGATCGAGCACGAGCGCATTGAAGATATAAGTGAGCACGCGGGCGTGGGTGCGCAGCGTGTGGGTGATCGCTTTGGCAGCGTTCTTGCGGACGGTGCGGTCGGGCTCATGGAGCTTGGCGAGGGCTTGATCGAGGGTCAGCTTCTGTGCGGCTTTCCCTCGGCCGATCTGCACTGTGAGTCCAGAGACGATCTCGCTGAAGAGCCTCTGAAAGGCCCGCGTGCTCGTGTTCGCTTTGATATCTAAGATCTTCTCTTCGGGTTCAGAGAGCTTATGTGGCCGGAAGAGCCGGGCTTTTTCTAAGTAGTGCCGATAGCGCGCGACTTCCGGAGCGTTCATGAGAACCCGCGCAGTCTCATCGGGCAGGTCCATCCATTCCAAGTCGAAGAAGAGCAGATGCTGTCGGATCTGGGTGTGGCGCTCTTGGGTAGATTGAAGCAGCGCTCCATGGCGCGGGTTCTGGGTATCAGAAGCATGGAGCAGATGCGCATAGATCAAGGGCTTGTCCATCTGTTCGGATATGCTCTCCAGCTCAATCAGGGCTTCGTAGAGAGAGCGTGGAGCGATCCCTTGGCGCAGCCGCCCGCGATATTTTTGCTCAAACGCGTGCGCTCGCTCCAGTGCACTGCGCAAGTCACGCTCCAAAGCTGGATCGTCGGGGTCAAGATATAAGTCTTTCAGATCCCATCTGACCCCTATGGCACTGCTGCGCGGCGGTGCTTCGAGAGTTTGCATAGCTGATCACCTCAGAGATGTTGAAGAGAACTCATGGACAATGCTGGCGATGTGTTTGATGCCCTGAACGAAGTCGTCAATGCGAATGTTCTCGTTGGGGGCGTGGGTGTTGGAGTGGGCATAGCCGATCCCTGTCGAGACTGCTGGGATGCCCAATCTCTGACAGAGCGTGTACATAGGGCCACTTGCTGCGGACGTCGGGTGCACGACCGGCCTGACTCCATAAATTTTTTGTGCGGTGCGCCGCACCAATTCTACCAAGGGATCATCCATGGGGGTGCGGGCCGGGTTGACCCCATGCATCCCGATCACTTCGATATCCCCAAAGCCGTGTCTCTTTAAGTGTCTTTTCAGTAGAGAGAGAATCTTTTTGGGGTCTTGATCGGGCACCAAGCGAAAGTCGATCTTGGCGCGGGCTTCAGCGGGGAGCACCGTCTTGGGCCCTGGGCCGGTATAGCCGCTCCAGATCCCACAGATCGTGCACGTCGGCTCGAAATAGTGCTTCTTCTTGAGCTTACGACCAGAGAGCCCCAAGAGATATCTCTGAATCCCGAACTTCTTGCGCCACCCTCTCTCATCGAAGTCCAGATCGTAGACGGCTTTGAGCTCAGCGCGGCTGGGCGGGCGCACATCCTCGTAAAATCCCGTGATCTGAATCTTCTCGTTCCTGTCCTTGAGAGTGCTGAGTGCCCACACCAAACGCCACGCCGGATTGGGCACAATCGTCCCCCACGACGAATGCTGATCGCTCACCGCTCCCGTGGCGCGCAGCTCCACGTAACAGATGCCCTTCAGCCCCAAATAGATTTGGGGAACGTCTTTGAGATCTTTGTGTCCGAACTCCCAGATGCACCCGTCGGCTCTCAGAAGACTCCTGTGCTCCTGGACGAACTGCCCGAGATGGGGGCTGCCAATCTCTTCTTCGCCTTCGATCACAAACTTTATCGTGATGGGCAGTCCGCCCATGACCTTCTGATACGCTTCGAGAGCGCACAGCCGCGCTACCAGATCGCCCTTATTATCTGAAGACCCGCGCGCGTAGAGCCCTCCGCCTCGGATCTGCGGGTCCCACGGATCGGACTCCCACAGCTCCAAGGGCTCCGGAGGCTGCACATCGTAGTGATCATAGAACATCAGAGTTTTATCGCTTGTGCCCTCCAGCTCGCCGTAGACGACGGGAAAGCCGTCTGTAGGAAAGATCTGGGTCTTAAACCCCACGCTCTGGAGCATCTGCTGGACGAGCTGAGCGCACGGCTCCATCCCCAAATTCTGAGCAGCGACGCTGGGCTGGCGCAACAGCACCTTGAGACGCTCTAGAAACTCATCACGATGCGCGTCAATGTACTGAAAGACTTGCTCCATAGAGACCTCCTGAGTGTTATCGGAGCTTATTCAGCTCGTTCCGATCCCATGAGCTTTTAGGGTAGATCAGCAGGGCTTTGCGAAACGCTTCTTTGGCCTCGCCGAGCTTGCCCAGTTTCGCGTATGCAACCCCTTGCCACCGATACGACAGAAATCGCACTGTCTCATCTGATGTCAGCGCTTCGCTCTCCCTGAGAGAGCTGAGAGCTTTTTCTAAATCTCCTCCAAAGAGCGTTGGCGCGTACAGATAATAGATCCCTAACGCTAGGTGAGCTTCAGCGTTCTTAGGGTCGAGCGTGACCGCGCGATCGAGATTCTTTTTAGCTGTTTGGGCATGGGTGAGGGCTTGGAGCCAGCCCTTTAAGCTGATAATGCGCATCTGGGTCTCCCCTAGCAGCCGATAGCCCTCAGAGAAGTCCGGGGCACGCTCGGTGAGCTGTCGCGCAAGCCGTTCTGCCGTGAGATAGTACGGTAAAGCTTCTTGGGCTTGTGCGGGGTCTCCCCAGGCCGCCCCGTGATACCAATTGCCCAGCTCAAATTCTAAACGTGCCTGCCAATAGACTGTCTCTGTGATCTCGCCGTTGAGCTGCGCCAAGAGGGCCTGTGCGCTCTGCAACAGCGCCCGCGCCTGCAGATATTCTGTGCCCACTGTCGAGTTATAGAGCTGGCGTTGCCCCTGACGATAGAGCTCTCGCACGTCGTTGAGAGTGATCTTCTGAGCTGATGGAGGGAGAGCACCGGGGGCTTGGGTTGGGAGAGCTGGACGCACTATGGGCACAGTTTGCGTAGGATGTGGGGGCGAAGGAGATTCTCGTTGAGAAATCCATAAGCTCCCGCAGGCAACCAGCACGCTGAAACTGGCGATGACCACCCATCTGAGCTTTTTCACAACCCCTATCATTACCGAATTGTTGGGGTTTGTGCAACTGAGTGCAGGGATCTTGTGGTGCCGAGGGAGGGAGTCGAACCCACACGGTGTTGCCACCACGGGATTTTGAGTCCCGCGCGTCTGCCAGTTCCGCCACCTCGGCTCTTGAGAAATTATACCCGTCCAGATTAGCTCTGTCAATCGCTTCTTGGAGAAACAAGTGTCAGAAATCGAGCCCCTTGCATTATAATTATGACATATGCTAGGATGCAGGTCGGATGGACTACGACCTGAGTACGCTCGGCCCACAGATTCGACTGGCATACGCGGAGCACTTGATACGCTGTACCGATCTGCCTCCTGCGGAGATGGAGGATCTCTTGAGCTTAGATGGCAATCTCGACCAAGCGCGACGCTGGCTCGCTTTTGGCTATGCCAAGCGCCGCTACGATCCCGACCACGTGCGGGGCTTGCTCGTCTATCTCTTCAGCAATTATTATCCGCCATTGGTGGACGACCCCGCCAAGGGCAAACTGCTCAGACAGGCGCTCAGGCGCAAAACCGTGAAGCTCGATCAGCTGACCATCGAGAAGCTCAGCGGGACCCATCTCGACTGGACCGAAGTCTTCCAGCTCGTCGGCAAAGAGTTCAACCCGACACGCATCAAAGAGCGTATCATCGCAATCTATGAGGAGCTGAAGGGGGTTGACCATGAATCATCATCAAAGCGATGACTGGAGCTGGTTTTGGGATTTAGTGAAGCCGTTGCGGACACCTCCTCGCGAGGGCATGCACCCCTCGCGAGCTCTCCTAGACGCGTACGTGAGGGGACGGCTCACTGATGCTTGGCAGGTTGGAGCGCGCTCGCTCGATCAAGCTTGGACGCTGACGGAGGTCTCTCAGCACACGTTGACGTGCACAGACTGCGCTCGGCAGGTGGCGCTCATGCGCCGTCTTGAGCTAGGGCGTGTCGCTCTATGGCGCGAGATGTGGCATGACCTCCCCAGAATGATCCGAGCGCACCTTGGGGTATATGTCTGTGCGCTGTTCGTGCTCTTTGCTGTAAATGTCTCCCTTGTGATGCTGCCTCCACCTATGGTCTCGCGCCCTTGTGTGCCCTCTGGTGAGACCCAGCCAGCTAACCCTCAGATGCCAGATGGAAGCTTAAAGCTTGAAGGGGTCAACAAGCCCGTCAAGCCCCCAAGCTCGTTTGGAGGAGCGTGCTTGCCCGTACCAGCACCACGACCGTTTTGGCAGACCTGGTGGATCGGGTGGATCTTTCTCTTATGGACGCTTGCGCTGGGGCTTCATATTGTGTGGAACTGGGCCAGAAGGCCAAGCCCCATGCCGCGCCGTACCGCCACGACAGCCCTTGTGGGCTTGCCCCGGTCTTTCTGTAAGCTATACAGCTATGCGGTGGGTACGCGTCCTTGAAGACGGCCAAGCATACGTGAGGGAGCTCGTCGGCGATACGGTCCTCGTGCGCGGACAGCCCAGAGAGCTCAGCGAGCTCTCTGTGCTTCCTCCGGCTCAGCCGACGAAGATCGTCTGTGTCGGCGTGAACTATCGCGATCACGCCCAAGAGATGGGCCGAACACTCCCTCAACGCCCAGCGCTCTTCCTCAAGCCCCCTTCAGCGCTCATCGGCCCGGAAGCCACGATCTACCTGCCCAATTCTTCACGAGTGGATTACGAGGGTGAGCTTGCCCTCGTCATCAAAGAGCGCTGCAAGCGCGTCAAGGCTTCAGCAGCATTCGATGTCATCTGGGGCTACACGTGCTTCAACGATATTTCCGATCGTGAGGCACAATCGTGGGAGCTCAATTGGGTACGCGCCAAGGGATTCGATACCGCCGCAGCTCTTGGCCCTATCTTAGTCTCTCCAGATGAGCTTTCCTGGCCCCTTACGATTGAGACGCGCGTCAACGGGACGGTGCGCCAGCGCTCCGATACGTCTCAGCTCATCTTCGATATTCCCCGCATTATCGAAGAGATCACGAGTTTTATGACGCTGGAGCCCGGGGATGTCATCGCCACGGGCACGCCGGCAGGGGTCGGTCCTCTTGCCCCCGGTGACGTCGTCGAAGTTGAGATCAGTGGGATCGGCGTGCTGCGCAATTATGTAGCCCGGACAGAGTAGCGAGCGCTTGGGCGAGCCTATCGAACTCTTCGAGAGAAAGAGTCTCACCCCGACGCTGCGGGTCCAGCTGCGCTCGCTCAAAAACGCTCAAAGCGAGCTCTGGGGGCAGGGCAAGCCAAGGAGATCGAGTGAGCGCTTGTCTTAAAGTCTTGCGCCGCAGATGGAACGCCGCACGGACGACCCTGAAGAACAGATCTTCTGGGGCACGAAACCTTGGATGCTCACAGAACTCGAAGCGCACCAAGGCCGAGTCCACCTGGGGCACGGGAAAGAAGACGTGGCGCGAGATTGAGAATAATCTCTGAACTTGCGCGAAGCTCTGCGCAAAGATCGTGATCGCGCTGGCGTCGCGCGTGCCCGGCCGTGCACAGAGCTTCTCGGCGACTTCGCATTGCACCAAGAGCGTCGCAGATCCCAGCACTGCGTGAGCTTCGATAAGCTTCTCTAAGATTGGGGCTGTCACGCCATAGGGCAAGTTGCCGACTACAGCGATCTTCTTGGCTTGTCGAACGACCGCGCGCAGATCGAACTGTAAAAAGTCTTGGGGCGCGATGGTGACGTTGGAGTAGGGGCGCAGATGCTCTTCAAGAATCGGGATGAGTCGGTGATCTATCTCGACGGCGATGACGTGCCCGGCGCGCTGCGCCAGCTCTTGGGTGAGCGTGCCGATCCCCGCACCAATCTCAACGACTGTGTCTGTGTCAGCGATCTGGGCCGCTGACACGATCTTCCTCAAAATGTTCTCATCGGCAAGAAAATGTTGCCCTAAGCTCTTCTTCAAGCGAATCTTGTGGCGAGCTAATATGTCTCGGATATACGAGGGGCTTGTGAGGGGCATAATTCAGCGCCAGCGAGTCAGAATCTCTTCGCGCCCAAAGAGCTTGACGTTCAGTGCTAAGAGTCCCACATCGAGCACCAGAAGGGCTCCCGAGAGAAAGCCGAGAAAGAGGGGCTTGTCCCAAGCTTGCTGAAAGATGAAGAAGAACGAGGACATCAAGATGGGGAGCATCGCAAAGCTGCTGAGCAGTTGCGCGGTGCGCAGGTCGCTCACGCGCGTGGCGATGGCCATGGAAGCCAACGTCATGAACGTCGCAGCCAGAGGCGCAAACACCCCTAAGGTCATGAGCCAGAGAAAGCTAAACTGCTCCCATGCAAGCTCTAGGATATGCGCCGGAAGTAAGACTCGTACGAGCGCGAGAAAGAGCCCAAAGGCCATCCACGTGATCGCAAGCGTGGGCAGGACTGAAGCGAGCATCTTCGCGAGAAAGAGCTCGCTGGTGCGCAGCGGCGTCGCCAGCAAGGGCTCTAGGCTCTTCTGTTCTTTTTCGCTCATGATCGCATAGATCGCGATCGAGTGCGGGATGACGAGCGGGAACATCACAAAATACAAGAGCGGCACAAGAAAGATCGTCCCGACGACACTCGGAAGCTCTGCAGGGTCGACCTGGCGCCAGTCGCTGATCCCAAAGAGCTGAAAGAGCGAGATCGCCAGCAAGATCAAGGGGATAGCGACCGTGCCGATCCAGACCGTCTTGCCCCCTTTGAACACCTCGCGCCATTCTTTCAGCATCAGAATCCGAATGCGCTTCATCGGTGCTCCTCTGCGATCAGCTCTAGGTAGACTTCTTCCAACGAGCGATCCTGCTCACGCACAAACTGAATCTGCGCCCCAAGCTCAACTAATCTCCGAATGAGCGCGGGGTTGTGCTCTTCAGGGTCGTCCACTTCTATCAAGAGCGTTGTCCCGTTCATCTGGATGTTGCGCACGAAGGGGCACTGAAGATCCTCAGGGAGCGCCAGGGGGTTTTTCAGATCTATGACGATCTGGCGACCGAAGAGCTCGCGCTTGAGAGATGCGGGCGAGCCGACTTTGATGAGTCGCTGTTTCATCAGTCCGATGCGCGTGCAGAGCTGCTCGGCCTCGTAGAGATTGTGCGTACACAGAAAGATCGTGCGCTTCTGCGAAGAAAGCTGTGCGATAAAATCGCGCACGGTCTTGGCCGATTCGGGGTCAAGCCCCGAGGTGGGCTCGTCCAAGAAGAGCACTTTGGGTTCATGCAAGAGAGCGCGCGCGATCGCGAGCTTCTGCTTCATGCCCTTGGAAAAAGTCCCCACAGGGTCGAAGCGGCGCTCCCATAAGCCCAGCAGCCTCAGATATTTTTCAATCTGGACGTGGGGCTTAGGCAGATCATAAAGATCCGCGTAGAATTTGAGATTATGCCATGCCGAAAGTTTTTCGTATAATCCGGGATGTTCCGTCAGAATGCCCACGAGGGGGCGCAAGCGATGCGGCTCTTGCACGTCAATGCCTGCGACACGAGCTCGTCCGCTTGTAGGGGCCAAAAGTCCGGCGAGCATCCGCACGGTGGTCGTCTTGCCCGCGCCGTTGGGACCAAGAAAGCCAAAGACTTCGCCCTCAGCGATCTCTAGAGAGAGAGCCTCGACGGCAAGGCGATCCCCAAAGCGGCGCGTCAGCCCTTCAGCCCAAATCATGATCTCTCTTTAAGATAATCCCAGCTCACGTCCTAAGCGCTCAAAGAGATACACAGCAATCAGCCCTGTCACTAACCCACTGATCAGCCCTAATATAAGCAGAAACGGCAGATAGTACAAGAGCCCTGTGATCTGAACGAAGAGGAGATACGCGACAACCAGCTGAGTGACGTTATGGGCAATGGCGCCCAAGATACTAATGCCCACAAGCCCCAGCGGCGGGCGCAGCGTACGCAAGCTCAATGCGACGACGAGAGCGCTCACCAACCCTCCCGTGAGACTGAGCAGCGCTCCCGGGGCAAAGAGCGTGCCCGCGATAAAGCCCCCTAAGATGCTTCGAGCAATCGCCAAAAAGATCCCCGCGCCGTAGCCCAAAAAGATCATGGTGAAGAGCACCAAGATATTCGAAAGCCCCAGCTTGGCTCCCGGCACCGGCACCAACGGCGGGAAAAACCCTTCGAGCACATAGAGCACGATCCCCAGAGCTAAAAGCGCCGCAAAGAGAATCCTCTTGAGCAGCCAGACCTCGGGGAGCGTCCTGCGCGTGTAGGGGATCATCGTGAGATCGCATCAATTCCAGAACTTCCAGGAATCTCGACCGTGACGTGGTTAGGCAAACAGATGAGGGTTTCGCCGGGTTTGTGAATCCATCCCTGGCGGACGCAAATCTGTTGCGGTCCAGGAGAGCTGACGACGCGCACTCGTCCCCCCTGCACCCGAATCACTGTCTCTCCCGCGGGGCCCCTGACGGTCACTTCTTGATCTGTATCTAAGGCAAGCTGATACACGATCCGTCCGTCCAAACGGACAAGAGCCCACCGCCCCGATGCTTGCGGGGTCCCCTGCAGCACGGGGATCGTCGCTGAAGCTCCTAGCACGACCAGAGCAATGACCAGATAGTCGCCCCACGTCAAATATCTGTGTACGGTGCGCCACAGTTCGCCCATCTTTTCTAGACGTTCCCAGTGACTTTCAGTTCTTCTAAAAACTCTGTCAAGTCAATGGTCGGTCGGCCTTGGGCGTCCGCAATCGGCTGTTTTGCTGGCGGTGTCTCACGATAGAATGGAATTCTTTGAAGGATCCGGTCTTCGTAGGAGGGCACCGTCTCGTTCTTCAGCAGAACACCGATAGGGATTCTGTCACCCCATTCGAGGGCTTTCTCGATAAATCTATTGAGCTTCTCAGCGAGTTCGGCATCGCTCATCCCTGGCTTGATGAGCGGGTCATAGCCCTGCTCTTCGAGCTTATACACCCGGGGGAGGGGCTTGCCCGTCTGCGGGTCTTTTCGGTCTTCGCCGCCGTACCACTCGCGCGTGTTGATGTCATTATATGTCGGACAAGGTTGCAGCACGTCAATGAACGCTGAACCAGTATGCTCGATCGCTTGCTGAATGATGCTCACCAAGTGCTTAATATCGTACGCATAGGAGCGCGCGATAAACGTATAGCCTGCAGCCAAAGCTAAGAAGAGCGGGTTGACTCCCTGATTGATATTGGGCTGTGGGAGTGACTTTGTTTGGACGCCCAGCTTGAGCGTGGGCGAGGCTTGGCCTTTAGTCAGCCCGTAGACCCCGTTATTGTGCAGAATATAAGTGATATCAACGTTGCGGCGCCCGGCATTGACGAAGTGTCCCGCGCCGATCCCTAAGCCGTCGCCATCGCCGCCAACGGCGATCACCGTCAGATCGGGGTTGGCTAACTTAGCGCCCACGGCATAGGGCAGGACGCGCCCGTGGAGTGTATGCACCCCGTACGTATTGATATAGTGAGGGGTCTTGCCCGAGCAGCCGATCCCCGAAAAGACCACGACGCGATGGGGTTCTACATCTAACTCAGCGAGAGCCATCTGCACTGCGTTGAGGATACCAAAGTCGCCACAGTTATGGAGAGTGGCACACTCGCTCACGTAGCTACGGACATCTTCGACTTCGAGGTTCCACACTGGGCCATCGTACTCAAAGGTCTCGATATCTGCTACGGGAGCCATCACAAAGTTCTGCCCGATCACCGTCGAGGGGGGGTTGCCTGTGGGCAGTTTCTTGGGCTTTACGCCCAATACCTCCATCAAGCGCCCGTAGTCTCTGGCGCTCGTGACAAAGAGGCTATAGGCTTCGCGATGGCCCCTGCGAGCTGGTTCGGTGTAGACTGAGGGCACAATCCCTTGGCGCAAGAGTAACAGCTTGAGCTGCTCTCGCAATGTCTTTGAGATAGTCTTATAGCTTGCCCGGACTTGGTGAGAGCTTACCCAGCCATGGCCACGCCACAGCCCCCTGAGCAACTCACGCTGCTGTGGCGGAGGCAAGAGCATCAGCTCATGGGGGATTTTCTTCTGATCGGCTCCGCTGCCGAACCACTCTTGGAACGCTCTCGCCAAGCGCGCCGAGTGAATCGCTAGCTCGATTGATCTCTTTTCGGGCTTCTCTTGAATAGACAGACTGAGACCAAAGACACGAGCCACGATTTGCTCTATATCGCGAACGAATCTCCTCTCCCTCTGAGGGAAGGAGAAATAAATAGATGCTTCTAATCGGCCCTTCTTAGCCGTGCGCCTCTCTATCCATCCTTCTGCCAGATAGTAGCCCGCGAGTCGCAGAAACTCAGGAGTGACGGGAATACTCTCAGGCAGGGACGCACTGCGCCGATCCTGCGCCTTGCGCACAGGAAGCTTGAAGTCCTTCAAGGGAGCAACTTCGGCAGGGATAGGATACGCCACATAGTCCCCCTTCTGAATGTGGTCGGCTCGTTCCCAGATGAGGGTGAAGTCCTGGGTGTGCCGCTTGGGGGAAGCGCGTCTGGCAATCAAGACAGGATGCTCTGGAGTCAGCGTGACTTCCCCAAGGCACTTCACACGAATTCTGTACATTATCCCTTGGTGACGGTGGCTAAAGACCTCCGTCACTCTATGATAGCGCCCATCCCATCCCAGCACTCGATCGCCTTTCTTTATAGATTCGATAGGCTTAACGTTGGGGTTCGTGTGAATAAGCGAGCCCGGCAGCACACAACCTGGGCACCAGTTGTTGTGCACGTCTGTCTTGTAGTCTTGTGGCTTATGCGCCATGCGTCAACACCATCCTTCGTGGGGCTTTGCCCAACAGAATCTCTTTCACAGCCTGATAGACTTCGTCCATCGTGATCGGACGGCCATTGAATTTGACGATCAGATGGTCCATGGCGACCCCGGTAGTCTCGCGCACCAGCCCGGCAAACTGCCCTGAATAGTTATTTTCTATACAGACGCGACGCGTGGCTTTGCTCAGCAATTCTCTCAGCTCATCGCTGGGCAGGGGAGAGAGCAGCCGACACTGCACGAAACAGACCGACTGCTTCTCGGCATGCAAGACTTCAAGAGCATCGAGAATGGCCCCCTTGGGCGATCCCCAACTGAGTATCAACAATTCAGAGCTGGGATCGCCAAAGACCGTGAGCTTCTCCGAGAGCGGGATCTCCCGAGCCGCGACTTCTAATTTCTTGGCGCGCTTGTCCATCATCCGGACGCGCTCGATGGGGTCCTCGGTGATGTGCCCCAGCTCGTCGTGTTCGTCGCCGGTGTTCCAGAAGATTCCAGCGGGCGTGCCCAAGGCCACGCGCGGCGAGATCCCTGTCTCCGTGTATACGAAGCGCTTGTAGCCCTCGCCCCCTGAGCTCTCGAGCATCAGCCCTCGATCGATGCGTACCCGCAGGGGCTCAAAGGCGGGAAGGGTCTGGCTGCTGCTGGCGAGAGCTTTATCTAGCAAGTGAATTACAGGAAGCTGATATCTCTCGGCGTAGTTGAACGCGCGGATCTCGTCGTAGAAGCACTCTTCGAGATCTCCTGAAGCAAGCACAATGCGCGGGAACTCCCCGTGGCCGGCATGGAGCACAAATCTCAGATCGCCCTGCTCATGGCGGGTAGGGAGCCCTGTGCTGGGGCTGCCGCGCTGATAGAGCGTCACGACCAGGGGCACCTCATTGATCCCGGCCCAGCCCAGCGCCTCGACCATGAGCGAGAACCCCGGCCCGGAGGTGCTCGTAGCGGCTCGTGCTCCGGCGAGCGCCGCTCCGGTCGCCATCGTGATCGCTGCGATCTCGTCTTCGACCTGGACGACAACGATCGCGCCGCGCCCGCCCTGACGCTCGAAGAGCTGATGCGCTTCCAAATAGACGCTCTCGTCGGTCGCAGGGCTGATGGGATAGTACGTCTGCATGGTGCAGCCAGCTGTGAGCTTTCCCAGCGCTGTGGCTTGGTTGCCCGTCACGTAGATGCGCGGCGCGCTTGCTTGAACCGGCTCCAGCACGATGGGAAAATCTTGCGCAAAATTCTTTGAGACGTACTCATACGCAAGCTCGCACGCGCGCAAGTTCAGCTCGATCACTTTCTTCTTGCCGTGAAAGATATCTTCCAGGGCGCGCTCCAAGAGCTTCATATCATAGCGAAGGAGGGCGCACGAGGCCGCGACAGCCATGGCGTTGGCCATGCGCTTGGCCTGCGCCAGCTGGGGCACTTTCTCCCCCGTCATCTTCTGCAAGAGTTCGTCGTAGGGAACGGGATAGAGCCGTACCCCGCGGGCTTGCGCATCTTGGAGCATACCTGCGAGCGTCTCGCTGAGATTTTTCGCGCGAAGATACTGATAGAGATCATGGCGTGCCCGATGCTCTAGCGCGGCAACTTTGCTGAGAGACGTCTCAGTGAGCTTCGGGTCGTAGATGAGAGCGCCGTTGGGCTTGACACTGAGCGCATGGAGAAAGACTGTTTCCGCGTCGGCACTCACTAAAATATCCGTCAGCGAGCGAGTCGCGCGCACGGGGCGGTCGCTGACTGTGACTTGATAGTAGCTGTGCTCACCCATGATATTGCTGTAGTATTCGCGTTGGCCATAGACGTAGAGCCCCCCGAAGGCGCAGGCCTTGGCAAAAAGATTAGCCGCGGAATCAACCCCGCTGCCCTGTGCACCCCCGATAAGCCACGCGAGCTGGTTCTTCTGGTGCATATTCCCGACTCCTCTCTATGAAAGACAGACTGGGATAATCCCCATTAAGATACTGAAATTCGCAGGGCAATGCAACCGCCAATGAAGACGAGCTGTCCACGAAGCCCACTCTAACAAAAAAGCCACGGGAGCACCCCGTGGCCTGCCGTAAGCTGTCGCTTCAGCTTCACTGTAAAGCGTTCGCTCTGGTGACAACTAGGAGCTTCGCTTCGACTTTGGTCGTCTCTTCGCCGACATCGAAAGAGAGCTCGCGCACCAACCCGCTGATCGGTGCACGCACCTCGAGCTTCTTGAGCTCGGCTTGGAGCTTCTCGCGCTCTTTGAGATTCTTCGCGCGCGCGATCTCGTTCATGAGCAACTCTAAGCGAACCTGATCTTTGATCGCAAGAAGCGCTCCTTCAGCGATCATCATCCCTTGAGTCACAAAGAGCCGGCTTGCCCCGTTGACAAGCTCAAAGCGCACCGACACCACCAACGGCTCCGGCTCCTTCTCGGTGCGATCGACCAAGACCGTTTCACGAGTGATGACGCGCTCCTCGACCTCGATCTGTCGAGTCTTCCCGGCGATCAACACCCCTTGACGAATCCATTGGAAGTCCGCCACAGCCATCCCAAACGGATCGCCGACCACGCTCAGGCGCGCTTTCTCCCCTGGCCCGACGCGCCCATTCGTCAGCACCACAACGTTGCTCTTGAGCACCGCCATGGTGCTCTTGAACGGCTCGACTTTGACAAACTGTATGCCCGCGGGGGCCTTCTTGAACTCGATCTGCAATCCGTCGGCTTCCACGCCCGTATCGTTGGTGAAGGTGAGCGTCAGATGTCTCCCCGGTTGCTCGCCGCTGCTCGCCGAGACAGAATCGCTGCTGTGTGATTGATTGACCAAGATCGGTCCCGCAGCCAAGAGCGCCATCGCTGGCAGAACCAGCGCCATCATGCGCACGACCTTCTTGCCCGTCATTGTGCTCACCCCTTTGCGAGAGAGATGGAGACAGAATATATAACCCCCAGCCACGGGACAAGTTTCACTCCCCCATTTGCAGACTTCGGGAGTCTGCTTTACAATGAAGCCATCTTGAGCGTAGGGAGGTTCGATCATGGCCGTAGAGCTCAACCAAAAAGCCCCGGACTTCACGACAAAAGTCTGCAATGGCGAGCAGTTCCAGGACTTCACACTCAGCAAGGAGCTGGGGAAGGCGAATATGGTCTTAGCGTTCTTCCCTTTGGCGTTCAGTCCCATCTGCACCAACGAGATGTGCGCGTTTCGTGATAGCCTGAGCCAGTTGAACTCTCTGAGGGCCCGCGTCTACGGGATCAGCGTGGATAGCCCATTTGTGCTCAATGCGTTCATCAAGGCGAACGCTCTGAAATTCGAGCTCTTGACAGATTTTAATCGAGAGATCAGCCGGGCATATGGGGTGCTGCACGAAGATCTGATGGGGCTGAAGGGGGTCGCCAAGCGCAGCGTCTTCGTACTCGACAAGACCGGTACCGTCCGGTACAAATGGGTGAGCGACGACCCCCGGCAGCTGCCGGACCTTGGGGCCATCAGGGCAGCTTTGGCAAAGCTCGTATGAGGGCCCAGGCGCAAAACGCTCTTCAGATAAGCATTTTTTAGCTCTTGACAAGTCGAACAGAGTGTGTTATAATGCTGGCACTCCTCAGAGAAGATCGCTCTTTGACAAGTGGATAGCATGAAGCAAAGCGCTGTTTCTCTCAACCCCGAGAGAAGCACAGAATCTCTCCGAGATTCTGCCTTGAGTGACTCTCGAATTCACTAGAGGGTATGATCCCGGCTCAGGGTGAACGCTGGCGGCGCGCTTAACACATGCAAGTCGTGCGCGAAAGGCTGAACCGCAAGGGGAGGCCAAGTAGAGCGGCAAACGGGTGAGTAACACGTAGCTGACCTGCCCCCGCGACGGGCATAACAGCTCGAAAGGGCTGCTAATTCCCGATATGCTCACAAAGATTCGTCTTTGCGAGGAAAGCTCCCGCAAGGGAGCGCGCGGGGAGGGGGCTGCGGCCTATCAGCTAGTTGGTGGGGTAACGGCCCACCAAGGCGATGACGGGTAGGGGGCGTGAGAGCGTGGCCCCCCACATGGGGACTGAGACACGGCCCTAACTCCTACGGGAGGCAGCAGTGGGGAATCTTCGGCAATGGGCGCAAGCCTGACCGAGCGACGCCGCGTGGAGGATGAAGGCCTTCGGGTTGTAAACTCCTTTTCAGGGGGAAGAATAAGTCCGGGAGGCAATGCCCGGACGATGACGGTACCCCTGGAATAAGCCACGGCTAACTCTGTGCCAGCAGCCGCGGTAAGACAGAGGTGGCGAGCGTTACCCGGATTCACTGGGCGTAAAGGGTGCGTAGGCGGTCGTGTGTGTCGTCGGTGAAATCTCCCTGCTCAACGGGGAGAGGTCCGACGAAACTGCACGGCTGGAGGGCCGGAGAGGGAGGCGGAACTTCCAGAGTAGCGGTGAAATGCGTAGATACTGGAAGGTACCTCAATAGCGAAGGCAGCCTCCTGGCCGGTTCCTGACGCTGAGGCACGAAAGCGTGGGGAGCAAACCGGATTAGATACCCGGGTAGTCCACGCCCTAAACGATGCCGACTAGGTGTTGGCCTCGCACATGCTGGGCCAGTGCCGCAGCTAACGCGATAAGTCGGCCGCCTGGGGTGTACGGCCGCAAGGTTGAAACTCAAGGGAATTGACGGGAGCCCGCACAAGCGGTGGAGCACGTGGTTCAATTCGATGGTAAGCGAAGAACCTTACCAGGGCTTGACATGCACGTAGTACGAACCCGAAAGGGCGAGGAGCCTCTGGAGAAATCCAGAGGCAGCGTGCACAGGTGCTGCATGGCTGTCGTCAGCTCGTGTCGTAGGACGTCGGGTTAAGTCCCATAACGAGCGCAACCCCTACTCCTAGTTGCCATCAGGTCCGCTGGGCACTCTAGGGGAACTGCCGGTGAATAGCCGGAGGAAGGAGGGGATGACGTCAAGTCAGCATGGCCCTTATGTCCTGGGCGACACACGTGCTACAATGGACGGTACAAAGGGTCGCCAACCCGCAAGGGGGAGCCAATCCCAAAAAGCCGTCCTCAGTTCGGATTGAGGTCTGCAACCCGACCTCATGAAGCCGGAATCGCTAGTAATCGCGGATCAGCCACGCCGCGGTGAATACGTACTCGGGCTTTGTACACACCGCCCGTCACACCAGCCGAGCGGGAGTGGCTCGAAGTCCCGTAAGGGCCGAAGGCCGCTTTCGTGAGGGGGGTGAAGTCGTAACAAGGTAGCCGTACGGGAACGTGCGGCTGGATCACCTCCTTTCTAAGGAGTCTCTCATCCTTAGACTGCGTGATCTTCTCTGAGCGCGCTTTGCTCATGCTATCCCAGCTTGTCATCTCTAAGCTTCCCAAAAATCTTCTCTTGACTTTTTTTGTCGCCATGAGTTATGCCTGTCCCCTCATAAGGTGACGGCAGTTGTCCCAAAAGCGCTCCCTCGGCTGTCGCCCGCGTCACGAACCCCCCTGCGCCACTCTGCCACAGGTCCTTTCAGCCCATTCCCTGACCCGTTAGAGTAAGAGCATCCCAGAGCGCACTGCACACCAGCGCTCCCAGAGAGGGCACGAAGAGACTATGGTGAACCACTTCACGATGCTGAGCATGACCGGGCACCAGCCCAACGGACAGCAGATCGCAGAAGCCCTGAGCGAGATCGTCGAATCCACGTCGGGACGATTTTACAAAAAGGGTGAAGTCATCTACCAACCGGGCGATATTGACGATCGCGTCTATTATGTCAAAGACGGCAAAGTGAAGCTGGCCTACTTGGACGAGAGCGGCCGCAAGCTCACGTTGGCGATCTTGGGCGCGGGAGAGATCTTCGGCGAGATGGTCTTGGTCGGGGCCAAGCGCCGCGAACACTTAGCCCAAGTCTTGCAAGATGCGATCATTCACCCTATAGAGCGCGAGAAGTTCTTCTATCTTCTCGAGCGCAAGCCCTGGTTAGCGCTCGAGATCATTCAGCTCTTCGGCAAGCGGGCGCGTGACTTAGAGCAAAAGCTCGAAGACTTGGTCTTCAAAGACATCACCACGCGGCTCTCACGTCAACTCTTGAGACTCATCGAAGAGCACGGCGAACAGACCCCTGAAGGAACCCAAATTAGTTTTAAGATCACGCACAAAGAGCTGGCCGATCTCATCGGGTCTGCCCGCGAGAACACCACTTCTGCTCTCAATCGTCTCGCGAAAGAGGGCATCTTAGATAAGAAACGCTATTATATCATCATCAAGGACGAAGAAAAGCTGAAAGAGAAGAGTGGGACGCTCTAGGATCTCGTCAGGGCATCGAGCTCGGCAAGTGGGAGAAACCTGATAGCTCGATTATAATAGCGTTTGTATGGGTTCTGACAGAGATCGTGAGTATCCCCCACACCCTATCGTCGGGGTGAGCGTCTTAGTCTTCCAAGACAGAAAGATCCTGTTGGTGCGTCGCGGGCACGAGCCGCGCAAGGGCCAATGGAGCCTCCCTGGTGGGGTCGTCGAGCTGGGCGAGACCGTCCGCGATGCTGCCAAGAGAGAGATCCGCGAAGAGTGCCACATCGAGATCGAGCTCGAACGCACTCTTGACGTATTAGACAGAATCTTCAAAGACCCCGACGGCCGCGTGCAGTATCACTACGTCCTGATCGCTCTGTTGGCTCGCTATAAATCGGGTGAGCTGCGCGCCGATTCAGACATCGAAGCTGCAGAATGGGCCGACGTGCAGAATCTCTCCCGCTATGACCTGCCCGACGAGCAACAGCAGCTCATTCTCCAAGCACGAACGCCCCTGTATTCGTCTAGCGCGGCCCAAGTCTTAGCGCAGCGCGAGCGCACAGACGCGCGTCGCGCCCAGCGCATTCGCTTGGTCTTAGAACGAGTGGGCCAGGCCCAATCTCTCTTGGACATCGGGTGCGGCTCGGGAGAGTATCTCCAAGCTGCAGCCAGACACGGTATCCCACGGATCGTGGGCATTGACGAGTCGCCCGAACGCCTTCAGCAAGCCCACACAACTTGCCCCCAAGCGGAGTTGCACCGCGCCCGCGCCCATAAGCTCCCGTTCCCCGATCACAGCTTCGATGTTGTGCTCGCGGCACAAGTTCTCCATGAGATCGCGCTCTTTGGGCAGCCCAACGAGCTTGAGCAAACCTTCCACGAGATCGGCCGTGTGCTCAAGCCCGCAGGACGGTTCATCGCGCTCGATCATCTTGACCCCGGCTCAGAGCGAGTGCGCGTGCGCCTCCCCCAGCAGGTGCGCTCCCAGCTCGACTACTTCATACAACGCTATCACGTGAGAAAAATAACTCTCGACGAGTGTACCGACGGCACGCTCTGGCTCTCCCGGCGTGATCTCCAAGACTTCGTGACGAAGATCTGGGCCTTCGGCACAGCTATAGAAGAGCTGGAGATGCGCGAGACGCACTGCCCCTTCGATCGCGAGAAGATAGAGAGTCTTTTGCGATCAGCCCATCTGATGCTGTGCGAATGGCTGGCTTTTGCGGAGATCTCCGAAGATTTGGCAGAACACAAGATCGAGCTGACCGAGGGCACAAGCTGGCCACGGAAATTCGTGCTCGTGGCCCAGAGAGGGTCTCAGCGCCGCCGCAGCTTGGGACCCTGTGGCGTGTCAATTACCTCGTAGCCCAACTGAGCGATCTTCGCGCGCAGGGCGTCAGCTTCTTTGAAGTTCTTCGCTTTGCGAGCGGCCTCGCGCTGTTCTATAAGATCCCGCACTTGCGGGGGCACCTCGAGAAGCTCTTCAGTTTGGACTTCGCTGAGCTTCAGCCCAAAGACGCGGTCGAAGTCAAAGAGCGCCGCCAGCTTATCCGATGGATTCTGGTGCGCACGCACAAAGTCCCACACCACTCCCAGGGCCTGCGGGATATTTAAGTCATCGTTGATCGCCTCGAGAAAGCGCTCGCGCACCGCTGGGGGGACCTTGCCGTGAGCTGGATCGCCCCTGTTCTCACGAGCATTGCGCACGTGCTCACGCAATCGCTCCAACGCCGTCTGAGCCCCTTCTAATGCGTGCCACGTAAAATTGAGCTGAACGCGATAATGGGTGTTCAAGCACAAATACCGAAATGCCAAGGGCTCGAAGCCGCGCTTGATGAGGTCTTCTAACAGATAGGCATTGCCCTCGGACTTGCCCATGCGCCGCCCCTCGACGGTCATGAACTCCCCGTGAATCCAAAAATTGGCCATCTTGACGCCGGCAGCGGCTTCGCTCTGAGCGATCTCGTTGGGATGGTGCGTATAGATATGATCCACGCCGCCGCAGTGGATATCGAAGGGCTGGCCCAAGTATTTGGTGCTCATGGCGCTGCACTCGATATGCCAGCCGGGGAAGCCGATCCCCCAGGGGCTCTCCCATTCCATCTGGCGCTTCTTGTCCTTGGGAGAGAACTTCCACAGCGCAAAATCTGCAGGGTTGCGCTTTTCAGGATTGACCTCGACACGCGCCCCGGCTCTCTTCTCTTCTAAGCTCTGGCCAGCCAGCTCCCCATACGCAGGGAATTTGGAGACGTCAAAGTAGATCCCATCAGAAGTTTTATATGTATAGCCCTTCTCTTCGAGCTTCCTGATGAGGGCGATCTGGTCGGCAATGTGATCGGTCGCCTTGCAGACAACATGGGGCCGCAAGATATTGAGACGCTCGGTGTCTTTGAAGAACGCCCTGGCGTACATCTCCGCTAATTCCCAGGCGTTCTTTCCGGTGCGTCGGGCGGAGAGCTCCATACGATCTTCGCCCAGATCAGCGTCTCCCACGTTATCGCCTGTCAGATGCCCCACATCGGTGATGTTCATGACGTGCTTGACTTTATAACCGTTGTATTCGAGCACGCGCCGTAAGACGTCTTCAAAGATATACGTCCTGAGATTGCCAATATGGGCGTAATCGTAGACCGTTGGCCCACAGGTGTACATGCCAACTTCGTTGTCTTTGATGGGCTTAAAATCTTCCTTACGCCGACCGAGGGTGTTGAACAGCTTTAGTGTCGCCATAGCCTAGAGAATTTACTCCAACAAAGAGCATTTCGCAACCGAGCCACTCTCAAAATGCTTGACAGCTCGCTCCCACGCACGTCTTCAACTGTGCCAGGTCCTCAGATAATCTCTGTAATAGCTGGGGATCGGCGCGGGCATGCAAGCTCTCGAGCTGATACGGGTCAGCTTTCAGGTCGTACAGCTCGCGCTCGCCCGTCACGTATTCGACATAGAGATGATCTTTCGTACGGATGGCAGCAAATTGTGGGATCGCCAACTGGTGAGTTTGCTCAAGTTCCATTGGGTCTGGAGGCTCCCAGATGCCGTCAGGGGCTGAGGCGCTCACGGCTCGACCCTGATTCGTCCAGTGTTCGATGAGAAAGCCCTGTCGCCACGTGTCTTCTGCTGGCGGGCTGCCGCGTAGCAACGGCACAAGCGAGCGCCCGTCCACAAAATTGGGAATGACTGCCCCACCCAGCTCGGCAAACGTCGGCGCTAGGTCTATATTCCCAATAAGATGCTCAAGGGCTTGCCCTGAGGGTACTCCCGGCCCGCGCACGATGAGCGGGACGCGAATGTCTTCTTCATAAGCAGTCTGTTTCCCTGGATTGAGCCGGTGTTCTCCCATGTGAAAGCCGTTGTCCGACGTGAAAAAGATATACGTGTTCTCAAGCTGGCCCACGGCTTTGAGGGCTTCAACCAATCGCGCGAGCATCTCGTCCACAGCTTGCAAAGACTGCAATCTCTTGCGATAGAAGTCCTGCATCTGCGCGATCTGGCGCTCTGTGAGCAGCGGACGGTTGCGAATAAAGCCGGGCTTGTCACTGACATCAGCTTCGTTGAACGACGGCGGTCTGGGCAGCTGTGCATTTGTGAAGAGCTGGGCATGACGTGGCGCAGGTGTCGCCGGCGAGTGAGGCACGTAGAGAGCCAAATGTATAAAGAACGGTTGGCCCTTAGCTGCTGCACGCTCGATAAAGTCTACAGATTTGCGCGCGACGACGTCGGTCAGATAGTCTTCGGGGCGGCTGCCGTAGCGGACGAGCTTGCCGTTCTCGTTCATCACGTAATTGAAATTTGAGTAGGGATTGCCCGCGGCGGGGCTATACCATTCGTTCCACCCTGCCGGCACGTGAGTCGGGAGCACACTCGCCGGATAGCCGTTGAGATACTTCCCCAAATAACACGTACGATAACCTACTGACTAAAGCCACGTCGCCACCGTCGCGTTTTCGTACCCCAAGGCATAGAACTTTTGAAATCCCCCAGTCGGCAGCTGGTTTGTGAGTATCTGCGTGTTATGAGAATATTGACCACGGAGTATCGAAGCGCGCGAGGGGCAGCAGAGCGTGACGTTGTTGAAGAAATTCACAAACATCGTGCCTTGCTCAACGACCAGCGACTTCAGCCGTGGCATGAAATCGATCAGATCGGCATCGAGATCGTCCACCAATACGAAAATGATATTCGGCTGAGCCGTGCTGAATCGCGCAGAATCTGCTGTCAGCGTGGCTGCGGCGAGACCAATCAACATGGCAAGAGCAAGTAAGATACGGCGAAATAGCATGAGCTCTCCTTTCTTGCTTCTTTCATTGTTTTTTTTGCTTTGTTGAACAACGTTCCTCCTCCAAACTTTTGCACTCCTTATACCCTATACCCGCCCGCTTTTCAAGGCCGCTGGTCCCTGCGCCACGAGATCGTTACCAGAGGGAGGTGTGGCACTGGCTCAAGAGAGCGGGCATCCTCTCAGGGGCACGACTGTGGCAGAGTGCCCGTGGAACAGTTTGACAGTTTGACAGTTTTACAGTTGAGAACTGAAAAACTGATCAACTGACAAACTGTTTGGGTCCTGGGCCCTGGTAACGATCTCTTGACCCATTACAGGTCCCATAATCAGCGGACGTGTGCGGGCTGCGGGATTTTGAGGCTTTGGCCGGGCTCGACAGCGACGCCCACAGATCTGAGGGCGTCTTCGAGCGCGAGCAATGTGGGGACCATGGCCTCGCGGGTTGCCGTCGGCCCCATGTGCCCAATACGGAAGATCTGCCCAGCCAAGCGCTCTAGCCCTCCCCCAATGAGAATTTGATGCTTCTCTTTGAGAATGCGCATGAGCGCGGCAGCGGGCAGCTGCGCATGCCCCTTGGCCGCCGTCACCGTGTTCATCGCCTCGCGGTCGTCAGGGACCAAGAGCTCAAACCCTAGATTCTTTAAGCCGTTTCTCACAAGAGCTGCGATCTCGGTGTGCCGTGCCCAGCGCTGCGAGAGCCCTTCGTCTAAGATATTTCTGAGGCTGAAGCGCAGGGCTTGGGTCAACCCTGTGGGCAGAGTGACGGGGTGGGGATGCCAGTCGCTCCACTCGCGGGCGAAGTGCTTCCATGTGCGTAGATTGATATACCAACCAGGCCCTTTGCTGCGCTCGATCAGCTCCCACGCGCGAGAGCTGACGGCGATGGGCGCCAGCCCCGGAGGACACTCTAAGCACTTCTGCGTCGCGCTTACCCCGATCCCAATGCCCCAGCTGTCAAAAGCGATCTCCGTGCCCCCAAGCGTCGAGACCATGTCGACAACCAAGATCGCCCCATAGCGATCACAGATTTGACTGATCTCTTGGAGAGGGTTGAGCACCCCTGTAGAGGTCTCGCCGTGGACCATGATGACGGCTTTGATCTCGCGTTCGCGTTTGAGTGTTTGTTCGACGGCCTCGGCGTCCAGAGCGCGTCCCCATGTGCCTTCCAACACCATCACTTGCGACGAATACGCTCGCGCCACGGCCACCCACCGATCGCCGAAAAATCCGTTGGTCAGCACGAGCAGCTTATGAGTATCGCCGGCTAAGCTTGCGATCGCCGCTTCCATCCCCACGCTTCCTGCCCCCGGCATGAGAAAGACGCTTGCTTCTTCGGCTTGCCAGACTCTCTTGAGCAGCGTCAGCGTCTCCGTATACAGCTCGACCCAGTCGTGCCCATAGTGGGCGATGAGCGGAGCACTCATATAAGCTAATACTTCGGGCTCCAGATCGATCGGACCGGGAATGCGCAACCGATAGCGCTTCATGCTCTCCTCCTTACAATCGAAGCCACCATTGAAAGAGATCGGGCACGCAGCTGGCGATCACACGAGCCAACTGCGCGGAGTTATGTTTGACCGTGGGCGCTTGGGCGTCTGAAGGCCAGCGCGGCAACGTCACGATCTCTAACAGATCCGCGCGGATGACTGTGATGCCCCATCGGTTGGGCTCGGTCAGGTCGTCCGCCACAGGAACAGAGCCCTCTTCTGCATACTGCGCAAGGAGCTCCTTGGGCACCGGTTGTCTGTTGAGCACGACAAAATCTAATGTGCGTACGTCGATATACTCTCCCAAAGCCCGGAGATGATCTTGAGCCGTAAACCCGTCGGTCTCGCCAGGCTGGGTCATAAGGTTCATAATATAGAATTTTTTCGCGGAAGAGCGTTCGATGGCCTCACGAATCCCCGCGACGAGCAGATTGGGGATGACGCTTGTGAAGAGACTTCCCGGCCCCAAGATAATGAGATCGGCTTGATGGAGCTCTTCGAGGACTTTGGGATAGGCGCGTACATCTGCGCGCGAAAGCTTGATGCACCGCACTCGACCGCCTGCCTTGGAGATGTGGCTCTCTCCGTGCACGATGCGCCCGTCTTCGAGTTCTGCGACAAGTTCAGCATCTTCGAGCGTCGCTGGCAGGACCTGCCCGCGCGTGTTGAGCAGCGTGCTCATCTCTTCAATCGCTCGATCGAAGCTGCCCGTCATCTCTTGCAATCCGGCAATCACTAAGTTCCCCAACGAATGCCCTTGGAGAGCTCCCCCTTGAAAACGATGGTTGAAGAGCTGCGAGATCTGAGATTCATCTTCAGCCAGAGCGATGAGACAGTTTCGGATATCTCCAGGGGGGAGTATATTGAGTTCCTGGCGGAGTCGCCCGGAGCTGCCTCCATCGTCCATGACGGTGACGACAGCCGTGACGTTGGCCGTCAGGTGCTTGAGCCCGCGCAACAGCGATGACAACCCCGTGCCGCCGCCCACAGCGACGATGCGTGGCCCGCGACTTAACAGCCTCTTTTCAAAGAGAATTTCCCCCATACGCCCCTCCGCCGGCGCGGCGATCGCCCGCACGATCGAACGACTCACCCGATGCACCCCAAAGAGCACTCCCACCGCTCCTAGCACCATCAAGCTGATCGCCAATGCTATCGTCGAGAGCGCCGACGGCGCAACGACGTTATAGACCGCCCGCACAAGATTCTGCCCCAACAGCACAAGGAGCCCTAAGATAAAAAGGCCGAGCGAGAAGACCACGAGCGCCAACCAGCGCTTGACCCCGATCCCCGGATGGAGCCAGCGCCCTAAGCGCACCAGTGCCGTCATAAGCTCCCCCCCTTGCGCGTGACCCGCTGGATGCGCCCTGGATCGCCCAAGAGCGTCTCCAGATGCTTGAGCACAGTCTTTGTTAAGCCGACGCCCACTCCCAGACGCACCGTGATCGGCTCGTCCCCCAGCAAGCGCACATAGACGGGCGAAGCCCCAGGCGATATGCCCAGAACTTCTTTGAGCTTGTGCACAAACGACTCCGTGACTTGCTCCGGATCAACAGTCAGATAGAGCTGCACCGAGCGCTCAGCATCCTCCAGCAATACCAGCTCTTCGGCGACGACTTGGACGCCGTTGGAGCGCTCTGTCCGCCTCTCTATGTGCCCCCGCACCCACACAATCTGATCTTCTTTAAGAAATCGTTTGGCTTGCTCATAGGGCTCGGGGAAGACCGTCACTTCTACTTGCCCCGACAGGTCTTCCAAGCGCACGAAGGCCATGCGCTTGCCCGAGTTCGTGGTGATCACGCGCAATGAGTCAATCCGCCCCCCCACGTGAAGCTCTTTTCCATGGGGCTGGTCTTGCACCCCCCGAAGCTCGCACGTGCACAAGAGCTCTAAGCGCTCTCGGAGGTGCTCCAAGGGATGTCCGCTCACATAGAGTCCGAGCAGCTCCTTTTCAAATCGCAACAGCTCCGATTGGGCAAACTCTTCGTGCCCATCGATAGGGCAGCCCATAGAGAGCTCTTCATCAGCGAAGAACGACTTTTGGCCACTCTTGCGCTCCCGGTGCACCTGCGCAGCTAAAGCCAGCCCGGTTTCGACCTGAGCCAGCAGCCCTTTGCGCGTGCCAAAGCGATCAAACGCTCCACACTTGATCAGACTTTCTAGCACTTCGCGATTGAGGGCGCCGCTTGGCACACGACGACAGAAATCCGCAAAATTGCGGAACGGCCCGCCGCGCTGCCGCGCCGCTAAGATAGCGTGCACCGTGGCGCTTCCCACGTTCTTGATCGCCCCTAGCCCAAAACGGATTTGCTTGTTGGGCAGGGGCGTAAAGTCTGCATCGCTCTCGTTGATATCCGGGGGCATGACGGTGATGCCCAGCTCGCGACACTCTTGAATATATTCGGCGATCTTGTCGGTGTTGCCGGAGACGCTCGTCAGCAGAGCCGCCAAGTAACACGTGGGATACTTCACTTTGAGATAGGCCGTCCAGTATGAGATGAGAGCGTAGGCTGTCGAGTGTGCTTTGACGAAGCCGTAGCGCGCGAATTTCTCGATATCTGCGAAGAGTTCTTCAGCTTTGGCGCGGGTGATCCCATTCTGGACGCACCCCTCGATGAAGCGCGCGCGCATCTTGTCCATGACGTCTTTTTTCTTCTTGCCTACGGCGACACGCAAAATATCGGCTTCGGCCAAGCTGAACCCGGCGAGCGTGCGCGCCATCAACAACAACTGATCTTGATAGATCGGCAGCCCATAGGTCTCTTCGAGCACTCCTTGGAGGTCGGGATGGGGATAGGTCACGGGCTGGCGCCCATGCTTGCGCTCGATGTAGTCGTTGGCCATGCCACTTTCGAGGGGTCCGGGACGATAGAGCGCTAAAATCGCGATGAGGTCGCGAAATTCTGTGGGCTTGAGCCGCTGTACCAATGCGGTGATCCCTGTGCCTTCTAACTGAAAGACGCCCCGTGTGCGCCCCTGCTGTAACAACGCGTAGACGTCGGGATCGTCCAATGGGATTCTCTTGAGATCGATCTCTTCGCCCGTGAGCTTCTTAATAGATTGCAGCGTATCGTCAATTGCCGTTAAGTTACGCAGCCCCAGAAAGTCTATCTTGAGCAAGCCGATGGTCTCTAAGTCTTTCATGGTGTACTGGGTGCGCACGGACCCGTCGCTGATGCGTAAGAGCGGGGCAAAGTCCGTCACTTCCCCAGGGGTGATGACGACCCCTGCTGCATGGGTAGCTGCGTTCCGAGCGAGCGCTTCGAGCTTGCGCGCCACGTCCAAGAGCCTCCGAACTTGCGGATCTGCTCCGTACCGACGCTGCAATTCGCTCACGCCCTCCAAGGCTTCATCGAGAGTCTTGCCGAAGGGAATAAGCTTGGCGATCTTATCGGCATCAGAGTACGCAAACCCCAGCACCCGAGCGACATCGCGCACCACACTGCGCGCCTTCATCTTGTCGAACGTGACGATCTGAGCGACCCGCTCCCGCCCGTATTTTTCTTCCACATATCGAATGACTTCATCGCGGCGGCGCATACAAAAGTCGATATCAATATCGGGAAGGCTGACGCGCGCGGGGTTCAAAAAGCGCTCAAAGATCAGCCCATACTCCAGAGGATTGATATCAGTAATGCCCAGACAGTAGCAGACTAAACTCCCCGCGGCCGAGCCACGCCCCGGCCCCACAGGGATGCTGCGACTCTTCGCGAATCTCACAAAATCCTGCACGATCAGAAAATATCCAGAATAGCCCATCTGCGCGATCACGGAGAGCTCGTACTCTAAGCGCTCGGTGATCTCCGCAGAGAGCTCTCCGAAGCGGGCTCGCGCGCCTTCATACGCAAGCGCCCTCAGATATTCGTGGGCGTCGCGAGAGCCAGGGGGCAGTTCGAACGAGGGCAGATGGGCTTTGGAAAAATCTAGTGTCAGATCGCACTGCTCGGCGATGCGCACCGTGTTCTCTAATGCCTCTGGCCATTCTTCAAAGAGCGGCGCCAGCTCGTCATAGCTCTTAAAGTAATATTCCTCGCCCTCGTAGGAGCGCCGATCTTCGTCGGCAAGAGTTTTATCGCCCTGGATGTTGAGCAAGACGTCATGGGCTTCTCGGTCTTCACGGGCAATATAGTGCACGTCGTTCGTAGCGACAACTGGGATATCTAAGCGCCGCGCGATTTCAACGAGCTGTTCGTTGCGCACGTTGTCTTCAGGCTGGCCGTGATTTTGCAGTTCTATATAAAAATTCTCTGGGCCGACAAGGGCGCGAAATTCTTGGGCGACCTCCAGAGCACTCTCGAATTTATTCTGCCCAATGAGCCGACAGATCTCGCTGCTTCGGCACCCTGACAATAGTATTAACCCTTGGTGGTAGCGCCGCAGCAACTCTTTGTCTACTCTTGGTTTGTAGTAAAACCCCTCGACGTAGCCCAAGCTCGTCAACTTGACTAAGTTTCGGTAGCCTGTCTCGTTGCGAGCGAGCACCGTCAAGTGATAATACTTCGTCCCATCTTCTTTGGTTTTGATGTGCCGGCTTTTGGGGGCGACGTAGAGTTCGCACCCAATAATAGGCTTGATCCTGTGCTCGGTCGCGCACTTATAGAACTCTATAGCCCCGCAGAGATTGCCGTGATCAGTGAGGGCCAGCGCGGGCATCTTCTGCTCCACGCACTTTTGTATCAGCTCTTTGATGCGACACATCGCATCAAGCAAGCTATACTCCGAATGCACATGCAAGTGTACAAACGGGCTCATCGCTCCATCTCACCGTCTTCGATCAGTATATAGATCTCTTCGCCGGGCTTGACCATGCCCAATTCTTTGCGCGCGAGATACTCTATCAGTTTGAAATTCTCTTTCTCGTTGAGCCGAGCTGAAAGGGCTGCTATCTCTTTTTGGATTTTGGCTTTTTCTGCGTCCAGCTGGACCAGCTCGTGGCGCAGCCGACGGATCTCCAGGGCGCGCGTGACAAACAGCCCAAAGAGCGCGCCCACCAGCACGAGAAGCAAGACCCAGCGCTTGCGCATCGTGCTCATCTCCCCTCAAACGGGCGCGCTAACGGGAGCGCATAGCGCTCCTCTAACCGTAATAACTGATTATATTTGGCGGTACGCTCCCCACGACTGACTGAGCCGGCCTTGATCTGTCCCGCGCCCGTGCCTACAGCTAAATCAGCGATAAACGTGTCTTCGGTCTCCCCAGAGCGATGCGAAATGACCGTCCTATATCCCCCGTGGTGCGCAGTCTCGAGAGCACGAAGAGTTTCCGTGAGCGTGCCGATCTGATTGAGTTTTATGAGCACAGCGTTAGCGATGCCCTCGCGGATCCCCCGTGCGATCAAGTCTGGGTTGGTCACAAAGATATCATCGCCGACGAGCTGCACCCTTTGGCCAAGACGTCTCGTGAGTTTTTGCCAGCCCCCCCAATCGTCTTCGGCGAGACCATCTTCAATCGAGACAATGGGATATCTCTTGAGCCACTCTTCGTATAAGCCGATCACCTCATCAGTTGAGAGGGACTGTCTATCTATATGATAGCGTCCTTCCGCGTAAAAAGTGGTGGCGGCAGGATCAAGCGCAAGGGCAATATCGCGCCCCGGCTGATAGCCCGCGGCGGAGATCGCTTCTACGAGTAACGCTAGAGCTTCTTCGTTCTTCTGTAATTGAGGGGCGAAGCCCCCCTCGTCGCCCACAGCAGTGCTCAACCCCCGGCTCTTGAGGATCTTCTTGAGAGTGTGAAACGTTTCGACAACTGCGCGCAGGGCCTCACGCAACGAGCCAAACCCTACAGGGACGAGCATAAATTCTTGAATATCGAGCGCATTATCGGCATGAAGGCCCCCGTTGACGACATTGACCAAGGGCATAGGAAGGAGGGCTTTATCGCCGATATACTGAAACAACGGCTTTTTGAGAGACTGAGCCGCTGCACGCGCATATGCCAGCGAAACCCCAAGGATCGCGTTTGCGCCCAGAAGGCTCTTGTTAGGAGTGCCATCGAGCTCAATGAGCACGCGGTCGAATTCGTCTTGGGAGGAGAGTTCGCGTCCTACAAGGGCTGGCGCGATCTTCTCCGTGACGTTGCGCACGGCTTTGGTGACGCCCTTGCCACCGTAGCGTCGGCCGCCATCGCGCAGCTCAAGGGCTTCTCGAGCGCCCGTCGAAGCTCCAGACGGCACGGCCGCGCGTCCACACGACCCGTCCTCAAGCACGACCTCAACTTCTACAGTGGGAGTGCCGCGCGAGTCGAGAATCTCGCGCGCGCGCAGAGCATGGATCTTCATAGCTTCAGTATAGCTACGGTCCGCGACGGAGACAAGCCCCCTTGTCCTCAAAGAAGTCACTCGTGAAACTCCAACAGATCGCCGTCGCGGACCGTATAAGTGCGCTCGACACGCTGGCCGGGGAACTCCGCAGACCCCCACACCCGCGCATAGGCAAATCGTTCCGCGAGATCTTTGTGAATCGCTCGAGCGACATCGGTCACCGTGCTCCCTGCAGGCAGGACATAGGGGAGCTCTTTTCTAAACGGCTGCCCGGGTTTTTTCGTATACACTCGCACGACGTTCAGCCCGACAAAGAGCGTCTTGCCCAACTCCCCTAGCCCCTCCGCAGAGACCGTCGAGACCCCGATGACGGAAAACTGAGAATCAGCAACCGCGCGCAGCTCTTGCAATCGGTGAGCCGCACCTGCAGCGTCGCTCTTCGTCCCGATAATGACAGCTCGTTTCACCGTGCCCGTGCCCTCGACAACAGACGTATGCCCCACCACGCGAATCCGAGCTTTCTCCAGCCAATCCAAGGTCGTCAAGAGATCCTCCCCAGGTGTCTCAGACGAGAGATCCACCAAGAGCGCGACGAGATCGCATTGTCGGATGAGACTATAGACCCACGGCTCGGTGAACTCCGACAGCGGCGGCAGATCAATGAGCTGCAGCTGCACATCTTCGAAAGGCATCATGCCTACGGTAGGACGAAACGTCGAGAATGGGTATTCAGCGATCTCGGGCTTCGCGTTGGTGACGGCAGCCAGGAGCGAAGATTTCCCGCAATTGGGCAGCCCGACGAGCGTAATTTGCCCTGCCCCCTCGCGCTCGATGTGATCGTAGCTGGGGCCGCGGGCGCCCTTGTGTTTTTTTTGCTGTTGGATTTCTTCTTGGAGCTTGGCAAACTTGCGCTTGAGCTCAACCCGGAGCTTCTCCGTGCCCTTGTGTTTGGGCACAAGGGCCATCAGCTCTCGAAGGATCGCGAGTTTTTCATCGGGGCTTTTAGCCGCGCGGAAGCGCAATTCGGCTTCTATATATTCAGGCGGCAAGTTTGCAGGCATCGCGGACCACCGACTCTATTAAACCGCGCTGGCGCGCGCTCGTCAACTTGGCGGGACGCGACTATTGCTCGACTTCGTAGGGGAGGAGCGCCATTTTGCGGGCGCGCTTGACCTCGCGAGCCAACTGCCGTTGGTGCTTGGCGCACAAGCGCGACGCGCGGCGGGGTAAGATCTTGCCGAGCTTGTTCATGTACCGCCTCAGCTCATCCGGTTGCTTATAGGTCAGCACCACGTCGTGCTCACACAGCTTGCACTCGTCGCGACCCTTCAGTTTGCCACGCTGCATCCGGTTCTTGCCATCCGCCGATTCTCGTCGTGTCATAAGTATCTAAAACGGCACTTCTTCCTCTCCTTCTGGTGGGATCTCTTTGGGCTCCACAGACTTGGAAGCCGTCTCTTCTGGGGCCTCCTCACGGCGACTACCCAAGAACTGAACAGTACGTGCCACAACTTCAGTGACCTTGCGTCGCTCCCCTTCTTCTGTCTGATAGGTGTCAATGCGCAGGCGCCCCTCCACCGCGACGAGTCGGCCCTTGGCCAAGAAATTGGCACAATTCTCTGCTTGTTGCCCCCATACGACAATGGGCACGAACGTCGTCTCTTCTTGAAGATTGCCATCGCGGTCGCGCCACCGATGGTTGACCGCGATGGAGAACCGTGCACGCGCTACCCCATTCTGAGTATAGCGCAGCTCAGGGTCATCCGTGAGATTGCCAATCAGCACTACGTGATTTAAGCCTGGCATCTTATTGTTGACGGACGACCTGATAGCGTAGAATATTCTCGTCGAGCTTCAACCGCTCCTCGAGTTTGCGCACCTGATCAGGCGTCCCTTGAAACTCCATAAACACATAATAGCCCTTGTCGAGATGCTTGATCTGATAAGCCAGCGTCCGCAACCCCCACTCGTCTATCTTGACGACCCGGCCTCCGCCATCGTTCACAGCTTTCTGAAATTTATTGATAGCTTCCTCAAGCTCGGCTTCACCTAGGTCCGGCCGCACGATATATAACAGCTCATACGAACGATTCTGCGCCAATGTCTCCTCCACTCAATAAAACTCTCTTTAAGACTGAGTATAGCAGACCCTGCGGCATCTGTCAAACGCTTGACTTTCTTGGGGGACATCTGCTACAATCTGGGCCTTAAGGGCAAAGGGCTGCGCGAAAAGCTGTCGCATAGCTTGCGCGTCGTGGAGGCAGGGGGCAAGCTCGAGGTCCGCAAGTAATACGTACACTGCTATGATAGCGGGGAGCGAGATGGTGAGACTCGCTCCTCGCTCTGTCTTTTCTTCTCTGAGAGAGAGCTAGGAGGTGAGGGGCTTCTACGGCTTCAAACGATAGAGCATTCTGGGGAATGGGATCGTCTCGCGCAGATGTTCGATCCCGGCAATCCACGTCGTCAGACGCTCGACCCCCAACCCAAACCCTGCATGCGGCACTCCCCCGTACTTGCGCAAATCAATGTACCAAGCGTATGGTTCCTCAGGCAGCCCAAACTCTTTCAGGCGCTGGCGCAATAGATTCATATCAGAGATGCGCTGGCTCCCCCCGATGATCTCCCCATAGCCCTCAGGTGCGATCAAGTCAGCAGCCAGCACCAGTTCGGGATTATCGGGCTTAGGCTCCATATAGAACGCTTTCATCTTCGCGGGGAAGAACTCCACGAAGACAGGGCGCCCAAAGTGCTGCCCAAGCGCTTCTTCATGGGGTGCGCCAAAGTCATCTCCCCAATGGAGTCGCTCGACTTCTCCAGACGCGATCTTCTCTCTCAAAAGATCGTTGACGATCTCCAAAGACTCTGCATAAGTGACGCGGGCGAACGGCTCATGCAGGACTTTTTCGAGAGAATCTGTGTGGCGCTCCAGCTCCTTCAGCTCACGAGCGCGCTTGTGCAAGCATCGCTGGATCACATACTTGACGAGCTCTTCTTGGAGCCTGAGATTGCGCTCATGATCACAGAAAGCGACTTCGGCCTCGGCCATCCAGAACTCCGTCAAGTGTTTTCGGGTCTTGGACCTTTCGGCGCGAAACGCCGGACCGATCCAGTAGACCTTGCCTAGGGCCATCGCCGTCGCTTCCAGATAGAGCTGCCCGCTCTGAGAAAGATACGCCTGCTCATCGAAGTACTTGACCTCAAAGAGCGTGGTCGTGCCCTCGCACGCTGAGGACGTCAAGATAGGGGATTCCGTCGCGATGAAGCCGCGCTCATTGAAGAAATCTCTGATAGACTGCATCACTTCGTGGCGCACTCGCAAGATCGCAGTCTGCCTGGGCGTGCGAATCCACAGGTGCCGATGGTCGAGCAAGAACCCCGGCCCATGCTCTTTTAGGTCAATAGGGTACTTTTCTTCAACCCGTTGCACGATCTCAAGCTCTTTGATGTGGAGTTCGTAGCCGCCGGGGGCGCGCGAGTCTTGGCGCACCGTGCCCCACACTCTTAAGGACGACTCCTGCGTGAGCCTTAAAGCTTTTTCAAAAACATCTCCGTCGGCTTTGGTGACGACCCCTTGAATGATCCCCGTCCCGTCGCGAATCAAGAGAAATTGAATCTTGCCAGACTCCCGACGGTTATAGAGCCAGCCGCAAATGAGCGCCTCTTGCCCGACTTTCTGAGCAATATCTTCGATATACGTTTGCTCCACAGTCACTCACGCTCGCCTCGCAATAGGTGGATCATGTGATCATGAATCTTGCCGTTGGTTGCTAAGATTTCGCCACGGGAGAGCTCGAGAGTATGGCCGTGCAAGTCTGTCACCGTGCCTCCGGCCTCGCGCACGATGAGCACCGCTGCAGCTATATCCCACGGCTTGAGGTCTAACTCCCAATAGCCATCGGCTCGTCCGGCAGCCAAGTATGAGAGCGCCAGTGCGGAAGAACCGAGTCGGCGCAACGTCTGGGTCTTTCTCGCACAGCGCTCCCACCAGACTAAGTGCTGGGAGATCAAGCGCTCATCGTAGGGGAAGCCGGCCATCACCAAGCTCTCCTGCAGCGTCTTGGTTTGCGAAACCTCAATGGGGCGGCCGTTGAGCCATGCCCCGTGCCCAGCTTCAGCGACAAACAGCTCATGATGGATGGGATTATACACGACCCCCACAAGGGCTTCATCTTTTCGATAGAGCGCAATCGAGACCGCGAAGAACGGGAAGCCGTGGGCAAAGTTGGTCGTCCCGTCAAGGGGGTCTATGATCCATTGATAGGGGGCTGTCCCGGTGGGGCGCACGGAGCCCTCTTCAGTGAGGATAGAGTGTGTAGGGAAAGTGCGCTGTATCTTAGAGACGATGAGCTCTTCTGCGCGGCGATCGCATTCGGTGACCAGGTCGCGAAAGCTGCTCTTGAGCACAAAGCGATGAGCATACCCAAAGTTTTCTCGCAGGAGTTCCCCAGCTTGTTGGGCTGCTTCGAGAGCGAGTGTCTTCATACGAGCGAGCTCTTCCATCTCGTTATGAGTATAATCAGAAGCAGCCTCGATGAGCAAGCGCTCCCAAGCGCGCCCCGTTATACTTCCCCGCGAATGATCTCTTTGATGCGCATGAGCGACGCTCTGGCGCTGCGCTCCATCTCGTCCAAAGCCATCGAGATCTTGCGAATGTTCTCCTCCAACTGCGGGATCAGTACTCTTTCAAGAGCGTTCACACGCCGGCGCGTCGTCTCGATCTCTTCAGCTAAGAGCTCCAAAGATTTTTCAATCTCGGCGAGCTTGATCATATCCGGGAGCGCTTCTTTGAAGAGCGTCAGCGCTGTGTCCAGCTCCGCCGATGTCACAGCAAACCCATATGCATAAATATCCCGATCATCGCGGAGCGCAAAGCGCGGCACCCAGACGCTCATGACCGATTCCATCTCCATCTGGAGCGCGCCGTTGCTGCTTGCCCCGGTCATGAGCGATTCTTCCATCACTTCTTTGGACATCTCGGCCCGTGCGAGCAAGAAGCTACGAAAGCCCTGGGCTAACTTCTCTTCGACGCGCTCGCGCAAACCCCGCGTCTCCTCAACCAACTGCAAGAATCGGTGCATCAGCTCGTCGCGCTTCTGTTTTAAGAGCTTATGGCCGCGCCGGGCCATCGCCAAACGCTTTTTCTGTTTGAGAAGCTCCATGCGTGTCGCATTGACTCTCTGCGCGACTGCCATAGGTCTCACACCCGCTTTCTTTGCCGACGGCTGAAGTCGCCGTCCGAAGCACGCTACACAGCGCCGGATGCTTCAGCATCCGGTCTCTTCGGCAGATACTTTTCGATGAACTCGTCGCGCACGCGCTTGAGCTCTCCTCGCGGGAGCATACTGAGCAGCTCCCACCCGATCGTCAGCGTCTCAATGATAGTCCGATCCTCATACTCGCCCTGCTGAATGAATCTTCGCTCAAACTCGTCGGCGAATTTCATATAGATTCTATCGCTCTTGCTGAGGGCAGCTTCACCTAAGATCGCGGCCATCTCGCGCACGTCCACGCCGCGCGCATAGGCTGCGTATAATTGATTGAGCACACCCGCGTGGTCTTCGCGTGTCTTGCCCGGCCCGATCCCTTTGTCTTTGAGGCGCGACAGGCAGGGCAACACATCAAAGGGCGGATAGATGCCCTTTCTGTGAAGCTCGCGCGACAAGAAGAGCTGCCCCTCGGTGATGTAGCCCGTCAGATCTGGGATGGGGTGGGTCTTGTCGTCCTGGGGCATCGTCAAGATGGGCATCTGGGTGATAGACCCTTTCTTGCCCTTGATGCGCCCGGCGCGCTCGTAGATCGTGCTCAAGTCTGTGTACATATAGCCGGGGTAGCCGCGCCGGCCGGGGACTTCTTTACGAGCTGCCGAGACCTCGCGCAGCGCTTCGGCGTAATTGGTCATGTCCGTCAAGATGACCAAGACGTGCATGTCGCGCTCGAACGCAAGATACTCTGCACACGTCAAAACGAGTCTTGGGGTCGTGATGCGTTCGATCACGGGGTCGTCGGCGAGATTAATAAACATCACGGCGCGCTCGAGCGCCCCGGTCTTTCTCAGATCTGTTATGAAGAAGTTCGCTTCTTCGAAGGTGATGCCCATGGCGCCGAAGACCACAGCGAACTCTTCGGCCTGGCCGAGCACCTTCGCTTGGCGGGCAACCTGGGCAGCGATGCGATTGTGGGGCAACCCCGCCCCCGAAAAGATCGGGAGCTTCTGCCCGCGCACCAGCGTGTTCAGCCCGTCAATGACGGAAATCCCAGTCTGGATGAACTCGTTGGGATAGTCACGCGAGTACGGATTGAGCGGCTCTCCGGAGATGGGCAATCTCTTCTCTGGGACGATCTGCGGGCCGCCATCAATAGGACGGCCTGCACCGTCAAAGACCCTTCCTAACAGATCTTCGGAGACACCAAGCTCCATGACTCTCCCTAAGAAGCGCACCCGACTTTGTCTCAGATTTAAGCCCTGGGCGGCCTCAAAGAGCTGGATGACGGCCTTATCACGGTCGACTTCCAAGACGCGCCCACGGCGGATCTCTCCGCCGCTCAGCTCGATCTCTACAAGCTCTTCGTACTTGGCCCCGCTCACCCCTTCCACGATCATAATGGGGCCAGCAATCTCAGAGACGCTCGTGTACTCTTTCTGCATACGCTCCTCCTGCCATCACCTGTTCGAACGCGTGCGTGATCTCGCGGGTGATCTCAGCCCAGCGGGCTTCGAACTCGCTCTCGGGAATGAACTTCGCTTTGGCGATGCGCTCCCGCACCGGCAGCTCGATCACCTTCTCGATCGCGACGCCACGAGAGAGCGCCTGCTCTCCCAAGTCATAGAACGCTTTGATCAGCTTCATCATAAGCAGTTGCTTCTTCAACGACGAGTACGTGTCCACATCGTCGAAGGCGCTCTGCATCAGATAATCTTCGCGAATGCTGCGCGCGACCTCAAGCTTCAGTCTATCTGGGGGGGAGAGCGCCTCCACTCCTACTAAGCGCACGATCTCTTCGAGCTCCGCTTCGATCTGTAATAATCTCATAAATTCGCGGCGCAGCTCGTTCCACTCCGGCCCGACATGCTTCTCAAAATACGGCGCCAAGTCTTCCAAGTAGAGCGAGTAGCTCGTCAACCAATTGATCGCAGGGAAGTGTCGCCGATAGGCGAGCTTATCGTCGAGCCCCCAGAAGACTTTCACCAATCTCAGCGTATTTTGGGTAACGGGCTCCGAAAGATCTCCCCCTGGAGGAGAGACCGCGCCGATGGCACTCAAGCTTGCTTGGCGCTCGGGCTTGCCCAGACAGACGACGCGCCCGGCACGCGCGTAAAAATCCGCGGTGCGCGACCCCAAATATGCTGGGTAGCCCTCCTCACCAGGCATCTCTTCAAGACGCCCGGAGATCTCGCGCATCGCCTCGGCCCATCGGGAAGTAGAGTCGGCCATGAGCGCCACGCTGTAGCCCATGTCTCTGAAATATTCAGCGATAGTGATCCCCGTGTAGACGGAGGCTTCGCGGGCGGCCACCGGCATATTGGACGTGTTCGCGATGAGAATAGTGCGTTTCATGAGGGGTTCGCCGGTCTTGGGGTCTTCGAGCTCGGGGAACTCTATCAAGACGTCGGTCATCTCGTTGCCGCGCTCTCCGCAGCCGACGAAGACAATAATATCCGCGTCGGCCCACTTGGCGAGCTGGTGCTGGATCACTGTCTTCCCAGAGCCAAACGGCCCCGGCACGCACGCCGTTCCCCCCTTGGCAATAGGGAAGAGCGTATCAATAATGCGTTGCCCTGTAGTCAGAAGCTCTGCGCTGGGCAGTTTCTCTCTATACGGGCGGGCCTTGCGCACCGGCCACCGCTGCATGAGCCTCAGCTCATGGCGCCTCCCTTGCGCGTCTTTCACAATGGCGATTGTTTCGTCTACGGTGAACTCCCCGGCGCGAATCTCCTCGAGAGTCCCGGATATTCCCGGCGGGACCATAATCTTGTGCAGCACCAGCGTCGTCTCCTGCACCGTCCCGATGATATCCCCTTCCCCGACGGTTTCGCCCTTCTTGACCGTGGGGACGAAGCGCCACTTGAGCGCTCTATTGAGCGCTGGGGCCTCAACCCCACGCCGAATATAGGCCCCCCATCTCTGCTGGATCGCTTCGAGCGGACGCTGAATCCCATCGTAAATAGAGCTGATAAGCCCAGGCCCTAACTCGACCGACAGCGGCTCGCCTGTGCCCTCCACAGGGTCTCCCGGCCCCAGGCCCGCCGTCTCTTCGTACACCTGAATCGAAGCCAGATCGCCGTCGAGAACGATCACTTCACCCACGAGTCGCTCTCTGCCGACGCGCACGACTTCGTACATCTTCGCGTCGGTCAACCCCTCGGCTACGACCAACGGCCCTGCAACTTTCACAATACGACCGACTGCCATAGATAGTCCTCCATAATTTATGATCTTTCTCTGCGCGAGAGAATATCGATGCCCACAGCACGCTCCACTAACTTTCGGATGCGCTCGCGCGCTATGCCCAAACTCCCCGTGTTATCTGGGATCATCACGATCACCGGGGTGGGTTGTTTACTGAATCGCTCCAAGAGAGCGCCAAGAGAGCGCGCCAGATTCTCGGCGATAAAGATCACCGAAAACCCTTGAGAGGCCAGCTCGAGCACGGCTTGCTCAGCCGCCTGCGGCGTCCGCGCGTCGCGCACCGTCACCCCTAGGGCTTTGAACCCCAAATACACGTCTTTCTTGCCCACAATAGCAATCTTAGACATACGGCTCCCTCAGATGCTCTTCGATGATCTCTTTCGCAAGACCGTTGAGCTTGCCCACTAAGATAATTCTTATATTTTTCAGTTCGGTCTCCTTGGCTAGCACATAAGCTATTAAGGGCTCAGCGCCATAGAGCGCCAGGTGCGCTCGCTTGAGAAAGTGTATGACAAAATCGTCGCTGAGCTTCTCCAAGAGCGCCAGAGATCTTCTCTCTCCCCAATAAGCCAACCCTCGACTGAGCATTTCTGAGTACGCCGTGTGACGGAGCTCATCGGCCCAGGTCTCCAGGCCTACATCCATGAGTGCAAGCGCTCTCAGCTCTTCGAGAGATCCGGCGGGCACGAGCACTCTGCTCGCAAACGCGCGATCTTTGCCCATGATCTTCGCGCGTGCCAGGGATTTCAAATTGAGCAAGTCCCCCCAGATCGCTATGAGAGCCCTTGCGAACGGATGGCGCGCTGTAGCTGCCTGCAAGTACCCAAAGAGCGATTGGTCTATGACTGTGTCTATAAGCTGGGCTTGGCGCGTGCTCTCGTAGGCGCGCTGGGCGCGCGCGCCCGCATCGGCAAGCTCAACAGGCAACGCGCTCCAGACCCCGGTGTTCACTGAAGCTTCAATGAGCTTTGGCGGAACCGTCCCCACCCCCTCCAGCACGCCCTCTGTCGGGTCTTCCCCCAAGAGCTTCGCTTTCAGATACACTTTGACGTGATGGAAGTCATAGCGTCGCGGGAGCCACTCCGTGCGCTCTGGATCCGGAGAGAGCTCTCGGAAGAGAGCATAGAGCTCTCGCAACTCATCGGTGAGCACGTCTTCGTACTCTTCGAGTGTTCTTTCGGCAGCTTTGGCATAGCCCATCTCTGCCAGGGCACGCCAGGCTTCGGGAGCATCGGCAGCATCAAGCAAGCGCTGATAGTGCGCCCGTGTGAGCAGCTTCGCCTCCAGGGCGCGAACCCGCCCCGTGGCGAACGCATACGCTCCATCTTGCTCAAACCGAGTTTCTAAGAGTTCACCGACCACCGACGCGTCCCTCCCCAAAGAGCATCTGAGCGACTTCGATCTCCAGTTCGTCTTGAGCGCGCCGCAAGAGCGTCTTCAGCGTCACGTTGATCTCGCTATTTTTGCCCTTGAGGATGAAGCCGCGCCCCACGTCGCGCGTCTCGGCGGAGAGCTTTAAAGCGCCCTTCTTGCTCTGCTGCGCTAACTGGGCATTAGCTTCCCTCACGAGGGTCCCGCCTAGGGTCTGGCGGTCCGCCGGAGAGAGAATGACTTCTTCGTCGCCGGTCTCGACGGCTTTTACGAGGAGCTGGAGCAGCCAGCTCTTGTATTCGTTGGCGGGCATGGCCGCGAGCTTGTCCGCCGTGTGCGCGAAGACGTTATTGAGCACAGCGCGCTTGGCTCCCAGAACAGCATTCCGTGCCGCTGCCGTCGCTTCTGCGAGCAGGGCGCGGCGGCGGCTCTGCGCTTCGAGTTGGGCTTGCGCTAAGATGAGTTCGCGCTGGCGCTGCGCCTCAAGTTGAGCGTGCTCGCGAATCTGAGCGGCTTGGGCGCGCGCCTCCTCGAGAATGCGTTCTGCTTCGGCACGGGCATCACTGAGAATCTTCTCGACGATCTTCTCTGCGCTCATGCTACGGAATGACGATCAACAGCAAGATCGAAGCGATGAACCCCAAGACAGCGTACGTCTCGACGAAGACCCCTAAGACGACGGCCTTTCCCACTTCCTCAGGGCGCTTGGCGACCAGCCCGGCACCGGCAGCGCAGGCCATCCCCTGATAAATCGCTGAGAGAAAGCCGGCAATCGCCACGGGGAGCGCAGCCGCGAACATCTGGAAGCCCGCAAAAGCGCTCGTCGCTTTGCCAAAGAACACAAAGAGCATCATAAATGCTATGATAAATCCGTAAAACCCCTGCGTGCCGGGCAGCGCCGTCAGCAACAACATCGACCCAAACTTATTGGGGTCTTCGGACAAGACGCCGTTAGCGACCTTGCCTACGATGCCAATACCGATCGCGGAGCCAATGCCGGCTAACCCGTAAGCAACTGCCGCTCCTAGAAACGCCCACCCCTGCCCGCTCAACCCCCAGACCGTACTCACCGTCTCGACAGCACCTTGCATACTGTGTAGACCTCCTTCAGAGAGTTATTCTTTGTGCACGTCATAGTAGACTGACTCCCGCGTGAATGGCTTAAACGCTGCACCACCCGATTCATAGAACTTCGTGAAGAACTCGACGTAGTGCAACCGAGCCGCGTGCACAAACGCCGACAGCGAATTGATCACAAGACTAATGATTTGCAACACGATCAAGAACACAACAGAGACCACAATGCCCACAAACGGGATACCCAACGCCATCAGAGAGAGCTTATTCATAGAGGCGGCGATCAACCCTGTAGAGACGCCGAGGGCCATAATGCGTGAATACGAGAGCACATCGCCCAAGAGCCCAGTCGTCCCATAGAGCCTAAAGAGCCCAGCCCCAACGCGCCTCAGCACACTGCGCACACGCGCTCCCAAGCTCAGCCCTGGCTGTGGTGCCACCGTCAAAGTCCCCACAATCCCCAGGGCAGTCAACACCTCCCCCCATACCGTGAGCGGACTGTTCAGCCACAAGACCAAGCCGGCCGTCACTATCAGCCACGGCATCTGTTGGCTCAATCTCTCAGGAGATTCGACGCGACTGAAAAAGAGCACCAAGAGCGCTCCGACCAAGCTCAGATATATCCCCACAGGCATCCAAGTTGGCGGCAGCCCCGGCGCGTTGAGCTCCTTGGGCATGATCGCAGGAACGCCCACGCCGGCAACGATCCCTAAGCCCACCATGAATGTCATCCAGCTGCCCTCATACCAGAGGGCCTCCCAGAAACGCCCATGTCGCGCCTTGTCATAGAATTCCAGGGCATTGCCCAAGAGCACCTGAATGAACCCCAGCGCGAACGAAAAGAGCAGAAACGCGATCAAGCCTGAGGGGGTGCTTATGTCGAAGAGCACCAGTGATCGGCCTACAACAGTTTGGAGGGCCTGAGCCAAGTCCGGGCCGAACCATCCCCCCGTGAGCGCCCCGGCGATCACCGCTGAAATCCCACCCAAGATAATGAGATTGGCAAAGGGCTGGAAGCCCCGCTTGTGGCGATAGCGACGCTTCAAGTACGAAAAGATCGCGATGAGCGCCAGTCCATACCCCGCATCCGTCAGAGCAATCCCGAAGAAGATCGCAAAGAACGGTAGGACAAAGGGCGTCGGGTCAAGCTCGCTCTGATTGGGGAGCCCAAAGAGCTTGATCAAAAATTCCGCGGGCTTGAAGAGCCTTCTATTCTCTAACGCGACCGGGGCAACTTCGTCGGGATCGGGATTGATGCGCTCCAGATAGACGGCTTCGCTGGTATTGCGCAAGGCGCCTGCCAAGCGCTCAACGTCGCTCTCGCGGATCCATCCCTCTAGGATGAACGTATTGGGGCTGCCCAGCAGACGCGCCTGGGATTGAGCCTTGAGATGTTCGTTATAAAAATAGTCATAGAGCGCTTGGATCTTGGGCTTTTCTGGCAAGAGCGCTCGAGCGCTCTCTGTGATCTGTTTCTGACAGACGTCTATCTCACGGATGCGACGCTCGA
Source organism: Candidatus Fraserbacteria bacterium (assembly GCA_947085185.1). Classification (GTDB taxonomy): domain Bacteria; phylum Bipolaricaulota; class Bipolaricaulia; order RBG-16-55-9; family DRXL01; genus JANXCC01. The sequence goes on along the minus strand of CAMTVK010000005.1, from coordinate 8,007 downwards.
TCTCTTCGAGTATGGCTTTGGGAAGTCCACAGCTGGTCGAGCTTGGCACGCTGAGGCGCTCCCCTCCGTGATCGGTGAGTATCTTGAGCAAGTGCTCTTCGGAATCTTTGAGCACAAACGCGTAGAAATAGCTTGATTTCTCGTCTTCGTGGGCGATCTGCACGGTCGCTGAGTCGGGCAGGTCGCGCTGGATCGCCTGGGTGAGCTCAAGAGTTTTCTCTTTTGGCACGCGGCCGAGCACAGGCACCGTCGTCGCTGTGGGGCGCAGCTCTTCGAGAGGGATGGGAAGCTTTCGCCAAGGAAGCAGCTCTGTCCGTCGTGCCTCAAGCTGGGCGCGCTCGGAGCGCAGCTCCACGCTTCGCAGATCGAGCTGGCGCACTTGCTGATAGATGGGCCGATAGTCGTACTCTTGAGCGATCTTGGTGAGCTCCTCAGGACGAATGAGCTCCTTGAGGTTGAAGAAGCTCTGGATGAACCCCTTCTTCTCCGTGTCATAGCGCGCGAAGAAATCAAGGGTATAGCGCAGGTCAACGAGCTTTGCCTCGATCTCGTCTGCTGCGGGGGTTTTGGGGCGGAAGCCAGAGAGCGTCTGCTCTTTCTTATGAGTCAAGTCCGCGATCTGGAGCACGCCCAAGTCTTGCAAGACCGTCAAGATACGAGCGCGTTCGGACTCGTGCCCGATGAGCCGGACCTTCTGCATGCGCGCCAGGCTCATGGCCGCATCACCACGCGCTGGAGCACAAACTCCACAGCTGCTGCAACCCGGCTTTCCGCGTCTTTTTGGATCTGTGCGGCTTGGTGCGCCCCGCGCTCACGGATCTCCTTGGCCTCTTGGAGGGCTTTGCTCTCTTCAGCAGCGATCAGCTTGGCTCCTTCGTCGCGTGCGGCGCGCTTGGCTTCTTCAATCAATGTAGTGGCCGCTTGGCGGGCCTCAGCGAGGATCTCATCGGCTTGGCGTCGGGCATCGGATTTGATCTGTTCCGCTTGGGCTTCGGCTTCCCGAATGCGCTCTAATATGTCTCCCATAAAACGCCCGTCCTTTGAGGAAGATATGCAAAGAGAATGGGATAGCTTAAGACAGAACGCCTTCTGCTCTTCCTAGAGAGAGGCGCAACAGCTTCTTCACCAGTGTTTGACGTCTCCACGGTAAACGAAAGACCTCGATCTGAGCATATGAGCGATGTTTCGTGTATTGTACTGATTTGCGTGCTCTTTGTCAAACGCTCATGAGCTGCTTCTCTTTGGCTTGCGCCGTCTCATCTATCTTCGCTGTGTATTCATGGGTCACTTTGTCGAGCTCCTTCAAGAGCCGGCCATGGTCATCCTCAGAGAGCGTGCCGTCTTTCTTCTCTTTATCGATGTGGTCTTTGGCATCACGACGGATGTTGCGCAGGGCGACCTTGGCCTCTTCTGCCTTCTCGCGAATCACTTTAGCAAGCTCCTTGCGGCGCTCTTCCGTAAGCCGCGGGACTTTGATGCGCAACAGATCGCCGTCTACGATGGGGTTGAACCCCAAGTTTGCCGCCTGGATGGCCTTCTCGATGGCGCGCACTTGACTTTTGTCAAAGGGCTGGATGATAATGAGATCGGGCTCTGGCGCGGTGATGCGGGCCAGATGCTTCAACGGTGTATGGGTGCCGTAGTAGTCCACTTTGACGTCCTCGACCATAGCTGGAGTAGCCCGGCCCGTGCGCAGCTTGACCAACTCGTGCTCGAAGACTTGGACCGTCTTGTCCATATGAGCTCTCAGCTCAGCGATACGTTTGTCCACCATATGGAGATCACCGGGAGCATTATAGTCTTTCGAGGCACACAGATTCAAGTGCCCGGTATGATATGAGATATGGCAGAGATCTTTCTCACCGGGGCGACAGGGTTTATCGGGCGGCATCTTGTGCCGGCCCTGATAGACCAGGGGCATCGGCTCCGATGTCTGGTGCGTGCTGCCGAGCAAGCTGAGTTCTTCCAGAGGCTCGGCTGTGAGGTCGTCGTGGGGGATCTGCTGCGGCTCCACCCACGCTCTCTAGGCACAGCCGAGGTCGTCATTCATTTGGCAGCGCTCCATCGGGGCTCTCCAACGCTGATCCATCGCACCAACGTCGAAGGAACAGCACGGCTCGTCCAGGCTGCCCAATCCCAGAGATCGAGAAGATTTCTCTATCTGAGCACAGTGACGGCTGCCAATAGACCAGCTTGGCCGTATGCGCACTCGGTGTGGCTTGCTGAGCAAGCCATTCAAAACAGCTCTTTACTCTATACGATCCTGCGCTGTTCGGTGATCGTCGGGCCGGGAGACCCATTCTTAGGGGGTATTGTGGAGATGGCTCAGCGGTGGCCCGTCGTGCCCATCATCGGCTCCGGGAGCACGAAATTCCAGCCGATCTCAGTGCACGACATCGTGCGGTGTATCTGCACAGCGATCTCCAGCACGAGATATGACAATAAAACGCTGACAGTCGGCGGCCCAGAGGTGCTTTCGTACGAGCAGATCGTCACTACGGTCTTAGAGGCTTTGCAGCTGAAGAAGCGTAAGATTCATGTGCCGCGGCGCGCGACGCGCGTCTGCGTGCGCTGGCTCGAGCGATGTGGGGTGCGCACGCCCTTTGTGCCGGGACACTTTCTCTCGCACGATCACATTGCCCATAGCCTCACAGTGATCGAAGACGAGTTCGGCTTTCGCCCGCAGACGCTCCGATCAGTTTTAAGATCGATGGGTTGCGCGCCCTCAGACAAATCGGTACTGTAGATAGGGGACAGAGAGCCAGAGAAAGGAGGGCACCATGGAGCTCCAACCCGATGAGGCAGTCATCGGTGAAGTGACGGCGATCAAGGCCTACGGGGCGTTCGTGCGCTTGGTCACCGGTGACCAAGGGATGATCCATATCTCTGAAATCGCTCCTGAGTATGTGCGCGACATCTCACAATATCTTACGGTGGGGCAGCAGGTCGTGGTGAAGGTCATCGGGCGCAACGCTGAGGGCAAGTACAATCTCTCTCTCAAGAGGGTCTCACGACAGGACCGCGACGCGGCGCTCTTTCACAACGAAGTGACCCAAGTCAAGAAGGCCTTAGATGAGCGCTTAGCGACGCTCGACGCAGGAGCGCTTCTAAGTCGGCGGGAGCGTCCCCCCACACGGGAGTCGCTCATGACGTGGATCGCCACCATGAAGAAAGAGAAGCAAGAGCTGGAGCGCCATCAGCAGTGGCGGATGCGCCTGTACGCCCCTGATTGGCAGCAGCTCGCTGAGAACGCTCCCTCTGCCCCGCAAGAGCACGAGGACGACAGAAGCGAAGAGAGTGAAGACCGTGAGTGAGAAGACCATCACATCGCGAAAAGTCTTTGAGGGACGACTGCTCAAGGTGCGCGTTGATGAGGTGGCTCTTGAAGACGGGCGCAAAACGACCCGTGAGATTGTCGAGCATCCCGGCGCTGTCGCCATAGTTGCTGTGTGTGGGGATGGCGAGGATCAGCGAGTTGCGCTCGTGCGGCAATTTCGCAAAGCCGCTGAGCAATCTCTGTTAGAGATTCCTGCGGGGACGCTCGAACCCGGCGAAGAGCCCCTCTCGTGCGCGCAGCGCGAGCTGGCAGAAGAGACGAAGCTCTTAGCGCGGCGCTGGACACACCTGCAGACGTTCTACACTGCGCCCGGCTTCTGCACAGAAAAGATGTGGCTCTATCTGGCCCAAGACGTGGCACCCACCCTCAAGAACCACTCCGCCGACGACGAACAGATCGAAGTCCGTTTCTACACGCGCGCTCAAGTGCAAGAGATGCTGCGCTCCGGACAAGTTCACGACGCTAAGACGCTCGTCGGCCTGCTGTGGTGGGTGCACATGCTCTAAGCTATGTTTGAGATCCAACGACGCTCCGAAGCCCAACTGCTCCAGACGGCACGATACTTCTTCGACGAAGCTGCGGCACGCTTGGGATTAGAGACTTCTCTTAGAGAACTGTTGCGCTATCCCAAGAGAAAGCTGATCGTGGGCTTTCCCATGCAGATGGACTCCGGGGAAGTGCGCTATGTCGAGGGCTATCGCGTGCAATATCACGCGGTGTTGGGGCCATGCACGGGCGGGGTGCGCTACCATCCCGATGTGACCGTAGAAGAGGTCGAAGCGTTAGCGATTTTAGCGACGTGGGAAGCAGCGCTCTTAGGGGTGCCGCTCAGCGGGGCCAGAGGGGGCGTTGCCTGTGACCCGAAAGCGCTCTCTGTTGGGGAGCTCGAGCGCCTGACACGACGCTATGTTGCTGAGATCTCTCCCATACTCGGCCCAGAGCGAGATATCCTTGAGCCCGATCTGCACACGAGCGCACGCGAGATCGCGTGGATGCTGGACACGCTCAGCATGCACGCGCACGGGCGTTTCATGGCCCCAGCCATGACGGGCAAACCGCCGGTGTTAGGAGGCTTGCCAGAACGAACTCACGCCAGCGGGCGCGGCGCGTTCTTCATCACTACGGAAGTGCTCAAATCTCTCGAGACCCCCATCGAAGGGGCGACGGTCGCTATCCAAGGCTTCGGCAATGCCGGGACGAGCTTCGCTCGCTTGATCGCCGAAGCCGGCGCGCGGGTGATCGCTGTGAGCGATTCTTCAGGGGGCGTCTTCGCTGAGCAAGGGCTTTCGGTCCCTGAACTGATCGAGCACAAGCGCAGCACCGGGAGCGTCCGAAACTTCCCACATGCTGAAAACATCTCGAACGAAGAAGTGCTCACGCTGCGATGCGATCTGCTTGTCCCCGCAGCCCTTGCGAACCAACTGACTGAAGAAAACGCGGGTTCCGTGAGAGCCAAAGCCGTGCTCGAGCTTGCCAACGGGCCGACGACCCTTGAGGCCGACAGAATCCTCCATGAGCGGGGCATCGTAGTTGTGCCTGATATTTTAGCCAACGCCGGCGGGATGCTCGCAAGCTACTTTGAGTGGGTCGAGAGCCAGCGAGCTTACAGCTGGGGCGTGGAGCAGAGAGACCGACTGCTCCATCAGTTTATGAGCCGGGCGTATCACGCAGTCCAAGAGACATGCGAGCGCGAGAACACGGACTTGCGCACAGCAGCGTACTGCGTAGCACTGGATCGGGTGGCCACGGCGGCGCGCGCCCGCGGCCTGTATGCATAATCTATGCGCATCGTCTCTCTTGCCAGCGGCAGCAGTGGAAACTGTACGCTGATCGTCTCCGAGCACGCCCGAGTGCTTGTAGACGCAGGGCTCTCGCGCCGGCAGATCTTGCAAAGGCTTCACAGATTAGGGCTGTCACATATTGATGCGATTCTCGTCACGCATGAGCATGCCGATCACACCAGTGGGCTAGGGCAAATTGCGCATGCCTTGCAGTGCCCTATCTATACGAGCGAGGGCACCGCGCCGTTTGTGGAGCGCCTGCTTACGGGAACAGAGAAAGTGTGCACGTTTACGCTGGGGCAGAGGATCTCCGTGCGCGATCTTTCTATTGAGCCCTTTCGCATCCCTCACGATGCTGCGGAGCCCTGCGGCTTTCTCGTCGAAGAAGCATCGCTCTTTATGAGTTTGAACAAGCGCATTGCCGTGGCCACAGATTTGGGAACGGTCACCGACGAGATCCGAGAGCGTCTTGCAGAGTGCGATCTTGTGATGCTGGAGTCCAATCACGACATCGAGATGCTCGTGAACGGCTGGTACCCAGAAGATTTAAAGCAGCGCATCTTGAGCGATGTGGGACATCTCTCCAACGACGCTGCCGCACAGACCTTGCGCTATCTGGCTGAGCGAGGGCGTCTGCGTACTGCAGTCTTGATGCATCTCAGCAAGAACAATAATCGTCCTACGCTCGCGCTCAAGACGGCGCAGGAGCATCTGAATGGGGCAGAGATCGCCATCGCGGTAGCTCCGCGCGCTTCTCTGAGCGCAGTCTTCACGGTCTAGGAGGGATGCGATCGAGCGCGATGAGCTGCTGCGCGATCTCTTTGAAGATCGGCGCGGCGGTCTCGCTGCCATAGTACTCTCTCCCCCCAGGCTCATCGAGCACAACCAAGATCACATATTTGGGCGCTTCCGCAGGGAAGAAGCCCTCAAAGGACGCGACGTACTTGCCCTTGACGTAGCCCTGGCCGGGCACGGCCTTCTGAGCCGTGCCCGTTTTGGCAGCTATCGTATAGCCCTCGATCTGGGCCAGGACCCCCGTGCCAGTCCTCACCGTCTCGATCATCATCTCGGTGAGCTGACGCGTCAGCACTTCGGGAATCTCAGGCTGAGGGCTTTGAGTGCCCGAAGTGCTGACGATGCGAGGGCGCACGCGTCTGCCTCCATTAGCGATCATCGCCACGCGCGACGCCAGCTGAATTGCTGTGACTGAGATGGACTGCCCAATCGCGATCGCTCCGATCTCCAGGGCTGACCATGAGCGTACTGGGGGAAGATACCCAGAGACTTCCCCAGGTAGCTCGATCCCCGTCTTCTGGCCAAACCCGTATCTCGTGAGGGCTTGGTAGAGCCGCTCTTCGCCGAGACGCTGAGCAATCCGAATCATCGCCGTGTTAATAGAATCTTTGATAGTGTCTTTGGGGGTGACCATGCCGTACTCTTTGCCGTCGGCGTTGCGGAACGTGTGATGGGCGATCTGATACGTCGCGCTCCCGGAGATGCGCTCGTCCAAAGCGATGACGTTGCTCTCCAATGCCGCAAGCATCGTAAAGATTTTGAACGACGATCCCGGCTCAAAGGGATAGACAACGGCGAGATTCTGTCTGTGCTCCGGGCGCGACGACCGAAAATTATTGAGATCGTAGCGTTTATCTTGGGCCATCGCAAGCACTTCTCCTGTCCAGGGGTCCAGCACGATCACGATGCCCGCTTTGGCTTTATATGTGTGCACGCCACGCGTGATGGCACTCTCGGCGATGTACTGAATGCGGCTGTCTAGAGTGAGCACGAGATCGCGCCCGGGGCGGCCGGCTTGGATTTGGCGGCGCTCGATCTGGGTGCCATTGGCCATGCGCACGAAGCTCCAGAGAGATTCGGTGCCCTGGAGCTCTCTGTCGAACATCAGCTCGAGCCCTTCAAGGCCATGCCCGTCAACCCCCGCAAAGCCGATGACGTTGGAAGCGAGATCCCCGTGGGGATACTGACGCTTGCGGTCTTCTACAAAGATCAAGCCGCGGGCGCCGGCCTCGCGAGCAGCTCGTGCTAAGCTTTCGGCTTGCTCTGGAGGGATCGCGCGGGCGATCCACGTGAAATAGCTTGGTCTGTAGAGCTTCTCTTGAGCAGTTGTCCTGGGGATCTGTAAGTGTTTGACGAGCAGCTCTTCTAAGAGATCAGGGCGCGTCATGGTATAGGTATCGAGAGCGACGGAGATCGCGCGCACGTCTTGGGCGAGCAGCACGCCGTTGCGGTCGTAGATGCGCCCGCGCAGGGCCGGAAGAGTGACCGTGCCCTCTTGGAAGCGGGCGGCCAGCTCCCTCCATTGGTTGGCCTCGACAATCTGAAGCTGCACGAGCCGCCCAGCAACAAGCACGAAAAAGCCCATCAGCCCTAAGAACGCTATCGTGAGTCGTCGATCCATGGGAGCTTGAGCGTCCCTGGGGGTATCTTCTTCATGCCCAGGCGCTCTTTGGCGATCTTCTCGATATTCTCTAAGGACCAGAATCGCATGACTTCGAGCTTGAGGCGATCTCGCTGGGCGAGCAGTGCGTCGCGCTCAAGACGGCTCGCGATGACTTTGCTGGAGAGCTCTGTGAGCTGCCAGCCTTGCCAGACGTACCAGAGGGCCAGTCCGGCTGCTAGAATGAGCGCGCTTCCTATGAGCCAGGGCCTATCCATAGTTTCAGAGTATAGCCGTGCGGGCCGCAGCCCAAGGACGAGGGTCCCTTCGGCATGGGGTTTCCGTGCGTCCCCCCGTGATGCCTCATAAGTAGCTGTTACCGAAGCCCGCAACTTTGCCTCATAATTCTTGTTACCCATGTAGCCTCCTTAGTTCCTCCAGATTCCTCTCAATCCGCCGGCGAAGCTCCAGAGGATTCAGTGTACGGTAGACTT
>CAMTVK010000004.1:0-30244 GCA_947085185.1 Candidatus Fraserbacteria bacterium | reverse complement strand
TCCAGAGTTCCAGATCGTTAGGGTCGCTTGCACGCTCTGGCCCTTGAAAGCTGCCAACGCTAAGCTCGTCACCGAGAGGCTGAGCATCGGGGTCGTGCTGGTGCACCAGTAGTCATACCCCCATTGGGATGTGCAGAGCTGAGGGCCTTCATAATTGTACCCCTCAGAATAAGCGCCGCTAGTCGTCGCTCCCTCCCCTTCATAGTACATCTGGGCCTGCATCTTGGCTCCCGTTGGCACGGCTTCCCCAGTTGCCTGCCCGCAGGCCGTCGCCTGGATCACTGGCTCCTCGTTCTCTTCCGGCTCGTCGTCTCTCCCCGCCTTGAGCTTGATCCGCACCTGATGCGCGATCTTCTCATCACTCCCCTCACTGGCTATCCCCACAATGGCAAGCTTGCTAGTCTCGTCAAAGAGCACACGGACCTTCCCCACTCGCTTCCCCTTCTGGTGGAGCTTCCTCTCAAACTGCTGGAACTTGGGCTTCTCACGCAGCTTGCGCAGCAGCTTCTCCACCTTCTGCACAGGGAGGAATCTGACGACGCGCTCCTGCCCATCCGCGCTGACGTTGAGCGTCTTGTTCCCTTGACGGATCAAGCCCATTGCCGCTGTCTGCCCGTTGGCCCTCGTCCAAACGAGATGGGCTCCACCCCCAAAGGGGATCAACACTTGTTCTCCCCCGACAAGCCGCACCGCTTGGGCTTCGTCGGCATTCATGCCAAACCCGCGACGCTCCAGCTGGGCCTTGACTGCTTGCAACTGGGAGTCTGCCAAGGCCTCTTGGAGCAGGGCCGAGCGCTCTGGCTCGAGAATGGGAGCAGAACACCTCTCACCGAGTTGAGCACTGAGTGCTTGGAAGTTTGCTGCAGAAGCGGAGTCAGAGTTCAGCGGGGGGGGGGGTGACATTCCGAGACTGCTTGAAGAGTGGGGTACAACCGACAAGGACCGAGACGAGACCGACGACCAGGACGAGCTTTCCCAAGGAAGCTATGCGCATGGCTCCTCCCTCTGGGTGGGGATGGGCGTCTTTCTGGGATTTCAGCTTATCTATACTACAACCGAGGGAAAAAGTCAAGAGCCCACAGAAAAATCTCGTATAGATCGGGAGTTGGGCCCTCTGCTACCCCAATAAGATTCCACAATCCCCGACGTCGCCGAAACTCCGAGCCTTGGCTCACGGCGCCCCATAAAGCCCCCGCCAAGCTGATTGCCCGAACTGCTGACAAGCACGTCAGGTGGATGGTCCAGAAAATCCTGCAAGCAGAGCGTCAGACAACCTCAAAGTCTAGCGTGCGGGAAGACTCAAGACCTTGCCAAGCGCATGGTCTTCTGTTTACAATAACTCTATCTTCTCCGAAGGAGTGGTACTATCATGCTCAGCAAGAGACTCCAAACAGCCCTCAACGACCAGATCGTCCGAGAACTCGAGTCGGCGTATGTCTATCTGTCCATGTGCGCCTACTTCGAAGCCCAGAACCTGCGAGGCATGGCCCACTGGATGCGCCAGCAAGCCCAAGAAGAGATCAACCACGCCATGAAGATCTTCGATTTTGTCACCGATCGCGGCGGGCGCGTTGAGCTGGGCGCCATCGCCAAGCCCCCTACACACTTTCAGTCTCCACTCGACGCTTTTGAGAAAGCCCTGGCTCACGAACAAAAGATCACTGATTCTATCAACAAACTCTATGACCTGGCCGACGACGAGGACGATTACCCCACCGAAGTGATGCTCCAGTGGTTCATCGAGGAGCAAGTCGAAGAAGAAAAGAGCGCCAGCGAAGTCATAGAGCAGTTAAAGCTCGTCGGCGATGAGGGCGCGGGGCTCTTCCTCTTAGATCAGAAGCTGGGGCAGCGCGCAGAATAAATCAGCAGCGCGCATCAGTCGCCGGCACACCGCGCACGGTCTGCCGATAAACTCCGCGACGAAGCGCGTCGCTGGCTCACGATAGAGCCTCTCAGGCACATCTATCTGCTCCAAGCGCCCCGCGTTGAGCACCGCCACCCGATCGGCAAGCTCAAACGCTTCTTCTTGGTCATGGGTGACAAAGATCGTGGTGCAGCCGAGTCTTTGCAATAAGACTTTGAGAAAAGCGCGCATCTTGGGGCGCAAGTCGGCATCTAAATGAGAAAAGGGCTCATCGAGCAAGAGCACATTGGGCGCAGCTGCGAGGGCTCGCGCTATGGCGACGCGCTGCTGCTCTCCCCCGGAAAGCTCATGGGGGTAGCGCCCCGCAAATCCCGCAAGCCCCACAAGCTCCATAAGTTCTCGCACACGCTGCGCTCGCACCGGCTTGGGCACCCCAAACGCGATATTCTCTGCGACCGTCAGATGGGGAAAGAGCGCATACTCTTGGAAGACCATGCCCACCCCACGATCTTCCGGCTCGACCCAGTGGATCGCGTCAGCGACGGTGCGAGAGCCTATGACGATACGGCCCGAATCGGGACGTTCAAATCCCGCGATCAGCCGCAACAGCGTCGTCTTGCCCGACCCCGATGGCCCGATCACCCCCAACAGCTCGCTTTGGCTCACCGCAAGCGACAGCGGCCCCAGAGTAAAATCATCAGAAAATCTCTTCAGCAGATTCTCTATGACGATCTCATGTGCCACGGTGGACCTCCAGCTGATGCCCCAAGAAGAACAGCGGGAGCGAGAGCACCATCAGGAGCAGGGCGGGCGCGGCCGCCTGAGCGTAAAAGCCCTCCCCAGCAGCAATCCAGAAGCGCACCGGCAGGGTGTCAAATCCCGGTGGACGCAACAGCAGCGTCGCGGGTAGCTCCCGCAGCGCGTTGAGAAAGACCAGAGTCCAACCAGCGATCAGGCTTGGCCTGACCAGCGGCAGCGTCAGGCGCCACCACACCCCAACAGAAGAACACCCCAGGGAGCGCGCGGCCTCTTCCAAGCGCACCGGCACACGAGCCAGCCCTGCCTCTGTAGCCTGGAGCGCCACAGCAAAGAATCTCACAATATACGCGATAATCAACGCCCAGACGGTGAAGTACAGAAAGGGCACAAATCGATGAAGCACCAGCGCTATCGCTAAAGCGATGAGCACTCCCGGCAGGGCCTGGCCCGCTTGGGAGAGCCTTGCCAGACCGCGCGCATTATATCGAACAGCCCTATACGCGAGCGGCCAAGCTAAAAAGAGTGCGCCCGTCGCCGCAGCAGAAGCGCTCACCAGGCTATTCCAAGCATAACTCCCTAAATCAGCAAGAGACGTCCCCCAGAACGCTGCCATTGGCTGAGGATGAACAACCCCCTCAAGCAGCCAATAGAGCGAGACCCCACCTGGCAGGAGCACCCCTAAGATCACGCAGAGCACGAGAAACCCCAACGCGGCCCATCTCTTCCAGGAGCGCAGCGGCACCAAGGGGAGTGGCCTGGGCGAAGCTTTGTAATAGTGTCGTCCACGCCCCCACAAGCGCTGCTGTGCCACAAGCAAGAGCACCGTGAGGGCAATCAAGACCGTGCTCATCGCCGCTGCAGGGGCTTGATCGTAGCGTCCAGCTAATTGCTTATAGATCGCTGTGGTAAACGTCTCGTAGCGCAGCGTCGCCACGGCTCCGTAATCAGAAAGCACATAGACAGCTGCCAATAGTCCCCCTGCGGCGAGCGCCGGGGCGAGCAAGGGCAGAGTGACTCTCGTCACGATGTGCCATCTGCGAACTCCTAGAGAGCGAGCAGCTTCTTCCAGCTGAACGTCGAGCGAACGCAGCGCTGCTCGAGTCAGCATATATACATAGGGATAAGTCCCAATGACTAAGATGAGCCACGCCCCAAAAAACCCATAGAGAGTTGGGACATGAACAGAGACACCAAAGAGTTCTAAGAGGCGGCTGAGCACGCCTCCAGGCCCCCAGAACGAGACATGCCAAATGGCGATCACATAGCACGGCATGACCAACGGAGCAGCCAGCATAGGGCCGAGCCAGCGGCGTCCGGGGAGGTCCGTGCGCTCGATCAACCATGCTAGGCTTCCTCCCAAGACAAGCGCACCAACTGTGACGGCCCCGGTCAGCAAGAGCGTACTGACGAGCAAGGGCACCAGTCGCGCGTGCCAGAGGGAGCTCCAAATCTCTGTCCCTGCCGTGATCCCGCGCCAAAGCGTTATAATAAATGGGAGCGCTATCGCCCAGGCAACGCCCAGCACTATCAAGGAGAGAACGGCTCGCTGGATCGAGCCCAGCCCGACCCAGCGAGCCCACGCGCGTCTTACAAGAGTTCGCGAGGAAGCCATGAGCAGCTTATTTTACCCGAGTCCGACCTCGTCTAACAGTTTTAATGTCTTCTCGAGCTCTGCTCCTAGCTCATCCAGGCGCACCGGCATGAGCTTAATGGTCTCCAACGGGCGCACCCCGGGCGCCGTGGGCACCCCTGGCAGGAGCGGATACTCGAAGTTCAGCTCGGCAAAGAGCTTCTGCGCTTGAGGCGAAGCGAGAAAATCCAAAAAGCGCTGGGCTTCTCTGAGGCGCTTGGCGTTCCTGACGATCGCCGCACCGGCAGCGTTCACCAAGACCCCCAGATCAGTAGGTCCTTGATCGGGGTAGATTACCCCCACAGGGGAGCCGTCGCGCACCTCCAAGTGATAGTAATAGTGATTGATCAGCCCGAGAGCAAACTCTCCCCGGCCGACGGCCTTGCGCACATCAGTATGCCCGTTGAGGGTCACAACGCCGTTCGCTTTGAGCTTGAGCAGATACTCTTTGGTGAACTCGTCGCCCTTGGTCAATCTCAGAGCCGTTACCCAGGCGATGACCGACTCATTGCGCGTCGTGGCCATCGCGATCTTGTTCTTCCATGTGGGGTTGGTGAGCTCGAAGACCGATTGGGGAAGCTCTTCGGGCTTTAAGAGCTTCGTATTGTACATGATGACGCGGCTGCGGCCGGAGACCCCAAGCCAACTGCCGTCGCGGGCACGAAAGTTTTCGGGAATCTTTTTGATCTGCTCAGAGATATAGGACTGAAGGGCTTTTTTGAGGTTGAGGAACTCTAACGTCCCAGCGTCGTTAGCGATGAACAGATCCGCCCTGGGGTTGGGTTGCTCCTGCAAGATGAGATTAGCAAGAGCGGTCGCTGTGCCGCTCTGGAGCGTCACCCTCACGCCGGTCTGCTGCTGAAAGAGCTGGATGACCGGGACGATCAAGGGCTCACTGCGCCCAGAGTAGATCACCAGCTCGCCCGACGGTTGAGCCACCACCAAAGACGCTACCACCACGACCAACACACCGACCAAGAACACCCGTGACATAGCTTCCCTCCTTCTTTGGTGAGAAAAGCATACTAAAATAGTCTGCTTTTGTCAAGACCGCATGTAATGGGTCAAGAAGAGGATGCCCGCTTTCTTGAGCCATTGCCACACCTCCCCCTGGTACCGATCTCTTGGCGCAGGGACCCCCCCCAACTTGACAACCGTATGAGCTCAGTGCTTTACTCTCCCAGATGATTGAGTGGCGCAAGCTTTTTGGGGAGCTGCCGGAGCCGTGGCTGGTAATGGTCTGCGGGCTGGTGGGCGTGGGTAAGACGACTCTCGCTCGTCAGATCGCGCGCGAGCTGCGGGCGCGCTACTTGAGCACCGACAGAGTGGGCTATCGGCTCTTTGGGGAAAAGCGCTCTTACGATGACGAGTACTATCGTCGTGTGTACGCATATATGCTCGCTCGTGCCCATCGTGCTGTGAGCAAGCGTCGCCATGTTGTGCTCGATGGGACGTTCTTGCGCCGCGAGACGCGCCTGAGATTTTTTGCAGAGTTTCGAGGGCGGGCTTCACTGTGGATCATCTATGTGACGTGTTCTGAGGAGATAGTGCAAGCGCGTTTGGCAGCGCGTCAGGGCGTGTCGTTGCGCGGGCGCGGGTACTCCGACGGGCGCTATGAGATCTATCAAGCGATGAAGCAGAAACTCTCTGACGGCTGGAGCGATCCGCGCTCTGATAATATATCTTTTGTCACGGTGGACACGGCTGGGGCAGAACCACGGATCATTGAGAGACAGATCGCTTTTGTGACTTGAACTTGTAACTGTGAACTTTGAAGTGGGCGCTAACTTTTGGTGGGTGGTGGAGGATTTGAACCTCCGACCTTCTGCACGTCAAGCAGACGCTCTTCCGCTGAGCTAACCACCCGAAAGAACAGTACCAAGTTTCAATGAGCTTTTAACTTGCAACTTTTCACTTGAAACTGTATCTGAGGCGGCGACCGGAATCGAACCGGTGCATAAGGGTTTTGCAGACCCTCGCCTTACCACTTGGCTACGCCGCCATGAGCAATGCTATTGTAACGCGCTCTCTCGTGCCTGTCAAGCCCCTCGATCTGGCAGGAGCCCTTATCTTCAGCTAAACTAAATACACAAGGAGGAGACTATGAAACGCTTGGCCATAGTCGTGATCGCACTGCTGACCAGCAGCCTCGGCGGGGCCCAACAGGATATCATCGGGCCACGCATCACCATCTATAGCGACTTGGCCCTCGTCGAAGAACCCCGCACGCTTGCGCTCGCTTCGGGAGAAAACGAGTATCTCATCGAAGGTTTGCCTAAAACCCTTCTGCCCGATTCGGTCCTCTTGCGCTCGCTCAAAGAGATCCAGATCGTCGAGCAGGAGTTTCTCCCATCACAAGAGCCGACGGGCTGGCAGCTCCTGCAGAACTCTATCGGTCAGGAGGTCGAAGTGATCGTCGCTCGCGGCTTGATCCCCAAGACCTATCGTGGGACGCTCCTCAGCGTCGCAGATGGCATCGTCCTTCAAGAAGTAACCGGACGCATCCAGCTCATCAAAGATTTTAGTGAGATCTCTCTTGCTCAGCCGGCGGACTATCGCAAAACCCCGGCGCTGCGCTGGCGCATCCAGAGCGATTTTTCCGGAGAAATCCAGGGACAGCTAAGCTATATCACCGGAGGGCTGAGCTGGTCGGCGTATTACACGGCGATCCTCAACGACACAGAAGACCAGATGGAGTTGCGCAGCTGGGTGACCATTCAAAACTCTAGTGGTCGCGAGTATAGAAACGCCAGGCTCACTCTGGTCGCTGGGGAGCTACGCCGCGTGGCGCCGCCCCCTGCCCCCATCAGCCCCCCAAAGCCCGTCCCGCTGGCGGCCCAAGAGAAAGAACTCGAAACCAAGCCCACGTTCGAGTACTATCAGTACGAGTTCCCCCGACGCGTAACTCTTGAGGACCGGCGCGCTCTGCAAGTACCGTTCATACGCGCCGATGCCGTCACGGTCTCCAAACACTATGTCTACGAGGCTGCCGTCGCACCTCAGGTGCGCGTGGAGATCCGCTCCGTCAATGACGAGCCACACGGCTTGGGAATGGCACTTCCTGCGGGTGTCGTGCGTCTCTACACGGAGCGCGCGGGCACACTCCAATGGATCGGTGAAGATTTGCTCGGCCACACTCCTGTAGGGGAGAAGCTCGCGCTCGTGCCAGGGATGGCCTTCGATCTCAAAGCCGAAAGAGTCCTCAAAGACCGTCAGGTCGTCGGCCGAGACGAGCTGGGCCGTGAGCTCTATCGCGACACGTATGAAATTATTTTGCGCAATCAGAAAGATTCCGACGTCGTGATCGAAGTGAGAGAGAGACTTCAGGGTGTGTGGAAGATCGTCTCAGCTGAGCCAAGCTACGAGAAGCTCGACGCGAACACGGTGCTCTTTAGAGCATCCGTCAAAGCTCACGACACGACGAAGGTCATCTACACCGTGGAGTGGAAGTACTGACGCTATGGAGGAATTTTTGAGAGAGCCCGATGGGCCATACTTGCCCGACGCTATGCAGAGATACGCGCGAGCGATCGAGAAGACGCTCGCGGAAGTCCCGGTCGTCAACGGGGTCGTTGACGTAGAAGCCCTGTGGATGGAGCTGGCACTGCCGCGCGATCTCATCATCGAAGTCTTTCAGACTGTGGAGATTCGGCTGCCGCCGCACGTCGAGCGCGTCGTGGGGCCCAATGGGCAAGTTCTGGCTCAGCAGAAGCCCCTGCAGCCCCAAGACCCCATACTCTGAAGATGAGCGCGATTCGCTTTGGCACCGACGGCTGGCGCGGGGTGATCGCCCAAGATTTCACGTTTGAGAACGTAGGGCGCGTCGCCTCCGCGATCGCTGAGTACTTAAAGAGCCCGCAGCGCCGCGCCTTAGAAGTCTATAGAAAATGGGGCGTGGGCTTGCGCCCTCCAGAGTGCGGCGTCGTCATCGGCTATGATACGCGCTTTCTCTCGAAAGAGTTCGCTATACACATCGGGCGCATTCTGCAAGACGCAGAGATCCCCGTCTGGATCGCAGCGGACTGCGTGCCTACTCCCGCGCTCTCCTATGCCGTCCAGCACTATCAAGCGGCGTTGGGCGTCATGGTCACGGCCAGTCATAACCCTCCCGAATACAATGGGATCAAACTGAAGCTCGAATACGCGAGCTCTGCCCCGCCCAGCGTCACTCAGCTCATCGAGTCTCTCGTCCCTTCAGAGGCGCCGACGCCGAAAACTCCCGAGAGCGCCCTCAATTTCGCAGATTTTAAGAGCCCTTATCTGGCTCGTGTGCGCCAGCTCATCGACACGGAGCTTCTCCAAAAGAGCGATCTTTGTGTGGTCATAGACGCGATGTACGGGGCGGCGCGCGGCTACGTCGCGGAGATTCTCAAAGACTTGGGCATCGAATTTCTGACGGTGCGCCACGGGGACAACCCGCGCTTTGGGGGAAAGAACCCTGAGCCCATCGAGAGAAACTTAAGCCCGCTGCGCGCCGTGATCGCCAGCGAACGCCGGAAAAGATTGAAGAGCGCCACGCGCTTGCTCGGCGTCGTCACCGATGGCGACGGCGACCGCGTCGCGGCGATGGACGAGCTGGGACACGTCATAGACTCCCATCGGTGCTTCGCGCTCATTCTCAAACACTTCCTGGCGAAGGGCTGGCGCGGCAAAGTCGTTAAATCATTTGCGCTCTCCGATATGATTGATACGCTCGCTGTGAAAAATAACGTAGAGCTCGACGAGGTCCCCGTGGGGTTCAAGTATATCTGCGAGAAGATGATCCGTGAAGACGTCTTGATCGGGGGTGAGGAATCAGGCGGGATCGCCGTAAAAAATCATATTCCGGAGCGTGACGGCGTGTTGAATTCTCTGTTGCTGTGTGAGATTGCAGCACGAGCGCAAAAGCCCGCAAGCGAGATCGTGAACGATCTTTTAGCTGAAGTTGGCCCGCACTGGTACGACCGGCGTGATCTGCACTTAGAGAGTCGTCTAGAGATCGTGGAGCGCGTGAAGCGTCGGCCGCCGCTGCAGATCGCGGGCTTAGAAGTGATCAAGACGGAGATGCTCGACGGGGTGAAGGTGCGCTTTCCGCATGGGTGGCTGCTGCTACGCGCCAGCGGGACCGAGCCGGTACTCAGACTCTATTGTGAGCTTGACTCCCTTGACAAAGTGCGCGCAGTCTTAGACGAAGCGGAGCGCTTCGCCAAGGGCGATGTGAGTTTGTGGGGAAAGTGAAAGCTCGCGTTCTTTCTCGGCTATGAGCAATCTCGTCTTGATGACCGTATCGGGGTTGAGCGAGATGCTGTCGATCCCACATTCGACCAAGAACTCTGCAAATTCTGGGAAGTCTGAGGGCGCCTGCCCGCAGATCCCGATCTTGCGCCCCTTGCGTCGTGCTACGCCAATGACGTGCCGGACCAGACGCTTGACGGCCTCGTTGCGCTCATCGTAAATATGCGCGACCAGCTCTGAGTCTCGATCCAGCCCCAACGTTAACTGCGTGAGATCGTTGCTCCCAATCGAAAAACCGTCAAAAATCTCAGCGAACTCTTCAGCCAAGATCACGTTGCTTGGGATCTCGCACATCACATAGATCTCAAGACCATTCTCGCCCTGCTTGAGCCCAAACTCCCCCATCGTCTCGATGACTTTGCGCCCTTCTTGGGGAGTGCGACAGAAGGGGATCATCACTTTAATGTTTGTGAGACCCATCTCGTCGCGGGCTTTCACAAGCGCTTGGCATTCGAGACCGAATGCATCTTTGTATTTGGGATCGTAATACCGCGACGCGCCCCGCCAGCCGATCATGGGATTGGACTCGGTCGGTTCGTAGAGCGCGCCCCCGATCAAGCTCGCGTACTCGTTGCTCTTGAAGTCTGACAGCCTGACGATCACGTCGTTGGGCCAGAAGGCCGCAGCGATCTTCGCGACCCCCGACGCAAGCTTGTCTATAAAGAACTGGGCCTTGTCGAGGTAGCCCACGGTGCGCGCGTCGATCTCTTTAATGATCTGGGCGATCTGCTCATCGTGGGGCGCGCGGGCTTTGAGCTGCTCGTATTCTAAGAGCGCCTTGGGGTGAATCCCAATGTGCGAACTGATAATAAACTCTTCGCGGGCGAGCCCGACGCCGTCGTTGGGGATGCGCGCTTGGGCAAACGCCGTCTCCGGGATGCCCACGTTCATCATAATTTTTGTGCGCGTGCGAGGCAGCTGTGCCACATCGATGCGATCAATTCTGAACTTCAAGCGCCCAGCAAAGACGCGCCCTTCACCCTGAGAGCAGTCTACGGTGATCTCTTGCCCGGACTGAATCTTCTTGGTGGCGTTCTCTGCTCCGATGACGCACGGAATGCCTAGCTCGCGCGAGATGATCGCGGCATGGCACGTCCTCCCCCCGCGCTCGGTCACGATCGCCGAGGCAATCTTCATAATGGGTTCCCAGTCGGGATCGGTCATCTCGGTCACCAGAACTTCGCCGGGAGCAAAACGCGCGATCTCTTTGACGTCGAGAATGACGTGCGCTGGCCCTTGACCGATCTTGCTGCCCACCGGCTCGCCCCAAGCTAAGAGTTCCCCCGTCTCCTCAAGCACGAAGTTCTCAAGAGTATGGGCGCCCTTGGCCCCGTGGACCGTCTCCGGACGCGCCTGCACGATAAAAAGTCTTTGACTGCCCCCATCTTTGGCCCACTCGATGTCCATGGGGCGCCCGTAATGCTTCTCGATCTGCACCGCCCACCGAGCTAATTGCAACACTTCGTCGTCACTGAGAGAAAACCGTTGTTGTTCTTCAAGAGAGACGTCTTCTTCTGTGAGCGCGCCATTGGCGCAGACGAGCTTCTTCTGCTTGCTCCCTAAACGTTTCTCGATCAGGGCTGCATAGCCATTGACCAGCCCCGGCTTAAAAACATAGAACTGATCAGGGTTGACCCGCCCCTGCACGACGAGCTCCCCAAACCCATACGACGACGTCACATAGACGACATTCTCCGCGCCCGATTCGGGGTCAATGGTGAAGAGTACCCCAGAAGCTGCTAGGTCTGAGCGCACCATCTGCTGGACGACCACGGCTAAGTCCACGTCACCGTTAGCAACCCCTCGGTCGCGCCTATAAGAGATCGCGCGATCGGTGAAGAGGCTGGCAAAGCACCGACGCACGCGATCTAAAAGCATCGCTTCGGTTTTGATATTCAAGAACGTGTCGTGCTGGCCGGCAAATGAGTGCTCTTGGGAATCTTCGAGTGTTGCTGAAGAGCGCACGGCGACGTCTGGGCTGCCGGTCTTGCGCACCAGCTCGCGATAGGCGCGCACGATCTCGCTCTCAAGATCAGACGGCAAGGGCGTCTCAATGATAAGATTTCTGAGGCTTTGCCCATAGTCGGCGAGCATCTGGACGTTATGGGTATCGAGCTGGCTGGTGAGCGCGCGGATGCGCTTGTCCAGCCCTGTGCGCTCCAAAAACGCACGAAACGCTTCGGCAGTAACGATAAAGCCGTCGGGCACGGGAATGCCTTGCAGGGCCCGACGCATCTCCCCCAAAGATGCCCCCTTTCCCCCTACCAAGCTCACATCAGCTTGTCCGACCTCATCCAACCATGCGATGGTTCTCATGGGCTGCCTCCTTACGCTCATCACTGAGTGAACCATTTATACTATAAAATATTCACAAAGTGAACGTCAACTGCTATAAAGATACTCTTCTGATCGCGATTTTCTTGCTGGAGCTTCCACAACGCTATGGGGGAAGAGGGCTTATCTCTTGGTGGGGCTCTTGACAGAGTGAAGAGCAAGAGCTAAGCTTACATCACCGGAACTATGCACGACCTAACGGAGCTGGCGCGCTTGCTGCAGGGGCATCGGGAGCGGCTGGGGCTGAACAGAGCCCAGTTGGCCCAGCGTGCCGGGGTCTCGGCAAGCTTTGTCACGTATCTTGAGCGGGGGCAGCGCCGGCCCTCGCTTGCCATGCTCACGCGCCTGATGCAGGCGCTCGACCTGACCCCCTCAGAGAAGAGAGAGCTCCTGCAGGCCGCAGGCCATCAGCCCACAGCAGAGCTGACGCCGCGCCTGAACGATATTACAGAACAGCTCGCCGAGCTTCCCCAGCCTGAGCGCGATGAGCTGATCGAAGAGTTCTCTCGGATGATCGGGCGCTGGCGGGAGCTGCGCCGCAAGCGCGTGCGTCGCGCTGTCATCCCCGTGGCGGGCTGGCAGCCCCGGTTGCTCTCCCCAGAACAGCTCGGGAAGATGCTCCG
Organism: Candidatus Fraserbacteria bacterium; assembly: GCA_947085185.1. GTDB lineage: Bacteria > Bipolaricaulota > Bipolaricaulia > RBG-16-55-9 > DRXL01 > JANXCC01. The sequence goes on along the minus strand of CAMTVK010000004.1, from coordinate 17,760 downwards.
CCCCGCGCTCCAAGAAGCCGCCCTCGCAGGCGTGAGCGAGGTCGTCTTGGTGCTGGCGCCCGGCAAAGCCGTCCCAACATTAAAGCTTCCCCGATCTCTCAAAGTGCGCACGGTCGTCCAAGAGCCGCAATTGGGGCTGGGCCACGCCATTCTAACTACTCATGGGGTCGTGGGCGACGAGCCCTTTGCCGTCATCCTGCCCGATGATATTCTCTTAGGGGAGGGCCGCAACTGTCTGCGGCAGATGCTGGCTCTCTATGAACACTATCGGTGCAGCGTGCTCGCGGTCACCGGCGCCGAAGGGGCAGCTGATTTCAAAAACTACGGGATCGCGCACTTGGGCAAGCCCATCCAAGAGCACGTCTATTTGATCGAAGAGCTCCAAGAGAAGCCGACCAAGGGGCATAGCAAGGGGCTGACTATCGTCGGGCGCTACGTGCTTGTGCCCCAGATCTTCGAAGCTCTTCAGGCGACTCCCCCAGATAAAAACAACGAGCTGCAACTGACGGACGCCCTCAATATCTTACTGCGCCGCCAGAGAATCAGCGCTTTTGTCTATGCTGAAAAGCTCTTTCGCGTGACCCCCATCAAGATGCTCTTAGAGCACTTGATTGACGCCCTGGACGAGTCCAGCCCCGAACGCCTCGAGCAAGCCATGCAGATCACGCGAGACGCATTGCAGGCTCTTATGAGCTTATAGTTGCATCGAGCAAAACCAGCTGCTATGGTGGACATCACTATGGAAGCTCTGTGCGTCGGCGATCGCGAGATCCGCCCCCAAGTTCGCACTCTCCGTGAGATGCAGTCGGTGATCTTCGACAGAGACTGGCTGCGCACCGCTGATTTGGACCGACCCCTCTATCTGATGTACCGCGATTGTGTGCTCCCTGAAGACCGACAGATCGCAGGGCAGCTCCACATACGCTACGATATCACCGTGCTGCTCCCCACGCCCCTCGGGCAAGAGCACAATAAAACGAAGGGGCACTATCACTCTGAGTACAAGCCGGGGCTCTGCTACCCCGAGCTCTATCAGGTCTTAGAGGGCCAAGCTCACGTCTTATTGCAGAAGCGCGACCACGACAGAATTACTGATGTGGTGCTCGTCGTCGCCCACGAAGGCCAGATCGTGCTTGTGCCTCCCAATTACGGCCACGTCACGATCAACCCCACAGATCAGATTCTGAAGATGGCCAACTGGGTCTCGACCAAAGTCGAGAGCCTCTACGAGCCCTTTGAAGAGAAAGGTGGCGGGGCGTACTTTGTGCTGAGGTCCTCACCCCGTCCTGCGGGTGAGGGAGATCTGACAATCATCCCCAACCCCCACTATAACTCTCTGCCCCCGCTGCGCATCATCCTTGCTCCCCAATACCCAGAATTGGGGCTCTCTCACGGCCGCCCCATCTACGAGCTCATCAAGACTCCAGAACGATTAAGATTTCTGAGCTATCCTGAAGAGTTTTGGCCAGACTAATCGCGTGCGCGCTCTGTGTTGCGCCGTCGCGGGGAGAAGATCGCCAGCACAATCCCTAAAACAATCCCAACGCCCGTCCCCCATAAGAGAGTCTGGGAGCGATCCGGCCCCACCGGCCCCTGCGGCAGCTGGGCCGGCGTTATGATCTCTACGGGCTCCCATCGTTCGAGAATTTGCTGCGCTTCCACGCGCGCTTGGGCCAGGGACGCCATACGCCCCTCGAGCTCTCCAACACGCCGATACTCTTCCTCAAAGATACTGATCCCGTGGGCTCCCAGGCGATCGAGCTCGCGCTCAAGCTCTTCCAGGCGTCGCAGCAGCGACTCTAAATAATTGCGATAGTACCAACTCTCCAGCGTCGCGCCCTGCTCAGTGATTCGTATCTGAGCCAGCCGGCTCTTGAGGAGCTCTTGAAGCTCTTTCGTGATGCGCTCTTTTTGACTCTGGAGTAAAGCTCGTTGCTCTTCTACCCGGGCTGTGAGCGTTTGGATAATGTGCTGGCGATAGTTCTCAAGTGCTTGTTGCAGTTCGCTCAAGCGAGCGCTCTCGCGCTCAAGGCTTGCGCGCAGGTCGCTCTTGATCTTCTCTGAGGCTTGCTTGATATACTCGGCGAGGGCATCGCGCACGGTGCGCTGGGCAAAGCCGCCGCGCAGCCTCAGCGTGACTACCCCGTCGGATTCGCGAACTTCTAAGTTGTGAGACAACCATGAGACCACAGGCCAGGTCTCCCCAGGCTCTTCTGAGACTCTGATCGTCTTAGCGACTTGGAGAGCCAAGTCTGGGCTGCGCCAGAAGTCCTCGCCCCAGTGGAAGCGCACGGAAAATTCTGAGGGCAAAGGCGGAGTCTTGACACGCACCAACGCGCCCGTCTCAAATTCCAACGGCTGGCGCAGGGTGTAGATCGCTGAAGCAATGAGAGCTGCTACGACAGTCACGATGAATATCCACCGTCTTTCAGAGGCCATCCTCTCATCATCTCCTTGTTGGTCACACAATATCATAGTGGAGCTCACGGCGTCAAAAACGCTCGCGCAAGATCTTCACGATGCGCTCAGCAGCGTGCCCATCTCCAAAGGGATTGACCGCGCGAGCCATGCGCTCATACGCAGTGCGATCTTCAAGAAGCCGCGCTGCTTCACGAACGATATGCTCCGTCTCTGTTCCCACAAGCCGAGCTGTGCCAGCTTCTAGTGCTTCGGGGCGCTCAGTCACCTTGCGCATGACGAGCACGGGCTTGCCCAATGCTGGTGCTTCTTCTTGAATTCCTCCAGAGTCCGTCAGAATAAAAAACGCTCGGCCCATGAGCCAGACAAATTTTTCATAATCCAACGGCTCTATTAAAAAAACGCGCTCTTGGTCTTTGAGGATCTTGTAGGCCGGCGCGCGCACGTTGGGGTTGAGGTGTACGGGGTAGATTATGACGACGTCCGGGAAGCTGCGCGCGATCTGCTTCAGTCCAAGACAGATGCGCTCGAACTCTGGGCCAAAGCTCTCGCGCCGATGACCAGTGACGAGAATGAGCTTCTTCTGCCCGTGCGCGACCTGTGAACAGAGCTCAAGGGGCACGGGCAGCTCTCTGCCCAGATCGCGCTCTTTCACGCGCGCCCATGTCTGCTGGAGTGCGTCAATCACAGGGTTTCCGGTGACGCAGATCTTTTCGGGAGGGATGCCCTCGCGCAAGAGATTCTCTCTGGCGCGTTCGGTGGGGGCAAAGTGCACGTCCGCGATGTGATCGGCCAAGACGCGATTGATCTCTTCGGGGAATGGGCTGTATTTCTTATGAGTGCGTAATCCGGCCTCGACGCGCGCCACGGGGATCTGCGCATAATACGCGCTCAAAGATGCGACAAACGTTGTCGTCGTATCCCCTTGGGTGATGACGACGTCGGGCTGCTCTCTTTGCATCACAGATTCCAGTGCGATGAGAGCTTCAGCCGTCAGCGTAGAGAGACTCTGGTTGGGGCGCATGAGATCCAAGTCGTAGTCGGGGGTGATCTCGAAGATTTTGAGGACTTGGTCGAGCATTTCGCGATGTTGCGCCGTGACGCAGACACGCGATTCGATCTTCGGAAATTTCTGAAGCTCTTTGAGCACTGGAGCGAGCTTGATCGCTTCCGGGCGCGTGCCGAAGATCGTAAGAGTCTTCATAGAAAAGCCCAACTATACTAAAACTTCCATGCTCGTTTTGTCAAGGATCCCCTCCGGAGATTACAATGCGTCAGCCCGGGTGATCGGGCTTGGTGGGGGCGCGTGGATAGACGTGACTGGGGCATTGGGGATGGGCTTTCCCGTCGTCCCGCTGGTGCGGCTCTCCGTGGGGCTGTTTGTCCTGGGGGGTGATATCGATCAGAGATTGAAGATCACGATCGCTAGCCCGCACAAAGCCGCAATGATCGCGTACAAGATCAGCACCGCCGTCCGTTCGCTCATCCCCATCGCCACGAGCCTATGATGCACATGCTCCCGATCGGCATGAAAGATTGATTGTCTCTTACTCAGTCGGCGCAGGATCGCCCACGCCGTATCAGCAATGGGCACACCCAACAAGAGCAGTGAGACCAAGAGCGGCACCCTGCTCGCTCCAAGACTGAGATCCGCCTGCGTCGCCTCAACGGAGAGAATTGCCAGCCAATAGCCGACGAAGTGTGTGCCTCCGTCCCCGAGAAAGACCCGGGCCGGAGCCCAATTGAAGAGCAAAAACCCCAGTAAGACCCCGACAAAACCCGCCGAGAGCGCAAGCGCGATGCCGTTGCCCAACTGATGCGCGATGAGAGCCGTCGCGCCAAAGATGATGGCTGCGCCCCCCGTAGCAAGGCCATCCAAGCCATCCATGAGATTGAACGCGTTAATCGCCCCGATGATCCAAAAGAGCGTGAACGGGATCGCTAGCCAGCTCAAAGCAAGCTCAACTCCAAAGAATCTAACAGATTGGACCGTCCATCCCATGACAAGTGCCGTAACGAGCGCGCACAGAAGCTGCCCCAAGAGTTTGGCTTTGGGGCTCAAGCCAAGGCGATCATCAAGCAAACCCACACAGAGCGCGACGAAGCTCCCTAACGCGAGCTTCCATATCTCAGTGACGTTGAGCAAAACAAAGACTGCCAGAGCTGCAAGGGCCACAGCCCAGCCGCCAATCGCCACAGTGCGCCCGTGAGCTTTGTGCGCGTCATCAGGGGAGTCGAGCAGTCCCATCAGCGGCGCAAGCCGATGACTGAGATACCCAAAGCCCACGCTGAACACAAAACCAACAAAAAATTCTCTCACCACGAAGGCTATTATACCGCCATTGGCACAGCTGCGCCCTTTTGGTACCCTAGAGAGATTATGAGCACTGCTGCCCGAATGTTGAAGACCGTTCAGCTTGCGCAGGCTTATCTCTTCGTGGGGGCGACGGCGCAGGAGCTTGCACGGCAGCTCGTGCAACACATCTTCTGCCCTGCTCAGTGCGGCACCTGCTCACACTGCCAGAAGCTCGCCCACGGCACTCACCCCGATCTCATATGGGTGAGCAAATCGGGGAAACGCATCTCTATAGACCAAGTTCGTGACCTCCAACAGAAAGCCCTCTACCCCCCCGTCGAAGCCCCCAAAAAAATCTATATCATCGAGAGCGTCGAGGATCTCAGCCTCGAAGCTGCGAATAGTCTCTTAAAGATTCTCGAAGCTCCGCCCAGATATCTCGTCTTCATTCTGCTGGCTAAGAGCACGAATATCCTGCCGACGATCCTCTCGCGCTGCCAGATCGTCAAGCTCCCCACACCGCCGCGCTCTCAGATAGAGAAAATCTTGCACGAACGCGGCCTAAGCACCCAGGAGATCGAGACTCTTCTCAGCCTTACCAAGGGCCTCATGCCCCCAGAACCCCTCATAGAAGCCGTCCGAAAGTTTCTCCCCGAGCGTTCACATCTTCAAAGACATCTTGCAGAGCTTTCTGATACCGAGCTGTGGAACGCCCTCAACGACACAAATCCCTTCGCGCGCCGCGAAGCGATCTTAGAACTCTTGGGGCGACTGAAACGCTACACCAGCGCCCAAGTCCTCTCTCTTGCGGCGACGCTGAGCAAGTGCGACCCAGACGTGCTCGAGTCTTTCATCCGCGAAGCCCTCTATTGGTGTCGCGATCTGTTGGTGCTGGAGAAGAACGGGGTGGGGGTAGGTCCCGCGGTGCACGCTCTAGAGACTGCACTGTGGAAGCTGCAGCGTAACGCCAACGTGCAGTTACTGCTTGAATCATTGCTCTTTAGGCTGCGACAGGCGCTGGCAGAAGCGCCTGCATAATCCGGTGTTTCAGCTCCTCCAGCCCTGTCCCCTCGTGCGCCGAGATCACCACGGCGTTGGGGATCGTCGAGAGCGCCAGCTCCAGACGCTGCCGGTCTTCTGGAGTCCGGAGCTTATCGGCTTTATTGAGGACGTTGATGATGGGTGGGCGGCTCCCATTCTGGAAGAGGTCGTTGAGCACTGCCGCGATCGTGCGCCAGTGCTCAAAGAGGTAGGGGTTTGAAACGTCGAGCACGTTGAGCAACAGATCCGCGGTCTGCGCGGCTTCTAACGTGGATGCGAATGCCGGAATAAGCTGATGGGGGAGCTTCTTAATAAACCCGACCGTATCGGTGACGACGGCAAGGCGCCCATCGGGCAGAGAGAACTTGCGCGTCAGGGGGTCTAGTGTTGCGAAGAGCTTGTCTTCGACAAAGGCATCTGCGCCGGTCAGGACGCGCAACAGCGTGGATTTCCCGGTGTTGGTGTACCCGATGAGGGCGATCTCCGGGATCTTGTGCTTTTCGCGCAACTTGCGGCGCACGGCACGCTCTTGGGCGGCTTTAGCTAACTGCTCTTTGAGAGTGTGCATGCGCTGGCGGATCGCATGGCGCTCTTGGGCGAGCCGGGTTTCGCCGGGGCCGCGCGTGCCGATCCCCGCCCCAGGCTGCCCCAGCGCCTCCGCCCACCCGCGTAACCTCGGCAACAGATACTCTAACTGAGCCAGCTCAACTTGGAGCTTGGCTTCTTTGGAGCGCGCCCGCTGCGCAAAGATGTTCATAATCAATTGCGCGCGATCTATGATCTTTCTCTGAATGCTCTCTTCGAGATTACGGGCTTGGGCCGGCGTGAGCGCATCGTTGAAGACGATCACATTGGCGTTGGATTTGGCAGCGAGCTCACGGAGCTCGTCGGCCTTGCCCTTGCCGATGAAAAACGCCGGATCGGGCTTGTCACGCTTTTGCAGGATCGTCCGCAAGACTTCCAGTCCCGCCGTCCGCGCCAGTTCCATCAGTTCTTCGATAGATTCGCGCTCCTGCCACTCCGCCCCTTGCCCTGTGTCCAACCCCACTAAGATCGCTCGTTCCCCTGCAAAGACTCGCGCTCGCTCCCCGAGCCGATCTTCAATCAGTTGGTTCATCGAAGCTCAGTACTGAGAACCTCCTTCTTCTCTTCTGGAGTTTGCTCGTCTTCGACTATTATAGCAGCTCCGAGGCGATTCAGCTCGCCCGCCAGATCTCGATGCCCACGCCCAATGTGCCCATCGCGATCTAGAACTATAGTCGTGCCTGCAGCAGCGATGCCCGCAAGAGTGAGCGCAGCACCGGCGCGCACATCGGTCGTATGCACTTCTGTGCCCGAGAGCACAGAAACCCCCTCGATCAGTGCTGTAGACCCTTCGAGTCGGATCTGTGCCCCCATGCGTGCCAGCTCCGTCGCATGGGCGAATCGGCTCTCCCACACCGTCTCTTTGACGACGCTCGACCCACGAGCCACGCTGAGCAACGCCATCATCTGGGGCTGCAAGTCCGTGGGGAATCCCGGGTAGGGCCGCGCTTCTACCCGCCCGCCCGAAAAGCTCCCCGGCCCGTCACTGACGACGCGCACGCTCTCCACATGCTCTTGCACCGTGATGCCCAGCTCGTCCAATTTACTCAACAGAGCTTCGAGGTGGAGTGGCTGACACCGGCGCACCGTCACGTCCCCACCGGCGATCGCCCCGGCGATGAGAAACGTCCCGGCGTTGATGCGATCAGGGATCACCGTGTGAGTTGTGCCTTGCAAAGACGGAGCTCCTTCGATCTGGAGCCGTCCCGGCTCGATATAGACACCGGCGCCCATCTTGATGAGCAGCCGGGCCAGGTCATGAACTTCGGGGTCTTGCGCGGGGTTGCTGATGACCGTGCGTCCGGGGATCAGAGCTGCGGTCATCATGATCTGTTCTGTGGCGCCCACGGAGGGGTAGTCCAGATGGATCTCGGCTGGGTGGAGTCTTTCCGCGTGAGCGCGCCAGAAGGCGCCTTCTAAGTCGAGCTGTGCCCCTAGCGCTTTGAGGCCCTTGAGATGGAGATCTACTGGGCGGACGCCGATGGGGCAGCCGCCGGGCAGGGCGAGCCGACTGGTGCCGATCCGCGCCATGAGCGGCCCTAACATCAAAAACGACGCGCGCAGCCTCCGCACCAGCTCATCTGGGGGAGTGCCCACAAGCTCCCTCTCCGTGCGAACACTTAAGAAGCCCGCCCCATGAGCTTGGACACGCTTGCCCACACTCTCCAGCAGCGCGATCATCACACGCACGTCACTCACATCCGGGACGTTCTCTAAGATGATCTCTTCGTCGGTGAGCAGCGTCGCGGCCAGCAAGGGGAGCGCGGCGTTCTTCGCTCCGTCAACCGAGATCTCTCCGAAGAGTCGGCGGCCTCCGTAGACCGTGAACTTCATGGTGGTAGTATGGCCAACGGGTTAAGCGGCCGGCCGTACTGCAGAATCTCAAAGTGCAGATGGGGGCCGGTCGAGTTCCCCGTGTTGCCCGATCGGGCGATGCGCTGACCTCCTTCGACGAATTGTCCTCGATAGACTCCAATCTCCGAAAGATGCCCATAGAGCGTGCGATACCCATTGCTGTGCTCTAACACGACATAGAGCCCGTACCCACTATGGCGCCCCGCGACCAGCACCCTCCCCGGGCACGACGCATAGACGTCGGTGCCCTCGGGAACTTCGATATCTATCCCTTGATGGAAGTCGGGCTCCCCGCTGATCGGGTGAATTCTTGGCCCAAATTTTGAAGTGATCACACCGCGCACCGGCCACGCAAAGAGATTCTTCTTGCCCCCAGCCATCTTCAGATATATAAAAGCCGGTGAGCTCGTCGCCCCAGGAATGAAAAACTCTTCACCCGGATAGATATACTTTCGAGCTTCGAGACGGTTGGCCTGGAGAATCTGCGCGAGAGAGATCTCATATGTCCGAGCGATGTCGGTCAACGTCTGGCCGCGCTTGACCGAGTGCAAGACCCCGTTCTGAACGATCTTCAAGACTGTCCCCGGCGCAACGCTATCGAGGCTGTCAAGGGCGTTCGCGTTGCTGCCGACGAGCGCTTCGAGAGAGACGCCAAAGCGAGCGGCGATCTGTTCTATCGTCTCCCCGGGTTGGACTGCATATTCGATGATCTGCGGGGCGAGCGTGACGCCCTCATCGGAGGGCGTGGGGCCTCCTTGGGCAAGGGACGGGGTATTGCGCGAGAGCGGGCTGTGCTGCACCCAGAAGGCTCCCAAGACCAGGGCCAGCCCGCACCACCCCAGCACCACAACTTTAAAGACTCTACTCATTGCGCATTAACTCTAAGAACTGCTCGTTATTCTTAGTCTGCTCCATGCGGGAGAGAATCCATTCCAAGGCTTTTTGTTTGTCGTTCATATCGCCGATCAGTTTGCGCAGCACCCAGACGCGCTTGAGGACTTTTTCGGGGAGCAAGAGCTCCTCCTTGCGGGTGCCCGAGACTTCCAGATCGATCGCGGGGAAGATGCGCTTGTTCGCCAACGTCCTATCGAGCACCAGCTCCATGTTGCCCGTGCCCTTGAACTCCTCAAAGACGACCTGGTCGAGTCGAGAGCCCGTGTCCACAAGAGCGGTCCCGATGATCGTGAGGCTCCCCCCGTCTTTGATGTTGCGCGCCGCGCCGAGAAATTCTTTGGGCTTGTAGAGCGCGGTGGGGTCCATGCCCCCAGAGAGCAGCTTGCCGCTGGGAGCGATCGCCAAGTTATACGCGCGCGCCAAGCGCGTGATCGAGTCCATCAAGATCACGACATCGCGCCCCATCTCCACTAATCTCTTGGCCTTGGCGATCACCAATTCGGAGATGCGACAATGGATCTCAGGCTTCTGATCGAACGTTGCTGCGACAACCTCCCCCATCGTAATGGATTCCCTGAAGTCCGTGACCTCCTCAGGGCGCTCATCCACGAGTAAGACGATCAGATAGACTTCGGGGTGGTTGGCCGCGATCCCGTGCGCGATATGCTTTAAGAGCGTCGTCTTGCCCGCCTTGGGTGGGGAGACGATCAGTCCGCGCTGGCCCTTCCCGATGGGGGCAAACAAGTCAATAATCCGGGTGGAAAACTCGTTGCTGTCGTACTCGAGCTTCAGCTGCTCCCGCGGGTGATAGGGAATGAGATCTTCAAACGCTTGTCGGTTTCGGACGGCTTCGGGGTCCTCAAAGTTGATCGCTTCGATCTTCAGCAGTGCGAAGTATTTCTCGTCTTCTTTGGGGGGACGGACGACGCCGCTGACGATGTCCCCGTCTTTGAGGGCGAAGCGCTTGATCTGCGACGGAGAGACATAAATATCGTGAGAGCCCGGCAGGCACGAGCTGTCTCGCAAGAACCCGTACCCATCGGGGAGGATCTCTAAAACCCCGTCTTTAAAATGCAGCCCTTGCTTTTCCGCTTGGGCTTTCAAAATAGCAAAGACGAGGTCTTCTTTCTTGATCCGACCGCGCCCGTTGATGTTAAATCGCTCTGCTAACGCACGTAATTCTGACATGTCCTTGGACTTCAACTCCGTGATGTCGAGAGTTTCGCCCATGGGCTTTGCTTGCTCCCTTTCTTCTTTGTCGTTTGCACCGTTTGTGTCGGGCATAGCGTTGGCGGGCACCTCCTAGATGGGGAAACTGCGTGAAAATTCCTCTCATTGAGATTCGCTTCGCGCGTTACACTCATCTGTAGCCCTCTGACAAGCCGTACTCTAACAGAAGCTGTCACAGAGCGAAGAGAGCGTAGCGCATCGAGATTTGGTAATTCTTATTATAGCACGTGTCAAGCTATTTGACAAGCCCCAGGGGTTCATAGAGTGGGAAGCGCTCACAGAGCTGGCGCACCTGGGCGCGCGCGGCATCGAGCGCCTCTGCAGAGCGCTCCCGTAGCACCTGGGCGATAACGTGAGCGATCTCTTCCATCTCTGGCGGCCCCATCCCCCGCGTGGTCACCGCTGGGGTGCCAAGACGAATCCCGCTGGTGACCGTGGGCTTTTGCGGATCGAAGGGGATGGCGTTCTTATTGACCGTCACCCCGATCTCTTCGAGGAGCTGTTCGGCTTCGGCCCCTGTCACCCCGTGGGTGCGCACGTCCACCAAGAGCAGATGGGTGTCTGTGCCTCCGGAGACGATGCGGAAGCCTGCACGAGCTAGGGCGTGTGCGAGCGCCCGAGCGTTCTCGACGATCTGTCGTTGATACGCGCTGAACTCTGGGCGCAGCGCCTCGCCGAAGGCCACCGCCTTCGCCGCGATCACGTGCATGAGCGGTCCGCCTTGGCTGCCCGGAAAGACCGATTTGTCAATGACCTGGGCAAACTCTCTGCGGCAGAGTATGGCGCCGCCGCGCGGCCCCCGCAAGGTCTTGTGTGTCGTCGTCGTCACGAAGTCTGCCCACGGAAGAGGTGACGGATGTACCCCAGCGGCAATCAGCCCCGCTATATGCGCGACGTCCGCCATCAGATATGCCCCGACCTCGTCGGCGATCTCACGAAATCTCTTGAAATCAATAATTCTGGGGTAGGCGCTCGCCCCACAGACGATCAGTTTGGGCTTGTGCTCGTGAGCCAGCCGACGCACTTCTGAATAGTCTATTTGTTCCGTCTCGCGCGAGACCCCATACGAGACGACTCTATAGAGCTTCCCGGAGACGCTCGCCGGATGGCCGTGGGAGAGATGGCCCCCATGAGCTAACGACATGCTTAAGATCGTATCTCCCGGCTGGAGCACGGCAAAGTAGACGGCCATGTTCGCTTGGGTGCCAGAGTGGGGCTGGACGTTGGCGTGCTCCGCGCCAAAGAGCTTTTTCAGACGTTCTCGCGCTAAGTCTTCGACGACGTCCATCCAGCGGCAGCCGCCGTAGTAGCGTCTTCTCGGGTAGCCTTCCGCGTATTTATTCGTCAACACGGAGCCTTGGGCCTCAAGCACGGCGCGCGAACAGAAATTTTCTGAAGCGATCAGCTCTATCGAGAAGCGCTGACGCTCCAGCTCCCCTTGAATCGCGCGATAGACTTCCGGGTCTGTGCGGGCCAGTTCGCTGTCGTTCATGATATCTCACGTTCTTGGGCATGGATCTTGGCAATGCGGCGCTGATGGCGTCCCCCAGCGAACGGCTCGTTGAGCCACGCCGTGACGATCTCTGAGGCCAATCCCAGCCCGATCACGCGGCCGCCAAAGCACAGAATATTGGCGTCATTATCGCGGCGGCTCATCTTCGCCGAGTAGACGTCGCTGCACGCGGCCGCACGGATGCCTTGCACTTTGTTGGCTGCGATGGCCATGCCAATCCCTGTCCCACAGATTAAGATACCTCGCTCATATTCTCCCGAAGCCACCGCGCGCGCGACCGCGAACGCGATGTCGGGATAGTCCACAGAATCCGTGCTGAAGACACCAAAGTCGCGCACCGTGTGCCCGTGCAGCACGTCTTTCAGCAGGGCTTCTTTGAGAGATAAGCCGTTGTGGTCACACCCGATAGCAATCTTCATTCCGTCACGCGCGTGAAGACCGAACGTACGATATCCCCGTACATCTTGAAGCGCGAGACCAGTCCCCGAGAAAGCCCAAATTTCTCTTCTTTCATCACGTGGGTCACGCCGTCCAATTCGACAAACCCTTGCGTCCAGTTCTCTTTGAGGGCGAGCTTTGTCAGGGCGATCTCCACGCCGAAGTCGAGCGTATGAATCTTCCGGCGCAACTTTCTCCAGAGGGATTTGCTCAAGACCCGCTGCCCTGAGAGATACGGGGCTATCGCTTGTGCAAGATCCGTATTGAGCCGACCCTTGCGAAAGACCCCCACGACCATATCTCGGCCGTCTTCGATGTAGGTGCGGATCATGCGCTCGATATGGTCTGGGCGTAGGCCCACTAAGTCTGCATCTAAGAAGAGCAGTGTCTCATAGAGGGCCGCCTGCACGCCGCGGTCGAGCGCCACCGATTTCCCACAATTGATGGGCAGGGAGATCACCCGCACGCCGAATGACTGCGCTCTATGAGCCGTCCCATCAGTCGAGCCGTCATCCACCACGATGATCTCACCGACGGAGGGGGCTTGCAAGAGCGGCCACAGCACCGCACCGATCCGTTCGGCTTCGTTGTATGCGGGAACGATCGCTGACACCCGCACCACACTGTGAGATCCGCTCATGGCCATTAAGATTTTACGCGTTGACGAGAAGAAAGTCAAATGTCGCGAGCCCTTGACTGAGCACCAGCTTTCGGCTATGCTCTCCATCACTATGCTGAAGGGCAAGAAAGTAGCAATCATCGGGATGGGCAAGATCGGTGGGGCGCTGGCCAGCAGCCTCGTGCGCAACAAGATCGTCCCTCGCAAGAGTCTCATCGGCACGACCGGCCATCGTGAGAGCGCTCTCGAGGCGGCCAAACGCTATGGTGTGCAGGCTCTCACCGACAACGTTCGGGCTGTTGCTGATGCTCAGATCATCGTTCTTGCGGTCAAGCCCCAAACTATGAAGAAAGTCTTGCTTGAGATCAGAGACGCTGTGCGTGCCGATCAACTTCTCATCACGCTCGCGGCGGCGCGCACCACGCGCTTCATCGAAGAGCATCTGCAGAAAAACATCCCCGTGGTGCGGGCCATGCCCAACACCCCATGTCTGGTGAACGCGGGGATGACCGTGCTCTGTCCAGGGCGCTATGCGGCCAAAGAGCACATAGAAGTGGCGCGGGAGATCTTCGGGGCGGTGGGGCTTGTTGCGGTCATTGACAACGAGGACTTGATGGACGCGGTGACGGCGCTGTCGGGAAGCGGCCCGGCGTATGCGTACATTATGATTGAAGCGTTGGCCGAGGGCGGGGTGAAAGTCGGCTTGCCCCGCTCGCTCTCGACGATGCTTGCGGCGCAATCGCTCTTAGGGGCGGCGAAGATGGTCTTAGAGACGGGGGAGCATCCGGCCAAGCTCAAGGACGAGGTGACGACTCCTGCGGGGGTGACGATAGACGGGATCATGGCGTTAGAGGACGGGGGGATTCGCGTCACGCTCATCAAAACGGTAGATCGCGCCACGGAGAAATCCAAAGAGCTGTCGCAGTGAGTCTCTGATGACGCAACACAGCCGAGTGAGTATGGGCGGCATCCGTGCGTGGCGGCGAGATGCCGCTGTTTGGCTTCAAAATCGGTCAATGAAAGCAACGGTCTTAGGCGACGGGCGGCTCACGGTGGAGTACATTGATACTGAAGGGGACGGCAGGGCACGGAGCTGGAAGGGCAGTTGTCACCGGCCTGCCGTTGTGGTATAAAGGGGATGGTGCGTTGCGGGATTGTGCGTGCATTGCCGGAAGAGAAAGGGTGTTTGTGGTGATGGGGACTTGCTCCAGCAAGTGGGCTGCGCCCAACCCGCGTTTACAGGCCGACCGCTGCGCTTGCTCGCGGCGGCTGAAGCGCGAGCCCTTGGGCACCACACTGTCATGTTATCGTGGACGCGCGATTTTTATACCAAGCAGGCCGAATGGAGTGGCGCTTATTGGGGCGGTGTGGAAGAGTGGCATCGCCGCAAAGCGAAATGGGTGCAAACCGTTCTTGGGCCGCCGCCACAACGCATTCTGGAGTTAGGCGCGGGCGGGGGGCAGGATGCCATTGCGCTGGCGGAACAAAGGTATGAAGTTGTGGCAGTTGAACAGGTACCCGCTTTGGTGCAGCACATTCACAAGTTGCGCCGGCAGCATCCTAAAGCGCAAGTAGAAGTTGTGGAAGACGATTTCTATCGGGTGGAATTGCCTGCAGCCTCTTTTGATGCCGTGTGTTATTGGGATGGGTTTGGCATCGGGACAGACGAAGAACAGCGGGTTTTGCTGAAGCGCATTTGCACTTGGTTGCGTCCCAAAGGCATAGCGTTGATTGATGTGTATACGCCTTGGCATGCGGCGAAATCCATCGGGCATGGTGGACGTGTGGGAAAAGCGCAGCGAGTATACGACTTTGATGGTGAAGGGTGCCGGTGGATTGACCGCTGGTGGGTGGAAGAGACTGGGGAGAGCATTGAACAATCTTTGCGCTGCTATTCTCCCGCCGATTTGCGGTTACTTCTGGAAGGCACGGGTCTGAAGCTGGTGAGCGTGAAAGCGGGTGGGATGATGGACTATGAAAGCGGGCAGTATGTCGAATCAGCACCCTTAGAGCGAGCGATGTGGTATGTGGCCATCTTACGGCCCATGATAAAGTGAAGTGAAGAGCTGCCCAACCCCGCGTTCAGCGGACGCGGCTGGGCCGCGCCCAACCGTGGCCGCGAAAGGCAAAGTTGCTTCGCCTGCCGGCTTGTCGGACAGTCACGCCGCGCCGCTGACGCTACCATTGGGCGCAGATGGAGTGAAAAAGGGAATTCGGGGTGGTGCCTGCCGAGTCGGTGGCCCGAGAAGGGGTGTAGCCCGGCGGGCGTGTGGGCAGTTGTGATTTGCCTGCCGTTGTGGTATAAAGGTGATGGCGGCGGGATTGTGCGTGCGTTGCCGGAAGAGAAAGGGTGAAGCGCGAGCCGTTAGGCGCAAGCCTTCGAAGCAAGATGCAAAACAACAGAATGGGGTGAAGACCAATGCCAAGAGCATTTAGCGTTATCATTGAACGCGACTCAGAAGGTTACTATGTAGCCAGCGTTCCTGAATTGCGCGGTTGCCACACTCAAGCCAAATCTCTGGATACCCTGATGAAGCGAGTTCGCGAGGCAATCGAGTTGTGCCTAGAAGTCGAAGGTAAGGAAGTCTCGCCTCAGGAATTCATAGGGGTTCAGCGCATCTGGGTTGAAGCATGAAAGTGCCGCGCGTCAAAGGTCAAGAACTTGTTGCGGCGTTGCGTAGGGCTGGCTTTGAAGTGATACGCGTAAAAGGAAGTCATCACTTTCTGCGTCATTCCGATGGACGGTGTACAGTTGTACCAGTGCATCGCGGAGAAACAATTGGACCAGGTTTGATGTCCAAGATTCTACACGATTGTGAGATGACACGTGACGAGTTGTGGGAACTACTGTAAGGTGTGCCTCTTCTGTTTAAAGCACGTTGCGCCCAACACGCGCTTGCACCTGACGCCGCTGCGCGGCGCAGGTGAAGCGCGGGCCGTTAGACGTGTAGGGTGAAGCATGGCGACAGGCCGTGACAATCAGCTCACTAAGCAGGTCGGCGAGTATCTTGTAGCAGCTGAGGTCTGTAGGCGCGGGTTCATTGCCACCACATTCACAGGAAACGTGCCGCACTACGACATTATTGCCTCAAATGGGAGCGGTAGGCACCAGGCGATTCAGGTAAAGGCCATAAAGGGAGGGGCATGGCAGTTTGATTCCCGTGCCTTCATGGAAATCCGGCTCGCGGGCAAGAAACAGGTCATCGTTCGGCCGACCGAGGCCCCGTATCCTGATCTGGTCTGCGTGCTTGTGCGACTGCGCGAACAAGGAGCCGACGAGTTCTACATCCTGACCTGGAGTGACCTCCAGAAGATCGCCATAGCCGGCTATCGCCGGTATCTTGAGAGCCACGGCGGTGTTCGACCGAGAAAGCACGATTCCTTCCACATGGCGATTCGCCCAGAGATGTTGAGGGAGCACAGGGACAAATGGGATGTTCTTGACAAGCGGCTGAAGTAAGACGTCTAACAACAGCATACAGCGGACGGCGCTGCGCGCCGCCGCTGATGCCGAGTGTTAGCCAGGCCAGCCCATACAGAGCAGTCTTGCACTCATGCTGCGCGAGAAAACGAGCATTGTAAAGGAGTTGATATGCATACAAGCACCAAGTGGTTGATCGGCGAAATTGCGATCACTGTATTCGTCCTTACCTTGTTGGGAATTACCAATTACGCGCCCCTTTTCCCTTACGCCGTGCACAAGGTGCTGCACATTTTCGGAGCGGTGATCTTTCTGGGAAACATCATCGTAACGGGCGTATGGATGTTTCTAGCAGAACGCGCACAAGAAGTAGCAATACTGCGATTTGCTTCAAAGGTAGTGAACTGGGCGGATGTGCTGTTCACCGCGCCAGGGGTATTACTGTTGCTGGCGAATGGACTGATTCTTGCCACAACGTGGGGCGGAATACTTGGTGTGAGTTGGATTACTGTTGCTCTGGTGCTGTTCACCTTGTCAGGTGTTGTGTGGGCTGGGTTTTTAATTCCAGACCAAAATAGACTCATTCGGCTGTCTGCGAATGCTCAAGCAGGAGAGACTCTTCCCAAGGAATATTTTCAGGTGCTTCACAGGTGGTATTTTTGGGGAATCGTGGCTACGGTTTTACCGCTCATTTCGCTGGGCTTGATGGTTATTAAGCCGAAGTTCTGGTAATCGAACGCACCGAAGGGTTGAAGTGCGAGATAGTCCAGAAAACGGTGTGTCCCGTAACGGGGAATGGCTGGCTAACAAGCGCTTGCAGCCGACCGCTACGCTCGCTCGCGGCGGCTGAAGCGCGGGCCGTTGGGTGCTTCCTCTATGCCGACAGTTGTGCATAAAGCTATCAAAGGCACATACACCGAACCAAAGGGTAACAGCATGTTTATGTTCGAAAAAAGCGAACCAAAGCGCAAAGGACGACGAGACGAAGTATTGCCGCCCGAAAATGAAGGCTTGCCGGACTCGCACCGGCCAAGCGGCCTTTGTCCTCGTTGCGGCAAACAGTCAAGTTTTGATATAGCAGGCTCTCTCCCTGTAACTGATGAGACCAGGGTATCCAAAGAACTCGATACCCAACTACCAACAGGAGCAGGAGCAATCATGGGCTGTGTGGCTGCTTTCACCCCGTGACAGCCAAGTTAAACGCTGAGGAACGAGGTGAAGTTTATGTTTACACCAGTGACAGCATGGGGATTTTTCGCTGCCTTTGGAGTAGCGCTGACGCTTATGACTCTACTCTTGGTCGTCACTTTTGCTGGACTGGAGATGAGCGCTGGGCGACTCGGTATGCTAACCATGGTCTGGGCTGCTGTGTTTGTTGTCTTTATTTGGATATTGATGCGCGTGCTCATCATATGGGCAGGCGGCTTGCGGGCAGCACTGAGGGCTGAGGG
>CAMTVK010000003.1:0-213046 GCA_947085185.1 Candidatus Fraserbacteria bacterium | reverse complement strand
TGAACATCAGCATCTCCTCCTTCTGTGAGATAGATTTGGTCTGACTTTCGGGCGAAGGTAGGGCTCGCCCTGGGCCCTGCGGGTCTGCTCCATCTCTCGCCTCCCTTCACTTTGAGTCTTGGGGGCGGGGTGCGGGGCTCCCTGTGGGCCATCCCCGGACTCGGCACCCCGCCCCGCTCGCTCCCTCACTCTCGCCTTGCGAACATCTTGCGAAGGGAACAGTACTAGAGAACCCTTTCCGCATGCAAGGAGAAGCCCGTCCTTCACCGCTCTGCTCTTTCCATGCTACACTACGCCTGAGCTCCAATGGCTAGGAAGCAATCCACCACGAAGCCAACAGTAGTTGCCGACGCCTCCAGCCTTATCCTCCTCACCAAGAGTAGCCTTTTGGATAGTCTCCTAACCAGGGTACACATCATCGTCCCCCCAAGTGTCTACGAGGAGGCCGTGCTCAAGGGCAAGACCAGAGGTCATGCCGATGCCCTCCAATTGGAGCTCCACTTCCAAGCGCACCATCTGCAAACGCTTCATCCCCGTCCTAGCCGTCAACAAACTATCCAAACTCTCTTTGGGCTGCGTGGTGGTGAGCGAGACGTGATCGCCTTAGCTCAAGACTTGGGACTAGACACAGTGCTCATGGACGACAAAAGGGGCATCACCGCTTGCAAGGCCTTAGGCTTGCACTCTGCTACAGCTTTGGACGTGTTGGTGGAGCTGCGCAGAGAGCGTATAATTAATAGGGACAAAGCGTGGCAGGCCTTCCATCAGCTGGAGAGGTATGGATGGTATAGCAGCGCTCTCCTAGAACAAGCACGAGGTGATCTGCATGCGCGTTGAAGTTCCACAAGAGGTGCAGGAGTTCCTGAAGGATCTCAGTAAGTACGAGCCGGTGGAGGAGGAGCTTCTGCTCAAGCAGGCTTTGCGGTCTGGGGTGGCGCTGGTGCGGCGGGAGTATGCGATCAAGCTCTTTGTAGAGGATCGGGTCTCGCTGAGTGAGGGGGCCAAATTAGCTGATCTTTCTGTGGGCGAATATATGGATCTCTTAGCTAGTCGCGGGGTCAGATCCAAGGTCACTGTGGAGGAGTATCGTGAAGGATTAAAGAGTGCCAAGACGCTCGTGAAGGGACGTCAGTAAGGCCTCATGTCCCCGCGGCCCGCTCCAGGGTCTGGAGCACCTCATGCAGGTCCATATTCTGCAACTTGGCCCAGGTCTCTTCCCTTGTCAGCTCGCTAAGAATGTAGGCATACTGAGAATGCCGTAAATATTACGACTTTACTTGCTTCCTTGGATAGCGCAAATGATAGCGATGCCAGCGGTAGTAAGAGTTGCAATGACGATCACGAATGCAGCACCTATCACAAAGTTGAGCTGTCTCAGTGAAGAGGTGCTTTCAAGAGCTGCTCTCTTTCTCATGTGGTGAAGAGCGACCCATAGCCACAAAGCGGCCGAGAAGATGAGATGATTAGTATAATCGTTATTGGCAAATACAGCCCATAGGCAACGATCATCACCATATATAATACTATACTCTGCATACATAGAACAAGCAACGCTATACCAAGCCGATCTTTCATAGGGCATCCTTTCATAGGCATCATCCCTTTCTGTTGAAACCAATATAAAAGCTAGCGCCGTAAGGATATTCAGACTTTCTAACATAGGAGTGCCTGTACTAGTGCTAGGCTCCGGCTGGTAGCTGAAAGAGAACTCGGTGATAGGGGGCACAGGTGTCGAAAACACAGGTGCAGGTAGCAGTCTCCAACTGCCAGCGCAAATTTGAAACTCCTCGTCTTCCGCAACAGCTACGACAGAGTGATCGCTCTTGAGTTTCAACGTGTAGATACCGGCTTTCAGCGGCAAGTCCGTGTCTGGCCAATCTCCCTCAAGATAGAGAACCCCGAAGGTCACAGCCCCTATGTCCTCCTCCACAAGCTTGGGAATAAGTTGCAAAGATCGCGAAGAAGGGTGAAGGGGAATGAACGCTAGAGAAAACACACCTGGATCAGAGTAGAAGGCTGTATTCTCAATATCAAAGATATCTCCTTCCGCTGCTGTCAGCGCTGCCACCTTCGCTCTAAGCCCTTGAACGATTTGGTTTCTGGTAGGCATCTGGACCTGTTGACTAACCACTGACATACCGGATGTTGCCCAGAGCAACAAGGCTGACATCGTAATGACGCTGAATATCTTTGCCAGTTGGCTTATCCTGCAGAACCTATTGAACATCGACATCTCCTTCTGTGAGATAGATTTGGTCTAGATTGTGGGCGAAGATTAGGGCTCGCCCTGGGCCCTGTGAACCTGCTCCATCTCTCACCTCCCTTCACCTTGAGTCTTGGGGCAGGGTGCAGGGCTCCTTGACCTGGCGCCTCCATAGCTCTAAGATAAAGCGAGCTCTCTATGAAAGGGGTATGTATGGACGAAGTGCTCTCCTTAGCTGAAATCCAAGAACGGTTCCCAGCAGAATGGGTCTTGCTCGAAGATCCGAAGGCGACCGAGTCTCTCACCATCATAGCAGGGAAAGTCCTATGGCACAGCAAGGACCGCGATGAGGTCTACCGCAAGGCACGAGAGCTGCGCCCCAAGCATTCGGCGATTCTCTATACGGGCAAGCTCCCTGACGAAGTCGCTGTGGTCTTATGAGCCTGCGCTTCGATCCCACTGCCGGGCTGATCGTTGTACCGACGCGGCTCTTTGGCCCCTCGGGCGATACCGTGGTGCGCTTGGCGCTGGACACTGGAGCCACACGGACAGTGGTAAGCTGGGATGTGCTGGTATTGGTGGGGTATGATCCAGCAGCAGTGCCGCAGCGCGTGTCGATGACGACGGGGAGCGGTGTGGAATTTGTCCCGCAGGTGTCGATAGAGCGGGTAGAGGCGTTAGGGCAGGAGCGCCGTGATTTTCCGGTGCTCTGTCACACCTTGCCGCCGAGTGCGACGGTCGATGGGGTATTAGGGTTGGACTTTTTGCGTGGGCGGTGTGTGATAATCGATTTGCGCACGGGGGAGGTAAGAGTGGAGTAGGTGCTCCTTATGGCCCCGCAGCCCGCCAACTCCAGCGTCCGTAGCGTTAGCTGACCTCTCGTTGGCCTTTGCGTTTGGCCCACCATGCCTTCAATTGCGCCCACGGCTGGGCGATGGGCACATACTGCTGCCAGAGCGCTTCCATCTCCGCCGAGGGTTTCAGATATTTCAGTGACCATATGGCCAAGATCAGTGCCATGGCCCCCGTTATCCCAGGGTAGAGCCAGTTCTCTCCGAGTTCTCTTTTATGAAAAATCAGCCCTAGAATTACTGCTATACCCATAAATCCATTGACCCCAGCGTGAAAGCCTATAACTACCCACAAAGATTTACTCCTAAGATACAGTAAAGCCATGATCAGCCCTCCGATGCCTGCTGCAACTATAGCGCTGACCCCATGAGTCCTAAAATGTAAGACGGCAAAAATACTAGAAGTCGCTAAGATGGTTGGCCACTGGCCTATTGCCGCCATCAGGGTCTGGAAGAGATAGCCGCGAAAGATCAGTTCTTCAAAGGCTGCCGCCAAAAGGGTTAACAATGCTACTACAATACCAACGGTGAACCAGTCGTTGGGAGTACTGATGTAAGTCCTTGGATCTTGCATTCCAACTCCAGAAAGTGGGCGGATTGATATATAAGGATTTAAAAGGTAGAGCATGATTACTACAGGAGTCATAGCTACGAAGGCAAGCAGGATACCAAGAGCAAATTCCTTGAGCCAGCGTGGGGACAAGCTAAATCCAAGGGAAGCCATAGGGCGGTGCTCGAGTAGGCGGGTCATAACTAGCGAAGCTATCAGCAAGGCCGGTACAAAAGAAAAGCCCTTGATAATAAACCACTCAAATTTGCCTGTCAGCCCCAGATCATTCAGAAGTCTCTCCGGTAATCCAAGCCACCGTAGAGGCTGGAGTAGCCAGTAGAGCAGCAGGTTAATAAACGGGTTTAGAACGACACCCAAAATAAAGGCCAGCACGAGGAATGCGACGATCTTCAACAAGACTTTGAAGAATGCTACAATCTTCAGCAGGACTTTGAACATAAAACCCCCTTATATCATAATGGCCGAGGGAAGCGGGTGTCAAACTTCCCTCGGCCACCTCTTCGTCTTAGGCTGGTAGCAAAAAGCTAGGGTTTGCCAAGCCTAAATGTGAACCTCCATAAAGGTGAAACAATATACAATAATAATGGTAGGCGTACAGATTGAGACGGTGTGCTTGAAAGACAAAGGCTGAGGCTCAGGCGGCGGTGGCGGTGGAGGCGGCTGTGTAGTCCCGCCCCCGCCCCCGCCCCCGCCGCCGTTGAAACGATGAATGTTATCTACACTGCCAACAGAAAGTTGTATATAGTTGTCCTTTCCCCAGTACGAAGGATTTGAGGCGATACCTTCTACATCATCCACTAACCACCGAATCCGGGCCCTTCTTACCACTTCGCCTTCTTGATTGAGCACCACCACCCATTCTCGGTTAAGAGCTTTAATCCGATAGAGACCTTTGTTCAAAGATCCAGGAACATCCTCGCTTACATAAACGGCCCCCATCAAGATACCTTCTGCCTTACCGGACATAAAATCTCTAAAGAGCTGAGCTGAGAAGGCAGAAGGATGGGGTGGAATATAAGCTGACGTAGCCCTATTGGACGAGAAAAACGTCGCATTCTCTGGATTAATCAACTCAGCGGTAGCAGCGGTTAGCAGAGGACCAATTTCACTCTTTAAAGCGCTGACAAGCGCTTGACGTGAGAAGGAGCCTTGCGTCGCCCCCGGCACCGCTAACACCATCATCAGCACCGCTACCAACCCGACCGCCGTTCCGATGAGCTTGAACTCCTTGTTGTACACAAGTTGCCTCAAGGCCAGGATAGCTATACAATGAGGCCAGCTACTGTTACAGAGAGGAGCAGATGGCTGTGCGTCGCATCGTCGTCGATCCGCAGATCCATTTTGGTCAGCCCATTCTAGAGGGCACTCGCATTCCCGTCTGGTGTGTGCTGGAGCTTGTCCAGGCTGGCATCCCCTTTGCCCAGATCGTCGAGCAATATTACCCCGACTTGACAGTAGAGGATGTGCAAGCCTGCGTGCGCTATGCTACGGAGTTGGTCAAGTCGGAAGAGGTCCATCTCACTCACATCTAATGCGCTTTCTCAGTGATCAAGATGTCTGGCAGGCGACGGTAAACTTCTTACGTGGGGCAGGCTATGAGGTGCAGCGGGCGGCGTGGCCCCGGACCAGCGTCCACAGGGCTCCTTGTTGCAGGCCTGTAGTGCCTCTACTGCCGGAACAAAACCTTTTCGCTCTTGAAGGCGCGCACTGCGAGCCAGAGTCCAACAACCGCGCACAGGGCGAGAACAGCCAGAGTGACCCCCAAATGCGTTGGATTCAGCTGCCCTTGGAACAGCTCTCGGAGGATCAACACGGCATTGTACACCGGGATAACCAGAGCTGGCAGTGAGATCCCAATCTCGCGGAACTCTACGAAGAATATAGCAAACGCGACTCCTAGGAAGATAGGCATAGAGTAGCTATGGGCCTCGCGCGAACTGCGGGCCCGCAGACAAAGAGCTAAACTCAGTGCTCCCATCAAGGCCGCGGTGAAGCTCGCGACAACGACCGCCGGTCCCAAGACTGGAGGAGCTAGCGCGTGCGTAAAATCCTGCAGGAACCCGCTGGAGAGCAGTGTAGGACCGAGAAGCTCGACCAAGAGCCATAAGCTCAGTACGCTGGAAGCCATCGTGCACAGAGTTATGACCAACACGGCCAGAAATTTCCCCAGTACTATGTCCAAGCGCCCCGTGGGCATGGCGAGCAGCGCCTCCAACGTGCCGCGCTCCTTTTCCCCCGCTGTCAGATCCGCCGCCACATTGAAGACGCTTGCTACACTCCAACCAAGCAAGAGAAACGACAGCATGAGTCCCACCCGCATCCACGCCACGCCACCACGGGGGGCTGTGTTCTCTTCGCGGACGACCACGGCTTCTAGGACATCTGGTGGGACATTACGGTCCGCCAACCGCTGCGCGATGACGGTCTGTTCGTAATCTTGCAAGAAAGCTCTAAGTTTCTCGCGTGCGATCTGAGATTCAATCCTCAGAGCATCGAACTTCAGCACGACCGAGGCAGGCTCGCCGCGCTCGAGGAGATCTGAAAAATCGTTAGGCAAGACGAGCACCGCCGCCAGATCCCGCTCGGCCAAGGCCCGCTCCGGATCGATTGTTTCTTTCATGATGAGACCCCTTTTGCCCAACAATTCTTTCCACTCCCGAGTTAAGCGTTCATTGCGACTATTCGTAACGATTGCAATTTCTTGTGCCATCTCACGCTGTTTCTCTAGCTGAGCTGAGGGGCCGTAAGCCGCGCCGAAGAAATAGAGCAGCGCCAGAGCAACCGGGGTTAAAATCATCAGCCATGTGCTCCGCAGGTCGCGGAACGAGTCCACCAATTCCTTGCCCAGAACGACCCGCACTTGATTAAGCTCCATAAGCTTCCCCCTCTGCAACCAGCTTAACGAAGATTTCTTCTAGCTCTCTCTTGCCGCTATGCTGCTGTAGCTCGGCAAATGTTCCGTTTGCCACGATCTTTCCACCATTGATGATGGCAATCCGGTCGCAGAGCTTCTCGGCTTCGGACATGATGTGCGTTGAGAGAATCATAGCCTTGTCTGAGTGCTTACAGGCCTTAATGAACTCTCGCACCTCGCGGGCTGCGATAATGTCCAGACCCGAGGTGGGCTCATCGAATATCATTACAGGGGGGTCATGAATGATCGCGATGGCGATGGCCACCTTTTGCTTCATCCCCTTGGAGAGTTGTCCGGCGCGTTTGTGGGCGTACTTATCGATGCCCAGCTTGGGAAAGAGCTCGGCGATCCTACGATTGATGACGCTTTCTGGGAGTCGGCGTAAGCGGGCAAAGTAACGCACATTTTCTTCGGCAGTCAGGCGGTCATAGAGACCGGTCTGTTCGGCAAGCACTCCCAGTTGTCGGCGCACTTGTTGTGGGTCTCGGTATATGCTATAGCCGTTAATGATCGCGTCGCCCTCTGTCGGTTGCAGAATAGTAGCGAGCATGCGCAGGGTTGTGGTCTTGCCAGCCCCGTTAGGGCCCAAGAGTCCGAAGATCTCGCCCCGCTGTACAGCAAAGCTGACCCCATCTACTGCCTTGGTGGTGCCAAAATGCTTCTTTAGGTCAAAAACCTCAATCAACCACTTGCCCCCTTTGTTGATGCTATCTTAATTTAATTTAATGCCCACCGCTTTGTCAAATAATGCCGGCGGGCTCAGCAGGAGCGGACTGAACCACCGGCCTGATCTCTTGTTTCGGTTGCTAGCCTATCAGAGGCGATTATGCTAGAGCAGTGCGATCAAAGCAGCGATTATGATCGCTACTGCTACCGCGCAGTTGCACTTGTCATCTAAGGGCGCTGCGTCAAGGGTTTTGGCGTCACCAGCAGTACCAGGAAGAGATTCAAACAGCACCATGCCTGCCCGGATGAACTCGATGCCGCTCGGAAACTTCTTCACGACCCTCGGGGTCTAGTAATACTTCGCTTGCTGCTGCTTGCATTGCCAACCCCAACACCAGCACCGCTGTGAGACAGTTCAAAGTTTAAAGTTCCAAGTTCAAAGTTCAGAACTTGTAACTTGTCACTTGGAACTTGTTCAAATGGATTTGGTCTGACTTTCGGGCGAAGGTAGGGCTCGCCCTAGGC
Source organism: Candidatus Fraserbacteria bacterium (assembly GCA_947085185.1). GTDB lineage: Bacteria > Bipolaricaulota > Bipolaricaulia > RBG-16-55-9 > DRXL01 > JANXCC01. The sequence goes on along the minus strand of CAMTVK010000003.1, from coordinate 205,316 downwards.
CCTGTGAATCTGCTCCATCTCTCACCTCCCTTCACCTTGAGTCTTGGGGCGGGGTGCGGGGCTCCCTGTGGGCCATCTGGCTGATGGCGTGAGAGTTGTGTACAATCGAGCTCAGAGAGGAGGACCAAGCTATGCCCCTAGCTCTCCAAGAGTTGGTAAAGCTGATGGAAAACTTCGGCTACACAATCAGTGCCCCTGCCCCCACCAAGAAGACTGGTGTGGTGGACGAGCTGCTGGGAGCCTTTGAGGACGCCATACCCAAAGAGAAGACCAGCACAGAATATCTGAGAGAGCTGCGCGAGAGCGGGTATGGCCGCTACTAGGGTCTTCTTGGACACAGACGTCCTCATCAACTGGCTGACCAAGGAGGTCGAGCCAGGGACAAGGAAGGCACTTTGGAAGGCCTCTTACCAAATTCTCAAGAGTCAACCAAGCGGAGCAGAGGGAGATGGCTCTCACGCCGGAGGATTTCTTGAAGAAAGCCAAGTAGCCTACGGCCCCGCAGCCCGCGGCCAGCTCCAGCGTCTGAAGAACTTTGCGCAGATTCATTGTTGTAGTGGCCCCTTCTAAGGCTGCACAATATACTCGTTCCAAAGCCTTTCCATCTCCGGGTGCGGTTGGATCGGCAGCAATATCAGAAGAAGCCAGAAAAGGACAATGACCATCATCTCGGCCAGATAGCGCTCTCGGGAAGTGACTTCTCCCAGACTGAGAAGCGCTTCTACAAAGTTCCAACCGAAATGGATGCCGACCGCTAGCCAGAGGGCATTCATTTTGAGTATAGTCGTAGCCAAAAGCAAACCGACCAACCCGGTGTCTATCGCTCCGATCAAGCGCTGATCTCGATAATGCAAAAGCCCAAAGAAAGCAGAGGTTGCTAAGAGAGCAGGATATGTGCCAAGCGCATCTATAAGAACCTGAAGGGGATAACCACGAACAGCAAGCTCTTCTCCGAGAGAGCCACGCAAATGGCTTAGCAGTGTGGAATATGGGGTCATCGAGAACTTCATAAATGGATTCTGCCTGCTGAAGGCCCACAGCAGGGTTGCCATACTAATCAACATGGCGCTTCCAAAAACGATTCCCAGAGCAAGCTCCATCCACCACGAAGAGTAAAAATGAAGCCCCAGACTCGCGAGAGGCCGATGGTCAAGATACCGCACCATCAAAAGTGATGTGCCTAAGACCACCAATGCGAGAATCCAAGGATCAACCTTAATGTTGAGTTTGCCGGTGGAGGGGTCACGCGGTAGAGCCTTTTGACTCCACAAGTTGACCAAGAGCGAAAAGACGAGAGATAATCCCAGAATTGCAACGAAGAAGCCTGCTAATTTGAAACCCCACCACATATGAGCACCTCTTGTTAATGAAAAAAAGTTTAAGGGAGCAGGGCCAGGCTTGTCAAATGTCAGAGGTCCCTGCTCCCTATGTATATAAGTCAAGTAGGAGTCACTCACTGCACAACTGTACTCGGGGGCGGGCATACCGATCCGTAGGCAGCCTTATTGTGTGCACCCATCCGGGTGACTCAACAATAGACTGCTATGTATAGAAGCCTCCCCCACACAAAAGATCTTGATCTTGGCACACCAGTTGTTTCGGATTTCTACCGTGAAGATGGCCCTACTTGGGTTTTGTGGAATCGGTGTAGTAAGGTCAAGATTTGCCGGTATCGTCATCACCTCGTCTCCCTCGGAATTAACGAAGACCACCCTATTGCCATCCCGTAACCGTAGCTTGACGGCCGCGGGGGTCCTGAAGGTGAAAAGGCCTGTAGCATCTTCTATTACATAAAGTCCTCCAAATGGAATATCAGGTATCTTCTCACCAGCACGAAGTCGCCGCGCAATGTCCCAGATGCCGGAGGCAGTATGGGGAGGTATATAGATTATCTGACGAGGTCCACCATCTGACCAGAAGACAGCTTGCTCGAAATCCAGTAAATCTTCTGTGCTAGCCGTTAGGCCTGCGAAAGCATTCTGAAGGCCCTTTACAAGTTCGACTCTATCAACGCAAGGTATTCCAACAGGAGGACAGTCCGGAGATGGTTGCGTCGCCCCCGGCATTGCCAACCCCAACGCCAGCACCGCCACCAACCCAACCGCCGTTGCGATGAGCTTGAATTTCTTGTTGAACATCGACATCTCCTCCTTTAGATAGATTTGGTCTGACTTTTGGGCGAAGATTAGGGCTCGCCCTGGGCCCTGTGAACCTGCTCCATCTCTCACCTCCCTTCACCTGTCTTGGGGGCAGGGTGCGGGGCTCCCTGTGGGCCATCCCCGGACTCGGCACCCCGCCCCGCTCGCTCCCTCTGAGATGGACCGCTCACTGCTCCCTCACTCTAGCGCGACCTCCCCTCCCCGACCATAAGCTAGCTTAAGAAAGAACTTCGGCTTCCTTAAGAAAGAACTTAAGCTAGCTTAAGCTCGAACTTAAGCTAGCTTATGGACGCCCCCGGCACTTCCCAAGTAGACTCAACTAGAGTATAATGAGGTGAGCCTGATGGCTCGGCGAAACGGGGAGACGCCCTGGCAGCTGACAGTCTATATCCCCAAAGAAAAACGACACCAACAGCTGCTGGAGCGCCTCAAGAAGATCGCACAACAGCAAAAACGGTCGCTCAACTTTCTCGTGCTGGAGGCCGTCGAGAGATACCTGGACGAGCTCGAGGCGGAAAAACCTAACCCCAACCCCCTTCCCTAAAGAGAAGGGGCCGGGAGAGACCCCCAAGGAGGTGCTATGGCCATCAAATTGACAGATTCTCCTGCGCGCTCCCACCAGACAAGCTGCTGCCCCAACAAGGGCTGTCTGCTCCATTGGCTGCCGAAGGAGCTCATCACCCCGCGCTTGAGCATCTATCGCCGCGGCACGATCCTGATCGAGCAGGGAGACCCAGTGCTGTGCTGTTACAGCATCTGTAGCGGTTTCGTCATAGTCACCCGACGCACCGTGCGCGGCAAGGTCGCCGGGATAGACATCTGCGGCCCCGGAGAGCTGCTCGGCGCGCGTGAGCTGCTCGCTCAAGAACCGGAGTTTGACACCTCCGCCCAAACGCTCTCTAAGACCATAGCCATCCGGCTCGACCGCGTTCAGCTCCTTGAGCTGATACGTCGTCGCCCGGAATTTTTGGGCGAGATCAGTCGCCGAGTTGCTCAAATCGCTGGTGCCGTGCAACGTCGCCTAAGCTCTGCGCTCCACGCCAGCATCGAAGAGAAGATTGCCTATTTGTTAAGTTATCTACACGAAAAGCAAACGTTTGCTCAATTCGGGGGGGGGGGGGGCAGATTACGAACGTTTGTGCAATCATTCTCAGCTATTCTCCCTCCAGAGTAATGAGCTGCTGCTGAGCAACTATAATATTGCTGATCTTGTGGGCAGCACCCCAGAGAGCGTCTCGGTGGTGCTGTGCAAATTTATCAAGCGAGGCCTGATCCGTCGTGATCGCTGTCGTATAGAGTTCCCTGATCCCCAGAGGATACGCGAGATCGCTGAAGACCTTGCGCTTGCAAGGACTTGAGATCAACTACAATTAACTTGAGGGGAAGGATGCCCAGAATGGGCCTTCACAATGGTCCTTCCCGCTGTTATAATCAAGCGGGATGGACCGCGCGCTGCGCTTGCTCTTCTTGGCGCTTGTGCTGGTGGGCGGGCTCCGCTCAAGCGAGCCTGCGACAAAAGCTTTTCTCCTGGCCATCATCCCTGCCCCCAGTAACGCGCAAGACCCCGTCGTCAAGGACAATTCTTCTGATGTGCCCTCTGGGCTGAATCCCAATCCCTGGCGCTGGAATTGGCCCCCTTCTTCAGGCAGAGAGACCGACGGCAACTGGGGATTAGAAGCTATAAGAGTTCCTCAGCTTTGGAATCTTAATGACTACGTCCAGCGCACCGGATATTTTCAGAGATTTCTCATTGGGATTCTCGATGCTGGTTTTGAAGACCGCGACGGCGACGGGCTTGACGACCACCCTGATCTCAAGAATCTGAAAACTGTTATGCTGAGCGACGATGGGAAGACCAAATCGGGCGCAGTTACAAACTATCACGGTGCTCACGTCGCCGGGATCATCGGAGCAACTTTCAATAACGGTTTGGGCATTGACGGGATCAATCCGTTCGCGCAGATGATCGGCATATCTCCAAAGATTCCCCAAGGCCAAGACTGGCGAAACTCCTGGGAAACGCTGCTTGAGACTCTCGCGGGTTTGCTCAAGAATTATCCAGAAATTCGCGTCGTCAACGTGAGCATGAGCTACAACTGGCCCGTGAATACGCGCCTCAAAGTCAATCCCAATCTCGATGGGGAGGCACAGCAGCTCGTCGTCAAGCATGGGCTGTTCATGCGCCGCCTCGCCGCTCTCTATCCGAATGTGCTCTTCGTCGCTGCTGCTGGGAACGACAGCCCCAAGCGCTTCAACTATCCCACAGAGATTCACGCGCAATGGGCCAGCCCGCTCAACTGGGCCGCGCTCGCGCCCGATCTTGAGATTGACGGCCAATCCTTCAAACGCTCCGAAAATATTTTGGTGATCGAATCGTTCGATGCGATCCTGTCTGGCGAGAATTCTTTCAGAAAATCAGATTTCTCCAACGTCGGCGGGCACTTTTCGGCCCCCGGGGGCCGAGTGCTCAGTACGGTGCTGAGAGAGAAGTACGATACACTTGACGGCACTTCGATGGCCGCCCCGCATGTCACGGGCTTGATCGGTTATTTGCTGGCTTTCGATCCGAACTTGACCGTCTTAGAGATCAAAGAGCTTTTGCAGAAATCAGCACGGGCGATTGAGCCGGAGAGCGCCGGGGGTCGCGGCCCCAACGGCGAAGGGCCTGCTCCTAGAATCGACGCCTTCGGTGCCCTCATCGCGCTCGACTCACTGCGTCGGGGTCGGCCGGTCCAGCGCGCTCTGGTGGACGTAGACGACTGCACTCCCGACGGCAATCTCAGAGTAGGCGCACAAGGTCACGAAACTGAAAATCTCTGCCCCGACGGCCTGCGCGGCGACGGAAATATAGATATGCGCGATTTCAGAGCTTTTCGGGACGCACTGCTCTATGTCGAGGGCAAAAATCTTGACGGCACGCGCAATCATCGCAAGAAAGACCTCAACGGCGACGGCTGTGTGCATGAAGCCGACCCCCAAAACTGTCCGACTCCTGAGTCTATCTATGCACGGTTCGACTTCAACGGCGATGGACTGCTCCATCGAGAGCTGCGGGCTGACTTCAACGGCTGGGCTTTAACAGATTTAGAAGTCTTGATGGGCGTCTGGGGGAGTGGGCCATCGGCTGACACTGAGGGCTGGCGCGCCCAAGATCTATTAGCGCTGCTTGACTCCGCCGATGTGCACATCGATCTGACCGAATTTAAGAGCATTGATCAGATCAAGGTTGTTGCATTGGGCCTTCCGGAGCGCGCTATCCCCGTCGTTGGACAAGCTTGGGTAACCCTAACTATCCCTGCGAGGCGAGGTTTGCAGATTGCGCTTGAAGGGTGGAGTAAGGGAAGACTCGCGGTCCGGCGGTGCGCCCAAATCGATTCTCTTGCTCCAGGCCAGGATATGTGGCTCACCTCCGGCGCGTGCTAAGCGCCCTTAAAAAAAGAGTCGAGGGGAGCACAGAGCGCCCCCGCTCGACCCGGCCTTGCCAAGATCCCCCGAGAGCTCTTCACTCTCGCTTGCCGCCAAAGGGGTGATCCTAGCTCACAGTCTGTCTCTTTTAGAACAAGAACCCGATCAAGACTCCAGCCAAGCCCGCTACAAGAGCAATGAGCGCTAAGCTGTTGGCGCCCTCCACAGCAGCCTTGGCTTCTTGTGCTTCTTTCTTGGCTTGTGCCAACTGCGCCTGCAAGTCCTTGGTCTTCTCCGCCACAGCTTGCTGGACGAGCGCTTTGACATCGGGCATCTCCACCGGCTGCGGCACCTTAAGCTTCGCAATACGATCTTGCAGCTCGTTGATCTTGATCTTAAGAGATTCGACGTCGATCAAGAGCTTGCTGAAGCCGTCCGCAAGTTGGCTGAACTTTCTCGCTGTCTCGTCGTCACGCGCTTCTGCAGCATCGAGACGTCCAGAGAGCTTGCTCACCATCTCTTGTAACGACGCGACGATATTGCTCAGTCGCGCAAAATTGCCCTCCAAGCTGCTGGTGCGGCTGGCCAGCTCGCCCACCGAGCTCTGAATGTTCACGACAGCACCGGGCAAGCCCGACAGCTGCTCCAGCTGTTGAGTATGCTTGACCAGCATCTCTTCAATGCGCCCCACACGAACGCTTAAGTTCGCCGTTGTGTCTTGGAGGCCCTTCACCAACGGAGTGAGCGCCTGGAGTTTGCCCACCTGGTCCGTGAGAGCAGCGAGGCCCTTCTCCGTGCCCTCCACACGGTTGGTAAGAGTGCCCACCATCCCTTGCAAATTGATGACGAGCGCCTGCATCCCCGCAAGCTTCTCAAGCTGATCGCGCAGCTGCCCGATGGCCAACTCGTTGGCCTTCATGCGGCTAGCGAGCTCCCCAACACTGTACTTGAGGTCCATCACTTGCTGGGGCAGCTCGGCCAGCTTCTCGACTTGCCCCTCGAGATTGCTGATCCGTCCACCAAGCTTCTTGAGGTCGAACGAGAGATCTTTGGCCAGCTGCTCTACAGCAAAGAGCCTCGGCCGGATGTTCTCGATCTCGCCGGTTCCGGCTTGGGTGAGCTTCTGCAGCTCAATGGAGAGCGACTTGACCACGGCTTCCAGCTCTTTGAGCTGTTTCTCGAGCTGAGCCACCTTATCCTTGACGCTCTTGTCGTCCTGGGCCGATCCGGTCGCCCCTACGACCAAGAGCATCGCCACAAGCAGGAATGTCAGAATCCTGCCGAACCATGTGCGATTCTGCATCTGTCTATCCCCCCTTTAGCGTTGGCTTGATTGTACGACGCCCCCACCCCTAAAACAGTGACGGCCATTACACCACCTATAGACATCTATTCCCCCCTCACGTGAACTAAGCCAGTGGCACCCATTCCCCCGTGAGTGTAATAGCGGGGCTTTAACGGACATAATGAAGCATCCCATAGATGACTAAGCCCGTCACGGAGACGTACAACCAGATGGGGAAGGTAATGCGCGCGATCTTTTTATGGTGGGCGAAGTCGCCTCGGAGCGCCCTCCGCAGCGCGATGATCACCAAGATAGGAGTCACGGCAGCCAGCGGCGTATGCGTCCACAACACGAGAAGATAGAGCGGCTTTGCCGGACCAAGATAGGGCGTCGGGCCGGTCAGCGCGTAGCGCATGATATACAGCACTAAGAAGAGCACAGAAAACCCAAGCGCCGTCACCATGCAGCGCTTGTGATAGTCGCGCTGGCCACGCTTGATAAAAAAGAGCCCTGCAGAGATAGCAAGAGCGCTCAGGAGATTGAGCACAGCATTGGCTGTAGGAATCCACGCGATCGCATCGTTCATCGGGAGTCCAATACGATCAGAGCGAAGAGCAACGCCAGATGCACCATCGAATAGAAGAAGAGCTGTCGGCTCTGCTTGAGGCTTGGGCAGCGCCAGTCACGCCATGCAAGATAGATAAAATACAGCCCCAGCACAGCCGCGCTCACTGCGTATCCAAGCCCCACTGCGCCAAAGATATATAACGACACGCTGACAGGCAGCAGCGCAAGCGCATAGAGCAAGCTTCGCCGGCGCGTGACACGCTCGCCGCATACTACAGGCAGAATGGGCAGATAAGCACGCCGATACTCCTCGACCCTTCCCAAAGCTAAGGCCCAAAAGTGCGGCGGCTGCCACAGATATAAAATGCCAAAGAGCACCAGCGCCGGAGCTTCGATGCGCCCCGTCGCAGCGGCCCAGCCGATCAACGGGGGAATCGCCCCGGCGATCCCGCCGATCTCCGTACACCACGGCGAAGTGCGCTTGAGCCAGCGTGTGTACACGAACGCGTAAAACGAGATGGCAAAGAGTGCCAGGCCCGCTGCCAAGAGATTGGCCCCATACGCTAAGATGATAAAAGAGAGCCCAGCTAAGCCCAGGCCAAATATGGCGGCGGCTTTAGGCTGGAGGCGCCCCGCCGGCAAGGGACGATGAGCCGTCCGCGCCATGAGCGCATCTATATCTCGGTCAAACAGACAGTTCAAGACCCCGGCGGCCGACGAGGCCAGCCCCGTCCCCACCAGCGTGATCACAAAGAGTCCCAACGAAAATGACCCTTTCGCGGCCCCCCAAAAGGCCGCAGCTGTCGTCACCAAGACAAGCAGAGTGATGCGCGGCTTGGTCAGCGCCAGATAATCCCAAAGCCTCTGGCGCAACGCGGCATGCTGCGCTACCGTTGTCATACCTGCACCTCACGAGGGGCGCTGCTGAGCGCTCTCTGTGGCCAGCAGCGCACTACCAGCACGAGCTGCAGCCCCAACAGCGCCAGAGCGCCCGCCAGATGCAGCATCGCTACTATGGGATTCAAGACGGTCCAGACGGTGAGTATCCCCAGGGCAATCTGGATGAGCACGACGACGAGGGAGCCTATGCCAAAAGCTCTCGAGCCCGACGTGATCGCTCGCGCTGCCGTGACCGAGACGACTCCCAAGACGATGAGAGCCACGAGCCGATGGGACCATTGGTGCGCCATGGGACTTACAGCGAAATTGGGGAAGAACGTGAGGAACGGCCAGACGGGCAGGACAAGGCCGGCATTGCTGTGGCGCACATACGCTCCCAACACCGCTTGGAGATAGATCAGAATCGCTGAGAAGAGTGCCCAGCGATGCGTCGCGGCGTTTGGAGTGCGTGCGCTATATGCCTGAGCAGTGAGCAGGACAAGCAGCGCGAAGACCAAGACTCCCAGTGCCAAGTGCGCTGTAGAGATCTCTTGAGGAAGCTCGCGCAAGACCGTGATCCCCCCTAAGACTCCCGCAAGAATAACGAGCACAAGCGCCGCTGTAGAGAGCCATAACGTCCCTGGGGAGGCGCGCTCGCGCCGCCACGCCACCACAGCCACAGCAAGGACGCTCAAGCCGACCAAGACCGCAAAGAGCCGATGGGTCCACTCGATAACGAGCGCTCTCTCAGAGAGCGCAGGAAAGAGCTGCCCCTGACAGAGCGGCCAATAGGGGCCACACCCCATCCCCGAATCCGTCCCACTCACGATGCTCCCAAAGAGCAAGTGCCCACAGGTCACCAAGAGGCTCACACAGCTTACCCTGCGAAAGAGCGCACTCATCTTGAGTTGAGCGACGGAGGAGTTTTGTCTAACGGCTCCTGCCACGCTCGATAGACTAAATACCCTACAATCCCAAGAGCCACAAAGGGAATGGGCAAGAGCATATACATGCCCCACGCTGTAGGGCCCAGCGTATCGAAGATCCCCTGGCGCAGCTCATGATCAGCAAAGCTGACGAATCTGTAAGCTATGATCAGTCCGACCGTCAGTCCCCACATGCGCATCACGCTCACCTCCCAAAGAAGAGCGCTCGCACATCAAAGACGTAGCCGCCCTCGGCCATCACGAACGCCGCCAGCGCCACAATGAACAAGGGGGGGAGCAAGATCGCATAAACAAGGCTCAAGCGCTCAAAGCGCACGTGCATAAAAGAGCTCACGATGAGCCCGGCCTTCAGCAGCGCAAACGCCGTGATCAAAAACCACGCCAGCTCCTTGGGACGCACCTCAAAGTAATCGACAAGATACGACATGGCGCTCAACAGAAAGAGCAAGCCCCATACGACCAAATATACCCTGATAGGATGATACTGCTCACCGGAGTGCTCCATATTCTTTCTGCCTCCCTCAAAACAGATAGAAGAACGCGAAGATGAAGACCCACACCAAGTCCACGAAGTGCCAATACAGCCCGGCGATCTCCACACGCTGATAGCCAGTCTTCTCATAGACGCCGCGGATCAGCTGGGACGCCACCGTAGCGAGATAGATCACCCCCACGGTGACGTGCAGGCCATGAAAGCCCGTGATCATGAAGAACGACGAGCCAAACTGCGGCGCCCCCAGGGGATTGGTCCACGGGCGAAAGCCCTCACGGATGAGCTTGGTCCACTCGAACGCCTGCATACTGACAAACGTCAGCCCCAACAGCGCCGTCAGGGTGAGAAAGAGCGCGGCTTTGGCACGATGACGCTCATAGGCGTACTTGACGGCGATGGCCATCGTCCCGCTGCTGCTGATGAGGACGAACGTCATAATCGCAATAAGCAGGAGTGGGATCTCAGACCCCCCTATGTGCAGGGCGAAGACTTTTGCGGGATCGGGCCAAGGGAGCGTGGCGCTCAGCCGCGCCGCTGCATACCCAGAAAGAAACGACCCGAACACAAAGACGTCGCTCACCAGAAAGATCCACATCATGGCCTTGCCCCAGCTGACTTTAAACGTCTGCTGGTCCGAAGACCAGTCGGCGAGTAACTCTCGGATTCTGTTGGTCATCATGTCAGCACGATCACCCCAAAGAGCACAAGCCACACGAGAGTGAGAAAGTGCCAGTACGACACAAATAATTGAAATCGCTCACGGGAGCGCACCACCCACGCAGCAAGAGCCACCCCCCCAATCAAATGGAGCCCATGCACAGCCGTCAGCACATAGAAGAAGCTGCTCGACGGAGTGGCGCTCAGAACATATCCAAGCTTGTGTAAGATCACCCAAGCCCAGATTTGTCCTCCCAGAAAGAGTACGCTCAGGACTGTTCCGGCGACAAAGCTCAGGCGCGCGCGGCGAGCCCAGCCCTGACGCAACGAGAGCTTCGCCCAGTGGAACGCGACGCTGCTGCCGAGCAAGATGCCCGTGTTGACCCACAGCAATCCCGGTTTGGGGAGCGAGTGCCAGTCTGAAGATCCCATGCGCACTATATACGCACTGAGCAGTGCCGCAAAGAGCATAGTGACCACACACAAGAAGAGCCATACCCCCACGCGCCCCGGCGTGACGGGCAACTCTCTATAGCCGTTGGAGCCGTGATGGATCGTCATCGGTGGCTCACCTTGGGTGTGGCAGGGGCGGGCGCTGCGGGCGCGACGGTCTGGGGAATGAAATCGTGCTCAGCCCCAGGGACGCTGTAGTCATAAGCCCAGCGATAGACCGTAGGGGGAAGCGCGCCCCAGTTGCCGTGTGGGGGCGGAGTTGTCGGAGTCTGCCATTCGAGCGTGGTGGCCTTCCAGGGGTTGGCTTCAGCCCTCCTGCCCCGCATGGCGCTCCAGACAAGATTTCCTAAAAAGAGCAGCTGGGCAGCGCCGACCGTAAGCGCCGCAATCGTGATAAAGATATTCAATCCGTGCGTCTGCGGCGGCAGATACTGCAACGCGTTGAAGTCAAAGTAGCGTCGTGGCACGCCCAAAATCCCCAAGAGAAACATTGGGAAAAAGATCATATACGATCCGACGAACGTTACCCAGAAGTGTATCTTCCCCAGCGTCTCGTGGAACATCCGTCCGGTCACCTTGGGGAACCAATGATAGATCCCGCCAAAGATCGCCATCATGGCGGCTACCCCCATAACTAAGTGGAAGTGCCCTACGACAAAGTACGTATCGTGCAAGGGCACATCGGCGATGACGTTGCCCAGCGGCAGCCCCGTCAGACCCCCGATAATAAACGTGCTGATCCAGCCGATGCCAAAGAGCATGGGCACAGTAAGCTGAATGTTGCCGCGCCACAACGTCAGCAGCCAGTTGTAGACTTTTACAGCTGAAGGGATCGCGATGATGAGCGTGCTCACGGCGAAGAAGAACCCAAAGTACGGGTTCATGCCGCTCACGAACATATGGTGCGCCCACACGAGAAATCCGATCACGGCGATCGCGGCCAACGCCATGACCATGGCCTTGTAGCCGAAGATCGGCTTGCGGGAGTGCGTCGAGATCAGATCCGAAGCGATCCCCATAGCGGGCAAGATCACTACATAGACTTCAGGATGCCCAAAGTACCAGAATAGGTGCTGAAAGAGCAAGGGGTTGCCACCCTCGTGGGGGAGTTGTTGCCCAAAGAGCGTCACGGTGGGGATAAAGAAGCTCGTCCCTAAAAGATTATCTAAGAGCAGCATCACTCCTCCGGCAAAGAGCGCAGGGAACGCAAAGAGCGCCATCACCGAAGCGATGAAGATCCCCCAGACCGTCAGGGGCATACGCATCAGGGTCATCCCCTTGGTGCGACACTGCAAGACGGTCGTCACGTAGTTGAGGCCGCCCATGGTGGCCGCAGCAATAAAAATGACTAAAGAAATTAACATCAATTTGATGCCCCATCCTGAGCCAGGTGCGGCATTGGGCAGCGCTGATAATGGGGGGTAGAGAGTCCAGCCAGCTCCCGTTGGGCCCCCCGGCACCAAGAACGCTGCTATAAGGACGATCACCGAGATCAGATAGACCCAATAGCTCAGCATGTTCAAGAACGGGAAGGCCATGTCCCGCGCCCCGATCATCAGCGGGATGAGATAGTTCCCAAAGCCTCCCAGCAAGATCGCCGTCAACACATAGACGATCATGATCATGCCGTGCTGGGTGAGGATCTGATAGTACGAGCCGGGGTTGAGAACTTGAAAATTTTCGAGAAAGCCCAACTGCAAGCGCATCAGCCACGAAAGCACCAGCCCAAAGACCCCCACGGCAAGCGCCGTGATCGTGTACTGAATCGCGATGACTTTATGATCTTGGCTGAAGATATATGTGGACCAAAAGCTTGGTGTTTCGTGATGGGTATGCATCGTCTTTCACTCCTAGGGTTTGACAGTCGCCGCGACCGTGGGTTGTTTTGCCAGCCATTCTTGGAATTTTTCGAAGCTCTCTACGATGACCGAGCTTTGCATCCTGTGGTGGCCGATCCCGCACAGCTCGGCACAGACGGCTTGAAACTTCCCTTCTACTGTAGGGGTGAACCAATAGCGCGTCACCAAGCCGGGGACGGCGTCCATCTTGGCGCGAAAGCTGGGGATGAAGAAGCTATGGATCACATCTTTGGCGCGGAGCTGTAAGAGCACCGGCGCTTTGACGGGCAGATGGAGCTCGCTATAAGAGAGAATATCGTCTTGGGCTGCAGGATCGGTCAGATCAATTCCGAAGAGATTCTTTGCGCTGATGAGCTTGGGATCAACGCGTCCAAGTTTGCCGTCGGGTCCAGGGTAGCGATAGCTCCAGCGCCATTGTTCTCCCAAGACCTCGATCTGCAGGGCGTCGCGCGGTGGTGTAATAAATCGGGAGTAAACGAAGAGCCCCGGCGCCAGCAGAAGAATAATCCCCAATGCAGTAATCCCGATAAGAATCTTTTCGAGTTTGGGGTTATCGGGCAAGAATTGGGCGCGGGCATCGGCGCGAGCGCGATGGCGAAAGACCGTATATGCCAGAAAGAGATTGAGCACCACGAACGCCGTGCCGATGACACCAAGCGTCAGAATGAGGGCAAAATCGATCTCACCCCAGTTCGAGGCGAGCGGGGTGAGCCACCAGATACCACTAGCCGTGAGAGCCAGCGCTCCAAGGACAATCAAAACCAATATCGTAGAAGTCACGAATGCGTGCATATTCGTTTGGGCTCCCCCAGCTTGCGCGATCTTGTGACGTAGCTCATAGTGAAAGATGATCTACGACAGCTTAAATTATAGCCGTTGTCACAGCCATCTGCAAGGGGGCAGTTTGACAAATCCGCTCGCACGCGGTATAGTGTAAATTTGCCAGATTCTAAAAGCACTTCTACGTTGAGCGTGCGGGTGCAAAGGAGTCTTCTGAGAATGCAGCTGTATAAAGTCGCCAAAGAACTCAATACGACCATTGGGGAACTGGTCGAGCGCTTAGAGCAGCGAGGCATCAAAAAGCGCAAGCACAGCTTCGAGAGCCTCACCGAAGAAGAGTATAAGATTGCGCGGGAGCTGTTTGCCCCCGCTCCCCCTACGCCCCACCCCACAGTCTCTCAGCCAAGACGCACAGAACCCCCAACACCAATCCCCCAGACAATCTCCGCACCAAAAGTCGAACCCGCTCCTCATAAGATCGAAGTCCCGCGCCCCATGCCAACGCCCGCATCCACCGCTGTCGCCCCAGCCCCACGCCCAGAGACCAAAGTCGCCCGCCCCCCAGTCGTCACGATCTTAGGGCACGTGGACCACGGCAAGACCACGCTGCTCGACTACATCCGCAAGACGCGCGTGGCCGCTGGAGAAGCCGGCGGAATTACCCAATCTATCGGAGCTTATCAAGCAGAATATAAGAACAAAAAGATCACGTTCATTGATACACCCGGGCACAAGGCGTTCGCCAACATGCGCGCCCGCGGTGCCCAAGTGACGGATATCGTCGTGCTGGTCGTTGCTGCAGATGACGGCGTCATGGAGCAAACCCGCGAAGCGATCAGCCATGCCCGCGCCGCCAACGTGCCCATCATCGTCGCTATTAATAAAATAGATAAACCCACGGCGAGCGTGCAGCGCGTGAAAGAACAGCTCGCTCGCGAAGGGCTGACCCCCGAAGACTGGGGCGGCGATATTATCACCGTGCCCATCTCGGCGATCACCGGTCAGGGGGTGGACGATCTGTTAGAGATGATTGTATTAGTCGCAGAACTCCAGGAGCTGAAAGCCGATCCTCAGGCCCCGCCTCAGGGGGTCGTGATTGAGAGCTCGCTCGATGCGACCCGTGGCCCTCTGGCAACCGTGATCGTCAAAGAGGGGACGCTGCGCGAACGCGATGTGATGCTCTGTTCCACGGCCTATGGGCGCATCCGCGCGCTGTTGGACGACCGAGGACGGCGGGTGAGCGAAGCTGGCCCTGGCTCTGCTGTGCAAGTCCTGGGGCTTTCGGACGTCCCTGGAGCGGGAGAACGCTTCGAGGTCCTGCAAGACCTGATGGAAGCCAAGCGGATCGCCGAAGCTCGTCTTGAAGAGATGCGTCGCAAGCGCCTGGAAAGATCGCGCCGCACTATCGAAGATATTCTCAGACAGCAAGAGCTGGCTCACTCGAAACGACGCGTCTTGAGGATCGTTCTGAAAGCCGACAGCGTCGGCTGTCTGGAGGCAGTGCGCAACGAACTGAAAACCATAAGAGTCGAGCAAGTGCAGCTAGAATTTTTGCACGAGGGCATCGGCAACATCAATGAGAGCGACGTCTTGCTCGCTTCAACGGCCAAAGACGCTGCGATCATTGGATTTCGCATAGCCGTGGACGACAAGGCCGCCAAGCTCGCCGATCAGGAGGGTGTGCCCATTCGCGTCTATGATATTATCTATCAATTGACCGACGACGTGAAGAAAGCCCTGCAAGGGCTGGTCGCCCCACAGATCCGCGAGACGAAGATCGGTGAAGCTGAAGTGCGTCACGTCTTCAAGATTCCCAACGTCGGCACGATTGCCGGCTGTTATGTGCGCGACGGACGAGTCCTGCGGGAGGCGCGGGTGCGCGTCAAGCGCGAGAACGCCGTGATCTTCGATGGGGCGTTAGCCAGCCTCAAGCACTTCACCGAAGACGTCAAGAAGGTCGAGCAGGGGAAGGAGTGCGGCATCAAGATCGCAGGGTTCGAGAAGGTTCAAGTCGGCGATATGCTTGAGTTCTACACGCGCGAGGTCGTCAAAGAGTTCTGAGATTTGCGAGACCTCTCCCCCGGCTCCTCTTCTGCAGGGGGTGAGGTTCGTTTGGGGTGGTCGTATGAAGATCGGGGTGGTGCGCCTGACGCTGCGCCTGCATGAGCCGTCCTCCCTCAAAGAGAAGCGCCACATCCTCCAGAGTCTCATCGCCCAGATGCGCCGCACATTTAACGTCTCCATCGCGGAGATTGATCGCTTGGACGACTGGAAGTCAGCCGTGCTTGGGGCAGCGATCGTCTGCAATGACGGGCGGGTCAATAACGCGCTCCTGGACAAGCTCGTCGAAGCTATAGGACACCGCAAAGATATCACGATCGAAGATTATCACATGGAGATTCTATGAAAGGAGGTCTCGCTATGAACGTCGCCCATCTGTTCGAACGAGCTGCCCAACGGTCCCCAGAGAGGACAGCTGTGTACTTCCCCGGCATCCCCAACGTTGCCCCTCCACGGGTGATCTCGTACCGAGAGCTTTCTGAGTGGACGAGCCGATTTGCAGGGGGGCTGAAAGCCCTAGGGCTTGAGCCTGGAGATCGCTTCGCGGTCTATCTGCCCAATCTGCCCCAATTTGTGATCGCGATCTGGGGCGGCTTCAAAGCCGGCTGCGTCCCCACCCCCATGAACCCCACCCTGAAAAAACGCGAGATCATCCATCAGATTACAGATTCTGGAGCAAAGCTCATCATCGCGCCGAGCTTCATGCTCGAAGAGGTCGAAAAAGCTGCAGCGGAACTCCCTGATCTCAAAGTCTTCGTCGTCGGAGCTGGCTCAGCTCACCCAAACTTCGATGAGCTGCTCACACATCCGCCTCACTTCGTCGAGCGCGACGACGACGATTTAGCCCTCATGCCCTACACGTCAGGGACAACCGGAAAACCCAAGGGCGTCTTGCTCACTCATAAGAATCTGAGCAGCAATATTCAAGCTGTGATGAAGCTCATGCAGGCCAAGGGCGCCGGAGAGCGACTCTTAGTCCCCGTCCCAATGTTTCATATCACTGGGATGACCGTGCTGATGCTCACTCCGCTCTCACTAGGGGTCACCATATACCCGATGCTCCGATGGGATGCCGAGCACGCGATGCAGCTCATCCAAGAGCATAAGATCACGAGCATGGTCTGCGTCCCCACGCTCTATATTGATCTCTTAAACCATGCGAAAGTGACGCAGTATGACTTGAGCTCGCTGAAGCTTTGCAGCTCCGGGGGCGCGAAGATGCCCGTCCCCGTGATCGAAGCGATGCAGAAGGAGCTCGGCGTGACCGTCTACGAAGGGTATGGCTTGACAGAGACGTCGCCGGTCACGCATACCAATTTGGCCGCGCCATACCCGAAAGTCGGCTCGATCGGCTGGCCCATCGAAGGAGCCGAGTGCAAGATCGTGGACGAGCACAATAGGCGTCTTCCTGTCGGACAAGTAGGGGAACTGTGCGTTCGTGGCCCTATGGTTATGAAGGGCTATCACAATAATCCCGAAGCGACCCGCCAAGCTCTTGACGATGAGGGCTTCTTTCATACGGGGGACTTGGCGTACGTAGACGAAGAGGGCTATTATTATATCGTCGACCGCGTGAAGGACATGATCAACGTGGGGGGCGTGAAAGTCTTTCCTAAAGAAGTCGAGCATGTGCTCTATGAGCACCCGGCAGTGGCGGAGTGTGCGGTCGTGGGGATTCCCGATGAGCGTAAGGGGGAGACGGTGAAAGCGTATATCGTGCTCAAGCCTGGCTATACGCCATCAGCGTCATTGGCCGAAGAGATTCGGCAGCACTGCTTAAGGGAGCTTGCTGCCTACAAGCACCCACGGGAGATCGAGTTTGTCACAACGCTGCCCAAGACAGCATCAGGGAAGATTCAAAAATATCTGCTTCGAGGACAATAATTATTTTCGCTCACCAGTGTTGGTGTTCTGGGCACGCTTTTCCGCGCGCACGCGCTGCACCGCGTACCCAAAGAACCCGATCATTCCTATGATCCCCGCAACCAGAAAGACCTTCGGCGCTGTGGGCGGCGAAAAGACCATATACCCCAACCCGATAAACCCAATCATCCCACTGAGTAATATCACAATCGCAAAGATCAACTCACCCATACTTCGCTCCTTCCTCTCAGATGGAGGCTATTCTAACAAGTGCCGTCTGTCTGTGCCAGGATGCCCCAGGCGTCCACCGCCCTGCGGAAGAAGTCACGCCCACATGTAGACCTCAGACACCCTCTCCTCGCCCCACACCCTTTACAATTCAGAGCGACTACGCCCCAACGCTCAGTGAGGTGCTATGAAGAGAGTGACAAGTTCCACGTGTCAAGCTCGAAGTTCCCGGCTATTGCTCCTCGCCATGGTTGCTGCTTCCCCAATGCTCTTCACCTTGTCGTCCCGCTCAGCTGCGTTAAGCTGCCCGCTTGCTCTCACGATCACGTCCAGCCCATTTGCTGTAGTCTCTTCAGAGGGACCGAAAGTAGCGACGCTCTCCGTGAGAATACAAAACACCGGATCAAATCCCATCAAGAACGTGACGCTCTTCATCGGCGACGGCACAACCCCTGGCACATTCGAATCCGTCGGCGCAGAGAGCCTCCAGATGCTCGGCTCCCCACGCGAAGCCACGCGCCCTTTGGGAAACCTTCCTCCAGGAGCAACGCGCACGGTCTATTGGCACGTGCTCTATCCCAACACGTCCGATATCTCGTACCCGTACTCAGTGTGGGCAACATCAGAGAACAATTGCGGCGCCTCTCAGAGCGCGACCTTGCACACGAAAAACTCCTCCGCGGCAAGCTCCAGCAGAATCCTGCCCACCGACGGCTCGGTCACCGTCGAGCCAAGCTCAAACCAGATCGGCGTTGGGCAGCTCGTCACGGTCACGATCACGGGATTCGATTTAGGAGCCGTGGGGCCTGGCCCAGAAGCCATCGAAGACGCTTGGCTTCAGCCCGTCAGCAATCCCAGCTTCGATCCGACGTGCTTGAGACTCGTGCGCACCGAAGTCATGCTCACCAGCATCCGAGCGACGCCCTATAGCGATCAGCTCTATTTTTCTGGCATCGGCTCACACAACCCGCCGCCAAACTACACCCGCACCCCTCCCGATTACGTCAAGTACACGTTCATAGGGGTGCGCGCGTGCTCAACAACTCTTGTGCCCTATCAGCAAGCCGCCTCAGGCAGCGGACACAAATTTAACGCCGATATCGGCGCGATCACGCTCACTATTCAAGTCCGCGACACCCTCGGCAGGCTGCTCATTGATAAATCCGTCACCCCAACGTCCGCAACACCGGGGACAACTCTTACGTACTCTATCGCCTACGGCAACTCGGGCGGAGCAGCCATCGGCGATCCCACCTCAGGCAACGGCGTCACGATCACAGATATTCTGCCTTCTGAAGTCACATATGTGGCCGGAAGCTCGACGTGCAGCCATACGTGTCTCAAGCTCTGGTCTACAGATGGCGGCGCAACGTTTGTGACGACAGAGCCAGCTTCTGCTGCCCGCGTCACTGCGCTCCGCTGGGTCATCCTCGATCCCGTCCCCTCTGGGCAGAACCCCGCGGGCACCGTGGGCTTCCAAGCCACGGCCACCTCGGCTGATATCATGTGCAACACTGCCCAAGGGACCATCAATTCGAGCTCGATCGTTGCTTCGGACACGGCGTGTGCCAACAGCTCCACGGATGTGCAGCTGGGCATCTCCGGCCCTACGACCGTCCTTCCCGGCAGCTCGCTCAATCTCATGGTGCACTATCACAACGCCGGACCGTCCGTCGCCGAAGACCTCCAGATTACCCTCACCCTTCCCAACGGCACGCAGTTTGTCAGCGCCAGCCCACCGCCCACAAACAATTCTGGACAGACCTTGACATTCTCGATCGGTTCGCTTCACAGTGGGCAGGGCGGCTCGCTCAGCGTCCAAATATCCGTACAAAGCTCCGTCCCTACGGGCACAGAATTGAAGACCATCGCCCAAGCGATGACCAACTCTGCTGAGACCAATACAGCCAATAATTCAGCATCCTTGACGACCACCGTAGGATCAGCGACGCACAGCCCGCACCTGCGAGCAATACTTACAGCCTCTCTCGTTGAAGATACTCCCCCGCTGGGAGGAAGCCCCGGCGATACTATCGAGTACCGCGTCACGGTCACCAACATCGGTCCGGCTCCGGCCACCGGCGTCGTCTTCCGCTTTACTCCCGATCCCAAGACGGCCCTTCTCCCAGACAGCGTCACGGCAACAAGCGGGACGACAGTCTCAAGCTCCCAAGTTCGTGTGGACCTTGGGACTTTGAGCCCTAGCGCATCAGAGACGATTCAGTTGCGGGTGCGCATCAAAAGCCCACTGCCCCCAGGGACGCCCCTCGTTCGCGCCCAGGGGATCATCTCGAGTAATGAGCTCCCCGACGAGCCCACCGATGACCCGACGACGCTCGCTCCTCTCGATCCCACGGAGATCATCGTCAGCACTGGGCCGCTCCTGCGGGTGTCCAAGACTTTCTCGATTTTTAACGATCTTGACGGGGACGGCCAGCCCAGCCCCGGAGATATTATCAAATATACGATCACCGTACAGAACGTGGGTCGCGAGAATGTCGGATCGGTCGTGCTCTCCGATGGCCTCGACCCGAACGTGACGCTCGTGATCGGCAGCGTCACGACCACCCAAGGGGCCGTGACGAAGGGCAATGCCGAGAACGACCGATCCGTTCAAGTCAATCTCGGCACACTGATGGCCAATAGCAAGAGCGCGACGATCACGTTCCGCGTCGGCGTCAATGCCCCACTCCCCGGCGGCGTCGTGTCGATCTCCAATCACGCCCTCGTCAGCAGCGAAAACACCCCAAGCTTCGTAAGCGATGATCCTACTACCCCCGCCGTCGATGACCCGACCCGCACCATCGCCATGGACCAACCCTACGTCTTAATGACAATGAGAGCTTTTTTGAAGAACGACGCCAACGGCGACGGTCTCCCCAGCCCCGGCGACACCCTGAGTTATCATATCTTGCTCATCAATATCGGTAACGCCGACGCGACCAACGTCTTCCTCAGCGATACTCCCGATCTCAATACCCAGCTTGTTGTGGGCAGCGTGCGGACTTCTCTGGGCATTGTTCAGTCGGGCAACACTGTCGGGGACAGCTCTGTCGGGGTTCTCATAGACAGAATCGCGCGCGCTGGGGGCACGGCTTCCGTCTCGTTTGATGTGACTATAAAAGACTCTCTGCCCTCAAGCATCGCGAGCATCTCCACCCAAGCGCTCGTCAATATCCCCGGTGTCGGAAGCTTAGTGAGCGACGACCCTGATACTCCTGCCCAAGAAGATCCAACAAAGACAGTGATTGCTGCCGCGCCGCTGATGCACTTTACCAAGGACGTCTTTCTCGCCTACGACACCGACCACAGTGGCACCATCACCCCCGGAGACATACTCGAATATGTCCTCGTGCTCATCAACGCCGGCACGAGAGATGCGACAGATATTGTGCTCTCGGATACGCCTGACCCCAAGACACGTCTTATTATGGAAACGCTCAAGACGAGCTCAAGCGGGGGAGCACCAGGTTCGACGGACTCCGCCCTGAGCGCTAATCTCGGAGCTGTTGGGGCCTTCGGAGGACAAACGCGGGTGAGCTTCCGCGTCCGGATCATTAACCCCGTTCCCCAAGATGCGCTCACGATCTCCAATCAAGCCCAGATCTCCGGGGCGAATATCTCTGCCCAGTACAGCGATGATCCGCGCACGCCAACACCCCACGATGCAACGGTAACTGTCTTGGGGAGCTCGTTCTTGCTCTGCGGAGATGTGGACAACAACGGCCTGGTTGAAGAAGCCGACGCGCAGCTTGTCGCCCGTGCGATCTTAGGGAGCATTCGATTGACCGAATCGCAACGCCTTGCGGCCGACGTCGCGCCGCCATTTGGGGGTCTCGATGTGCGCGATGTCACGGTGATCAGCGAGATCGCGCGCGGATATCGTGGGTACTGCCCTGCGCTCGACGCGCGAACGCCTCAAGCGCTCTTGCAAGCTGCTGCTGCCGTGACCCTCGAGCGCACCGAATATCACGCGCAAGGCCAACTGATGCGCTTTCGCGCTTATGGGTCGGGCATCGTCGAGATGAACGTCCAAGTCTTCAATCTTGCTGGAAAAGCTCTCTTCATCAGCGGGTGGCGCAAGGGAGCAGAGCTGGACTGGCTCGCCCTCACTGACGATGGACGTCCTCTGGCCAACGGCGTCTATCTCTATGTCGTCTTGGTACGAGGAGCAGACGGCTCGCTCATGCGCAGCCGCCTCCAAAAACTGGTGATCCTCCGATGAAGCTCTCTCGGTGGGTTCTCTGTCTTGGCATCATGCTCGGAATCTTAACAGGCTGTGAGGGATCCTATCGCACACGCGTGACGGTAGGCACGCTGAACCTGCCCGCCGGCGGCACAGGCGTCGTCCGCATCAGCATTGTAAATCCCCCGGACGCCAAGACCATTCAAGTCGGCCCAACCGGGCTGCTGACGTTCGATCCTTCGGTCATTCAAGTGACAGGGCTGACGGGAGTGAATGGGTTCACCGTCTTTGGGAGCACGATCAATAACACTATGGGCTGGGTACAATTTGTTGCGAGTTTTCCTGGGGGGAGCATCCGGCCCATCATTGCGGCAGGGCTGGGGGCGCTCGAAATTCCCATCATCGAGATGGCCGTGCAAGCCGTCGGCCCTGTAGGAGCGTCGACAGCTCTGACAATCACAGCCGTCGATCTCTTCACCGATAGGGTTGGGAATCCTATCCCCATAGGTCCCCCCAGTGCCGGCCAGGTGGTGATCATCGCGCCATGAAGAGATTCGTGTGTATTGGTCTTACTGTCTTCTTTCAACTTGTAACTTGGAACTTCGAACTTGGCACCGCAGCTCCGGTATCAGGGGAGATCGCCGTGGCGGTCTTCTTCGAGCCGCTCAACCCCGGCCAGACCAAGATAGACCAGATCAACGTGGACGCCGAGACAAGCTTGCGGCTGACGCTGTTCATCAGCGGGCTGGCCATCACCAGCACGAGTGTCTTCAGCTTCAGAGGCGCAGAATTCCAGGCGTTCGAGATCCAAGCGGGCATGGTCATCTCCTTCCGCAATGTCCTCATCTTCGCCCCCAATATTCTCGAAGTGGACGATGACCCCTTCTGGACGGTGCAGTTTGCCCAACCCGACCCAGGGCTGGTCGGCGTCCCCTTGCGAATGTTTATAGACGAGCTCGCTTCGCCCTTGGATATGGCAAAATTGCTCGCCCCCACCGTAGACGACCCTGTGCAGTTCCGCAAGCTCATCAGTCAGATGGCGCTCGACGTTCTAGGCGTGAGGTTCTCCCTCACCATGCTCATCGCGAACTTTGGAGCAGTCAATCAGCCAGACTTCCAAAGCGGGCTGATCTTCGAAGCTGGGGGTCTCACCCCCGGCGGAGCTGAGATCGTCGC
Organism: Candidatus Fraserbacteria bacterium; assembly: GCA_947085185.1. Classification (GTDB taxonomy): domain Bacteria; phylum Bipolaricaulota; class Bipolaricaulia; order RBG-16-55-9; family DRXL01; genus JANXCC01. The sequence goes on along the minus strand of CAMTVK010000003.1, from coordinate 182,318 downwards.
TCAAACTTATATAGGAGCCCGCCAGGGCTGGGAGTGCTTTGGCGAGTGCAAACTCCTAGAGAGATATTTTGAGGGCCGCGTGGTGCCCGGCCTTGAGTTCCAAGAAGAAAAACTTATCATCAGGAATCTGACGATCGCTGGGGTGACGCTTGGTGCCGAGATCGCTTTTGATTTTACGACGATCGAGCTCTCGCAGATCGTCCTTTCGTTGCGCGTCTCTGTGTTGGGAGCGGTCGTGCAGCAGAAGATCGTGTTGCATGACTTAGCGACCCCGTCGTTTGTGAGCTTTGGCTGGACTGCGCAAGTTGGGGACGGGCTCTTTGAGATCGAGTTCATCGATCCCAATGGGCTCTTTCAATTCCCCGCCAAACGCTTCAGCTTCTCCGTACAGTGGGAAGCGCTCTCATTCAAGGACGAGCTGGTCGTCCAAGACCCAGTAGGGCTGCTGCATATCATCGAGATTCTTGCTGAGTTTGAGCCGTTCCGATTCCGCTCGCAGACGGCGTTCTTGGGCGGGCTCCTCAACGGGTTCTACAACCAAAAATTAGAGATGAGCTGGGGGATGGTCGGGCCGGGGACATGGGCCTGGCTGGCCAGTGTCGAAGTGCAGCTCCGCCGAGAATATCTGCTCTATATCAGCCCCTCGATGAGCGTGAAGTTTTAAGGACTTGCCCTGCTTGGCTCCATCGCGCTAAGATATAAAGCGATGGGCAAGATGCGATCTTTATTTACAGAGACGGCGCAGGCTCACAAGACAGCCCCGACGATCTTGACGGTCGGCCAGCTCAATCGGGTCGTGCACGATCTGCTCGAAGCGGGCCTGCCCCCCCTCTGGCTCGAAGGGGAGATCTCGAATTTTACCCACCATCGCAACGGCCATATGTACTTTACGCTCAAAGACGAATCTGCCGAGATCGAGGCCGTGATGTTCTCAGATTATAATGCGCTCTTGCCATTTACCCCCGCTGACGGCCAGAAAGTCATCGCGTTTGGGCAGATCACGCTCTACGAACGGAAGGGACGTTATCAAATCAATGTTTTGGAGATGCGTCCGGCGGGGATCGGAAAACTCCAATTAGAATTTGAGAAGCTCAAAGAGCGCCTCCACGCTGAAGGGCTCTTCGACGCGCGCTTCAAGCAGCCCATCCCGCGCTTCCCGGAGCGCATCGGCATCGTGACTTCCCCTGAAGGCGCTGCCCTGCGCGATATTGTAAAAATTCTCAGAGAGCGATACCCCGTCGTCGAAGTCGTGCTCTTCCCCGCTAAGGTGCAAGGTGAAGGTGCAGCCCTCGAGATCGCCGCAGCGATCCGCGTGGCCAATCGCTACTCGCTCACGGTGGAGAAGCTCGATACGCTCATCATCACCCGTGGTGGCGGCTCGTTAGAAGACCTGTGGGCGTTCAACGAAGAGCCGGTAGCACGCGCGATCTTCGAATCTTCAGTGCCTACGATCTCTGCTGTTGGCCACGAAGTGGATATCACGATCGCGGATCTGGTCGCGGACGTGCGCGCCCCCACGCCGACAGCTGCAGCGCAGATGGCCGTCCCCGACCGACGCGAGATCTTAGAATTGGCCCAAAGTTCTCAGATGCGAGTGCAGCAGCTCATCTCATCGTGCGTAGACGGGTATCTTATGCGCCTGGAGGTGGTGCGGCGCAGCCGCGGGCTGCATCGGCCGGTGCAGCTTCTGCGCGACCACCAGCAGAGCCTCGATCACGCTACTGAGCTCTTGCTGCGCACGATGCACGAGCGTATGCGCCGTCACCACGAGCGATGGCAGGGCCTGGTGCGCCATCTGGAGAGCTTGAACCCCGTCCGCCTGTTGCAGCGCGGCTTTTCTGTAGTGGAGAGCGAATCTGGGCAGATCGTGCGCTCTGCTGCTCAAGTCACCGTAGGCGAGCGCGTCACGATTCGACTCCATCGGGGGAGGCTGCTGAGTCGTGTCGAAGCGAAGGAGCCTGACCATGGAGAAGAAAGCCCTCAAGATTGAGGCGGCGCTCGCTCGGCTCGAAGAGATCGTGCGCCACCTAGAAAATGAGCAGATCTCTCTTGAAGAGTCGCTAGAGCTCTTTGAGGAAGGGGTCAAGCTCGCCGATTCGATCCAGAAGAGATTGAGCGAAGCCCAGCTGCGCGTCAAGAAAGTCCTCGAAGAAGCCCAGGGCTTCAAGGTCGAAGATTTCGGGGGATAGTTTGAATCACGGAAAGCACGGAACGATCACGGATGCCACGGAAGTGCTTTTACTTCCGTGCCTTCTGTGACTTATTTCCGTGTCTTCCGTGATTCAAATATCCAAGGAGGCAGCAAAGATGCGTCTTGTAGCGCACGGTCTTGCGCTCTTGTGGGCTTTCTCGGTCGGTTTTTCAGCGTCCGCACAGTTTCTCGATCTGGACCCCACGCTCGATTGGTACGTGCTCCAGACGGAGCACTTTCGTGTGATCTACCCCCAAGGGTTAGAAGCGATTGCTCAAGAAGCTGCGCTCATCAGCGAAGAAGCGTATGACTTCTGGGTCCGCGAGCTCAAATATCGCGTGCCCACGAAGATCAATATTATCTTAGCGGACCCGTCAGACTTCGCTGTTGGGGCGGCCAATCCCTTCGGCGACGTGATCGCCAGCGTCTCCAACGCCCGAGTGTTCAACGAATGGCTCAATCCCCAAAATCCCTCATGGCTTGAGAACGTCTTATATCACGAGATCGGGCACATCTTTGATATCACAAAGACTGCGGGGCTCTCTGAAAGACTGCGCCCGTGGCTCGGCCCGGTGCTCACGCTCACCAATGGCGCAAAGCCCGGCACGCTCATTGAAGGGATTCCCATCTATTTTGAACTGAAACGCTCCGGCGCCTCACGCTCCAACTCTGCTCGCGACGCCATGTACTTCCGCACCCAAGTCCTAGAGAATAAATTTATCTCACTCGATCAGATGGGCGTCGGCTATGGCTACGATCCCCCGCACTGGCCATCGGGATATATGCTCACGCACGACTGGGGCGCCTGGTTTGTGCGCTTCATCGCCGAACAATACGGCGACGATAAGCTCGCGCTTATAGATGAGCTCAACGCCGACTCGCTGCTGCCCATCGTCACTCTTGGCGCGATCCATGACTTTGAAAGAATTTTTAAGAGAGCCCTTGGCGTCTCGGCGCACGAGCTGGAGAGAGCTTGGCACGCATGGCTCAGAGCCCAGTTTGAACCCCAAATCGCACAGATCAAGAGCGAGGGCATCACGCCATCTCGAAAGATCAGCCGTCTTGAGTATTGGAACAACGACCCCACCTGGTCGCCCGATGGGAAATTCATCTATTACTATCACAAAGATCGAGTGCGCGAGGCCTCCATCCGACGCATCACCCCTGACGGCAAAGACGATCACGCTCTCTTCGCTGTGCCCTTCGAGCTCGACTTCTTCAGACCGCCGTTCTTTGCGCCAGCTCCTCACGTCTCCCCCGACGGAAAGTCCGTGCTCTTCACCAGACACGAGATCTTCGAGAATCACTATGTCTATGCTGATCTCTATCTGTGGGACTTAGAGAGGAAAGAAGAGCGTCGGCTGACGGAGCGCGCCCGCGCCTATCATCCCGTGTTCTTCCCAGATGGCAGAAGAATTCTCTTTGCCCAGCAGCGCCCCAACGGACAAGACCCCATACTCTCCATCTATGAGCTTGACACCGGGCGAATCGTGCCGTTTTATGAGTTTCCTGCGGGGACCCTCGTAGATTCTTTCGTGATCTCGCCCGACGGCCAGAAGATCGCCCTTACCCTCTGGAGGATGGGTGGCTATCAAGATCTCTATCTGCTTGATCTTTCATCCGGCTCTTCTCCCCACGTGACGCCCATCACCCAGGACAAAGCCGGCGATTTCGATCCCGACTGGTCCCCCGAGGGAAACTTCGTGCTCTTCAGCTCGGAGCGCGACGGCGTCTTTAATCTCTACGCGTATCGCCTCTCTGACGGGCAGTTCTTGAGAGTCACGAACGTGCTGACGGGGGCGTTTGCCCCAGCGGTCTCCCCGGACGCGACCAAGATCGCTTTTATTAGTTACAGCACCAAGGGCTATGAGCTCCATCTGATGGACTACGATCCGCAAAGCTGGAAGCCGGTGGAGTTCGCTCGCGAGACAGTCCCACAATGGCCCGGCTGGCGCACGGGATCTCTGTCAGAAAAGCCCTATCGCGCCAAAGAGTTCTTAGCACCGCGCCTGTGGGTCCCCGTTCCCAATCCCCTGCAACCAGCTCTCTTTGCGATGGGGTTCGATCCTCTGGGGCATCAGAACTATACGCTGTACGCCGGGCTCGATCTTGCGACGCAGCAGCCGGTGCTGGCGCTCGACTACTCTGGAGCATTTGCCCTGCGGACCGAGCGACGCTGGTGGGGCTGGCTCGAAGATACAGTCAATGCGCTGAGCCCCAAATTTTTGGCGCATCTTGAACATAACGCCGAATCTGAGAGCGTCGCGCGAGCAGAGATAGAGCTGACCTTCTCGCGCGTAATAGGACGAACCCAGACGCTCGCCCTGGGGGCACAACTGCACCAAGCCGAAACGCTCGTCCCGTCGCTCTTGGTGCGCTATAGCGAATCACTCGAGGGCGGGAGCGATCTTTTGCGCGTCGGACGAGATTTAAAACTCTCGGTCCAGTTTGCCCTGCACGATAACTCATGGAAGATGCTCTTTCGGATCGAGCAGCGCGAGAGCTTGCAATTGCCCTTGGGGTTTGAGAATCGGTTGAGTCGCTTCACAGTGCTCGCGCGCGATGATCTCAGGCCATTTCGCATAGGCGGGCCAGGAGGATCATGGCCCCTGCGCGGCTTCCCCATAGATTTCAGGGCTTCTCAGATCGCCTATACGAGTTGGGAGCTGCTCTTCCCGATCTTGCACATTGGCAAGGGCGTGGGACTATGGTCAGTCTTCTTCGATCGCATAGACGGGCTGCTCTTTACCGAAGGGGCGTATCTCTCCGGCAAGCCCCTGCCGTCAGACGAAGCTCTTTTTGGCTATGGGGGCGAGCTGCGCTTGCGGGTTGTGCTCGGTTATAGGATGCCCATTGAGCTCAGATTTGGGCTGGCCCAAGGGCAGGGGCAGCCTGGCCCGATTCTCTATTTTGACTTTGGGAGCAATTTTTAAGACGAAATGGCTGGAGCGTGCGCGTTGAGCGCGAGTTTGCGTTCTAGATGAGATGCAGAAAAGCAGGAGGTGCCTATGCGTGGACGGCGCATTCTGTGGGTCATACTCATTCTCGTCGGCATCTATGTGATCTGGGTTGCGGCGCAGCAGATCGCGTTTGGCTTGCGGCCCAAGGTCGCGCTGGTGCGCTTGAGCGGCCCGATCAGCGAATCCCTCGATACGGGGCTTCTAGGAGGAGGCGGAATCACCCCCGCCCAAGTCGAGGGCTTCCTCAAGAGAGCCGAGCACGATCCTTCGGTCAAAGCTCTCGTCTTGCGCATAGATAGCCCTGGAGGCACGGTCGCGGCCTCTCAAGCGATTGCTTCGCACATTAAAAAATTCAGAGAGAAGACGAAGAAGCCTGTCGTCGTCTCGATGGGCGACATCGCAGCTTCCGGAGGCTACTATATCTCGCTTTATGCTGATAAGATCCTGGCCCATGCGGGGACGACAACGGGCAGCATCGGCGTGATCGCGCTGTTCTTCTCTGTCGAAGAGCTTCTGAAAAATCTGGGGATCAAGCCGGAGATCTTCAAATCTGGCAAGTATAAAGACATCTTTCGTGGGCTGCGCCCCTTGAGCGATGAGGAGCGCACGCTCCTTCAACAATACGTGGACGAACTCTATGAGCAGTTCATTCAAGCAGTAGCGGATGGGCGCAGGCTCCCCATCGAGAGGGTGCGTGAGCTTGCGACCGGACAAGTCTATTCGGGGGTGCAGGCGCTCTCATTGGGGTTGATAGATCAGCTTGGCGATCTGGATGATGCCATCAAAATAGCGGGAGAGCTGGCCGGGGTACCTGAGCCTGCGGTGATCGAGTATCGTCCGGCGGCGCCGGGGCTGTTGGAGTTGCTTTTTGGGCGAGGGAGTGCTACAAATATCTCGCTGAGTGAGATCAAGCCGGAGGTGCTCTATCTCTTGCGAGCGCTGGAGGGCTGGCACGCTGTGCCGCGATACTGAAGGGAGGGTACTCTCATGAGTGCAGAGTCGTCTAAATCGCTCTTGCAGTTCTTCGCTGAGCTGGGCGATCTCATCGCGCGCTACGCTGTCAATCCCAGCTTTGCTATCGGGATGGTCATTGTCAGCTGGGTCTTCTGGCCCATCGGCGCGCTCATCGCCAGTCTCTTGATCGCCAAGCTCTACGCACAATCGCAGACAGCCTCTCACCCAAGCCAGCCCGCGCTCACCCTGACACTTCCACGCTCAGAAGATTGGCTCATCTTCAGCGGGCTGCTCTTAATTGGTATCGGCGTGTACTCGCTCGTGAGACAGTATCTCCCAGAACTGCCCTGGGCGGTCTTGCTCATCGCTGTCGGGGTGCTTTTAGTCGGCTTTGCCTACGCGCGTCGCGGAGGTGGTCCAAATGTCTGAAAAAATTCATAGCCCATATAAATATCTCTTCTGGGGGGTCGTCTTGATCTTAGGGGGGCTGGCATGGCGGCTCTCGCTGATGGGCTGGTTCGAGATGTCGTGGCGATTCGTGCTGCCGGGAGTTTTGATTATCTTCGGGATTGCGCTCTTGATTTCGGGCCTGGTGCGCACCCGTCCGGCACGGTCCGACACGGACTCCCAACAAGGAGGACAGCCATGAGATCCGGCACCGTGCGCTTAGGAGAGTTTTTGATCTTTATCGGGGTCTTCGTGCTCGCATTACAGTATATAGACTGGGGCGTGTTCGCTCCCATCGAGCGCGCGGATTTAGTGCTTACTGCTGGAATTGTCTTATTGATCTGTTTCGCGCTGGCGCTCTGGTCACGTTCGGCGCTCTTTGATGAGCTCATTCACGTAGTGGCGCTGGTCGTCGGTGCAGCGGTGTTGGGACTGCTCGTCTCCGGATCGGGCGCAGCGACGTGGGTGAACGTGATCGGCCCAGAGCGCGCCGAAAAGACTTTCTCGTTCGATGGCGCGTTCGAGCCGTCCGCGGCAACGCTCTCAGTTACGCTTGACCTGCAAAACGGCAGCGCAACCGTGCAGACCTGGGAGAACGAGTCATTTCAGATCACGATCACGGCGCGGGCTCGCGCGTGGAGCTCTGAAGAAGCCCAACGGCTCATTCGCAGCGTGACGCTTCCACCAGAGCTCTCTCCAACAGAGATCAGATTTCGCGCACCGAGAGCCTCATTTGGCCCGCTCAGCTCGCTGGAGACCGACGTACAGCTTCTGCTGCCGCGCGGGCGCGTCTACGAACTCAAACTCAGCACCCTCAACGGCACCATCAACGTCCAAGAGATCAACGCAGCTCAAGCCAATCTGAACGTGACCAACGGACGCATCACCCTCAACACTCTCACGACCCAGCACGCACAACTCCAGACGGCCAACGGCTCCATCACCGGAAAGCTCTCAGCCAGCCAAGCGACGATCACGACAGCCAACGGCTCGATTGATCTAGTCTTAGGGAGCGTCACAGGACGCTATGAGCTGAGCACATTCAACGGTTCGATTGAACTCGATGTGCCTGATGACTCTCAGATTGGGTATGCGATCTCGGCTCAGAGCGTGACCAGCCGCGTGCGCGTGCAGATTCCCAACTTTATCTTTCGGCAAGGTGAGCGCCGCCACATCGAGGGCGAAACGAACAATTTTCAGATTGCTCAAACGAAGATCACAATCACCGCGACGACGACGAACGGGAGCATCGAGATTCGCTAGAATATACTCACGGCAGCTTCACATAGTGCTTGCCCTCCAGTTCTTGCACGGCCCCTTGCAAAGTGAGCGTCAGCAGACCTTCGGAGACCTCTCCCACGGAGAGCCCGGTCTTGCTCACGATCTCGTCAAAGTGCGTCGGCTCAAACTCCAATACAGAAAGGATCTTCTCTTGCAATGGGGAGAGCTGGAGCTTTGGCGCTGGGGTTGGCTTCTCCTTGCGCACTTGGAAGAGCACCCGTAAATCTTTGAACTCTTCCAAGATATCAGTGACGCTTTCCACGAGCTTGGCCCCGTCTTTGATGAGCTTATGGCAGCCGCGCTGCGCTTCGCTGAAGATTGAGCCGGGCACGGCGAAGACCTCGCGGTTCTGCTCGAGCGCCCAGCGCGCTGTGATGAGCGCGCCGCTCTCTGCGGGCGCCTCGACGACAACTACGCCTCGGCTCAGCCCGCTGATAATTCTATTTCTCTGAGGGAAAGTCCATCTCTCCGGGGCGACTTCTGGGGCAAACTCCGTCATGGCACACCCGTTGGAGACGATCTCTTCTAGGAGCTTCTGATTGCTTTGGGGATAGAGCCGGGCGAAGCCGCTCCCGATCACGGCGATCGTGCGGGCACCGGCCTTGAGCGCGCCTCGGTGTGCCGCCGTATCAATGCCCTCGGCCAGCCCACTCACAATAGTGAACCCCACACGCCCCAGCTCCCCCGCCAGCTGCTGCGCGACGCGACGTCCGTAGGGGGTCGCGTCGCGCGTGCCCACCAGGGCGATCGCCAATGTGTCTTTCTCACTATAGTTTCCGCGAAGATAGAGCACCGGAGGGGGATCGGCGATGGCGCGTAACGGCTCCGGATAGCGTGCGTCTTCGAGCGTGATGACAGTGAGCTGGAGCCGCGCGATCTGTTCCAGAGCTTTCTCAAGATCAGCTCTTTGACGGTGCGCGCAAAAGGTCTCAGCGGACTCGGCAAAGCCCGGGATCTCTTTGAGTTTTGCCAGCGGTGCTTCCCAGATCTCTTGCGGGCTAGAGAAATTCTCTAACAGAATGTGAAATTTTCGCGGAGAGAGATTGGGAATCAGCGTGAGCGCGATCCAGTAGCGTTTCGCTTCGAGATCGTTCATAAGGGCTATGGGCTAACGCCCTCACCGAGGCTGGGCTTCTCCTTGCCCCACGCTCTCAGTCTTACTTGATAGAGCTTTTTTGTGTCGTGATCAGCGACTAAGAGCCGTCCGTAGCCCTGGCTGCCGGAGTCCCACGCCAACGCGATGGGGTACGAGCCGCCCTCCGGCGCGGCCATCGTTCCTAAGACGCGCCCGTTTTCTGGGTCAATCCGACGAATGCCGTAGTGCATATCCGAGACCCACAGCGCGATGCCGTCCCAAGCTACCCCCACAGGGCGGGGGAAGATTTCGGCATCGAGCTTGATCTCTTTCACTGTGCGGCCGTCGGCCGGGTCGAACGCATGGAGCACAGAATCTATCTCGTCGATGGCCCAGAGATATCTTCCGTCCCAGGCCAAGTCCGCGGGGATTGTGCCAGGGTACGCCCAGCGTGAGAGAATGTCAAAGCTCTCCGGTGCAAGTCTATAAATAGTCATTGTGCCAAGATCGGCGATCCAGAAGCTCTGCCCATCCCATTCGATCCCTGCAGGCCATTGGATCTCCTTGGGGAGCTCGTGAGCTCCCCAAGACGACTCAGAGGGGCCAGAGTAGAGCGTTCTGTTCTTGGAGTCTACAACCCAGAGGCGCGCGCCGTCCCAGGTCATCCCGAGGATCTGTTGTCCGGGGAGCTGCATCACGTTCTCAAGCCCGGTGTCTCCTTGCACCGTGATAAAGATACTGTATGCGGCGCTCACTGCGCCGCGGTCGTCGGTGACTCTGAGCATCACTTCGTAGTGACCGGGCTCGTAGTAGACATGCGTGACTTTCGCCCCTTGGGGTGCTGGGGCTTCGTACCAGATGCCATCGCCGAAATCCCAATCATAGCTGGCGAGCTTGCCCTGGCGAGCTTGGGAAGCGCTCGCGTCAAAGTCTATGGGCTCGCCGACTTTGGTCGTCTGGGACGAGACGACAAACTCAGCGCTCGGAGGGTTGGTGCTGAGAGGGCGCTGCGCCCAGCCCCACGAAAAGAGCGCAATCGCTGCTACGAGCGTGAGGGCGACCGCGCTGAGAGTGCTGAAGAGAAACGCCTTGCCGTTAAGAAAGACACGGATCTTCGGGCTTTGGGGCCATAAGAAGGGCGTGCCCACGGCCAGCGCCGCTGCACCCAAAAGATACACGGTCGCGAGGGGATTGATGGGCATGAGAAAGAAGACCCCAAAGAGTATATGGAGCACTCCCGCGGCGCTGTAGAAGAGCGGGACGAGCGCTTCCGTTTGGGTGACAGATCGTGCGCGCACCGCGCGGATGAGCAGATATCCCGAGGACTCAAGAACCAGCAGCGCTAAAACAAAAAAGACGCCCGTGAGCGCTTTATGTCTCGCTACGAGCTGCACGAACGCGCTCCAGGGGAAGAGCAGACCGCCTAGCACCAACAGCCCAGCAAGCGCGGCCAAGCCGTGCAGGCGCAGGCGTCCCAGATCGAGCTCGTGCTCTCTGCTGGTCGTGTGCATCATCGTCCTCCTGCATATTCAGTTGCCAGTGAAAAACTCTTCACTTGGAACTTGTGACTGTTTCTGTAGTGCGCCCGGTGCGATTCGAACGCACGACCTGCGGTTTAGGAAACCGCTGCTCTATCCAACTGAGCTACGGGCGCACGTATCACTCTATTTAAGAGCAAGAAAGGGCGGCAGTCAAGGACGGGGTTCGCTCTTGGAAGTCGCTTCGATCTGACAATAGAGTCGGCGCGCGGCATCTTGCTCGGCAGCCTTCTTGCTGCGCCCCCGCCCCACCGCTGAGAACCCGTTCACTTCCACCACAACAGTAAACTCCTTGCAATGATCCTCCCCTTCGCTGCTCACGAGAGTATAGATGGGCTTCTGATGCTGTTCCTGAGCCCACTCTTGCAGGAGTGTCTTGTAGTCCTGGCGATGGCGCCCGGCCGCAACGCGCTCGATCTCTGAGCGCAAGAGCTCCCGCACCAACGCGGAAGCGCGCGCGTAGCCGTAGTGGGCAAAGACCAACCCCATCAGGGCTTCGAAGGCATCGCCCAAGAGCTTCGCATTCGAGCGCCCACCGGACTCTTCCTCGCCGCGCCCAAGCAATAGACACTTCTCCAACCCAAGCTCGCGCGCTTTCTCCGCGAGCACGGAGCCACTGACCACAACAGATTTGATCTTAGTCAGCTCGCCCTCAGTGCGATCTGGGTAATTCTGAAAGAGATACTCCGCGACGGCAAGCTCAATCACTGCATCGCCGAGGAACTCTAAGCGCTCATTGGACTCCAGCCCCGGGGGCTGCTCGTTCACATAGGAGCTATGACAAAAAGGGCGCTCCAGCTCCTCGAGAGCGATCTCGGACAACCCCAGGCGCTCCCGCAATCGTTCAAGCTCGTTCACGTTGGAGTACAGCCGTGCGGAAGTCCTGTAGCTTGAGCTACAGAACTTGCGCTCAGCAGCACCTGTGCACCTCGTTCTCGCTGTTTGACCAGGCTTCGCCTGGGCCGTATGCCGTGCCGCCACAGGCGGCACGATGGACAGTCCAGACGAAGTTTGGGCTGGGGCGGGAGGATTCGAACCTCCATTTACGGCTCCAAAGGCCGGCGTGCTACCGTTGCACCACGCCCCAAACGCAAAATATCTTAACAGACACTCCCTCGTTGCGCAAGCCGCGGGGGACTGCTATAATCATCCCAGATGAGGTGATCACGTGATGTTTTACTTCGATCCGTACTTTCTGGTCTTGATTCTGCCTGCGTTGGCGTTCTCGCTCTACGCGCAGTATCGTGTCTGGTCCACATATCATAAGTACGCGCAAGAGCAGTCCGCGTCGGGGCTGACGGCAGCCCAAGCAGCACGACGGCTGCTCGATCGGGCTGGGCTGCCCACTGTCAGAATCGAAGCGGTGCCTGGCCAGCTGACCGATCACTATGACCCGCGCACCAAGACGTTGAGGCTCTCGGCTCCTGAGAGCCGATCGGTCGCAGCTATTGGCGTCGCAGCTCACGAGGCCGGCCATGCCCTCCAAGACGCGCACGGCTATGCGCCCTTGGTGCTGCGCAGCGCCATGGTGCCGGTAGCCAATTTCGGGAGTATGCTGGCTATCCCGCTCTTCTTCATTGGGTTGATCACGGCTTGGTATCCGTTGATGTGGGCGGGGGTCTTGTTCTTTGCCGGGGCGGTCTTCTTCACGTTGGTGACCTTGCCGGTGGAGTTTGACGCGAGCCGCAGAGCCGTGCAGATCCTGCAAGAGAGCGGGACGATCGTCGCCAAGTCGGAGCTGGCAGCGGTGCAGAAGGTCTTGAACGCGGCGGCCTTGACGTATGTTGCGGCCGCGGCCATGGCGGTGTTGCAGCTCATTCGGCTGCTGCTGATCGCGCGCAGCTCCCAGCGATAGATGAAGCTTGCGCCTTCGCTGCTGGCGGCAGATTTTGGGAGGTTGCTCGATCAAGTTCAACAGATCGCCGATTTGTCAGATTATCTCCATTGGGACGTGATGGATGGGCACTTCGTGCCCAATTTAACGTTTGGTCCCGTAGTCGTCAACGCGCTGCGCCAGAGCATTTCCGTGCCCTTCGATATTCACTTGATGATCGCTGATCCCCAAAAGTACGCGCCGCAGTTCCAAGTTCGCGCGAGCGATCTCATCTCGTTTCACATAGAAGCCGTCGGCGATCCCGTCCCCGTTATTGAGACGATTCGCGCGTTGGGGGCGCGGGTCGGGTTGGCCATCAAACCAAAGACGCCCCTGAGCGCCGTCGAGAGATTTTTAGCTCAGATCGATTTTTTGCTGATTATGAGCGTGGAGCCAGGGTTTGCCGGCCAGAGTTTTCTCACTGAGACGCTTGACAAGATTCGCCAGGCCAAGGAGCTGATCCGCACAAAAGATCTGAGCGTGGAGATCGAAGCCGACGGGGGCATCAACGCGCACAATATCAGAGAGATCGCGCGGGCTGGTGCAGATATCATAGTGGCGGCCAGCGCGATCTTCGGGCAGAGCGACCCGCGCGCGGCGCTCAGAGATTTGCGGGTGCTGATCGGTCCCCGTTAAGGACAGCGGTTTATATCAACCGCCTGGGTGAGCCAATTGCTGAAATCCGCAGGCCCCAAAATACGATCACCCTTGCCATAAAGCGATCGAGTCGCTGTTCCAGGGCTGGCTGCTCTTTATGATAGGGGTGCTTCTTGCGCGGCATAGGGCCTCTTTTCTCTGAGGGTTTGGATCACTGAGGGCGCGGAGAAGCACGGAAGGCACTGAATGTAAGCCATCTTCCGTGTCCTCCGTTCCCTTCCGCGCTTTCCGTGATTCAAAAGCCCCCGCACATCCGGAGTGTCAACTACTTTACATCTTCAGTGTAAAGAAGAATTTACGCTTGCCGACGGGCGACGGCTCTATCTCTTAGCTGAGGGACGGCTCGTGAACTTGGCTGCTGGGGATGGCCACCCCGTCGAGATTATGGACTTATCGTTTGCGCTCCAGGCGCTCACGCTCGCCTATATCGCCAAGCACCATGCGGAGCTGCAGCCGGGGGTGTACCCTGTGCCAGAGGAGATAGACCGCCGCGTCGCATGGCTCAAATTGGAGACGATGGGGATCGCTCTCGACGAGCTCACCCCAGAGCAACGGGCGTACCTTGCAAGAGCCCAATAGATTCCGTCACAGCTTGGGAAGGAGTCCTATCGGTACGACTTGAGCCAGGCCTCCGTATTGTCCGACCCGCAGATCGATCTCCCCCTCGCGATACGTCGTATCGTGCAGGATGCCTACGACCTCTCCCTGGGCATTGAAGACAGGCGAGCCGCTGTTGCCGGACACTCCGTCGAGGTCCACAAGAATTGCCGCAGGGGGCGCGCCCTTGACCTCGACCACCTCGCCGAAGCTGATCCGCAGCTCATCATGAGCATCGTGGTAGTTAAGGGCTTTCAGCCGCTCAGGAGGGCGCCGGGTGCGGCAGGGGAAGCCTGCGGCCCAGAGCGTCTCACCAACTTCAGGAACTCGGGGCGCCCGCTTGAGCACTCGGATCGGTGCGTCGCCGGGCACGGAGAACACTGCCCAATCCTGCCCTTGTTGCCAATCGGCTTGGGAGGCGTTCATAACTAAGAAGACCGGCTGGACCTCCCGGTACGAGTCCGGGTGATGTGAGCCGTCCCCGCTTACCTCAACGATAAGATCTAGGGCCCTCACGGGGGTGGGCGCATATACCCCATCGGTGCGTTTGAAGCGCTCGATCACGTCTCGGGCCACATGGTAACAGGTGGTGATGAGCAGCTCGCCGTCGCGGTGGCCGGCGGCAAACCCTGTAGCGCTTCCGGCTAGGGGCTTGGTCAGAAGAGTGCATGGAAATGATTTGGCCTCTAACCCCTCTAAGGCCGCGCACAGCTCATAGAAGCCTGGCTGCAGGGAGGCGCTTGGGTGCTGACAGAGCTGATGGAGCGTCCCAAGGTCGATGATCACTGGCCAGATGGTGCCCCCTTCGGGGAGGAATTCCTTCTCCAGGGGATGAGCCCGAGCGGCAGCTGCCTCCTCTGTGCTGGCAAAGAGGGTGACGCGAAAGCGGATCTTGGGTTTGATTTTGACTACTCCGGTCAGGGCCTCGCGCACTTTCTCCGGCAGGGAGATTTCAGAGGGACGATATAGCCCTTCGCCCATGACTCACTTCCTCCTTCCTTTGCTTGCGTTGCCATACCCAAAGTAAGTTACCGTCTCAGAAAAGCGTTCACCTGTCGCGCGAAATCTACAGGCTCGTCAATGAACGGGTGGTGGCAGGATCCCTCAAAGATCGCCGTAACTGGGTAGTCACAAGCCGGCCAAAAGCGCCGCTCCGTTCCCTCGCCATCCCAGAAGCCTTTCTGAGACAAGGATTTCAAACCCTAGGCCTCCTCAGAAGGGGCGCTCCCAATATATGAAGTACGATATCTGTCATGAAGTGCGCTAGCATTGCCGCCTCTAGGCCTTGCCGCCAGTACAAGGTATCCAAAGGCCAACCCTGCTAAGCCGTTAAGCAAAAGCGCCCTCGTAATGACCAAAGTCGTGAGTGGTAGTAGAGCTGCCGTGGCCGGCAAATGCAATAATCCAAAGAGGAGTGCTACGATAACGTTAGCTGCCCATAAGGCCCCTAAGGTTGGCAAGCCTGCCTGTGTATGCCACACTTTACCGAGAAGCCAGGCCAAAAGAGAGAAGAGGAACAGCCTTATGAGAAGTTCCTCAGTGATCCCACCATAGAAAGAGGCCAAGAACTTCTGCCATAGGGGAGCCGTCGCTGTTGGGGCATGCGCCAACCCTGGCAGACGAGGCAGAAAGAGAAAAGACTCTAACAGCAACAGGATTACTCCTGTTCCTATACCAAGTAAGATCGCAGGCGCCAACATAGTTAGCAACCTAGAACCTATATCTTCACCTGCAAGCCAGCCCTTTAGCAGAGGGGCCCCCAACCCAACCTTGTGCGCCAGTAGGAGGCCCCCCCTACAGCTACAGCCAAAAAGAGTGCGCCCTGCGCGAACTGCAGGAACAAGAGCAGAGGAAGAGGTATAGGGACTTTCTCCAGCTTCGCGCCATACAAAGTGAGTAAGTATGGGAAAACGGCCATAACTCCAAGAAGCCCAGCTCCAAAGAGTATCCAGAATTCTAACCAGGGGAAAGTCTTGATTTGCATCGATGTCAACTCCTCACTTGCGCACTAACATCATAGCCAAAATCCCCCCTGCCTAGATAAAAGAGCGAGCGTCGTAGTGCCTGCTGTTAGGCGAAGGTGCCATATAGAGTTTCATCCTTCTTTTGAGCCAAAGGCTCATCAGCCTATGGCTGAGGTTGTCTCCGACTTCGCAAACTCTTTTAGCCAACGGATGGAGCGCATCATTTGAATTACAACTATGAGGAACCAAAACCCAACCGCAGGTCCCAGATCAATGAGTCCAGCTTCATGTGGTGGAACTGGAAATGTATAGAGGTTTAGCACAAGCGTTGCTAGTCCGAGGATGATCCCAAGACCGCCAAGAACCTTGCCAAATCTTGGATGTTTCAGCATCGTTACACCAAAGAGAACGGTTGCCAGTGTTATGAAAATGTCCCACGAAACATCGATCCCCAATTGAACCGTGAAAACACCTTGCAAGATCCGCTCGTACTCTTCCTTAATCGCTGGATCGTTTGCCTGACGGATGTACTCTCGTATGAATTTAACGTTTGAATATTGGACGATAGCCATCAAAGTGTGGAAGGCGCCGGCGATGATACCGAAAAGTGTCGCAATGTGAAGCGCTGCAGTATTCCTGTGTGTCTTAATCAGTCTATTCAGCCCGATGAAGGCAATGATCGCTAAGGGGCCAAGAGCGAAGAAGAAAAGCATCTTGATGGTACTCGGCAAGGGTACAATGTGCCGTAATAGGTATGTCAGGCAAGCTGTCAGTCCTGCTATTGCGCCTGCCTTGACGAGTGATACATCAAGCGAGATATTGTCATTCATAGTGGCTCCATATTTGTAGGAGTTACGCAGTTGACTGCGAACCCCCTTCTCGCGACATAATAACACAAAGAAATAACACAAAGACGGAAGTTTGTCAACAAGAGGAGGCGATGGAGATGAATCCACCTAGATGCGATGAGTTGGACTACATCCACTTCCTTGCCCAGTCGGAAAGCTTTGGCCATCGTCAAGCATTTGCTTTTGGCTTTGCGAGCATTTCTGCGGTTGGAGGTTTATCGTTTGAGGGCAGGGGTGAGTTGGTATGAGGCTGGCCCACATCCCTAACAGCGATTTCCCCATAGGAACTTTAGGGTAGCTGCTTGGTGAGGGATACGCTTTGATGGAGATCAATGTTCAGCGTAGGCTGAGGTTGATTTCCGTCAAGGCTTCGGAGGGACAACTTAGCGCTCGGCGTAGAGCTTGCCGGCTAAGAAGTCCAGCGTCAGGCGTCTGATGCCCTGAGATTGGAAGATATTGCTCCCGATGGTGATGTATTTGACATTCCCCCTCACAACAGGAACTTCTTTTAGCTCGAGCTCCCCAAGCCTTAGGTGCTTTAAGCGACCTTGTTTCTGGCCCTCAAGGCCGATAGCCTTCCAAAGATCACGAGGGATTAACACGGGACTGGAAGTTCCAGTGTCGATGAAGCAAGAGAAGGGACCAGAGTCCCCTATGAAGCAATCTACCATTGGCTTTGGATGCTCAAGATCTCCAGGACCTTGCTCCCTTAAAATCTGGAGAGGAGCTGAAGAGGCTCCTAAAGAAGGAGGAGACTCACGGCGGAGAACAACGACCTCTCGTTCATAATCGAGGGTGAGCGCTAATCGTTGCAGGGGCTCCATGCCTAAGACTCCGTCTAAGTTCCAAATTGGTAGTCCTAACAGTTTTAAGACCGGCTGAGTCCCGCCCACAACTATAGGAAGGTTATGCACCCTTAGGTTCCCCAGCTCTAACTCCCGAACTCGTCCCATGTAAACCGGGACCTCTCTCCATCCATATTGGACTGTAATTCTTGAGCTGGTCAGGATGACTTGGGCGGCTACAGCAATCCGTGGACTGATGAAGGTCTGGGCAGCACCGGTGTCGACAGCCAGCGAAGCCTTGCGACCATTGATCTTCACATTCACCAAGAAGGTTCCTGGCAGAAGCTTCATGGCCCAGCGGGTCCAAGGTGAACCGACTTGCACTTCTAAAGGTCCACTCAAGGTCAACGCCGCTTCAGGAGGGTTAGATATGATTAACTTTTCTAACTCATCTCGAGGGAAATCTATGTGTTCTAAGGCGATGAGCTTACCGCCTGCGGCCAAGAAAAGCCCTAAGACCACTGCGAGCGTTGCCCCGAGAATTATTATCCAGCGCATCTTCTTTAACCTCAAGATCATCTGGATTATAATAGCAACAGATAGAAACAGTCAAGGGAGCTGCTTGGTATAGCAGCCCCCTCGTTAATCGCTATTGGCTAGCTAAGTCATGGTCCTACGCGTAAGGTCACCGTACCACTCAAGTCAGCAGTTTGATAAGAGTCGTACTCTGGGATGTAAATGACTATTTCATGCATGTTTTCTCGTTGTAGCTTCAGAGCGGTATCGAGGAAGGAGTCTACGTTCTTTAGCGGGAAATCAAAGAACTGACTCGCCACCTCAAGTGCCTCCTTCTTCAGCTCTCGCGCATTCACATCCCGACCCTGGAAAGCAGCCTCACGCAGATTGAAGGTGCTGCGCAGCTCTGCACCAGGCTTTCCTTGCCAAAAGGCTGACTCCTCAAATTTTGGACCTTGGTCGCATTTCCAGACGCAATTATAGTTGTCGATGACCATAAGGGGCAGGCTAGGAATCCTGAGAATGGTAAAGTCTGCCCCTATCATGCTATCACTATAGGGAAGCCGCTTGCCAATCCCTATGAGGAATACATCTATTTTCGCTATGCCTAACTCTTTTAGAAGAGGAGCGGAGACCGAGACAGGCCATATGATTTTGGCTGTAGACCGCTCGCCCAAAGGTCCACTCGGGGTCATCCGTCCGACCAATTGTGTAGGTGCACCCGAAAGCGAAACCTTGATCAGGCCTGTTTCCTTCCATACGCCATTGACTGGGACTTTGATTGAAGTCAGCTCAGCCTCTAATGCCGTGACTCTCAAGGGCACGGTAGCAGAGCCCACTTGTGCCCAAATCCACGCACCAACACTTCCGAGCACCACAACCAGTATCGCAATGCTCACGAACTTCCTCCTACCGTTGAAGAGCTTGTGGAACATCTTTATCCCCCCTTATAGATTCTGTTCCAGCTCTCAAAGTACTCTCGCAGATAGACTTCCATTACGATACTTTACTTCCTTCCGCACCGATCGAGCTTCCATCATCCGCTCCGTCCGCACACCTATGTCACGCCTTCTATTGCCATTTCTCACCCCCTTTGGATCTTGATGGTCTTGCTGGCTCTACCCTTGACGAACCAATCCGTCAGTTGCAGGCTAACGCTCGTCCCAGCCGCCCCTAGCGTGATATGACCGTTGGACTTGCTCTCGGAGATCGCTTTGACCAGCTCCTCGACGCTGGCAATAGTGCGCTGCTCCTCCTCCCGGCCTCCAATCGCTCGTAGCGTCAGTGTGTCGGCTTCTAACTTTTCAGGAAGCTTAAGAGCCCCCTCCTGGGTGAAGGCCGGGCCGCGGAAGGGCCGCAGCACTACTTTGAAGCGAACCTCCTCACCAGGTTTATAAGCGTCCTTATCTGTCTCTAAGGCCACAATCTCCGCTACCCTGGGCTCCTCTGTGAACTCTAGATCGACCATGATCTCTTTTAGATCCACGCGCTGGAAGGGGTTAAAGGCCAAATTTGCGATGATCTGGGCGATCTGCAAGCCGGGCGCTAGCGCGATGTCCTGAAACTCAAAGAAGACGTCGCGCCTTATAATGCTTAAGGGCACGCCGTCCTTCACCAGCCGCACCGTGTAGTTGGCCTTCACAGTACCACCGCTCACCCGATTAAGAGCAAGATCTAAGGCGTTCGTCACCGTCAAAAGCACGAGCGTGGGCAGCAGGTCGGCCATCTCGACAAGATCTATGCCGAAGGCCTTCTCGCTGCGGCGGTCCCGATCCCGCACGCGAATCTTGAGAACAACCTGCTCCGGCTCCGCGCCCAACACCCCGGCGATCCCCTGGGCGCGGTCTTCACGAATCGTGCCCAGCACAACAGCGTCAGGCGCCCCGTACTTGAAGGGGACCTGCAGTGTGCGAAAGGTGGTATAGATGAAGGCTCCCGTTAAGAAGTATTGCGAGGGGCCCTTGAACAAGAAGGGGTGGCCGAAGGCAAGTATCTTCTTGTCTTCCACATAAGTGACGGTGCCGATAGAAGATTAAGCTCCCCAGCTCCCGGCCAAATAGAGTGTGAGGCTGGCGTGCCAACTCGCTAGGGTCTGTTGGCAGCGCCTTCACGAAGCGCAGCTCGCGAATCCGCCCGGAGCGCGAGCGGACTGGGATCGTTTCAGAGCGCGTCATCGCAGGCAGCGCTTGCCCCTCCCGCAGGAGCTCCAACATGCTCTCTATCGGGGTCACTAGAGCTAAAGCGTCCTGGGGGACGGCCCAGGCGGCGGCCATGCTAATGGCCCCCATAAGCTTGCCATCCACAAAGACGGGGCTTCCGCTCATGCCTTGAGCGATCCCCCCAGACTCCTCGATAGCTTTGCCAGCCGCCTTAAGAGGCAGGTGAGTGCTCAGTCCTTGACAAAGATCAAAGTTAGTGAACTTCCTTCGTTGATCTTTGTCAAGGTTAGGAGATCCTCTTGGGGAATAGAATGAAATGAAATGGCCAACAAAGAACAATGGCAGCTGACGATCTACGTGCCCAAGGCCTTAAGGCAAGAGAAGCCCTTGGAGCGACGACAGACTTGAGCGTGGAGCACACGTGCCGGGTGCTCAATCGCCTAGAGCGACGAGGCTGGATTAGACATAACGGCCGCGCCCTCGAAGTCCTTAACCCGGAAGCCTTGGAGGAGTTGCTATAGGCGCTCAGAAGCGCAAGCTCTTCATACGGTACAAGGGTAACGATGCCAAGTCACGCGCCGCTTGGATTACCCTCTGCTGGCTCTGTAGAAATCCTCCACTGAAGGAAGTATAGCAGACGGAACCAGAGCCAATCAAGCCCAGCCTATCGGCCTTGCTCTTACTCTGTGGAGAGCATACAATAGCTGTACGATGAGCCAGCTCTTCAGCGCGAAGAAGCACCGCCCGCCCTTAGCCGAGCGGATGCGCCCGCAGAGCTTAGAGGAGTTCGTGGGCCAGGAAGAACTTGTCGGGCCGGGCAAGCCCCTCAGAAAGATGATCGAGCAGAACGAGATTCGATCTTTAGTCTTATGGGGCCCACCAGGCACAGGGAAGACTACTTTGGGCTGGATCATCGCGCGCTCGTGCGGCGCAGAATTTGTCGCGTTCAGCGCGACGCGCTCGTCGATCAAAGAGATCCAGAGCGCGATGGAGCGCTCGAAGAGAAAATTTCTCAGTTACAGGACGCGCGACTTAATCTTTGTTGACGAGCTCCATCGCTTCAACAAAGCGCAACAAGCCGCATTTCTGCCCTACGTTGAAGAGGGCTCAATTATCTTAATTGGGGCGACTACGGAAAACCCGTCGTTTGAGATCATCGCGCCCTTGCTGTCGCGCTCACAAGTCTTTGTGTTGCAGCCGCTCAGCCCGGAGCAGATCAAGATCATTCTCAGAAGGGCTCTGGCAAACCGTGAGCGCGGTTTGGGTGCGCGCCCTCTGAAACTCACCCCCGACGCCGAAGAATTTATCGCCCAATATTGTGACGGCGACGCCCGGCGCGCCCTCAATCTCTTAGAGCTTGCCGCCGAGACCACACACGAGCTCATTGATTTGAAGACTGTTCAGGATGTGGCACAGCGCAAGCTCCCCCTCTATGATAAGTCGGGCGAGGAGCACTATAACGCGATCAGCGCGTTGCACAAGAGCGTGAGAAATTCCGATCCTGATGGGGCTCTCTATTGGCTGGCGCGCCTGCTCGCGGGCGGCGAAGACCCCCTGTATATCGCAAGAAGACTTATTCGTATGGCGCTTGAAGACGTTGGGCTGGCCGACCCCAACGCGTTGGCGGTCGCGGTTGCCGCCAAGGACGCTTATGATTTTTTGGGCTCGCCGGAGGGCGAGCTCGCGCTCGCTGAAGCGGTCGTCTACTTGGCCACTGCCCCAAAGAGCAACTCCGTGTACACAGCGTTTGGCGCGGCCCAGCGCGATGTCGCAGAGACGCGCAACGAGCCGGTCCCGATGCACTTGAGAAACCCCGTCACGGAGCTGATGAGAGATGTTGGCTACGGCAGGGGCTATCAGTACGCGCACAGCCTGCCCGAAGGGATCGCGCCGATGGAGTGTCTGCCCCAAAGCCTGCAGGGCAAGAGCTACTATCACCCGGGCGATGCGGGCTATGAGCGAGAGATTCTGAAGCGTCTGGAGCACTGGAGGGAGGTGAAAGCGCGGGCCTTGGAAGCACGGAGGGCGCAGGAGGGGCCAGAGAGCACGGAGTAAGATTTTTCGCATCTATTCTGAAAACTTGACAAAGTGGCCCCCGGCTGTTATAATACGGTTAGCAGACTTGAGTCGAGTCTGCTAATTCTAAGAAAAGCCGGAACAGCAAAGAAGGAGGTGGGATCATGGCCAGACTGCCGGAACTGTGGAGGGAACCCTTCGCCATCTCGACGCGGCTGAGCCGCCTGATGGATGAGCTCTTTGCCGACTTCGACCGCAGCCTCTTCGATTGGGCACCCTTGGAGACCTTCGGGCGGACCGACATCTACGAGAAAGACGGGAAGCTCATCTACGAGACGGAGCTGCCTGGGGTCAAAAAGGGCGACCTCGAGATCAAGGTCGAGGACGGTCGGCTCGTCATCAGCGGCGAGGTCAAGCGCGATGAGCGCATCGAGCGCGAGAACTACTTCCGCATCGGCCGTCACTACGGGAAGTTCCAGAGGGTCTTCCCGCTCCCCGAGCAGGCCGACGATCCCAAGAAGATCAAGGCCAGCTTCGAGGACGGCATCTTGAAGGTGACGGTCCCGCTGCGGGAGTCGCTCAAACAAAAAGAGAAGCCCATCGAGATCAAGGTCGAGTGACGCAAGCGCAGCCCGATCTCTCTGGGAAGATCGGGCTGCTTTTTTTTTTAATCTTTGACGAGCTCTCTGGCAATGATGAGCTTCTGGATTTCGCTGGTGCCCTCATAAATGCGCGTGATGCGCGCATCTCTGTAGAGTCGTTCGACTTTGTAGTCTCGGATGTAGCCGTAGCCGCCGTGAATCTGCAGGGCTTGATCGGCGACCTCGCTGGCGATCTCCGCGGCGTAGAGCTTAGCGATCGAAGAGTCCATAATATAGTCGAGCTTGTGATCTTTCTTCCAGGCGGCTTTGTACGTCAGCAGCCTTGCAGCCTCGACTTTGGCTTTCATATCGGCGAGCTTGAACTGGATCGCCTGGAACTCGCTGAGAGACTTTCCAAAAGCTTTGCGCTCTTTCGAATATTTTATGGCTTCATCGAGGGCCGCTTGGGCGATGCCTACGGCTTGCGCAGCGATCGCGATCCTCCCCGAATCGAGCGTGACCATGGCGACCTTGAAGCCACGATTGAGTTCGCCAACTAAGTTCTCTTTGGGGATACGGCAATCTTCAAAGAAGAGCTCGCACGTGCTTGTGCCGCGGATGCCGAGCTTCTCTTCTTCTTTGCCCACGGTAAAGCCCGAGGTGCCGCGCTCGACGATGAAGCAGCTGACGCCCCGGTTGCCCGCGGCCGGGTCGGTGAGCGCGAAGACTAAAAATATATCAGCGAATCCGGCGCTCGTAATAAAGCGCTTGGTGCCGTTGAGAATAAAAGAATCCCCCGTGGCGACGGCGGTCGTCCTCAGGCCCGCGGCGTCGGAACCCGCTTCGGGCTCGGTGAGCGCGAACGCCCCAAATCTCTTGCCCGCGGCCAGATCAGGCAGATATTTGTGCTTTTGCGCTTCGCTGCCAAATTCGACTAACAGCGCATTACAGAGGGAATTCTGCACACTGAACGCCGTCGAGGTCGAAGCACACGAGCGCGAGAGCTCTTCCATCACGAGCACATAGCTCAGCATATCCGCGCCGATGCCCCCGTACTTCTCCGGGACGGTCATGCCCAGATAGCCCAGCTCACCGAGCTTCTTCAGTATTTCGATAGGAACGCGATGCTCCCGATCTAATTCCGTCGCGATGGGCTCCAACTCTTTGAGCGCGAACTCTCGGGCCGACTTGCGAAAGAGCTCTTGGTCGGGCGTGAGGGAGAAGTCCATAGGCACCTCGCTTTGAGATTACTGTCGCATGGAGATCCTCTTCAGTGCGACGGGGACGACGGGGCGGTCACCGGGGCCGACTTCGACCTGTCCGATGGCCATGACGACATCCAGCCCCTCGATCACCCTGCCGAAGATCGCGTACTTGCCGTCGAGATGAGGGGCAGGGCCCAGGGTGACATAGAACTGGCTTGTGGCGCTATCGGGGTCTTGGGCTCGGGCCATGCCGACGATCCCCGCGCTGTCGTGCTTGAGATCGGGATGAATCTCTAACTTGATTCTCTTCTCCGAGCCGCCCCGGCCGGTCCCCGTGGGATCGCCCGTCTGAATTACAAATCCAGCGACGACCCGGTGAAAGATCATTTCTTTGTAAAAGCCGCGCTGGACTAACTCTATAAAGTTCTGCACGGTCTTTGGGGCTTTATCTTGGAAGAGCTCGATCTTGAACGTGCCCATGCTCGTCTCGACGATGGCCACGGGGTTGATGCTTGTGCTTCCAGAGGGCGGAGACGGCGGCGGTGGGCTGGGGTGCACGGTGGGGGGGGCAGAAGGGGGAGTCGGGGTTTTGGGGCTTTCTGCGTGCCGTTGGGACCTTGGCCCTCCGCAGCTCATCAAGAGCATGGTGTTCATCAAGAGAACAAGAGCAATCGCGCCGATCCTCACGGTCGTCGCCTCCTCATAGGAGAGTCGTTCTATCTTACGGTGCTCTGGAGTGCTGCGTCAAATTCACGTGACGCGGCAGCCGTTGGGCATGGGGCGCTGGAGCGTGACCAGCGCCAGCTGCGACTGATCGTCGGTGCTGGCGGCCAACAGCATTCCCTGTGATGCGACGCCGCGGATGACCGCGGGCTGCAGATTCGCCACGACGACGATCTGCGTGCCCACGAGCTCTTCTGGGGCATAGTGCTTGGCGATCCCTGCGACAAGCTGGCGCTGCTCGCTGCCGAGATCGACTTGGAGCTTCACCAGCTTATCTGTGCCGGGGACGCGCTCAGCAGCTAAGATCGTCGCGACGCGCAATTCGATCTTCTGAAAGTCTTCTAGGGGGATCACGGAAGCCTCCTTTATCTGTTTGCTTATTATAGCGAGCTTAGGTGGTTGAATCACGGGAGGCGCGGAAAAGCGCGGATGACACGGAAGCTTCAGCGTTTCCCGCGCGTCTTTCGTGATCTTAGCGATTCGAGTTGATTCTGGGAAGACGGTGTCGTAATCTAATCATAAGGAGGCACTATGAGCTGGGAAAGACTCTCTTCGCCGGTGACGTTCTTAAAGCAGATGCTTGGTGCTGTGGCGTGTGAGCAGGCTCTGAGAGCTTCCGAGGCGTTTTGGGAGCATGAAGGCAAGGCGATCTCTGCACAAATAGATCGAGCTGGCACCCCCTGGCTGAAGATGTTCGACCGCTTCGGCAAGCGCATTGACGAGATCCTCTTTCTCCCAGAGTATTGGAAGCTGCTGCATCACGGCTACAAGACCGGGATCGTCTGGCGCGTCTTTGACGAAAGATCTCTGATTTCTTCGTATCTGTTGGGCTATGTGACGTCGTTCTACGATCCGGGGCTCTATTGTCCGTATACGGTCTCGCTCGCGACGGCGGTGCCGTTAGAAAAATATGGAGCTGAGAGCGTCAAAGCTCGTTTTCTGCCGGAGCTGTTGAAGCGCGACGAGACCGTCTGGCAAGGCGCAACATGGATGACGGAAGTGAAGGGCGGCTCAGATTTGGGCGCTGCCGTTGAGACTATCGCCAAGCCTGCGGGGGATCATTGGGTGCTCACGGGCGAAAAATATTTTGCGAGCAACGCTGGGGCAGAGTTAGCGGTCGTGGCGGCTCGCCCGGAGGGGGCACCGAAGACCGTGCGCGGTCTGGCGCTCTTTCTGCTCCCTAAATATCGCCACGATGGGAGCCTCAACTACACTATCAGAAGACTGAAAGACAAGATCGCCACGCGCTCCGTGCCCACCGGTGAAGTCGAACTCAAAGAGAGCGAAGCGTATCTGCTGGGCAAGACGGAGTGGGGCGTCTATCTGATCTTGGAGGTCTTGAATCTCTCGCGGGTAGCCAACAGCATTGGGAGCGTCGCGCTCGCGCAGCGCGCGCTCGCTGATGCGCTGAGCTTCGCGCAAGAGCGCGCGGCGTTTGGCAGGACGATCATTGAACATGCGCTCTTGCGCAAGCAGTGCGCAGATCGTATAGCTCAGCTGGAGAGCGCGTTTGCGCTCGCGTGGGAGGCCGTGACGCTCTTGGAGAGCGTGTGGCGTCAGACGCCGCCGTATTCTGAAGAGTATCAGCTCTTTCGGTTGATCGCGCACTTGGCGAAGTATTGGACGGCGGAGTTCGCAGCGCAGACGGCCAAGTGGGCTATGGAGGTCTACGGCGGGATCGGGACGTTGGCTGAGTTTGGGATGGATCGCTGGCTGCGCGAAGCGATGATTCTCTCTATCTGGGAGGGGACGCCCCATCGGCAGATGCTCGACGGGCTGGAGGTGATGGAGCGCAAGGGCGCGCACAGATTGCTCTTGCACCATCTGGAACCGTGGGCCGACCCCAGCGAGATGCACGAGATGGCATCTCGCATTGATGCGCATCTGAAGCTTGCTCCCCAAGAGAAAGAAGCACAGATCGAAAAGCTCTTTCGTGATCTGGCAAGCTTCACGGCAAGGGTGTTACAGAGCAAGCTCACATCGCGATGAAGAAGCTTCCGCCGCGCGCGCTGCGCAAGGGAACGCCCACTCCCCAAGAGATCGCGTCTATCCCGCGCCAGCCCATCAGCTTCGTGGTCGATAACGTGCAAGATACGTTTAACGTTGGGGCGCTCTTTCGCGTCGCTGATGCTGTCGCTGCTGAAAAGATCTATCTGTGTGGGCAGACGCCCACGCCCCCTCATCCTAGAATTCACAAAGCCGCTGTGGGTACCGAGCAGTGGGTCCCTTGGGAGCATCGTCCTGATGCGATCTCAGCAATCCGGGAGCTCAAAGCCCAAGGCAAGACGATCATCGCTATTGAGCAACACCCCCGAAGCGTCTCTTACGCTGAGCTGGTCGCTCGGCTGCCGGCGGTGCTCATCGTGGGGCACGAGACATACGGGGTTTCCCAGGAGGTCTTAGAACTGGCTGATATCATTGTCGAGCTGCCGATGCTGGGGGTGACGCGCTCGCTCACGGTGGCCGCCGCAGCGGCTGTTGTGGCGTATAAGCTGCTCGAATTGTCACGGTAGCCATAGACTATTTGCCGGATGAGCTCGAGGGCTTGGAGACGCTCGCTGGGTGTTTTGGCAAGCCAGTGCGCTTTATCGTCGGACTCGTCCAGTTCTACCGTCCCTGGAACTTTGGAGCTCTCTTTTCGAGGAACGCCTGCAGGCCCTCCCGCACGTCGTGGGTTTGTATCGCGAGCGCTTGCGCGGCAGCCTCGTAGTACATCACGTCAGAGAGTGCCATCTGCAGCCCGCGGTTCATACCGAGCTTCATCAGCCCTAGAGCAACAGTTGGGCCTTCAGCTAATCTTTTGGCCCAGTCGCGGGCTACGTGAAGCAGATCCCCCCTGGGGAGGCACCTATTGGCCAGTCCTAATGCGACTGCTTGTGGGCCATAGATCTTTTCAGCGAAGAACGCCAGCTCTTTGGCTTTGTGCAGCCCGACAAGTCTGGGAAGCAAGAACAGCCCTCCTAAGTCTACGACCAGCCCACGCTGCGCAAAAATCTCGCAGAAATACGCGTCTTCGGCGATCACGACGAGATCGCACGCCAGCGCAAGCTGACATCCCCCTCCGGCAGCGACGCCGTTGACCGCCGCGATCCACGGCTTCTCCATCTCGAAGATCTTCAAAATCAAGGGATTGAAGAGCTCGACGAGCCAGCGCCGCACATCCAAGGGATTCTGTACATCAAAGCCCTCGCCCATGCCCGCAAGATCAGCTCCAGCGCAAAAGGCTCGCTCACCCCCTGTGAGCACGACAGCGCGCACGCTCGCGTCGGTGCGCACGGCTTCTATCGCGGTGTGCAACTCTCTCAGCATCTGAAGATTCGCGGCGTTCAGCACGTCAGGACGGTTGAGGGTAATGGTGGCGGCACCGTCTGCGACTTCGTAGAGGATCGTCTGGTAGTTCATGATCTGCTCCTTTCAGGTGCGCAGCGTTCGAGGGCACCCAGATAGGCAGCATGGGGCCTCCTGTTGCGCTTGCGTAGAGATTGTTTCATAATACCTTGTGCATGGAGCCGAAGCAACATGTGGACGTCGATGCCCTTCGCTGAGCGCGTTCTCTACGAAGACGATACGCTCTTAGTGCTCGACAAGCCGGCAGGCTGGCTCATGCACGGAGATCGTTCAGGAGAGCCGACGCTGCTGGCTCACGCGCGAGAATATCTGAGAGGATCGGGTTTCACTTCGGATTTTACGCCCGCGTTCGTCCATCGTTTAGATAAAGAGACCTCGGGCGTCACGGTGCTTGCCAAGTCCAAAGAAGCCGCACGCTCTTTGAATCGCCAACTCAAGTTCAAAGAGATCCAGAAGGAGTATCGGGCGCTCGTGATCGGCGAGATCCGTCCGCAGGGCTCGATTCGATGGCACTTGCAGAAGCAGATGGATCGGAAGCGCTGGCTGGTGCTGATGGTGCCCGTCAAGCGCGGGGGCATCTACGCCCAGACGGACTATAAGCGTCTAGAGCTTTTTGAGTGGGCCAGCGAAAAGCTCTCGTATGTTGCGGTCTATCCGCGCACGGGACGGACCCATCAAGTGCGGGCGCACTTGGCTGCCGTGGGCTGCCCCATCGCCGGAGACGATCTCTACGGAAGAGCCGAACTGAACGAAAAGCTCCGTCAAGAGCTGGGTGTGACCCGCATGCTCCTGCACGCTGTGGCGATCGAGCTCGTCCATCCGACGACAGCACAAAGAGTGCGCTTTGAAGCGCCGCTGCCCCAAGATTTTGAGGGTGTCTTGCACCGATTGAAAGGCTCGTGATTCGACACCCTGGGGTTCCCTTGCTAGAATACCAAGGGAGGCCATGATATGACAGCTCAAACTGCAGACAGAATCTACACCAAGGTCGTGCGTCAGCTCTCTTTAAAGGAGCGGTTGCGTTTAGCTGCTCTCATACTGAACGACGTCATTCCCCTCGTAGATGAGCATACAGCGTGGAATGAGGAAGATTTACAGGATGTTGTGAGAGCTTCGTTGAGATATGGCGCAGAAGCGAATGAGAAGAGCTAGGAAAGCAATCCATCCTGGGGATGTTGTCGTTGTGAGTTTTCCAGGAGTGGAGGGTCTCAAGAGACGCCCCGCTGTGGTGGTTTCAACGGACATGTATCATACTGCTCGTCCTGATGTGATTATTGGGCTTTTGACCAGTCAGATCGAGAGCGCTATAACTGCCACGGATTACGTTCTCAAAGACTGGGTTGTAGCCGGTCTACGATACCCCTCCGCATTCCGTACGTTTCTAGTGACGCTACCCAAAGCCAGCGTGAAGGTAGTTGGGCATCTATCTGAGCTGGACTGGGAGGAAGTACAGGCTCGGTTGCAACGAGCTGTTGCTGTTCCCCTAACTAAGAGATCTAGCGCGTAATTTCTTCGGATATGGGCACAGATCGGCGATCATGCACTGATCGCAGCGGGGCCTGCGGGCCGTGCACGTCTGGCGCCCATGCCAGATCAAGTGCAAGTGCACCTGATATTTTAAGTGATCCGGGACGAGCGCGTTCATCACGTCGTGCGGATCTTGATGCTTCTTCACTAGTCCGAGGCGCTGGGTGATTCTATGAATATGGGTGTCGACGGGGAAGTAGGGCTTATTCAGGCTGAACGTGAGCACGACCCCGGCAGTCTTCTTCCCTACACCGTCAAATTTGAGAAGCTCTCGGACGGCTTCTTCGGTGCTTAAGTCTTTGAGATAGCTCAGATCGTACTCACCGCGCTCGCGCTTGATGCGCCGTAAGATCTCTTGGATGCGCTTAGCTTTCTGACGATGGAGCCCGCCGACTTTGATCGCCTCGGCGACTCTTTCGGTGGGCGCGCGCACGATGCTCTCGTAGGTGGGGAACTCTCTCTTGAGCGACTCATAGGCTCGATCGCGATTCTGGTCGTTGGTGTTTTGCGAGAGAATTGTCAAGACTAAGACGTCGAGGGGGTCGCCGTGGCTTTCCCATTGGATCCTTCCGAATCTTTTCTCCAAGCGCTGAGCGATCTGGAGGAATCTCTCGTGAGCGGTCATAGCCTAGAGAATAATCGTTGGCGGTGACGATGTTATCTCTTGTCGTCTTGGGCCTTGGATTCAGAGCTTTGAGCAATAGGCTGCATCTGGCTGATGAGACGTTCAGCGTGCAGCAAGCTGATCTTGAGCGCGCGAGCGACGTCGTAGACTGACAGCTCCCCAGCGCGATAGCGTTCCAAGACACGCTTCACGTTTCTCATGCTCTCTCTCCGCAGTCACGGCTCAGTAGCGATAGACGATGCGCCCTTGACTGACGTCATAGGGCGAAAACTCTACGGAGACTCGGTCACCTACGAGAATACGAATGCGATAGCGCCGCATCCGGCCGCAACAGTATGCTGTGATCTCATGGCCGTCGCCTAAAGCAATCTTATACAGTTCATGGTTGGGGGCGGCAACGACGATGCCGTCGCGTCGCACAAGATTATCTTCGCGCGCTATGATGATACCTCCTTCTTCGGCTGGGGTGCATCCATCTTACTGGAAAAACAGGGATTGTCAAATACAGCTAGTTAGTGCGCCAAGAGATCGTTACCGGAACGTTTTGGTGCACCCATTGATTATAAAAGATGCCGCACCCATTACAGCCCCCTCACCCCTTGGTCTTCAGCCTGCCTCTGGGGTATAATCACTCCACAGCAATGAGCACCTTGACCGAGACTAAAGAGTTTCAGATCGTTGCGCCCTTCACGCCGCGCGGCGATCAGCCCAAAGCCATTAGGGAGCTGACCGAAGGCCTCCACGCAGGGCTGAAACATCAGACACTTCTGGGCGTCACCGGCTCCGGCAAGACATTTACGATCGCTCACGTCATTCAGAACGTCCAGAAGCCCACGCTCGTTATCGCCCATAATAAGACCCTAGCAGCCCAGCTGTGCAATGAGTTCCGCGAATTCTTCCCACACAACGCCGTGCACTACTTTGTGAGCTATTATGACTACTATCAGCCTGAAGCGTACATCCCCCAAACGGACACGTACATCGAGAAAGACGCCTCGATCAACGACGAGATAGACCGACTGCGCCACGCAGCAACAAGCGCGCTGTTAGAACGCCGCGATGTCATTATCGTCGCGAGCGTCTCGTGCATCTATGGTTTGGGCACACCGCAAGAGTATGGTGCTATGACTCTCTCGCTGCGCAAGGGGGCCTCAGTCTCTCGCGACGAGATCTTGCACAGACTTGTCGAGCTCCAGTACGAGCGCAATGAGATCGGCTTTGGGCGCGGGACTTTTCGAGCAAAGGGCGATGTGATCGAAGTGATACCGGCCTACAGTGAGAACCCCATCAGAATCGAGCTCTTTGGCGATGAGGTCGAACGGATCTCCGAATTAGACGCGCTCACGGGCAAGCGCCTGCGGGACTTAGAATTCACAGTGATCTCCCCGGCGACGCACTGGGTCACCGGCAAGGAGCAGCTCGCGCGCGCCGTAGAATCTATCTGCGCGGAGCTCGAAGAGCGCCTTGCGCAGCTGCGCGCTGCGGGCAAACTCCTCGAAGCCCAACGCCTCGAACAGCGCACTCGCTACGACCTAGAGATGCTCCAAGAGCTCGGATACTGCCCAGGGGTCGAAAATTACTCACGACATCTGGATGGCCGCAAGCCCGGCGAGCCCCCCTGCACACTCCTCGACTATTTCCCCAAAGATTTCTTGATGGTCGTTGACGAGTCCCATCAGACGATCCCACAGATCCGCGGGATGTACAACGGGGATCGCTCACGAAAAGAGATCCTTATAGAATACGGCTTTCGCTTGCCGTCGGCTCTAGATAATCGTCCGCTGCGATTTGAAGAGTTCGAGCGCAAGATGAACCAAGTGATTTATGTCTCAGCGACGCCGGGGCCCTATGAACGCAAAAAGAGCCAAAAGATTGTAGAACAGATCATCCGGCCCACAGGCTTAGTAGACCCCGAAGTGCTCGTTCGACCGGTGCAAGGGCAGATCGACGATCTGATTCACGAAATCAGAGAAGTGACGCACCGTGGCGAGCGCGTCTTGGTCACGACCCTCACCAAGAAGATGGCCGAAGATTTGACAGAGTATCTGACAGAGTTAGGGATCAAAGCGCGCTACTTGCACTCGGAGATCGAGACGCTCGAGAGAGTCGATATTCTCTATGACTTACGCGCGGGGGAGTTCGATGTCCTTGTTGGGGTGAACCTGTTGCGCGAGGGCTTGGATCTGCCTGAAGTCTCGTTAGTGGCGATCTTAGACGCCGACAAGGAGGGGTTCTTGCGCTCAGAGACTTCGCTCATTCAGACGATCGGGCGGGCAGCGCGCCATGTGCGCGGGCGAGTTATTCTCTATGCGGATATTGTGACGGATTCGATGGCGCGGGCCCTGCGCGAGACGCAGCGGCGGCGCCAGCTCCAGCTTGAGTACAATAAGAAGCACGGGATCACGCCGGAGACCGTCAAGAAAGCTGTGAAAGAATTCATGCCCGAGTTGGCACGCGAGCGCAGAAGAGCTCCCACGCCTAGGACGCCCGCGGAACTCGCTGATCTGATCAAGCAGCTTGAGCAAGAGATGCGTGCTGCCGCCAAGCGCTTAGAGTTCGAGAAGGCCGCTCGGCTGCGAGACGAGATCAGAGAGCTGCTGGATGAGCTTGCATATCTTGATGGCACCCTTTAAGATTGATCCCATCCCGTACAGCCCAAGGAATCGACCATGAGCAATGAGAAGATCACTCCAAGGAGCCAAGATTTTTCGGCGTGGTACAACGAAGTGGTCCAACGCGCCGAGCTGGCTGATTACGCCCCTGTGCGCGGCTGCATGGTGATCAGGCCCTACGGCTACGCGCTCTGGGAGAATCTTCAACGAGAACTAGATCGGCGCTTCAAAGCTACCGGCCACAAGAACGCGTACTTCCCGCTCTTTATCCCATTAAGCTTTATTCAGAAAGAAGCCGAGCACGTCGAGGGATTCTCCCCAGAGCTGGCTATCGTCACCCACGGCGGCGGCGAACAGCTCGCTGAGCCGCTCGTCGTCCGCCCAACTTCCGAAACGATCATCGGGCACATGTTCAAGCAATGGATCAAGTCGTACAGAGATCTGCCGATACTCATCAACCAGTGGGCCAATGTAGTCCGCTGGGAGCTGCGCCCGCGACTCTTCTTGAGAACTCTCGAGTTCTTATGGCAAGAGGGACACACCGCACACGCCACCGAAGAAGAAGCCCAAGAGGAGACCCTGAGAATGCTCGATATCTACGTAGACGTCGCGCAGAACGAAGCAGCGATCCCCGTCATCGCCGGGCGCAAGAGCGAGAGCGAAAAATTCGCAGGAGCCCTGCGCAGCTATACTATAGAAGCGATGATGGGCGACAAGCGCGCCCTCCAAGCGGGCACCTCGCACAATCTGGGCCAGAACTTCGCGAAAGCCTTCGAGATTCAATATCTAGACAAGAACAATCAGCTCCAGTACGTGTGGACGACCAGTTGGGGCATGAGCACCCGCATGATCGGCGCTATTATTATGACCCACGGGGACGATCAAGGGCTCATTCTCCCCCCACGGCTGGCGCCAATCCAAGCTATCATTGTGCCCATCTGGAAGGCTGGGGATGCCGACGAGAAAGCCAAAGTCTTAGAGGGCGTCGAGCGCGTCAAGCGAGCACTCGGTGAGCGCGTGCGCTGCGAGGTAGACGCCCGAGAAGAGTACTCTGCCGGCTGGCGCTTCAACGAGTGGGAGCTGCGCGGCGTGCCCGTGAGAATTGAGATCGGTCCCAAAGATATCCAGAAGAATCAAGTCGTTTTGGCGCGACGCGATACAAGAGAAAAATTCTTCGTCTCACAGGATCAGCTTGCGGAGCGCGTCCCCGCGCTTCTGCATGAGATTCAAAAGCATCTCTTTGAGCGCGCCAGAAAATTTAGAGACGCTAACACCGTTGAGCTCGATAACTACGAAAAATTCAAGGAGTTTATGGAGGGCGAGGGCAGTCGTGGCTTTGTGCGGGCGTATTGGTGTGGGGCGCGCGAGTGCGAAGCCAAGATCAAAGAAGAGACGAAAGCGACGACGCGCTGTATTCCGTTTGAGCAGCCGCACAAGAAGGGCCAATGCATCCGATGTCAAAGAGAGGCCCAAGAGCAGGCGATCTTCGCGAAAGCATACTGAAAAGATCCTATTGACAACTGCCTATGAGATCGGTATGATAAAGCCAGAGGAGGATTCGTGATAGAAGAAATCCTTCTTAAAAACCCTGAGGAAGCCATAGCAGTGTTGGGGCAGTACGATCGGAACATCACTCTCATCGCTGAGACCTTTGGGGTGCGCGTGACGCGGCGCGGCGACACGGTGCGCATCGAAGGCCCCGAGCACGAAGTCGCGCGTGTGCAGCATCTCTTCCAAAAGTTGCTCGAGGTCGTCCAGAGCGGCCATGTCCCCACGCCCGAGGAGGTGCGCTACCTCTCTCAACACGTGAAAGAGTCAGAAAATCTTGATGGCGTGCTCTCTGAGCCGATCCAGACGACCCACTGGGGAGAACAAATCCGCCCGAAGACCATGGGGCAGGCTAAGTATGTCCAAGCCATCCGTGAGAACGATATCGTCTTTGGCATCGGGCCGTCCGGCACAGGAAAGACCTATCTTGCTGTCGCTATCGCTATTGATCATCTCAAGCGCGGACGATGCCATCGGTTGATACTGACCCGCCCTGCCGTCGAAGCCGGGGAAGAGCTGGGCTTTCTCCCCGGCGACATCGAGGCGAAAGTCAGCCCCTATCTGCGCCCGCTCTACGACGCGATCTTCGATATGATCCCCTACGAAGAAGTGAAGCGCTTGATGGAAAACGGCAGGATCGAGATCGCGCCGCTGGCGTTCATGCGCGGCCGCACTCTGAATAACTCGTTCGTTATCCTTGATGAAGCGCAGAATACGACAGCAACCCAAATGAAGATGTTCTTGACGCGCTTAGGGTTCAAATCCAAAGCCGTGATCACGGGAGATATCACCCAAATTGACTTACAGAAGGGCAAGTCCGGACTGAAAGATGTCCAGACGATCCTCAAAAACATCGAGGGCATCGCGTTCGTCTATTTAGACAAGCGCGATGTCGTCCGCCACCCCTTGGTGAAGAAGATCATCGAAGCTTATGAAAAGAGCGAAGGCAAGAGCTAACCCTTCCGAGCCCTCCTTGCCATTCTGTAGCTCCCCTGAGGTTGGAATTGCTGGGCTGTTGTGGGCGGCCTTGATGGCCTTGGAGGTGTTCCGCCTGACATTGCTTGAGAGAATCTCTTTGGAGTCCTGGGCACAGATTGCAGCTCAAGGGGTGCTTCTGGCCTTCGCGTGTGTGGTTTTGGGCATCGCTGCACATCGAGTGCGGGTATCACCCCGGCTTGTGGGGTTTACCGCAGGCTCGATCTTCTTCACAGTGCTCTTAGTTCAGATAGTTCATCCGTGGGTGCCCTATCTGGCTCCGGCTCCTTTGGCGACCGCGCTGGTGACGCTCTTTGCAGGGCTTCCCATGGGGCTAGCGACCAATATCTTTGTCGCTTTGGTGATCGGGCTTTTGGGGCAGCCGCTTTTGGGGTTGATCGCCTTAAGTGGAGGGCTCGTGGCGATCTTTCGCGTGAGAGGCTTGAGCCGACTGTCGGACTTAGCCCGATGCGGCCTGGAGATCGCGTTGATGAACGTGCTCGTCTACGGCAGCGGCACGCTGATTTGGGGAGGCTTTCGGCCCGACTCGCTCCTAGGGGTGACGTTGAGCGGCCCCCTGACGGCTCTCTTAATTATGGGCTTATTGCCGGTAGCTGAGCATATTACCCAGAAGACCAGCCCTTTGGGGTTGATGGAACTGCTCAACCCTTCGCACCCACTCTTAGATCTACTGCGCGAGAAAGCCCCAGGAACGTACCATCATAGCTTTAACGTCGCTGACTTGAGCGAAGCCGCAGCCGAAGCCATCGGCGCAGACCCGCTCTTAGCCAAAGTCGGCGGCTATTATCACGACATCGGCAAGATCGTTCGTCCAGAGTTCTTCTTAGAAAACCAACAGAACGGGGTCAACCCCCATGATGCGCTCGCCCCAAGCTTGAGCAAGACGATCATCACGGCACACATTCGCGATGGGATCGAGCTTGGAAGACGCTATGGCCTGAAAGAGGACGTCTTGCAGTTCATCCCGCAGCATCATGGGACTTCAGTCATTCGGTATTTTTATGTCAAAGCGCTCCGAGAGGGCCAAAAAGAGTGTTCGATCGACGACTTTCGCTACGATGCCGAGCTGCCCAAGACGAAAGAGACGGCGATTGTGATGCTGGCTGATGGCATTGAAGCGTCGTCTCGGTCTATCGAGAACGGGTCGCGGATCGAGACGCTCGTTGAAGAGGCGATTCGCGAGAGAATTGAAGACGGGCAGCTCAGCCAAGCGCCGCTGACGCTCGCAGAGCTTGAGAAGATCAAGAAAGCGTTTGTCGCGACGCTCTACGCGATGAAGCACGGCCGGCCCATCAGTTTTCCCAAGATCGCGAAGTGAGCAATCAGCGATTAGCTTTCAGCTCTTATTTGCTATTGTTGACTGCTGATCGCTGATGGCTTTTTATTATGGCAAGCAGACCTGCCCGTCGGGCACACTGGGATTATTCCAAGGGTGATTCCCCGGATTGCCTATGCCCTTCTGGTTGCCCCAGCGATTGTTCCCCTCAATGATATTGGTGCCTGCAAAAATCACGCTCCCAGTGAAGGCATCATAAGGGGAACCACACTGCTTAAGATCAGCTGCAATTCCCCAATCCCAATTGTCTTTGATAACTGAGTCGGTCAGTTTCAATTGGGCTTGGCCGGACAGCGCTATACCGTTACAAATGACCCTATCCATCGAGCATTCCGGGAAGGAGCCGTTGCTGGAGATCGTGCTGTTGTGCATCTCCACAATGGCAGGGCCGCCTATAAAAAGGCCGTCGAACCCGTTATCGAAGATCTTGACGGTGTTGAAACGCCCTTGTCCTAAGATGACCAGAGCTGTCCCACGCCCTTCTGTAGTGATCGCTAAATTCTCAATCTGTATTCCAACAACCCCAGCGAGGATGGAACCCACAAGCTGGCAATTGGCTAAAGCCTTCAGAATTGTTCGCTCCGACCCAGCCCCGCGGAGTGTTATGGGCTTCCACAACGTCAATCCTACTTCATAGGTGCCTGAAGCTATAGTAATCGTGCCTCCAGGTGCAATCGCGTCTACAGCTCCTTGAAGATTCGCATAATCACCGGGCACAGTCAGTTCAGTCTTCTCAGTCTGCGCAGCCAAAAGCTTCCGCAGCGAGGCGTGAGCGTAGCCGCACAGATCAGCCCCGTTGCCTTGGAACTCTTGAGGTGCCCCTATCACTTGAGCCTCTGGTGTCCCAACCTCTAAACCACACCACCTATTGTTCAAGAAACGGCTCTCTTGGACTTCCACGTGGGCGAAGTTTCTCACAACAAGCCCCGAGGAGTTGTTGCTCAGCGTGGTATTAAAGATAGTCACTTGAGCGAAATGTGCCACAAAAATCCCGCCAACATACCAGTTGTAGTCGATTAAGGAATGTGTAATCGTCACTTTAGCGGAGTTCATAGCTAGCAAGCCTGCCCATGTGTTCGTGTGAATGTACACACGGTCGAGGTGGAGCTGAGTTGTATCGCCTACGACAATTCCGTAGCTATTTCTGCGGATCTCCACGTTTTGGAGCGTAACCTTGGCTTGCCCTTGAATATATAGACCCCAAAGTCCGGGGAGAAACTCACTACCGGGCTTCCAAGACTCCGTGAAATCTTGAAGGACGACCTCGATTTCTCTATCGCTCTTGATATGGATAACTGGCTGATCGCTTATTTCTTTACCAGTCAGGAACGTCTTATTCCTGCCGGCACCACGTAGTGTCAGGCTCTTCGTGATCGTCAGATGCTCCATATATGGAAAGTTATCCGCGCTCACGCAGATGATTGCGCCCTCAGGAGCCCTGTCGATAGTTTCTTGGATGGACTGCCCCGGCTGCACTGTCAGGGTGCACAGGGACTGCTCCTGCTTACTTTCACTCACGAGTACTACCAAAACCGTCAGTATGGCGATAGAGAGCCACTTGACCACAATGACCTCCTCTCTTCACCGTGTTTGAGATCGAGCTCATTATAATGTGCCACGGCAGAGTTTGTACAGTGTTTGACTTCCCCGCCCCTCATCTGTCATAATGCTGAGCATGACAAGCGTGACCGATCTCGTCACGAGCTTCGCGTGGATCGTGCTCGCGGTCTCGGCGCTGCTCGTCGCCGTCGGCGCTCTCATCGTCTTGACGAAGCTCGCCAAGCTCATCGACCGACTGGAAGACCGCTTCAAGAAGCGCTAGTATTTTGAATATGAAGCTGTCGCCAGAAGAGGCCCGCCGCCGCATCGAAAAGCTGCGTGAAGAGATCGAGCAGCATAACTATAATTACTTCGTACTCAATCAGCCGACGATCTCCGACGCCGAGTACGATAGACTTCTTCGTGAGCTCCAACAGCTCGAAGAGCGGTTCCCTCAGTTCCGATCGCCGACGTCTCCGACGCAGCGGGTCGGAGCACCCCCACAGACGGAGTTCAAGACCGTCAAACACTCTATCCCTATGCTCAGCTTGGCGAACGCTTTTTCGGATATAGAAGTCCGGGAGTTCGACGCTCGCATAAAAAAGCTCGCGGAGCGCACAGAGATTACTTACGTCGCTGAGCCTAAATTTGATGGGCTGGCCGTCGAACTCGTCTACGAAGATGGGGTCTTTGTGCTGGGGTCAACCCGCGGCGACGGCGAGACCGGCGAGGACGTCACGCTCAATCTGAAGACGATCAAGAGCGTCCCCTTACGATTGCGTCAGCCCAAAGATCTGGCCATCCCCAAGAGATTAGAAGTCCGCGGGGAGGTCTATATGGAGCGCGAGGACTTTCGCAAGCTCAACGAGCTGCGTGAAGAGCGCGGTGAACCTCCCTTTGCCAATCCGCGCAACGCTGCCGCAGGGTCGCTGCGCCAGCTCGATCCAGCTATCACAGCCCAGCGCACGCTTCATATCTTCTGCTATGACGTGGGCCAAACTCTGGGGATCACTCTCTCGACACAAGAAGAGCTCTTGAAGACCCTGCCCCGCTATGGGCTGCGCGTCTGCCCCATTTATAAAGTCTGCAAAAATATTGACGAAGCGCTGGAATTCTACCGTCACATGGAGACACGCCGTGAAGAGTTGCCCTACGAGATTGACGGCGTGGTCATCAAAGTCAATGACTTTCGCATTCGCCAGATCGTGGGGGAGGTCTCGCGCAATCCCCGCTGGGCGATCGCGTACAAATTCCCACCCAAGCAGGCGACGACGCGCGTCAAGGATATTATCGTCCAAGTGGGCCGGACGGGGAAGCTCACCCCCGTAGCGGTGCTCGAGCCGGTCCCCCTTGGCGGTGTCACGGTGCAACACGCGACGCTGCACAACCAAGACGAGATCGAAAAGAAAGACATTCGCATTGGGGATTGGGTGCTCATCCAGCGGGCCGGAGATGTTATCCCCGAGGTCGTCCAGCCCATTGTGAATCGGCGCACTGGGACTGAGAAGAAATTTACGATGCCAGAGCACTGTCCGGTCTGCGGGGATAGGGTCGTGCGCCTGCCTGATGAAGTGGATTATCGCTGCGTGAATATCTCTTGTCCAGCGCGGGTGAAGGAGAGCATTCTGCACTATGCGTCTAAAGGCGCTGCGGATATTGAAGGCCTAGGAGAGCGCTGGGTCGAAGCGTTGATGGGTGCTGGCTTGGTGAAAGAGATTCCCGATCTGTACAGACTGAAAGAGCGCGTCATAGAATTAGTGCGTCTGGAGCGGATGGGGCCCAAGCTCGCGGAGAATCTCCTAAACGCCCTTGAGAAGAGCAAGAAGATCTCTCTCGCGCGCTTTCTCTATGGGCTTGGGATTCGGCACGTGGGGGAGCATCTTGCAGAACTTTTAGCGCAGCATTTCCGGACGCTCGATGCGCTCATGAACGCTTCTGAAGAGGAGCTGCTCAAAGTCGAAGAAGTTGGGCCAACGGTCGCTCAGAGTATTCTCTCGTTCTTTAGAGACGAGCGCAACCGTGAGATGATCGGAAGACTCCGCGAGCTAGGGGTTCAGATCATTGAAGAGACAAGCCCACAGCAAGCGGGAGCACTGGCGGGCAAGACGTTCGTCTTCACGGGGACGTTACAGACGCTCACGCGCAGTCAAGCTGAAGCGCTCGTGAAAGCTCTTGGGGGTCGGGTCTCCTCGAGCGTGAGCCGCAAGACAGACTACGTCGTCGCTGGAGAAGATCCTGGCTCGAAGCTGGAGAAAGCTCGGACGCTTGGGGTCACGGTGCTCTCAGAAGAAGAGTTTCGCAAGCTGATCGGAGCTTAGAGAAACAGAGGAGGGGCGAAGTCCTCCTTCGCCCCTCTTTTTGCAGCTCTTACCCTGGCCAACAGCTTGACGTCTCGAAGCCGCTCGCTTGCGACGGTATGCACAGCCGCGTGAACTCCCCAAACGGCAGCAGAGATTGATTCGCAGCGTTCTTGATGATGAACGGGTTGCTGAACGGCAGATAGAAGCCGGGGACGCGCCCAATGCCCGGAATGAAGACGAAGATCGTATTGGTCTGGGTGCGCTCTGGGGTGCCGTCACCGTTGACGTCGAGCAGAAGCTCAAGACGCGCAGCCGAGATGGTGCCGCTCAGCTGGACAGTATAGATCACCCGTCCGTTGCTGCGCACCGAGCCGGCCAGGGTGAGCTGGGTCTGCTGGCCGGTGATCTGTGGGACGGGCTGGGCTGTAGCAGCGCCCTCTGTTTGCACGCTCACGCCTTCAATAGGGCCGTTCACAGCGAGCGAGATTTGATAAGATCGATCACTGTTCCATCCCGTGGCCCCTTGGACGATCAGATAGAGCTTGTCCGTGCCCATGACGAAGAGCCCGCCAGCTCCCAGGGGAATGTACGGGAGGCGCGGCGTGGGCGTGGGAGGTGTGCTCGTTGTCTGGACAGCGATATCTTTCGATTGAGCATCGGAGAGCCCTTTGTCGTCGGTGACGCGCAGGGTCACGGTGTACGTGCGGGCTTGACGGAAGACAGCCGTGACGCGCACGCCCTGCGCGTCGAAGCGCCCATCGCCGTCGAGGTCCCAGTCGTAGCGCACGATGCGCCCATCAGGGTCGGTGGAGCATGACGCATCGAACGTGACAGGCTGATTGACGATGGGGGTTGTGGGGCTGAACGTAAAGCACGCCGTTGGGGCGCGACCCTGCGGGGGCGCGCTCGTGCCGACTTGGAAGCTCGTGAACGCGCTCGTCCATGATGCCGACGGAGCGACGCTCTGGATACGGCGAGCCAGCTCAGCCTGGAACGCACTGGGGTTGAGCCAACTTGTGTTCTGCATTCCGTTGAGCCCGAGATCTATGGGCTGGGTGATTGCTATGGCGTGCAGATATTCCGTGCCCTCTGGGCCGGTAATCGCGAGGGTATAGGGGCCATCGGGCAAGGTGTACGTCCCGGCGTTTAGGAGATTCTGGCGCGAGAACGAGTTGGGGAAGACTTGAGAGACCCGCCCCGCTGGATCAACGTCATAGACATAGACATACGATTGGGCACCGATGCGCAAGAAGATCTGCAGTCTATCCCCGATACGATAGC
This sequence comes from Candidatus Fraserbacteria bacterium, assembly GCA_947085185.1. Lineage (GTDB taxonomy): Bacteria > Bipolaricaulota > Bipolaricaulia > RBG-16-55-9 > DRXL01 > JANXCC01. Next base: position 140,836 of record CAMTVK010000003.1, on the reverse strand, counting down.
TCGTCTTGTCGGTGCTGATGGAGATAGAGAGCTGACTGGGCGTTGAGGCCCGAACGGTGATCTGACGTGTGTTATTGGCCTCGTCGGATTCAGCGACTTGGCGCAGGGCGTCCGCTATGGCCGTGAACGTCTCTGAGGAGCTGTTCAGGCGCCGTGCGAAGTCCACGCGTACAGAAGCTCCAGCACGCAGCCCGGTGAGCGTCTGTCGGGCGCTTCCGGCGCTGTCTTGGAGCTCGACCACGAACGCCCCAGAATCGGCGTTCCCGATATTGCGCACGATCGCTGTCAGGGTGAGCGTGCTTCCTACGGCGGGGTCGCGCGGAGAGGAGTCAAGCGATTCTACAGTCAAGTCGGGCAGGCGCGTCTCGGCGAGCGCGTCGATGCGCACTTGGGTTGAGTTATTGGTCTCGTTCGACTCGTCGACTTGGTTGGTGACGTCAGCAGTGATAGTAAAAATCTCTGTGGCGTTGTTTTGGCGTCGCGTGAACGAGAGCGAGAGGGAGTTTGTTGCTCCCAGCCCAGAGATCGTCCGTCGGTCTTGCCCAGCGCTATCGCGGATCTCGACGATAAATGGCCCAGCGGCGCTCTCGCCCTGATTGCGCACGACGACCGTGAAATTTATGGTCTCGCCCAGCCGGGGAGTCCGCGGTGACCAATCTACCCCGGCGATCGTGAGATCAGATTTGCGCGGCGCTTGAGGTTGAGCATCAACGCGAATTTGAGCGGTGTTATTCGTCTCGTCGAGCTCGTCTATCTGATTGGTCGCGTCTACGGTGATCGTGAAGAACTCGGTAGTGTTATTGACTCTGCGGGTGAAGCTAAGCGAAGCTGTGCTTCCCACAGCAAGCCCTGAGAGGGTCTGGCGGTCTGTCCCGGCGCTGTCGCGGATCTCTACGACGAATGGCCCGGCGTTGGCACTCCCGATATTGCGCACGACGATAGAAAGCGTGACGTTCTGGCCCACCGTCAGGGTGCGCGGCGACCAATCTGTACTCGCAATAGCCAGATCGGGCTTGAGCGTGGGCTGCGTCGCGGTGACACGAAGCTCTGCAGAGTTATTAGTCTCATTGGATTCGTTCACTTGGTTGGTCGCGTCGGCGATGACGGTGAACATCTCTGTCGTTTGGTTGACGCGGCGGGTGAAGGAGAAGCTCGTCGCGCCTCCGGCGTTCAGGCCCGTAATATTACGACGATCTGTGCCGGAGCTGTCGCGGATTTCGATGACGAACGGCCCGGCGCTGGCGTTCCCGATATTGCGCACGATCCCGCTCACTGTGACGAAGTCCCCAACACGAGGGGTGGACGGGCTGGAGGTGAGCCCACTTAGGGTGAGATCGGGCTGGCCGGTTGGGGGTGGGCCGGACTGGGTGAGATTGAGCCGTCCAGAGCCAAATTGCAACGGCGACCCCATGGGGATCGCATCGCCCTTGAGACGGGCCTCGAGCTGCCCTGCAGTCAGATTGGGATTTTCTGAGAGCAAGAGCGCGGCCGCTCCGGCGACGTGCGGGGCGGCTGCGGAAGTGCCCGGAAACTCTGAGTACGTAGACGTTGAGACCCGATCGGGCCCGACGAGATCGGGCTTAGAGAGCCCGGCGTTGGTCGGCCCTTGAGAGCTATAGGGCGCGATGGGGCCGGTCATCCAATTGTGACGATTCACTGCGCCGACAGTCAGAGCATTGGGGGAATCCCCTGGCGCAATGATACTTCCAGCTGGCACAGGGGTCTCAAGATCATGATTGAGGCTAAAGAGCGAGAACGTCCGCGGCGCAGGATTTCCGTCGGCCTTGATCCGAATGTAATACGTTCCTGGCACGAATGATTGATAGAAGAAACTCTCAATTGGGGGTTCCGTGCCCGATTGGATGCGTTGCGATGCGGCGACTTGAGTGCCGTTACTGTTAAACAGATAGAGATCGTAGTCGTTAGCTGAGCTGGGCCAGTCGTTCCAAGTAAGAAAGACGCCGATCTGGTCTCCGGCGTTCACGGAGATTCCGAGGGACTCGTTGCCGGCAGAGAACTCGTGCCACTTGTTATTATTTGTGTCGCGGAACGTCCCTTGCCAGTGGCGCCGCGCGTAATTGCCCGCAGCGTTGACCCATAAGACCCCACGGCTGCGAGCGTCAGCGACAATATTGTTAATCACCCCGGTGCCATCGTAGAAGTTCGTGTTGAACCAACCGACCGAGTGATTGATGATCTTTGCACCTTGGCGGATCGCTTCTTCTTTGGCGTTTTCTAAGTCAACTTCGTCGCCGACTTTCATGAGGAGCAATTGGGCTTGCGGAGCCATGTCGTAGATAATTTCAGCGACGGCCGTGCCGTGATTCGTCCCGGACTCAATTCCCGTGCCGGTGTAATCAAAAGTCTGAATGCCACCGGGGAGCTCTCCTCGGCTCTGGGCAGCTGTGAGCCCCGCAAATCCCAAGTCAATCACGGCGATCTTGACGCCTTGGCCACGAAACCCCTGAGCGTGATAATTCGACGCCCCGGTGAGGGCGACCCCTTCGCTGACGACGAGCGTCTGGGGGATGAGAGGGGGCCGCACGAACTGAACGATGCTCCCCACTTGAGCGAGGGCCGCGCGCAACAACCCGAGATTCATGGGCACCTGGACCTTCCACGCAAATTTGGACGTCGCGAGGACTTGCCCACGCATGAGCGCAATCTGTCTTTTGAGCACATCTTGAGCAGCAGGGTCCCGACTGACGCTTTCGGGAACTTGGAAGATCACGGTCGCCATATTGCCCAAGACTGGGACGCGGAACTGCACGGCAGCTTGAGAAGCTGCTTGAGCTTGTCCTTGCTCGGAGAGTTTGAAGATCTGCTCGAGCACACTGTCTATCTTGGGGTCGTGCTCTAAACGAGCGAGGCTCTTGGGATCAAAGGGTTCTTGGGGTATCCCTACCGTCCCGAGCAACATCGCGACGATACCGCCGAGAATCCAGAAGAGATACTGATGTCTGCGCATAAGTCTCTCAGCTCCTTTACAGTCCTGGCTGTGAGGGCGGACGGACGAATTTCACTGCCGGATCGCTCGCTAACGTGACTAATTGATGGATCGGGACGAGCACGCGCATCAGCCCTGAGGGCGAACGCGCTTCGATAATGAGATTATGAGTTGGGGCTAATTGGGCATGGGGAGCAATTAACTCGACGATCACCCGCACGCGCAGCCCCCACAGCTCCAATCTCTGTTGGGGGGCAAATTCGTACCAGTCGGGCATGAGCATCAGTGCGTAGAGCACGGAATCAAGGCGAACGCCTTCGGGAGGCTTTGGAGGCTTGACGCCCGGCACCACGGTCAGCTCTTCTCCTGTCAGGGGAAGCAGTGGATCAGAGACGATCGAAAGCTGTACGAGCTGTCGTCCGATCTCCTCGAGGATCGCCGAGGCACTCAGGGTCGCCTTGGGAGCAACAATGAGCTCGTAGCCTTGGCTTTGGGCCGGTCGCAGATTGTACGTAGAAAGCGAGCCACCAGCCCGAAGCCACAAGAGCTCGCCGTCCACAAAGAGATGAGGAAACGGGAGACGCTCTCGCTCGTTCTCCGGGGTGCAGTCCGAACAGAATTGCGTCCCAAGAAAATATCGGACGGTGTCCCCTTGAGCGATGCGTACCGAAAACCCCGCGAGCTTGGCAGACTCGATGATCTTGCTCACATCTGCTTCGATGCGTGGGAGTGCGATCCGATAGAACTTGCCTGCCAAAAGCAGTTGATCAGCCATGATCGTGGGTGCCGGCTCCTCCCAACGAGAGAGAGAGAACACACAAACTGCAAGCATGAAAACTCTGAGCATAGAGCTCCTTTCTGAGCCTCATTGGGTTCACTTCTTCAGACGCTTGGCGATATTCTGGGCAATCTGAGCCCATTCGGCTGCGCTGACGACTTGTTCGATATACGCTGTCAATGCTTGCGGGATCACGGGATTGCGCGACAGGCGCAGCTGCACGGCAGACTTGATCGCGTTCGCGTCGTCGAGCTTGCCCCCACCACGCACGTAGTCTTCCAACGCGCCCGCAGCCTCGGTGATCGTCGTGTCCACCACTTCGAGAGTGAGCTGTACCGTCACCGGCCCAAACCGAATCGTGAGCTTGATGACAATGCCCTTGCTGGCAAGAAGCGTCTTGACCTCTGAAAGCGTCGTCTTTCGCTTGAGTAAATCGTCGTTGATGACGTCAAGGGGAACGCCCTTGGTCAAGCCTTCAAACGCTTTGTCCACGAGCATCGTGACGGGCAGCTCTTCCAAGAGGGCCCGCGCAATGATCTGCAAGACCCCTTCGCGCAGTGAGATCGGCGCTGTGCTCTGTTTCAACCGTTGACAGAGTTTGAGAGCCGTATCTGGCGTGATGCGCTTATCAGAAAATCCCTTGGCGAACCCGGCCTGTAATGTCTGGAGATCGGAGACGCCCAGCTCCGCGAAGCACTTATAGACGTCTTCGGGAGTCGGCTGAGCGATGGCCACCCCTCCAACCACCCCAAAGATCAGAGCTGCAATGAAGAAGTATCTCATGGTTGCTCCCTCCCTTCTTCGAGAAGGGCCGAAGATGCTGGTGGAATATAGAGCACCGAGTTGATCTTGTCATCGAACGTATGGACGAACTCCGTCGCTCGCGGGTCATAGACCCAGCGCACGCCATCTACGATAAAGCCGTACTCGTACCGACCGGGCTTGATATCTTTGGGGAGCCGGATCCACCAGACCCCGCTGCGATCGGGGCCGTTCATAGGGACAGGCTCCCACAGCGTAAACTGACTCGCCAAGCTGACGCTCTTGGCCTGGGGGTAGACCAAGCACAAGACAGTAGGATCATGGCAGGGAGCCCCCGAGAGACTGAGTCCTACCCACAGGCCGAGCACGAAGACCGCAGCGACAGCGACTGCACTCATTCCCACAAGACCCCAACGCCCTCGTGGCGCTGGCCGACTCTCCGGAAGCTCTTCTACGACTCTGTACTCAAGATCGGCGATCCGATCCCGATGGGCTTGGGCATAGTGGGTTAGCGTCTCTTTGAGCAGGGTCTCTAACTTGTGTTCATGCATGGCCTGTCACTCCTTTCTGCTCGAGAATACGCTTCAATTCGGCCTTGGCACGATGGAGCCGCGTCTTGACTGTCCCCTCAGGCAGCCCCAAGGCCTCCGCGATCTCTTTGTAGTCTAACTCTGCATAATAGCGCAGCACCAAGGGCATTCGATAGGCCGGCTTGAGCTGATCGAGAGATTCTTGAATGATCCGCGTGCGCTCTTGATGAGCGAGCTCTTGAGCAGGGTCGTTCCCTTTGGTCAGTCTAGAGATATATTTGAGCGGGGTGAAGAGCCGCTCGCGGCGCAGCTTGTTCTTGCAGACGTTGGCCGTCACCGCGAAGATCCACGTCGAGAATCTCTTGTCGAGCTGGAACGTATGGAGCCCCTCATAAGCACGGATGAACGCGTCATGGGCGGCATCTTCAGCATCGGCGGGATTGCCCAAGATCCCCAAAGCAATCCCGAAGACGGCATCTTTGTAGCGTCTCACAATTTCACCCCAGGCGCCCACATCTCCGTGGAGCGCACGCTGGATTAATTCCAACTCCCCCTCACCCATGCAACCTCCCGTTCTACCGTCGAGATTATATACAGACTCATCACAGCAAAGTTTCAAAGCTTATTGTACTCGACACCTGTCATCTCTCAAGCGGACAAAGCACCCCCAATGCCCCCGACGGCATTCCTTCCTAGCGAGAGCGCCCTTGCTTTATTGTAAGAACGAACTCATACGTTCGCCTAGGGCAGATACGCCACTCTGCCCCTCAGGAGGTATATGATGATGCGAGTTTTAATGCGACGCTCTGAGCACATCTTGCTTCTTAGTGTGCTCTTGGCTGTTTTGAGCAGTTGTACTCTGGCTCAGCCTCCGCTGGCGTTCTTCGTTGCCATCCCGACGACCGGCGAAGCCCCGCTGACCGTGAGCTTTAACGCTTCGAGCTCAAGCGACCCCGATGGCACTATCTCCAAGTACGAGTGGGACTTCAATAACGATGGGACCGTAGACGCCACCGGGAGCACCGCGACTTACACCTACTCAGCCCCAGGCGTCTATGCTGCCGTCTTGACTGTTACTGATAACACCAATCTCAAGAGCCGATTCACGCTCTTCATCACGGTGCTAGAGACGAGCATCTTCTTCACGCGCTGGGATGGGGTCTCTTCCCCTGGAATATTTCGTATGAACGCCAGCGGCACTGCGCTCACCCAGCTCACTATGGGAATAGACGCATGGCCCGCTGCAGCTCCCAACGGCCGCCACCTCGTAGCCTTCGCCCGCGACATGGACCCCGATCCCTTCCCCTCTGCCGTCCAGTTCGATATCTTTTCTATGCTCCCCAACGGCACCTTCCAAACGAATCTCACCCCCCAGACTGCTAGTCAAGAGATTCAGCCGACGTGGTCTCCCAACGCAACCCAGCTCGCCTTCGCCACAAACCGCGATGGAAACTATGAAATCTATAAAATACATGCCGACGGCTCCACCCCGACGCGCATCACAACGGTCTCTCCCAAAAACGCCTTTGCCCCACGCTGGTCGCCGACCAATCCCAATCTCCTGATCTTCGTGACGACCAACGATACAGCCCCCAATGCTCTTGATATCTGGAAGATCAACGCCGACGGCACTGGGCTGACCAATCTCACACAACGTCCAAATTTCGACGACGGAGCCGTCTCGCCTATCACGAACTTCCCCTCGCCGCCCAGCTGGTCGCCCGACGGCACGAAGATCGCGTTCACGTCCAACCAGACGGGCAGCTTAGATATCTTCGTGATGAACGCCGACGGCACAAACATTGTGAGTCTCAACACGTTCGCGTCGTCGAGCACCGCGAACCTGCCGACTTCAAACGAGTTCGACCCGTTCTGGCTCCCCAACGGCACCGAGATCGCGTTCGTCTCCGACCGCGACGGAACATTTCAAATCTATAAAGTCAGTATAACGACAGGCACTGTGACACGTCTTACCCCCGGGGGACTGAATCTGATGCCTGCTAATAAGATGAGCACGACCCCCATCAGATAGACGACCCAATCTCCAAGCCGCACGTAGAGCGTCAAGCGATCCTGCACGAGCACGGTCTCGTGCAGGATCTGCTCTTCTTGCGAGCGCGTTGCTGTGAGGATTCTCCCGTGTGGGTCTATGACGCCGGAGATGCCCCCATTGGAAGTTTGGACTGTGAAGCGACCCGTCTCTACAGCGCGCAAGACGGCTTTGGCGAAGTGCTGTTCGAGCGCTTTGGAGCCCTTAAACCACGCGTCGTTGGTGATGATAAAAAGCGCTTGGGCGCCGTTCTGTACGAACGTCCGGCCGATCTGAGGAAAGATCGACTCAAAACAGATGGGGGTGGCCAATCTCGCTGCGGAGCTTTCCAGAGGCCAAAAGCCCTCCCCACGACTGAGCGCCCCCAGCGGCAACGGCCCAATGAGATTCTCTAAACCCATACGCCGCACCAGCTCGATCAACGGGAAATACTCGGTGCTGAAGGGCACCAACTGAACTTTGTCGTACAGATCCGCGACCCTTCCATCGGGCTCAATGAGAGCAGCTGTATTGAAAAGCTTATTGTCGCGATAATCAATCGTCCCCACAATGAGCGCAGCCCCGAGACGGCGAGCTTGTGCTTGATACGGCTCAAGAAGCTCTTGCTGACGGAGCAGATATGCCGGCACAACGGATTCCGGCAGGAGCACAAGATCGACATCCCCTGGAGAGAGCTGATCTAATTGGGAAAGATAGAGCGTCTGCAGGACTTGAAGCTGCCCAGGATCGCTGCGGAATCGCTGCGGCACATTCGAGTGCACGAGCGCTACCCGCAATGGCCGGCCCTCAGGAAGAGGACGGGCAAGAGTATAAGCTCCCCAGCCCCAATCGAGCGCGATCAGCCCTATCGCCAATAGACCGTACAGCAGACGCCGCTCCCGCAGAGCGCGATAGAGCAAGAGATTCACAAGCACGATGAGCCACGAGAGCCCCCACGCCCCCGTCACCGCAGCGATCTGAATGAGCTCAGGGCGCTCTCGCAGCGCGTCGCTGAGAAAACCCCAGGTGAACCCAAATCGCGTCAGCGAACGCAGATACTCTAAAAAAACCCACAGGGCCGGCACAGCAAGCCACGAATACTTTCCAGATCTTTGCAGCGCCCCAGAAGCTGCGCCGAAGAGCCCCCACCATAGCCCCAAGAGCCCCGCCACCCCCACATGCCCAAAGACCATAAAGACCCCGACCCACTCAGAGAGCGCATAGAGCCAATACAAGAGCAGAGCGAAAAACAGAACCCCGCTCCCATATCCCAGCCAAAACCCCTGGCGCGGGCTGCTCCCCTCTACAGCAAAAAAGAGCGGGATCAGCGCAATAAAGATCAACTCCCCCCACAAATACCCAGGCATGCTCAGCAGCACCAAGAGCGCTGTGAGCCCAGCTAAGATCGCCCGGCGCATTATCGGAAGCTGAACACCCCGTATTCGAATATCTGATAATAAATCACATAGATCCCGGCAGCAAACAGCAGAGATCCGTTGAGCCAGCGCGTCGCGCGCTCCCACCGTTTTATCTGAAAATAGAGCAATGCCGGTAATGCCACAGCAAAAGCGCTCACAAAGATGCGATTGGCTCCAGAAAAAGCCGCCCCTATGCTGGACGCCATCTGTGGCTGTGTCCACAAGAGCACTAATACAATGCCCACAGGGATGCTCACCCCAAGCAGAGCTTGTCTTAAGGGGAAGCGACGCTCGAGGCTCCCCTGGGAGTACGCCATGCTCACGGAGAGCAAGAGCATCATCAGGGTCATGCCCGACGCATACGCCAAGAAATTGAGAATTCCCGTGAAGAAGCTTGTCGTCAGCGCCGGCCCAACGACATAGATCATAAAGATCGGCAGCGTACAGCCGCACGACGCGATCGCGTAGCCAATCCCGTAAAAATAATAAAAGAGCACGCCGCGATAGCCAGAGCGAGCCCGCCATGATGGGAGAGCCAGCCCAACCTCACGCCCAAGCAAAGTGCGAATCCCTACAATAATCAGCCCAAGCCCAACCAGCATAGCTGCCCAAGGGAAGTACGAGCCGAGCACCGTCCCTACCAGGGAGAGCACGATCCCCAACACCAAAAAGACCGTGAAGAATCCGGCGCTCACCGCTCCTCCCAGAGCCATCCCCTGGAAGAGCCGATCCCACCATCTCTCTGGAGCAGCTGAGACGCTCGCACGACTCCCCCAATAATGAGCCACATACGACGGGAGCAAGGCAAACCCACAGGGATTGAAGAAAGCGACCATCCCCGCACCTAAGGCCAACCCAACTATACCTAGATCGCTCTGCATATCGTTGAGATTATGCCTACTGACAGATACGCTGTCAAGACGTTGCTTCGATGCGCTCGATTCAGTAATCTTAGATCGAGAAAGGGGAGCACATGTCCGAAGCAGTGCTCCGTGTCAAAAACTTAAGAAAGATCTATCGGAGTCGTCATCGAAGCGAGACCGTCGCTGTAGATGACGTCTCGTTCAGTGTGCGCAAGAACGAGGTCGTCGGGCTGTTGGGACCTAACGGCGCCGGCAAGACGACGATCATCAAGTCCATCTGCACTATTCTGCGCCCCACCTCCGGGGAGATCTGGGTGGACGGCGCCGACGCGATCAGAAATCCCCGGGCGGCCCTCGAAAAAGTCACGGCAGTGCTCGAGGGCAATCGCAATATCTACTGGCGCCTCACCGTGAGAGATAACTTAGAATTCTTTGCGGGCTTGCAGGGACAATCGCTGCGCTCCGTCAAGACGTATATCGACGAGCTGATCGAGCTTTTTAATCTGAAAGAGAGAGTGAACGAGCAGGCCCGAGCACTCTCGCGGGGGATGCAGCAGAAATTAGCAGTCGCCTGTGCGCTCGTCAAGCGCACGCCCATTCTCTTACTAGACGAGCCAACGCTGGGTCTCGACGTCGAGACAAGCTATGAGCTGCGCTGGATTCTCAAGCGCATGGCCGAACAAGGCCAGCGAACTATTCTCTTATCGAGCCATGACATGAACGTCGTCCAAGATATCTGCGCACGCGTGATCATCATCAATCACGGCAGAATAGTCGTAGACGACCAGATCGAGAACCTGAGAAGGCTCTTCACCGCGAGCGCCTATCGGTTTGAGATCGAAGGCCATCTCAATAGTCATCAACAGCAGCGTCTGAGGGCGCGCTTTGATCTGTTAAAGATCTCGGTGGACGGGCCGCGCACGGTCATCGAAGCTGAGCTGCTCGATAGTCAGAGAGTCTACGAGATCATTGATATTTTGCGAGAGAACGGCTGTCGCTTAGAGTCGGTGGGCAAGCAGTATCCCGACTTAGAAGAGATCTTCCTTCAGATCGTCAAGGGTGAGAAGCAATGAATCTATTTGAGCAATTTAAGGCGTTTCAGATCATCCTCTGTCCATCTAGTGTCCTTGAGCATGGCTTTCAATACGTTCACTACAACGGTAGGAGCAGGCTTGACTTCGACGTCAGGCTCAGTTGGGATTGGATCTCCAGCCTGGAGGAGAGCTTCGACATGACACTGCACAGCCTCTTGAATATTTTGCAGCGCCTCTTCATATGTATAGCCCCAGGTGTGACAGCCCTGCAATGCCGGGCAATACGCGTGATATACGTCTTCGTCAGGCTCTATGACCACACGAAAGATATACGATCTCTTTGGCCGTCTAAGCACAGCTGTGCGCTTCATAGCAAGTACAATGATACCGCTACCGTGGCGGTCTAGCAAGGAGCAATCTATGAGATATCTCTATCTGCTCAAAGCGATGATGAAGAAGAATTTTCTCATCATCTGGCGCTACCCGTTCAATCTCATCGCTGGGATCGTCAGCATCATCATGATCTTCTTAGTAATCTTTTACGGAGCAAAATTCATCGGGGGCGGTAATCCCAGCTTCGGCAATACCCTTGAGGGCATCGTCATGGGATTTATGCTGTGGACGTTCATTATCTTTGCGTTCTCAGATTTGACGTGGGATTTCATCAACGAAGCCCAGCAGGGGACCCTCGAGCAGCTCTATATGTCCCCCTTGGGATTTGGCTGGGTGAGTTGTAGCTATGTGCTGACGTTCTTAGTCATTAACCTCACGATCACCCTTGGGTTGTTCGTATTGATGATGGCCGTAACTGGCCGATGGCTCCATCTCGACTTTGTGAGTCTTATCCCGTTGATGCTGCTGACGGTGTGGGGTGTCTACGGGTTTGGGTTTGCCATGGGCGGGTTGGCGCTGGTCTTCAAGCAAGTGCAAGCGGTCTTTCAGATCTTTCAGTTCGTGTGGGTGGCGCTGGTCATCGCGCCGACGGTGCTCGACACGATGCCGTGGGTGAAGTTCCTCCCTGTGACGTGGGGGGTGCATCTCATTGGACGGGTCCTGATCGGGAAAGAGTCGCTGTATAGTATGCCCATCGCGGACGTGTCGTTTTTAGGAGCGATCTCCGCGCTGTATTTTTTGATCGGATATGCGATCTTCAAGCGCCTCGAGAGCGTGGCCCGTGACCGTGGGCTGCTGGGGCACTATTAAAGAAGGGGTGATCACGATGCGCGAGCAGATCTTGCGGGCGTTGGAGCGCAGTCGCGCCGACTATACGGAGATCCGGATCGAGCGCGAGTGGCGCACGGAAGTCACGTATCGCAAAGAGAATCTTGAGAATCTTGAAGCGTCGTCGGAGCTTGGTGGGATCGTGCGATGTCTGGTGGGTGGCGGCTGGGGGATCGCAGTCTTTAACTCCCTAGACGACCTCGAAAAGAGACTCGAAGAGGCCTATCGTATTGCTCAAGCTGTCAGCGCCAAGGTCCCAGAGAGAGCTGCGCTGGCTCCTCCATCGGTCATCCAAGACGAGGTGCGTGTCACGCTCAAGAAAGATCCCCGATCTGTCTCGCTCAGACACAAGCAAGAGCTTCTGCGCAGCTATAACGATCTTATGCTCAAGACGAGCGCCAAGATCGTCTCGACCCATGCACGCTATACGGACTCCTTCAAAGAAGTGACCTACGCCAATTCTGAGGGGACGTTTATTGTAGAAGAGCGTCCAGACGTAACGCTGCTCTTATCGGCCACGGCGCGCGAGGGGGAGAAGAACATCCAAAGGGGCATGGAATCCTTGGGATGGTTTGCGGGCTTTGAAGCCGTAGAGAACCAAGAAGAGCAAGCGCTCAAGGCCGCGCAGCGCGCGCTCAATCTGCTCAAAGCCAAGCCCGTCGCCGCAGGGGTCTACACCGTGATCTTGGACCCCGATCTTGCCGGGGTCTTCATCCATGAAGCGTTCGGGCATCTCTGTGAGGCTGATTTTCTCTTCAAGCACCCGCAGCTCCAGGAGATTCTCAAAATTGGGCGTCCGTTTGGCGTCAAAGAGCTCAACGTCGTGGATGACGGCTATCTGGAAGGCCTGCGTGGCAACTCCAAGTACGATGACGAGGGCACCCCACGACAAAAAGTCTATCTCATCAAGAACGGGATCTTAAATAGTTTCTTGCACAGCCGCCAGACCGCAGCCCAGATGGGCGCCCAGCCCACCGGCAACGCCCGCGCGGTGAGCTATCAATTTGAGCCCATCGTGCGCATGCGCAACACGTATATTGAGCCTGGCTCAGCGCCCTTCGAGCACATGCTCAAAGATATAGACTACGGGATCTACGCGTGTGGGTCTTTTGGCGGGCAGACGATGATCGAGCAGTTCACCTTCGAAGCTACGTACGCGTATGAGATCGTCAAGGGGCAGCTTGGCGAGCTGCTGCGCGACGTCGTGTTGACGGGGAACGTCTTCGAGACTCTCAAGAATATCGAGATGATCGGGAACGATCTCGTCATCAAGGGCACTTCAGGGGGCTGTGGCAAAGATGGGCAGTTCCCCTTGCCGGTCACTACAGGTGGGCCGCACATCCGCGTGCGCCACGTCACCATAGGAGGGAAGAGCGCATGACGAACCAAATCCGCGCCGAAGACCTCTTGGAGAGGATCGCCAAACAGACAGATGGAGCCGAGATCTATGAACTGCACACCTGGGAGCTCCCTGTGCAGTTCCGCGCCGGAGCGTTAGAGTCCGTCAAGGTCGTCGAGACTGCAGGTCGAGCCCTGCGCCTCATCAAAGATGGGCGCCTGGGGTTCTCTACGACCACAGACTTGGGAGACGAGAGGTATCTTGTCCAGAATGCGCTTGAGTCTGCCCAATACGGAGATCCTGCGCCTTTTCGCTTTCCCGCCAAGCACCCTGCGTCTTCCGTCCAATGCTTCGATCCGGCCGTCAAGCAGGTGGACGAGCAGCGCTTGATCTCCTTAGGGGAGCAAATTGTGGAAAAGATCAAGAGCTACGATGCGACCCTGCAGATTGAGGTGTGGGCCACCAAGGAAGTCGAGGAGATCAAATTGTGCAACACCAGTGGTCTTGAGTTTTCTCATCATGGTACGCTCTTGAGCGTGGGCGCGTCGGTCACGAAAGCCCAAGAGGGGGATATCTTCACACTCTTTGAGACAGCCTCCTGGCGACGCGCCCAAGAGATCGATGGCTTAGCTCTGGCCGACCGTCTCATCGAGCGCATGCGCTTGGCCGAGAAGATCGTTTCTGTTCAGACCAAAGCAATGCCAGTGATCCTTCGTGGGCCGGGGGTTTTAGTGTTGATGATCCCATTTATGGTGGGGCTGGACGGACGCCATGTCTATCTGGGCGTCTCGCCGCTGCGTGAGAAGCTTCAGCAAAAGATTTGTGATGCACGCTTCTCACTGATAGACGACGGGACGCTCGACTTCGCACCAAGATCTGCCCCCTACGACGACGAGGGCGTGCCCACGACTCGGAAATTCTTGATTGAGCAAGGCGTTGTCAAACAGTTTCTCTATGATCTGAAGACGGCCGCCCAAGCCCACGCTCAGCCCACCGGCAACGGCTTCAAATCGGGCTTTATGGGCGGTGGGTTCCGTCGCCCTCCAGGGATCGCCCCCACCAGCGCGATCATCCCTCCCGGAGACCAAGCTCTCACTGAGATCCTCCACGACCTCGACGAAGCGCTCATCGTCGAGGATGTCATGAGGCTGGGAGCAGGAAATCCCTTGACTGGCGAATTCTCTAACACGGTCTCGGTGGGGTTTCTCGCGCACAAGGGCGAGATCGTCGGGCGCGTCAAAAACACTATGATCGCCGGGAATGTCTACGATCTTCTCAGGGACAGACTGATCGCCCTCAGTGATAGCCCAGAGTGGGTCTACGGCATCCTGCACACCCCGGCGATCGCCGTAGACGGCGTCAGTGTCGCGGGCAAGTAACAGTGCTTGAGAGACTCTTTGAGCGCCTAAGCCCGCGCTCGATCGCACTTGTTCTGGGCGCGACCGACGTGGGCAAGACCACGCTCATCCGCGAGATCCATCGGCGCCTGGGCGGGGAGGTCATCGACGCGGATGTGGGCCAAAGTTGGCTGGGCCCGCCGGCGTGCATCTCGCGTGGGCGCGTCCGGGACGATCACCATGAGATACTCTCAAGTTATTTTGTGGGGGACATCTCGCCGCGGGGGAATTTCTTACAGGTGCTCACCGGGGTGGCTCAGTGTCTTCGTGGGGCTTGCCGCCCCGTGCTCATCGACACCGACGGCTATATTTACGGCGAAGCGGCGCGCGCCTACAAGAGCGAGCTGATCCATCTGGTCCAGCCCGACGTGCTCGTGCTGCTGCAGCGCTCCGGAGAGCTCGCTTACTATAAGCTCTATGCTCGCGCGGGCATCACCGTGATTGAGATTCCCGTGGCACACGGGAGTGCCAAGGGGCGCGAGGAGCGCATCCGCGCGCGTGAAGACGCATTCCGCCAGCACTTTCACGGCGCTACTCTGCGGTGCTGGCGTTTTGCTGAGCTTGGGGTGGAGCGCTCGCTTGTGGGGCACGGCGAGCCCTTGGATGTGACGTTGCTCTCGAATCTCTTGGCCTGTCCGGTGGTGGCTGCATGGCGCTTGCCCACAAGAGCGACGCTCGTCGTCGAGCGCTGGCCCTTCTCACCTCTAGAAGCCCAGCGGGCTCTTGGGGTCGAGTCCCTCGCGATCAAGCTGTGGGGAGAGCTCCAGAATTCGCTGGTCGGCTGTTGCGCGAACGGCGATCTCGTGGGCTTGGGGATTGTGCAAGGGCTCTCTAGCGAGACGATCTCGATCTGGACGCCCGCCCCCCATGCGACCACCCTTCAGTGGGGATCCCTGAAAGTCTTCGCCGATGGGCGACACACACGGGCTCTTAATAAGAGAGCCGCCGACGCAGAGTGATAAGCTCCAGCAGGCTCTTGGCTGCTTCAGCCCCCTTATAGACGCGTGCCCACGCTTGCTCTTCGGTGTAGGGGGTCAGCACCCCAAAGACTATTGGGGTATCGCATTCCACAGTCAAGCGCATGAGCGCATCAGTCACGGCGCGGGCAATATGCTCAAAATGGGCAGTCTCGCCCTTGATCACACACCCTAAGGGCAAGATGCCGTCATAGCGCCCCGACTGCGCCAACCCCTTGACGGTCCCTGGAATCTCGAACGCCCCCGGCACCCAGAAGACTTCGGTCTCGGCGACGCCTCGCAGGTGCTCTTGAGCGCCCTTGAGCATCTCTTGGGTGATCTCTCTGTGAAATTGACTGACAACGATCGCGATCTTAAGGCTCATTGCTGAAGTTCGCGAAGATCGCATCGAGCTGGTGGCCTAGTTTCTCTTTCTTCGTCCTCAGATAGTTATAATTATGGGGGTTGGGCGCGACTAAAAGGGGCAGTTGCTCCACGATCTTGATGCCGTAGGCCTCGATGCCCACGAGCTTCTTGGGGTTATTGGTGAGAATTCGAATGGTGCTCAGCCCCAAATCTTTCAGAATCTGTACCCCGATGCCGTACTCGCGGAGATCTTCTTTAAAGCCGAGCTGCCGGTTCGCCTCCACCGTGTCCAGCCCTCTATCTTGGAGATGATACGCTTTGATCTTGTTTCCTAGGCCGATGCCGCGTCCCTCTTGGCGTAAATAGAGCAAGACCCCCATACCCTCATGGGCGATCTGGCGCAGGGCTTGCCGGAGCTGCTCCCCACAGTCGCACTTGAGCGAGCCAAAGACATCTCCTGTCAGACATTCTGAGTGCACCCGCACTAAGACGTTCTCTCTTCCGGTGACCTCGCCCTTGACCAGCGCGATGTGCTCCTTTCCATCAACGAGACTGCGATAGGCATGGATCGTAAACTCCCCAAACTCCGTAGGAAGATCGGCCCAGGCGATCTTCTCGACCAAGCGCTCGCGTTCGTAGCGATAGCGAATGAGATCGGCAATGCTTATAATGAGCAAATTATGCTTCTGTGCGAATCTTTCCAGCTGGGGCAGCCGGGCCATCGTGCCGTCCTCGTTCATCACCTCGCAGATGACCGCAGCAGGGTAGAGCCCCGCTAATTTACAGAGATCGACGCTGGCTTCGGTGTGGCCAGCCCGCTGCAAGACGCCGCCGGGCCGAGCACGCAACGGAAAGACATGCCCCGGCTGGACTAAATCTGAAGGCTTGGTCTTGGGAGCGATCAGCGTTCTAATAGTATGGGCGCGATCGTACGCAGACGTCCCGGTGCTGATCCCCTCGCGAGCGTCTACTGAGACCGTGAACGCGCATCCCTTTCCCCCAGAATCCGTCTGCACCATGAGCTTGATCCCAAGCTCATCGAGCCGCTCCCCCGTCATGGGCACACAGATGATCCCCCGGGCCTCCTTCGCCATAAAATTGATCTTCTCCGGGGTGACAAACTGGGCTGCCAATACGACGTCGCCTTCGTTCTCGCGGTCTTCGTCGTCTACGACGACGATCATCTCACCACGCTTGAGCGCTTCCAGCGCCTCTTTGATCTTGGCAAACCCCATCACAAGCAGCCTCCCTTGCAGAGTCTTTCTATATACTTTCCCAAAATGTCGAACTCGACATTCACTCTATCCCCAGGGCAACGCACCCGTAAGTTCGTGTGCTCGAGCGTATGAGGGATGATCGCCACGTCAAACTCCCCATCAGAGATATTGAAGATCGTCAAGCTGATCCCATCTATGGCAATCGAGCCCTTCTCGACCAGATAGTGTGAGTAGCTCTTATCGACGCGAAACCGGAAGACCGCGCCCTTCTCTGTGCGAGAGATCGAGACGACCTCCCCAACGGTGTCCACGTGCCCCAGCACGAAGTGCCCATCGAGACGATCAGAAAATCGTAAGGGCAGCTCCAAATTGACGAGATCGCCGCGGCGCAGGGCTCCCAAGTTCGTGCGCCGGATGGTCTCTGGGCTCAGCTCTGCCGCGAAGCTCTCCGCGGCAGGAGTGAGCTCGATGACCGTCAGGCACGCTCCATTGACCGCGACGCTCCGCCCGATTTCTAATGCTCCAAAGAGCTTAGGGGTAGCGATGACAAGCCGCGTCGCGTGCGCCGTGAGCACCTCGCCGGTGTCCGTGACAATCCCAGTAAACATTGATATAATAATCATAACAAAAAGAGCGAGGGCCATCACATGACCGACGTCATCCTCAGGGATGACGCAGATCATGGCAAAAGATCCCCTCAATAGAGTAGAAGATCAGAGAAGTTTGACAGCGCAAAGGGGCTGTAATATAATCACCCCATAAACGAAGGAGCAGGTTCCTGAATGGAGGCGGACAGAGACCCAAGAGTGAGCCCGCTGACGCGGCGACGCTTTCTCGGGTGGCTGGGATGGGGATCGCTCGCGTTGGCTTTGGGTGGTGTGGCCCAGAGCGTCCCGTATTATCTGAAGCCGCACCTGACCTATGAGCCCACCACGACGTTCACCGTAGGGCGCCCCAGTGACTATCAGGTCGGAGAGATGCGCCCTCTCGAAGCGAAGCAGGTCTTCATCTTCCGAACGCCCTTGGGATTTCAGGCCCTCTCTATGGTCTGCACCCATCTGGGGTGCAGCTATAAGCCCTTTGGGCCGCCAAGTCAAGAGTATCCCGTGGTGCACGCGCTCTGCCCCTGTCATGGGAGCGTCTTTGCCCGCGACGGGCGAGTCCTGGGCGGCCCAGCGCCTCGACCCCTGCCCTTCTATGAGCTCACCCTCACCCCCGACGGCCGTCTCCAAGTCGATAAGGCCAAAGTCGTCCCAAGTACTCAGTATCTCACGGCCGACGGCCGATCTATCGAAGGCCCCATCCCCGACGGGAGTGACATCAAGTTCTCATGATGGACAGACTCCTTCTGCTGGGCCAGGGTATACGGCGCTCGCGCGTGTGGCTCTCCATCTTCCGCCGCGAGGGGCTGCCCCAGACTGAAGCCGACCGGCTCGCTCTCAATAGGCGCAACTTCTTCGTGCATATCCTGCCCGCGAAGATCCATAAAGAATCGGCCCGACTCAGCTACAATTGGATGTGGATGGGCGTGATCGCAACCTGGCTCTTTGTGATTCTCTTGATCACCGGGGTCTTTTTAATGTTCTATTATGTGCCCTCAGTTGAGCGTGCCTATGATTCTATCCGCGAGCTGGTCAACGCTGTGCCCTTGGGAAGATTCATGCGCAATATGCACAAATGGGCCGCCGAGCTGATGGTCTTCGCCGTGTTCTTCCATATGCTGAGGGTCTTCTTCACCGGATCCTATCAAAAGCCCAGAGAATTCAACTGGGTCATCGGGGTCTTGCTCTTCGTCATCACGGTGCTCTCTGCATTCAGTGGGTATATTCTGCCCTGGGACCAGTTGGGCTATTATGCAGCGAAGATCGCCAGCAATATCGCGGACGGCACACCAATCATCGGGCCGTATGTGAAACAGATACTCTTGGGGGGCACGGACCTGTGGCAGCCCTCGCTCTTGCGGTGGTACGTCATTCACATCTTTGTGCTGCCGATGGCGTTGATCTTTCTCGTGGCGCTGCACTTTTGGAGAATTCGCAAGGACGAGTACAGCAAACCCTGGTGGACCGAAGAAAGGAAGCGACGCTAAATGGCTGTCTTAGGAGCGCTCAAGACGTTCAAGGGTGGCCATTACTTTGGGCTCTTTGAGGGGACGCCGCGCGGCAAGCGGCTCGCATCCGCGCCGCTGCCCCCGAGAGTTCTGATTCCCTTGCGTCAGGGCTTTTCTGCCGAAGTCGTGCCGACTGTCAAAGAGGGCGACCGCGTCAAGACGGGGCAGGTCATCGGGCGCAACGAGCCCGACCCCAACAGACCCTCGACCCCTGTCCACGCAAGCATCTCCGGAAGGGTCGTGAAGATAGAGAAGCGCCCGCATCCGTTAGGTGGCGAGGCCCTCTGCGTCGAGATCGAGTCCGACGGCAAAGACGATTGGCTCTTGCTTGATCGCCCGGCCAACTACGAAAAACTGCCCCCAGAAGAACTGGGAAAAATCCTCTACGAAGCCGGGGTCACTTCGGGAGGCCAAGCGGGCTTCCCCACGATCTATCACTCCTCCCCAGCCACTCCAGAGAAGATTCGCTATTTACTAATCAACGCCGTTGAGACCGAGCCGTTCTGCGAAGCACCCGATCAGTTGCTCTACGAAGAGTTCGACAAATTTGTCAACGGCATCAAGATCCTGCGCCAAGCGCTCGGGAACGTCCAAGTGCACATTGGCTTGGGATATAACAAGCCGAGAATCTACGAAGAGCTCATCGAGCGCCTCGAATACTATGACTGGTGCACGATCCATCAATTGCGTCCCAAATACCCTCAGGGCGACGACGCGGTGCTTGTGCGCACGCTCTTGGGGCTCCTGCTCCCGCAGCGAGGCTACGCCACTGACGTCGGGTGCGTCGTGTGTGATGTCCAGCAGTGTGTGGCAGCTTATGAAGCGGTCGTAGAGGGCAAGCCCTTCGTCGAGCGCGTCGTCTCCGTAGCGGGCTCAGCTGTAAAAGAGCCTGGGAACTATCGGGTTCGGGTAGGCACCCCCATCGGGAATCTTTTAGAGAAGAACTTGAAGGGCAACGGGCGCATCATCGCGGGAAGCGTCATGCGTGGACAAGCCCAGGGGGATCTCGATAGCCCCATCACCAGAGAGATCCCCGCTGTGATCGCCCTCAAAGAACCAGAGCATGAGCTCTTTCCCGTCGTTGGGCCGGGCTTCGATCGCGACTCGTTCACGGGGGTGTATCTGAGTCTGCCGTGGGTCAAGTACAAGCGCGCCACGACCAGCTTGAACGGAAACCCCAGGCCCTGCGTCAAGTGCGGTTATTGCGTGGACGTCTGCCCGCAGAATTTAGTGCCGGCGCTGCTTGGGGAATACTCTGCCCACGGTATGGTGAGCGAAGCGCAAAGCATTGATCTCTTTGCGTGCATTGAGTGCGGGTTGTGTGCCTATGTCTGCCCCAGCAAGATCCCGCTCTTAGAACAGATTCGCGAAGGCAAACGCAAGGTTCTCACGGAGGCATCATGAAAGACAAGATCTATAATTTCTTCGAGAGGGTGCATCGCGACCTCCACGCCCGCCGTGCCGAGGGCTTGGCTATCCTATGGGAGGGTCTCAAAGATTCGATCTTCGGCGGCAGCGATAAGCCAGCTCGCCAAGCCCCCTATATTCGGGACGCCTTGGGAATGCAACGCTACATGGGCTCTCCTATACTCGTCTGCATCCCTCTGGCCCTGGCGAGCATCTACTTTTACGGATGGCGTGCCCTGGCGATCATCGTAGTGACTTATCTTGTCGGGATGGCTGTCGAGTTTACTTTCTGTGCAGTCCGGCGCCACGAGATCACCGAGGGTCTGCTGGTGACATGCATTCTCTATGCGCTCTCGCTGCCCCCAACGCTGCCCCTGTGGATGGTCGCGATGGGGATCTTCTTCGCCATTGGGGTCAAAGAACTCTTCGGCGGGTCGGGATATAATATCTTCAACCCGGCGATCAGCGGGCGGGCGTTTTTACTCTTAGCGTTCCCGTCGGCTATGACAACGCGCTGGTACATGCCCTTCAACCCGTTGACGGACGGACTTGGAGGTTTTGTGCATTGGTCTCCCGAATCAGTAAAGGGCATAGACGCCATCGCCAAGGCGACCCCCTTGGGGGCGTTCAACTCCCCAGACATTGCCAATCCCGAGCTCTTTACGCTCGTGACGGGCTTTGGTCGGGCGGATGTCCTGGGAGCGACTTCGGCCCTGCTCGTTCTCCTAGGCGGACTCTATCTCTTATATGCACGGATCATTGACTGGCGCGTCTCAATAGTTATGATCGTTACTGCTGGGCTGACTTCGCAGTTTCTCAGCTTTATCAATCCTGTGAGATTCCCTGATGGGATCTACGCCGTGCTCAGTGGGGGCTTGCTCTTTGCGGCATTTCTCAATGCGACCGATCCTGTCACGAGCCCTATGACCGTCCGCGGACGATGGATCTTCGGTATAATGTTGGGAGTGTTGACGGTACTGGGGCGTGGGCTGACCGGCTATGCCGAGTGGGTGACGTTCGCTATTTTAATTGGCAATATGTTCACGCCGTTGATTGACAGATTCACGATCCCCAAGAGCTTCTCGGCGCCAGCTCTCCAAAAGAGGTGATCTTGTATGGCTGAGCCAGCACAACCCCAAAAGAGAAAGAAGAAGCTGATCGGGCCTCACGAGTGGCGCATGATCGTGGTGCTGACAGCGATCGCCGCCATAGCGGGGGGACTGCTCGCAGTGGTCAATGAAGTGACGAAAGCAACTATTGAAGCGAACGCCAAGGCCCGCCTGCGCTCGAGCATCCTTGTGGCGCTGGGCGAGTACTCTGCTGACGAGCTCTTCCCCCAAGAGGGGCTGCCTGTGCTCTCCCCCGCCCAAATAGATCAGTACTTCAAAGAGCACATCGAGGAGGTCAAGGCCGATAGCTTTACGTACTGGAAGGTCTACAAAGACAAGATCGGCGGGGAGCTCTCAGCGTACGTTATTCGCATCCAAGGCAGCGGCTTTCAGGGACTCGTCGCCATGCAAGTGGCGCTCAAGCCCGATCTGTCAGAGATTATCGGGGCGCATGTCGTGACGTTCGAGATCGGCGAGACCCCAGGGTTGGGCTTCCGCATGACCGAAGAGAAATTTTGGAGCCAATTCAAAGGGATGAAGACCGAGCCGCGCATCGAGTTTGTGAAGTTCCGCGATCCCAGCTCCCCCAAAGCCCCCAATCAGTTTGACGCCATCACCGGGGCTACGTATACGTCCACGACGGTGCGAGATCTGCTCAACCAGGCGATCGCGAACTTGCGAAAAATTCTAGAGAAAAAGCGATGACCTTGAAAAAATCGGACAGTTTTAGTATGCTTTTTTATGACTGACCTCAGCGCAGTCAGAAGGAGTTGAGGCGGATGGCAGAAGTGAAGACAGCAGTGATGCAACGCGCATCAGCGCCGGCTATTCCGTTCCCCCAGCGGCTGCCCCAGACCAAAGGGTGGAAGGAACTCGTTCGCGATATCTGGGACGACAACCCAACTTTCCGGATGATCTTGGCGATGTGCCCCACCATGGGCGCGACGAACATGGCCATGAACGGCATGGCCCAAGGGCTTGCGACGCTGATCGCGACCGTGGCCTCAAGCGCCACCGTAGCAGCTCTCCGCACCGTTATCCCCGCGGAAGTGCGCCTGCCCGCGTATATGATCATCATTGCGTTCTGGGTAACGATCGTCGATATCTTCTTGCGCGCGTATCTGCCGCCGCTGTCGGCAGCGCTTGGGCCTTACGTCCCATTGATCATTACGAACTGTTTCGTGCTGGGACGAGCCGAAGCGTTCGCCAGCCAAAACGGCCCAGGACTGTCGGCGCTCGACGCTATCGGCGTCGGGCTAGGGTTCACGATGTCCCTGACGATACTCGGCATCGTTCGGGAGCTCTTGGGCTTTGGCAGCTTGTTCGGGATTCAGATCTTCAGCGGCTGGACTCCCTGGGTCATCATGATCATCCCGGCGGGGGCGTTCTTACTTGTGGGGCTGTATGTCGGGATCGTAAGGCACTTCTCCCCCGGCGGCCAGATCGGAGGAGGCGCGTAGCTTATGGACATCTTTCTCATTGTGCTTGGCGCGATCCTCACGAATAATATCTTGCTCACGACGTTCTTGGGAATCTGTCCGTTCATTGGCGTCTCGGGCGAATACGCATCGGCGTCGGGGATGGGCATGGCGGTGATCTTCGTGCTGACCATGACCCTGCCTGCCAATTGGCTCATCAAGCACTTTGTGCTCGATCCCTTGGGAGTAGGATATCTGTCGCTCATCGTCTATATTGTGACGATCGCGTTCTTGGTCCAGGCCGTGGAGATGTTCATGAAGCGCTTTCTCCCGGCTTTGTATAACTCTTTAGGGATCTTCTTGCCCTTGATCACAGTGAATTGTGCGATTCTGGGCGGGGTGCTCTTCGCGTTAGCCACATGGAATTTGGGGTTTCTCGAGAGCGTGGCGTTTGGGTTTGGCGGGGGCGTCGGTTGGGCTTTGGCGATCATCTTGATGGCGGCTATGAGAGAGCGCCTGCGCTTTGCTCCCATCCCTGAGGGGCTCAAAGGCCCAGGGATCGCCCTGATCATTGCGGGCCTCATGGCCATGAGCTTCGTGGGCTTTTCGGGAATGATCAATATTCGCGACTTTGGAGGATGAAAAACCAAGCTCATAGCTTGTGATCTTATGGTCTATCTCGTACCAGTAGCGACGATGGCCCTGATGGCCATCTCGGTAGCTCTTGTGTTAGGGATATTAAAGAATGTGCTCACAGCTGAGGGAGAGGCACGCGTCAAGATCGTCAACGACGGCAATGAGCTGGTCTTACCCCTGGAGCAGAACCTGATGCAAGCCCTCAAAAAAGCCGGGTATGATCTGTTCGCGCAGTGCGGCGGCAAGGGCACGTGCGCGACCTGCCGCGTCAAAGTCTTAGAAGGGCTGGCTCCAGAGCAGATCACCCCGGCGATGCTCGGCCCCCTCAGCGATAAGCTGCGCAAGGAGGGCTG
Organism: Candidatus Fraserbacteria bacterium; assembly: GCA_947085185.1. Classification (GTDB taxonomy): domain Bacteria; phylum Bipolaricaulota; class Bipolaricaulia; order RBG-16-55-9; family DRXL01; genus JANXCC01. Next base: position 116,946 of record CAMTVK010000003.1, on the reverse strand, counting down.
GGTCTTATCATGCCAGATCTCGATGAAGAGCGATCTTGTGATCGAGCTCTTTAAGCCGTTAGTCATGTCCTGGCCCAAGGTCGAGCAAGCTCCTGAAGCTCCCAAAGCTCCAGCGCTCTCGCCCGCGGCGGCCAAGCTCCGCGCGGTCTTGCCCGGCTTTGATTGTCTGGCCTGCGGGTATCCCACGTGCGAGGATTTTGCGGAGGCTGTCGTCGCCGGCAAAGCCAAGCTCGATGGGTGCTACCCCGGCGGCACGCCCGTCTTAGAGAGACTCAAACAAGCCGCCAAGGCAGGGGTGAACCCCAGCTAGTATGCCCAAGGTCGTCATTCTTGGCCAGAAAGAATTTGACGTCCGACCAGGGACCAATCTCTTAAAGCTCATTCAAGAGCATCGCTATGATGATCAACTCCCTGCGACGTGCGGAGGCCAGGGGCAGTGCTCGACCTGTGCCGTCAGAGTCTTCAAGGGCGGAGGAGAGCCCAATCAAAATGAGCTCGACGTCCTGGGCGAAGAGCAGCTCAGCCAGGGCTGGCGGCTCTCATGTCAAATCAACGTCACCCAAGAGATAGAGATAGAAATCCCAGGCTACGAAGTCGCCGAAGCTCTTCAGATCGAGCCAGGGCTCGTGAGAGATGTCTTGGCTTACGCTGCCGAGAAGATCCCGTTGCGCCAGCTGCCCTCCAGACAGACGCTGACCGTGAAGAGACTCAAAGACTTGAGCAATCGCGTGGAAGCCTTGCTCGATGGCGGCGGCGACCCCTCAGACTTTGAAGCTCTCTATACGATCTTTAGCTACGTCTCCAAAGAGCAGAAGACCAAAGAGATCCCAACCCAGTTTGAGCTCACCCACGAAAAAGTCCAGAAGATCCTCGAAGCGTTCGCCAAGCGCCTCCCCACCGAAGAAGAAGAGATCATCACCTATCCGTACTTTCTCTATGTAGCGTTTACGATTCTGTTTGTATTGACGGCGGGGCTTGGGATCTATTCAGTCTTCCGCGATGCCCCACTCCAAGAACCGGCGACCCCATCGTTCACGCCCAATCCCGAGAAAGCCCCTTGGTACTTTGTGGGCATCCAAGAGCTGTTAGCAATTTCTCCCAATATTGGGCCGCTGACAAGCGTGGCTCTTGGGGGCGTGATCGCGCCCACGCTCTTTATTTTGATCTTGATCGCGATCCCCTATATTGAGCCCTATCTGGAGTTCTGGAGAAAAGACAAGAGCAAGCCCCCGGGACGTCGTCTGCGGGACCGCCCGGTGACTACAGCGCTCTTTGTCTTCTTAATAGGAGCGGCGATCGCGCTCATTATTATTGGACAGTACTTCCGTGGGCCCCAGTGGGAATGGGTCATCCCCTGGCAGTAGGAGGCGTGACGATCTGCGGGGTAGCAATGAGGGATGGGCTGGTGGTCATCTCCGGAGGAAGCTGAAAATATCGCGCGACGTGCCCCAAAAGCCCGTGCAGATACTTTCTGGGATGCGTTGCGTCCGTGTAGGCTCTGAAGATCTCCAAGCTCTTCTCTAAGCTCTCGGAGGCCTCTTCAGGAGTCAGGGATTCTTTAAACTCTTGCAGGCCGTGCCATATGTGAGCAGCTAACGCGGTGCTCCCCGCCTCGATGACCATCACTGGGCTGAACCGACGTCGGAGCGCTTCGAGCGCCTCGAGCACATCGGTGTCTGTGCCCAAGGCCCGCTCCCGATAGAACTGATAGATCAGCATCTCTATCATGACGATGAGATCGATCACGCGCTCCTTGCCAGCTTTATAGAGGGATTCGGTCTTCTCACGCCACAGGGCGTGGAATTCGTCGGCGAGCCGATCGCGCTGATAGCTCTCATGCGCCTTGAAATATTTGCAGCTGATCGGACAGCTGATGTCGATCCCGCGATGCTGCCCACAGCATGACGGACAGATCAGCCCTCCCAGCGCCGGGCAAGCACGCTTGCCCACCCGCTTCCCACAATAGACACAGCGAGCCATCTAGATAAATCCCATCTCCGCGCGGATCTCTTCCGACATCATCTCTGGGCTCCACGGCGGATCGAAGACGAAATCGACCTCAACGGTGACGTCCTCCCCAAAGCGTTCCTTGATCGCACGCTCACAGTCAGCTTGGATCTGCTCGTAGAGCGGGCAGCCTACAGTCGTCAATGTCATCTCCAGACGCACGGTCTTGTCGTCGCGGATGTCGACGTCGTAGAGCAACCCCAAATCCACGACGTTGTAGCCCAGCTCCGGGTCGAAGACGTTCTCGCGGATCACCTCGCGGATATCGTCAGCGGTCATTGGTGGTCACCCCTTGTGTGTGTTCCATCGTTCGATGAGCGCCTGGGCGATCTTGGTGAACTCTTGAGCTGTGGGTGACGACGGTGCCGCGATCACAATAGGCACCCCAGCGTCGCCGTTCTCGCGGAGCTTCGGATCGAGGGGGATCTGCCCCAACAGCGGGATCTGGCGTCTATGGGCTTCGCTGGCGCCACCCCCTTGCCCAAAGATATAGTCTTTGTGCCCACACTGAGGACAGATATAATACGCCATGTTCTCGATGAGCCCAACAATAGATACATTCAGCTTCTGGAAAGCTCCAATGCCCCGGCGCACATCGGAGAGCGCGACTTCTTGGGGGGTCGTCACAGCGATCGCCCCGGAAAGCTCTAGGTCTTGAGCCAAGCCCAACTGCGCGTCGCCTGTCCCTGGGGGGAGATCTATAATCAAATACTCGAGCTCCGGCCAGGCCGTGCTCTCTAAGAGCTCATTGATCGCTTTGGAGATCATCGGGCCGCGCCAGATGAGCGGATCTCCCCCGCCCACTAAGAGCCCAATAGACATAGCGTGGACGCCGTATTTGAAGATGGGCATGAGTTTTCCGGCTTTCACTGTGGGGGGCTCTTTCAGCCCCAGAAGCGTAGGAATATTCGGTCCGTGCACGTCCGCGTCAAAGAGCCCGACGTGCGCTCCTGACTGCGCGAGCGCTACAGCGAGATTGACGCTGACGGTGCTTTTGCCTACCCCGCCCTTGCCGCTAAAGATCGCAACAATATGAGCGATCTGGGGAAAGTGCAGCTTCTGTGTGGGATGGAGGAGGCGGGGCCGAGGCGCCTGTCGTGGAGCCTGGGCAAATTCGACGTGCACCGTCTTGATCTCAGAAATACCTTGGAATGCTTGTTCGACCCAGGCTTTGAGCTGAGATTTGGACGCATAAGCGGGGAGCAAGCGCAGCCGCACATGGACAGCCTCTCCATCGATAGAGAGAGCTTCCACAAGATCGCTGAGCGGTCGGTGAGCGCGAGGAATCTCTATAGTGTGTAAGGCTGCGCGGGCTCGCTCGTCTAACGTCATGATGAGGTCACCCGTTCAGGGTGGTGCATATTGACGACATCGCCCAACGTCAGCGAAGCCAGATGTTCCTCGAGCTTTTGGTTAATAATCTCCCAGATAGAACTTGTGGGGCAGCCCGCTTTGATGGAGCACTTTAAGGCTGGGTCCAAACACGTCACGAGCGCGATCGGGCCGTCGAGAGCTTTCACGATCTCGCGCAGCGAGATGCGCGAAGGGCTCCTCTTGAGCAGATATCCGCCGCCGCGCCCATGCGTCGCTTCGACCAAGCCGTGCTCGCGCAGCTCTTGCATGATCTTCTCCAAGAACGGTTCAGGAATCTTGTGCTCTGCGGAAAGCTGCCCAATAGAGACAGGCTCCCCGTTATAGTGGCGCGCAAGGGTGCACAACGCCCGTAGCCCATAATCGCTCTTGCGTGTCACTCTCATTTCCAACTCCGAGTAAAAGACTCCGACTTATTCTAAAAGATCCAGGGGCGCCTGTCAATACAGCTATTCGGTGGGGCGGTTCTGTCCCTTGGCCGCGAGGGCCTTCTCGATCAGCCTTTCAAAGATCGCCCAAATGCGCGAGTATCCGGTGGCTGGGTCATGTTCGCTCATGTTCTGTCGGGCGTTGGCCCGCGCAAGCTCTTTGGCCTTCCCGATAAGGGCAGCAGCTTCGACGCTCTGGCCCGCGGCTTCGAGGGCCATCCCCTTCTGCATGAGCTTCGTGTATTCGCTCCCTGGACCGTGACACGCCTCGCAGGTCACGTCCATGGTCTTCAGCGTCTCTTGGTCTATAAACGGATGATCTTTAAATTCTTCGATATTTTTGCTCGTCATGAACTCCGGCCTGAACCAGATCTCGACGTGGCGCTTGCTCGATTCGGGGATGTAGACGTCGCTGATTTCGGGGCGTCCATGGCACGCAACGCACGTGGCCGAGCCGACAAACTGCAACGGCTCGCCCGCGAGAGAGACGTCAGTGCGCTGCTCGATTATCTTCGCTTGAGGGTTTTCGGTGCGGAACGGCGAGCTGCGCTCCCCAAAGCCCTCGACTAAGAACGTGTCTTTGTGGAGCTGCCACCACGCCAGAATGCGCGCGAGAGCTTGCTCGCGCTGCTCCTTGGGAGCGTTGAAGACAAAGCCAAAGTCGTTCGCAGTCATCCAACGAATGAGCTCGATCCCTCGCTGGCGCTCTGCCCACCGTTCTGAGCGCAATCGCTCCACGCTCTCTTCAAAGATCTGGGCAAAGCGAGACCGCATCTCGTGATGCGCCGGCTCGGCACGCAGCGCCAGAGCATTCCCCCCATGACACGCCGTACACCCTACTTGATCGAACGGCATCTGCTCTATGACTTTTATAGCTTTATGGGTCTCCAAAAGATCTTTGAGGGGCTCGGCTGTAAACCCCGGTACGCCGACGTTGGCATGACACGTCATACACAGATCGGCGCTGCGCCCCACCTCGGTGACGACTTTTCTGATCTGAAGATTCATCTCAGCGTTGACCGCTATCACGAGCCGATCGAGCAGCGAGAGCGAGCCCTTCTCGGCCAAAGTTTTATCTGTAAGGACCTTCGTGAGATAGGCCCGCTGATAGCGCTTCCACTCTTGATTGTAGTTATCCAAAGCCACGATAAAGACCAAGATCAACATCAAGACGGCCGAAACAGTGAACCACTTGCGCACCTTCTCCATATGCGATTTTCTCCTTCTCGTGTTTATTATATAAAATCTTGGACGATCTCGCGAGCGCGCTGACGGGCCCAGCGGTCGGCCTCGAGAATCTCGTCAAGGCTCGGATCAGCAATGCCTTGGTGCTCCGCGAGCACTCGCTCTAATGCCCGCGCGATCCCCAAGAACGAGATCTCTCTGTTTAAGAATTTCTGCACGAGGACTTCGTCAGCAGCGTTGGCTACTACGGGAAAAGTCCCGCCGCGACGCCCCGCCTCACAAACCAGCCAGAACGCCGGATAGCGCTCCCGCCCCACCGGCCCAAACTCGAGCTTCTGCTTCACTAAGTCGAGTCGCTCCCCAGAAGATCTCCAGCGCTCCGGATAGGTGAGGGCATACTGAATGGGCAGCTTCATATCCGTCGTGCTCAGATGGGCGAAGAGAGTCCCATCGACCAACTCGACCAAGCCGTGGACGATGCTCTGAGGGTGAATGAGCACCGCGATCTTCTCATAGGGCAGATCGAAGAGCCAATGGGCTTCGATCACTTCAAACGCCTTGTTGACGAGCGTGGCCGAGTCTATCGTGATGCGCTTGCCCATCTGCCATGTCGGGTGCTGCAGGGCTTCTGCGACCGTAATCGCCTCAAACGATTCTAACGGTCGTGTGCGGAACGGCCCGCCCGACGCGGTTAAGATAACTCTCTCAAGCTCACTTGAGTCGCGAAGATCTCTCATAATCTGAAAGAGCGCGCTGTGCTCACTGTCCAGAGGCAGGATACGTCCCGACTCGCCCTGGGTGAGCCCTCGGACGAGATGTCCCCCGATGACCAACGACTCTTTATTTGCGAGGGCCACGGGCTTATGGGCCCTCAGAGCTTCGAGAGTCGGAAGCAATCCCGCTGCACCCACCAGAGCGTTGACGACAAGATCAGCGCGGGGATGAGTGGCCACCGCTTGCATCCCCTCTCCACCGACAGCGATCTCGCCGCTCCAGAGCTTCAGAAGCTGTCTGAGCCGCCTGAGATCTTTCGCACGCGCAATGGCAAGAAGCTCCGGGTGGAAGCGGTGCGCTTGCGCCGCTAAGAGCTCTAAGTTCTCCCCTGCAGCCAGAGCGACCACAGAGAGATGATGTCCCGCGTGATTGAGGGCTTCAATGACGGAGAGCGTCTGCGTCCCAATCGAGCCCGTCGACCCAAGCAGCGCAATAGACCGCGCGATCACATCTATACGGGTTGCAGCACCAGGGAGTCCTTCAACAGGGCGTCGAGCTGCTCCCCCTCTAAGACCTCGACCTCGAGCAATCTCTTGGCGAGCTTATGCAGCGCCACAAGATTGCGCTGGAGCAGCTCCTTGGCCCGCCGATAGCACGACTCTATGATATTCTTGATCTCCTCGTCCACGAGCGCCGACATCTTCTCGCTGTGCTCACGGTTGAGCACCAGATCAACCCCTAAGAAGACGTTGCCGTTCTCTTGGCCGAGATTGATGGGCCCCACGCGCTCGCTCATGCCGTAGCTGACCACCATGCGCTTGGCGATCTCGGTCGCTTTCTTGAGGTCGTCGTACGCCCCAGTAGAGATCTCATCAAAGACGAGCTCTTCCGCGGCGCGTCCCCCTAAGATCCCGGTCATGCGATCCAACAGCTCTTCTTTGGTGAAGAGATACTTATCGTTGAGGGGGAGCTGCAAGGTGTACCCCAACGCTTCGCCGCGGGGGACGATCGAGATTCTATGGACGGGATCGGCTTTGGGCAGGAGCTTCCCCAACAGGGCGTGCCCCGCTTCGTGATAGGCAATCTTCACTTTCTCTTCTTCGCTCAAGAGTCTCCCCTTGCGCTCGATCCCCGCGATCACTCGGTCAATAGCGTCTTCGAAGTCCTTCATATCGATAGATTCTTTGTTGCGCCGCGCGGCCAAGAGCGCCGCTTCGTTGCAGAGATTCTCCAAATCCGCTCCGACGAACCCCGGGGTGCGCCGCGCTAACACCTTGAGATCGACATCGGGAGCGAGTTTCTTGTTGCGGACATGGACTCTTAAGATCGCTTCGCGGCCCTTGGAGTCCGGCGGCGGAACCGTGATCTTTCGGTCAAACCGCCCGGGACGCAACAGCGCCGGGTCTAAAATATCCGGACGGTTGGTGGCCGCTAAGATGATGACGTGCTCGTTCTTATCGAAGCCGTCCATCTCCGAGAGCAGTTGATTTAAAGTCTGCTCGCGCTCGTCGTGGCCGCCGCCGATCCCTGCGCCGCGCTTGCGCCCGACCGCGTCGATCTCGTCAATGAAGATAATCACCCCGCGCTTGCCCTTGCCCTCTTCTTTGGCTCTGCGGAACAGATCGCGCACGCGCGCCGCCCCCACCCCGACAAACATCTCGACGAAGTCCGACCCTGAGATCGAGAAGAACGGCACGTCGGCCTCTCCGGCGATCGCGCGCGCCAGAAGAGTCTTGCCCGTCCCAGGCGGGCCGACTAAGAGCACCCCTTTGGGAATCTGGGCCCCGATGCGCGTAAATTTCTGAGGGTCCCTCAGATAGTCCACGATCTCTTGGACTTCTTCTTTGACCTCGTCAATGCCTGCGACGTCGTCAAATGTGACGCGCGAGTACTCTTTTGTGACTAATTTCGCTTGGCTGCGCCCAAAGTTCAGGGCGCTTGAGCCCTCCCCTTGCATCCGCCGCATCATGCCATACCAGAGCAACAAGATAATAAAGAACGGGAGCAGCGAGAGCATCGCGGTAAAGATCCATGAAGGATCGCTTGCCCCCTCGAAGCTCACCAGAACTCTGTTCTTGGCTAACTCTTCGAGGAGCACGTCACTGATGATCGCTTCGGTGCGGAAACGCTCTGCTGCTCCTAGGATCTGTTGTGTCAGGGCGCTGATCTCGTCGGCGGTCCTTTTGCGCTCTTGCTGCAAGGCGCTCAGGGAGCTTTCTAGCGCTTTTGCTCGTATGGTCAAGCCCTTCATCTGCTGCTTTTGCCGTGTCGCGTCGTTTTGGTGCGCGTGCAGCCAGGCGGCTGCGCGCGCTTTGCGCACGAGGGCTTCCTGAACTTCCGCCAAGCGCTGCTGCGTCTGGGATATGCGCCTATCCAGCTCGACCAATTTGGGGTTATCCCGCAGCGGGCGTACCCGCCCAAGGACGGTCGCCAAAGACGCGCCTTTGATCGTGACTGTCGTGACCTGGCCCGCTTGAAGGAGCGCAAGAAATTCCGAGTACCGAATCTGCTTCTCCGCAGAATCGGAGCTGCCCAAAAACGCTTGCAGCACAATGACGGAAAAGATCAGCACCACGATCACCAATGCGATATTGCGAAAGTTCCGAATCCTCCTGTTCTGTTCCTCGTCATTTGGAAAATTCACCGTCCGTCCTCCTTCACCGTGTTATTCTAGCACCTTGGACGGGAATATTCAATGAGCGCTGACCACACCTTCTCAGCGATCTCTAAGCCCGCGCGGCGTTGGGCTTCTGCGGTTGCAGCCCCAATATGCGGGGTCAAGAGCACTTTGGGATGGCCTCTCAGGACGGAGTCTTCCCCATAGAGATCGGCGGCATAGCCCTTGAGCTTGCCCGATTGCAGGGCGTTCAAGACGGCGAGCTCGTCCACAAGCTCGGCCCGCGCCGTATTGATGAGAAAGCTCCCAGCTTTGAAGTGCCCAAGCAGCTCCGCGCTGACGAAGCCGCGCGTCTGCGCGGTCAAGGGCACGTGGATGCTCACAAAATCTGAGGCGCGCACGAGCGCCTCCAGAGAGACCAAGCGCACCCCCGGCTCGACGCGCTCCGGCACGGCAATATCATAGGCGAGGACGTTCATGTCGAACGCGAGCGCCACATGGGCTACTACGCGCCCGATGCGCCCGTAGCCGATGAGCCCCAGGGTCTTGTGGGCCAGCTCCGTCCCATACGATGTGATGTGCTTGCCCGATGCAGCCGCGCTCATGGCAGCAGGCAAGTCGCGTGCGAGTGCGAGCATCAGCCCAAGGGTGAGTTCAGCGACGGCGGTGGCGTTAGCCCCTGGAGCATTCAGAACTCTAATATGGGCGTGGTGGGCAGCTTCGACGTCTATATTATCTAAGCCCGTTCCTGCGCGCCCGATCACTTTGAGTTTTTTGCCCGCGGCGATCAGGTCTTTGGTGACTTTGGTGCGGCTGCGCACGATGAGCGCGTCGTATTCTGAAATGATCTTGAGCAATTCTTCATAAGATATCTGGGGTTGGACGACGACGTGTGCGCCGGGCTGCTGCTGGAGCCACGTGATCGCATCGGGGTGCAACGGATCGCTGATCAAGATCTTCATAGTTTCATTGTACCAAATCTTAATTGGGCCGGCGACTGAAGTCGCCGGCTCAGCAGGTGGAAGCGTGCTGAAGCACGCTCGCCAGCCCTCTTGAGTGGGCTTTCACTTGCTGAGCCGGATGCTTCAGCACCCGGCTCAAGAAAGTTTTTCACGGATTTTTCACCGCCTTTCCATTCATTTGGAGCTTTGAGATCGGCAAAATTGAAATACCCCAACCGGCGATTGAAGTCGCCGGCTCAGCAGGTGGGCTTGACAAACTCCTCCACTTCTGCTACAATTCATCCGGTAGGAGTGGTGGCCATGAGAGAGACAGTACTCTTCATACACGCGGACGGGGTCCATCAGGTTTCTCTGGACGAGATCCACACGGTATCCCAACGACTTCTCAGCAAAGAGATCGTTGGGGTTCTTTTTTTAGACAGGCTTCGAGAGAGCGGGCCCCCGAATCAGCGCGACAAAGGGGGTGAGAGTGAATAGACCAGCAGATCTTAGCAGAGTTGCGCGAGATCAAGACGATTCTCATGCTTACCGTCGAAGAGCAGCGCCAGCTGATATTCTGGCTGGTGCTGGCGATCATCGGATCGTCACTGGGAGTGCGAGTCTTGGAGTGGCTCGTGAAGCGCTGGAACAATAAGGGGCTCTGAAGATAGAGCTATCTCCAGAACCCCCACTACCATTGGTAGGAGTGGTAGCATGAACATTGTACGACAAGTCGAAGTCCATGTCAAGAACCCCTCCCCTTTCCCCCACACCCCCTATCCTTACCCAGCTAAAGACGAAGTAGTAGCTAAAGACAGAGTACAGCTAAAGACGACAGTAGCTAAAGACAAAAGTAAGCTAAAGACCGAGAGACGGTTTAGATTCTTTATCTGTAGAGGACGGCAGATCTGCTCGTCATGGGTCATCCCAGACGAGCACCGGAAGGCCCTGTTGGGGATGCTCGCTCTGCACTTAAAAGACAAAGACAGCGAGCAGAGTCGGAAGATCCTGCGCAATCTGGTCTATCTGCAATCTGCGGTCGAGCAGATCGCGGGCACGATGACCAAGAGACAGCTGTGCGGCTGGGTAGCCGCGCGCATCTTCGGGAGGTGAGATCGTGAAGATCTTTCTAGCTGTGCTTTTGGCAAGCTCAGTGAGTGCACTGAGTGCACTTGCGGGGCAAGAGACGCTCTACACAGGCACACGCCCCAACGACTACTTTGACCTGCTCTTGCTCAAGGAGAGCACAGAGCGAATGGTCATGCTCGTGGGGCTGGTCGTCATCGGTATCCTCGCGGTCGTCGTCTACGCGAGGACGAGCCATGTCAGATCAGAAGTCGAAAAGAAGATCGAAGACGAGTTCAACGAGATCAAACAGCGCTATGACATTAATCTTGATCCAAAGAGTCAGGTGCTGACAGAGAATCAGCGTCTGCAGAATCTTAAGGACGTCTTCCAGACTATTAGTCAAGGAGCCGCAGCGCTCTGGTCTCCAAAGGGGGGGTGAAAGCTCATGAACAAGACAGAGCTGGCCGAAGCTCTAGCAGCTCAAGTTGGACTGAGCAAGACGGCGGCCAAAGAGGCCGTGGACGCGATGTTTGAGACGATTAGCAAGACGATGTGCGATGGCGAGCCGGTACGGATCACGAGGTTTGGCACATTCAGGCCGGTCCCGCGGGCCAGTCGCCGTAACCCCGCGACAGGGGGGAGGATCGGCCCCCGCGCCATGCCCAAATTCACAGCTGGTAAAGAGCTCAAAGAAACGATACGCAAGAAGCTCAAGGTCGTTGAGTCGGGTGGGGAGCTTTCGCTCGTGAAGGCGGTGTGACATGGCGGAAATCTCAACGTTTCTCACAACGCCAAAGGTCAAGGTCGTAATCATTAGAAGTGCGAAGGGCTATCGGTGGTCAATCGAAGTCACAGACGAGGATCCAGACGCAGCTCTCTCAACGCTCGATCAGATTGAGCAGCAGCTGCGCACGAAGTATGGCTCCACCCAATAATCCTCCTCCGAGTGCTCTCCTTCAGCACCAGCACAGGGGTGGGGAGAGGGACGACGGTGGCGGGGCTAGTACCCCCGTCACCGTCACTCTCTCCATAGACGATCTCAGGATTGCGGCTATCATCGGGGTCTTTCGGTTTACAAATGGGGTCGCCCGCGGGCTTGTGCCGAATTTTGATAGAAGCTGCGACGCAGAAGTCGAAGGCGCATGTGGGGAGATGGCATTCGCGAAATTTATGAACACGAGCTTTATGATGCCAAATTTTCTCCCAGATTTCCCCAACTTTGAGGTCCGCACAACAAGCCGCCCCGATGGCCGTCTGATCGTGCGCAAAGACGAGTCCAGCGCAAAAAGATACGCTCTCGTTATTCGCGAGAGCTGGACGAGATATAAAGTCATTGGATGGATCTGGGGCAGCGACGCCAAAGACCCCAAATATTTTGATCCTAAGCTTGGCCTCTATCTTGTGCCCCAGAGTGCCCTCAAAAGCTTTTAACGATACTCGATCTTAAAGTCTTCGTAGAACTTGAGCACGTAGACGGGATTACCTGTGCGGGGGTCGGTGCCCTTCTGCGTGAGCACGCCCTCGAAGACCAAGGTACGCTTCGCCAAGAAGCAATCAGCACTTCCTCCTTGTTTGAGGGAGACGATCAGCCGCACTGGCCGTGCAAGATCAATACGTCGCACGATTCCTTGAGGAATGACAAACTCTGCACGAGCACTTGGTTTCACCTCGGCCTCAAAATTCCCTATCGCTGCGTTTCCCTGAAAGCCGACGATAGAGAGCGTCGCATTGCGACAGAGCGCGTCAATCTCCTCAATGCGAATGTTCACCCCAGGGATGACCTTAGGGCAGCCTGCCAGGATCACCGCGAAGACTGATATCAAAAACAAAACGCCTCGTCTTGTAAGCCAGCTCATCAAACCTCCCAGCTTTGGGTGCGTGTTCGACGCCATTATACTTGGACAAGGAGGCTTTTTCAAAGGGTCACACCGCCCGAGCGATCTCTTCTAACGCCTGCGGATTCTCTAAATTCGAAAGATCCCCAGGATCTTGCCCCAGAACCCTCGCACGGATCGCCCGACGCAAAATCTTGGCGTTGCGCGTCTTGGGAAGCTCCCTCACAAACTTGATCTGCTCCGGCGCAAATGCCTTGCCCAACGCATGCACCACCCGCTCACGCAACTCCCGACGCAGGTGATCACTCGGATCGAGCCCCGGCTTCAATACGACATAACACCAGATCGCTTCACCCTTCAAGGCATGCGGCACCCCAATCGCAGCCGCCTCCGCTACCCCCCCATGCCCCACAAGAATAGACTCGACCTCCGCCGGCCCAAGACGCTTGCCCGCAATCTTAATGGTATCGTCGCTGCGCCCGTGCAGATACCAAAAGCCATCGTCGTCTACCGACGCCCAGTCCCCATGCACCCAGACGTCCTTCCACCGCGACCAGTACGTCTGAATATATCTCTCCGGGTCCTTCCAAATGCCACGAGTCATCCCAGGCCAGGGCCCCTTACACACCAATTCCCCAACACCACCCCGCAACGGCCTCCCCTCCTGATCGAAGACATCCACCGCCATGCCCAAGGCCGGACCACCCAAGGTGCACGGCTTGAGAGGCATAATGGGCAGAGGCGACAAGAAGCACGCCCCCACCTCCGTCCCCCCAGAGAGATTGATGATCGGGCACCGCCCCCCACCCACCGTGCGAAAGAACCACCACCACGGGTCAGGGTTCCACGGCTCCCCCGTCGCACCTAAGATCCTCAGACTCCTCAAGTCATGCCGTTTGACAGGCTCCTCACCAAACTTCATCAGCGCCCGTATAAGCGTGGGCGAGACCCCCAAGATCGAGATCTTGTGGCGCTCGACCATCGCCCAGAGTCTGTCCACGCTGGGATAGTCGGGAGCACCCTCGTAGAGCAAGACAGTTCCGCCTAAAGAGAGACCCCCCACGATCTCCCAGGGGCCCATGATCCACCCCATGTCCGTCACCCAGTAGAGAATATCGTCATCGTGCAGGTCCACTTGGTGCGCGACTTCTTGGGCGACTTTGACCAAAAATCCGCCATGGACGTGGACCGCGCCCTTGGGGCGCCCCGTCGTCCCCGACGTGTAGATGATCATAAAGGGGTCTTCGGAGTCCATGGGTTCGGTGGGGCATTCTGACCGACCCTGCGGGCCCTTGCCGGGGGAGAGGTCCAGCACGTCTTTGACCGTGGGGCAGATCGCCACGGCCTCTTGCGCGATCTGGCCCATCTCGATGCGAGCCCCCTTGCGCGAAAAGCTCTCCACAGTGAGCAAGAGCTTCGCCTCGCAGTCGTTCAGGCGCGCAGCCACAGCTTGGGCCCCAAACCCAGAAAATATCGGGGTGAAGATCGCACCGATCTTGGCGCAGGCCATCATGGCCATGACCGTTTCGGGCACCATCGGCATAAAGATCCCGACCCGATCGCCCTTCTCTATGCCCCATCTCTTGAGGGCGCTCGCGAGACGATTCGTCTCCCTAGAGAGCTCGCGGTAGGTGACGCGCCGGACTGTGCCGTCTTCGCCCTCCCAGATGAGCGCGATCTTCTCGGGGCGAGCTCGGGCGTGCCTGTCTACGCAGTTATGGGCGATATTGATCTTCCCGCCCACAAACCATCGGGCCCACGCAATCCCTCCAGAGATCTCGAGCACTCGTTGGTAGGGCTCGAAGAACTCGATCTGGAGGTCTTTCACCACGGCGTCCCAGAACCATTCAAGGTCTTCTTGAGAGCGCCGCACCAGCTCGGCGTAGTCTGGGATATGATATCTTTGCATGAAGCGCCAGATGTTGCTGCGCTCGATGTACTCTTGGGAAGGCGTCCAAGCGCACGTCATAGCTACTCCACCGTGACGCTCTTGGCTAAGTTTCTGGGCTGGTCCACGTCGGTGCCCCGCAGGTCCGCGATGTGATACGCAAAGAGCTGCAGGGGCACGACGAAGAGCATCGGGGCCAGCCAGCGCGAACTCTGCGGGATCTCTACAAGAAAGTCCGAGACGCGCTCGATCTCTTTTGTTATGTGATCGGTGACCGTGATGACAATACCCCGACGCGCTTTGACTTCTTCGATATTGGCACAGACTTTTTCGGGAACGCTCTCTTTGGTCACGAGCACGACCGTAGGCATCGCGGCGTCAATGAGCGCGATCGGGCCGTGCTTGAGCTCTCCGGCGGCGTAGCCCTCGGCGTGAATGTACGAGATCTCTTTGAGCTTGAGCGCCCCCTCCAGCGCGATGGGGTAGAGCAGATCGCGCCCCAGAAAGAGAAAGTGCTCTTTCTCGTAGAAGATCTGGGCCAAGCGCGCGATCTCTCTCTCTTGTTGGAGGAGCTTCTCGATGAGGGCCGGCCCGCAGACTAAGCTCTCTAACGCTGGACGGGTCTGGGCTGGGGAGAGCCAGCCTCGCGATTGCGCTATAGCGAATCCCAAGAGATTGAGGGCTGCCACTTGCGCGCAGAACGCTTTCGTTGAGGCGACCCCGATCTCTGGGCCGGCGTGGGTGTAGAGCGTCGCATCCGACTCGCGGGTGAGCGTCGAGCCCACGACATTGACGAGCGAGAGCACCGCAGCTCCCTGGTCGCGGGCCAAGCGCACCGCTCCCAAAGTGTCGGCGGTCTCTCCTGACTGCGAGATCGCGATGACCAGAGTATTTCTGTCCAGATACGGCTTGCTGTAGCGGAACTCCGAGGCGAGCTCTACGGCGATGGGGATTCTAAAAAACTCGCGCCAGAGATATTTTGCCGTCAGCCCGGCGTAGTATGCCGTTCCCATTGCTACTAAATAGACCATCTGAGCGCGCTGAATCTCTTCGGTGAGCTCTGCCAGCTCCGCAAGCACGATCTTCCCGGAAGAGAGCTCGTAGCGATTCTGCAGGGTATGGGCGACGGCTGCGCTTTGCTCATGGATCTCCTTGAGCATGAAGTGCTTATAGCCCTGTTTTTGGGCAGTCAAGACGTCCCACTCGATGCGTGTGGGGGCGCGACTGATCGCATGTCCAGCGAAGTCAAAGATCTCGACAGAGTCTCTTGTTAAGAGGGCCAGCTCGCCGTCGTTGAGGAAGAGCACTGTTCGGGTGAAGTTCAGGAGCGCGGGGATATCGGAGGCCGCGAAGTTTTCGTGCTGGCCCAAGCCCAGCACCAAGGGGCTCCCCTGGCGCGCGACCACCACTTCGTCTGGGGAATCTTTGGCGATGACCGCGATCGCGTACGCGCCGCGCACGTGCTGCAGCGCCGCACGCACGGCCTCTTTGAGATCCTTCCCATCATAGTGCTCCTCAATGAGATGAGCGATCACTTCGGAGTCCGTCTCGGAGCGAAAGAGATGCCCCCGACGCGTCAGTTCTTCTTTGAAGGGCAGATAGTTTTCTATGATCCCATTATGAATCACAGCGATTCTTTGGTGGCAATCGCAGTGGGGGTGGGCATTTTTGTCTGTTGGGGGGCCGTGGGTGGCCCAGCGGGTGTGGCCCAGCCCCACGGTCGCATGCGAGACTCTCGCAGTGAGCCGTCTTGCCAGCTCGCTGACTTTCCCTGCGCTCTTCTCAAGATAGAGACGATCGCCCTCTACAAGGGCGATCCCCGCCGAATCGTACCCTCGGTACTCGAGCTTGTGTAACGCCTCAAGCAGCAAGTCTTTGGCGGGGCGAGTCCCCACATAGCCGACGATCCCGCACATACGGCTCTGAGTATAATCTTTTGAGCAGACTTTGACAAGGCCCCCCTGAATGTAATCGGGGCCATTTTGTCACTGCGGGGGGGACGTGTTATAATCAGCGTGTCACAAGACTCCAGTAGAGAGGAGGGTGTGCGATGCGCGAAGTTGAAGTCAGAGCGCTGGTGATGGACCCCACGCAGAATATGCCGGTGCTGTTGCTGCGCGACCCGCAGTCTGGCAAGGTCGTGCCCGTCTGGATCGGACAGCCCGAGGCCACTTCTATCGCCATGATCATGCAGCAGAAAGAGTTTCCCCGTCCCCTGGCCCACGATCTTGTGAAAGCGATCTTAAAATCTCTGGGCGGCGACCTCGATATGGTCGTGATCGATAGCATTCAAGATTCTACGTACTTTGCCACGCTCCACGTCCGCGATCAGGCCGGCACCGTGCACGAGATCGATGCGCGGCCTTCCGATTCCATCGCCATCGCTCTAAGATGCGGCAGCCCCATCTATATCTCCGAAGAAGTCTTCCAGGTCGCTGCGGTGGAGATGCCTGCCCCCGAAGATCACGGCGATACCCAAGAGAACGAAGACCGCTTCAGGGCCTTCGTCGAGAGCGAGATGAGGCTCGCCGATTTCAAGAAGTTCGTCTCCGAGGGTGGAATATAGAGTGTTGCGTAGCCTGCGCGAGCTCGACGTCACTCACAAACGGGTCTTAGTCCGAGTAGATTATAATGTCCCCTTACAAGACGGGGCCGTCGCTGACGACACGCGCCTGCGTGAGAGCCTGCCCACCATCGCATATCTGCTTCAGCATCGCGCTAAAATCATTTTAGTCTCGCACTTGGGGCGCCCCAAGGGCAAGGTCGTCGCCGAGCTGCGGCTCGACCCTGTGGCCCGCCATCTCGAAAGACTACTCCAGCGCTCAGTCACAAAGCTCGATGCGTGCATTGGGCCAGCAGTCCAACACCAGATCTCTCAGATGAAACCGGGAGATATCATTTTATTAGAAAACATTCGGTTCTATCCCCAAGAAGAGGCCAACGATGAAGCATTCGCAGGGGAGCTTGCGCGTCTGGCCGACTGCTACGTGAACGACGCGTTCGGCACAGCCCATCGGGTCCACGCGAGCACCTACGGGGTCGCGAAGTTTTTGCCCTCGGCCGCAGGGCTGCTGTTGGAGCGCGAGGTCACCATGCTCAGTCGGGCCGTGGACAACCCCCAGCGCCCATTTCTGGCTATTGTTGGGGGAGCCAAGCTGACAGACAAAATCAAGGTGCTCAAGGACTTGATCGGGAAAGTCGAGGCGTTTCTCGTTGGTGGAGGAGTGGCGTTCACCCTCTTGAAGGCCCAAGGAGCTCATGTGGGGAGCTCCCTTGTCTCAGAAGAGATGCTTGAGGAAGCCCGACAGTGCTTGAGAGCTGCCCGCGAGCATGGGACGGAGATCGTCCTGCCGTCTGATGTGCAGATCGTGCGGGGATCTTCAGAAAGCCTCGAGCACGCTGTAGCTTCCGCTCATGAGATCCCTGACGGCTGGCAAGGATGGGACATCGGCCCGCAGACGGTCAAACTCTTTCAAGAGCGTGTCGCTCGGGCGAAGACGATCGTGTGGGCGGGTCCGCTGGGGCGGTTTGAGCAGCCGCCCTTTGACAGGGGAACACGCGAGGTCGCTCACGCGATTGCCCGTTCGGGCGCCTTCGCTATTATTGGGGGAGGAGACACTGCAGCGGCACTGCGACGGAGCACTTTAGCCCACGCGAGGAATATTCACTTCTCGACCGGGGGAGGGGCAACACTAGAATTTTTAGGGGGGCGCAAGCTCCCCCCCATCGAGATCTTGCGCAAAGATTAAAGCTTTCTCGGGTCTTGTCTTTACAGGAGGGACATGCTATAATACCCCTAGATGCGGGCGTAGCTCAGCGGTAGAGTACCGGCTTCCCAAGCCGGGTGTCGCGGGTTCGAATCCCGTCGCCCGCTCCACATCTTACCCACCGACAATAACTTCCAGCGCCTTGGGCACCAGCTCGACTCGAATCTCCCCTGGGGGAAACCCCGTAGGCTCGCCATCTAGATGCCCTAACAACGCATTCTCTGAAACAATCTCGATCCACGGCGCACGCTTGATCTGCACCTCCGGAAGCACAATATGCTCCCCACGGCGCGTCTTGGGGATCTCCCGCAGGCGCCTCAACGGAGACATATCTGTGATCATATAGACGTCAAAGAGCCCATCGTCAATCTCGGCATCCGGCACAAGCTTAAAATCCCCGCCGTGATAGCGTCCGTTGGACGCGCCCACCATCATCAGTCTGCCCGACGCTCGCCAGTCCGGAGCTCGAATCTCCAGCTCAAAGCTGCGAAAGCAGAGCGCTTCACGCACTGCCGCATAGAGATAGATCCAGCGAGCTAGAGCGGGCCAACGCCAACTGCGAAAGACCCGCCACGCGACCGCCCCATCGAGCCCCACCCCAAGCCCATTGACAAAATATCTCTCCCCGACACGACCGACGTCAACAGACTTGGTCTTCCCCTCCTGGAGGATCTTGAGAGCCCGTATGGGATCTTTGGGGGGGATGCCGAGCATCTTGACGAAGTCGTTCCCTGTGCCCGCGGGGATGATCCCCAATTTCGTTGAGGTGCCCATGAGCCCTGTAGCGACTTCGTGAATGGTGCCGTCACCGCCGACGGCAACGATCACCGAGAAATCTTGAGCAGCGCGGCGGGCAATCTCGATCGCTGCTCCGGGGGCTTCCGTGAATATATGCCGAAACGAAAGCCCAGAGCTTCTGAGCGCACGCTCGATCCTGGGCCACAGGCGCCGGCACCGCCCCTGCCCCGCCAGAAGATTGACGATCACGAAGCACTCATCGGTCATGAAGTCAGTATAGCTCAAATCGTTTGACAGGCCAAGTCGCCTGCGTTAAAATTAAAAGGGCGCCGGGGTGGCGGAATTGGCAGACGCCTACGGCTCAGGACCGTAGGGGAGTAATCCCGTGAGGGTTCAAATCCCTCCCTCGGCACTCTATCTTTATGAACCTCAACGAAAGGCCTCTGCATGAACTGCTCGACCTCATAGCGAAAAGGGAGATCCACCCTCGCGACGTCATTGAAGAGCTCTATCACGCTCTCGAGGCTCACGAGCCCCAGATCAACGCCTATATCTCGCTGGCCCCAAAAGAACGCATGCTTCACGAGTGCGAGCGATTGCGCGAAAAACCCCTGCGGGGATTGCCCATCGCGGTCAAAGATAATATCTCGACCAAAGAGCTGAAGACGACCTGCGCCTCGAGATTTTTAGAAGATTTTCAGCCAATCTTCGACGCGACCGTCATAGAGAGACTGAAGGACGCAGGAGCGCAGATCCTGGGCAAGACCAACTTAGACGAATTTGCCATGGGGTCTTCGACCGAGAACAGCGCGTTCTTCCCCACGCGCAACCCCCACGATAGAGAGCGCGTCCCTGGGGGCTCTTCAGGGGGCTCAGCGGCAGCGGTCGCGGCCCACGAAGCGATCTGCGCTCTGGGCTCAGACACAGGAGGCTCGATCCGTCAGCCTGCGTCGTTTTGTGGGATCGTCGGGTTGAAGCCGACCTACGGGCTCGTCTCGCGCTATGGGCTCGTAGCATTTGCAAGCTCCCTCGATCAGATCGGTCCGATGACCAAAGACGTGCGCGACTGCGCATTGCTTCTCAATTTTCTCGCGGGGCGCGACCCCAACGACTCAACGAGCTTGGAGCGCCCCTGCGCCGACTACACCCAAGAACTCGGCCAAGAGATTGCGGGCTTTCGCGTGGGGGTGCCCAAAGAATATATCACAGATCTATCGGGCCAAGCCAAAGCACGCGTCGAGTCGTGGGTGCAGACTTTCCAAGAGCTTGGTGCGGAGATCGTAGAGATCTCTTTGCCTCATACGGAGTATGCGATCCCCACGTATTATCTGATCTCGTCGTCGGAGGCGAGCGCTAACTTAGCCCGCTTTGACGGGGTGCGCTACTCAAAGAGAGCCCGTGATAACTCTGTGGAGGCGATGTTCTCCGAGAGCCGCGATAAGGGCTTTGGCCCGGAAGTCAAACGCCGCATTATGCTTGGAACTTACGCGCTCAGCGCGGGCTACTACGAAGCATGGTACGGCAAGGCTCAGCGGGTGCGCGCGCTGATTCGCCAAGACTTCGAGAATGCTTTTCAGTCTGTAGATATCATCCTCTCGCCGACGTCGCCGACGCCGGCATTTCGGCTTGGCGAACGGGTCAACGACCCGTTAGCTATGTATCTGTCGGATATCTTCACGGTACCGGCAAGCTTGGCCGGCATCCCGGCGATCTCGGTGCCTGGGGGAAGGGTCGAGGGGCTGCCCTTTGGGATGCAGCTCATCGCTGACAAATTCCAAGAGACGAAACTGTTGCGGGCGGCGTATGCGTTCGAGCAGGCAAGCCGTCCATGACCCCCTTGCACAGCCCCATCGCTTCGTGATATGCTTGAATCGCTATGGACCTGCTGACAACCCTCACAGACGAAATTGCTGAGCTCGATTTCTCGCAAGCCCTGCAGAAGACCGTCTCGTTCTTGCGGAAGAACGTAGCGCACTATACCTGGGTCGGCATCTATATGCTTGAGGGCTCGGAGCTCGTGCTCAAGGCATGGGATGGTCCTGAGGCGACCCAGCACACGAGAATCCCCATAGGGAAGGGCATCTGCGGGCTGGCTGCCCGAGAGAAGAAGACCGTCATCGTCGGCGATGTCACCGCCGACTCCAGATATTTAGCATGCTTTCCCTATACGAGATCGGAGATCGTCGTGCCCATTATGAAGGGCACGAACGTGCTGGGAGAGATTGACATTGATAGCGATACTCTGCACGCGTTCACTCAGAAAGACCGAGAATTTTTGGAGAGGGTCGCCGCCCTGTTAGGAGAGAGATATGGCTGAAGCATCTCGAGTCGAGCGCTACGTGCTCGATGCAAGCGTCATTGTAGACGGTCGCATTACCGAGGGGATTCGCAACAAGAAGTTCCCCAATGCTGTGTTTATAGTGCCCAACGCGGTCCTGGCGCTCTTGGAGGCCCAAGCCGTGCGGGGCCAAGAGACAGGCTATGCCGGGCTGGATGAACTCAAGCGCCTGCAGCAGCTGGCGTGGGAGGGGCAGATCGAGCTTCTTTTTAAGGGGGATCGGCCTCGGTTTGACCCGCTGCGCCTGATGGAGACCGGCGAGCTCCACGCGATGGTCCGCGCCGTCGCTGAGGAAGAGAACGCCATTCTGTTGACAAGCAGTCGCAGCCAAGCGATCGTCAGTGAGGCTCAAGGGCTGCCCATGCAGTTTCTCGGGGCTACTGCTGGGAGCCGCGGCCTGGAGCAGCTCTCGATCATGCAGTTCTTCGACGACCAGACGATGTCGGTGCACCTGCGCGCCAAGGCGCGCCCCAAGGCCAAGCGCGGCGCTCCTGGCCGGATGAAGGTCGTCCCGCTGCGCGATGAGCCCATGACTGAGAAAGAACTCGAGCGCATCGCGCGCGAGATCGTGGAGCTGGCCAGAGGCCATCCCGAAGGGTTCATCGAGATGGACGCGGGGGGCAGCACCGTGGTACAGCTCAAAAACCTGCGCGTCGCGATCGCGCGCCCACCCTTCAGCGACGCTTTAGAGATTACGATCGTCCGCCCGGTGGTGCGCAAGGAGCTCGACGAGTATCGTCACGCGGATCTTTTAAAAGAGCGACTGCGCGAGCGGTCGCGCGGGGTGCTCGTCTCAGGGGCGCCTGGGGCGGGCAAGTCCACGTTCGTCCAGGGGATCGCCGAATATCTCCAAGAAGCGGGCTGGATCCTGAAGACCATGGAAAAACCCCGCGATCTGGACCTCTCCGACGAGATCACGCAGTACACTGCCCTCAACGGCGAAATGAAGCGCACTGCTGATGTCTTGCTCTTGGTCCGCCCGGACTACACAATCTTCGACGAGATGCGCGTGGATGAAGATTTTGAAGTCTTTGCTGATATGCGCCTGGCCGGCGTCGGGATGATCGGGGTAGTCCACGCCACCCGAGGCATTGACGCCGTACAGAGACTGATCGGGCGCGTGGACTTGGGGATGATCCCTCAAGTCGTAGACACGGTGGTCTTCATCGAAGCCGGCGATGTCAAAGAGATTTATGAAGTCGAGTTCACGGTGAAGGTCCCCAGCGGGATGGGGGATACAGACTTAGCCCGCCCGGTCATCGAGATTCGGGAGTTTGAGAGCAAAGAGCTGGTCTACGAGATCTATAGCTTCGGCGAGCAAGTTGTGGTCATGCCGGTCAAGGATGTTGTAGCAGAGAAGCCCGTCTGGAGGCTGGCGGCGCAAGCGTTGGAGCATGAGCTGCGGCATGTCATTCGCGGGTCGTTCACCGTCGAGATTCGCTCAGACAGCCAGGCGACGCTCTACGTTGACGAAGATCAGATTCCCATGATCTTAGGGCGTGGGGGCAGTCGCATTCGGGAGCTGGAAGCGGAGCTGGGCATCGGCTTAGACGTGCGCTCCTACGACGAGATGGAGACGACACTCTACCAAGACATAGATATCGAAGTGAGCGACCGGCATGTGATCTTAGATTTAGACCCAAGTCTGCGGGGGCGCAACATTGAGATCTTAGTAGACGGGGAGCCAGTCTTTATCGGGTCGGTCTCGCGCACGGGCAGTATTAAGTTAGTGCGCGGGAGTGAGCCCGCCGAGAGAATCTACGAAGCCCACAGATCGGGCGGGAAGATCCGCGTGCGCCGGGCGAGCTAGAGATTATGAGCGTCTCCGGGCAGCTCGTCGGTATGCTTGATCATGTGGGCCAATGGCGATCACAAGAACAAGTCGGTCACTGTCCAAGATCTCATATACGACGCGGTAGCCTCCACGAGGGCCAAAATCATAGCTATAGAGCCCTGCCAACGGCCCACGCTTAGGGTGCCCCACCTTGCGAGGGAGAACAGCAAGAGCTGGAAAGCATCGGTTTCGCAGATGATCAATGAGCCTCTGAGGTAGCTGTTGCAGATCTTTGGCGGCAGCACGAGAGAGGACTACTTGATAGCGCGGCGTTTCGCCTTGGCTTTCGCGAGAGCTTCCTCTGCTGTGATGGCTCGTCCGCACTCCAGGTCCTCCTGTGCCAACTGCCGGCGATGAAGAAGAAATTCTTCATCGAGACGAAGCAGCTCCGGTACAAGCTGAACGAGATAGCACTTCTCCTCAGGGCTTAATTTCTTGACTTGGCGTGCTAACTCTTTGACGTTCATAGCGATTGGCATCATAGCTCAAGATATCATCAGATGCAAGGAGACTAAAAGCGCCACAGCATGCCGCTGCGATAGCTCCACACCCACGGCAGCTCACGCTGACTGAAGTCGAGCAACACCAAGGGCACAACGTCAAAGAATATGGATATCTTGGGGAAGAGCAGGAAGCGCCCTCCTGCACCCACCCAGCCCGTCAGCCGCCACGCCTCTTCAGTATTCTGCGTCAGATGCATGATCCCCGAACCAAGCTCCACCGACGCGCTCGCCCGCCCAAACGGAAAACTGAGCGCCAACCCCGTCTCATAATGGGCTATGCCCAACGGGCTGCCCTCAAACGCCACGCCCCATCCCGCCCCCATCCGTAACGCCATGCCAAACTCGATGAGCGTCTCCGCGCGAACTGAGAAGATCAAAACTTTCTGGGAGAGCGCAAACGTCGGCAGCGCCGGCTGAAAATTCTTCAGCTCCATCCAGCTTGCGCCCACACCCAGGCTGGGCGCGCGCTCCTGCGCTGAACCTTCTATAGCATTGAGCACAAGCAGTCCGAGAACCCAAAGATATCTTCTCACGCGATTTGTCAGCTCCTTGCTCTTGTGCTATTGTGGCAGAGAACGCCCATGAAAGTCAAGATCTTAGATGCTCATCTTGTGAACAAGATCGCGGCCGGAGAGGTCATCGAGCGCCCGGCCTCAGTCGCTAAAGAATTAATCGAGAACGCCCTTGACGCTGGAGCGACCAAGATCGAGCTTTTCGTCGAGGGTGGGGGCGAACGCAGACTCTGTGTCGCCGACGACGGCGAGGGCATGTCCCAAGAAGATCTGGTGTTAGCGATCCAGCGCCACACTACAAGTAAGATCTCTCGCGAAGAAGATCTCTTTCAGATTCGCACGCTGGGCTTTCGCGGGGAGGCGCTCGCGAGCATCGTCGAAGTCTCTCAGACGATCATCACGAGCAAGAGTGACGATGCTCCCGAAGGGGTGCGCGTGGAGATCGAGGGCGGGCAGGTGCTCTCAGTGAGAGCCGCCGGGCGCGCACGCGGGACGACCGTGGACGTCCGCGAGCTCTTCTTCAACGTCCCCGCGCGAAGAAAATTCTTAAAATCCCAAAAGACCGAGTTCTTTCACATTGTGCGCACGGTGAAGCGCTTCGCGCTCGCGTATCCGAACGTGCACATTCGTTTGGAGCACGACGGCAAGATCGTGCTCGATTTGCCCCCAAGCGCCGAGCTGCGCCAGACTATCGCTCGGCTGTACTCGGTTGACTTGGCACAAGCTTTGCTCGATGTTCGCATGACGATCCCTGGGCTGAGCGTGCACGGGCTGGTCAGCCCGTCCCAGCTAACCCGCCCAGATCGTTCTGAACAGTTTCTCTTTGTCAATGGACGCTGTGTGAAAGATACTCAGATTGCCTATGCGATCTCCCAGGCGTATGGGAGCCTACTCAAGGGCGATCAGCATCCGTATATATTTCTGTTTCTCGAGATTGACCCACGCGCTGTGGATGTGAACGTGCACCCTCAGAAAACTGAGGTGCGCTTTGCCGAGCCGATCAAGGTCCAGGCGCTCGTCAAGCAGGCGATCACCAAGGCGTTGACGTCAGTTCATGCCGTGCCGCGCTTTGAAAGTCCCCCCAGCTCTTCGAGAGCAAGAGCCGGTCAACCAAAGCCCACAGCCCCCCAGCTTGATCTGCAGAAAGAGATCGAAGCGCTGCGCGAGAAGCATGCTCTGTCCCCTTCCCCTGCGGAAGCTGTACCGGCCTTCCGAGTGCTGGGCCAACTCCATGGAACGTATATCTTGGTGCAGACAGAATCCGGCCTGGAGATCGTGGACCAGCACGTGGCCCATGAGCGCATTCTGTACGAAAGATTTCTCGCGCAGCTTCGAGAGCGCAAGATCGTTCGTCAGCGGCTCTTGATCCCCGTGACCATTGAGATGCCCCCGGACAAAACCGAGCTCCTCGCCGCGCATCTTCAAGAGTTAGATGAGCGCCTTGGGATCGGGATCGAGCACTTTGGGGGCGGGACGTTCGTTCTGCGCGATTGGCCCCAGGTGCTGACGAGCGATTGGGGTAAGACGGAATTCCAAGAAGCGATCGAACGGATACTCGGTGTGCTGGAGCACGAAGCTGAGCCAACTCTCGAAGAGCTGGCGAAGACGCTCGCGGCGCGCGTCGCGTGCGAAGCCGCGGTCGTCAAGAACAGACCCCTGCGCCCCGAAGAGGCGACCGAGCTCATCCGACAGCTCAAGCAGACGCAGAACCCCTATAGCTGTCCTCACGGACGGCCGATAGTCTTAGCGTACTCGCTCGAAGAGCTTGAGAAAAAATTTGGACGGCGGTGATTTGAGGGCAAGCGCGTGCGAACTTTGTGCGCGGGTTCATACGGAGTAATCTTGACATCCGTCTTGTCTTATAGTCCTCCATGTCCCTTGCGCAGGTTCCCATTATACTAAGACGATGGGTGACAGGCCGCTGACAGGGTGATCTCAGTCACATTAAGATAAGAATATGACCAAGCAAAGCAAGACCAAGAAGAGAAAGAGAGAGAAGAGGGCGCCAACTCTCGTCTCCGCCCTCCAAGGGAGCTTTGGGCAGATCAGCACCTTGAAAGATTTTCTGCGCTGGCTGGTGCTGCGTGAGCAGTTCGAGATCGAGCAGAATCTCCCGGAAGCCCAGCGCTTCGCCCATCGGTGGAATATCTTCCCCTACGAAGGAGCGATCTTCGTCGGCATCGTCACGGGGCTCAGCGGGCAAGAGATTCTCAATCGCTTTCCTGAGCTCGATCTGCCCGTCAGTCTCCCAGAAAGCGAAGAGCTCCCCCAAGAGCTGCGCGATCTGCCCTATAAGCCCAAGATCTTCTATTTCGGCCCGTTCGGCCAAGAGTATGAGAACTTAGTCTGAGAAGGAGTGAGCGCGTATGGTGCAAAGACGGCTCTTCTCGCTAGGACTTGTGGCGCTGCTTGGGGCAGTGTTCGGCTTTGGCGGCGTCCTGCAAAGCTGTCAATCCCCCAACAAAGCCCCATTTGCGCGATTCACCTTCAGCCCCAAAGAGCCCAAAGTCGGCGAGACCGTCACGTTCGACGGCTCTCAGTCTTCCGATCCCGACGGAAAGATTATCAGTTATTTCTGGGACTTCGCCGACGGCGAGACCGCTCAGGGGGCAACGACCACGCACGTCTTCAAGAGAGACGGCGAATACGACGTCGTTCTCCAAGTGACCGACGACCGTGGGGCCAACACGACGTTAGCAAAGACCGTGCGCGTCGTCCCGCCCAATCAGCCCCCAGTGGCGATCTTCACCGTTGAGCCCTTGGAGCCCACGGCCAACCAAGAGATCACGTTCGACGCTTCTGCTGCCGCCGATCCCGACGGCACGATCGTCTCGTATAGTTGGGATTTTGGCGATCAGACGACGGGCCAGGGCAAGACCGTCGAGCACACCTACAAAGCTGCGGGCACATATAAAGTCACACTGACGGTCACTGACGACAAGGGCGCGACGTCTTCGGCGTTTCAGAATCTCGTTGTCAAGGAGCAAGCGTTGCCGCCTAACCAGCCGCCGTTAGTGACTTTTAGCTTCACCCCGACGGAGCCCAAAGTCAATAAGCCCGTAGAGTTTGACGCTTCCGGCTCGACCGACGACGGCAAGATCGTGCGGTATCAGTGGGAGTTCGGCGATGGCGAGACCGGCGAGGGCAAGATCATAGCGCACGTCTATAAAACTGCGGGCACGTTCACCGTAAAACTCACCCTCACCGACGACCGCGGCGCGAAGAACTCGCTCTCCCGCACTGTGACGGTCGTCGCAGCGGCGACTCCGTAATATAATAGAGCGCCATGCGTCGAGCGTATCTGATCGCGGTCTTGCTTGTAGAGATCTTGAGTTTTTTATCTCTAGCCCAGACGACGCTCACGGTGACGGGCACGCTGCCGTTCGATCTCGACGGTGTAGGGGCTGTGAGCCTTGAGGGCAGCTGGCAGTGGCAGCGCGCCCCCTGGACCGCGGGGACGAATCTGACCGTAACGGCGCGGGGCTTCGAGAGCGCCAAGGTCAATCTCAGCTATCAGGTCTCGACCCTTCAAGCAAGCGGGAGCGCCCAGCTCACCCCCGAAGGGCTCTCGATGGCCGAGACACAATTCAAGACTGAGCTCTTCGGAATATTCTCTCTTGAAAACACGCTCAGCTTTGGACGTCGGGGATTCAAGACGGGGAAGATCGCGGCGAAGCTCGGCTCCAGCGCCCTGAACGTCACCGGGAGCGCCCAGCTCACCCCTGAGGGCGTCGCTGCCCCTAGAGGGGCTTTGAATTTCTCGCTCTCCCAAGAGTACGGAGATCTCTCCGGGACGACGAATTTCACCCTGCACGGCTTTAAAGAGCAGACTCTGTCGGCTATCGGGTATCTGAGCGATGCGTGGACGCTCACGATGAATTCGCGACTCACACCCAAGGGATTTGAGTCGGAGACGTTTGAACTTGCCGTTACTATGTGGGACGGGCTAGCGTCGCTCTCGCTCAGCATGACGGTCGAGAGCCAGGGGATCACCAGTGAGGGCCTCTCGCTCGATCTGACGCTCGACAGGGTATTTGTGCAAGCTTCGCTAGATTTCTCCGGGCTGGAGCTGAGCGGCTTTCAGCTCATGGCCAACGGCTTCATCGAGAGCTTTGCCATCGATGCGTTTCTCATGGGCAGCATGGATGGGGTCCAGTTTGCTACTCTGTCGACAAGCGGCGAACTCCTTGGCTTCAATATAAGTGCGAGTCTCGATATAAGTATCTTTGGGCTGGACAATCTCTCTCTGAGTGTCAGCCGATCTTTAGGGCGCTGGACGTTCAGTGCTGAAAGCGCCTTTGGCAGTGAGGGCTTCCGAGGTGGAGCTCTAAAAGCCCGCTATAGCTTCAAATTCCCCTAGGATTTGACAAGCCTCTATGGACACGCCGCTGCGGCCTGCGACACCCTGAGCCCCTTTGTCCTTCCGGCGCCATACTGACAATTTGCTTTCAAGGCCCCCGGTCATTATTATCATAGCAGGGGGTCTTATGAGAATTCTCTTGCTCTGTGGGGTGCTCCTTGTGGGGGCGGTCGGATGTGTCCCTGTGCCCAATCAGCCGCCGATCGCGTCTATTACGGCAGTCCCTCTCAGCGGGGGTGTGCCGCTCACGGTGCAGTTCGACGGCTCCAGCTCGCGCGACCCCGACGGCAAAATTATAGAGTATCTTTGGGACTTCGGCGACGGTTCGAGAGATTCCGGCGCAAAAGTCTCGCACACCTACACCCAACCGGGACTCTACCCCGTCATTCTTACAGTGCGAGATGACCGTGGATCTACAGCCGTCGCTACGGTCATTATAAAAGTCGGCAACCCACCTCCCAGAGCGCTCTTTACGGCAACGGCGACCAACGGCTTTGCCCCGCTCACCGTGCAGTTTGACGCTGCAGCGTCGAGCGATCCGGCGGCGCTCTTGGTGCCGCAGCGCATCGTGCGCTATGAGTGGGACTTCGGCGATGGTACGAGCGCCTTGGGGCAGCAAGTCTCACACGTGTACACCCGCGCCGGGGTCTATAGCGTGACTCTTCGAGTCTTCGACGAAGACGGCTCAAGCGATCGCGCCCAGATGACGATCCGGGTGCTCGACTTTTCGTTTCCCATCTCGGTGGGAGTGGGTTTGGCGCCGACGGCCTTGGCTGTGGGAGATTTCGATCACGACGGCTTCGATGATCTTGCGGTGGCCAACTTTGAGAGCAGGACCGTCACCGTGCTGCGCAGCGACGGCACCGGAGGCTTCTCTGTAAAGACGATGCTCACGCTGCCACAGCGCCCTACGTCGTTGATCGCTCAAGATTTTAACGGTGATGAAAATCTTGATCTGATCGTGACCAACTTCGACGAGGGACGCATTCTCGTCTTTTACGGTGACGGGGCAGGGCAGTTCACCCCCGAGCGGGAGATTGCAGTAGGTCGGGGGCCGTATACGCTGGTCAGCGATGATTTTAATCGCGATCACATTTTCGATATAGCGATTGCGAATGCTCCGCTGGGCCGGGTGACCGTGCTCCTAGGCGACGGCGCTGGGGATTTCTCGCACGCACAAGAGATCACGGTGGGCGGCTGGCTGAGCGCGTTAGCCCTTGGGGACTTCAACGATGACGGGCAGATAGATATTGCCGTCTCGGACTTCTTCAACGACGCGGTCGCGGTGCTGTTGGGCAACGGTGACGGCACGTTCGACGCGCTCACGCCCTTTGCCGCGGGCAAAGAGCCGACGGGGCTGGCCGTGGGGGATCTCAATGGTGACGGCTTTGTCGATCTTGCGCTGGCAGCGTCAGGGGAGAACACAGTGAAGATCTTTTTGGGGCGTGGGACGGGGCGCTTCCGCGAAGGCCCCGTGCTTCTTGCCGGCCGGGGGAGCCGCGCGGTGCACCTCGCTGATCTTGACCGCGACGGCGCACTCGATCTCATGGTCGCTCACTTCCAGAGCAACGAGCTCCAGATCTTTCTTGGGCGAGGCGATGGTACGTTTGGGATGAGCAAGATTTGGCCTGTGGGAGCCGGGCCTATAGCCATCGCTCCAGGGCGCTTCCTAGGCCGCGAGTTTATAGATATCGCCGTGGCGCAATTTGTCAGCGGCCGTGTCGCTATTTTGCTCAATAAGATCTCCCAAGCCCCTTAGGGGACTGTTTGCGCTGGACAAAAATTTTCGCTATCGTAGGAGCGCCATGCGGAACGTTGATGTGCAGCATCTTGTGAGAGCGCGGTCGCACATAAACGTTCCGGGGAAGTCTGTGCGCCTGCTTTGTACGTTTCTCGTATTTTTATTCGTTGGGCTCGCGCATCTGAGCTTTTCTGAAGACTGGCCCATCCCTCCCAAGCCCCCGCTGCACCATCACCCCAAGATCGAGACGGCGCTGCTTGCTGAAGCCCTCCAGACAATACCCACACTCTCTCAGGGCTCATCTCCCAAAAAAGAAGAGTCGGGAAACGCTCTCACGGTCATCATCGAGAGCGAGCGTCCGCTCGACGCAGCGCTCTTGCAGAGCTTCGGCGCCCACATTGAAGCCCGCGCGCGCAGTCTCTATCGTGTGCGCGTGCCCAGAGAAAATCTCCGAGCGTTGGCCCAGAACGTCCCCGGGATTTCGTTCATTAGGCGTCCAAGGCCGTTTGCCGCGCTGGGAGCGCGCGCGACGGAAGGACTCTTGCCCACCGGGGCACTGTTATTACAGAGTGCTGGCTGGCGCGGCCAAAACGTCAAGGTCGCTATTATAGACTTGGGCTTTGCCGGGCTGAGCCGCGCCCGCGAAGCTCGCGTCATCGCTCGCGACGCGATCGTCGACACCCAAGACTACACGGGCGAGGGGCTCGAGGTCGGAACTGCTCACGGCACGGGCGTCGCCGAGATCGTGCACGCCATGGCCCCAGAAGCCTGGCTCTATCTGAAAAAAATCTCCGATGAGATCGATCTTGCCAACGCTGTTGATGATGCCATCGCCCAGGGGGTGCAGATTATTAATTATTCGGTGGGTGTGGTCAACGCGAATTTCACCGACGGCACGGGGATCGTCGCCGAGATCGCGGACCGAGCGCGCGCCCAGGGGATCTTCTGGGTGAACGCCGCGGGCAATCACGCCCAGAGCCATTGGACGGGGTTCTTTAGCGATAGAGACTATGACGGCTGGCTCGAGTTTGCCCCCGGCCAAGAAGACCTGCTCATCAAAGTAGATTTTCCCGGCTCTGTGCAGCTCTATCTCACGTGGGACGACTGGCCGCGCACCCGCCAAGACTTCGATCTCTTTCTCTATGACGCGCAAGGGCGCTTGGTGGCCAGTTCGCAGAACTACCAGACGGGCTTTGAAGAGCCCACGGAGCAGATCGAGTATGGTGCGTGGGCGCCGGGGACGTATCGGGCGCGGGTGCTCGCGCGCCGCGTCTCTCGCACGAATATCCGAGTGAAAATCTTCAATATCAGCCAGCAAATTATTGAGCCTAACGTTCCCCAGGGGAGTATCTTGACTCCGGCGGACGCGCGTGGGGCGTTCGCTGTTGGCGCGATCAGCGTGCGCAGTTGGAAGACCGGCCCCCAAGAGCCGTTCAGCTCGCAGGGGCCAACAAGCGATGGACGCATCAAGCCCGACATTGCTGGACCCGATGGCGTCTCCAATTTCACGCTGACGTTCTTCTCCGGGACGTCGGCGTCGGCGCCGCACGTCGCGGGAGCCGCAGCGCTCTTGCTCTCTCAGCATCCCACCTGGACAGCCGATGATCTCCAGCGTGCCCTCGAAGCGCAAGCTCTCGATATGGGCGAACCCGGAAAAGATACGATCTACGGCGCAGGGAGATTAGATCTCGCGCTTGGCGCAATACAAGCGCGGCGTACTATCTCGCCGAGGCGTGCCCAACCCGGCGATCTTGTCACGGTCACGGTCACAGCGACGATGCCGCCGGGGCTCTTTGGCGGGGTGGAGCTGCGTGAAGAGCTGCCGTGGAACTTATCCCCAGACCCATTCCCTGAAAGACCATGCTCCCAGCAAGAGCGAGCGCTTCTTTGTGTCTGGCCCGTTGTGCACCCCGGCAAGACGGTGTCGCTGACATATGAGCTGCGCATTCCCAAGACGGCTCAGCCGGGGGTCTATCGCTGGTCTGGCACGGTGAACGGCATCACAGTAGATGGCGACGACACGATCACCCTAGAATCTGCAAGCGAAGCGATCAGCGTCTTGCTGGTCTATCAGAGAGATAGTGTTCGCATTCAGCTCACAGGGCCTATGGAGATGGCTCGGCTGCGGGTTTACGATCTCAAGGGGGCTCAGCTCTTC
Organism: Candidatus Fraserbacteria bacterium; assembly: GCA_947085185.1. Taxonomy (GTDB): domain Bacteria; phylum Bipolaricaulota; class Bipolaricaulia; order RBG-16-55-9; family DRXL01; genus JANXCC01. Next base: position 84,941 of record CAMTVK010000003.1, on the reverse strand, counting down.
GAAGAGATTGCTCACGGGGGCGCAGTGCTCCAATGGCGTCCGCATCGTCGGGCCAACGGCGTCTATCTCTATGTCGTTGAGATCTTCTCCGATAATCAAGTGATCCAAAGAAGACTTGGCAAGTTTGTCGTGCTCAAATAGAATGTCAGTATGACGATCTCACAGCTTCAGCAGAAGGCCAAGGAGCTGCGTCGTGCGGTCTTGGAGATGGTAGCACAGGCTGGTTCTGGACATCCTGGAGGGGCGCTCAGCTCCGCTGATCTCTTGACGGTGCTCTATTACAAATATCTGCGTCATCGTCCGGAAGAGCCACGTTGGCCAGAGCGCGATCGCTTCGTGCTCAGCAATGGGCATATCTGCCCAATACTCTATGCGATCTTGGCCGACCACGGGTATTTTTCTAAGGAAGAGCTGACGAAGCTGCGCAAGCTCGGCTCGATCTTGCAGGGGCATCCGAGTCTTGCGTGGGGGACGCCTGGGGTGGAGCATTCTGGGGGCTCGTTGGGGTTAGGGTTATCTGTGTCGGTGGGCATGGCGCTTGCGGCCAAGCTCGACAAGAAAGATTATAAAATTTACTGTCTCATCAGCGATGGCGAGTGTCAAGAGGGCCAGACATGGGAAGCCGCGACGGCTGCTGCGCACTATAGATTAGACAATCTCTGTGCGATGCTCGACCGAAATTTTACGCAGATTGACGGGCGCACCGAAGATATTATGAAGATCGAGCCCATCGCTGAGAAATGGCGCGCGTTCGGCTGGCATACGATAGAGATTAATGGGCACGACTATGACCAGATCATTGGGGCTTTTGAGCAATTTTTTAAGAATCAGGGCACAGGCCGCCCGACGATGATCGTCGCTCGCACAGTAATTGGGAAGGGCGTCTCATTCATGGAAGGGGACTATCATTGGCATCACGGCGCGCCCACGCCGGAGCAGTTAGAACAAGCCCTCCGGGAGCTCTCCTAGACTATAGTGAAAGGAGGTCTATGGCCAAGAGAAGAGTGCGAGAATTCTATGTGATTATTGAAGAAGGCGAGGATGGCTATTACGTGGCGGAGGTTCCCCAGTTGCGGGGGTGCTATACTCAAGCGAAGACTCTTGATGAGCTGATGGCGCGCGTGAAAGAAGTCACTCGACTCTGTCTAGAGGATGAGGGCCAGGAATTTGCTTCTTTGGGCGTCAAGACACGCATCGTGGGGATTCAAAAAATTTCAGTTTGATCATGGCGCGGCTCCCCATCTTGAAAGCCCAGAAGGTTATCAAGGCATTAGAGCATGCGGGATTCCGTAGAGTGCGGCAGCGAGGAGGGCATGTCCGGTTGAAGCACCCTGATGGGCGTGTGACGTCTGTGCCCGTCCATGCCGGCGAAGATATCGACCGTTGGTTGCTCAAGAAGATTCTACGGGATGCTGAGATATCTGATGAAGAGTTTCTGCGCTTGGTCCAAGAACGCTAAAGAGCTGCCCCTTCCAGTAGTGTAAACACACAACAACGAAACACAAGCTCCGGGGCGGGAGGATGCTTCTATCGCCCCGGAGCCTGCGCTTTTTCTGCTTCAGGAGCACTGTGGCTCCCGTCAGCTTGCTCTACCGAACGATGATCGTCTCGCAATCCGCGTCGAACACGTAAGAGTTACCAGCAGTATCAGGTATCGTAACGGGACCAGCAAAGGTACCTCTGAAGCTAGCACTCATGCCCGTGGCTCTTACCGTATCTGCACCTGCACCACAAGAGACCAATGTGGTAGCAGGGGGTGCCCCGGCCCCAGCCACCCCTGAGATGAAGATGCGATCATCACCGTCACCTGCCTGTATATCATCTCCTTGTTCACCAGCCGCAATTACCGTGAGCCTGATGACGTCATCGCCCGCTCCTGCAATAACGTCATCATCGCCACCACCAACATCGATGATGTTATTGCCATCACCTCCTCCAATGGTTTTGACCCTAATCATTGCGTACTCCTCCTTTTTGGTTTAGGGTTTTGGTTTGACTTTGGACTTCCCTGCGATTGCTCTACGACGACCACCCCCTTCTAAATTTTCGCGCGGCGCTTCCTCCAGCTCGCGCTTGAGAATCTCGTACAATTGCTCCAGACCTTTGAAATGCTTCTTCTCCCCACTCTGAATGTGCTCGACTTGACCACGCTTGCAATCCCAAACACGAATGATGAACGTTGCAGACTTCACCAGCGCACTTGTCTTGGGCATAGAACTCTCCGCACCCGTCGCCTTGCATGCTGCATCCTCCCTCGTTATCAAAGTTTAGACGAGACCCATTATTTTTTGATTAAACCGTGATTTAAGGGCGATTAAATTTGAACCACTATGCAACTTGAAGAGATGCGGGCTTTTATGCTAAACTTAAACGCTATGGCTCAACGAGTGAGAGTGCGAACGAGCTTAAAGTCCTACAGTTTCCGCGTCGTCTTACAGAAAGACGAGGACGTCTACCTCGCGACTGTACCGGCCCTGCCCGGCTGTCATACCTGGGGATACAGCCAAGCCGAAGCCTTGCAGAATATCCAAGACGCCATTGAAACCTACATCGCCGACCTGCTCAAACAACGCTCAAACTCATCATGCGGCAGGCCCGCTGGACAGTAGAAGACCTGCAGCGCTTACAGCTCATTCCCAAGAGGCTGTGACGTTAAATCCGGGGCACCTAGACAACGACGCTCTTCTATGTGCTCCGTGAAATCTCGCGCTTTCCGTGATTCTCAGATTAAATCGTTCTTTAATAGCTATTAAACGGAAGATTTTGCCCTTGGGGTCTTGACAATCCATGCGAATGTGATTACAATAACACTTACCAAGGCAGGTGTTGGCTAGCCCAAGCTAGCCAATGGCAGCCTATAGAGCCGCGGCCGAACTCTATCGCGGCGATTATCTCGAAGAAGATCGCTACGAGGACTGGGCGCTCAGCACCCGCGAGCGGCTCCGTGAGAGCTTCTTTGAGCTGCGCCGCGACTGGGCCGACTTATTGGCTGAGCAGCAACGCTATAGCGAAGCCCTGGCCATCTGCCAGCATCTACTTGTGGACTACCCCCTGCGAGAGGAGATCTGGCAACGGGTGATGCGCGTCTATGCTAACTCTGGGCGACGTGACCAAGCCTTGCGCGCTTATGACGAGCTTACCCCCGTCTGATGATGCACTTGCCTGGCCCGGTCATGACCTCGTAGATCATGGGCGAGCTGAAGCTCACCGAGCGGTCTTCGATCTGAACGGTCGTATTAGATCTGTACGTCCCGAAGGGGATGCGCGCCTTGAAATTCCCCCGAACCAAGACCTTGCCAGACTCGCCGGGCCCCTGCGTGCAGATGATCGTCGTCGTGCCAGTACCAGCGCTAGGGTTTCCGGCACGGATGATGAACGTATCGTTGCCCCCGCCGCCGCTCAGCTCATCTATCCCAAAGCCGCCATCAATGACGTCGTTGCCCGGGCCACCGTCAATGAAGTCATCGCCGTTGTCACCGACAATGATGTCGTTGCCCGCTTCACCGTAGATTGTGTCGTCTCCTCCGCCGCTGATGATCCAGTCATGGCCCGTGCGAGCCACACCGCTAAAGCCATCGTCTCCGAAGATAATATCATCACCGCTGGTGCCAAAGATGCGATCATTGCCGCACCCGGTCTCGGGGCATCTGTTAGGGCCATTGGCGAAGTTCCCATCACCGTCGCCGCGAATCATGACGCTGTTGATGTTCTGATCGAGTGGTTGGCACAGGTCGTTGCCGGAAGTTCCTTCTGTGTCGCGCCTATAGCCTTGGCATGCAGGCAGAGCGCGCGTAAACGTCACAGTGACTGTCCTGTTGCCGGTCATCCTCACGGTGCAGGTGCGCTTGTCCTGGGAGACGGAATCGCACCCGCTCCAGCTGCTGACGGTCGAGTCTCCATCGGGCGTAGCTGTTAAGATCACTTGTGTATCGCCCCTGAACGAGGCTGAACACACTGAGCCGCAATTGATCCCTGAGGGGCTGCTGGTGACCGTGCCGCTGCCGGTGCCGCTTACGTTTACGGTGAGCACAGGGTTTTGCGAGAACGTCGCGGTGACCGACTTGTTCGCGTCCATAGTGATCTGACACGCTCCGGTGCCGCTGCATGCCCCACCCCAGCCGCTGAAGGACCAGCCAGAATCCGGGCTGGCCGTCAGCGTCACGGTCGTGTTTGCCGCAAACGCAGCCGAGCACGTGCCACGACAATTATTTATTCCCACGGGGCTGCTGCTGACGGAGCCGTTCCCAGAAACAGTCACGGTGAGCGTGAACGTAGCCGTGGTCGAGAACGTCACTGTGACAGTGCGGTTGGAGTTCATCGTGACGGTGCACTGTCTATTATCTGAAGAGACGGAGTCGCAGCCACTCCAACTGCTGACGGTCGAGCCGCTATCAGGAGTGGCGGTCAGAGTGACTGCGGTACCCCTGGGAAAAGAAGCAGAGCAGATGGTGCCACAATTGATCCCTGGGGGGCTGCTGGTGACCGTACCACTGCCGGTGCCCGTCTTGACAACTGTGAGCGTGAAGTTCACTTGAGTCACGCCGACGCTTGAGCCGACAACGAGAACGAGCATAGTACACCCGATCAATGCCCAGAGCCTCCATGTTGCCATAAGACCTCCTTCTTGGGACTTTAACATTATACCCATAGATCGCTCAAGAAGCATTATACGGGAACTTTACTTCCTATAATAGTGATACACATTACATTCAGCGCTTTCGCTTGCTCCGTCGCACGCCGTATGGTAGAGTGGGAGACCAAAGAAAGGAGGCTCTATGACGCTGTCGCGCCGCGATTTTCTGAAGATCAGCTGCACGCTCGTGCTTACAGCGCCGATGCTTCCTCAAGAAACGAGCACAAGAGCGCAGGCTCCCGTGAGCGACTGGCCCATGTTCCGCCGCGATCTTCTGCACACCGGGCGCGCGACAAAGACAAGTAAGATCACAGCTCCCAAAGAGCGCTGGAGTGCCTTCACGCGCGGGCTCGTCGAATCGTCTGCGGCCGTCGGCGATGTAGATGGCGACGGCATCTTGGAAGTCGTCGTCGGCTCTTACGATGGCAATCTCTACGCGTATCATGGGCGCAGCGGGGCTCTCAAATGGCGCTACGGGACGAAAAGTTGGGTCTATTCTTCCCCGGCGATCGCCGACGCCGACGGCGACGGGCGGCTCGAAGTGGCCATCGGCTCCCAAGACAAGAGCTTCGCTCTCTTAGACGGGCGAACCGGCCGCCCCAAATGGACTTTTCTCACGGAAGACGGCATTCTCTCCTCCCCAGCAATCTCTGACATCGACGGCGACGGAAAATCTGAAGTGATCGTCGGCTCAGAGCGCGTCTACGCGTTCGATGGCCGCACCGGTTCCGTGAAATGGAAATTTCTCCCCGACTTCCCTGCTCGTTCTTCGCCCGCCGTCGCGGATATAGACGGCGATGGCAGAATAGAGATCGTTATCGGTTCTTTAGACGGAAAGCTCTACGCGCTCGACGGGCGGACGGGCACAGCAAAATGGGCTTTTGACACTGGTGGCCCGGTCGAATCATCGCCAGCGCTCAGCGATCTCGACGGCGACGGACAACTCGAAGCTGTCGTGGGCTCCAGCAAGCGCGGCGTCTTCTGTGTCGACGGGCGCACCGGCCAAAGACGATGGTTCTTTGAAGCCCATAAAGAGCGCATCCCGTCGTCACCAGCGATCGGCGATCTCGACGGCGACGGCAAGATCGAGATCGCTATTGGGATCAACGATCAGAGAGTCCTTGCGCTCTCCGGCAGTGACGGTCGCCTGAGATGGAGCTTCTCTACGAATGATCTCGTCGAGTCTTCCCCAGCTCTTGCGGATATTGACAGCGACGGCAAGCTCGAAGTCTTGGTCGGCTCGCATGATGGGAATCTCTATTGTCTTGACGGGCGCAGCGGCGCGCGCAAGTGGGCCTATCGCCCCAGGGCCGCCGCGCAGTTCTTCTCTTCGCCAACCCTTGCAGATCTCGATAGCGACGGCTTTTTGGAGATCATCATTGGGAACAACAACAGCGGGCTCTATGTGCTGGGCTCTTGAGGGCGCTCTACACAGATGCGCCGCCTCTGATCGGGCAAGAGCTCTATCAAAATACGCCAGCACCTCTGGGGCAGCAAGCCCTCAGTTTTCTCGCCCCATTCGATGGCCGTAATCCCCTGGGAGCGCACGGTATCTTCAAAGCCGATCTCGCGCAGCTCGTCAAGATTTTTTATTCTGTACGCGTCGAAGTGATAGAGCGGGAACTTTCCCCTGTACTCGCGCATCAGGATGAACGTGGGCGAACGGACTGTTTCCCTGATCCCTAGCCCTTGGGCCAGCCCCTGCACAAACGTCGTCTTGCCGACCCCAAGCTCCCCAATGAGCAAGAGACAATCGCCTGGGGCAAGCTCCGATGCGAGCTGCGCCGCAAGGCAGCGCGTCTCTTCGGGACTTGCGGAGATAAAATCCCCCGTCGGAGAGGGGTTGGGGGTGAGGTCAGGCATTACGCATGCTTGTCAGCCACACAGGACGCCGCGTAAGAATCGGGCTTGGTCTTGACGGGGAAGCCGCTGGCTATGATCATCCCCACGACTTCGTCAATGAGCTCTCTCGTGCGCCCGTTGCGCCCAACATCCACGTGAATCTCTAAGTTATAATCGAGCATGGTGCGCCGCTCCAGCTCCTCCATCAGGTCTTTGGCGAGCTCGAAGCTGAGCAGCGCTTCACGATAGATCTTCTGGCGGAGCGTATAGATATTCCTCTCGCGGATGCGCTTCCAGAAGTACCGTCCGCCCTTGCCCACCCGATGCACGATGACCGCGCTGACGAAGTCCATCTCGCCGGGGCTCGAGTGGGAATCGCTGCCCACGACGATCTCATAGCGCGTGTGCGGGTCCTCTTCCATGATGCGCACGATCTCGTCCACAACCTGCTCGAAGGTGAGCTTCCCCAGTGTGGGGCTGTAGAACCGCGCTGTCTTGAACATAGCTTCGTTTGGACCTCCACCGTGTAATTATATAACACGGCAGCGCGCGTGGCAATCGAAGCTAGGAGAGGCAGGGAGGGAAGGCGGGAGGGGTTGATCCCGCCTTCCCGGGGAATGAGGTTAGCAACCACCGGCCATAGGAGCGACCCGGAGGAGGGTGCCCCTACGACCGCAGGAAGAACCTAGGTTTCCCTCGCCCGTGGGGACTCGAACCCCGGCCAAGTCCAGACTGGGGAAAAATCCGCGCCGAAGGAGGTTGGCAGGAGCGACGCGGCAAAACCCTGGTCCGTCGGGCCGTAAACCCGCTCCCTTGGCTGGCACCATGCCTCGGACTCTTCTCTGTCGGTTCTCCCTGTGAGCGATCATCGCTCTCTACTGTACCCCCTCTCCCGCAGGAGCGAAAGGACCCCTGTCTACCCCCGCAAGAGAGTTCGTCAGATATACGAGTGTCTGGTGTCCCTACGACCACCGGACAGGTTTCTCTGAAAAAGTGTAGCATCCCCAACGTCAAAAAGAGATGACCTCCACGTGAAAATCCCGTGAAAGTCTTAGGCCGGCGGCAGCTCCGAGACCTCCCAGTAGTCGAGCACAGTATTAATAACTTTAATAAACTCGGTGGTGCTGGGTGGCTTGGGGATATAGCCGCTTGCCCCAGAGTCATAGGCTTTGACGATGTCTTCTTCACGCTTGGAGACCGTCAGAACGATGACGGGGATGCGCTTGAGTTGTGGATCCTTGCGGATTTCCTCCAAGACCTTATGGCCGCCGATCTTGGGGAGGTTGAGATCGAGAAAGATGAGATCGGGCCGGGGAGCGTCGGCGAACTTCCCCCGGCGGCGCAGAAAGTCCAGCGCTTCCTGCCCGTCTTGCACGACATAGAGATCGCTCTGGACATTGCCCTTCTTCAGCGATCGCTCCGCGATCTTCACGTCATCGGGGTTGTCCTCAACTAAGAGTATCTTGAGTTTTCTGTTGCGCATAGCTCACCTCAGGGTGCTTCAATGCTTGACCAGTGCCGGCTCTTCAGTATTTCTTAGGGCGCCGGTGCTGCTGAGCTTCTGGGAGAAGCGCGGGTTGGGCAGCGTGAAATAGAACGTGCTCCCCTCGCCGACCTTCGATTCCACCCAGATCCGCCCACCATATTCTTCCACGATCCTCTTACAGATAGCCAAGCCCGCCCCGGTGCTCTCGTAGTCGTCCCCGCGCGGGTTGAGCCGCTCAAAGAGCTCAAAGACCTTCTCTAAATACGGCTCCTCAATGCCAATCCCGTTGTCGCGCACATAGAACTTATAAAACTCCCCGTGATGCGACCATCCGACCTCGACGCGCTTGTGGGGTTTGTCGTTATATTTTATAGCGTTGGAGACCAGATTCCCAAAGAGCTCGACCATCCGCGTCCGATTCGCAATGATAATGGGCATCGTCTGGGGCAATTGCAGCGAGACGTTCTCCAAGCGCGCCTTCATATCTTCTTTGATCTGCTCAAAGACTTCACTGAGATAGACTTTTTCTAAGGTCTCCTGGCGCATCCCGATGCTGCTCAGCCTTAAGAGATCGTCGATGAGATGGCGCATCCGCAGACTCGAGCGATGGATACGGTTGAGATAATCCCGGGCGTCGTCGTCGAGCTTCTCTGCGTAGTCCTCGAGCAAGTATTGACTGAAGGCGGCCATCGTTCTGAGGGGCTCTTTCAAGTCATGAGAGACAACACTGGTGAACTCCTCAAGCTGACGGTTCTTCTCTTCAAGACGTCTGGTCTTCTCTTGGAGGCTTTGTTCCAGGCGCTTCTTCTCCGTGACGTCAATGAAGTGGTCAATCCGTCCGCCCTTATAGCGCTCGGTTGCTACAGGGATACTGCGATATTCTAAGATGCGTTCACTCCCGTGGGTGTGCACCGTAAAGAGAAACGGTTCAGCCGTGCCATTGACGACTCGCTCGAAATCTTCGGGGTGCGCCAAAGCTCGCTTTGCTCCCAGCAAGGCTCGTCGCACCTCCCGACCGACCATCTCATCCCGGTCGAGATCGAAGAATTTCTCCAGAGTGCAATTGGCCCAGATGACCCGCTGGTCTTTGTCTAGGAGCAGAATCCCCGTGTCGAGCGTGTCGATCGCGTCTTCGATCAAGTAGCGATAGCGCGCTTGGGCTTCGCGCACTTTGTTCTCAAGCTCGGCAAGCGCCGAGAGATCGCGCATCTCCAGCACCAATCGAGCATGACGCGTCTGGTCCAACCGCACAAGCTTCATCTCGACGGGGATCACTTCTTTGCGTTGTGAGATGGTGCGCAGTTTTGTTGGGCCGGCCTCGCCACGCAGGGCCGCGCGGGCCAGCTCCTCGCGAAAGCGCACCTGATCATCAGGGTGAATAAACTCCCAAACCCTCCGAGGAGAGCCAAAGGCCTCCCCCGCACGATCGTTGCTCTCCCACACTTGCCCCTCACTATCAATGATGTGCGTGAAATTCAAAGAACGCTTGAAGAACTGAAGCCCCTCCGATCTCTTTTTATGGGGAGCAGGGTTTTTGAGCCGGTGCCACAGCTCCATCCCCCCTCCCACGGCCAGATAACACAGCCCCGCCACGGGCAATATCTCCCTAGCAGAGACAAACGGGAAAGAGAAGATCAGGCTTGCTACACCGCTGATCGCCCCTCCGATAAGCCCAAAGGACCAGCTGCTCAGAAACACTGGCACTCCCAGGATCACGACCGTCAGCACCTCAGCAATCCCCACATATTCGCCAAGCCCCAACAAGAAAAAGACGATCGCAGCATACAAAGCGACGATCACCACTAGACGTATGAACCCTCTCATGGTCTGTGGGGCCTGATACCCCGCGCCCAAAGTCCAGCGTTTTAGGCTACCGGTGAGTCTACTTCCCATGAGGCGCACGCGAAAGGACACCTGTCCCTTCCCCAAGCGAAGGTTGACCCGCTAAATAATCAGATTATCGCTCAGGCGGAAGGGGAAGGGCTCGGCCATAGCCTCAAGCGATTTCTGGTCGAGCACCGTCACTTTTCTGTCATCCACGGCGATCACGCCGCGTTCTTCCAGCTCCCCCAGGGTGCGGATCGCCGTCTTGGAGCTGACTCCGGCCATCTCGGCCAGCTCTGTGCGCGACAGCTCAATCCCGCTCTCCCCAAGCTTCAAGATAATCCGGGCCAGCCGCTCCTTACTCCCGTTGTAGCTGCGCTCGGCAAGCTTGCACTGAAATGCTTTCAGCTCCTCGCTGAGCTTCTCAAAGAGCCGAAACGTCACAGGCGGGTGGCGCGTGAGAAAGTCAAAAAAGTCCCCACGCTCGATGAAGCCGACGAGCGCTTTATTGAGCGTCTTGGCATACGCGATGTGCACGCCCTTGTCAAAGAGCGTCGTCTCGCCCACGATCTCGCCGGGGCCAACTAATTTGAGAATCTGTTTCTTGCCCCCCAGGGTGCGCTTGACCAGCTTCACTTGCCCTTCGAAGATCAGATAGAATCCGAACGCCGGCGCGCCCTCTTGAAAGATGATCTCGCCTCGACCGTACTTGATCTTGCGGACCTTGCCCTCTAGTTCGCTGAGGTCCTTAGGGCCAAGATCGGAGAAAATCTTGAAATCCTTCAGTTCAACCATTCCCTCTCACCACCCTGTGTATGATGTGCTATTCATCTCTGCTTGAGGATGCTCCCATTATAAGCGAGTCGCCCTCGGTCCGTCAATTCTCTTAGAGCGCTCAGCAGCGCGCCCCCACAGCCGCTTCCTCCTTGGCCACAGCCAGCACAATGCTCGTATTCGTCCGCTCGATGGCCGGGTGACTCAAGAGCCTCTTGATCTCAGCGTTCATGCTCTCTTGGTCACGGAACTTCCCGATCACGAGAATATCGAACTCCCCGGTGATCTCGTAGACATGGGTGAGGTGCTCATCGTTCTTTTGGAGCTCTGCCACGATCTCAGGGATTTGGTTTCCTCGAGCTTTGATGAGCGTCACCGTCGTGATGGGGTATCCGAGCTTGGCATAGTCTACTAGCGCCTTGTAGCCGCGAATGACCCCCTGTCGCTCAAGCTCGCGCAGCCGATGCCCTACCGTCGCGGAGGAGACCCGCAGCTGCCGCGCGAGCTCCCTCAGGCTCGCTCGCCCATCTCTCTGCAGATACTCGACAATACGCCGGTCTAAGTCCTTGTGCATAGAGCCGCCTCGTCCCTAGGGGACGGACTCCATTACCAAAAAGAGATTCTATCACGTCGAGGCTCCCCCGTGCAAGCGGGTTGACGCCCTCTACAGCACTTGCTATGATCAGTACGATCCATTGATGAACGAGCGAGTCACGATCCCCAAGCTGCGCGCCATGAAAGAGTCCGGCGAGAAGATCGCCATGCTCACGGCCTACGATTGGCCCACAGCTCTGCTGCTCGATCGCGCCGGAATTGACGTGCTCTTAGTGGGCGATTCCGTGGGCAATAATATCTTGGGCTACCCCGACACGATCCCCGTCACTATGGACGAGATGATCCATCACACCAAAGCGGTGCGTCGCGGGGTCAAGCGCGCCCTGCTTGTGGGGGATATGCCCTTTCTGTCGTATCAAATATCAGCTGAACAGGCTTTAAGCAACGCCGGGCGCTTTCTCAAAGAAGGTGGAGCCGAAGCCGTCAAGCTTGAGGGCGGCGCGGAGATGGCCGATATGATCAGTCTCTTAGTGCGGCGCGGCATCCCCGTCATGGGCCATATTGGGCTGACGCCGCAGCGCGTGGCTCAGCTTGGGGGACTCAAAGTCCAAGGGCGCGACGCAGAGACCGCGCAAAAACTCTTGAACGACGCGAAAATCTTAGAAGAAGCTGGAGTCTTCTCGCTCGTGCTGGAAGCCGTCCCGTGGGCGCTGGCCAAGCTCATCACAGAGCGTGTCACAATCCCAACGATCGGGATCGGTGCCGGGCCCTATTGCGACGGCCAAGTGCTCGTCGTGACCGATGTCATTGGGCTGTCGTTGGGCATCTCGCCCAAGTTTTCTAAGCGCTATACGAACGTGGCGGAGCAGATCGAAGGCGCTGCGAAAAATTTCCTGAGCGACGTCAAATCCGGAAAATTTCCGACGGTCGCAGAGCACAGCTTCACGATCAGCGAAGAGATCCTCAAAAAACTCCAATGAAGATCTGCATTGTGGGCGCGGGAGCCTTGGGAAGTCTCGTTGGGGGCTTACTGGCGCGGGCCGGAGCGTCGGTCTCGCTGTATAACCCTTCGAATGTCGAGCATATACGAGCGATCACGAGCGCCGGGTTGATCATCGAGCGCGACGGCGCTCCTGTTCGGGTCTTGGTAGACGCTATGACAACCCCGGAAGCCCTCGCTGACGCCGATCTTGTGGGGATCTTCGTGAAGGCCCATCAGACTTTACGGGCTATGGAGCAGATCGCTCCCAGATTATCTTCGCGGTCATGGGTGCTCAGCTTGCAGAACGGGGTCGGCATGGAGAACGAAATCTTACGATTCGTTCCCAAAGAGAGATTCCTGCGCGGGGTGACAGCCCAAGGGGCGACGCTGCTTGGTCCCGGGCGGGTGCGCTGGGCCGGCGTCGGCCCCACAAGACTTGGCCGCTGGGAGGGCCCGCTCACCCCAGAGATAGAAGAGATCATCGCGCTCTTGCGCACAGCTCAGATCGAACCAGAATATACTGAAGAGATCGAGCGCCTTCTCTGGGAAAAGCTTATTATTAACTGCGCGATCAACCCGCTGACGGCGCTCTTTGATCAGCCCAACGGGAGCATCGTCCATGACCCACAGCTCCGAGAGATCGCCGGGGCAGTAGCCCGTGAAGCGCTCCAGGTGGCTCGCGCTCATGGGGTGACGCTCAGCGAAGCTGAAGCCATAGAACGAGTTGAGACGGTCGCGTGCAAGACGGCTCAGAATATCTCGAGCATGCTGCAAGATGTGCGCCGCGGCCGACCTACAGAGATCGAGTATATTAATGGAGCTGTCGTCCGTGAGGGACGAAGATTACACATCCCAACACCCCTCAATATGCTGTTGACAAAACTCATTCAGGAGAGGAGCGCTCAGCCGTGAAAGCCACCAAAGAGTTCAAGAGCCCCACCCAAGTCACGGTGCGCGTGGAGATCCCTGCCGAGACCGTCAGAGAGAAGCTCGACGAGCTCTTTCGTCGGGCCAGTCGGGAGATTCAGCTCCCCGGCTTTCGCCCGGGGCACGTCCCGCGCGCTGTGCTGGAGGCCCGCTTCGGCAAAGATTTCCTCAACGAAGACGCCCAAACAGAGCTCATCGAAGAGTATCTCCCTCAGGCGCTCCAGCAATTACAGGTTCGCCCCGTCAGCGCTCCTCAGACGAGGCCGGGAGTCTTTGACCCTCACCAAGACTTCACGTTCGAGGCCGAGATCGAGGTCCTTCCCGAAGTGACCGTACAAAACTATAGAGGGATCGAGGTCGAGGACATCCCTGTCCAGCCTGTCCAAGAGAGCGATATTGACGCGGTGCTCGAGCAGATACGACGTGAACACGCGACGCTCCTCCCCAAGACGGGCGCACAGAGCTCCACCGTAGAGGCAGGGGACATCGTCGAGGTGCGGATCTCCGGCGAGGACCAAGTGCGGGAGTGGCAGGCCTCCCCCGGCGAGCTCACCGAGCAGCTCATCGGGCATAGGATCGGTGAGACCATCACCCTGACGACAAGCGCCCAGCAGCCACGTCTCATCGTGCGCATCGAGGGCGTCAAACTCTTAGAGAAGCCCGAGCTCGCGGAGCTCGCCAAAACTTTGGGACACGAAGACATAGCAACACTCCGAGCACAGATCCGCCAAGAATTAGAAGGGCGTCGCGCGCGACGCCGCGAGCGCGAGCTCAAGCTCAAGATTCTCGATGCTCTGGTCGCGCAGACGCCGCTGGAGCTGCCCACACGCTTCGTTGACGAGCTCGTCGCCCAAGAGCTTGAGCGCCTTCAGTCTTCGGGGATGCCGGAGCCTCCTGCAGACGAGGTGAAGAAGCTCAAAGAAGCGATCGCACAGCGCGTCAAGCGTGAACTCGTCCTCGAAGCGATCAAAAAGCAGGAGGGCTTCAAGCTGAGCGAGGCAGATTTCGAAAAATTCTTAGAAGAAGAGGCACGCAAGCGCGAGATGAAGCCCATAAAACTCCGCGCGCTCCTGGAGCGCGAGGGGCGATTACAGAGCTTCCGCTCCGAGCTCGAAGACGAGCGGGCCTTGCAGTTTCTCTATGAAAATGCGAAAATTATTTAGAATCACGGAAAGCACGGACAAACCACACACCTCAAAGGAGAGGTGAATCACCATGAAAGCCCAAGTGCCGTTCGTCATTGATCGCACCGGCCAATATGAGCGTGTCTACGATATTTACTCTCGGCTGTTGGAAGACCGTATTATCTTCTTGCAGGGCGTCATCAACGATTATGTGGCCAATTTGGTGGTGGCACAGATGCTCTTTCTCGACTCCAAAGATTCAGAGAAGGACATCAATCTCTATATTAACTCTCCTGGGGGCAGCACAACAGCGGGGTTGGCGATCTATGACACGATGCAATATGTGCGCAGCGACGTGCGCACGATCTGTGTGGGCTCGGCGTTCTCCATGGGCGCGTTGCTCTTGGCTGCGGGGACGAAGGGCAAGCGGCTCTCGTTGCCCAACGCGCGCATCATGATCCATCAGCCGTGGGGTGGGGTGCAAGGAGCCGCTGCTGATATAAAGATTCACGCCGAAGAGATCTTAAAGACGCGCGATCAGCTCAATCGCATTCTGGCCATGCACACCGGTCAGCCCCTCGAGCGTGTGGAGCGCGACACCGACCGGGACTTCTTCATGAGCCCCGAGGACGCCAAGAACTATCACTTGATTGACGAAGTGATCAAGACCCGCAAGGGCGCGAAGTTTTGAATCACGGACACCTCGGGGGGATGAGGGGCAGAGCGAATCGGGTCGAGATCCCCATCACGCCCTCAGAGGTCCCATCGTTGTCCAAGTCGACGGAGAGCATCATGACCCACGGCCCGCGCACATCTCCCGAAGAGAGAAAGAGTATTGTTCCGGATTGTGGGCCTCCTTGGGGCTGGCCGTTGCGTCTGATCTGAAAGTCCGCGATGACGTGCACGCGCATCTCCACGAAGGGCTGAGGGCTGCTACAGAAGGCCGTGGCGTGCGCCGTGACCAGTCTGGGCTGCCCGGTGATCTCATAGACTGGGTCGAGGCCCGCTTCAAATCTCCCGTTTTCGTCGGCGTCTACGAGATATTGAGCAGAGAAAAAGTCGGTCTTGGTGGGAAAGTTATAGAGCTCGAGCTGCCATTGGCCGAGGGCTGCTTGTAAGTCCGAAGCTGTTATGTCTCCTTGGGCCGAGAGCACTCGGACGATCTGGTGGGTGGAGAGGGTCTGGGCCTGAGCACTGAGAAAAGTTCCGCCAACCAACAGAGCACAGAGTATGCGCCGCATAGTCACGCCTCCTTTAGACGGAGAGTATAGTATCTCACCGGTGAGGGCCTGTCAACCCCATTCCGTGCGTCTCGTGATTCAAGAGAAGAAATTAGTTCAGCTCAAAGCTGATAATCCCTTGCTTCTCACGGAAGCATATCTCGAATCGCTCGAAGATTCCTGCACGCCCCAGGAGATTGAACCCAATTCCGAGCTTATCGGAAAAACCTACCGGTGCCGTTACCCGTTCTGACCCTAGTTGGAGCTCTAAGCTATGCAAGTAAACGGGGATCAAGCTGCCGTCGCCTACTTGTAGATATGTGAGACGGCCGCTGCGGTAGTCAAAGCCGATGCCTTCAGCGATCCCAGCGTGGAGCACTGTATAAGCCGCGCCGGAATCTATGTACACTTCCAGGGGATACCAGCGCTCGGCGATCTTGATGCCGATGGGGATGAATGGAGCTGGCTGCCCTCTCAGATGTTTATAGCGAAAGATGATTGGCATGAGCTAAGAGTGACTGGAGATCTTCTGGGTGGGGAACGCGGAAGACCAACGGCATGGGGTCTTGCCCGTGGAGGAGGCGATAGACCTCGGCTTCTGAATCCCCCACAGCTACGATGGCTCCTTGGTGGATCGCTATAACCCGGCCGGCATAGCGGTCAACAAGCTCATCGAGGTGATCGGCGAGCCATTCGTCATTAGTCAATAACTGTTGGATGTTCATAGCTTCAGTATAGTATCTCACCGGTGAGGGCCTGTCAACCCGATTCCGTGCGCTCCGTGATCGCTTCCGTGCCTTCCGTGATTCAAAAAAAAAAAACAACCGGCCCCGGGGTCTTTCCCCCAGGGCCGGGCCAACTCCGTCCGAGTTTTCTCTAGAACTTGAACTCGATACCGATCTTCTGTCCCAGCAGGGCATCCACGCCGATGACCGAGGAGCTGCGGATCGTCGTGTTCCCTAGCTTCCAGCCGACCTCAACGATCGCCTGGTAGAAGCCGCGGAAGAGCCCAGCAAAGTACAACTGGATGTCGAGGCTCACGTCGCCCACAGTCGTGGAGAGGATTAGGGTGTGATCCAGCAGCCCGTCTGGGAAGGCGCAGACATTCTCGTCAATACATGGGACGAGGATGTCGGTGACCTTGACGCCCGGAGCATCGAAGGTTGAGATCAGTTGAGCAAAGTAGATGTTGAACGCTCCGGTGACTGCCGGTCGGATGATGAACTGGGCCAGGACCGAGACGTCGCCCACCTTTAGGGTGGTGGTGATCACGTCTTGGACGATGGTGAGGGTCGGCCCCATGACGTGGATCACGTTATTGACCGTCAGGCCCAGCGGGGCCAGAGCGAAGTCCTGGGTCAGCAGCAGGAAGCTGAGGCCAACCGGCTGGCCCGGCAGCGGATCGGCGAATGTGAACTCCAGGCGTGCGCCGAAGGTCACGCCGGCGATCTTCAAGTTGCGGATGAAGATCTTCTCTTCGTACATGATGAAGTCAGTCTCGACCTTGCCGCCGCGGATGCGCTCGAGGGGCTTGCACTCGCCGAAGCACTCCAGCCCTTGGCGCGCGCCGATCCACGATTCGGCGCGGATGATGATCCCCGAGACCGTTGTGCCCTCGACGCTGGCCACGACGCCCATGCGCCAATTGGGGGTCTGAGCGCTGCCGATATTGGCGAACATGCCGCGCAGGCCGATGGTCAGCCCAGCCAGCGACAGCGACAGCTCCGCGATCTTCTTGCGGAAGGTCAGCGCCGGATCAAGGTGCCCTGCGCTGTCAAAGTAACCCGCAAGGGTGAGATTGCCCACCACTGGATGGATGACGATGTCCTCCAATAACCAGTAGAGGGTAGATCCGGTGTATGGGCAGAGGAAAGCCGCTAAGGGATGCGGAGGTGGCCCAGCGGGCAGGGCCGGATCGATCGCATTGATGCAGTAGCGAGTCCGTCCGAAGGCGTCGCGGACGACTTGGACCTCCACGATGTTGGGGGCGAAGATGAGCTGGGTGCGGAAGGCCAACGCCCCAACGGTGCCCGTGGCCACGAACGACTGGTACTCCAACCCCTTAAACGTGAAGACCGAGGTGCTGGTGATGTCCACGCCGCTGACCGACAGGGTCAGGATGAGATCAGCCTCCAGCTTCACCAAGATCTTGTCGATCTTGCACGGTGCCCTGCCTGTCCCAGGGAGACAATCGTAGAAATTTGCTGGTGTGAAGACGATATCCAACGTTACGGAACCGCTGACCGGAGCGGCCTGGGCAGACCAGCCCGCCACTGCGGCCACGGCCAGCGCCGCCATGAGGATCGTGAGTCTTCTAAACATTGACAGAACCTCCTTTTTCTCGGTTTTTCCCTAACTTAGAACTTGACGGACACGCCGAACTTCTGAGCGAAGAGCGCGTCGGGAGTCAAGATCGTCGTGCTGTCGAGGGAGACTGCTCCGCCGAGAGACCAGCTGGCATAGATGTCTACCCTATAGAGGTCCTTCAGCAAGCTCCCCAGCATGATTGCCACAATCTCTACGCTCAGATCGCCCACCTCGAACTCCAAGATGTAGTCGACTTCCAGGAACGGGCCTGTACCAGGTATGCTGCAAAAGCCGTAGAAGCCGAACCAATCCGTATCGCAGGAGAGGACGACGACCGTAGCCTTGGCCCCGGGCGGATCAAACTCCAAAAACAGCGCGGTGAAGTAGGTCTCCCACGCGCCGATGACGTTGGGCCGGAAGTCGAGCTGGACGGTAGCGCTGGCCTCGCCGATGCTGATGCCAAAGAGCATGATGTCACGCGCCAAGACCAGCCCTGGGACAAACCGTGCGATGTTCGTGATGGTCAGGCGCAGTGTGGGCACCCGCCAGCCCGAGGTGATCTGCATGGCGGTCGGTTGGAGCGAGCTGGCTCCAGCACCGCTGAGCACGAAGTCTATAGCGATGCTGTTGCGGATGCCGGCCAGTGTCAGCCCGGTGATGAAGAGCTTCTGCTCCTGGGGTTCGAAGGGGATGCTTGGGCCGACGATGCCGGCGGTGGCAGGCATCGGAGCAAACGTCGTTCCGATGAACCCTAGGCGTGAGGCGGGCTTGCACTCGCCGAAGCACTCAAAGCCCTGGCGGGCACCGACCCAGGTCTCGCTGCGTACTCCGACCCCCGAGACCGTTGTGCCTTCCAGGATGAGCACCAATCCCGTCCGGAAGTCCGGGACGGTAGCCGTGCCGAAGTTGCCAAAGAGCGCGCGCAACCCTAGCGTCAACCCCGCGATGCTCAAGGTCACTTCTGCGACCTTCTTGCGGAAGGTCAGCGCCGGATCGAGCTGCGAGACCGTGAAGTTATGGGGGCCTGGTAGCAGTCCATCGGCCCACAGGCCTAGATAGATGTTCTGGATTACCGGGTCCGACCAGAAGATGCTAAAGAAGCTGACATCTGGCGAATCGATTGGTGGAGGGGGAGGATCAACGGTACCATCGAACTCTATGCCCGCGCTGAATCCCCAGGGGACGCAGTTTGCTGCAAATGGTGGGGGCGAGGGCGCGGAATCGCGCAGACACCAGCCGCGGCTGGCGACCCCAGAGCGCACTTCCTCAAACTCCAAGATGTTTGGAGCAAAGGCCAAGACCGTGGTGAAGGTCATGGCGCCCACCGTCGCCTTAGCCGAGAAGAGCTGGACTTCCACGCCCTTAAACGTGAAGAGCGTGGTGCTGGTCAGATCCACCCCACTGATGGACATCGTCAACACCAGGTCGGCCTCAAACTTCACAAGGACATGATCGACCTTGGTGATCGGAGCTAGCGGGTAGAAGACGACGTCCAAGCTGAAGCTGCCTGTGACCGGAGCGGCCTGGGCCGTCCAGGAGAGAGCTCCGGCCAATGCTAGTGCACACACCAGTGCCGTGATTCTTCTAAACATTGACGAAACCTCCTTTTTGCTTTTATCCCCTTAGAACTTGAAGCTCAGGCTAAACGCCTGGCCGGCCAATTGGTCCACAAGCAAGATCGTCGAGCTGGTGAAGGTGGCCGCGCCGACGGTAGCGGACAGGTCCACATCCAACTCGCTGAACTGCCCAAAGAGCCCGCCATCGAAGATCGCCGTAGCGGCGATGCTCATCGGTCCGACCGTGCCGCTGAAGCTCAGACTGTGCGAAACCACAGGCGGCAGGAGCGCCGGATTGGCAAGCCCACCCACGGCCCAGTTGCAGTACCAGAGGTTAGTGCAGAAGACGACATTGCTGGTGACGCTGAGCCCGGGCGGATCAAACGAGGTGACGAAGTTGGCCAACCCCGGCGTGAACGACAACTGCCCTGTAGCGCGCCAGATGAAGGTGGCGAGCACGGACATATCGCCGGCCTTGAGCGTGAACGTCGTGACGTTGCTCAGCAGGTCGAGGTTGCCGTTCCAGTTCCAGCGCGTGACGAAGCTGAGCCTCCAGGGCGCGATCACGCCTGACTGGGTCAGCTCGACATAGCAGATCGGGCTGACGACATCAATGTCATCCTCGCCATCCAAGAGATCTCTATCCTCATCGATGGCATTCGCCGTTGGGTCCTCGGCGAACCAGCCGTCGCGGTCGTCATCGACCTGGTCAATGGTGCACTGTCGCAGCTTGAAGTGCATCTCGATGCGCAGGTCGTGGCGGATGCCGGCGATCTGGACATTGGTGAGGAAGAGCTTCTCCTCCTCAACGTTATTGAAGCCGCCGCCGGTGACCATCTGGTTGAAGAAGCGCTCCAGGGGCTTGCACTCGCCGAAGCACTCCAACCCCTGCTTGGCGCCCAGCCACAGCTCCCCGCGCACGCCCACGCCGCTGACCGTCTTGCCCTCCATTGCCAGGACCAAGCCGCTGAGCAAGCTGAAGCCAGTGTCAGTCGAAGCAACGTTGGCAAAGAGCGCCTTGACGTTGAGGACCAACCCGGCGATGTTGAGTGATAGATCCGCGATCTTCTTGCGGAACCGGATGGTGTTGTTGAGCGCATTGGTCCCCTGGATCCAGCGGGCCAATATCAAGTTCTGGGAGACGGGGTGAATCCCGCCCAGAAAGATATCATGGAAGCCCACGAACCCAAAGTCGGGATCAAGTATACCCGCGTTCAGGTTGGGGTAGGCCGGGAAGGTACAGTCCGCTGGGGTACCGGCAAAGCTGGGCAGGGAGAGTTGTAAGCAATAGCGCACCCGTCCGTACTGGTCGCGCAGCTCCTCGAACTCAAAGAACGTCGGCGAGAAGATGATCGTGTCCTTGATGGTCAAGGCACCCAACGTGGCGCTGATCACGAACGATTGATACTCCAATCCCAGGAAGGTGAAGACCGTGGTGCTGGTGATATCTATGCCGCTGATCGAGAGCGTCAAGATCAGGTCGGCCTCAAACTTCATATTGATGAGGTCGACCTTGGTGATCGGAGCTTGCGGGTAGAAGACGATGTCAATGGCGAAGCTCCCGCTGACAGGAGCAGCGTTCGCTCCCCACGAAAGCGCACTCACAACTGCGAGCGCACAAGTCAGAACGAGCAATCTTCTAAACATGTACAGAAACCTCCTTTTTTACTCGGTTTTCGACGTACGCACGAACGCACGACTCTGCCGTTGGTTTTTTGTGTTCTCCCCCAGCTTGGCGACCACCTCCTTTTTGGGTTTTTGCTCTCACCAAACCCGGCGCTTGAGTCTTGCTTGGCCGGGGCCGGCACGCTTAGGTCACAATGGCCCAGATCACCGCGACAACGCCAGCGAGCGCAGCAAACGCCGCGATCAAGAGACTATTATTGACCTGGCGGCGCAGCGCCTCGACCTCGTCGGGGACGACGCCTCCGGAGGCGGCTTTGGCCTGCTGCAGCTCGCTCTTGAGATTCTGCACTTGGTTTTGGAGGCTGGCAAGCTGCGCCTCAGACCGGCTGAGCTTCTCCTTGAGCGCCGTCACATCCGCGCTGCTGTCGCTTGTCGGTCGGCTCTTGAGGGCCGCCACATCTTGCTCGAGCTTGTCCAGCGACTGCACGCGCTCTGAGAGCTTGAAGATCAAGTCTTGCAGGATCTTGAGATCTGCCGGCTGGATCTTCTCCGGGTCGTTCTGTAAGTATCTTATAGCCCGGGCGATGAGCATGGCGGCGTCGTAGCGAGTGAGGGCCTTGGTGCCCTGGAATTCCCCGTTGGGCAACCCGGTGATGATGCCGCGCTCCACCAAAAACTTCAAATCACTAGCAGCATAGTGACCTGCGGGAACGTCCACAAAGATCGAACCGCGCTGGACGGTGGGCTTGGACGGAGTGGGCTGCTTGGGCTGTCCATCGGCCAACGCCAATAGCCCCACGCTCACAACCATCAGCCCCAGGCTCACGACTTTGAGACTCTTCATCTCTACCTCCCCGAGTTCGTTTGCCCAACCTCCTCGGGTTTTAGTCCCGCCTCGAAAGCGTATTATAGATTACACGCTGCGAGGTTGTCAAGTCCGCATGTCCACGACCCACTAGGACGAGCGTCACTTTTTGATTTTGCCCCCGTGTATATTCTTTGGAAGCGCCGAATTTTTTTCTTGGCATGGTTGAGCGCCTCCTGACTCTTTTTTGCTGGCCGTATTATAGCCGTCCCTCCCTCGATTGTCAAGAGGGGGGAGGCGGCCTTGACTCCGGGAAGTTTGTCCCCTATAATTTAGCAGAATAACGAACAGTCTGCTAATTTTTTGGAGGAGTGAGCTCAGATGATCCGATTCGATCGGTTCACCGAGAAAGCCCAAGAGGTCTTCCGCGACTCGACCGATCTCTTGGAGCGATACAAGCACAACCAACTCGATGTGGAACACATCTTCTATACGCTGGCCACCAAGGAAGGCGTCGGCCAAGAACTGCTCAAAGAGATCGGGGTGCCCATCCCCGGCTTGCTCAAAGACTTAGAGCTTCTCTTGGCCGAGAAACCGAGCGTCTCCACAACCGTGGGGCAACAGATCTATATCACGCCCCGGCTGGAGATGTTGGTGAAGTCTGCCCAACTGGAAGCGGACCGCCTCAAGGACGAATTCATCGGGATCGAACATCTGCTCATTGCGATCAGCCAAGATCCCAACACCGCCCTCAGAAGGGTCTTACAGAAATATGGTATAACCCCCGAGGCCGTCTATCAGGCGCTCTCCAAGGTGCGCGGTGCCCAGCGCGTCACCGACAGAGAAGCCGAGAGTCGCTATAAAGCATTAGAGAGATTCTCTGTCAATCTGACGGCGCTCGCACGAGAGGGCAAGCTCGATCCGGTCATTGGGCGCTCTCGGGAGATCCGTCGGGCTGTGCAGATTCTCTCGCGCAGAAAGAAGAACAATCCCGTCTTCATCGGCGAACCCGGCGTGGGCAAGACGGCCATCGTCGAGGGGCTTGCCCAACGGATCGTCGCCGGCGACGTCCCCGAGACCCTCAAAGAGAAAGAATTGGTCCAGCTGGACTTAGCAGCGCTCGTTGCGGGCACGAAGTTTCGCGGGGAGTTCGAAGAACGCCTCAAAGCCGTCATCAGCGAGATCGAGAACGCCAAAGGCAAGATGATCGTCTTCATTGACGAGCTGCACACGGTCGTGGGAGCTGGCGCAGCCGAGGGGGCTATTGATGCGTCGAATATCTTAAAGCCCGTCCTAGCGCGCGGGGCGTTCCAAGTGATCGGGGCGACGACGCTCGACGAATACAGAGAGCACATCGAGCAGGACCCGGCTCTGGAGCGGCGCTTCCAGAAAGTCCTCATAGAAGAGCCCTCCGTAGATGAGACGATCGCGATCCTAGAGGGGCTGCGCCCCAAGCTCGAGGCCCATCACCACGTCACAATTACAGACGGCGCGCTGCGCGCTGCAGCGCAGCTCTCTGTGCGATATATCTCCGACAGATTCTTACCCGACAAAGCGATTGATCTCCTAGACGAAGCCGCGTCCAAGCTCAGGGTGGATCGGACGTTCGCCCCGGAAGTCCAAGAGATCACAGAAAAGATTAAGCTTCTCGAAGGGCGGATCACGAACGCCGACCCCAAGACAGCTCAGCAGCTCCAGAGGGAGCTTGAAAGACTCCAAGCGGAGCGCGCCCAACGCGAAGCGGAGCAGCGCGAGCGCGTCCAGCGTGAGCCCATCGTCACCGAGCGGGAGATCGCCGAGACGGTCGCGCTGTGGACGGGCATCCCCGTCGAGCAGATGTTCGAGGAAGAACGCGAAAGATTGGCCAAGCTCGAAGAGCGTCTCCATCGCAGAGTCATTGACCAAAACGACGCCGTCACAGCCGTGGCCCAAGCGGTGCGCCGCGCCCGCGCCGGCTTAAAAGACCCAAAGCGTCCGGCAGGGAGCTTCTTGTTCTTGGGGCCCAGCGGCGTGGGCAAGACCGAGCTGGCAAAAGCTCTGGCTGAGGCGCTCTTTGGCGACGAGACTGCGCTCTTACGATTCGATATGTCCGAGTTTATGGAGCCGCACTCGGTCGCCAAGCTCATTGGGGCTCCCCCTGGCTACGTGGGCTACGAAGAAGGGGGCCAGCTCACCGAAGCGGTGCGCAGAAAGCCCTATAGAGTCATACTCTTCGACGAGATCGAAAAAGCCCACAGAGACGTCTTCAATATCTTGCTCCAGGTCTTAGACGACGGGCGGCTCACCGACGGCCACGGGCGCACCGTGGACTTCAAGAACACTCTGATCTTGATGACGAGCAACTTGGGCAGTGAGCAGATCGTCTCCAAGACGACGCAGCTGGGCTTTGTCAGCGAAAAGGACGACGCTCACGAGCGCTCCTATCAAGAGATCAAGGAACGAGTCTTGGGCGAGGTGAAGAGGTTCTTCCGTCCGGAGTTTCTCAACAGACTTGATGGGGTTATCGTCTTCCGGCCGCTGTCCAAAGAGAATCTCTTGGAGATTGTGGAGCTGAAGTTAAAATCTGTGCGCAAGAAGCTCGCGGAAAAAGAGATCGCCCTTGAAGTCAGCGATGCGGCCAAGGCACTCTTGGCTGAGAAGGGGTATGACCCGCTCTATGGGGCGCGGCCCCTGCAGAGAGTCATCCAAGAAGAGATTGAGAACGAGCTCGCGCTGCAGATCGTCGAAAACAAGCTCAAAGAAGGCGACACCGTTCGCGTAGACGCCCAAGAGGGACGCTTCGTGATCACCGTGGGTGAGGCCTCGGTCGCTTCCGTCCCAGCATAAGAGTATAATAAGCTAGAGGTGACGCCATGGCCGTCCAGATCCCCAAGCGATTGTTCACGGTTGCCGAGTACCATCGGATGGCGCAAGCCGGTATTCTCTCCGAGGATGATCGCGTGGAGCTCGTGGAGGGAGAGATCGTCCAGATGAGCCCTATCAGCAGTCGTCATGCAAGCTGTGTCAAGCGCCTCAACGACTTACTCACTCGGAAGCTGGGAGGGCATTTTATTATTAGTGTGCAGGACCCAATCCGTCTGAGCGAGCACTCTGAGCCCCAGCCCGATCTGGCGGTGCTTGCGTTTCGTCAGGATTTCTACAGCGCCGAGCACCCCACTCCCAAAGATGTCTTGCTCATCATAGAAGTCTGCGAGACTTCGGGGGAGTTCGATCGGCGTGTGAAGCTCCCCATCTATGCCCGCGCGGGCATCCCCGAAGTCTGGATCGTAGATGTAACACAGGGGCAGATCGAGGTCTATCGAGACCCTCACCCAGAAGGCTATCAGCAGAGTCAGATCCTAGGGCGCGGCCAGACCCTTACGGCGCAGCCTATCTCCCTAGAGCTGACTATCGAGGAGGTCTTGGAAGGGCATACCTAAAAGAAGAGCCTTATCACTCCCATCGTCGCCAGCGTCACCACTATCCCGGCGATCCCCACCCCAAGAGCGATCAACGGAAACGCGTATCGGAACGGAATCCCAAAGACGTGCGCGATCAGCGCTCCCGTCCATGCCCCCGTCGCCGGCAAGGGCACCGCCACAAAGAGCACCAGCGCTCCTGCCCCCACACGCGCAATCCGCGCCCCATGTCTTGCCCTTGTGTGGGCAAAGAGCCAGTCCATAAGACGATCGAGCACCGAAAACCGACGCACCAGAGCCGTCACCGGCCCCAAGAGCTTGAGTAAGATCGGCACCGGCAGCAGATTCCCCAGCACCCCGACTATATACGCCGTCACCGGGTCGAACCCGTAGACCCCAATCGCTACAGGGATCGCACCGCGCAGCTCCAGCCCAGGCAGCGCCGCCAGAAACAGCACCGTCAAGATCTCTATCATAACTCTTATTATATTGCACCCTGGAAGAAACCCTGTATAATAGACCAAAGCGAGCACGGGAGGGATCACGGTGAAGCTCGCATTCACATTCGATGATGTGCTGCTTGTCCCAAAGTATTCCCAAGTCTTGCCCCACGAAGTGAATCTCTCCACCAAGCTGACCAAGAATATCGAGCTTGCGATCCCCATCATCAGCGCGGCCATGGACACGGTCACCGAAGCCCCAATGGCCATCGCCATGGCCAAAGAAGGGGGCCTGGGGATTATTCATCGCAATCTCACCCCCGAACAACAAGCCGAAGAGGTCCGTAAAGTCAAACGCTACGAAGCCGGGATCATCAAAGATCCCTGGACGCTGACAAAAGACGAGCCCGTCGGCAGAGCGCTGCGCCTCATGGCCGAACATAATATCTCTGGCGTGCCTATCGTTGACCCCAAGACAAAAGTCCTCGAGGGGCTGATCACTATCAGAGATCTGCAGCTTCAAGAGGACCTCGATGCCCCAATCTCCCAGCGCATGACCCCCAAAGAGAGACTCATCACCGCGCCGCCCACAGTCACCCTCGAAGAAGCCAAAAGAATCTTACAAGAGCATCGCATAGAAAAACTCCCGCTCGTTGACGAGAAGTTCCGGCTCTGCGGACTGATCACCATCAAAGACCTCAAAAAAGCTGAGAAATTCCCCAATGCCTGCAAGGATCGCCATGGGCGCCTGCTCTGCGGCGCGGCCGTAGGCACGTCGCTCGATATGGAGCGCGAGCAGCTGCTCATAGAAGCCGGAGTAGACGTGTTCGTCGTGGACACGGCACATGGGCACAGCGCGCGCGTCCTCGAGAAGGTACGGGCGCTCAAGAGACACTTTCCCATTGACGTGATCGCGGGCAATGTCGCCACCGCTGACGGAACAAGAGCGCTCATCGACGCCGGGGCCGACGCCGTCAAAGTCGGTATCGGCGGCGGCTCGATCTGCACGACCCGCGTCATCAGCGGGGTCGGCGTCCCCCAGCTCTCCGCCGTATTAGAGTGCGCTCAAGTCGCTCAACACGCTCGTATTCCCATCATTGCTGACGGGGGGATTCGCTCCTCTGGAGACATCGCCAAAGCGTTGGCGGCGGGCGCCAATGCCGTGATGATCGGCGCGCTCCTTGCCGGCACCGAAGAAGCTCCCGGCGAGCTCTTCACCCTCAAGGGTGAGGCTTATAAGACCTATAGGGGGATGGGGTCAGTAGGGGCGCTCAAGGCCGCCCCCCCTGGAGATCGTCGCTATTTTTGGGACGATTCCCAAGAACCCATCGCCGAGGGGGTCGAGGGCCGCGTGCGCTATCGCGGCAAGGTCGCCGACGTGCTCTATCAATTAGTTGGGGGCGTCAAAGTCGCCATGGGCTACTGCGGCGCCCCCGATATCCCCACACTTCAGAAGACCGCAGAGTTCATCCAGATCACCCGCGCGGCCCTCATCGAGAGCCACCCCCACGACGTCCAGATCACCAAAGAAGCCCCTAATTACAGATTTGGCGACGAGGGCTGACCCCTTGCACGCGCCCCTGCTCTTGAGTATAATAGCCCCGAGTAAAGTCCGTTATTATAAAAACTGGATGGCGGGTTCGAGAGTATATTAGAGACCTCCTTTGGGTGCTGAGGCGACCCCGGCCTGCGGGTTCGCAGCGGCCGCCAGGGTTTTGCCCCGTTCCTTGCCTCCGGGGCGGGGATTTTTCCCCAGCGGCTTTGAAGGGGTCGCCCCCCTCCCTCCCCTCCCAATCTCCCCCACCGGGGCGACCGACCCAGTCGCCCCGCGTCTCTTTCGCACTTGCCCCCAGAGAGCTCGATCCGCTAAGATCTCTGAGTGAGCAAGGGAGGTAGGCACCATGTTCGTCTTTGTCGTGCTTGCTGGCATCGGCCTGGTGCTGCTGGTGATCTCGGCGTTCTTTGGGGTCTTTGGCGACGATATCGAAGCTGCTCCTGAGGTTGAGGGCGGTGGGCCGCACTTTCTGAGCTTACGGTCTATAGCAGTCTTTTTGACGGCGTTTGGGACGGTGGGGGCGATCGCGCGATACTATAATCTCTCGGCGTTGCTCAGCTCGCTGTGGGGGGTGGTTGCCGGGGTGGCGATGAGCGGCATCTATCTTGGGGCGATGCACCTGATGCGCTCTCAAGAAGCGAGCTCGCTCATCGAAGACAGGGACTTACTCGGCCTGACCGGGCGCGTCACGGTTGCCATTCCCCCCGACGGCTTGGGGGAAGTGAGCTGCACCGTCAAGGCCCAGACGACTCGGCGGTTGGCGCGCTCTCAGAACCGCCAAGCGATCCCTGAAGGGGCCATCGTTCGTATTAGAGAAGTTCAAGGGGACGTCGTGCTCGTCGAGCCGGTGATATAAATTCAAGAAGGAGGAACGCGTATGTTCGGACTGACGACGTTGCCGTTCTTGCTGGTGCTCATCGCGTTGATCATGCTGGTGGTCGTGATGACCGCGGTGCGCAATTATATCAAAGTGCCCCCGAACAAAGTGGCGGTCTTCTACGGGCGCAAGCACCGCACGCCCGACGGCAAAGTGATCGGTTTTCGCCTCGTGACCGGGGGCGCCGCGCTCAAGTGGCCGGTCATCGAGAGCGTCACGTATCTCGATCTCACGATCTTCCCCATCGATCTAGAAGTGCGGGACATGCCCAACAAAGACGGGGTGCTCGTCAGCGCTCAGGCCGTTGCGAACGTCAAGATCCGCAACGATGAGGAGTCGCTCATCGCCGCCGCGGAGAGATTTCTTGGGCGCAGCTTGGACGATATTAAGCAGATCGCCTATAAAAATTTAGAGGGCCATCTGCGCTCGATCATCGGGCGGCTGACGGTCGAAGAGATCGTGCGGGATCGCGCCAAGTTCAATCAAGAAGTTCTGATGGAGGCCGCGGCAGACTTGGCCAAGATCGGCCTGGGCGTGGACGTCTTGACGATTCAGAAGATCTGGGACTCTGAGGGGTATATCGAAGCGCTGGGCAAGAAGCGCACGGCGGAAGTCAAGCGTGATGCGCGCATTGGGGAAGCGGAAGCCGAGCGCGAAGCCATCATCAAATCGAGCACGGCGCTGCGCGAGGCCAAAGAGCGCGAGAATGAGAATCTGGCGCTCATCGCCCAAGCCGAAAAAGAGCGCGATGTGAAGAGAGCCCAATTTGAAGCAGAAGTCCAAGCCCAACAAGCCAAAGCCCGTCAAGCCGGCCCGCTGGCCGAAGCGAAGGCCCGTCAAGAGGTCGTCGAACAAGAAGTTCAAGTCGAATACGTGCGCACGAAGAAGCAGATCGAAGTGGCTGAAGCCGAGGCGATCCGGCGCGAGCGCCAGCTCTTAGCCGAGGTGATCAAGCCCGCCGAAGCCCAAAGACAGCAGATCATCTTGCAAGCCGAAGCAACCAAACAGAAAGAGATCTTAGAGGCCGAAGGCCGCAAGACGGCGATCATCGTCATTGCCGACGCGGAGAAGCAGCGCTTAGCGCTGGAGGGCATTGGCGAGGCCGACGCCATGCGCGCCAAGCTCTTGGCCGAAGCCGAAGGCACCAAAGCCAAGCTCTTGGCCGAAGCCGAAGGCACTAAAGCCAAGCTCTTGGCCGAAGCTGAGGGGACCAAAGCCAAGCTCTTAGCCGAAGCCGAGGGCGCTCTGAAAAAAGCCGAGGCGTTCGCGAAGCTCGACGAGTCCGCCAAGACGATGCTCGTGCTCGAGAGACTGCCCGATGTGATCAAAGCGTTCGCTCCGGTCGCCGGAGCTGTCGCGGCCCCGTTGGGCAATATAGATAAACTCGTGATGCTCGACAGCGGTGGCTCCCCCGATGGCGCGAACACGCTCAGTCGTCTGGCGAATACCGTCCCGACGACGATGTTCAACGTGATGCAAGCAGCTCAAGCGCTGGGGTTGGACATCAGTGGGCTGTTGAGCAAGATCGGGGTCAAGTCTGAAGAAGCGAAGAAATAGAGGAGCGCCGATGGCAGAATCTGTCTACACTGTGCAGACGCCGTTTGTGGAGCACCAGAGCACCGTGTTGGTGATCGCGTGTTCCAGCAATGCGTTCTTGCCCTACACTCAGGAGTTCTTAGAGAAGGGGCTGGGGCTCCAGAAGGGGGCGTATGATCTGTTAGCTGTTCCTGGTGGGCCGCAGTTTCTGTTACTGACCGAGTACTTGCCCAAGTTCGCGTGGGTTGGACAGCGCTGGGTGAAGTTCTTAGTCGAGCGCCACAGGCTCCAGAGGGTCATCGCGATCGCGCACGAGGACTGTGCTTGGTATAGTGACGAGCGGTTCGTCCCGCAGTTCTTGCAGAGGTTTGGGGTGGGTGGTTCTCTCAAGGAACGGCAGCGGGAGGACTTGCGACAGATCGTGCAGGCGCTGCGGGGTCTGGGGCTGCCCATTGCTGTAGAAGCGTACTATGCGGAGAAGGGTGCTGACGGGCGGGTGCGGTTTGTGCGGGCGTAGGGGCACGTTGCGACGTGCCCCTACGCGACGTGCCCCTACGCGTGGCCCGGCCTACGGCTTTAAGTTATAGAACGTCAAGAGCAGAATGATCTGCTTTTGCGAGAGCAAGTTTTTGCCCTTGCTGTTTTTGAGATTGACAAGCTTGCTGACGGTCTCGATCGGGGCAGCCTTCTTCATCGCTTCGATCGTGCCATCTCCAAAGTCTGGGAAGTACGCGATGCGCTGATCGAGTTCCGCTGCGGTGATGCTGGTGGGCCGGTTGCCGATCTTATAGTATGCTACGAGCGCGCTCGCGATATCCGCGGGGTTTGTCGGCTGCTGCGCCGTCCCCACCAAGACCGTCCCCACGACCATCAGGGCCAGAACCGCTACGACCGTCCGCACGACCTTCACTCTGTCGAACATGCTGATCGCCTCCTTCTTTTGTGTGTTGTGGTGTTCGACGGCTGGAGTCTAGCAGCCCCTTGCAAAGCTCGTGCAAAGTGGGCACTTTGCACCCCCCTTGTCTGGGGGCTACAATAGCAGGCACTCCTATGGGGTAAAAATTTTCTTCTTCGGCAATTTTGCAGTCTTTCGTGATGGGGAGCTTGTGGGGTCTTGGAGGAACGCCAAGACTCTGGCACTCTTAAAGATTCTCGCGGGCGAGCGTGGCCGGGTCTTCTCTGCCGACGAGTTGATCGAGTATCTGTGGCCTGGGGAAGGGCTGTCTTTGCGTAGCGCCGCGTCCAATCTGAGAAGCCGTGTCGCCGAACTGAGAAAGATCTTAGAGCCGGGACGCGGGGAGCAGTCACGCTATATTCTCACGCAGCGCGGGGGCTATCTCTTCTCTGAGGCGAGTGATTGTTGGATAGATGCTGAAGAGTTTTCCAAGCTCGAAGAGGCGGGGCGGCGCGCCCATAGCGCGGGGAAGTTCGAGGAAGCGCTCCGTTCGTTTGAGAGGGCCGTGGCGCTCTATCGTGGGGAGTATTTGAGTGAAGATCGCTATGAAGAATGGGCGCACCTGCCGCGAGAGCGCTGGCGCGAGCGCTTTGTTGAGGTCTTGAGTCTGCTTGCGGATTGTCTGGCGCGGCGCGGGGAGTATCGCAGGGCTTTGTCTTGTCTGGAGCGAGCCGTGAGCGAATCCCCCTTGCAGGAGACGCTCTATCGCCAGGTGATGGTCTATGCGTTCTGTGCGGGGGATAGGGGGCGGGCAGTTTCGGCATATGAGCGGTGCCGAGCCGTCTTAGAGAGGGAGCTTGGGGAGCGGCCGTCGTCGCACACAGAAGAGATCTATAGACAGATTCAAAGTGAGAGAGCTCCCGACTGGGAGCGGGTCTATCCCAAGCCCAAGAAGCCCTCGACGTTTGCGGCGCGACGCCTCCCGTTTGTGGGGCGCCATATCGAATGGGGGCGTTTATGTAGGGCTTTAGAGCGCGCCCGGGCGGGCTCTGCCCGCTTGGTGCTGCTTGTGGGCGAGGCTGGGGTGGGCAAGACGCGTCTTGGGGAAGAATTTCTCAGCTATGCGCGCGAGCACGCGGGAGTCCAGACTCTCTATGGGAGGTGCTACGAGCTGGAGAGCCCCATGCCGTTGCATCTGTGGGGGGAGGCTCTCCGCGAGGGGATCTCACTTTTAAGCAGAGCCGATCTGGTGAACGTTCCGCTGGCATGGGTGGCGGAGCTTGCAGAGATCATGCCCGAGCTGCGTCGTCTCTGTGAGGGGGTCTCGGCGGTGGCGCTTCCTCCGGATTTCCGCCAGTATCGGCTCTTCGAGACGCTCTCTCAGATGGTATGTGCGCTGGCACATCGCGCCCCACTCGTGGTGATGCTTGATGACTTGCAGTGGGCCGATCTCAGCTCGCTCGATCTTCTCTTGTTTCTCTTGGAGCGATGCGCGCACGCCCCTCTCTTGATTCTTGGGGCAGCGCGCTTGGAGGAGCTGGGGGATCGTCTGGAGCGGGTGCGGCATCATGCGCTGCGCTTGGGGATTTTTGAGGAGATCCCCCTGGGAAGATGGAGCGAGCAAGAGCTGGGAGAGTTCGTGAAGAGTTTGGCTCTGGAGGCGACGGCAGACTTTAGGGAGCGACTCTATCAAGAGAGCCTAGGCAATCCGCTCTTTTGTATAGCGGCGCTGGAGGCGCTCTTTGAGAACGGGGCCTTTGTGCGGGAGGGGTCCAAGTGGCGTGTGGTGGCCCCATCGCAGATCGAGTTGGCTTCTGCAGCAATGCAGCTTTTGGAGCGTCGGGTGAAGCGGATAAGCTCAGCGGCTCAGCGGGTGTTGCAGCTTCTCTCGTGCGCGGTGCATGCTGAACTTGAGGTCTTAGAGAGCGCTTGGGATGGCACAGCCGAGGAGCTCTTGGTGCATCTGGGGGAGTTAGGTGCGCAAGGGCTTGTGGTGGAGCGTGGGGGGCGGTACGAGTTCGCGCACGACAAATTCCGGGAGGTTATGTCCAAACAGCTTGAGGCTCCCCAAAAGATATGGTGGCACCGTCGGCTGGCGCAGGCGATCGCGCGTGTGTATGTGGACCCTCAAGCTGCGGGCATGGCCGGACGGCTGGCGGAGCACTATGAGCAGGGTGGGCAGCTCGTGCACGCTTTGGAGTGGACGTTCAAGGCAATCAATGACTATGGGAGACGCTATCATTTAGAAGAAGGACTCCAACTGGTTGAGCAAGGGCTGCGATTGTTACAAAAACTGGCAGGCCGGCTTTCTGAGCGAGAACGGCTGGAAAAGGAATTTGATCTGATTCTCGAACGCTTGGATCTTCAGCTTAAAGGGAGCCAGCTTAAGGCAGCCCAAGAAAACCTTGAGGGCTTGCTATCGCTCGCTGGGAGATTAGATATTCTCCATCAAGCGAAAGCACTTCACTGGCAAGCCCTGTGGCACATCCGCGCAGCGCACTACCACCAAGCGCTCCAGTACGCTCAGGAAGCTTATAGGCTCAGCGACAGCAACTCCACACTCCAAGCTGTGATCTTAGATCAAATCGGGCTTATTCACTTTCGCATGGGCGACTACAGGGCCGCGTTGCAATACTATCAGCAGGCTCTCGAAATCTTTCGTACATGTGACCGACTCAAAGAAGCCCATGCGTGGAATGATTGCGCAAATGCCCTAGTCAAGCTGGGAGATTATCGCCGAGCGCTTGAGCACTATGAGATGTCGCTCAAGCTGTATCGTGAGCTTCAGGAGCAGAAGAAAGTCAGTGCCGTTTTGAACAACATGGGGGCCGCACGGCGCTATCTGGGGGAGTACCAGCAGGCGCTCAGCCATTTGGAGCAAGCCTGTGCGATAGATAGAACTACAGGCGACCGCCTTGGTCTGGGATTTAGCCTCTGCAATCTCGCCCAGACATATCGGCTCCTGGGACGCTGGAGCGAAGCCCTCAAGCTCAGCCAAGAAGCATATCAGATCTTCAGCTCCCTTGAAGACCGATTTGGACAATGCATGATGCAGCGGTGGCTCGGCGCCACGTACCGAGAGCTGGGCGACCCCCAGCGCGCCCAAAAGTATCTGAAGCAAGCTTTAGAGAATGCCTACGCTATAAAAGCTCACGCTGAAGAGGGAGAATGTTTGCTCGAGATGGCTCAAACCCTGCTCGATGTTGGAGATCTCGAAAAATCCTTACAGAAACTTCAGCTGGCACTCCAGTTGAGTCACCAGCTTGACTGGTCGTACCTGACAGCGCGCGTCTATCTCGCTCAAAGCGCAGCACATCTCGCGTGCCATGATGCCCAGAGCGCTTGGAGTGCTGCCCAAGCAGCACTGGAGCTGATCACACAACACAGCTGGGGCGGGGAGCTCGTCATCCGTGCTCACTATCTGAAGTATCGTGCCCTGAAAGCCCTCAGCCACCCCGAAGCTCTTGATGCCCTGCACGCAGCAGTGGACGAGCTCCAAAAAACAGCAGCTCAGGTCACTGATCCCTCCCTGCGCTCCTCGTTCTTGAACATCCCCATTTACCGCGAGATCCTCACGGAATCCCTCACCGCTTGAAACGACTCCCCCCACCTGATATCATAAGGCGCTATGCAGCTCCTCTACCAAGGCAAAGCCAAACAGATCCTCGCCACAGAAGACCCCAAGACTCTTATCGTGCGCTTCACCGACTCCGTCACCGCCGGCAACGGCAAAAAACGCGCCGAAATCTTCGGCAAAGGCGCTCTGGCCGCACACATCTCTATAAAGCTCTTCGAGCTGCTTCGGACACACAATCTCCCCTCACACTATATCAAACAACTCGACGACACAAGCTTCCTCGCCCATGCCGTGCACATCATCCCCCTGGAAGTCGTCGTCCGCTCCTGCGCCGCAGGCTCCCTCGTCAAACGCTTGGGAATCCCCCGCGGAACGCCGCTCCAGCCCCCTCTGCTCGAGCTCTTCTATAAGTCCGATCCCCTGGGAGATCCCCTCATCTGTGAGGCCCACGCCCTGGCCATGGGACTGGCTACCCCACAGGAACTCGCGCTCGTCAGAGAGCACGCCCTGCGCGCTCACGGGATCTTACAAGAATATTTTGCTTCGCTGGGGCTGACGCTCGTCGATATCAAATTTGAGTTTGGGCGCGCCCCCTCCGGGGAGATCCTGCTGGCCGACGAGCTCAGCCCCGACACCATGAGGCTCTGGGATGCCCACACCGGTGCCAGCCTCGATAAAGATGTGTTCCGCGAGGACAAGGCCGATCTGCTCGCAACTTATAGAGAAGTCGCACGACGCATGGGACTCCTATGAAAGAATTTCTCGTAAGAGTCTTGGTCGAGCCTAAACCCGAACTCCTCGACCCCCAAGGACAAGCAGTAGAGCGCGCACTTGCGGAGCTTGGGCTGAGCGCCCAAGGGACGCGCGTGGGAAAGTATATCACATTGAGAGTGAAAGCGCTCTCTGCCCAGCAAGCCCGCGCACGGGTCGACGAAGTCGCCCGGAAATTCTTGGCCAACCCCGTCATCGAAAGATACTCCCTCGAGCTGGAGGAACTCTGATGCGTGCGGCCGTCGTGGTCTTTCCCGGCTCCACCTGCGATCACGATACGTACTATGTGCTCAAGGAGCTCTTGGGGGTCGAGACGGACTTGGTGTGGTATCGCGAGACGCATCTCGATCCCTATAGTCTGATCGTGCTTCCTGGGGGATTTTCCTATGGGGATTATCTGAGAGCGGGAGCGATCGCGCGCTTTGCTCCCCTCGTGCAAGCCCTGCCGGAGTATGTCGAGAGGGGGCGCGGGATCGTGCTTGGGATTTGTAACGGCTTCCAGATCCTCACAGAAGCACGGTTGCTTCCTGGGGCGCTCACCAAGAACCTCTCGCAGAGATTTCTCTGTAAGACCGTGAAGGTGCGCATCGAGAACAACGCGACCGCGCTGACCCGGCTCTTTCAGCTGGGGGAGATTGTAGAACTGCCCATCGCGCACGGGGAGGGGCGCTACGTCGCGTCTGCCGAGACTCTCGAGTCTCTCAAGAGAGATCGGCAGATCGTGCTGCGCTATGAGGGGGAGAACCCCAACGGCTCCCTCGAGCAGATCGCGGGGATCTGCGATAAGACCGGGACGGTCTTTGGCATGATGCCCCATCCGGAGCGCAACAGCGAAAAACTCTTTGGGTCTGGAGATGGGGTGAGATTCTTTCAGTCGGTGCTTTCATCTCTATGAGGCTTTCTCCGGAGGAATACCAGAGAATCTGTGCGGCGTTGGGGCGTAGGCCCAACGAGCTGGAGCTTGGGCTCTTTGAGCTCAACTGGTCGGAGCACTGTAGCTACAAGAGCTCCAAGAGGCTCTTAAAACTCTTGCCGACGACGGGCAAGCACGTGGTAGCGGGGCCTGGGGAGAACGCCGGGGTGATTGAGCTCCAGAATACGTGGTGTGTCGCGTTCAAAGTCGAGAGCCACAATCATCCCTCGGCCGTCGAGCCGTTCCATGGGGCGGCGACCGGGGTTGGTGGGATTATCCGAGATATTTTGAGCATGGGGGCGCGGCCCATAGCGCTGTTAGACTCTCTGCGCTTTGGGGAGGGTGCTCATGCCCGGCGGCTCTTGAGGGGGGTCGTGGCGGGGATCAGTCATTATGGGAATTGCGTGGGGGTGCCCACGGTGGGGGGCGACGTCGCTTTCGATGAGGCCTACGCTGAGAACTGTCTGGTCAACGTGATGTGTGTGGGGCTGCTGAAGAAGTCGGAGCTCAAGAGGGCACGAGCCGGTGGGGTCGGCAATAAGATTCTCTTAGTGGGGGCGCGCACGGGACGTGACGGGATCCACGGGGCGACTTTTGCTTCGCAAGATCTTATTGGGGAGACCGAAGCGAAGCGTCCCAACGTCCAAGTGGGGGATCCGTTCACGGGGAAGTCTTTGATCGAAGCCACGTTAGAAGTCTGTCAATTTCCAGAGCTGATCGGGCTGCAAGACTTAGGGGCGGGAGGGCTTGCGACCGCCCCAGCGGAGATGGCCGCTCGAGGGGGAGTGGGGATTGCCCTTGATCTGGAGGAGATCCCGCTGCGCGATCCCACCATGACCCCCTCTGAGATCCTTCTGTCGGAGTCGCAGGAGCGCATGGTGCTCTGCGTCCAAGCTGGGAGCGCACAGAAATTCGTGCAAGTCTATCGCAAGTGGGGCTTGGAGGCGGCGGTGATCGGGGAGGTGATCGCCGAGCGGGTCTACAGAATTCGTCACGAGGGGCGGACGATCGCGGAGGTGCCCATAGAGCTCTTAGTGGGTGGGGCGCCAGTAGGGGCACGTTGCGACGTGCCCATGAAGCGCCAGGGTGTAGGGGCACGTTGCAACGTGCCCATGAAGCGCCAGGGTGTAGGGGCACGTTGCGACGTGCTCAAAGAGCTCTTGCGATCGGCAACGATCGCCTCGAAGCGCTGGATCTTTGAGCAATACGATCACACGGTGCAGACCAACACCGTCGTCGGTCCGGGATCGCACGATGCCGCGGTCTTGCGGGTGAAGGGCGAACGATTTGGGATAGCCGTCACGATAGGGGGCAACGGACGCTTCTGTCAGATAGACCCCTACGAAGGGGGCGTTCGGGCGGTCTGCGAAGCCGTTCATAACCTGATCAGTGTGGGGGCGCGGCCGCTGGGGATCACGGACTGTCTCAATTTTGCCAACCCCACCGATCCACAAGTCTTCTGGTCGTTCGAGCAGACAATCCGCGGCATGGCCAAGGCCGCTCAAGCGTTGGAGCTGCCGTTTGTCTCGGGAAATGTGAGTTTCTACAATCAATCCGCAGAGCGTCAGATCTATCCCACGCCGATCGTGGGGATGGTGGGGCTTGTAGAAGACTTAGGGAAGCTGGTGCCTATGGGGTTTCAGCGTGAGGGGGATCTGATCTATCTCATTGGGCAGCTTGAGGGAGGGCATGTTGGGGGCAGTGAGTTTATGAAAGTCTTTTATAAGGCGTGGTGGGGGGACTTAGACAGGACCGACATAGAGCTTGAGCGCAGGCTGCTTCGCGCGATGCTGGCTCTCACAGATCGCCAGATTTTAGCGAGCGCTCATGATGTCTCGGAGGGGGGATTATGTGTAGCTGTGGCGGAGAAGGGATTTGTGCGGGGGTTGGGGGCGCGTCTGGATCTGGGAGATTCTTGTGAAGAATTTCTCTTTGGGGAGTGGCCGTCGCGCTTGGTCATCACCGTAGCGCCTGAATGTGAAGCGCCGCTTCGCAAGACGCTTGAGGAGTTTGGGGTGCCCTATCGGCGAGTGGGGGTTGTGTCGGGAGATTCCCTTGAGTTCTGTGGGGAGCGCGTCTCGATCGCCGAGCTGTATCGGATCTATGAGGCGGCGCTCCCAGAGAGCGTATGATGAAACTCAAAGAAGAGTGCGGGCTCTTTGCGATCTTCAGCGAGTCGGACGAGATCGCCGAGGCCCTGTATCTGGGGATCTTCGCGGTGCAGCACCGCGGTCAAGAGGCCGCAGGATTTGCGGTCTCCGACGGACGAGAGCTGCGCTGCTACAAAGATCTGGGGCTCGTCACCGATGTCTATAGTCGGGGGCGGGTGGAGCTCTTGCGAGGGCACATGGGGATCGCGCATACCCGATACTCGACCCACGGGGAGAGCGCCCGCCAAGAGAACGCGCAGCCGTTTATTGTGCGCAGAGAAGGGCGCTGGATCGCGCTCGCTCACAACGGCAATCTCTCCAATGCTGCCCAGCTGAGAGCGGAGCTTCACGCCAAGGGCGTCTCGTTTCAGAGCACCTCAGACACGGAGAGCTTGCTCCATCTGTACGCGCAAGTCCCCAAGGCAAGCCCTCACGAGAGATTAGAATTTATCGCTCACAGGGCCCTGGGGGCGTATGCGCTCGTCATGATTGACGGGGAGCATCTGATTGCGGCGCGCGATCCCTTTGGGTTCCGTCCGTTGGTGGTGGGGCGGCGGGGTGCTGACTTCTGTGTCGCCTCGGAGACGGCCGCGTTGGACATGGTTGGGGCGCAGTTCCTCCGCGAGATCGAGCCCGGCGAAGCCGTGATTATCAATAGGGACGGGATGCAATCGGTGCGTTTTGGTCCAAAGCGCCCGTGCCGCCAGTGCGTCTTTGAACTTATTTATTTTGCCCGACCCGATAGTAAACTCTTTGGGCAGAACGTCTATGAGTTTCGCAAGGCTGCTGGGGTGCTGCTGGCGCAGAAAGAGACGTACGAGATCGATATTGTCGTGCCGGTGCCCGATTCGGGGCTGCCGGCGGCGCTGGGGTACTCTCGTGAGCTGCAGAAGCCCTTGGAGTTTGGGCTCATCCGGAGTCACTATGTCGGGCGGAGCTTCATCGAGCCCTCTCAAGAGTCGCGCGTTCACAGAGTGCGCATGAAGCTGCTGCCCTTGCGTGACGTGTTGCACGGCCGACGCATTGCGCTCGTAGACGACTCGATCGTGCGGGGGACGACCTCGCGCGCGATCGTCCACGTGTTACGAGAGTTTGGCGCCAAAGAAGTCCATCTGAGGATCGCGTCGCCGCCCTTGATCTCGCCGTGTTATTTTGGGATTGACATGCCTACCAAAGAGGAGCTCGTCGCTTCCAGTCGGACGCTGAGCGAGATCGCGCGCTTTATTGGGGCGGATTCCGTGATCTATCTGACGGTAGAGGAGCTGCAGCGGTGCGTAGAGCACCCTGAGCTCTTCTGTACCTCGTGCTTTACGGGGCGATACCCTGAGGGGAGCCTGCCATGCGCTATCGAGATGCTGGAGTCGACATAGACCAAGCCGATAAGCTTGTCGCGCTTATCAAAGAGCTCAATAAGAGAGGGAGCGCTCAGATCGGCCCGTTTGCAGGGGTCTTTGAGCTCAGAGAGATCTTGCAGGATTATCGGGACCCGCTGCTGGTCAGCTCCACCGACGGCATCGGCACCAAGACGCGCATCGCGCTCGACTACAAAAAATTTGACGGGTTGGGGCAGGACTTAGTAGCCATGAACGTCAATGACATAGTCTGTCTTGGGGCTCGGCCCTTGTTCTTCTTAGATTACTATGCGACGGCCAGACTCGATGTAGAGATGAGCCGAGAGATCTTTTCCGGGCTGGTGCGGGCGTGTGATGAAGCGGGCTGTGTCTTGATGGGAGGCGAGACGGCGCAGCTGCCCGATCTGTTTGTGCGATCTGATGAGATCGAGCTTGTCGGCTTTGTCGTGGGGGTCGTCGAGCGCTCGCGGGTCCCCGATCCCCAGCGAGTTGAGCCGGGGGATCTTTTAGTGGGGCTTGCTGCTCGAGGGCCGCACTGCAACGGATTCTCGCTCATCCGCAAGATTTTAGAAAGACAGAGGCTCGATCTGAGAAAGACTTATACTGAAGCCGGGGATCGTCCTCTGGGGGAGCTGCTGCTGGAGCCGATGCCGCTCTATGCCAAGACTGTACTTGAGCTCTTTGATAAATTTTCTATAAAGGGAGCGGCGCACATCACCGGGGGTGGGATTGCTGGGAATGTAGTCCGAGCTTTGCATGACGGTGTAGACGCTCTTGTGCGCAAGGGAAGCTGGCCCATCCCAAAGCTCTTTCGCGCGTTACAACGCTGGGGAGACGTGCCCGAAGACGAGCTGTGGGAGGTCTTCAACATGGGGGTGGGATGTATTCTGATCGTGTCCAGCAAGCAAGCCGATAGTGTCATGAAGTTCTTAGAAGCTCAAGGGGAGCGGGCGTATAGAGTCGGGGAGATTGTGCGGGGCAGCGGGCAGGTTGTGCTGCTGCGC
Organism: Candidatus Fraserbacteria bacterium; assembly: GCA_947085185.1. Taxonomy (GTDB): domain Bacteria; phylum Bipolaricaulota; class Bipolaricaulia; order RBG-16-55-9; family DRXL01; genus JANXCC01. The sequence goes on along the minus strand of CAMTVK010000003.1, from coordinate 44,812 downwards.
TGAGCGCGCTCTTGGCTTCTTAAACAAGCAATTATGCTCAGCACGTCCCAGAAGCGTGCCAAGCAAAGCCGCAGGATTGAAGCGAAGGAGGTCTCTCTATGCCCTATATCACTCAGCAAGACCGTCGGCCCCTTGACCCGTTGATTGACGAGCTCGCCCAGCAGATCGTCACTCAAGCGAAAGCCCACGGCTCAGACACGGCGTTCGCTGGGCTTCTCAATTACACATGCACCCGGCTGGCACTCAAAGTGATCAAGCTCCACTTCGGCGCGCTGCGCTACTGGATTATCGCCCTTGTAACGGGCGTCTTCAAAAATATCGCCGACGAGTTCTATCGTCGGCTGGGGGTACCCTATGAGGACAAACAGATCGCCAAGAACGGTGACGTTGATCTGTACGCAGAATTCCTTCGCAATATCGAGCGAACCTAACGAATCTCAGATTTTCTCATGATTGAGCTCATTGACCTCTCCATGTTCCCCCTCCATACTATGACCAGTGAGTTGGGCCCCATCCGAAGCCATCGTCAATCTGGCCCGCCAGATTGCCGCGAACAAAGCCTCGACCCTCCTGTCACACGGCATGGGGCCCAACCATTTGGACAGAGCGCACCCTGCCTCCAGACAAACGCCCACTTCGATGCTGTCCCCAGACCTCGAAAGCCCCTAGAGATTTTCTTAGACTGTAATTGCCATTACGCCCGCTTGCCTTTGGCCGCACGCTGTGCTATGCTCAAGCCAAGGGGAAACGTGCGCAATGGGTAATTTGAATCACTGTCTCAGGGGGGATCGCTCGCTATACTGAGGCAGGTATGACGACAAAGGAGGCCGCGATGCGTGTCATGCGACAGTCTCTCTGTGGGCTTATAGTACTGGCCCTGATCGCTCTCAGCGGAGCCAGCCAAGGAACTGTCTTGGAGCAGACGACTTCGTTCTTTCTTGCGCGTCAAGGAGCGTTCTCAACCCCGATCACCCCGCTCAGTCAGCCGGGGTCGGCCGTAGACTTCTATCGCTTCGCCAACGATCAGCCCAATACGGGCTTAGAGGTCGCTAATCAAGCTCTGGTCTTTTTCTATCGGGATGCCAACACGCGCGATCTCAGCTTAATTATTATCTTGAGCAAGCCGGGAAACCCCGCCGGCGGAGAGGCAACCCTGCGCTTCGATGGGCTGCCGCCCACGGCGCGGATCGCCCTGCGCGATGACCCCGCCGATACGTATGAGTTCACGCCGCCCACGGCAACGATGACCTGGCGCTGGCTACCCGAGCGCGCCGACGGCGTCGTGATCAGCGGGCTGCCCGATGAGTTCGAGATCGTCATCACCCCCACGTTCACCCGGGGCATCGACGGCTGGCAGGTGCTCAGCGGTGACCCTCTCTCTCCAGAAAGATTTCAGCTTCCTAGCCTAGTAGAACCCTTGGTCTTGAGCGCCTTCCGCCGCGCTCCCCCCAAAGCAGATTTCACGTTCTCCCCCTCCGTAGTGAGCGTCAACGTGCCCGTGACGTTCGACGCTCGCCCAAGCACCGTCGCCGATGGCAAGATCGTCAAGTACGAGTGGGACTTCAATTCTGATGGCATCTTTGAGATCTCTACCGATAAGCCAACAGTTCAGTGGACGTTCACCCAGATCGGCGCAGTGAAAGTGACCCTAAGAGTCACCGACGACAAGGGGGCCATCGGCCAGATCACTAAGACTATTATGGTCGAGAAAGAAGTTGCGTTCGCCACGCGCACCCTCTCGACGACTCATGCTGCCCCCGGAACGACCTTCCGCGTGACGGTCACGATCACTGTCAGGACGTCCATGAGCGGTCTGGGATTGGACGAAGACCTGCCCGCCAACTGGGAGGTCACCCCCATCGACAGCGCCGGAGCGACATTCAAGGCCGCTACGACCCAGTGGGTCTTCCCCACGATCGTGCGCAGCGGTGAGACCCGCCGCATCGTCTACGACGTCACCATTCCCAAGACCGATCAGTTGATCGGCGGGCCGCTCCCCCAAGACTTCGATATCGTAGGGCGCGTCTCCAGCACCGTCCCCGATATCAAAGAGATCCCGGTGCTGGGCGAGACCAACGAGCCCTTCTCGAGGATCTCTGTGGTGACGTGCTTGCCCGCTCTCGTCGCTATGGCGCACTTGGACACGGCTACGAATACCGTAGATTTGCGCATGTCCGAGGAGATCACGTTCGATCAGATGCAGCGGGCGGTCGCGTTCTGGCAAGAAGACACGCCTGTGCCCGGAACATGCGACGCCCCGCTCGATCTTGAATCGCTCAAGCAGATCGTGGCCCATCACTTGGCGAACGTCCCTGTAGATCGCACCATCCCGGAAGACGCTGCGATCGGCGGAAGTGCGATGCGCTCGATCTTGACGCCATTGCCGTTCTATCAAGTCTATCTGCGCGCGCCAGGCGGCAATATCTTCAGAGTGCGCGTCGAAGTCCAAGCCGAAAAAGACTTATTCGGGCTGACGCTCACAGAGAAGCTGCCCGAGCGCTGGGAGGTACGTCCTCGTGAGGGCGGCGGCAGCGCCGCGTTCAAGCAATCTGTCAACACCTGGATCTTTACAGAAAAGATCCCGGCAGGCGCGCGCCGCAGCATCCTCTACGAAGTGACCGTCCCCACCGACGAGATCATCAGCCCGTACACGATTCAAGGGCTCATCGAGTCGTTTGCGCCGCGCTTTGAAAGCGCAGTTGGAAGAGATCAGACCGTCAACGTCGTCGAATGTCTCGACATCCCCGTAGCGATCGCGTATCTCAACGTGGAGCAGAACGCGATTGACGTGGCGCTGTCGAACAAGATCAGCTTCGCTCAGATTCAGACGGCCATTGCGCTCTGGCTTGAGGACGAAGAGGTCGTGGGCACGTGCGGCAAGACCATAGACTTCCGGATGCTCCAGACGCTCATCTCGTACTGGCTGACGGACACGCCGGTGGACCGGCCTCTGCCGGCCGCGACGCGCTAGACCCAGAGCTTGGATGCAAGAAGGAGCGGGACGATGAGACGAATACTCGGCGCGATGAGCCTGCTTGGTCTTGGAGCACTGACTGGGCTGGCTCAAGTCGCCGCGCCGCCGGTGCAGCTGGAGCTGAGCATCTCCCCCACGGCGCTCTTTGTCAACCAGGAGGGCACGATCACCGTGCGGCTCTCGGCAGGCGAGCCCGGCGCGCGCGCCCCAACAGATCTCTTTCTCGTCATAGATCGCTCGGCGACTGTGAACGTTCGCGAGATGGAGAAGATCGGCACGGCGATCGTTGAGGCGCTGTCGCCATCAGATCGTGTTGGTCTTGTCTCGTTTGGGACGGACGCGCGTGTGGATGTCCCGCTCACGTTCGATCATGAAGCTGTCCGCCAAGGGCTGAAGCTCCTGCGCCCCTTGGGCAAGACGGCCGTGGGGGAAGGGATTGCCACAGCCCTCGAGACTCTGCAGAGAAACGGGCGCGAAGACGCTTCGTGGGCCATGGTCTTGGTGAGCGACGGGCGGGCCAACGTCGGGCGAACTCCTCTGTCGCAAGCCCAACGATCTGCCGAGAGCGGCGTGACGATCTTCACTATTGCGACGGGGCGCACCCCCGATAAGACGCTCTTGCGCGAGCTGGCCCGGCTCACCCAGGGACAGTTCTTCGAGCAGTTCAGTGAGCTCGTCCCGCAACAGATCGCTCAAGCGTTGGGAAGGAGAGTCGTCGCGCGGCAGATAAGAATTACGCTCGTGCTGCCCGCGTTCTTGACCTACGGGATCGCGACGCTCAATGCCCCCAATCGCGTCACGAAGAACCCCGATACCACGACGACGATCGTGTGGGAGCTCGACGGCTTGAGCGCTGGGGAGACCTTCGAAGCGAGCTTTACCGTGACCAGCTCTCAGACGGGAACAGCGCTCATCAAGCCCACCCTCAGTTATTTGGACGCGCGGGGGAGGCTCGTCACCCCCACGGTCGCTGCTCTGTCTATTGTCGCGCGGGATCGCAACCGCCCACCTACGGTGAGCTTTGAGTTCACGCCCGCTGAGCCCAAGGCCAATGAGCCCATCACGTTCCTAGATCGCTCGACCGATGATGTGGGGATCGTCGCGTGGGCGTGGAACTTTGGCGACGGGACAAGCTCAAGCGAACAGAACCCCGTCCATCGCTACAGCGCCGACGGAAGCTATTCTGTGACTCTGACCGTCACCGACACCGACGGCGAAAGAGCGAGCGCAACAAAGACCGTCAAAGTCTTTACCCCGCGAGCCATCGCTACCCGAACTCTTGATACGAACCTCCCCAACGACGAGACTATTCACGGCGAGCGCGTCAGAGTCAAGATCACTATCCAGGCCCTGGATCGCATCAATGGCCTCGTCGTCACTGAGCGCTTCCCTAACGATCTCACGTTCAACCTCGTCTCCACAGAGAGCGGCACCGCACGACCACTCCCAGGCGAAGTGCTCTGGGTCTTCTTGGAAGTCCTCGAGCCAGGGACCGTGCGCACCATCGAGTATGAGCTGACTATTCCTGAACCTCCTAAAGACCCGACACCGCGGGTGGTCAAGCTCTCCGGTTCGATCAGCAGCGCCTCACCGGCGTTTGAGCTTGCCATCGCCGGCGAAGCGGAGATCAAAGTCGTCACCAGACTCCCCTTCCCCGTGATCTTCGCGCGCATGGACGTCAGCGATGCCGCCAACCCCAAGGTCAATCTTTGGCTGGAGACAACGACGATCAACTTCGAGCAAATTCAATCGGCCGTCTCGTTCTTTTGGCTCGGTGATAAACCGGTGAAGAACCGAGAGGCTGACGGCAAGGTAGTCTTTGGTAAAATCGATCTCAAGATATTACAGACGCTCGTAGCGTATTGGCTGACCGGGGCGTCCGTCTTCGGGCCGCTCCCGTAAACAGAGTTTGGAACTGTCCCGTGGAGGTCTGTGCGATGAGAATCTCTCTCACAACGCTGATGCTGTTCATAGCGCTGGGGCTTTGGGGAGGAGCACAAGCACAGAGCAACACTCCGCCCCGCGCCGATTTCCGCTTCACCCCGCAAAATCCTGATACGAATACCGTCGTGCTCTTCGATGCCTCGGCTTCCAAAGATCCCGACGGCGCTATAATAAAATACGAATGGGACTTCAACGGCGACGGTCGCTTCGACGAAGCCAAGACAGTGCCAACAACGACGCGGCTCTTCGAGCGCGCCGGGGAGTGGCGCATCAATTTGAGAGTGACCGACAATCGCGGCGCCACGGGCTCACTCAGCAAGATCGTCAAAGTCACAGACGCGCCCGTGATGGTGCGACGCTCGTTCGTCCTGCCCCCCAGCGGCTCCGTCGCCCCTGGCCAGACCGTGCGAGTCATTATAGTACTGCGCATCAATCAGATTGTCAACGGGCTTGGGCTCGACGAAGACCCTCCCCCAGCCTGGACCATGAAAGAAGTCCAAAACGGCGGAGCAATCTTAAAAAAATCTGAGCTCCAATGGCTGTGGACACAACGGTTCTCCCCAGGGCAGACTGTAGCCGTCGTCTATGATCTGGTCGTCCCGTCCAATGCTCCAGTTCATGTCTTCTCTGTGAAAGGGCTGGTGACGAGCTTTTCGCCGCGCCTGGCGGTCTCCGTCGTTGGGGACAGCGAGATCAGAGTCGCTCGCTGACTCCTTGCTCCCCTGAGCTTTATTCTGTATTCTAGAAGACCTCACCCTCATCTCCTCCTTGGAGGGGGAGGCATTCAGAGCAAGGAGACCAAAGATGGCACATCGCCTCGAGCCGGAAGAGCTGCGCCGCCGCTGCGACCCTGAGATCTTCGGGGTTGAGACCACAGCCGAATGCAAGCCCCTCGATGATGTGATCGGCCAAGAGCGCGCCCTGCGCGCCCTGGAGCTGGGCTTGGGCATCAAAGATTTTCGCTATAATATCTATGTTGCCGGCAGCCCCGGCACGGGGAAGAACTCGATCGTCCAAGCGTTCCTTCAGAAGATCAGTCTTAAAGAGCCTCCTCCGCAAGATGTGTGCTATGTGCATAATTTCGATGACCCCTACTGCCCACGCTATATTCTCTTGCCTCCCGGGATGGGGCGGAAGCTCGCTACAGATATGAAAGATCTCATAGAGAAGCTGCGCGAGCGCATCCCCGCCGCCTATCACAGCGAAGAGTACCGCAAGAAGCGCCAAAGCCTCGATGAGCAGTTCAACGAGCTGCGGAATAAAGTCGCCAACGCCGTCGCACACGAGGCCCAGCGCCGCGGCTTCCTCTTCCAACTGTCGGCTTTGGGATTCCAAGCAACCCCTCTGCTCGATGGCAAACCCCTCACCGAAGAGATCTTTGAAAAACTTCCCGAGCGGGAACGCCACAAGATCGCGCGCCACCGCGAAGAGCTCCAAGAGATCATCCAAGAAGCGATGAGCCAACTCGAAGGCATCGAAGAGCAGCGTCTCAAAGCTATCGAAGAACTCGATCGAGATATTGCGCTCTACACCGTCAAGCCCCTTATCCAGCGCCTGCAGGCCCGCTACCGTGAACACCCACGCGTGCTAGAGTTTCTCGAGGACGTCGAAACTGATATCTTAGAAAATATTCAGAGATTCGCTGAACCCTCTCCACAGTCCCACCAAGACGGTGAAGGCGTCCCCCTCCCCACCGGCATGATCGATCTGTTCACACGCTATACAGTGAATGTCTTGGTAGATCATAGCAAGACCAAAGGGACCCCGGTCGTGGTGGAGGAGAATGCGACGTATACGAATCTCTTCGGCAAGATCGAGCGAAGAGTTCAGTTTGGCGTCATGACCGCTGACTTCACGATGATCAAGCCGGGCTCGCTGCACCAAGCCAACGGGGGCTACTTAGTGCTCAATGCCCATAATCTCTTAAAATACGAGATCAGTTGGGAGGCGCTCAAGATCGCGCTGCGCAGCGGGCGCATCCAGATCGAAGACCCCGCGACGATGATGGGGTTTACCACGACGGAGAGCCTCAAGCCCGAACCGGTGCCCCTCTCGGTGAAGGTCATTCTCATTGGCAGCCCAGAACTCTATTATCTGTTAGAGGCACTCGATGAGGACTTTCCCAAGCTCTTCTCGGTCAAGGCCGATTTCGACGACGAGCTCCCTTGGGAGGAGCGCTCTATCAAGCAATTGGGGCCGTTTGTGGCGGCGCGCGTGAGGGAGCGACCGGGGCTCAAGCACTTTCACAAGTCCGCATTAGCACGCTTGGCAGAGTATGCCGCGGAGCTCACCGGGGATCAAAAGAAGCTCTCGGCGCGCTTCAGCGACTTAATGACCATAGTCCGTGAGGCGTCTTACTGGGCCGAGCGCGAGGGAGCGCGCTTCGTGAAGGCTGAGCACGTCGAACGCGCCATCGCAGAGAAATACTATCGCAATAATCTGATGGAAGAGAAGATCCATGAGCTCATCGCCCGTGGGGATATCTTAGTAGACACGCGCGGGGAGCGCGTCGGATGTGTGAATGGGCTTTCCGTATTACAGTTGACCGACTTTTCGTTTGGGCGGCCCACGCGCATCACGGCGAATGTCTTCACTGGGAAAGAGGGCGTGCTCAACGTCGAGCGTGAAGCAGCCCTTTCTGGGAAGATCCATAGCAAGGGCGTCTTGATCTTGAAGGGCTGGCTCGGCGAAAAATTCGCGATCGCGCGCCCATTGAGCCTGTCGGCGAGCATCACCTTTGAGCAGAGCTATTCGAAGATCGACGGGGATTCCGCTTCCATCACAGAACTGTATGCGCTCATCTCGGCATTAGCTGGGGTTCCCCTCAAACAAGGGATAGCTGTCACCGGTTCGGTCAACCAGAAGGGCGAGATCCAGCCCATCGGGAGCGTCAACGAGAAGATTGACGGGTTCTTTAAGATCTGTAAAGTTCACGGGCTGACCGGCGAGCAGGGGGTCATCATTCCCGAACAGAACAGAGACAATCTCATGCTGCGTCAGGAGATCATTGACGCCGTCCGTGAGAAGAGATTTCATATCTATGCGATCCGGACTGTCGAAGAAGGGTTGGAGGTGCTCACAGGGCTTGCGGCAGGTGAGCGCGGCCCTGATGGGAAGTTCCCAGAAGGGACGATCTACGCGCGCGTCGAAGCGCGATTGCAAGAGATCCACAGAAACTTAACCGAAAAAGAGGAGGAAGAAAAGAACTAATATGTCTGAAGAACTCAAGCGTCGCTCGGAGATGGGCATGTTGGAGATGGCCCATCACTTTTTTGATGAGGCTGCGGACCGCCTGAAGTTGGAAAAGCCGTTGCGGATTCTCTTGCGCCATCCCAAGCGCAAGCTCATCGTCGTCTTTCCCGTGGTCATGGACGATGGGAGCGTCCAGCACTTTGAGGGCTTTCGCGTCCAGCATCACTTGGTCTTGGGACCAGCCAAGGGCGGGATTCGCTATCACCCGGACGTCACGCTCGAAGAAGTCGAAGCGCTCGCGATTCTGATGACATGGAAGTGCGCGGTCGCACAGATCCCCTTTGGTGGGGCCAAGGGGGGCGTGCGCTGTAATCCGTTGGAGCTCTCTCCAGGGGAGCTGGAGCGCATCACCCGGCGGTATGCGGCCGAGATCGCTCCCATCATCGGGCCGGATATAGACATCCCTGCCCCAGATGTCTTCACCGGCGAGCGCGAGATGGCCTGGTTCGTTGATACGATCAGTATGCATCATAACAGCATGTTCATGCCCGGCCTGGTGACGGGAAAGCCTAAAGTCTTAGGGGGATCCGAAGGGCGCGACACCGCCACCGGACGAGGCGGCTACTTTGTGCTCCAAGAGACCCTCAAGCGTCTCAATATGAAGCTTGAAGGGACACGCGTCGCTATTCAAGGGTTTGGCAACGTCGGCTCAAGCATGGCGCGCTTCTGTGCCGAAGGCGGCGCAAAAATTATTGCCGTCAGTGACGCCAAGGGCGGCGTCTATAACCCCCACGGCATTGACCCTGTCGCCCTCAAAGAACACGAGCGCAGGACCGGTTCTGTGGTGCGATTCAGAGATACCGAGCCCATCACCAATCAAGAGCTGCTCGAGCTCGACTGCGATATCTTAGTTCCTGCAGCGATCGAGAATCAAATTACGACAGCCAACGCTCAGAAGATTCGCGCTCAGATAGTGATCGAGCTCGCCAACGGCCCCACGACCCTCGAGGCCGACCGTATCCTGCACGACCGGGGTATTGTTGTTGTGCCGGACATTTTGGCGAACTCCGGTGGGGTGACGGTCTCGTATTTCGAGTGGGTGCAAGATCGGGCGTTCTATTTCTGGAGTGCGGAGAGGGTGGACAGGCGCCTGCGACGCTTCATGGTCAATGCGTTCAATCGCGTCTGGGAGATGGCTCAGAGAGAGAAGATCGATCTGAGGACAGCAGCGTATATGGTCGCGGTGGACCGTGTGGCCACAGCGGCACGCGCGCGGGGGTTATATGCGTAGTATCTGTAGGGTCAGTGTGTTTCTTCTGGTGCTTGCTGGGCTTATGGGAGCGGCTGAAGAGGCGCGCACCATCCCGTGCTTGATCGCCAAGCTCAACGTCCCTGATCACTTCATTGACGATCAGGAGATCGTGATCGCGTTAGATTTATGGATCGCGCAGAGCCGTGTTGGGCCGGATATACCGCAGCCCATTAGCGACTCAGTTATGATCACGATCATTGACTTATGGGTGCGCGGGGGGGACTGCCGGGGTGCGTGAATCACGGAGAGCTGCGTATTATAAAAAGAGGGGCCAAGCCCTCGTGAGCTTAGCCCCTCAGCCGTCATAAGCTTTGGTCTATTGGCAGGGCTTGGGCCGCGAGGCGAGCATGATGTTGCTCCTGCCCTCAGCGCGCCAGAACCACACTACATAGACGCTGTCCGATCCTGCGCTCGTCGCTACTCGGACGCGCGAGAGCACGGCTCCGAAGTCCGGGTCCCTGTAGCCAAGATTCCACTTGTTGGGGATATGCGCCGGCGTCCAACTGACTCCCGCATCGCAGGAGTAGGCGAACTGCACCTCACGCACATCATTATCGTTGGAGGTAACGTACAGCCCCTTGCCATCGGTGGCGATGTGCGGGAAGCCGCCTCTTTGGTAGACGACACTGCGCACACAGTTGGCCACGCCAGCGGGTGTGGCATCACAGGTGTAGACGTGGATGTCTGCGGTTTGCGGAGCAGCACCCGCATCGTCATCGAGCACAATATAGATCTTATCGCCAAGGCGGACGATCCCCGCACCATCACTGTAGAGGCCAGTTGGGGTAACATCCACGGGGCCCTTCCAGCTGGCACACTGATCATCAGAGTACCAGACCCAGATGTTCGGTCCTGGAGGATACGAGACATCGGCACTTGCCACCCAAACCCCACCAGCACTGTCGACGTAGATTGTGGGATAGCGGATGGGAGCATCCGGGATGGGCACAGGCGGGAATTCTCCGCAAGCGCTCACAGCCCCGTCCTTGTACTTGCCAGCTACAAGCTTGGCGTAATCCTCAGACCAGATGGCATAGAGCGTGCCATCGGGGGCGAAGGTGTTATCGAAGTTGACCCCGAACTCCTCCCAGCCAGCCCCGTTAGCCTGGCCTGCGATAATCCCTTCAGTGGACAAGCGCCAGGGCTCAACAACTAGTGAAAGATCAGCGTTCCAGCACGCCTGCCAGACCTCGTGGACGTCGCTGAGCTCTTCCCAGGAGACGCACACAAGCGTATCTGTAGCTGCGACCGTCGTCCCGACTACGCGGTTCTCACGCACTAGCTCGGCTGTTGCTCCTCCAACCTGAAGGAGCTTGATGGCATTCGCCTGTTGATCGATATAGCTGACATAGACTCTACCACCAGGCGCCACGGCTACGTCCGGTTCCACGACCCGCTTCTTGGCAGCATCGGGCCCTTGAGCCACTGACCGAATGTTCCAATCTTGCGCCTGGCTACCCCACACAGCTAAGAGTGCTACAATGACCGCAATGCTACACCACTTCAACGACTTCACTGTTGATCACCTCGCGCGAGAGTTGAAAGATTGAGTGTGCGATTGTGAGATGAGCTTCAGTCCTCGATTCCCACCTCCTTTGCTTCTAGAACAGAACCCCGTTGGCGCAGGACCCTTTTTGTGCGTTTTGTGCCCTTCGGCCCAGAGACATTTTTAAGGTCTCATGCGCTCCTGTGTAAGAAAATCTTAGCATAAGAAGCCCATCGCTGTCAAGACCCCTCTTGCACCCCTACCCCCACTCCAGATACAATGGGCACACTCTTTGTCTATACTTCAAAGGAGGACCGCATGGCCAAACACAGCCTGACACGCCGCACGTTCCTGCGCCTGGGCCTGGGAGCCCTCTTGCTTGCTGGCAGAACACGCCCCGCCCTCGCCCAGTCGAGTGAATCGCTCTTAGTCCCAATTAAGCAGGTCGAGCTGCCCCTTAGCCTCATCGACGGAGAACCCTGGCATGCCACCGGCATGTGGGCCCGCGACACCCTCGCCGGAGTCGCCGCAGGATCGCTCATCCATCTTGTGGAGTTCAGCGATCCCCAAAACCCTCAAATCGCCACTCTTGATATCCGCGAGATCCGCGGCGACTGCCGCGATATAGATTTTTATGAGAATTTTCTGGTCTGCGGGCTCGTGCGCGCCGCCGACCGCCGCAGGGTCTTAATCTATGACATCAGCGACTGGAAGAACCCTAAGCTCGTCAGCACCGTGCAATCGAGCGAGTATGGCACAGTGCACAACGTCTTCGTTGCCGGCAAAGTCTGCTTCCTGCCCACCATCGGGCGCGGCCAGGGCGAACTCTTCATGGTGGACTTGACTGACCCCACTAAGCCCATCAGCTTCGGCCCCGTCGAATTCGAGGACAAAGCCCCCACCAACGTCCACGATGTCACGGTCATCGGCAACCGACTCTATGCGGCTGCCTGGGACACGGGCTTCTGGATCATTGACTTTGAGAACTTAGATAACCCCCAACAGCTCAGCTATAAACTGATCGCCCATCACGTCTATGGGCGCGGAGCCAGCCATAACATCTGGCCCAGCCCCGACGGCAAACTCGTCTTCACCGCCGACGAAGCCCCCGGCGAACCCATCAGAATCTTCGAGATCTCCAATCCCCAAGAGATCAAATTTTTGGGGCAGTACGGCAACGGCACTATTCCCCATAACGTCGTCATAGACGGGGCCTTCGGGTACGTCGCGTACTACACCAATGGGATTCGGGTCTTCGAGTACAGCAACCCCCAAGAGCCCAAAGAAGTCGCGGCGTTCGACCCCTACGGGGGACGGTCGCGCTTCCCCCATCCCTTCGACGGCTTTTGGGATGTCTATCCCTTCGGAAAGTATGTATTAGGGAGCGATATGAGAAGCGGGTTATGGATCTTGGAGAAGCGTGGGATCTTAAAGAGCCCGTAGGGTCTTCAGAAGAGACCCTGCCTGGGGTTGTGCTGGCTGCCGGAGCGAGCCGTCGCTTCGGACAGAATAAGCTGCTCTTCCCTGTGGGGGGGCACGCCGTGCTCTATCACGCGCTCAAAGAAGCTTTACAAGCCCCACTCGACCCGGTGATCCTCGTCTTGGGATATGAGTGCGAAAAAGCCCTCCAAGCCCTTGAAGAGCTCAAAGATTCCCCCAAGCTGCGCGTGCTCAAGAATCCCCAGTGGGGGCAGGGCCGGGCGGAATCGCTCAAGTGTGGGCTGGCCGCCGTGCCCAAGCACTCTGCTGGGGCCGTCGTGCTCTTGGGCGATATGCCCTTGATGACCAAAGAGCTCATCGCGCGAGTCGTCGAGGCTTTTCTCGGCTCCCGGAAACTCTGTTTTCCCATCTATCAGGGGTCCCCAGGACGCCCCGTGGCCCTGCCCAAAGAACTCTTTGGAGAATTTGAAAAGCTCTCCGGCGACGCAAGCGGGATAAAGATTCTCACACAATATTGGGAGAGCGCCGTGAAAATAGAGCTCGCCCCCCACGAAGAGCCAACCCAATGGGACATAGATACCCCCGAAGACTTAGCACAGATACTTAGAGCCTCCTGACCATGACGAACGCGTCTTCACCATCGCTATAATAGCACGGGATGAGCTCGTGAATCACAAAGCCGTACTTCTGGTAGAGCGCGATGGCGGCGCTATTGCTCGTGCGCACCTCCAGCTCGACACGCTCTGCCCCCACTTGACGGCAGTAGTCCAGAGCATACTCCAAGAGACGCTTCCCCAGACCACGCCCACGATACGCCGGATCCACAGCAATGTTGAGAATATGCCCCACAGGGGGAGGTTCTTGGGGGTCTTCCCCAGACAGAAGCGCCCGCGTCCGCCGCTCCAGCCGCGCCAAAAACGAGGGGATCTTGATCCCGATGACCGTGTACCCCACGACACGCCCCTCGTGCTCGAGCACGACAAAGCCGTCATCGCCCAGGTGCTGGGCAAGATACTCCCGCGGCCAGGGCACGGGAAACGAGAGCTGCTCGATCTCAAGGATTCTGTCCAGATCAGCCATCAGAGCGCGGCGCATCACTGAATCTGCTCGTTCACACATAGCAGCACATAAGATACACCACGCGTGCAGGCCCTGCCAGGGGCTCTCTTGGTTCTTACTGACGGCAGGGAAGCTCCCTTGAATTCGAGATTTTTCTGTCTGTGCCTTGACTTTTTCGAGGTCTTGTGCTATAGTAAACCGACGCTATGAAGATTCGAGTATCCGAACGGCATATGGCGGAGAGCGAAGCGCTCAACACGTATGCCGTCTCCAAGGTCGAAGCCCTCTCACGATATTTTGACGGCATCATCAGTGTTGATATCGTCATGGACGTGGAGAAAGAGCGCCAGATCGTGGAGATCGTGGCGCATTTAGTCAAGCGTAAGGTCGTGAAAGCCAGCGCCGAGTCCGACGATATGTACGCGTCCATTGACGAAGCGGTAGACAAACTGAAGCAACAGCTGCGCAAATATAAAGATCAGTTGCGCGAGAAGCGTCCGGCTCGCCAAGCGGCAGCCAAGGCCCGCCAACGCGCCCTCGAGGACGCTCAACCTCCAAGCGAAGACAATATTATCTATACGAAAGTCTATGTGCGCAAACCCATGACGCTCGAAGAGGCTCGTCTCCAATTAGAGTCGTGCAATAAAGACTTTCTTATTTTTGTGGACGCCGAGGACCGAAAACTGAACATCCTCCATCGGCATAAGGATGGCCAGTACGAGCTTCTCGAGCCAGTATACTGAGAGACATCGGGAATGGCGGAACGTTCCATAAACGTTCCGGGGGAGGGATGAGGAATGGCACGCGCCGTAGCTCTCTTTTCTGGGAGTCTTGCGAGTATCGTCGCGACCAAGCTCGTTCTCCAGCAACCTGCCATCACCGAGGTCCGGATTCTCCATCTGCGGTCCCCATTCTTTCGCGAGTATGAAGCGATCCCGTCGCCGAACTCCGATACGGGCTTTTGCCACCGCACGGTGAAAGATATCGTCCGTGAGGTTTGTGACGCGCCGTTCCGCAGCCAGAACGTCAAAAAAGATTTTCGCGAGCTGGCCAAGATCGTGCATCCGCCGAGCACCAACGGCTCCTCTTCTCTGAAGCACACGTGCATCAACTGTCGCCAGCTGCTGCTGAAGAAAGCCCTGCGCTATATGAAGCGCATCGGCGCGGATTTCATCGTCACCGGGGAGGTCGTAGGGGAGCGTGGTCTTGGGGTGGCTGAATTAGAGAAGCTCGCGGAGCGTGCTGGGGCCCAAGGGCTGGTGCTGCGCCCGCTGTCCGCGAAGCTCCTTGCGCCGACCATCGCGGAGCAGCAGGGCTGGATTGATCGTGCGGCGCTTCAAGGGTTTCGCGCTTCTGATAAAGAAAAGATTCGCACTTTGGCGCGCGAGCTGGGGGTCGAAGTCTCTGATTTCCCCGCGCAGCGACGCTGTAAGCTCACCGTGCCGTACTTTGGGCCGCGACTGGGCGATCTTTTGAAAGAAGAGAAGCTCACCGTCAATGCCCTGGAGCTTTTAGAGTTTCCGCTCTATTATAAGCGTCCGCCCGATGTCACCATCGTGCTGGGGCGCGACGACGAGGAGAAGCGACGGTTGCAAAATTTCTTTCTTCCTGAGGATTTGCGCTTGTATCTGCCGGGGCCGCGCGGGCCGATGGCCCTCGTGCGCGCCAATTGGAAAGAGAAGAGCCCCAGCGAGATCGCTCAGATCATTCAGATGGCTGCGCGTGTGGCCGCCAGTCACTTGAGCGAAAGACCCTTCGGGAACGTCCAAGCCCACTGGCGCTTCGAAAACAGCCCTGAGACGTTCCGCATCAGCGTCAAGCCCTTCCAGTCGCCCCACGAGCTCGAGGAGCACCAGCTCAAATTGGTGTGATATAATTGGGACAATGGTGGAGGACGCTATTGTAAAAGATCTCAATCCCTATCAGCGCGAGGCCGTCACCCACTTTGAGGGCCCGCTCTTAATTATTGCCGGGGCGGGCTCGGGCAAGACCCGCACGATCACCCATCGCATCGCGTATCTCATGGCCCATTACAAAGTCCCCCCCCATCAGATATTGGGCGTCACCTTCACCAACAAAGCTGCCCAAGAGATGAAATGTCGTGTAGAAAGACTCGTGGGAACCCATCAGACCCCGTGGATCAAGACGTTCCACGCGACAGCTGCGGCAATCTTGCGCGAGCAGATCCATCATCTGGGGGGAAACTATACGCAGAACTTTACTATTCTCGATGAGGACGACAGCCGCGCCGCGCTCGTACAGACTATCAAAGAGCTCGGCTACAGCGACGAGGGCCTCAGCCCCGACTTTGTGGCGCACGTCATAGAGCGAGCCAAAGACGAATTGATCGGCCCCGAAGAGTTCGCCAGCCGCCGCGTCGGCGTCTTCGACAGCTATCTCCTTGAGCTCTTAGACAGAATCTATAAGCACTATCAGCGTCGCCTCCAGTCGAGCAATGCCCTTGATTTCGCCGATCTCATAAGGCTGACCGTGCGACTCTTCCACGAGCGCTTGGATATTCTCAATCACTATCGGGATCGCTTTCGCTTTCTTGTCATTGACGAATATCAAGACACAAACTATGCTCAGTATATCTTCTCCCGACTGCTGGCAGAGAAGTACGAGAATATCTGTGTGGTCGGCGACGACGATCAGGCGATCTTCGGGTGGCGCGGGGCCGATCCCACGAATATTTTTAAGTTCGAGCATGATTTTCCCAACTGTAAGGTCGTCCAGCTGAAGTCGAACTACCGCTCGACCGCTCGCATTCTGCGGGCTGCCTCGGCGGTGATTCAAAATAATCAGCTCAGAAAGCCCAAAGAGCTCATGGCCGAGCGGCCTGAGGGGGAACGACTCTCTCTCTATTACGCGCGCGATGAGCACGACGAAGCCAATTTTGTCGCCCAGCAGATCTGGGAGCTGTGGCACAGCCATGGGGTCTCGCTCAAGCAGATCGCTGTGCTCTATCGGGTGAACACGCTCTCGCGCGTGCTCGAAGAGTCTTTGATACGCTGGAACATCCCCTACGAGATCGTGCGCGGGTTGAAATTTTACGAGCGCGCCGAGATCAAAGATCTCTTAGCGTATCTGCGAGTGCTCTCCAATCCCTATGACGATTTGAGTCTGCTGAGAATTGTGAACAAGCCCCGTCGAGGCATCGGAGATAAGACCGTGGCAACGCTGCAGCGGCAAGCTCGTGCTCGCGGATACTCCCTGTGGGAGGCCATCGCGCAAGCCAGCGAGAACGGCGATCTAGGGAGCAGCACGCGCACTCGGCTCACAGAGTTTTTCGCCTTGATGAACAGCTTGCAAGACTATGCGGCTACGCACAGTCCCAGCGAGCTCGCCGAAGAGCTCTTGCGCCGCACAGGATACTTGACGGAGCTCCAAGCCGACGGCTTAGAGTCCGAAGAGCGATTGGGGAATATCCGCGAGTTTGTGGGATATTTGAAAGAGTTCGAGCAGCGCGGCGATCTCAGAGATTTTCTCGAAGAACTCGCACTCATGGCCGAAGCAGACACGTACTCAGGCTCGCACGAGCGCGTTGCCCTGATGACCTTGCACTCTGCTAAGGGGCTGGAGTTCGACTATGTCTTTTTAGTCGCTCTGGAAGAGAATATTCTCCCCCATGCACGCAGCATCCGTGAGGGCACCCTCGAAGAAGAGCGCCGGCTCTTCTATGTTGGGCTGACCAGAGCCAAAGAGAGAGTCTATCTGTCGCTCACAAATCAGCGTTCGCTCTACGGCTCGGTGCTCTTCAATGCCCCCTCGCGGTTCATCGAGGAGCTCCCCCAAGAAGACCTCGAAGCGTCTTATTCTTGGGGGATCTCTTAGCGTGAGACTTGTGCGATCGCGCGCTCGATGACGTCACAACCTCGCTGCAGCTCGTCTTCTTTGATGACGAGCGGGATGAGCATCCGCATGACGTTCCCGTATAAGCCGGCCTTGGCGATGATCACGCCATGAGCTAAGCACTCTCTGACGACGGCCATCGTCTCATCCGAGGCGGGCTCTTTTGTCGTGCGGTCTTTCACGAGCTCCATGCCCACCATCGCGCCCAGGCCCCGCACGTCCCCTACGATCTCGTATTTTTGCTGCATCTGCTCGAAGCGCTCCCGCATATATTGCCCCAGCGCCAGAGCGCGCTCTAGGAGCTTCTCTTCTTCGATAATCTCAAGCACCGCTAAAGCAGCCGCACACGCCACAGGGTTGCCCACATACGTCCCGCCGATGGCGCTATCACCTGGTGCATCCATGACCTCTTGAACGCCAACAACAGCGCTGAGGGGCATCCCCGCGGCGAGCGACTTCGCTAATGTGATAAGATCGGGCTCGACACAGAAGTGCTCATGGGCGTAGAACTTCCCGGTGCGCCCCACGCCCGTTTGAATCTCGTCGGCTACTAAGACGATCCCGTGTCTTTTGGTAAGCTCGCGCAAGAACTGCACAAAGCCCTCTTGAGGAACGACAAACCCGCCCTCACCTTGCACCGGCTCAAAGACAATACACGCGATCTCCTCGGGGTTGACCAAACTGAAGAGCTGTCTCTCCCAGCGCTGGAAATCCATGGGCTGGCGGTAGGGATTGGGGAAGGGCATGCGATAGACATCAGAGCAGAACGGGGCGAAGCCCTCTTTGTAGGGTCTAGCTTTATGGGTCATGGTGAGGGCCATATAGGTCCGTCCGTGAAACGCCCCGTCGAAGACGACCACGGCCTTGCGCTTCGTATACGATCGCGCGATCTTGACAGCATTCTCGACGGCTTCCGCACCGGAATTGAAAAAGATCGCTTTCTTCGGAGAAGAGCCGGGGGCAAGCTTGACTAAGCGCTCGGCCAGCTCAATATACACGTCATACATGATGACGCTACAGTCTGTATGCGTGAACTTCTGTGCTTGCTCTTGGATGGCGTGCACGACTTTGGGGTGGGCATGGCCGACGATGAGACACCCCCATCCCCCAGTGAAGTCAATATACGAGTTCCCTTCGAGGTCCCTCACGAGAGCCCCGCGCCCTTCAGAGATAATAAACGGCGCCAAAGGGGAGACGGCGCGAGGGACGTAGCGCTCCATCTTCTGGAGCAGAGATTTCGAATCTCTTGTGCCAGATTTGAACAGTGCTTTGACAGCCATAAGCAGGTCCTCCTCTATAGGTACGTATCTACAGTTTACCGATTTTTTGCAGTTTAGCAAGGGGGCATTTGCCTTGTTCTCCCATCACACGCTATTATAGAGAGTTCACGACCAAGAAGGAGGAGCACGAACGGAGATGGGCTACGATCTGATTATCATTGGGGGAGGGCCTGCCGGGCTGACGGCGGCGATCTACGCGGGGCGCGCCAAACTCCAGACGCTTATTTTAGATAAAAAGACCCCAGGCGGCCAGCTCAACGACACGACCGAGGTCGAAAATTTTCCGGGGTTCCCCGAACCCATCATGGGGCCAGAACTCATGCAGCGCATGGTCCAGCAAGCCCAAAGATTTGGGGTCCAGATCAAGCTCGAAGAAGCCAAGGATCTTATTCTCAGCGGGGCAAAGAGACTCGTCAAGACCGAGCAAGGCCTCTACGAAGCCCCGGTCGTCATTATTTCGACCGGCGCAGAACCGGTGAAGCTCCCCGCCACAAACGCCGAGAGGCTCTTAGGGCGTGGCGTCTCGTACTGTGCCACGTGCGATGGCTACTTCTTCCGCGATAAAGACGTGCTCATGGTAGGGGCAGGGGACGCGGCGTTCACCGAGGCGCTCTTCTTATTGAAGTTAGTGAATTCCGTGCGCATGGTCGTGCGCCACCCCAAGGACGATCCCAAAGCGATCCGCGCCAAAGATCAGCTCTTAGTCGAAAAAGTGAAAGCCCATCCCAAGTTCAGCTTTCTCTGGAACACCGCCGTTGAAGAGATTCTCGGCGACATGCGTGTCGAGGGCGTGGTGCTCAAAGATTTAGCGACGGGGAAGCTCACGGAGATGCGCGATGTGCACGGGGTCTTCGTGAGCATCGGGCACCGCCCCAACACAGAATTTCTCAAGGGGAAAGTAGAGATGGACGAGAAGGGGTACATTCTCACAGACGAGCGCACGCGCACGAAGATCCCCGGGGTCTTCGCGGTAGGGGATGTGCGCAAGTTTTCTGGAGAATACGCGCAAGCGGTCATCGCGGCAGCAGACGGCTGTATCGCAGCATTAGAGGCCCAACAGTATCTTGAAGACGGACGTTGGATCGAGTGAAGGAGGGTCTATGAACACAGCTCTACGCACGGAGACGCTCGTTGAGTTGATCGAGCAGACGTTGAGCCGTCAAGGGGAGAAGATCGCCCTCAAGATCCCCAAGCACACCGGAGGATACGATCAGATCTCTTTTGCGGAATTGCAGAGAAAATCGGATCAGTTCGCGGCGACTTTGCAGAGGCGCGGCCTGCAGAAGGGGGAAAAGTTCGCGATCATCGGCAAGCCACGGACGGATTGGGCCATAGTATGGCTGGGGATTCTCAAAGCTGGCGGGGTGGCTCTGCCCATTGATGCCTCATGGCAAGCCCCTGAAGTCCAGCGCGTCCTGCGCGAGATGGACGCCGTCGGCGCCGCCGTCGCTGACGCCCCACACTATGAGATGGTCAAAGATCAAAAACACCTTCAGCATATTGTGACTATGGACCGTCTGCCGGGAGTGCCCGCCGTGAGCGATTGGCTCACCGGCGGGTCTGGAGAGGGCTATGAAGCCGATCCCGACGAAGTCGCCGTGATGCTCTGCACCTCGGGGACGACGGGCAACGCCAAGGGCGTCATGCTCTCTCACACGAACATCGTGAGCAACGCCAAAAGTGCGCTCAGCCGCATCGATTTCACCGATCAAGACGTGGTCTTGGCGATCCCCCCATGGTACCACGTCTTTGGGCTTATTGTGCTCGTCTGTTGTCTCCATGCCGGCGCGCAGCTCATCTACACCGATGACTATAAAAATCTGCCCCACTATATGGTTGAGAACAAGGTGAGCATTCTCGTGGGCGTGCCCAAGCTCTTCCATGCGATGTACGAAAAATTAGAGGGCGCTATTCAAGAGAACCGGCTCGCGCGCCTCTTGTGGCGTTACGCGCCGACGCTGCTGGGGGCACGGATCAAGAAGCGCTTAGTCGGCGGGAATCAGCTCAAATATTTTCTCTCGGGTGGGGCCCCCTTGGATACCAAGGTCATGAGGGGCTTGCGGCGGCTGGGGATCGGGATGATCGAGGGCTACGGGCTGACAGAGACATCGCCGGCGCTGACATTCAGCACGCCGTTCAACGACAAGATCGGCTCGGTCGGCCCGGCGATCCCCGGCGTGGAGATCCGCATTGACAACCCTAACGACGAGGGCATCGGGGAGATTGTCGTGCGCGGCCCCAATGTCATGAAGGGCTACTATAAAAATCCTGAAGCGACCAAGAGCGTCATAGATCCCGACGGTTGGCTCCACACGGGCGATCTGGGATACGTAGACGAAGACGGCTGGCTCTATATTAAGGGCCGCAAGAAGAACGTGATCGTCTTAGAAGGGGGCAAGAACGTCTACCCCGAGGAAATCGAATTTGAGCTCAAGCAGATCCCCTTGATCGAGGAGATCATGATCAAGGGGGGCAAGCGCAAAGGGCTTGAGGTCATCAAGGCGTTTGTCTATCCCAAACCGGAGCTCTTGCAGAGACACTCGCTCGAAGATCTCAAGAAGATGATCTGGGAGGCGATCAAAGAGAAGAGCAAAGACTTAGCACCCTACAAGCGCGTGCACAGCCAGCACGATTTAATTATTTTAGATAAGCCCTTTGAGAAGTCGAGCAAGCTCGATATTAAGAGATATCTCTACGAAGAGACGTAGCTGCAGTCAAATATACAGTCTTTCAGGGTCGACTTCCGTGCGCAGCACGCGCAGCTCATCGGGGGTTGGCGGCTCGTTCTGTGTGACTTTCTTGGGAGTAATTAGCTCAAAGCCCGTGTTCTCAGTGACTTGCTCAACGGTCACACCAGGATGAGTCGCGACGAGCATCATGCGCTTGGTCGCGTCGTCGTAGCCCAAGAGAGCTAAATCCGTGACGACGCGATATGGTCCCGTCCCGGCGGGCAGTCCGGCCCGCTCCCGCGCCCCCGGCCCGCTCAAATACCCCGGCGTCGTGATAAAATCTACCCTCTCGACAAAGCGCTTCTTCTCGTGCTTCATGATCGCGATCGTGCGCCAGCACAGCGACCCGACGTCGTTGGCCCCGCCGCTGCCGGGAAGGCGCACTTTGGGTTTGTCGTGCGGGCCGATCACGGTCGTATTTAAGTTCCCGTAGGGATCAATTTGCGCACCGCCCAAAAAGCCGTATTCAATAAGCCCGCGCTGGGCCGTCTCCATCACATCGCAGATGCCCGTGGCGACCATGGCGCGATAGAACGTGCGGGCTTCGCCTACAGCTCGGGGCAGATCTTCGAGTGAGGCCCCGATGCCGCCAAACTCGAAGATCGCAATGAGATCAGGGTTATAGAGCTTTTTCGCCAAAGACGCTGCTAACATAGGGATGCCCGTGCCGATAAATGCCGTGCGCGCTTCTTTCATTAAGCGCGCGGCGATACAGATCATCAGCTCCGTGGGGCTATAGTTGGCCATCTGCTCACCGTCCCTTATTCGCCCGCTTCAGCGCTTCTAAACGATCTCGCCCAATCAAATCGAGATACTCTTGATGGGTCTTGGGCCCATAGACGTATTTCTGTAAGTATTGCTGGGTCGTCTCTTCAGTCTCAGCAGCCTTGAGAAACTCTACCAGATGCTCTTGGTCGCGCTCATAGCAATAGCACATCTCGCCAGGGTGCGACCCAAAGGGTGCCACGACGACAGCGTCGACTAAGAACCATGGGATGATCGTGCGCTCGGGATAGCGCTGAATCTCTGCAGTGGGGATGAGCTCTTCGGTGCTGATAATCAAGCGTTTCGAAGCGCGGGCCATCTCGAACGCGAACCCAGAAATCCCGTCGATCTGCGCGTTGCCGTATCTGTCTGCGCGATGGACGTGGATGATCCCGACGTCTAAGATTAATGCGGGCAGGAGCGTCACAGCGATCCCGGTGAACGGGTCGCGCACGACTTTGGCAGCGCTGTACTTGAGCGTATCGGTGCCCAGCATAGAACGCACAGGGATGAACGGGACGCCCATAGCAGCGGCCTTGAAGCGCCAGGCCATCGCCGCGTTGCTCCACTCGACGAGTTTGACTTTCCCACTCTCGGCGGCGCGACGGAGAATATTCGACAGTCCCAGAACTTCATAGCCGACATACGTGATATCCATGGCTTCGACCAGGCCGGCGGCCACGAGAAAGTCGATCTCGAGGAGCCCTTGCCCCGCGAGTCTGAGCTTTTTTTTGCCCTGGCGCACGATCTCCCGAATGATAGACATGGGGCAGCGCACCGTGCCGTAGAGCTCGACCCCAATATAATCGCCGTCTTTGACGAAGCGCTTGACGGCCTCATGCTCGTCCATGACTTTGTCCCGCATGGCCGGAGACTTGTTCTCCTTCAGCCACCGGCGGAACTCTTCCACGTCGGGGGGCTGGAGGAGCTCCTTCTGCCCAGATTCGATGATCTCCATCGTATGCTCCTTATCATACTGTGTCTGGCGCATTCGATCTATGATACCGCGCAAGAGTATCATCCCAAATCAGCCAATACCGAGACTTCTGTATTGTTACACAGAGAAGGCAATCAAGTCAAGAAATCGGCTTAAAATATAGAATATCCGTGATCTTGCCCTCACGCTTGGGCTTCAACACCATCTCGACTTCCATGCCCACGCAGATTCTTTCCGGCTCGACCTCGCCCAATCTGTGCAACAGTGGCGTCACGCACGGGCCAAAACTAATGAGAGCGAAGCTCTCCGGCGGCTCTAAGCGATTCCCTGCTTTGTCGTAGTGCGCTATGGTGAACGCCACAACACGGCCGCGCGTGCCTACGTCTTTATACTCTGTGAGCTCGGCGAAGCAGCGCTCGCAGTAGATTCTCGGGGGTACGTAGGTGAGATGGCACGTGGGGCAGTGCGCTCCGAGGATCTTGCCGTCATCGCGCAGCGCCGTGAAGAATTTCTCCCCGGCGATCCCCGCGCTATAATAATAGTGATCGGCCTCCATGTCCCCAAGCCAATGACGGGTTTCTGTCGCCTTCTCGATTCTCTCCAGCATGAGATGTTCCCTCACTTTCGGCGTGGCCGAAAATATTGAATATCTAAGATCGAGCCGACGCGCTCTTCTTTGGGCCTCCATACGGGCTCAACGGGCATCCCGATCGTGAGTTCTTCCAGGGAGACCTCCCCAAAATAGTGCATGATCCCACAATGGGGCGGCGCCCCATCAAACGCGACCGTGCCCACTAAGATCGGTTCTTTGATGCGATTGGCGTTCGTATCTATATATGAGATCGAGAACGTCTCGACGACGGCCGTGCCCGGCAGATAGACCCACTCTGTCGTGGGCTGGAAACACCGCTCGCAGAACATTCTTGGTGGCACGAGCACCCGATGGCATCGAGCGCACTTGCGTCCGATGATCCTGCCGTTCTTGAGCTCCTCTAAGAAGCGACTCATCGCCGTACCTGCGGCCCACGCGTACTTTGCAGAAGGCTTGGCACGAATGTGCGGGATCTTCTCTAAGTCTTCTACGTCAAGGCGATGCCCTCGCGGATTGGGCGGCGGACCGAACTCGGCTCTCTTGCTCATAGTTAGCGCCTCCTCATCACAATGACAGAACTGAATTGCATCAGATCGCCCCAGGCTTGAGCGACCCCCGTGCGCACGTCTCTTTTGACTTGGCGTGGCCCGGCCTGGCCCGATAGCTGCCAATAGAGCTCCCCGATCTTGATCCCCAACGCCGCGGAAATGGGATTGCCCACACCTAACAGCCCCCCGCTAGGACAGACCGGAAGCTCCCCGTCCCGCTGCGTCTTGCCCTCGCGCGTCATGAGAGCCGCTTCCCCGGGATCAGCCAACCCCAATGCCTCCATATGCTGAAGCTCTTTGTAATCGAAGGGGTCATACGGCTCGGCAATATCAATCTCTCTTCTGGGGTCTTTGATGCCGGCCATCTCGTAGGCCATCTTCGCGGCCTTGGCGACGAACTTGGGGAATGCCAAGTCTCTGTTCGTCCACATCGTCGTGTCGATGCACCAGCCGACGCCATCAATCCACACGGGCGTATCCGTGTGCTCATAGGCGACGTCCTCGCTGACGAGCACCACAGCTGAGGCGCCATCGGACGGCGGACTGATATCTAATCTTCTGACGGGCAGGGCCATAGGCTCAGAATTTAAGACATCTTCGAGGGTGATATTGGGATCGGCCAGCTGCGCGCACGGATGCCCCACGGCGTTGCGCTTGTTCTTCACAGCTACGAGTGCGATATCTTCGTAGCGCACGTTGTACTTATACATATAGCGCTGCATCTCCATGGCAAAGATCCAGACCAAGTTGGGCTTTAAGGGCCTGTCTAAGATGGGGTCCCAAATGTGCGCGAAGGCACTTTGGACGTGGGGCTGGACTGATGACATCCTCTCTTCACAGACGACTAGGACCCTCCTAAACATCCCAGAGGCGACGTGCCACCAGCCAGCAATGGGCGCGAAGACCGCCGTGCCGCCGCCCGTGAAGACGCGCATGAAGGGCTTATTGGTACCCCCGGCACCATCTAAGAGCCACTCGCCCTTCTTGTGCACGCCATCGAACGCATCCGGGGCTGAGCCTACAATCACAGCATCAATGTCATCGAGAGTGAGCCCGGCCCCTTCGAGGGCCATCTTGGCGGCCTCCCAGCTCATCTCCTTGCCCGTCTCTTGAAGCCTTCTGGCAAAGATGGTCATCCCCGCGCCGACGACCGCCACGTCCTTCCTGCGCTTTTTCAGGTCCATAAGTTACTCCTTTCGTGACCTCTCCCCTGCTAATCCCTTCTTGCAAACACTGCCACCGCTCCCGTCCCATGAGGCACGCCGCGCCACGACTGAGCCACCCCAACGCGCGCGTTGGGGACTTGGCGTGCCCCAGCCTCGCCACGCAATTGCAACACAATCTCCAATGCCCGCTGGAGCCCTGACGCCTCTAGTAAGTCCCCACAGCCCAGCGAGCCCCCGCTGGGATTGACCTTGAGCTCACCATCAGGCCCTAAAGCGCCCGACTGCGCCAGCCAGCCCGCCTCCCCAGGCCGCGCCATCCCTAGCGCTTCAATGTGCTGCAGCTCTTTGAACGCAAAGCGATCCTCGACCTCGATAACGTCAATCTGCCTTCTGGGATCGGTGATCCCCGCTTGACGATAGGCCAGCTGCGCCGCACGTCGGACGTAGCCGGCATCGGCGCTCCGAGCAGAGATCCATGGGGATTCCGACGACCACCCGATCCCTTCTAAGTAGACCAACGGCTTCTTTGTGATCCGTCGTGCGATCTCTTCTGCAGCCAAGACAAAGACAATGCACCCATCAGCCCGAGAGGCGATCTCCCAGCGCTTTAAGGGCGTGAACGCATAGCCCGAACTGAAGATCTCTTGGAGCCCAATGCGCGCCCCATAGGGCGCGATGGGATTCATCAGGGCTTGGCGTCGGTTGAGCACGGCGATGAACGCGCACTGCTCCTCGGTCGTCCCCGTCGCGTGCAGATAGAGATTCATCTCTAAGCCGGCGACATAGTACGGGTGCACCTCGCGCTCGGCTGAGAGCGGGCGCTCATAGATGGGATCGAACGCGAGCTCCGTGACGTGCTCGTACGTCAAGAGCTCGGAGATCTTGCTGTGGGCCTCGACCACAACGATATGAGCTACCCCGGATTTGATCTGCATATAGGCGTTGGCCAGGCCGTGCAGGCCGTCGCCAGTGACGGTCATCATCGGGCGCAGCGCTGCCCCCAACTGATCGGGGGTGAACTCATCGAAGATCGAAAAGCCCTCCCAAAAATCTTCGGCACACGTGACGAAGCTGTCGACGTCGCGTCGTGGGTCTATCTGAGCGTCGGCGTAGGCTTTCACAGCCGCGTCGTAGATGAGCTCCTTCCAGTTGACCTCGGGGGTTTGGCTTGAAAAAGTCGTCGAGCCAACCCCAAGAACGACCACATCGCGCATGGATGCCTCCTTCGCGCGTTATTATAATGGAGCCACGAGTACGATTGCCACTCGAGCATAGAGACCATGCTCATTATCATTGAAAAAGCTGCGCTGGGTCATGGTGCACAGCAAGATGGGGCCCTACAATCAAAAAGCTCACAGACAAGGAGGTCGCCCCTATGAAGATGGAGACAGTCGCCAAGATGATGGAGCGCGTGGGGATCCCCGGGCGGGACGCGTATGATCTGCCCACGAGCGAGAAACGCTTCCCCGACGGAGCACAGTATCGCATGGAGATCTCCGGGGTCGAGCGTGTGGGCGTGCTCGAAGCGCTCATTGACGAGAGCACAAAGCGCAAGATGCCCATTCACAGAGTTATTTCAGTCGTGATGGGCGCGACGCTCTTGGACAGAAAAGAGCTGAAAGAGTTTGCCAAGCTTGCCGCGCAAGCGAAGCTCGAAGTCATTCTCACCCCAGGGCCGCGCTCGGCATGGGACACAGGCAGACAATTAGTAACCTCCGAAGGGGCGTTTTCGGGACTGAGATTTCGCGGCTCGGATCAATTGCGCGCCGTGATCTCAGATATCTTTCGTGCGATAGAGCTGGGCTTTCGGGGGTTTTTGGTGATTGACGAAGGACTCTTGTGGCTCTTAAATGAGCTCAAACAGAAGGGCGATATCCCCAAGGACGTGACGTTCAAAGTCTCGATCTACGCGGGGCACGCCAATGCTGCCGGGGGCAAAGTCTTACAGATGCTCGGCGCGGGGACGTTCAACCCTATCGCAGATTTGTCGTTGCCCCAGCTTGCTTCTATTCGGAAAGCGATTGACATCCCCATGGACTTGCATATTATTTTGACCGAGTCCTTTGGGGGCTATTTGCGGTTTTACGATGCCCCGGAGATGGTGCGCGTCTGTGCGCCGTGCTATTTTAAGATCGAGCACGGGCCGGCGTGCGCCGCTGGACCGGGAGCACTCTATAAGCCCTGGACGAGCCCTCAACTCTTAGCTGACATGGCCCGCGAGAAAGTGAAATACGCCCAGATCATTCACGAGCTCATTCAAGAGAACTACCCCGAAGCGATAATGTCCGAGCCGGGGACGAAAGATCTCGCGATCCCCAAACCCTAGGGAAGCAATCGTATGAACTCCTCAACGGTCAAGCCGGCTTTGCGAATCAAACTGCGCAGCGTGCCCCTCTTGAGCTGGCGATGGTTGGGCACGGAGAGATTGTATCGCACTCCCGCCTTAGTCAAGATGATGTGCGGACCTTCTTCACGGATGACCCAGCCTGCGCGCACAAAAGCCTGGGCAGCTCGCTGGCCCGAAACCTGGGG
Source organism: Candidatus Fraserbacteria bacterium (assembly GCA_947085185.1). Lineage (GTDB taxonomy): Bacteria > Bipolaricaulota > Bipolaricaulia > RBG-16-55-9 > DRXL01 > JANXCC01. The sequence goes on along the minus strand of CAMTVK010000003.1, from coordinate 17,004 downwards.
CAGCTTGTCAGGCATGGACTGGCAGAGCTGGCACCTCCACTTCGACTGCGGTGATCATCACGCGCGCTCGAGGGTTCAGTTCGTCGCCCAGCTCTGCAAGGTAAGCAACGATCGCTTCGCGGATGTTTGCCAACGCCTCCTCATAGGTCGCGCCTTCGGAGACGCAGCCGGGCAGAGCCGGCACTTCAACGGTGTAGCCCCCTTCCTCGGCCTCACGCAGCGTGACCAGATATGTGATCCGTTCGCGCTTCTTGCTTGCCATACTTTAAGTATAGCACGTGACTGTGCACAAGCCAAACCCATGGAAAAAGAAGGAGGCAGATATTTATGGCACCCACACCCCACAAGCCCGATCGCGAGAAGATCACCATTCCCAAGCTCTACGAGATGAAGGCGAACAAAGAGCCCGTCAGTTGGCTCACGTGCTATGATTACCCCACAGCGCTCCTGATGGACCGCGCCGGCATCGACATGATCTTAGTAGGGGACTCGCTCGGCATGACCATGCTCGGCTATCAAACGACGCTGCCCGTCACGATGGACGTGATGATTACGTTTACGGCAGCCGTCTGTCGCGCTGTCAAGTACGCTTTTGTGATCGGAGATATGCCCTATATGAGCTATCAGATCTCCAAAGAAGAAGCGATCCGAAATGCCGGGCGCTTTATGGCGGAATGCGGCACCGATGCCGTCAAGTTAGAAGGCGGGGCGCGCATGGCCCCTGTCGTGAGGGCGATCACCGACGCGGGCATCCCCGTGATGGGACACATTGGCTTAACGCCGCAATCGTACACCCAGTTGGGCGGCTACAAAGCCCAAGGGCGCGATGCCCAAACAGCCCAAAGATTGATCGCCGACGCCGAGGCCCTCGAAGAAGCCGGGGCGTTCGCTATACTCTTAGAGTGCGTCCCAGCCCCGGTAGCCAAGATCATTCACGAGCGTGTGAAGATCCCCGTCTACGGCTTAGGGAGCGGCAAAGATGTGGACGGCCAGCTGATGATCGTCCACGACATGATCGGGATGTTCGAGCGCTTCACGCCCAAGTTCGTCAAACGCTATGCGAATCTCAGTCCGATCTTATTAGAAGCGTTCTCGCGCTATCGGGAGGAAGTGAAGACCAAAAAATTCCCGCAACCGGAGCATTTTTACAGTATGGCCGAGGGGGAGTTAGAAAAACTCATGAGATCACAAGAAGGGAGGCGTGCATGACCTGGCTTGCCCTGATGGGGCTGGGATTTCTGTTGGGGCTCAAGCACGCCCTCGATGCCGATCACGTAGTTGCGGTCTCGACTATTGTGAGTCAGCATCGTCGGCTCTCGCGAGCTTCATTGATAGGGGCCTTGTGGGGGCTAGGGCATACGACGACGCTCTTAGGTGTGGGCATAGCCATGCTGGCGTTCAAGCTCGCCATCCCCGAGCGCGTTGCTCTGGTCTTTGAGTTGTTCGTTGGAGTAGTCCTGATCGGCCTGGGGCTTTCTGTGTTGTGGGATCTGCGCCGCCGTCGCGTTCACGCGCACGTGCACCGGCACGGTGAGCTAGAGCATTGGCACGTGCACGCTCATGAGAGCTCAGACAGCCATGAACATTTTCATAGGAGTCGCTTGGCTCTGCGCCCCCTGGTGGTGGGGATGGCGCATGGGTTGGCGGGCAGCGCCGCGGTCATGCTGTCGGTGCTGAGCACGGTCGATTCCCTCTGGGCCGGCGTGCTCTATATTCTCGTCTTCGGGATAGGGTCTATTGTAGGGATGCTTGTGGTCAGCACCGCAATCGGCCTCCCGATCATCTGGGCAGCACGCTGGCAATGGGGAATCAGGGCTGTTGCAGGACTGGCAAGCATCATCTTAGGGACGGCACTCTTTATAGAACTGCTCCCCTTGGTGCTTCGCCCCTAGAGCACTACAAGTGAGTCTGGACAACACCCTTTGACGGACTCCTCTAACTGTTGGGCCTGGACGACCGCGATCGCTGCAAGATTGACAATGTCTTTCACTTCGTGGTAGCGCTGCAACACGTGAGCCGGCTTGCGCGTCCCGATCAAGATCGGACCCACGATCTCCGCGTTGGCCAGACACTGCACAAGCTTATAGCTAATATTGCCCGATTCTAGATTGGGGAAGATCAAGATATTGGCAGGTTCTTTCAGTCTGTTGAACGGATACCCACCGTTGAGGATCTCGGGGATGAGCGCAGTGTCGGCTTGCATCTCGCCGTCGACGATCAAGTTGGGATCGCGCTGACGCACCAGCTCGACAGCTTGGCGAACCCTTTCGGTGCGGGCATGGCGCACGCTGCCAAAGTCAGAATACGACAGCATCGCAATGCGCGGCTCAATATCGAAATCTCGCGCCAAGCGCGCCGTCAAGACCGCGATCTCGGCAAGCTTTTCTGCATCAGTCTCGACGTTCACTGTCGCGTCGGCAAAGAGCAAGACTCTGTTCTTCAGCGTGATGAGATACGCCCCAGCAATGGTCTTGCAGTCGGGACAGGTCTTGATGATCTGCAAGATCGGGCGCAGCCCCTCCGGATAATGAAAGCCCAGTCCGGCGATCATGCCGTCGGCATCGCCCACCTCGACCATGACCGCCGCGAAGTAATTGGGGCGAGTGATGAGCTCGTGCGCTTCGGTGAGCGCCACGCCCTTGCGACAGCGCAGCTCGTAGAGTCTCTGGGCGTAGCGTTCGCGGCGCGCGTCGGTGCGCGGGTCGATCACTTCGATGCCGTTGAGATTGATCTGGAGCGCCTGGGCCCGAGTGCGAATCGTTTGGGCATCGCCCAAGAGGATGGGCTTGGCAATGCGCTCGAAGACCAACTGATACGCAGCGCGGATCATCTTTTCGTGCTCGCCCTCAGCGAGGACGATCCGTTTGGGGTTGGCCCGAGCTTTATTGATGATAATGCGCATCATCTCGCGGGCCTTGCCCAGTCGGGATTCCAGCTGTTCTTTATATTTTTCAAGATCGATCTGGATGCGCGCCACGCCGGTCTCCATGGCCGCTTGGGCCACTGCTGGGGCCTCCCAGAGCAACACGCGGGAGTCCAACGGCTTGGGGATGATATAATCCGGCCCAAAGTGCAGGGATTCTAACCCATAGGCCTTAACGACCGAGTCGGGCACGTCTTCGCGGGCGAGCGCCGCGAGGGCTTTTGCCGCGGCGATCTTCATCGCTTCGTTGATTTGGATGGCGTGCACGTCTAGGGCGCCACGGAATATGAACGGAAATCCCAAGACGTTATTGACTTGGTTGGGGAAGTCACTTCGTCCGGTGGCGACGATCGCGTCGGGGCGCGCGGCTTTGGCGTCGTGGTATGGGATTTCGGGGTTGGGGTTGGCCATGGCAAAGATAATGGGCTTTTTCGCCATCTTCTTGAGCATCTCTTTGGTGACGGTGTTGGGCCCCGACAGCCCCACGAAGACATCGGCGTCTACCAGAGCTTCGGCGAGGGTGCGCGCTTTGGTCTGCGCTGCGAACTCGGCTTTGTACGGGTTCATGCCCTCTTCGCGTCCTTGATAGATTACCCCACGGGTATCGCACATAATAATATTTTCTCTTCTAGCCCCCAGCAGCACATAAAACCTCGCCGTGGCGATGGCTGAAGCCCCTGCCCCGCTAAAGACGATCTTGACTTCGGAGAGCTTCTTATTGACTAATTCCAGTGCGTTCATCAACGCTGCGCCGGAAATGATCGCTGTGCCGTGTTGGTCGTCGTGAAAGACCGGGATGTTCATCTGTTTTTTGAGGGTCTCTTCGATATAGAAACACTCCGGGGCTTTGATGTCTTCTAAATTGATCCCGCCAAACGTGGGCTCCAAGAGTTTGACGGTCTGGATGAAGAGATCTGGGTCTTCGGTGTTCACTTCTAGGTCTATAGAATCGATGTCAGCGAAGCGCTTGAAGAGCAGGGCCTTGCCCTCCATGACGGGCTTGCCCGCCAAAGCGCCGATATTGCCCAACCCCAAGACGGCTGTGCCGTTGGTGATGACCGCGACTAAGTTCCCCTTGGTCGTGTACTTGAACGCATCTTCGGGGTTCTTGTGGATCTCTAAGCAGGGCTCGGCCACACCGGGGGTGTAGGCCAATGACAGATCGCGCTGGGTGAGACAGGGCTTGGTCGGTGTGATCTCGAGCTTGCCCGCTGGTCGTCGGCTGTGGTACTCTAACGCATCTTCTCGGAGCGCCATAGATGACTCTCCCTTCTTGAACCCACTATAGACAAGAGCACCCAAAGATGCCATGACCGGGGACGCCTAGGGGTCTGATCTTGGTCAGCCTCTTGCCTAAGATCATAGAGCGAGCTGTCGTCCATCATGGCCTTCTACTGAGGGGAAGCCCTACAATCTATATAGTCATCTGTAGAGAGAGACCGAGGCTGAAAGGAGGCTCCAGATGAACGAGTGGCGATCGTGGCCACGGTTCCGATACGAAGCGGAGCTCGATCTCAAGTTCCCCGAGGAGGTCGCCTCCATGCCTGGGGGGCGTGCCCTCTTCGCGTGCATCCAGTGCGGCACCTGTAGCGGCACTTGCCCCTTGAGCCCCTATATGGACTACTCCCCGCGGAAGATCATCGCCATGACCCGCGCCGGCTTCAAAGAAGAAGTCTTGCATAGCTTCACGATCTGGCTGTGCGCGTCGTGCTACGCTTGCGCCGTCGAGTGCCCCAGAAAGATCAAGATCACGGATTTTATGGCCGAGCTGAAGCAACGGGCCATCCAAGAAGGAGCTCTCCCTAAGCGCCTTCCTGTGGCTGTCATCGCTCAGGAGTTCTTTGAAGCCGTCCGGCGGCGAGGGCGCAACACCGAGAGCCGCTTGGTCTTGAGGCTCTACGCCAAGACCAATCCCCTCAAGATTCTGAGTCATGCTCGCTTGGGGTTGAAACTGCTCAGAACGGGCCGATTCAGCTTGCATGCAGAAGCCGTCAAAGATGCGTCTCAGATCGATCAGCTCTTGCGAGCGGTGGACGCGGCCAAAGCCACGGCATTTGTCGAGCAGCTTGCACGCGAGGTCCGCCGTCATGGGGAGGTGGCCCGCCCATGAAGTATCTCTACTATCCCGGATGCTCCCTCAAGGGCACCAACCGGGCATATGAAGAATCGGTCTTAGCCGTGTTTGAGGCGCTCAACGCTGAGGTGGACGAGCTGGAAGATTGGAACTGCTGCGGAGCAACGGCTTACATGGCCATAGATGAGATGAAGTCCTTTGCGCTGGCTGCGAGAAACTTAGCGCTCGCCGAGCGCCAAGGCCAAGACAGCCCCACGCTCATGGCCCCCTGCAGTGGGTGCTACCTTGTGCTCTCCAAGACACAGCATTATCTTGAAGAATACTCTGAAGTGAGCCGCACCCTCGATAGGGCACTGCAAGCAGCGCATTTGAGCTACTCCCGCACGGTGCACGTTCGGCATCCCTTAGATATTCTCATCAACGAGATCGGTGTTCAGACGATTGCCAAGGGAGTGCGCCGGCCCTTGGAAGGGCTGAAGGTCGCGTGCTACTACGGCTGTCAGATCGTACGTCCCTACGCAGCGTTCGACGATCAAGTCAATCCGACGACGATGGATCGGCTCATGCGGGCGCTCGGGGCCGAGACGGTAGAGTGGCCCTTGAAGACGCGCTGCTGCGGCGGCAGCCTCATGGGCACGATCCCCGAAGTCGGCGTGCCGCTCAGCTATATTCTCTTGAAAGAAGCGCTCAAGCGTGGTGCGGACGTCGTCGCGACAGCGTGCCCGCTTTGCCAGTTCAACCTCGAGTGCTACCAAGACAAGATGAGCAAGCAATTCAAAGAGCGCTTAGAAATCCCGGTTGTTTACTTCACGCAACTAGTAGGGCTGGCGTTGGGAGTGCCGGAGCGTCAGCTCGGCTTGCATCGGCTCTTGATTCCCTTGACCCTGCCCGCTGCCAGAGGAGGTGCCCGTGCCCATGCTTGAGACCGACGGTGCGCCCAAGATCGGCGTCTATGTCTGTCACTGCGGCGTCAACATCGCTGCGAAAGTCAACATTGCTGAGGTCGTCGAGTTCGCGCAAAAATTGCCGTTCGTCACGGTCGCTCGCGAGTACAAATTTATGTGTTCTGACCCCGGCCAAGAGCTGATCCAACAAGACCTGCGCGCAGGGAAAGTCAATCGCGTCGTGGTCGCTTCGTGTTCCCCGCTGATGCACGAAGCGACTTTTCGACGAGCGACCGCTGAGGGCGGGCAGAACCCGTTCTTCTTCCAGATGGCCAATATTCGTGAGCATGTGAGCTGGGTCACTGCTGACGGGTACCATGCGACAGAGAAAGCCAAAGCGCTCATCGCCGCGGCGGTGCGCCGTGTGGCAGTCCATCAGCCCTTAGAGAAGAAGCGCGTCCCTGTCCATCCGCACGTTCTGATCGTAGGCGGGGGCATTGCCGGCATCGAAGCAGCACTCAAGATCGCCGACGCCGGCAAGAAAGTCTATCTTGTCGAGCGCCAGCCCACCATTGGGGGACACATGGCGCAATTTGACAAGTGCTTCCCCACGCTCGATTGCGCCGCGTGTATTCTCACCCCCAAGATGACCCAAGTGCGCGTCCACCCCAATATCGAGCTTCTGACGTATTCTGAAGTCGAGTCTGTCGAGCCATACGACCTGAGAAATTTTAAAGTGAGAATCCGGCGCAAGGCGCGCTACGTCAACGAAGATACGTGTACGGGGTGCGCCCTGTGTGCTGATGTCTGTCCAGTCACGCTCCCTTCGGAGTTCGACGAAGGGCTTGGGATGCGCAAAGCGATCTACCGTCCCTTCCCACAAGCCGTGCCCAATGTCTTCACGATCTCGCGCCGGGGCACGCCCCCCTGCCAAGCCGCCTGCTCCATTCATCAGAACGCCCAGGGCTATATCACTCTTATCGCGCACGGGAAATTCAAAGAAGCCCTCGATGTGATCCTGCGAGACAATCCCTTGCCCTCGATCTGTGGGCGCATCTGCACCCATCCGTGCACTATTCACTGCACTCGCGGCACGGTAGACGAGCCCCTCAATATTCCGGGGCTGAAACGCTTTGTCACCGATCTCTTCCCCGACTATAAGCTCCCGCAGCCCACTGTTAATCGCTCTGAGAAGATTGCGATTGTTGGGTCAGGGCCAGCCGGGCTGATGTGCGCGTATGAGCTGCGCCAGCGCGGGTATCATCCTGTCATCTACGAAGCCCTCCCTGTTGCTGGCGGGATGCTCTCGGTGGGCATCCCCGCGTTCCGGCTCCCGCGCGACGTCATCAACAAGGAGATAAACAGACTCAAAGAGATCGGCATCGAGATCAAGACCAATACTCCCGTGGGGAAAGCGATCACTCTTGAACAGTTGCGCCAGCAGTACGCAGCAGTCTTCATCGCGATTGGGGCGCACGTCGAGCGCAGACTCAATATACCCGGTGAAGACCTGCCCCACGTCTGGGGCGGCATCGAATTCTTGCGAAAAGTCAATCTCGAAGGCCCGTTCAAGCTGGGCAAGAAAGTTCTAGTCATCGGAGGGGGCAACTCGGCGCTCGACGCGGCGCGCACGGCGCTCCGTTGTGGCGCGGAGGATGTGACGATCGTCTATCGGCGCACGCGCGCCGAGATGCCCGCTGATCCCAAGGAGATCGAAGCTGCCGAAGAAGAGGGCGTCAAGATGGTCTTCTTAGCAGCCCCCAAGATGGTCTTGGGGAACAAAGAGACAGGAGTGACGGCACTGGAGTGTCTCAGGATGAAGCTCGGTGCGCCTGACGCTTCAGGACGCCCTGCTCCAGAGCCGATCCCCGGCTCGGAGTTCGTGCTCTCTTGTGACGCGATTATCGTCACCATTGGGCAGGTCCCAGATATCGCCTCTCTCGGTGAGAAACTTGGCATTGAGACGACCAAGTGGGGCACATTCAAAGTCGACGACGTGACGCTGGAGACGAATATTCCCAAGATCTTCGCCGGTGGCGATTGCGTGACGGGACCCGACGTCGTCGTCAATGCGATGTACGCCGGCAAGAAAGCTGCGATCTCTATTGATCGCTATCTCAATAACTTCGATATGCGCGCGGGGCGCGAGCGCGAGGGCCCCTATCGCACCGAATATGCTCTCGACACCAGCGGAGTTCCCGTGCAGAAGCAGATCCCCATGCCCACGATTGAGCTGGCGCGCCGCCGCACGTTCGACGAAGTCCACACGGGCTACACTCAAGAGCTCGCGATTGCTGAAGCGAAGCGCTGTCTCGATTGTGGCATCTGTTGTGACTGTCGTCTCTGCGCGACAGTCTGCGAAGCCAAGGCGATCAACTACGAGATGGAGGACGAAATTCGCGAGATCGTCGTAGGCTCGATCATCTTAGCGACGGGCTTCAAACCCTTCGACGCTCGCAGAATCCCGCGCTACGGCTACGGGAAATATCCCAACGTCTACACAGCTTTGGAAGTCGAGCGCATGACCAACGCCTCCGGGCCAACCGGAGGGGAGATCCGGCTGCGCGACGGCAGAAAACCCAAAGCCGTCGGGATCATTCACTGTGTGGGTTCGCGCGATAGAAACTATAACTCGTACTGCTCGCGTGTCTGTTGTCTCTACTCGCTCAAGCTCGCGCACTTAATCAAAGAGCGCACCGGCGCGGAAGTCTATAACTTCTACATTGACATGCGCGTTCCCGGCAAGGCCTACGAAGAGTTCTACGATCGCATGCTCGAAGAGGGGATCCACTTCATTCGTGGGCGGGTCGCCGAAGTCACCGATCACGCTATGACCCCTGAAGAAGAGGGCAAGCTCGTCATTCGCGCCGAAGATACGCTCATCGGGGTCATCAGAAGAATCCCCGTCGATATGGTGGTGCTCGCTGTGGGGCTGGAGCCCCAGGCCGATGCCGACGAGGTCCGAAGAAAATTCTATATCTCGTGTGGGACGGGCGGCTTCTTCTTGGAGCGACACCCCAAGCTCGCTCCCGTGCAGACGTTCGCCGATGGCATCTTCATCGCTGGGGCGTGTCAAGGGCCTAAAGACATCCAAGACACAGTAGCTCAAGCGGGCGCGGCAGCCGCCGAAGTCCTTTCGCTTATAGACCGGGGCTTCGTCGAGCTGGAGCCCAACACCGCGTTCATCCAAGAAGAGCTGTGCTCCGGATGCAAGACGTGTATTCCACTCTGCCCGTTCAGCGCGATCAGCTTCAACAGCGACAAGGGCGTCGCGGTTATAAACGAAGCTTTGTGCAAGGGCTGCGGCACGTGCGTCGCAGCCTGTCCGTCGGGCGCCGCGCAGCAACACTTGTTCACCGACGAACAGATCTATCAAGAGATCGAAGGGGTGTTGAGCTATGTCTAGCGAATGGGAGCCCAGGATCGTCGCATTCTTCTGTACGTGGTGCACGTACACCGCAGCAGATTTGGCGGGCATCTCACGGATGACTTATGCCCCCAACGCGCGCATCGTCCGGTTGATGTGCTCCGGCCGAATGGACCCGCAGTTTGTGCTCAAGGCGTTTCGCGATGGGGCCGACGGGGTCTTGATCGGCGGGTGCCATCCGGGAGATTGTCACTACCAGGCGGGCAACTATAAAGCTCTGCGACGATATACGTTGTTGAAGCGCCTGATCAGCGAGCTGGGGATCGAGCCGGAGCGCCTCAGGCTCGAATGGATCTCAGCTTCCGAAGGGGATCGCGTCCAGAAAGTCATGAACGAGATGGCTGAAACTATTCAGAAGCTTGGGCCGTTGCGCCTCGAAAGGGCTCCCCGTCCAGCCAGGGCAAAAGAGCACGAGCGCGAAGTCATTGAGATTGGAAGCCAAGGAGGTGCACGATGAGCAAGCCCAAAGTTGGGTTCTACTGGTGCGCCTCGTGTGGGGGCTGCGAGGAAGCCGTCGTCGATCTTGCCGAAGATATTCTCAAAGTCGCCGAGGCCGTAGATATTGTCTTTTGGCCGGTGGCGCTTGACTTTAAGCGCTCTGATGTCGAGAACTTCAAGGACAGGGAGATGGCAGTCTGCTTTATCAACGGGGCGATTCGGACTTCAGAGCAAGAAGAGATGGCCGAGCTCTTACGCAAGAAGTCTCAGCTCCTGATCGCGTTTGGAAGCTGTTCGCATCTTGGGGGTGTGCCCGGCTTGGCGAACCTATGGGACCGCCAGGCGATCTTCGATTATGTCTATAAAGAAGCGCCAAGCGTGACCAACCCTGAGGGCGTCGTCCCGCAGGAGCAGACACAGCTCGGCTCCAACGGCTACACCCTGACGCTGCCCTCGTTCCGAGATACAGTCAAAACGCTGGGTCAGACGGTCGAAGTTGACTATTATCTACCGGGCTGCCCGCCGCCGGTGAAGCTCATCGTCAACGCTGTGACAGCTATTTTAGAGAATAAGCTGCCGCCCAAAGGCACGGTGCTTGCGCCCGATGTGGCGCTTTGTGACGAGTGCCCACGCAAAGCTACTAAACCCGACAAGCTCGCGCTGAAAGAGCTCAAACGACCGCATCAGATATTAATAGATCCCGAAAAGTGCTTACTGGCGCAAGGGCTCTTGTGTCTGGGCCCGGCGACGCGCAGCGGCTGCGGCGCTCCGTGTGTGAGCGCCAACATGCCCTGCACCGGGTGTCTAGGCCCGACAAGCCGCGTGAGGGACTACGGCGCCAAAGCGCTCTCGGCGATCGCTTCGCTCATAGACGCTGAAGATGAGAGAGAGATCGCAGCGCTGATGGAGCAGATCGTTGATCCGGTGGGGACGTTCTATCGCTACAGTCTGCCGGCGTCGCTCTTGCATCGGCGCGTGCGGCACGGTCGCACAGGAGGTGCTCAAGCATGACGAGAGAAATTATCATCGACCCGATCACCCGACTCGAGGGCCACGGCAAGATAGATATCTTCTTAGATGCGAAGGGCAACGTCGAGAGGGCGTTCTTCCAAGTGCCGGAGCTGCGCGGTTTTGAGAAATTCGCCGTCGGTCGTCCTGCCGAGGATATGCCCCAGATTACTTCACGAATCTGCGGGGTCTGCCCCACGGCACATCACATGGCCTCTACGAAAGCCCTAGACGATCTCTACAAAGTCGAGCCGCCCTCGGCAGCCAAGAAGATCCGCGAATTGGTCTACAGCACATTTTATGTTGAAGACCATGCGCTGCACTTCTTCTTCTTGGGCGGGCCCGATTTTGTCGTCGGGCCGACGGCTCCCAAAGCCGAGCGCAATATCTTAGGAGTCTTGGGCAAAGTCGGTCTGGAGATCGGACGAGAAGTGATCGGGGTGCGCAAGCAGCTCAGAGACTTGATCTCGCTTGCTGGCGGAAAAGTCATTCATCCGGTCTTCGGGCTGCCTGGCGGCATCTCTAAAGCTCTTACTCAAGAAGACCAAGAGAAGTTCGTCGCCGGAGCAGAGCGCGCCGTGAAGTTCGGGCTGTTCAGCTTGCAAATATTCAATGACGTCGTCCTCAAAAACAAACAGTACGTCGAGACGATCACGTCCGAGACGTACACCCATAAGACGTACTATATGGGCCTGGTGGACGAGCACAACAGAGTGAATTTTTACGATGGGCAGCTGCGCGTCGTCGATCCCAACGGCAAAGAATTTCTGAAGTTCAAAGCGCAAGAGTATCTCAAGCATGTCGCCGAACACGTCGAGCCCTGGAGCTATATAAAGTTCTGTTACTTAAAAGACGTGGGCTGGAAGGGCTTCGTAGACGGCCCGGAGAGCGGAGTCTACAGCGTAGCGCCATTGGCGAGACTCAACGCCGCCGAGGGCATGGCCACCCCCAAAGCCCAAGAAGCGTATAAAGAATTCTATAAGACTCTCGGCGGCAAACCCGTCCATCACACGCTCGCCAACCACTGGGCACGGCTCATCGAATTGCTCTACGCTGCCGAGCGCATGCAAGAACTCGCGACCGACCCGGAGATCACCAGTCCCACCGTGCGCACGATCCCCACGGCAACACCAAAAGAAGGCATCGGCGTGGTCGAAGCCCCCAGAGGGACGCTCATTCATCACTATCAGACCGACGCGAAGGGCCTGATTACCAAAGCGAATCTCATCGTCGCTACCCAGAACAACGCCGCCCGAATTGCGATGTCCGTAGACAAAGCCGCGCGCGCTTGTATCAAGAACGGCAAAGTAGACGACGGGATTCTCAATCTCGTTGAGATCGCTTTCAGAGCGTACGATCCCTGTCATGGCTGCGCGACCCATGCCCTGCCAGGGCAGATGCCCTTACTGGTGCGGGTGTACGATAGCCACAGAAATCTTGTGCGTGAGATCCAACGCGACTGAAGCTGCCAAGGTCGCAAGCTCCCCAGGTGCACGGTTGTCACAGAGGGGGGCTTGCCTTATACTTACTGCATAAGAAAGCCAATGGAGGAACTATGAAAGGGAACAAGAAGATCATCGAGCGCTTAAACGCGTTGCTTGCAGACGAGTTGACCGCGATCAATCAATATATAGTACACGCAGAGATGTGCGCCAACTGGGGCTATGAGCGCCTCCATGAAGCGATTGAAAAGCACGCCATCACTGAGATGAAGCACGCCGAGAAACTGATCGAACGCATTCTCTTTCTCGAGGGGATACCCGTCGTCAAGCTCAACGAGATCAAGATCGGTTCAGACGTGAAAGCACAGTTTGAGAACGATCTCACTCACGAGTATATGGCCGTCAAAGCGTATAATGAGGGCACCGAGCTTGCCGTCGAAGTTGGGGATAACGGGACGAAGGTGCTGTTAGAGTCTATTTTATCTGACGAGGAAGACCACGTAGACTGGCTCGAAGTGCAGCTCGGCCAGATCAAACAGATCGGGATTCAGAATTATCTGACGGAGCAAATGAAAGCATAAGTGATCAGTGAAGACGCTCATCCTTGGCCTGGGCAATGAACTGCTCGGCGACGACGCTGTGGGGATTTTGGCCGCCCGCGTCCTTAAAGAGAGACTAAAAGATCAAGCCGACGTCGTCGAAAGCTCTCTGTCAGGAATGGCCTTGCTCGATCTTTTGGTTGGCTACGATCGAGCGATCATCATTGACGCTGTGAAGACCGGACAGACTCCTCCAGGGACGATCTATGAACTGAGTCCCGCTGATCTGGGCGCAGTAGCAGCGCCGTCCCCCCATTACGCAGGCCTACCAGAGCTGATCGCCACGGCCCAAGCGCTCACCTTAAATTTCCCCAAAGAGATAAAAATCTTCGCGATCGAAGTCGAAGACCCCCACACCGTTGGGGGGCAGCTTAGCCCCGCAGTCGCCCAAGCCCTAGGCAGGCTCATCCGGCAAGTCGAGCGCCAAGTCGCCCCATGACTTGGAAACCTTATGGCACCACGATCCTCGTGTCGGTGCGCTCGATCCCAGGAACACTGCTGATCTGCTGCACAATCGCCGTTAATAATTTAGGGTTCTGCGCTTCGACCAGTGCGATCCCGTCTATGTCCCCAAAGAGCGCGTGCGCCTCCCTTACCCCTTGGATGAGCTCCAGCTCTTTGAGGATCTCTTGAAGAGGGAAGGCCCGACTTGGGTCTTTATGGAACTTTAACAACACATAAGCTTTCAGCATACAAAAAATCTTAAAGATTCGACGAGGGCACTGTCAACTGGTATACTAACACTATGCACGAATGGGCTCTTGCGGAAGCTGTCGTCGCCACAGCCAAGAAAGCCGCGCACGAGGGACATCTCCAAGAAGTCACAGGGATCACCATCAAGCTCGGCGAGCTCCAGCAGATTGAGCGGGAGATCTTCGAGTTTGCGCTGGAGCAGCTCGTGAAAGAAGAGCCCCTCCTGCGCCACGCGCACGTTCATGTGGAGCTCGAGCGTGCGCAGTTTCGCTGTCGCGCGTGCGGCTCTGAATGGGCTTTTGAAGAACAAGATCTCAGCGCAGAGATCGCCGAGGCGATTCACTTCATCCCGGAGGTCGCGCACGCGTACATTCGCTGTCCGCGCTGTCACAGCCCAGATTTTGAAGTCATTGCGGGGCGAGGGGTCTGGCTGGCTTCCCTGAAGGGAGAGGAATGAGATGGACCCGCGCGTTGCCATTATTGGAGAGAGACTGAAGAGCATCAAAAAAATTATTGCTGTGGCGGCGGGCAAAGGCGGGGTGGGCAAGAGCACCGTAGCGACAGGGCTGGCACTTGTGCTCTCGGAGATCGGCTACAGAGTGGGGCTTTTAGATTTAGACTTCTACGGCCCTTCGACGCATATTATTTTGGGAGGCCCTGAAGAGATTCACCCCACAGAAGAGCGCGGGATCGTCCCGCCGAACGTACACGGCATCGAGTTTATATCGCTCGTCTATTACACGCGAGAGCGCCCGGCGCCGCTGCGCGGGCCGGATGTGACCAATGCGCTCATCGAATTATTAGCGATCACGCGCTGGGGGGATTTAGATTTTTTGATTGTGGACATGCCGCCGGGGTTGGGGGACACGACGCTCGACGCGATTCGATTCTTGCAGAGACCGAGATTTCTGATCGTGACGACGCCGTCGCGCATCGCCCAAGAGACGGTGAGCAAGCTCGTGATATTACTCAAAGAGCTGGGCGTGCCCATACTGGGAGTCATCGAGAATATGGGGCGCCCCAGTGACAGAGCACAACGTTTCTCTGGCGTGCGCTTTTTGGGGGAGCTGCCCTATGATGAGGGGCTTGAGGGCGCCCTGGGCGATCCCAAGAGCTTCTTACAGACTGAATTTGCTCGCACGCTCCGGGAGATCGCTCTTGACCTTAGCCAGCAGGCCATTTGATATGCGGGCTGCCTTTGCTACAATATAGGGAGTTCAATATGATAGTCAGATTACCAAAGATATCTGTTAAAACCCGTATCAAGTGTGATGATCTCAAGATTGACCTTTTCACCTCTCTTTCCATAGAAGAACGATCACAGCTCTGTTCTCTCATCCGCACAAGAATGTACAATGATGGTGAGATGATTTTTTCACAAGGGGATATAATCTCCGGCCTCTGGATGCTTTGCTATGGTAAAGCTCAATTAATACATCTTAATAAAAGTGGTTATAAGCAAGTTGTGAAACTGCTTAAAGATGGCGACTGCTTTGGAGAAGAAGGCTTTATACAAGCGAGTGCGAGTACCGTCTCCGCGCAGGCGTTGGCTGATTCTTTGGTAGGGTGGCTGAGCTCCGAAGACTTTCGGGGGTTGATGAAGCATTTCCCGGCTCTTGCGCTCGCACTGCAGAAGAGATTGACTGATGAGATAGGAGCCCTGCGGGTGCGCCTGGCTGAGCTAGCCTATCTTGGGACACGTGAAAAGTTGGTGAAGCTGCTCATGGAGTTGGGAGAGAAGTACGGTTACAAGAGTGAGCGAGGCCTTGTGATCGACTTAGCGCTGACAGAACAGAAGCTTGCTGATATGGTAGGGAACACACGGGTATGGGTGTGTCGGCAGCTGGGCGTGTTACAGGAGCGTGGGCTGATTGCCTATCGGCGGGGCGAGCTGGTAATTCTCAATGAGGGGAAGTTACGGGAGTTTGCCCCCCCCCCGCTAAGCATCGAGCAATTTTCTCGTTCTGGAGCGGTGTAGCCGAGATGTGTAAAGTGATTTACACCATGAGTGTAAACTACTTTATAGACAAGGGGGGTGATAGCAACTACACTGTGAACTTAGAGGTGAGCGCCAATGTTGCAGAAACCGGAGAAGTCGGTTACAATTCGGTTCAGTCGGAGGTATGTTTTGAGAGTGTTCGGAGTTGGTATGGGGGCAATCGCGGTGGGGACCCTCACAGGGTGTATGCTAGTTGATAGAGTGGCAAGGAGTTCAAATAGTGCTAAGCGGCTTACTCTTTTAGCAAAAGAACAACAAGTGGCTAACGCCTTTGCAAAAGTTGATAAGAAGTTGTCAAGAGAAGCTACAAAAGCCATAAAGAAGATAAGGGACGACTATAAGCGAGATGGAGATCGATACTCAGCTATCTCAAGGACTAGGAAGGTCTTAGAACGGGTTTTCAATCACTATAACGCAATCGGGCTAACGGCTGCGCTGGAGGCCTATACAGTTCGTTTAGCATTAGAAACCTACAACGATCTTGACCCTCGGCTTATCCAGGCCTTGCGAGACGAGGGTCTCACAGAAGGAGAGATTCAACAAAGCCGTGACTTAGTGCTCAAAGCTCGAGAGCGCTTGTTACCCGTTGCCTCAACTCTCCATGTACCTCAAATATTGGCCGACGTCATCACGAAGATGAAGAGAGAAGAAGAGAAATATCAATCCTTAAGCGCTATCTATGATTTCAAGGTGGTGCCTCACGCGGAATGGGTGAGCTGCTTTATTTCTATTTTAAACCTGTTTGCTGCCTCAATCACTCTCGTTCTTGCCTGCTCAGCCTGCGTTACGCCCAATCCTGCTGGTCCAGTTGGTTGTTATTTATGTGCAGCTGCTACAGCTGCGTATATAGCTGCCTATCTTGAGTATCTTATGGATTGTGTTTGGTAAAGTCCAAGTCTCCAAAGGAGGAAAGATGAGATGACAAACTCTCGGATTCAGAAGAGAGTCGGGCTGATTGCGTTGATCCTTGTTGTGCTTGGGTTAGTCTTAAGCGTCGTTGGCGCAATTCAACAAGATGTTTTGGGGAAGGCATGGCTCCAAGTGGTCAACTTGAGCTTGTTGAGCGTGGCGGCTCTTTCAGTTATTGCTGTCATATGGGGGCAATATGCCAAACAGCAAACTGTAGGTCCTATAGCGTTTCTCACACTTGCAATCATTACGATAATAGTCTTAGGTAAAGCTTGGGCTTTTCTAGCGCAAATAATCCGTCGCTCATAGAGCTGAAAAGGCTGTGTGGCTGCTTTCACCCCGTGACAGCCAAGTTAAACGCCGAGGAACGAGGTGAAGTGTATGTTTACACCAGTGACAGCATGGGGATTTTTCGCTGCCTTTGGAGTAGCGCTGACGCTTATGACTCTACTCTTGGTCGTCACTTCTGCTGGACTGGAGATGAGCGCTGGGCGACTCGGTATGCTAACCATGGTCTGGGCTGCTGTGTTTGTTGTCTTTATTTGGATATTGATGCGCGTGCTCATCATATGGGCAGGCGGCTTGCGGGCAGCACTGAGGGCTGAGGG
>CAMTVK010000002.1:0-245994 GCA_947085185.1 Candidatus Fraserbacteria bacterium | reverse complement strand
TGAGGGGACTCAAGGAAGGCTCCTGGCGATTGGGTTAATATCGCTCCCTGTTTTAGTTACTAGCTTTTTCTGGATGCTGTTGATCAGTCTTGGGCAAGTGAAAGGTTGACAAGAAGTTATCTCAAAATTGACGGATAGGGGGAGTGGGGAAGGGCACCAGTATAAGATCGGCTTGCCCAAGCCTTCGCAAGGCTCAATATAAAGCTCTTAAGAAAAGCCGCGGACGAAATGAAAGCGATCTTGAAAACTTACAAAAGGAAAGGGGAAAGAAAGGAGACAGCACGCACGGCGATCTTGCAAACTTGCAAGATTGTGGAACGAGTCTTCGCCCATTATAACAGCATCGGCCTGACCGCTGCGCTGGAAGAAAATGCCTACGCTGCCTTACAAGCTTATTCAGGGCTCTACCCTGAGGTCATCGACTATCTGAGAGGTGCAGACGTAACAGAAGACGAGATTCAAAAAGTTCGTGATTTGTGTCAGAGAGCCCGGGACGAGCTATTACTAAGAGCTTCCACTTCCAGCTTGAATCTGACCCATATAATGAACAACATCATCGCCCAATTAAAGATGGCTGAATCACTCCCAGCATCGAGCGCAATAGTCCCGTTAGGTATATTGAAATTTCTGGCATGCGCGGGTTCGATTGCGGTAACAGTTGGTACAGCAGTCGCCACTGTTGGTGCTTGTGTGGGATGTGTAGGTAACCCTAACCTACCAGACTGTCTAGGGTGTGCAGGTGGTATTCTTGCTACTGTAGGAGCAGCTGCCTTAACAGCAGCTGCATGTGCCGGCTAATACTTAGCGTGAATGAAGCTGCTTAGCTTGGTTGCTTTACTGCTGGTTGGGTTAGGGACCATATGTGTGATCGCTAGCACTATGGTCCGTCTGCTCCAAGCTGGCCTTATGAAACGGTTGTGGCTCTCAGTTGGAAGCCTGAGTCTGGCAGCTCTTGGAATCATCGTTTTAGTTGTCGCTGCCTATGCGCAACAGGAGCTGACATTTCATTTCTTTGCACTCTTGATGGTGGCAGTACTTGTTCTTATAAGCGCAGCTTTTCATATCTTGGGACGGGTCAATCCCTAAGCACTTTGCGCTGCGCCGCTACCCCTGCGACACAGCCTGCGGCAACCACAATGCGATCTGCTCGTCAGTAAGCTTCAGGTGATAGACGCTCTTCATGTTCATCATGAGAGCGCACAAGGATCGCCTCTGCCAACTCGCGATCGAGCGCGATCTGGGCGTGCCCCAATTCTATCAGATAGCACGGGAATCTTCTCAGTAAGCGTATGCGCACACCAGGCAGCAGCCCCAGCGTGACTAACCTCTGCACAGTTCTCTGGTCGCGCGGGCGCACCGCGATGATCTCCGTCTCTATCCCAGGCTGCAAAGACGCCAACGTCCCAGCTCCGTTACGGCGCCGCCACCACGAGCGCCAACGACTGAGCCATTTGGGTTCTCTGGGAGCTTGATAGCCACAGTTTGGGCAGCAGATAAGAGCGCAGTTTGCCCCTAGGGGACAGTGTGCGCATGGGCGCCTCGCCTCTGGTTCTGTGAACTCATACCCACACAGCGCGCACTTCATAGCCGCACCCCGAGCGTCGTCAAGACGAGATTCACAAGCCAGCCGACAAAGAACGCATAAGGGAATATAAAGAGCGCCATCGCGACAGCCGTCTTCCAGCCGCGCTCTTTGGCGGTGATCATAAACTGCGCCACGCACGGCACAAAGAGCGTCAGCGTCACCGCTGCGACTACTAAAGAGACGCCACTCAGTGCGCCGGCGTTGTGCAGATCATACAGCCCAGCAGCGCCGTAGTCGCGCCGGAAGAACCCGAACAGAAACGCCACGGCCGTCTCTCTAGAAAGCCCAATCGCTTGGACGATCACGGCTAACGCGTTCACGAGAATCCCGAAAACCCCGGTGATCTGCCCCAGCCAAATGACGACGCTCGCGATCAAAAAGAACGGCAAAATCTCTTTGAGATACCAATGGACACGCGTATACGTTTTGACGAACACATTACTGAGCGAGGGCCAGCGCAGCGGGGGAATCTCGAGAGAGAAGAGCGAGCGCTCCCCTGGCAAGAGTTTTGCTGTCAGATAGCCCACGACAAGAAAATTCAGAGCGATGACCCCAGCCCAAATCCCCACGGCGAGCGAGTGCCCAGCGAGTAGCCCCAAAATAACCCCAAGCTGCGCTGAGCACGGGATCGCTAGTGCTAACAAGAACGTCGCGATGAGCCTCTCGCGGCGCGTCTCCAGCGTCCTCGTTACTACCGTCGCCATAGTGTCGCAGCCAAAGCCCAAAACTATGGGGATGACGGCGCGGCCGCTCAGCCCAATTACCTTAAAGAGACGATCAAGGAGCATCGCCAAGCGGGGCAGATACCCAGAGTCTTCAATGAGCGCAAACGCAAGAAAGAACGTGGTCACAATGGGCAAGATAATAGCAATCGCATAGCGCAACCCCAGCGTGATGACCCCATACTCGCCGATCAACAGCTCTTGCACGGGAGCCCAGGGCAGTACCGTCTGAACGATCTGGGTGACCCACGGATTGATATACTGCCCAAAGAGAGTGTTTTCGAGAAACGCAACGGCCATCTGCGCTCCGAAGACGCCCACAAACTCATAGAGCCCCCACAGCACCAGCGCGAGCAACACCCCACCCGTGAGGGGATGAACCGTAAGCTGGCTCAAGCGCTCGGTGAGAGAGCGCCTCGGCCTCTGAGCAGAGCGCATCACTTCAGCAGCGAGCGCGCGAGCACTCCGATAAAACTCGAGAATCTCGTCCAGAGAGAACTCACGGACGTGACGCGAGTTTGTCGGGAGCAAGAGTGCTTCTCCGATGACTTGCCGGAGCTCCGCAATCCCACGACCGTCGAGGGCACTTGTGAGCACGACAGGGATTTGCAGTCTCCCTTGAAGAGCGTGACGATCTATCTCAAGCTCCAAGCTTTGAGCTTCGTCTATCATGTTGAGTGCGAGCACCACCGGCGGGCCAAGCTCTCTCAATTGCAAAGTGAGAGCGAGCGAGCGCTCTACGTCTTTGGCGTCGGCGACGTGAACGATCAGAGCAACGTCATCCCGCAGCAGAATATCTTTTGTGATCGCTTCTTCTTCGGTGAGGGGCAGCAGTGAGCGTATCCCCGGAGTGTCAAGCACTTCGTAGAGATCGCGCTGAATCCTGAGTTGCCCTTGTGCGATCTCGACTGTTGTGCCGGGATAATTGGAGACTGTCGTGTATGCGCCGGTCAAGCGATGGAAGAGCAAGCTCTTGCCGACGTTTGGCGCTCCGACTAAGACGACCGTGCCTGTGCATGGCTGTTGTGTCTTTGTCTGCTTTGCGCCATGACACCTTGTCATAGTGAGCTCTGAGCGTCCAGGAGATCCCGGAGTGATATGGACTCGAGCGCTCCTTGGATCTTCTGGTCTATGTGTGTCCAGATGCGGCGAGTGGTGCAATCGTCGGCCAAGTCGCATGCGTGATGGGGCACCAGACACGAGACCGGCGCTAGATCCCCTTCGAGCGCCTGAAGAAGCTCTCGAATCGAGATCTTTTCAGGAGGTCGAGCGAGCGCATAGCCCCCCTGCTTCCCTATGGTTGCTTTCACCAAGCCCGCGCGGCAAAGTCTCTGGAGCAGCTTTTTCACGAACGCTACAGGAAGATTATGCTCTTGAGCGATCTGCTTGGCCGAGAGTATTTCAGAACTTCGGACCAAGGCGAAGACTGCTTGCAGGCCGTAGTCGCTCCGCCGCGTGAGGATCATAGCGATCGAGGACTCTTTTTGTCCTCGTTCAAGGATATTCTCCTGCGCAGCGGAATGCAATGATCTGCATCATGGCATAAGGTGCGCTTGATCAGAAAGATCCCAAGAGCGCTCTCAAAGCTCTTCGATGAGGGTCTCCACGACTTTAGAAGTTGCTTGGTGAACTTCTAAGGAGAGCCCCTCGCCCACGCTGAAATCTTTCCCCTCAATCGCGTAAACTATCAACTCTTTGGGGAGTTGGCCGAGCGTGCGTGCTACTTCAATCGCTTCGGCGACACCAAACGTATGCGTTGAGCAGCGGAAAAGATTCGTGGGGATCGGATCCCGATGGGCCTCAAAACAGAAGATCGTCCCCGGCGGCGCGCCAGAGCAAACAGCATCTACCACGATCACACGCTCTGCATCCCGCCAGGCCTCAATGAGGGCAGCACCTTCGCCGCTCATCTCTAAAATCTCAACGTGATCGAGATTCTTTGCGCGCAGCGCACGAGCGACGAGCAGCCCCACAGCATCATCGTGACGATACAGATTTCCCACGCCGATGACGAGCACATTCATAGACGAAATAAGTGAGTAAAGCAACGACAGTCGCTCGATCCGAACCCTCTCACTGCTGGCTGGGCCACGCGCGCCAGCGCTTGAGCTATCGTACACTCAAGCTTTTGAGAAGTCTCAATGACGAAGACTTCGCGCAAGCTTCCCAATGCAAGCAGATAGTCAACATGCCAACGTCGAGTTTTGTTGCGCCCCTGGGCAACGGCGCGATGGCGCTCGACTCTTTTGAAGCCGCCAGGCCCCAGTGCCGAGCCCACATACAGATATATTCCATCAAAGCGCTGACATCCCAAGCGCCCGATTTCTGTCTCGCCGTGCGCTTCGATCACCAGCACGTAGGTCCCTCGACGATTCGAGTTCACAGCTATAGTTCAATTCCCTGCATCTGGCGCAAGACGACAATCTGTCCAGTGTGATAGAGATCGTGGGCCAACACCCCAAAGAGCATCTCACCGGTCTTTGATTTTGCGCCAGGGAAGGGCTTGTTCAGATCGAGCTGCCTGGCTCTGAGACGTCTTATAAGAGCATTATGCGTGCGCTTGAGCTGGGTGAGCGTGCGATCCCAGGCCTCCGCGCTCACCGTTTCGACGTGCCAGCTGATCTCATCAGACTCAGACGCAGCGGGGGTCCTGCCGTCCAGGCACTGGACCAAGTACTCTTTCCAATAGGTGGCGTGATTGACGATCTCCCAGATCGAGTGCGCTCCTTTCTGTTGAGGCTGCGGCCCTGCTGCCTTCCACGCCGCTTGCTCTGCCGTCAAGCCCTCTAGAGCGTCGAGCATCGAATGCGCCCAGAGCCCTTTCTTCTTCTGAAAGGCCATCTCCATCGCCTTGAGGAGCCACTCCGCCTGCTGAGTGCGTCTTTGCTTTATAGGCATCTAAGCCTCCTTCTCCTCATCATAGCTATACCAGATACGCTTAAAGGGGATGCTCAAAAGTTGAGGGGTAAGGTTTAGAATCTCTTTAACGTTTATCGCGGCCATAGCTTTGTTCTCCTTTCGATTTGCTTGCTCTCTTCTGTTAATCTGATAGGCACGCCATTTTTCGATGGAACCATCTCCATGCGAGCCTTTCAATATTATCTTTGCCGGGCCCGCATTGATTATAAGCACAGCTTGCTTCTCGCACAAGGCGCTCGCCATTCCTTAATTACTCACTTGAGCCGCAGGCCCATCTGATGAAGAGTGCTCACCTCGACGAAGCCATAGCGCCGAAAGAGCTCCAGCAGCCCGGTGCGGGAGCTGCGCACCATCGCCAGCACCCCGCGCCCCGGATAAGCTTTTAATAAGCTCAGCCCCTTGGTCAATAAGGCTTCAGCAACAGCCTCATGCTCGGGATGAATTAAGAGCCGCAGTTGGTGCATCGAGGGATAGCGCACCGCCTGCAGGGTCAGCACCCCCACAACTCTCCCAGCAGCCTCAGCGGCCCAGCGATGGTTATCAACCCGTTGCAGAAAATCAAAGAAGGGCCCCAGCAGGCGTAGCCACAGTGCCACCCTATACTCGCGCTCGCTGATGGGATTGAAAGCTTGCACCTCAGGCGGCGTGGCTGCTTTCGCCAGCTCGTAGCGCGCCCGCCACTCTCCTAGCCCCATCGGCCGAAGCTTATAGCCTGCTACTGACTTGAATTCTATCTGGGGCATGCCGTCGAGCCGAAGATGCGTAGTGCTGTCGAAGTGCACAAAGCCCAAACTAAGATAGAGCTGATAGGCAGGCTCGTTGTCGGCGCGCACGGAGAGCAGGGCCAATTCTCCGCCCCGTTCCCGGATGTGCCCAATGGCAGCTTCCATCAGACGTCGGGCGATCCCGCGGCCGCGATAGTCGGGATGGGTCGCGACGGCACTGATGTACCACTTGCGTCGCTCTAGCCCCTGTGGCTGGACTGTCACCGAGCCCACGATACGAGCCTGCGGTGCTACCGCCGGCCCTGCCGCCTCCCAGACGTAGCCGCCCAGCATCTCCCGAAAGAATTTGCTGAACCGTCCCAACACTAAGACCCATGGTACAAGCCTTCGAATCGCTTTCAGCTCTTCTTGGAACTGCACCCCGACCCTCTGAAAGTCCTCAGCAAAGGCAATTTCAATGAGCTTGCTAAGCCCATCGAAATCCCGTCGCAGATCTAGAGATCGCAGCTGCCCGCTCGCTTCTCTAGACGACATAGTGCACCAGCTCATCGAGCGCCCGGCGCGGCGTGATCTGAGGGCTCTCCGCCTTGAATAGAGTAGAGCGTCACAAAGTCCATAGCGATCCTCCTGCAGCGCCCTAGGAGACGACTTTATAGACGACATCGTGCTCGTGCACGCGCCCGGTAACTTTGAGAGCTACTTGATCCCCGGGCTTGGCCTCTTGAATGTCTTTGAGGGGCTCGGTGAGATCGAGCACGGCCACACTGATGCGCCCGAAGAAGTGCGTCACCTTGCCAATTACTCGCTCCTCCATAACGATCACCTCCTCGAAATTATATGGAATCAATCTCTATCTTGGCTTTTTTTAGTGGATCACGCGTAAGCCCAGCACACGCTCAAATGGTTCAAAGTCGCGATCATTATGCAATAACACATGATTGTGAAGGAGGCAGAAAGTAGCGATAAGACAATCAATTGTGCGGCGTACCGTGTATCCTTGAGCTCGAAGCCTGCGGTAGTTCTGAGCCGCAACAAGGGCAAGGTCCACACCGCCTGTTGTGAAGACTTCTAACTTCAAAAGCTCGCGGCGCACTGCAGAAAACTGCCGGTCATCCCGAACACCCTGAAGCACCTCACAGAGGATAAGATCGGTGATTCCCAACCGCTCATGCTCGAGCTTGTCATCGAGCCAAGCAGTTTGGGGCGTGTGTGCACCGCGGAAATAATCTACCCAGACTGTTGTATCCACGATGACCATACATCTTCTCTATACGCGACCAGCACGCAGCTCGTCCAGATCACCTTCCCACTGAACTTTGCCACGCAGGCGGCGGATTCCCTTTTGAGATTTCACTTGGATGAGGAGGCGCAGCGCAGCTTCCACCACAGCTCGCTTTGTGGGCAAGCCCGCTACACGCATCGCTTCTCGCATCAACTTGTCGTCAATGACGATATTCGTGCGCATCATCATCCCTCCGATGTGTATATCCTAACCCATCTATGTGCATAAGTCAAAAGCGATATAGTATCTTCGAAGCATGCGGAGGTCGACGCCACTCCAGTACTCCCAGTTGCCCAGAACCGCGAACTTGCCCAGCGGAGCAGCCATGGGTCTGAAGAGATCTCTCGCAAGAGGTTCGTTGCCCTTTTTATCGACGGAATCCCCGACGATCACCAGCAGGTCGCACTGAGCGCGATTGACTTCGCTCGCCTAGCTTAAGGAACCGACGCCTATGCATGTTGAACCTGCTTACTTACGCAGTCCGCTCGGCCACGATCGCTAAACGGTTGGCCTCCAAACTCCACGGCTCCCCACGGAAGCCCCCATAATAGCCTAACACCTTGAGCCCTGCCTCAGCAAAGAGCCCCAAAAGCTCAGCGAGCGTAAAGACCCTCAGCGAGAGCGTATATTCTTTGCGCTCTGCACCCTTGAGCACGATCCAGCGAGACTCAACGCGATTACGTTCGAAGTTCAGGTGACGCTCCTCTAGCACGAGAAAGCCTGAGCGCTCCACCCAGTCGCGAGCCTGGAAGTGCCGAATGAGCCAGTCCCGGTTGTGTAACTCTAAGAGAAATCGCCCGCCGGCCTTCAAGCACTTGCGCACTTCTTTCAGAACCGTGAGATGGTCTTCTTCTTTTTCAAAGTACCCGAAGCTCGTGAAGAGATTGATGACGGCGTCGAACTCGTTCTCGAAGGGGATAGCGCGCATGTCGCCGTGAATAAATTCGATCTGAAGCCCATGCTCTTGTGCCTTTGTGCGCGCTTGATGGAGATAGACTTCACAGATATCCATGCCCACGACGCGGAAGCCACGCTTGGCTAATGGGATAGCGAAGCGCCCCGGCCCACAGGCCAGATCTAAAATCTTTGCACCCGATGCAAGGCCCAACAGCGAAACCAAAGCGTCGCAGCTCTGCTCGGCGCGCTGCCACGCTTCTTCGTGGAACATAATCTGCCCAGTAGTCTCGTCGAAGAAGCCCTGCCACCATTCCACCAGCGCTCCCTCCCTTTTACTCAAGATCATATTGAGAGTCTCATCCGTCCCGTGCGGGGACTCCGCAGTCGCTATATTCTAACGGAATCCCGCGACGCAGCCCCAGCGAGCGCGCGTACTCGACAACCTCCCAATACTCCTTCGACGTGATCCGCCGCGAAAGCTCCGGATACTCAAACGCCCTATACGCCGGATGGTACTGCGCCATGATGTTGACCCACGAGTCACGCGACAGCTCCTCAGCAATAAATTGCAAGACTTCTTTGGAGCCCGCAAGCCCATTGGGCAAGACCAAGTGCCGAATGAGCAGCCCGCGCACCGCCAGCCCGCCCTCGATCACAAGATCCCCCACTTGACGATGCATCTCCCTGAACGCAGCACGGGCAACCTCCCAGTAGTGCTCAATCCCCGAATATTTTTGAGCAATCCGCGAATCGCTGTATTTCAAGTCGGGCATATAAATATCGACAACGCCGTCGAGAAGCTTGAGCGCTGCCACGGAGTCATATCCCGAAGTGTTGTAGACGATAGGCAGCCGAAAGCCCTGCGGAATCGCAAGCTCTAACGCTTCCAAAATCTGGGTGATGACGTGCGTGGGCGTGACGAGATTGAGATTGTGACAGCCCATCTCTTGGACTTCGAGAAAGATCCCAGCGAGGCGCTCAGCGCTCACGGCAGCTCCGTCTAAGAGCTGACTAATTTCGGAGTTTTGGCAATACTGACAGCGCAGATTGCACCCAGCGAAGAAGACCGTGCCGGAGCCATACCGACCGCGCAGCACGCGCTCCTCGCCGAAGTGCGGACCAAATGAACTGACTAAGGCCCAGCGCCCCACGTTACACTGCCCGATCTCGTTGGTGAGCCTGTTCGCGCGGCAGACGCGCGGGCAGAGCGTGCACGCTTCTAGGCGCCTGCGCGCCTCCTCCACACGACGATGCAGCTCTCCGCTCTCGTAGAGCTTCGTATAGCTGGGATAGACAAAAACTCCCATCGCGCTGTCACCCTAAGATCATTCTATCGTGAGGACTTTGGCTCCGCGAATCGTGCGCTCTTTGAGATCGAGCAAAGCTCTGTTGGCTTCTTCGAGCTTATAGACTTGTACTTCGGGCTTGATGGGAATCCGCGCAGCGAATTCTAAAAACTCACGCACGTCGCGTCGGGTCACATTAGCTACACTTTTGAGCTCTTTTTCCAGCCACAGATGGGTAGCGTAGTCCAGCTCCAGGAGCACGCTCTTATCGCGATCTTCTTTGCGGATGGCGTTGATGACCAGCCGTCCACCGCGCTCCAAATTCTTTAGCGCTTCGACGATGGGACGCCAGGCGGGCGTCGTATCAATGATCGCGTCTAATTTTTCGGGAGATTCTTCGCTTGGATCTCCGGCCCAGCTCGCCCCAAGTTCCTTGGCAAAAGCTCGTTCAGATTCGCTCCGGGCAAAGACGACTATCTTGGTGTTTGGGTAGAGAGAGCGCACCACCTGAATCACTAAATGCGCCGAAGCCCCAAAGCCCATCAGCCCCAAGTTCTGCCCGTCTTGGAGATTGGTCAGTCTCAGCGAGCGATACCCAATCGCCCCGGCGCAGAGCAACGGCGCTGCTTCAACGTCTGAGAAGGCTTCTGGGATGGGATACGCAAAATCTTCAGAGACGGTCATGTACTGAGCATAGCCGCCGTGGGCGTCGCGCCCGGTCGCACGAAACTCTCTGCACAGATTTTCTTCACCCCGACGACAAAAAGCGCACTGCCCGCAGGCCGAGAAGATCCACGCCACCCCGACGCGATCGCCCATCTTAAAAATCTGCGCTCCTGGGCCGAGCGCTGCGACCCGCCCCACAACTTGGTGCCCCAAAATCATAGGGAACTGTGAGGGTGGGGTGCGCCCTTCGATCTCATCAAGCTCGGTGTGACAGACGCCACACGCCGAAATTTTCAGCAAAATCTCGCGCTCTCTGGGGATGGGATCAGGCAGCGTCTCGAGCTCTAATGGGGCTGGGTTCTCTTCAAGACGAGTCAACTTTCTGAGCACCATGGCTTTCATGGTGCCCTCATTGTAGCGCAAGGCACGAGCTAGGGAAAGTCAATCTCCGCCGAACTCACGCTCGAGCTCTTCTTCTCCTCTCTTCCATGCGGCAGCCTCGAGCAGCTCCGCGACTTTGTGGGCATAGTCAGGCCAGTGCCCTTCTACGTACTTCTCCAGCGCTGTCGCCGCGGCTTGATTCTTAGTCGTGGCAATGAAATGTGCCAGCTTCCATGGCCCTACACTCTCAATCAGCTCGCCCAGCACCATCTGCAACACAAAGCACCGCGTCGCCCGCTCGCCGCACTCTGTTATGGCGCACGTCGTCTGTTCGAGCATATCTTCGTCGCTCCATCGGCGCGTTGTCATGGGCTGCCCTCCTTTCAAGACACCCATACTCTAGCCCACAAATGCGGAGAAGACGCTGATGAGTGTCAGCGTCTTCTCTGATCTTCGTCAGATGTCTCTAGTCGCGCTCGATCTCAATCTTGAGAGAGTGCGTGGCGCAGGAGATGCATGGGTCGTAGTTGCGAATGGCTTGCTCACACTTCCACGTCAGTTGCTCCTTGGAGAGATTGATATACTTGGGGACGAAGTGCCACAGGTCGCCCTCGATGGTCTTTTGGTTCTGCGAGGTGGGCGGAACGATCTTCGCCTCTAAAATAGTGCCCTGGTCGTCAATGCGATAGCGATGGTAGAGAATACCCCGCGGCGCTTCGGTGCAACCGCACCCGACTCCCGCCCGCGGGCACACCTCGACGCAGGGTCTTTCAGGCATCTCGTATTCCTCGATAATTCTGAGGGCTTCTTCGCAGGCGTAGAGGGTCTCGACAGCTCTGACGATAATGCTCTTGAACGGGTTCTTACAGACTGGACCAAGGCCCGCATCTTTGGCGGCTTGCTGCACCGAGCGCGGCAGCTTATCGAAATTGAGATTATATCGCGCCAACGGCCCAACAAAGTAATTCCCACGCCCCTTGATGACCGAGTGGAGGGCATTCGAATATGCGACGTGCTCCTCGACAAAGTGCTCTTCGTACTGGCGAATTGCGATATCGAGCCCTTTGTTGGAGGCGAGCCGCCCTTCGTTGAACGGGTACTCATTGGGATGTCTCAATGCGACAAACTCATAGTCTTGCTCGAAATCGGGGAAATCGAGCGTGCCCGTCCAGCGGACCAGCTCATACGCAGCATCGCGGGCCCACTGGAGATCTTCGACAAGCCCTTGCAGCTCTCTCTTTGCTGGGACTTTATAAAAACCCCCAACGCGCACGTTGATGGGATGGATCTCCCGTCCCCCCAAGAACGCTACGAGCTCGTTGCCGATCTTCTTCAATCTCAGCGCGTTCTGG
Source organism: Candidatus Fraserbacteria bacterium (assembly GCA_947085185.1). Taxonomy (GTDB): domain Bacteria; phylum Bipolaricaulota; class Bipolaricaulia; order RBG-16-55-9; family DRXL01; genus JANXCC01. Next base: position 234,179 of record CAMTVK010000002.1, on the reverse strand, counting down.
ACGAGATCGGGGTGGTCTTTGGCCATGTGGATGGCGCTCTCGTAGCCGAGAAAGTCCGGCGCGTGCAACATCGCTACGTGCAACACGTGGCTCTCGATCCACTCGCCGCAATAGATCAGCCTTCGAAGCGCCCGGAGTTGCCCGTCTACCTTGACGCCGCAGGCGTCCTCCATCGCGTAGCAGCTGCTCATCTGATAGGCGATCGGGCAGATCCCGCAGATGCGCGCGGTGATATCTGGGGCCTCGGTGAAACTGCGCCCCCGAAGGAATGCTTCAAAGAACCGCGGAGGCTCGAAGATCTTGAGCTTCACGTCGGCGACGGTGTTCTCTTTGATCTTGATGTAGAGCGCACCTTCGCCCTCGACGCGCGCAAGATAATCTACTTTGATCGTCTTACTTTTGGTCATAGCGCTCACTCTCGGTGCGGAAGGGCTCAGCATACGCATTGAACCCGCGGAACGCTCTGAGTAGATCTTGTTCTGCGACGCCGAGCTTGCGCCACCACGCGCTCAGCGACGCGGTATTTGGGGTCTCTTTCGGGCCGAAGCATCCGTAGCACCCGCGATGATACGCAGGGCAGATCGCGCCGCACCCTGCTTGGGTCACCGGCCCCAGACACGGCGTGCCATGAGCCACCATCACGCATACTGTGCCACGACGCTTGCACTCCACACAAACACTGTAGGACGGGATAGTGGGCTTGCGCTCATGGAGAAACGCGTTGATCACTTCAATGAGCTGATATTTGTTCACGGGGCAGCCGCGCAGCTCAAAATCTACTTTGACGTGTTCGGCAATGGGTGTTGATTTTTCTAGCGTGCTGATATATTCGGGTTTAGCGTAGACAATAGAGATAAATTCTTTGACGTCCTTAAAATTGCGCAACGCTTGGATGCCGCCGGCCGTCGCACACGCCCCGATAGTGATTAAGAACTTCGAGACGCGCCGGACTTCTTGGATGCGCTCGGCGTCGTGGGGCGTCGTGATCGAGCCCTCCACGAGAGATATATCATAGGGGCCTTTGATGACAGCGCGCGAGGCCTCGGGGAAGTTGGCGATCTCGAGAGCGCCAGCGACAGCGAGCAGCTCGTCCTCACAGTCTAAGAGACTGAGCTGACAGCCGTCACACGAGGCGAACTTCCACACCGCGACCTTGGGCTTTTTGCTTCTGGGCATCTCAGATCTCTCGCTTTCCAAAGAGCTCTTTCACTCTGTCAAACCGGAAGACCGGGCCGTCCTTACACATAAAGTTTGGGCCGTACTGGCAGTGCCCGCAAAAGCCGACGGCGCACTTCATGTTGCGCTCCATCGAGATATAGATGTGATCGTCGCGCAGGTCGCGCTTGTGTAGTTCGAGAATCGTAAAGCGCATCATGATCTCCGGGCCACAGACGAGAGCCGTCACGTGATAGGGATCAAATTGTGCTCTGGGGATGAGCGTAGTGACGACCCCAACGTTGCCGCGCCATTCGTCGGGCCTGGCGGCGTCTACTGTGACTTCGACCTGGATGTCAAACCGCCCGCGCCACTCGGTCAGCTCTTTCTTATAGAGCATATCGTTGGGGGTGCGCGCGCCGTAGAGCAACGCCACGCGCCCGTACTCCCCTCGATGATTCAGCACGTGATAGATCGCGGGGCGCAGCGGAGCTAGCCCTACCCCACCAGCCACGATAATGAGATCGTTCCCCCTCGTCTCTTCCACAGGCCAACTGCTCCCAAAGGGGCCGCGCACACCCAGAATGTCTCCGCGCTTGAGCTTGCAGATCGCTTTCGTGACAGTACCCACGGCGCGCACCGTGTGCACCAAAATTTCGGGATGCGCCGGGTCGCCGCTGATAGAGATGGGTACCTCTCCCACGCCAAAGAGATAGAGCATATTGAACTGCCCCGGCGCGAAAGAGAATCTTTCTCCGTTCAATGAGCGAAGTTCCAGCGTGAATGTATCTGAGGTCTCTCTGCGCACCCGCTGCACCTGATAGGGCAGGGGCACCATGGGATCCGTCTGCACCGCAAGGGCCGTCTGGGGCTTAAGCGTGACTGCCATAGATATCAATCAATCGTAAGCGCGTGGCCTGCAGGCGCTGCCCGATGATCTGCGCGAAGCGCTTGAAGAGCTCGTAGCCGAGTTTTGGCTCTTCGTCGCACTTGCCGCGAATGCACATGGCGTCAAACTCCAAGGCGCGCGTCAGCTCCAGGGCGCGCGCATCATACTGTTTTCTGTAGGGCGGCACAGCCCAAGACCAGCCCATTACATCGCCTTCGCCCAGAGTTTCTATCATAATAGGGCCTCGCCCCGGCGCAAAGACCTCCAGGGAGATCTTGCCACTGCGAATCAACCAAAAATGTGACGACGGATCCCCTTCACGAAAGATGAACTCTCCGGCCTTGAAGGTCACGTCGCGGGCACACTCAGCTATGAGCCGAATGTAGCGCGGATCCAACCCCTTGAAGAACGGATGCTCTGACAACAGGCGTTCGAGCGTGTCCACAGCTATCCTCCCCTTTCTGAGTTAAGCTCTGCTCGGTTCGCTCTCGCGGATGGCGCGGACTTCTTCGGTGATGTCAATGCCCACAGGGCACCACGTGATACACCGCCCGCAGCCGACACACCCTGAAGTCCCAAACTGATCGATCCAGCTCGCTAATTTGTGCGTAAGCCATTGGCGGTAGCGGGATTTCGCGGAAGCCCGCACGCTCCCACCATGAACATACGAAAAGTCCATCGTGAAGCACGAGTCCCATTTGCGCACGCGCTCGGCCTCGGTGCCCGTCAGGTCCGTGACGTCTTCAACGGTCGTGCAGAAGCATGTGGGGCAGACCATCGTGCAGTTGGTGCAGGTGAGACATCGCGTGGCGACTTCATCCCAGCGCGGATTCTCTAAGTTCCGATAGAGCAACTCTTTGATATGGGTCGTATCGAGCTGGCGGCCCATCTGCTGGGCCGCGCGCTGCACGCGCTCTTCCCCGATCTCAAGATCGCTCGGCTGAGCGGGCTTCGTAGGAATCTCTTGCAGCACGGATGCGCCTTGCTCCGTGCCGACTTCTACAACGAAATAGTGTCTCTGCCCATCGAGAATCTCCGTGAGCGCCAGATCGAAGCCCGCCGTGACTTTGGGGCCGGTCTTCATCGAGACGCAGAAGCACGTGCCGCCGGCTTGGACACAATTGACCGCTACAATAAAAATATTCCGTCGGCGGGCTTGGTAGTGTGGGTCAGTGAACTTCCCCTTGGTGAAGACGCGATCTTGGATGAAGATCGCGTGCAGCTCGCACGATCGAACCCCGACGAACGCATAGCGTGGGGGCGCGTCGCTATTCTGAACGATCTCGAAGTTCTTCCCGTTCCTCTTGGCCTTCCAGAGGGTGAGCACCGGCGGGTGCAAGAATCTCTTCCATGAGTGCGGCCCGACGACATACCCAAAGAGCGCTTGATCCTTTCGGCTCTTGAGGCGATATCTCCCGGCGTCTTGTTCGTCCGTCCAGCCGATGGGAAGATCTGCGACAGAAGCGATCTGATCGTAGACGATGGCGCCGTCGCGCACGGTGGGCCCGACTGTTTGATACCCTTGCTGACGCAGGACGTCTAAGAGAACTTGAAAATCTTGGCGCTCAAGACAGACTCTCTCACCGATCATGTGCTCTCCGTTCTGCGCGCATCATCGCGCGCGACTCCATAATATTATAACGAACGGCTCTCCAGCACGCGCAATGATCTGGGCTATCCCTCACGATGATATATATCAGTACGAGGGTGGACGCGGTTGCGAAGCTGTGAGCCCTTGCGCTACACTGGGCAGAGCCGAAGGGGTGATGCAGATCATGCATGTTGTGGTCGAGCTCGGAGATATTACAAAGATAGAGACCGAAGCGATCTGCCTTGGGATTTTTGAAGGGGTGCAGCATCCCGGTGGGGCAGCCGGCGCTGTCGACAGCGCGCTGGATGGGGCGCTCTCGGAGATCCTTACCGACGGGGATTTTTCGTGCAAGAAGGGCGAAGTATTCTGGCTGCGCACGCACGGCAAGATCGGAGCCAAGAGGGTGCTCTTAGTTGGGCTTGGGCCCGCGGAAAAATTCTCAGCCGATGTCGTACGGGAAGTGAGTGCCGCTGCGGCTCGCGCTGCCAAATCTCTCACCGAGCTGACGACAATTGCGCACGGCGCGGGCATCGGTGGGCTCGACGCGCACACTGCTGCCCAAGCGACCGTCGAAGGAACCCTGTTGGGTCTATATCGCTTTGAGAGATTCAAAAAACCCCAAGAGCCCGTTCAACTTGAGAGTCTCCGTCTCATTGAGCGCAGCTCAGAGAAATTCAACCCCCTCAAGCTCGGTGCCCAGCACGGGCAGATCATAGCCGAGTCCGTATTGTTTGCGCGGGATTTAGCGAACGAACCGGGGCAGAGTTTGACGCCGCGAGAGCTTGCAACCCGCGCCCAAAAGCTTGCCCACGAGCTGGGGCTGCGCTGCGAAGTCTTCGACGAAAAGGCTCTAGAGAGTCTGGGCATGGGCGGGATTCTCTCGGTGGGCAAGGGCAGCGACGAGCCACCGAGACTCATCGTACTTGAGTACAATGTGACAAAGAATGCTCGACCCATCGTGTTGGTGGGCAAGGGGATCACGTTCGACAGCGGGGGAATCTCTCTCAAGCCGCGCGAGGGGTTAGAAGCAATGAAGTACGACATGAGCGGGGCGGCAGCGGTGCTTGGAGCGATGCGCGCGGCGGCGCTCTTGAAGCTCCCTAGTGCTGTCGTGGGCTTAGTGGCTGCAGCGGAGAATCTCCCGTCGGGGAAGGCCCTCAAACCCGGAGATGTGATCACTATCTCTAATGGCAAAACTGTCGAGGTGACCAACACCGACGCTGAGGGGAGATTGGTGCTCGCCGACGCGCTCGTCTACGCACAAAGATATCATCCTCAAGCTGTGATAGACGTAGCGACGCTGACGGGGGCGTGCACCATCGCGTTGGGGAAGGAAGCCGCGGGGCTCTTCGCGAACGACGAGACACTCGCCCAGAAGATTGAGCACGCAGCCCAGCAATCGGGGGAGCGCGTCTGGAGACTGCCCCTCTATGAAGAGTACAAAGACCTCATCAAGAGCGAGATCGCCGATATCAAGAACAGCACGAACAAAGGCCCCCAAGCGGGCGCGGCCATCGGCGCGATCTTCCTCAAAGAGTTTGTGAGCTTCCCCTGGGCGCATCTCGATATCGCTGGGGTGGCGTATGACGTTGAGAGCCGACTCTATCACCCCAAGGGCGCCACAGGGTACGGCGTCCGATTGCTTGCGCAGGTGCTGCAGAGTTGGGCATGATCCGTGAGAACGTGAAAAAGATCTTATCGGAACTGCCGCCGGGGGTGCTCCTGGTCGCGGCGGCCAAAGGGCGCACACCCGACGAAATCTTAGAAGCGCTGGAAGCCGGGGTGCAGATCATCGGGGAGAACTATGTGCAGGAAGCCGAGCAAGCTTTTTCGGTCATTGGGCGTCGCGCCCAGTGGCACATGATCGGGCACCTGCAGAGAAACAAAGCCAAAAAAGCCGTCGAGATCTTCGATATAGTCGAGACGCTCGACTCGGTACAGCTTGCGCAAGAACTGGAGAAGCACTGCGCCCGAATGAACAGAATACTGCCGGTCTTCCTCGAAATTAATAGTGGGCGCGAGCCGCAAAAGTCCGGGGTCTTTCCTGAAGACGCCGAAGCTCTTATCAGAGCCGTCTCGCAACTTCCCCATCTGAGAGTGTGCGGGCTGATGACGATGGGCCCGCGCTTCGGCGATCCCGAAGACGCGCGCCCGTACTTCCAAGAGACGAGAAAGCTCTTCGAACATCTCAAAGCTCTAAACATTCCGCGCGTCGAGATGAAGTATCTTTCGATGGGCATGAGCAATACGTATAAAATCGCTTTAGAAGAGGGCGCGAACGTCGTGCGCATCGGCACGAAAATCTTTGGAGAGCGCCCAAAAGAGTGATCACGATGAAGCTCGCGTTAGTGCAACCATCGCGCGACCGGCTCGACAAAGCCAAGAATTTTCAGACCGTTACCCGGTTACTGGAAAAGATTCGCGACGTTGAGATCGTCTGTCTCCCGGAGAATTGGGCCGGGGTTGCCGTGTTCAGTGGGCCTGAGCTTGCTCAAATTCTTTCGCGTTTGGGAAGCTATGCCCACAGGGGGCAATATACGCTGCTCACGGGTAGTCTCATCGTCGCGCGCCCAGATTATAAGATCGCGCTGGGGCACGTCATCGGCCCGGATGGAGCAGTGAGGGGATATACTGAAAAGATCTTCCCATCGAATGCTGTGGGCGAGCGCGCGTTTCTGAAAGCGGGAGAGCATCTGCCCGTCTTCGCCACAGAAAGAGCGCGCTTCGGAGTCGCGATCTGTGTTGATCTCTTCTACCCTGAGCTGATTCGATCTCTCGCGCATCGGGATATCTCGGTGCTCTTCAACCCGTCGAACATCCCAGAGAATCGCGTCGCACTTTGGAGATCACTGTTGTGTGCTCGCGCTGCGGAGAACACGATCTTCGTCGCGTTCGCCAATAACACCAAGTCTTCCTACCCTGATGAGCGCCCGGTGAGTGGGCACTCGATGGTCGTCTCACCCAGAGGGGATGTGCTCTTTGAAGCTGATGACACCGAGGGCGTCTACGTCGTCGAGATCGATTTGGCTCAGATCACAGAAGCGCGCAAGCGCTGGCCCTATCTTGCTGATAGCAGATCTATTGCGAAAGTTGAGGACGATCAGGTTGTGCGCACAGCTCCTTTGGCAGATACAGATCAGGAGACGTTGGAGGGCTATGTTCCCCCGCCCGCATCAGCCGGTGATGGTTCGTGAAGTCATAGAAGCGCTCGCGATCCAACCCGATGGCATCTATCTCGATGGCACCGTAGGCGGTGGCGGCCACGCTCGAGAGATCGCGTCACGGTTACAGACGGGCTTGCTTATTGGGCTCGACTGTGACCCGCATGCTGTAGAGCTCGCTCGCGCTCGCCTCCGAGAGTTTGGAGACCGAGTCAGGCTCTTCCATGCGAACTTCGCCAAGCTCGATATGGTCTTAGATAATCTCGGAATTCGCTCGGTGAACGGGATTCTTTTGGACTTAGGGGTGTCGCTCACCCAGCTCGATACGGCGGAGCGCGGGCTGAGCTTTCGCTTTGAGGGCCCTTTGGATATGCGCCTCGACCCAACCCAAGCGCTCACAGCTGCTGACCTTGTGAATTCTCTCGACGAGCGTGCACTGACAAGAATCTTTCGCGACTACGGGGAAGAGCGTTGGGCGGCGCGCATCGCCCGCACTATCGTGCGCGAGCGCCGCACCGCACCCCTCGAAACGACATCAGATTTAGTGAGAATTATCGAGCGAAGCATCCCCGCAGCAGTGCGCCGCAAGAGCAGAATCCATCCGGCGACCCGCGTCTTTCAAGCGCTGCGTATCGCTGTCAACGATGAGCTCAACAATCTTGACAGGGCCCTGGCGGTGGGGATCGAACGGCTTGCTCCTGGCGGGCGTTTTGCCGTGATCTCGTTCCATTCGCTCGAAGATCGCCTCGTGAAGAGATGCTTTCGGGCCCAGATGACCGCGAACAAAGCCGAACAGATCTGGGGGCCGGTGCGCCCTTCGTCGGAAGAGTGTGCGCAGAATCCGCGGGCGCGCAGCGCCAAGCTCCGCGTCCTTGCGAAGCGCTTCCCTTGACAAACCCGGTGGGAGCAAGCAAAATAAATCTTAGGGAGGGTTGAGCACACGTGCTCGTCCTCCTGGTGAGAGGTCCCATGAGTGCACAGATCATCGAATTCCAAACAGGCAAAGGTCTGCCCAAGGAGGCGTTCGAGCAGATCGCTCCGATGGTGAGCGAGGGCCGACTGGTGGTCTTCCCCACCGAGGTCTCTTACGTTGTCGGGGGCGATGCATTCAATCAGCAGTCGGTGAACCGCGTGCGAGCTCTCTCTGCTCCTGAGAAGCCCCTGGCGCTCTATATCAGCAGCCTCACGGAGTTTCGTCTGTACGCGGTGCCGGTGGTGCCCCGGTTGCGCCGGGCGCTCGAACGATGTTTGCCTGGTCCCTATGGGGTGATCGTGCGGGCGACGCAAGCGGCTCCGCGCCCGTGCGTTAGTCGTTCTGGGGCCGTAGAGATACACATGCCCGCAAGTCAGTCCTATCAAATGTTCTACGAAGCGAGCGGACGCCCGCTGGTGGGTGTCGGCTTGGGGGTAGTGCGCCGCGAGGATGTCCTGGAAAAATTAAGGGAGCAAGCCGATCTCATCGTGCTCACCAATGAGCCGATGACCCCTCACAGCTATGCCTTGCTCGACTTCACCCAAGATCCACCCCAAGCCGTGCAAGGGGAGTTGCCGACGTGGCTGAGGAGACTGTAATTCTCAATATTGGACAGCTGGTCACTCCCCGGGGCACCCAAGCGGTGAGCGGGCACGCCATGCGTGCGCTCACGGTGCTGTCTCATGTCTCTATGAGAATCGAACAGGGGCGCATCGCTGAGATCGCACCGACACGAAAGCTCTCTACAGATGGGGAGACGTTCGACGCCCAAGGGGGCGTGGTCATCCCCGGGCTCGTAGACCCTCATACCCACGCGGTCTTCTACGGGACTCGCGAAGACGAATTTTTAGCTCGCTGTCAGGGGGAAAAGTACGGCCTGGGAATCCTCACAAGCGTCGAGCACGTGCGCAGGGCTTCCGAGGAACAGATCTACGAATTCTCAAAAAAATTTCTCTCCGCGATGATGCGCTTGGGGACGACGACGCTCGAGATTAAGAGCGGCTACGGGCTCAACACCGAGAACGAACTGAAACTCCTGCGGGTTATCAAGAGACTGCAAGAGACGATGCCCTGTGAGATTGTCCCGACGTTCTGCGGGGCACACGCTGTGCCCGCTGGGGTGCAGAAGTCCGAGTATATTCGAGAGATCATCGTCGAGATGCTGCCGCGGGTGTGTGCGGAGGGCTTAGCTGAGTTTGGCGATGTCTTCTGTGAGCGAGGTTTTTTTGATGTTGATGAAAGTCGCACCCTCTTGCAGGCGTGTCAGAGAGCCGGTCTTGGGCTGAAGATCCATGCTGACGAGCTGAGCCCGCTTGGGGGAGCGGAGCTTGCGGCCGAGCTTGGAGCCGTCTCGGCTGATCACTTGTTACACATCTCTGAGCGCGGGATCGCGGCGATGAAGCGCGCCGGGGTGATCGCGGTGCTCCTGCCGGGGACGGCCTTTTCGCTCAACGCTGAGTACGCGCCTGCCCGGAAGCTCATGGACGCAGGGGTAGCTGTGGCCTTGGGCACGGATTTCAATCCCGGGACGTGCCTGATCCCTTCGATGTTTTTTATGATGGCGCTGGCTGTGCTGAAGATGCGTATGTCTCTTGAAGAGGCGCTTACCGCTGCGACGCTCAACGCGGCGGCAGCCCTGGGCCGAGCTCATACAATAGGGAGCCTTGAGAGGGGCAAGCGCGCAGACCTCATCATCTTAGATGTAGAGAATTACAAGCAGATCCCGTATTTTATTGGGCACGAGGCACGCTTTGTGCGCGCCGTGATCTTCGCGGGGAGAATACACCCCGTGGCTGCTTGAAACTTATCCGGGGGGTTGTCGCTATATAGTATCGCATGAACGCCCTGCCGTGGAGGTGATGGCTTTTCAGCAGGGCAGACTATCAAAGAGGAGGATCTCTATGAAGCGAGTCAGTCTCGTCGTGTTGGGGGCTGTGCTTGTAGGGCTCTTGAGTGTGAGCCCAAGCTTCAGCCAAGGACAAGCGTCGCCGTTGGGGATCGTCATTCAACCCTCGGAGTTCCAAGCGTTCATCCACGTGAGCCGTCCCGTCTGCGCCGTCGGCCAGACCATCGAAATTCAGTATCGGGCAAATGAAGCCCCGTACTTTGCCTATATTCTCGACATCCAGGGCAACAACGTCACGCGACTCCTGCCCAATCGCTTCGAGCCCAATAATCAAATCAACGACACCAATTGGCGCACCCTCCCTGGGGTAGCGACCTATCGGCTGGTCTGCTCGCCGCCGTTTGGGCCGGAATACGTGCAGATCATTGCCTCAACGGAGCGTATCCCACAGCTTGAAGGTGGCATCGGCACCTTCCCACTCTTGGGCACGAACCCTCAAGCTGTTGGCCAGCAGATCCAGCAAGCGATCCAAGCGATCGTCCCAACAGCTAAAGTCGCTACGGCTGTCGCTAGTCTGCAAGTCGTCCCCAGTCAGCCGCAGCCGCCAAGCTGTCCGCCAGGTTATGTCGGGACGCCGCCTAACTGCATGCCGGCCCAGCCGACCCCAGGGTTCACCGTCCAGCAAGTGATCACGCCGGGATCGGCTCAGTTTGCCCAGATGTCGGCGCAGATCATGGCGAAGCTCCAGGCAGCGGGCTTAGCTCAAGCCTTAGCTCAAGCCCAAGCCACTCAGGTCCCCCCGGGCCAGAACGCCGCGCCACTGAGCACCGCACCCCAACAGATCAACATCCAACAGATCCAAAATACTTATATCTTCACAGGGGTGCTCCAGCTCAACCAGAACGCGACCGTCTCTGGGTACACTATCCCCGCGGGCAAGTATCTGACGGCCATCGGCGAAGACCCGATCTTCGTGCTCATTGACATCTTCACGGGCCAGATCGTGGTCATCATCATTGTGACGACACCGCCGATCTTCACGCCGTTCAATCTCTTGCTGTTCTTCTTGGGCTGGTTCTTCTCGCCGTTCCCTGGACCGTTCCCGTTCCCCTTCCCGTTCCCGTGGCCCTTCCCCATCATGATGCCTGCGGCCTGTTCGGGCCTGCCCAACCAGTTCCCGTTCAATGTCGCCATCGGCAGTGGGGCTCCGATTGTGAGCCTGCCTGGAGTGATGCAGATCAAGGACGCCGGGTGGTTCTTCAACGCCTTACAAGTCCAGTCCCTTGGGCCGGCGCTCTCGTTCCAGCGATTCACTTCCTTTGGGGGTATCACAATTGGGTTTATCGGGTCGTTCAGCACCGCGAGCCTCCCTTACACGTCGTTAGGCACGTTCGTGCTTCTGGTGCAAGGAGGCGGAAAGACTGTTTGTATCCAAGGCGTCGTGAACTTCGGGAGTGTCTTCGGGTTCGCGTCGCACAACTAAAGTTCAAGAGATGGGGGCTCGGTCGGGGTGACCGATCGAGCCCCTTTTTTTAGCCACCGACTACGATGTTCACCAATCGCCCTGGCACCACGATGACTTTTTGAATCTGCTTGCCTGCGAGCCGTGGTTGCATCTGCGCCAGAGCGCGCCTCTGTAGCTCAGCACGATCTTCGCTGACACTCCCCGGGACCGTGAGCCGATCCCGAACTTTCCCGTTGATCTGAATGACGATCTCCCGCTCAGACGCGTGCAGCGCTTGAGGGTCATACGTCGGCCATCGCTGGTCTACAATCGCGTCTTCATGGCCCAAGCGCCGCCAGAGCTCCTCACAAATGAACGGCGTAAACGGCGACAAGATCAGCACAAGATCTTCCAAACTCCGCTTCACGAGAGCTTTGTTGATCTTCTTGGGCTGCTCTGTGACGTAGTCGGTCAGCTCATTGGTGAGCTCCATGATCGCCGAGACGGCTGTATTGAGGTGAAAGCTTTCGATGTCTTCCGTCACGGACTTGATCGTCTGGTGGAGCTTCTGCCAGACTTTGCGGTCGCGCTCGGTGAACTGTGCTGTGTTGAGCTCTCCGGCGTCTGTCAGCTTGCGCGCTTGGGAGAGCACGAGATTCCAGACGCGATTCAAGAAGCGAAAGCTCCCGCGCACGCCCTCCTCGGTCCATTCGATGTCTCTTTCAGGGGGCCCCATAAACAGCGTATAGAGTCTCTCGGTGTCGGCCCCGTAGTGCGCGATCACGTCGTGAGGGGAGATCGTGTTGCGCTTGGACTTGGACATCTTGTGCAGGTCGACTTTAAGCTCTTGCCCGCAGTGGGGGCACTTCGTGCCTTCTCGCACTTCACTGGGGTGAATCCAGTTGTGCTGCGGGCATCGGTACGCAAGGTGCTCGATCATCCCCTGGGTGAAGAGCCGCGCAAACGGCTCGTCGAAGTTTACCAAGCCCATATCGCGCAGCGCTTTTGTGAAGAAGCGCGCATAAAGCAGGTGCAAGATCGCGTGCTCGACCCCTCCTACGTACTGATCCACAGGGAGCCATCTGTTCACGGCTTCGGGATCGAAGGGGCGCTCTCTCTCATGGGGCGAGATGAATCTCAAGAAATACCAGCTCGAATCAACGAACGTATCCATGGTGTCGGTGTCGCGTCTTGCTGGACCCTGACAGTGGGGGCAGGTCGTCTGGTAGAACTCGGGGATCTCTGCCAGCCCGCTCTTGCCGATGAATGGCACATCGGGGAGCTTGACGGGCAGCTCGCTTTCGGGGACGGGCACGATCCCACAGCGCTCGCAGTGAATCATAGGGATAGGCGTGCCCCAGTAGCGCTGGCGCGAGATGAGCCAGTCCCTGAGCTTATATTTCACGGCGAAGCGTCCTTGGCCACGGGATTCTAAGAACTCCCCGATCTTTCTGAAGGCTTCTGCGCTCGTCAGCCCGGTAAACTCCCCAGAGTTGATGAGTCGTCCTGAGCCTTCGTAGGGCAGGGGCGGAGGGCTTTGGCTTGCTTCTCGGGTCGCGCCCCCTTCAGATTCCCATCGGCCTTCGTCGAGAGCATTGGAGCTCTCGACGACCCGTCTGATTTGGAGTCCATACTTTGTGGCGAACTCGAAATCCCGAGCGTCATGTGCCGGCACTCCCATGATCGCCCCTGTGCCGTATTCCATCAGCACATAATTTGCGATATAGATGGGGACTCTTTCGTTATTGATGGGGTTGATCGCATAGCGTCCCGTGAAGAATCCCTCTTTCTCGACGGAGACAGCGCCGCGCGTGATCTCCCCCTGTTGCAAGGCGCGCTGCACGAACGCTTCCATCTGTGCCCGAAAGGCGGGATCGGACGCTTGCGCGAGAAACTCTTCCACCAAGGGATGCTCGGGCGCCAGCGCCATGAACGTCACCCCGAAGATCGTATCGGGCCGGGTCGTGAAGACTTTTAGCCTTTGGGAGGAGCCCTCAAGGCCAAAGTCGATCTCGACGCCCTCGCTCCGCCCGATCCAGTTATACTGCATCTTCTTGACCCGCTCCGGCCAGTGCTCTAACTTCTCCAAATCTCTGAGCAATTGCTCGGCATACTGCGTGATCTTGAAGAACCACTGGGTGAGCTTGCGCTTCTCTACAGGGGAGTCGCAGCGCTCGCAGCGGCCATCAATGACTTGTTCATTGGCAAGGACAGTCTGACATCCTGGGCACCAATTGGCTACAGCCGCAGCCCGATACGCCAGCCCTCTCTTATAAAACTGCAAGAAGAACCATTGGTTCCATTTATAATAGTCGGGCTCGCAGGTGCGGATCTCCCTGTCCCAGTCGTAGACGATGCCCCACTCCCGGAATTGTCTCTTCATGCCTTCGATATTGGCGATGGTCCAGTCTCTGGGATGGGTCTTGTTCTCGATAGCTGCGTTCTCTGCGGGCAGCCCGAACGCGTCGAACCCCATGGGATTGAGCACGGTGAAGCCCTGCATCTTCTTGTAGCGGGCGAACGCGTCTCCGATAATATAGTTTCTGCCGTGCCCCACGTGGAGCACCCCGGACGGATAGGGGAACATATTGAGATAATAGAACTTCTTGCCGGGGGTGTGGGTGTCTACCTTGAAGAAGCGATCCCAGAAGTCCTTCCAGCGCTTTTCGATCTTCTTGAAGTTATACTGAGCGATCCTTGGCATAGTGCACCTCGCTTTTGAGAGAGCTGGGAGTATGTCGCTGCAGCACTACTTAAGGAAGCAAATCTCGAGGGTCTCCGTGCCCTTAGGCACGGAGCAGCAGGAACCATAGAGAGCGCCTGATCATAGGGGTCATGGCAGTATTATGACACAAAGTGAGCGAGAAGTCAAGAGTTGAGACTTCCCGCTCCTAGCGTGGCCAACGCAGGCTTATAATTCCCCGAATCCCTTGAACTTCTGCTCGATCTTGCCGGAGAGCATCTTCACGACGGCTGCTCGGCCCGACTCCGTGGCCGCGAACTTCTTCAGCTCGTCGGTGAACTTTGTCAGCTTCAACGGCTCCAGATACTTCTCAAAGTCCCGCTGGCGCAGCTCGTCCAGGCGCTCTTTGGGAACCCCCATGTGGCGTATAATCTTCTTCAGCAGCGCAAAGAAGACGTTCAAGCCCACATTGCTCTGCACAAAAGAGTTCTCTCTCTTCCAATTGGTGGGGAACGTCTCTTTCACCGCTAACAGATATTGTTTCAACACGTGATAGGGCGTGGACTCGTCTTTGGGGGTCTTTTGGAGTAAGCCCTTGGAGCGCCCGACCAAGCCCTGACGGACCAGCCCCGCACACAAGCTCGATAGCTTTAAGAGCCCGCCGTTGAACCCGCAATCTACGTCGTAGTCAAAGAATTTCTCCTCGCGGAAGCGAATGATCACACGGGCAGCGATCGAACGTGGGTCGTCAGTCGCGATCTCCTTGCTGAGCAAGAAATCTACTAAGTTCGCGTTGATCTTCTTCTGTTTGTTGTTAACGGTGCGGAAGACCGTGGCTTGCTCGGCCTTCGTAAGCCCCTGAAAAGCCGTGACGATGAGCTTAAAATTGTCGGCGATCTCTTTGTTCTCTAATTTGCAGAAGCTATAGAGCCGATGCTGGCCGTCGATCACCCACGCGATCCCGTAGCGCTCGGGAATGTGCAGCGTGCCGACGTTGCCGTCGCGGGGCTCCCAGCGCACGCCCTCCTCAAAACTGACAATGATATTATTGGGGAAGTTGACCTCGAGCTTCCCTTTAGAAAGCTCCGCGGCGATCTCCATGAGACGATCTTTGTCAATCATGCGCTGATACGCTTCAGTATGCGGGTCGGTTAAGCGAAAGACATACGCCAGGGGCAGGAGCGCCGCGGCTTCCAGCTCGAACGTGTAGAGATCTTTGCCAAAACGTGTCGTCTTGATAGCCGGGACGGAGATAGTCCTTCCTGTGTCGCGAGTGACGCCGAACTCGTCTTTGAAGAGCGACAGCAGCGCGAGCTCCGGGTTGAGCGCATCTCTCAGTCTGTCATAGAAGCGCACCCGCTCGGCAGTCCAGATCTTGAGCCCTTGGGAGTTAGCCTTCTGGACGTCTTCGGGCTTGATCGCAGCCCACTCGAAGTTGACCACGATGACGCCAAAGTATGTTCTGTGGGGCTCGGCGCGCTTGGCTTCGGCAAGGACCGATGAGAGCTTATTGATGGGTTCTAGGAGCGAGATCACCGGGGCGTCCTTATCCTTGCACTCGACGAGAACACGATAGTGCTCATAATCAAAGGCTGCGTCGATCTGCTGTCCAAAGAGAAAGTACTCGGCTCCGCCGTAGAGCTGGATATGTTCGGCAAACTTTTCGAAGAAGCTATAGATCTTCTGCTCGAACGCGTTATGGAAGCGAACCTGGGCGATCGCTTTAGCCATCTTGTTTAGAGTGTACAAGAGCATTTTGGGCAAGTCAAGGGGGGCTTACAAGACTCCCCGCGCGCCGCTATTGTCAGGGTGATGCAAGCCGAAGTCGCGCTAAAACCGAATACATGAGTGCCCCGAAGATCGCATAGATCAACAGCGATAGTGGGGCGCTCATAACCGCTTGGGAGAGATCGTTCGTCAGCAGATTCACGGGAAATGCCAAATATCCTATGATGCTGTAAGCTGGGTCAGAGCAGTACCACGGCCAAGGACGCGCCGGGGAAGATATATGAAAGGAGAGACATTTCACCGTAACCGCGAAAACTCCTACAAGGATAATCGCCCCTCCAGCCAGGCCGAGAGCTGCTCCCCTCATTATTATTTGCCTGCGCTTATGTGAGACTATAGAGCTCTGGCCTCCTATCTTGAAAGAGATCGTTCATCGCTGTGACTTTTTTGTCGTCAGCGTGAGCAGGGCTGATCTCGAGAATCTGCAACGATTCTCCATCAGGCGGCGCTTTCGCGAGGATCTCGCCGTCGGGCGCAACGATCTGGCTCGCCCCAGTGTACGTGAGTCTCTTCCCCTCGCGCTCTTCCGTCCCATAGCGATTTGCCAAGATCCAAAAGACTCGGTTCTCCATAGCCCGCACCCGCGTGATCTGCTGCCCCTTGCCCGGCAAGACTAAATTCGAGGGATGACAGATGATCTGCGCCCCCTGCAGGGCTAACGTGCGCGCGGCCTCCGGAAAGAAATGATCGAAACAGACGAGCATTCCCACACGGGCAAAGCCTAAATCATAAACTCGGAAGGGCGTATCGCCGGGCGCGAAATAGAGCTTTTCTTCTAAAAAGAGATGGGCTTTGCGATAGACGGCCTTCAGGCCGTCGGGCCCGAGGAGCACCGCAGAGTTATAGCACTCTTTTGAGAGTTCATCGCGCTCGGCCATGCCCAGCACAAGCCAACAGCGCTTGCGCCGTGTTACGCTCTCTACAAAGAGCGTCGTCGGGCCGGGGATCGGCTCGGCAAGCTCAAAAACTTCGTCTTGCGACGCGAAGAGATATCCCGTCGTGCATAGCTCCGGCAGGACAAGTATGTCAGCTTGGATGTTCTCGAGGACTTCGGCGATCTTGCGCAGATTGGCGCGCACCTCGCCCAATATAGGGCAAAACTGATAGAACCCGACTCGTATCATTGTCCACACTCCGGCGGCAGAAGGCTGACCGTGACCAGCCGAGCAAGATCGCTCCTGCGCTCGATGAGTCTGCGCTCAAAGAGAAAATCTTGGAGCTTGGCCCACTTCTCTAAGTGATTATGACAAGGAGCCCCGGCAAAGAGCGCTCGCGTCGCCTCGAAGAATTTTCTGTTGAGATCGGCTTCTCTCTGGAGGTCGGGATTGGCTTTGAGAAAGAGCGCGAAAGCGCGGTCGGGCTCTTGGAGCGTGAGCGCCACGGCGCGTAAGAGCGCCCGTAAGAATCTTTTCAGCAGCTCGGACTTCTGGCGCGCCACGCTCTCGTTCGCGATAAAAATGAGCTGGGGATGATCGGGAATCCCGTGCTCCTCAAACGGGAAGAACACGGTTTCTTTGCGCTCCTGAACCTCGACTACAATCTTCTCGACGTTCCTGAACGCGCCGATGGCGTCCACTTGGCCGGTCAAGAGCGCCGGCAGGGTGTCGAAGCCCACATTGATCAGTGTGTAATCTCCGGGCTTGAGGCCTGCCGTTTCGAGCATCGCTGCCCACAGCACGGGCTCTTCTGGCTCAAGAGAGTACCCGATCTTGCGCCCTCGGAAGTCGGCTAAAGTCGTGATCCCCCGCTCTTTGAGCGCCAACAGACCCCCCAACGGCTTTTGGATGAGCGAGCCCACAGCAGTGAGCGGCACATCTTGGGAGCGTATGATTATAAGATTGATCGGTGTGGTGATAGCAAGATCGGCGCGGCCTGAGGCAGCAAGCTTGGCTGGGTCGCTGGGATCAAAAGCCGTCGGGGCGTGCACGGAGACGCTCACTCCTTCGGCTGTGAAGAATCCCGCTTCTTGAGCGACATAGATCGGGACGTGATTGGGGTTGGGCAACCAGTCCAAGACCACAACCACCTGAGACTGAGCAGAGCTGGGCACGAGAGCTCCTATCAATATCAGCACGATAATAGAGAGCACGCGCATAGTCGGTCACCACGCAGATTATACTGAAAATTTGAGAGCTTGCCTATTGAACGATGATCGTGGGGCACGGATGATCGTAGGGGCACGTTGCAACGTGCCCCTACGACAGTAAAATAACTACAGATCAGGAGGGTGGTCTTTGTGGATCACAAGCCGTCGCGTGAAGAACTGAAGAAGCGTCTAACCCCTGAACAATTTGAGGTCGTCTGCAACTGCGGCACAGAACCCCCGTTTCAGAACGCCTATTGGGATCACCGCGAGCCGGGCATCTATGTCGATATTGTAAGCGGTGAGCCGCTGTTCTCGTCTTTTGATAAGTTCGATTCGGGCACGGGCTGGCCGAGCTTCACCAAGCCCATCGAGCCCCATAATATCATAGAAAAGCCCGATTATTCCTACGGCATGGTGCGCACCGAAGTGCGCTCCAGACATGGCGACTCGCACTTGGGGCACGTCTTCGACGACGGTCCGCCGCCCACCTATAAGCGCTATTGTATCAACTCTGCGGCGTTGCGCTTTGTGCCAGTCGCTCAGATGGAAGCTCAGGGCTACGCTCGGTATCTGGAGCCGTTTATCTTAGCGGGGCTTGTCCCTCAGCGTGAAGTGATTTATCTAGCCGGGGGATGCTTCTGGGGCATGCAAGAGATCCTGAGAGAGATCCCCGGGGTCGTCTACACGGAGGTCGGCTACACCGGCGGCACAGTCCCCAATGCCACGTATCGTCATCATCCCGGCCATGCCGAGGCCGTCAAAGTGATTTATAACACAGAGCAGCTTCCGTTCGAGCAGCTCTTGCGCTATTTCTTCCGCATGCACGATCCCACGACGCCCAACCGTCAGGGCAACGATATCGGGGAATCGTACCGTTCGGCGATCTTCTATCACACAGAACAGCAGCGCCAGATGGCGCTCGACTTCATAGAGCGTCTCAACAGACACAGCCACTGGGGTGGGCCGGTCGTCACCCAAGTGGAGCGGGCCGGCCCGTTCTGGCGCGCTGAAGAAGAGCACCAAGATTATCTCCAAAAGCACCCAAACGGCTACACGTGTCACTATCTGCGTCCGGAGTCTATCTTGGGATTTTAATAGCTCTGTAGAAAACCTTGACAGGCTCTTATTCGTCTGCTATACTCCCTTGAAAGTTAGCTATGAGCAATAAAATTGGAGGTAGCCAATGAATCTGATAGAGACGATGTTCATTGCGATCGCGGGACCCAACCCGATCCTGCAAGGGTTAATGGGGGGCATCGTGATCGCGCTGCTCAACGCCCTCGGCGCGCTTCTCGTGCTGGTGTGGCGCAGACCTTCTGAAAGGTTTTTAGACGCAGCGCTCGGCTTTGCGGCCGGCGTTATGCTCACCGCCAGCTTCACCAGCCTCATTTTGCCGGGAATCGAATACGGCGGGATCTTCCCCGTACTCATCGGCATCGCCCTGGGGGTGCTCGTCCTCGATCTGGGCGATCACGTGGTGCCGCATCTGCACGCGGTCATGGGACGTGAGGGACGATATACCGCCCGCATTAAGGCCGTGTGGCTCTTCATTTTTGCTATAACGCTCCATAATATGCCAGAAGGTTTGGCCGTTGGGGTGGGTTTCGGCTCCGGAGATCTTTCAAATGCCTTGAAGCTCATGCTGGCCATCGGCATGCAAAACATTCCCGAGGGCTTAGCTGTCGCAGTATCCGCGCTCAACATCGGGCTGGGAGCTTATTTTTACGCGAGCTTCGTGGGCGTTCGGGCCGGACTCGTCGAGGTGCCGCTGGCCCTCTTTGGTGCGTGGGCGGTTCATACGGCTCAGTTCCTTTTACCTTATGCGATGGGGTTCGCCGCTGGGGCGATGCTCTACGTCATCAGCGATGAGATCATCCCGGAGACGCATCGCCGCAACCACGAGCGCCCGGCCACTTTGGGCTTGATGCTCGGCGCCGCCGTCATGCTCTATTTAGATGTGGCTCTGGGCTGATATGACGCAAAGCACGCAGGAAGCGCCCGCCGTCAGGCCCAAAGCGCGTCGAAGACCGTCTCGCCGCATGCTGGTCATGGCAAATCACCTCAGCTTGCTCAGTTTATCACACGCTCCTGGCCTGGCTAGGGGCACGTTGCGACGTGCCCCTACTTGACCATTTAGCCGAAGATTTCCCATTCATCTTCGCCTGTGCGGTGTGGATTTTCCCGATCCAGGTGCCAGCGGAGATGGTTGGCGGCGATGTATTCCTGGATGCGGTACAGTTCGTCGGCGGTGCGGATGATGTGTTCGTAGTAATTGCGTTGCCAGACGGGGACGCCGGGCGTTTTGCGCATTTCATTGATTCGTTTGGTCGTGGCAGATTTGAACAGGCGCACAATCGTGGGGATGGAATCGGACGTGGGTTGCCCAAATCGTTCCCTTGTAGGGGCACGTTGCAATGGATGATGTGTCCGTAATTCAATGGTAGGGGCACGTTGCAACGTGCCCCTACGATCATCCGTGCCCCCACGATCATCGTTCAATATGATGATGCCATGAACGTGATTCGGCATCACCACAAACGTGTCCAATCTTACCCGAGGGCGCAGGACGGCAGTTTTCAACCATTCTTCCTGAACGATTTGACCTAACGGGTTCAGCCGCATGTCGCCACCAGCGATCTCACCGAACAGGCATTCCCGCTGGTAGGTGCAGATGGTGACAAAATACGCCCCTGCCCTCGCATAGTCGTATCCCGGCAACCGAATCGAACGCCGGTGGTGTTTCTCCGGATCGTACCCCATCGTTACACGCTCCTCGCCTTCTCCAGCCGCGCCCGCACCAGCGCCACCACCGCCTCCTGGAGTCGCTCGGGCCGTTGTCGTCCAGCCGTCGGTGTCCAGCTGGCTGGACGCTGCCGTTAACGAGCATTGTTATTGAACATCTTGTCTAGCGGCTAGACGTCTAGCCGGCTAGACAGAGCCGTTAACGAGCATTGTTATTGAACATCCTCATAATGACCAAGACAAAATGACGATGTTCAATATGGAGATGAGGCTGTTCAATAACTTAACGGGACGGAACATACCGCCTGCCCCGCTTTTCGCCCTCTGGCCGTAGCCAGCCCAGCGAGACTAACTCGTGGGCAATGCGTCTTGCCCGGGCAAGGGTGACCCCCAGCGCCTCACGAATATCCTGGTTTTTGACGTATCCTTTCTTTGCCAGAATCGGTTCTAAAGCAGCATACTCTGGTGGTTTTTCGGCGGTGACTTGCATAGGGGTGGACACAAGCTCATATACCCGCCCCCCCTTGCGAGGCAATATAACGATGCGCTTACGAATCAGATCCTTAATGTCTTTCGAAGCCGTATACAGGTCTACTCCGACCAATTTTTGATAAGCCCGGCTGGTAAATCGGCCGCCGTGCGCGTGAGCATAGGCCAGGAGACGCTTCTGATTTGCGGTGAGGTCCTGCCCCGTGAATTGCTCAAGCCAGCGCATGGTCTCCGCGGAAAAGACAGGCGTGTTGCGCAGAATCACGGTGAAGATCGCGCCCGCCTCCATCTGGAACTCCGGAGGCTTTAATCCTTCGCGCTCCATAACTTCGAACATGCGGGGGACTCCTTCCCCCAGTTCCCGCATGTATCCCCAGTCGGTTAATACCCGCACAATCCTTGGGTTGCGTGAGGCGTGGACGCGCTCGCGGCGAGTAAGGCGTTCAAGCGTTACCGGCTCGACGAGTTCTCCAGGGCTGCGCACCTCCAGGCGGTCATCGAACATCCAGACTTCTATTGGCGTTCCTTCCAGAGCATAGTCTCGATGAGCCACCGCATTAATGATCGCTTCTTGCCAGGAGAAAGTGGGATACTCAAATCGTTCCTCGAAGAATAAATCAACGAGCTGCTGACGCTCCCGGATGTAAGGCCGGATGGTGGCAAATGTCTGTGCGATGAGCTTGGGCAAAGGCGCCTCCATTCGGGCGCGCTTCACCACATTGAGGGCGGTGCCAAACCGCCGCTCAGTCCCTTCCCATTTGACGAAGTCCACGAAGCACGCCGGGTGCCAGCGGAGGGGATCTTTGGCAAAGAGGAGTAACCCGGCCAGGGAGAGCACAAGCCTCCCATTCCGCGCTTCCGCCAAACGGTAATGCTGAAGGAGCTCTTGATTCGAAAGACTCAGTCCCGTTTTCTGTCGGAGTTCGTCAAAGAGCGCCGGATCCAAATCCTGTAGAGAAGCTTCGGTAATGAGCCGGGATTCAGTAACCCGGCGGCGTTTGCCCTCTTTCATTCCTGCAATATCCGAAGCCGGAAATGGCAAGTTCTTGGCCCCCACGCGCAGGAGATACCGGCCATCGCTCAGTTGGTGAACCTCCGGGCTCCAATCCACCTCGAAGAGGAGGACTCTGACCCCATCGAGTTCTATCCACTGGTGATGCGCTCTGAGCGGCGGCTGGACTAAGCGCTCAGGAGCTCTTAAGATAACATCTAAACGATCAGGGGGATAGCTCATTCCCGTCGGTGTGCCATCGTCTTCAATGCCCAACACAAGGGCGCCCCCGTCGGCGTTCGCCATCGCTGCCAAAGTCTCAGCAATATCGTGAGCTACCTCACGGGCGGGGCGTAGTTTGGGTCGTGCGCCGGAGCGGTCATAGCAAGACTTGCGCTCAAAGAACTGTCCTTCTTGTTGAGTTTTGAGCCACTTCCAGTCTTGCATCGTTACACGCTCCTCGCCTTCTCCAGCCGCGCCCGCACCAGCTCACTTCTACATTACATCCTGCTTCCTGTCTGACGTGCTACACCCCACTTTGCCCAAATCTTTTCTTGAATCGCGTGCCGCTTGGGCCAGGGGAGCATCAGGAACTCGTTAAACTCCTGTCGTGCCTGCGTGAGCGTGGTTCTTGCCTTTTCCTTCTGCTCAAGCGATAATTTGGGCAAGCCGCACCACGCTGGTCCCATGTGCCAATGGCAGATGGCATGACATAGGTCACAGAGGGTCACAAGATTATCTAACTCATCTGTACCTCCATCAACACGGGGAATGATATGATGAACATGCAACTGAGTGTAAGGTGAATCAGGTGTGTCACCGCAAATCTGGCATTGGTTACCATCGCGCTGTCGTACCTTTCGTCGTTGAGTTTTCCATGATGCCATAATGTTATCGTTGCCCACCTTCTAGTATATTCTCCAGCCGTACAATTGCCTCTTGTTCAATTGCATTCGCTTGCTCCTTCTTCTCAAAGGCTTCAACCACGAAAGCTCCAATTTTCTCTTGAACTGCAAGAGGCGCGTTGGGAAGAAGAACATGAGCTGTATCGTCTTCAGTGAGCTCATCCACAACCCCACCATAAATTTTGCTTGTCAATTGATGTTGTCCATAAGGTGTCATCAAAAAAGCAGCCAAGTAACCTGGGTGGCTCTTTTGCGGATTGGCAATAAGACGAAGGCAATGCTCTGAGGCAGCCCAACCATCTAAAGCCTGCGGTGTAAGCATCACTCGTCCGACGGTGCCTGAACGAGTGATTAAAAGCCAGCTCTTATGAATAAGGCACTCCTTAATTTGCTTTTCGTTCGCTCGCTGTGAAATGAACTTTAGATCAAACGGCTTGATCATCGGAATGTGAGAACTTTGCAGGAAGGGCACGCCATGTTCTGGGGCCACATAAATTCTCTTAAAACGGGGCGGAATAAAAATGCGGTCAGCTACATCGCCTAAACGTACAACCGGATATTTGCCTTGCTTCATTTGCTCGATGGCTGCCTTTGCAATTGGCACATGGAAAGAAGCATCAAAGCGTCCCCCTAGCTCTGAAGCACGCACGGTGAATGCCTTAGGCTTTGAGCCCCCAAGATAGAGAGCTTTGCTCTCATCAAAACGTGGCAGGCCCAGCTCGCTGTAAAGGAGTTCTTCAGCTTTGTCCAGCAAATCATTCGCCTCATCCCGCAGTTTATAAGCTTCCATCACCCGTTCATGAATCCACTGTTGTTCTTCTTCGGGTAAGAGTGGAACGGGGATAGACTCGACGTGCTGGGGCTCTAAGTGTTGAACAGTAGAGCCGTATTGGTCTTTTTGCAAGAGCGCCTGTCCAAGCCATGATGATAGGAAGGCGTAAAGATAGCCACTACGGATCTGGAGTACGATTCGAATTAAGTCATGGGTGAGAAAATATGGCTCTAAGCGTTTCGTTGTCAGCACGCAGCGCCCGACGGAACCGGAGCATGAAACCAAGATATATCCCTCTTTGACAAAGTGACGATAAGCTTGGTAAGGCGCTTGAGAACGAGCAATCCAGCGCTCCGCTCGTGGACGAAACAGAAGCACATCGGAGGCGCTCAGATAGGGCCATCCTTGTCTTAGATCGAATGTGTAAATGCGCTTGAACCGCGACAGGTTGAAAATTTCACTGGCCAGAGAGCCTAAAGGCTTAACCTCGAAATGGCTGTCGGCAATGATCCGCCTAGCGGCAAAGGCTTCATCGGCATAAAAGCTAACGTCTAAGCGGAACTCGTCTTTGTGTACCCAACGGGAGCCGACGGTGAAGTGCTGAACTTTGCGTTCTGTAAGCTCATCAAGTAGCGAAGGTGCCTCAGTCAGCATTGAACCACTCCAGCAGGTTTCGCTCACGCACCCAACGCTTGAAAAGCTCCGCCACCCTCGGTTAGGTCGTCGTCAATGACTGGCCGTAGCTCCTTCTTTGGCTCTAAAAGCGTTAGCCCCACAGGTTCACGGGTGACAACAGCCACAGTTTCTTCTTGCCAGATGATCTCGCCTTCAGGTGTGCGCAGATAAACGGGCTGACCTCGGCGGTCATGCCCAACCGCTTCAGGGATGGTCATGAAGATCTCGTAATCTTCAATCTGTCCGCTGGCTTCTTCCAGCTTCATTTGCTGCTCACTCTTCTTTTGCAGGATCAAAATGCTCGTCTTCGTCCCGGTGAAGGGCTCGAAGGTCGCTTGAGGCAAGTCAATGCTGGCGATGATTCGAGAACGCTTGAAGGCCCAGCGACGGATGAAAGCTAAGCCAGGGTTGCTCAAAATGCTGTCAGGCAAGACAATCGCCAGACGCCCACCAGGCTTAAGGAACTGCCAGCAGCGCTCGATGAAAAGCTGCTCTGGTGGCATCGACGAGCGGGGCTGCGCTGCTTCACAGCGTGCCAGCTCAAATTGATCAAGCACATGAGGATCATCAATCGGAATGCGCGAGCCAAAGGGAGGATTTGTAAACACGATGTCAAATGAGCCAAGCTGAATTTTGTCTCTCACATTATTGGGCCGTTCGTTAGGCCATTCACCAGACGGCAGCAAAGAGTTGGTCTGGAAGACATTAGAAGACCCGTCTCCATGCATGACCAGATTCATCTGCGCGGCTCGAACCAGCATGGGGTTAAGGTCGATGCCAAAGAGATTTGAGTCGCAGATCTCTTTTAATCGGCGCTCGGCTTCGATACGACCTCGCTCCATGCCCCATCGACTTTGCTCCTGTTCTAACAGGACTCCTTTAAGCAAGTTCATCGTAGCAATGAGGAATCCACCAGTACCACAAGCCGGATCGAGAATTTTCAGTCGCAGCCAGCGTTCTTTGGGGTAAGTAGCAAAGACCATTTCTACGGCCATACGGCAGACGTTACGAGGCGTGAAGAACTCGCCCCGGTCTCCTCGCAAGTTGGCCCCAACAATTTCCTCGTAAGCAGCACCTTTCACATCTGCATCCGTTTGGAGCAGCGAATATTTCTGGAGCTCGCTGACGATGTAGGCAAGCACACGGTTGTCCAGGCGAACTTGCTCATCTTTGGGGAAGATATAAGGGTATTTTTGCTTGACCTCCTCAAATAGCTCGTTTATCCGCTCTCGGAGCCGTCGTTGGCCTAAGGTTGAGCGGCGCTCCTCGTTGGTGATCGAAAAACGCAGCTCTTTGGTCGTTTCCCGCTCATCATGAACTTTACAGAAGATGAGCTTAAGCAGTTCATGAAAAGCCTGATCCTTAGGGAGGCCCTGGTTGCCATAGATGTAGTTATGGCAGCGTTTGAAAATATCACGCAACCCCTCATGCGCGGGGATAAGTTCTTTGAAAGTCAGTCGTGGTGATTCTTTAGCACCAAAAGCGGGCAAATCAGCTGCTTCTGCAAATTGTACTTCCCCAGCTTCGACAACCTTTTCCCAAACCTGAAGCTCAGAGCCGACCCACAGCCCAAAGCGAGCGTTAGGGCAGGCAGCTAGATACGATTTTAACTGATCTACTCCATTTTCTCGGTCAGTTGGCTTTACATCCTCGCGCTTAGTTTCACAGATGATAATCGCGTTCTCTTGCTTGTGTTCCTTGCCGTGGGCGAAGATGACAAGATCCGCGTATTTTTTGGCTCGCCCCATGATGATGCGAGTCTCGCGTCTATCAATGCCAAGGTCTTCCTTGGGATAACCATACTCTTCTACCAAGCTACGGGCGATTCGCTGGCGCACATGCTCCTCTGGCGTTTCATTGCGCAGCTTGCCTGTGATGTAGCAACGGATTTTACCTGGAGGTATAAATTCTACAGGTCTGGTCATAACACTACCCACGAGAGCAACTGCCTCAACACCGTCTGTAAAATCCCGCCGTTCTTGTAGTACTCGACCTCGATGGGCATGTCCAGCCGCGCTCTCACCCCGAACTCCGTCACGCTCCCGTCGGGCTTGCGCACACGAACTATGAGCTCCTGTCTGGGCCTCTCAATCTGAGAGATGCCCACAATGTCAAAGAGCTCCTGCCCCGTCAGCCCCAACTTCTCCGCATTCTGCCCCTCCAGATACTGCAACGGCAGCACGCCCATCCCCACTAAGTTTGAGCGATGGATGCGCTCAAAGCTCTCAGCTATAATCGCTTTGACCCCCAAGAGCGCCGGACCCTTGGCCGCCCAGTCCCGAGAGCTGCCCGTCCCGTATTCCTTGCCCGCCAGCACCACTAAGGGCACGCGCTCAGCTTGATAGCGCATCGCCGCATCATAGATGGGCATCCTCGCGCCGCTGGGGAAGTGCACCGTCACGCCGCCCTCGACTCCGGGGACTAAGAGATTCTTCAAGCGCACGTTGGCAAACGTCCCGCGCATCATGACTTCGTGGTTGCCCCGACGCGACCCGTACGAGTTAAAGTCTCTCTTCTCGATGCCTCGCTCGCGCAGATATCTCCCCGCCGGGCTGTCGAGGGGAATATCCCCCGCCGGCGAGATGTGATCGGTCGTCACTGAATCCCCTAGCATCACGAGGACCCGCGCCCCGAGGATGTCGCGCAGGGGCTTGGGCGTCCACGAAAATTCTTTGAAGTACGGGGGCTCTTGAATATACGTCGACTTGGGATCAAAGCGATAGAGCTCACCCTCTGGAACTGTCAGCGCGTTCCAGTGAGGGCTGCCGTCGAAGACGTTCGCGTAGGTCTTCTTGAACATCTCTGGGTCTATGGACCGCGCCATGATCTCATGGACCTCATGCGAGGAGGGCCAGATCTCTTTGAGATAGACGGGGTTTCCGGCTCTGTCACATCCTATGGGCTCACAAGAAAAGTCTATGTCTACTGTGCCCGCGAGCGCATACGCAACTACTAACGGCGGTGATGCTAAGAAGTTCGCGCGCACCAACGGATGGATGCGCCCCTCAAAGTTTCTGTTGCCCGACAGCACCGCAGCTGCCACGAGATTCTTTGCGGTGATCTCTTTGGCCACGGGCTCAGGCAGTGGGCCGCTGTTGCCAATGCATGTCGTGCAGCCGTAGCCCACCACATAAAACCCAAGCTCTTCCAGATAGCTCAAAAGCCCTGACTTCTGTAGGTATTCCGTGACGACTTTCGAGCCGGGGGCTAAGCTCGTCTTCACATGGTCAGGGACTCTTAGGCCGCGCTCGACGGCCTTCTTCGCTAAGAGCCCCGCGGCGATCATCACCGACGGATTGGACGTATTCGTGCACGACGTGATCGCAGCGATGACTACAGAGCCGTGAGTGAGCCCGTTCTTTTTGAGAGACGCTAACACATCGGGACTGAGCTCATAGCCGCGCTCCCTGAGGGGCGCTGTTAAAGCTCTGCGAAATTCCCGCTTGACATCCCATAGCCTGATACGATCTTGGGGGCGCTTGGGTCCGGCAACGCTGGGCTCGACGTCTTCGAGCCTAAGCTCGAGCGTATCGGTAAAGAGGGGATCGGGCGTCTGGGCTGTTCTGAAGAGCCCTTGCTCTTTGCAGTAGCGCTCGACAAGATCTATGAGTTCTTTGGGGCGCCCCGTCTGTCTCAGATATCGTATGGTCTCGTCGTCCACAGGGAAGAAGCCGCATGTCGCTCCATACTCGGGGGCCATGTTGGCAATCGTCGCCCGGTCGGGAAGGGCCAGCTGCGACAGCCCTTCTCCGTAGAACTCGACGAATTTATCTACGACGCCCTTCTTGCGCAGCATCTGCGTGACGGTCAGCACAAGATCAGTAGCGGTGACGCCCTCGCGCAGTCTTCCGGTGAGCTTAAACCCGATCACTTCGGGAGTAACAATATAGAGGGGTTGGCCGAGCATACACGCTTCGGCTTCGATGCCCCCTACCCCCCACCCCAAGACCCCAAGCCCGTTGATCATCGTCGTATGGGAGTCCGTGCCCACAAGCGTATCAGGGAACGCGACGATCTCCGAATTCTGAGTACGCGTCATCACGACCTGAGCTAAGAATTCTAAATTGACTTGATGAACAATCCCCGTAGATGGAGGGACGACGCGGAAGTTCTCAAATGCTTTCTGGCCCCACCGGAGAAACTCATAGCGCTCTCGATTTCTCTCAAACTCGATCTGGGCATTGCGCTGCAGCGCCAGCCGCGATCCAAAGTCATCTACTTGCACAGAGTGATCGATCACTAAGTCCACAGGGACGAGGGGATTGATCTTTTTGGGGTCTCCCCCCAGGCGCTTCACCGCCGAGCGCATCGCCGCAAGATCAACGAGAGTTGGAACCCCCGTGAAATCTTGGAGCAGCACCCGCGCGGGCGTGAATGGGATCTCTCGTCCAGTCTTGGGATTCCATTGGGCCAGCGCCGTCACGTCTTCCTCGGTGATGACGCGCCCGTCGCAGTTTCTCAAGAGAGACTCGAGCAAGACTTTCAGTGAGAAGGGCAGCCGGGAGATCCTCCCAATCCCCAGTCTCTCTATCAAGTCAAGCCGATAGAGCACGACTTGGCCGCCATCATATGAGAAGCTTTGGCGCGCAGCCTCAGAAATCTTCATAAAAACTTCACTCCTTTGCTTGGTGTGCGTTTCCACCGTAGTGGCGCTGGCGTTTGTGGGTGTGGGCAAGGGAATTATGAGCTATCTCCGTTAAAAATCTTCCCAATCGGGCTCGCTGGGGATACTCGGCAGCCCCTGGACGTCGCGGGGCAGCAGCGCGCGGCGCACCACCCCACGGAAGCTCCCATCGGGCATCGCGCCGTCCCAGACCTCGCTGCGATAGACGAAAACAGATGGGGGTTGGCTCTGCCCCATCAGCACATCGAAGAGAATTTTGAGCTTTTCAAAGAGAATCGTCTCGTTCTTGGAGAGGCGGTCGCGCACGAAGTTGACGACGCGAGTGCTATCTTCAGTATACGCTGCAAAGAGTTCAGCGAAGTCTTCATATTCGTTGGTGGTGGCGTAGCGCCGCCCACGAAGCAATGGGCCGATAAAATTCCCCGGATCGGACCCAGATCGCCTGTAGAGCTGCCGATACGCTTGGACTTGCTGGGGCGTAAACACGCGAAAGTGCACGACATGCGCGATCTCGTGGAAGACCACGACCATGAAATCTTTGCAGTTTGGGATAGTATCACAGTTGAGGCCGTCGTAGAGCTCGATGGTCGAGCCGTAGGCGCGCCCGGCGGCATGAGGGTCTCTGGGGAGACGCTTGATGGTGGTCAGGGCGCGGCTCAGACGATCTGGCAACGAGCGCAAGATCGCATAGAGCGTCGCGCATTCGACGCTGTCGAAATCCCGTGTGTTCTCCGAAATAATAGCGATCCCAAACTCTGTGGAGATCTGCTCGCAGGTGCCCGTCTGAAGTTGGTGCTGCGCCGCGCCCACAAGCGCCAGCCCGCCAAGCACAAGAGATAAAACAAGCGCAAATCTGAAGCGCATAGTCTTCTCTCCTTCCGGTCGTCGTAGTGAGTATCATACCCAATGAGACCAAGGGCGTCAAGGAGTATTGACTCCAGCAATCTCCATGAGTATAATCAGCTCTGAAAAGGAGGCGTATGCTATGCGAGCGATCGTCAGATGGTTGGTGGTCGTCGGCGTGTTGGTGTTGGCGTTGGGGATTGGAGGGCTTGTTCCGCAGGCGCAGACCCAAGTCTTCAAGGTCTGCTCGGACATCTCCTGGCCGCCGTTTGAATGGACGGACGCCAAGGGGGAGTTCGTCGGGTTCGATCTCGATGTGATGCGCATCATCGCGATCCTGAAGGGCTATAAGATCACCATTCAGAATCTCAGCTTCGATTCGATCATCCCGGCAGTCCAGGCGGGCCAGTGCGACATCGGTGCCTCAGGGTTCACGATTACCAAAGAGCGCGCTCAGGTCGTAGATTTCTCCGACCCGTATTGGGAGTCCAATCAGTCCGTGCTCATCCGCGCTGACTCTGGGCTTAATATCATCACGGCGTTCAAAGCGGGCAACAAGATCGGGGCGCAGCGCGGCACCACCGGGGCCCAGTGGGTCGAAGATAACATCATCAAACAGGGGATCAAGGTCGAGCTCAAGCTCTATGAGACGTATCCCTTGGCCGAGCAAGATTTGATTAATAAACAGATTCACGCGGTCGTTGAGGACGAGCCTGCGGCCAAGGTCGCCGTCAAGGCTTCTAAGGGCGTGCTCAAGATCGCGGGGATCATCATCACCGAGGAGCAATTTGGATTTCTCGTGCGCAAGGGCGATCCTAACAAGCTCCTCCCCAAGATCAACGACGGCATGAAGGAGATGAAGAAGAAGGGCATCTGGAATAACTTAGTCGAGGCCTACTTCGGTGTGGATGTGAACTTAGAGCGGGTCACGCAGTGTTGGGCGGACCTGAAGGGATATCTTGACAAGAACCAGCCGGAGGCCTATGCCGAGAACATGGCAGCATGCATGGCTGGGGAGCCTTATAAGAAGCCGTAGTCTCCATGGGCTCGTAGAGTGACGCGGGGGTGCGCTCCATCGGGCGCACCCTCGTGCTCTTTGTGAGGGAGTCGTGTCGGTCATCCTCAATTGGGATACGTGGCGTCTGTTGCTTGCTGGCACCCTGGTCACCCTTGAGCTGACAGTCAGTCTCTTAGCCGTGGGATTGGTGTTGGGGGTTCTGGTCGCGCTGGGGCAGGTCTACGGCCCGCGCCCGCTTGTTTATATCTGTTCTGGCTATGAACGGTTCTTTCGGGCGATGCCCATCTTGATCCTGCTGATCGTGGTCAACTATGGGCTGGCGTTTCTGGCAAATGCGTATCAATGGGACTGGCTGCGTTGGCCGGCTTTTGCTGTAGCTGTGCTCGTCTTTGGCGTGCACTCTTCGGCTTATCAGTCGCAGATCTTTCGTGGGGCGATCCAGGCGATCAAGCCGGGGCAGCTTCTGGCCGCGCGGGCGTTGGGGATGACGCGCCTCCAAGCCCTTCGCTATATTGTGCTCCCCCAGGCATTGCGCTTGGCTATCCCCGGATGGTCCAATGAATACTCGGGAGTGCTCAAAGATACGTCGTTCGTCTTCGCTATCGGGGTGACAGAGCTCACGCGGCAAGGGTGGCAGATCATGCAGCGCACTCGCGAAGTCTTCCTCGTCTTCATCACCGTAGCTCTGATCTACTTAGTGTTAACGTATCTGGGCACGTGGCTGTTAGAATGGGGTGAGCGCCGCTGGGGAGTGCCCGGCTTGACGGGGCAGCGTCGGGAGGAGCATGGCCGTGTCCTGTGAGCCGATCGTCGTTCGTGTGGAAGACCTGCACAAGCGCTACGGAAACGAAGAAGTCTTAAAAGGGGTCTCGTTCACCGTGCGCTATGGGGAGGCGCTAGCAATTATTGGGCCGTCGGGGACAGGCAAGAGCACGCTTCTGCGCTGTATCAATAGACTGACTGAGCCCGATCGCGGGCGCATCTGGTTAGAAAATATAGAGATCACGAGCCCTCAGACAGATATCAACAGAATTCGGCAACAGATCGGGTTTGTCTTCCAAGACTTCAATCTCTTTGCGCACCTGACGGCGTTAGATAACGTACGTTTGGGGCTGATGAAAGTGAAAGGGCTCTCCAAGCAAGAAGCGACAGATCGAGCGATGCACGAGCTGGCGCGCGTCGGCTTGGCTGAAAAAGCTCACGCCTACCCGGCACAGCTCTCTGGGGGGCAACAACAGCGGGTCTCCATCGCACGGGCCTTGGCGATGGAACCCAAATTGATGCTCTTTGATGAGCCGACCAGCGCCCTCGACCCAGAGCTCATCGGCGAAGTTTTACAAGTGATGCAAGACCTAGCCGAAGAGGGCATGACGATGGTGGTCGTCACGCACGAGATGGGGTTTGCTCGCTCGGTCTGCGACGAAGTGATTTTTATGGAGAAGGGCGTGATCGTCGAGCAAGGGCCGCCGGAGCAAGTCTTTCTCAATCCCCAACAGCCGCGCACAAAGCAGTTCTTGGGCAAGATCAGTGAGCTGTATGGGAGCTCATGATGATGCCGTTCTGTCAGACGTTTGCTGATGGAAGTTTTCTTCGGCTGGCATGCGACATAGCCCCTCGATTGCTGCAGGGGCTGGCGACGACCTTTCAGTTAACGGTGCTGGCCGTTGGGCTGGGGCTGGTGGGCGGGGTTCTCTTCGCGTTGGGGCGCGTCTATGGAAACGCGTTCATCTATGGGGTGAGCACGGCGTATGTGCAGTTTGTGCGGGGGACGCCGGTGTTGGTGCAGCTCTTTCTGATCTATTATGGGCTGCCGGTCTTTGAGATTCGGCTCGATTCGCTCACCGCGGCGATCCTTGGGCTAGGGCTCAACAGCGCTGCCTACCAAGCCGAATATTTTCGCGGGGCGATTCAGTCTATTAGTCGGGGGCAGATGCTCGCGGCTCGCTCCCTGGGCATGACCAACCTCCAAGCGATTCGCTATGTCATCCTGCCGCAGGCATTACGAATAGTTATCCCACCGTGGTCGAATGAGCTGATTTACACGCTGAAGTACTCATCGGTGGCGTTCATCATTGGGACGCCAGAGCTGACGGCCACAGGGCAGATCATCGCCTCGCGAAATTTTCGCTACTTTGAAGTCTTTCTCATCATTGCTTTTATCTATCTTGTCTGTGTGCTCGTCATCTCGAAGCTCTTAGATATAGTCGAGCACAAGCTGAAGATCCCCGGATTGGAGATGCGTTAAGGACGTGGGCAAGACTTGGAAGTCATGGTGTGTGCACGGATGACCTCAGCGGCAGGCTTGGTGAGCACATCGTAGCCTGTGGCGCTGCGCGGAAGCCCCACCTGCTCCGCCCAAACCGAGTATCCCTCGAACCATGGTCTGTCCGAGAGCGCCCGCAACGCTGCCTGAAATGCGTCCCGTTGCTCGCCTTCGTCTGGGGGAGCTACTCGAAAGAAGTTCCACGGCTCCGTGTTGGCCCCGTCCTTGCTCTCATAGCCCAACTCAAGGAAGACCACACAGCGCCGATATTGCGCGCTCAGGCGCTCTAGATCTTCAATGATATTCTGTCCGTAGGCATCGGCGCTCCAAGCGCGCTGCAACTCGTCTACGGTGGGGTTGCTCTTGCGCGTTAGCTCGAAGAACGCGCTGATCCCAATAAAATCTAACAGCTCCCACGGCCTCCACTCGAGGACATTGGCATACGTCGCGCGGTCCCACCACCAGTTGGTCAAGTACGACAGACGCCCACGATAGAGCGAGCGCATCTCCAAAATAGTGCGCTCCCACTCAGCGTGGTACTTCTGCATCGTGACGAACTCCCAGCCTAACAGAAATATCTCAACGTTGGCCTGTTGCGCGAGCTGGGCGTAGTGCCGCAGGACAGCCCGCCAGTTCTGAAACCATTGACTCACGTTTGTCGGCGCTAAATTCCCGACCCACTCTCCATCATCTACCAAGAGATAGGGAATGAGGACGACGCCAAGGCCTACCTTGTGCGCTTGCTCGATAGCGTTGCGCATCACGGCATCGGAGGGGGTGCGCGTGGGGTCTCCAGTTGGGGTGGTCGCCCGTAGATCCTTCTGAAAGACTGGGATCGTGAGCACTATATGATTGATATTCAAGCGATCTTTGAGGGTGCGCATCTCCGTGGCCACCGCCGCAGTGGCGTAGGAGTCCCGCTCCAGCCCGATGTACCACACCCCCTTGATGGGAGGAACGCTCACGATCACTGTTTTTGAAGCCCCCACAGAGAGCACCGCCAGCAACATGAGCACGATGATCGAAGTTCGCATAAGTTTGTTGTTAGGAATAGATGCGCTGCGTCTTGAGCCAGCGGGGTCTCTTGCGCCGAAACATATCATACCACGCCCACACCAATAACGGTATCCAATGATACGAGTAAAGCGTCCCCAAGACAACCAAGACGGGGATGGACATCCGCGGCGTGCCCATCTTATGGAGCGCCAAGGCCATCGTCGGCCAGAAGCTGAACGAGTTCGCCCACAGCAGCCACCACTCAAAGTGCGTGCTCACGCGCACATAGCCCACAACGTTGAGAAGAGCCAACCCCCACGAGCCCAACACGAGAAACGGCACAAGCCAGAACGTCAGATAATAGTGCAGATCGAGCTTCTTGAGCAAGGGCATGGGCGAGCGCCACAGCGCCCCGCTCGCTACATACATGGAGAAGACCTGCAGCGTGCCCCACGCCCAACGATGGCGCTGCTTCAAGAGCGCTCGGACGGTCTCAACCCCCTCTTGGGAGACGTGTCGGTCCAAGAAGCGAACCCGTCCGGGCAGCTGATGGATGCGCACGCTGATCTCTAAGTCTTCGGTGAGCGCGGTGGGGACCCACGGCCCCTGGGGCTGTAAGAGTTCCAGACAGTCCGCGCGAATGAACTGTCCGTTGCCCCCCAGAGCCACAGCCCCAGACGTCTTATCGCGCACCCACTGCACGATCCACGAGAACGCGACAAACTCGACATCTTGGAGCAGCGGAAGGAGCTTGTGGCGATTGCGGATGCGCACCCCACACTGGAGAGCATTCACGCTGGGGTCACGAAACGCCAAGCCGACTTGCTCAAAAAAGTCTAATTCTTCGACGCGGCCGTCGGCGTCAAAGACCCCGATCACCCAGTCTGCTTTCGGGCGATCCGGGAATTTTTCAAATAAGAATTTTAATCCGGCGTTGAGCGCCGCGCCCTTGCCCTGGCGCGCGTTGGGGAACTCGCGCCGATAGACATAGACATCTGAAAATTCTCGCTGGATTTGGGCCGTGACGATGGGTGTCTCATCATCGCTACCGTCATCAATAATCAAGACTTCGAGAGTGCCGGGATAGTACTGCTCAAAGAGACTTTCGACCGTCTTATACAAGACTTTCCCCTCGTTGAGCGCGGGGATCATCAGCGTCACGACGGGCCAGTCGTCTTTCTCTAGCTCTCTCGTTGGGGATGATGAGGGCACCCGTCGGTATTTGACGATCACGTAAAAGAAGAGCAGAGCGTTATAGAGCAGACAGTACACGAAGAAGAAGACCGTCAACGCGTCGGTGTAGATCTCCATCAAGGTTTCTCAGGGAACTGGACACGCACGGGGCCTATGAGGCTTGACGCAAGCCGAAATTGCCACCCTTGCTTTTTGAGCGCCGTGACGATCGCTCGCAGACGATCTACCCCCAAGAACGGGTGATAGAAGAACGCGGCAACCGCGCCGTACTTCAAGCCCGCGAGTTTTTCAGCCTCGAGAGTGATCCGAAAGATGTCTGTATCGTTTTGGACAAACCCCAACGGCGTGCCGATGTAGACGCTCGAGGCTGTCTCGATGATGTAGGGCACGAACGCCAAATCAAACTTGCGATGGGGCTCGAAGAGAAACCCAAAATATTTTTCGAAGACGGCGTAGTGGGCCTCGCCGGCTTGGTAGTGAGGGGTCTCCCAGCCGATGGTGTGCGGGGCCAGGCCAGCCTTTTGGATCTCGGTGAGCGCCATCTTCACGCGCTGTTCGGCGTACTCCGCCCCACCGATGGGTTTATTAGCTTTTTCATCCCAGAACTCCCAGTCTTCGGCAGTCTTACCGTCGTACTGATGGGTTGCCCCGTGGACCACGAGCTCCCCGCCGTTGAGCAGCGCTTGCTTGACGGCTGTCCGGAACGCCGACTCTTGGGTGATGCTCGTGCGGTCGGCCCCGTCTACATAGAACGGGATAAGACTGAGCGTGAAGGGGACCTTTTCGCTCTTGAGATAGTTGGTGGCGGTGAGTAAAGCCGCGATGCTGCTTCGAGGGTGAATGTCTTCTAGGCGAACGAGCGCGACCTTGCCGCGAGTGATCCCATAGACTTCATTGAGTATATCGAGAAAGACCAGATGCGCTCCGAAGGGCACCACATGCGCTGTGGGATGGAACCCCACGAAATAGAAGAATTCTCCATTCTCTGGGTATTGGCGATGCTTGGAGCTGACAATGATGGGGCGTCCCCCGACGGTCGCGTGGACGCGCGCGAGATTCTTATCTGTGACCTCGGCGAAGATGCGCTCGCTATGACGCATGATGTAGTCCGTGTTCGAATACGTATAGACGAGCCGGGTCTCGCGGGAATCACTCACTTGCTCAGCGAACTGAAAGCCCAGGTTCTCTTGAGCTTCACCCACACGATCTATGTGATACCCGATCCAGACGACGCGCTTTTGTGTGATCTCCTCGCCGTTGGCGATGTCGTCGAGAAAATCCGGAGGCGGCGGTTGCCCGTAGTCTACCCCATAATAGATAACGACGTCGTAATCTTTATAGTCGCCCTTGCGATAGCCCAGATAGAGCCCCTCTTGGTAGACCGTCTGGACGCGGGTCTTGTAGGCAGCTTCCAGCCAAGCTGAAAGTTTGCTCACAAAGGGTTCAGTAAACTCCGTGCGCTGGGAGGAGACGAGCAGGGTCTTTGTTGTGGGCTGCCGGCCCCACGGGCCGGCGATCGCGAATTCTCGACGATCCTCGCAGTAGATGCGCCCCGATGGGGGGTCAAAGAGCGTGCCGATAATCGTGTAAAATCCGATCAGCGCGAGCAGCCCTTGCCCCGTAAGGCTTGGCAGAGTGAGCAAAAACCCCTCCCAACGGAAATTCGGTTGGAGATTGAGCTCGCCGGAGAGCTCCCCACTGGTAGAGATAGTAAACGCTCTGTGTCCAGGACCGATCACTTCTACTTTAAACCGAGCGTTGGTGATCGCCTCTTCGCCTACTTGAAGACGGGCAAAGACAGAGACGGCCTGCCCTAACGAATATGTTTGGGTATCCGTCCAGAGCTCCAGCACGCACAGCGGGACCTGCGCTCCTATGGGAAAGGCAATAAATCCCAAGAAAAGAACAACGCACGCCCTCTTGACAAATCCTCGAGAAGATTTTAGGATCACTTCCACCTCACGATGGGGATTGCCCTGAGCAGAGATTACCCATCTCTCGGTTTTTCTCTTATAAGAGATTCTAGCACACTCGCCCCGAGAAAGTCAAGAGCCGGCTATGGAAATCCCGTGCAATTTCCATGGAAATTTCATGGAAATGGGCTTTTGAGGCCGGTGCCGGTCATGGGGATAACAGTCAGGCCCTGACTCCGCCCTGCCCCCTCCTTTAGCCCCGCCACAGCCACAGCTGAAGTCGGCTCCACATAGAGCCCCTGACGAGCGAGCTCCCGCTGAGCCGAGATGATCTCTGCTTCACTGACAGCAATGACGCGGCCGCCCGTCTCACGGAGAGCTCTGAGAATGACTTTCCAGCGCACAGGCCGACGGATGCGAATCCCCTCAGCGATCGTCTCCCCTTGGGGAACACTGGGCAATTCTGTAAGATTTTCGCGAAAGACTCTAGAGAGTGGGGCGCAGGCTTCAGCTTGTACTGCGTAGAGTGCCGGTATCTTTTCGAGAAGTCCGGCGTCGCAGAGATCGCGAAAGCCGTAATATGCCCCGATAAGCAAAGTGCCGTGGCCGGTGGGGAAGAGCATCGCATCGGGGGCGCGCCCGCCCAATTGTTCCCACAGCTCATAAGCAAGGGTCTTCGTCCCTTCTAAAATCAAGGGGTTATAGACATGGCTGGCGTAGTACGCATCGGCATTCTGGGCTGCAATAGCGGCGTTCTCGCGCGGGCCCTCGACGGGGATGAGCTGTGCGCCGTAGGCGCGAATCTGCGCGAGCTTTGCTGGGGAAGCGTGAGCAGGCACAAAGATCTTACACGAAATTTTCGCCCGGGCACAGTATGCGGCGAGACTGGCTGCGGCGTTCCCTGAAGAATCTTCGACGACCCTCTCAACCCCAAGCTCTTTTAAGAAGCTGACGAGCACCGTCGTCCCGCGATCTTTGAACGATCCCGTCGGCGCGAAGAATTCGAGCTTCGCGAGAAATTCTCTATTATTATAGGCGTGTGCCGGCACGAGGGGGGTCCAGCCCTCCCCCAACGAGACGATGTTCTCTGTCTCGATAACAGGCAGCATCGCCCGATAGCGCCACAACGAGAAGATTTTTTCGTCAATAGCTTCGGGACGGAAGCGCGGTCGTGGAGAGATCTCAAAGGCGCCACTACAACGACAGCGCCACTGGCGCGTCGTTACAGAGAACTCTTGGCCACACTCCGTACAGACAAAGCGCATCGCCTTCATCGTAGATTTTTTTGACGAAAAAATCAACAGCTTGCCTTGCACAGGGCACACGGAGAGAGTAAACTCTTTCTGCTATGGGACTGACGCATGTGACCGTG
The DNA here is from genome assembly GCA_947085185.1 of Candidatus Fraserbacteria bacterium. Taxonomy (GTDB): domain Bacteria; phylum Bipolaricaulota; class Bipolaricaulia; order RBG-16-55-9; family DRXL01; genus JANXCC01. Next base: position 195,766 of record CAMTVK010000002.1, on the reverse strand, counting down.
ACCCTCACAGCACTTGGCCCCGGCGGGGGCACCTACCAAGCAGACTTTCTTGTGGACACCGGAGCTACGGATTCTCTCGCTCCCGCAGCAGAGCTACGCAAGATCGGCGTTCAGCCCGTGGGAAAGATGGTCTACGAGTTAGCTGATGGTACTCTTCAAGAGTACGAATTTGGGCTGGCGCAGTTTGAGTTCATGGGGGAGATCACGGCAGGGAGGGTGATCTTCGGCCCCGATGACGCTGAACCCATCCTGGGGGTCACGGCCTTAGAATCGGTGGGCATAACCGTTGATCCCGCCACGCGGACGCTCAAACGCTTGCCGGCTCTCCCCCTAAAGTGAACTCAGAAGCGATTCTCGCTGTCACCCCACAGCGTCTGCACGTACGCGATCTGCCCCCAATGATACGCTATATGGGGCATGGGGCTGGTGATTAAGTCTTTGATAGAACGCTCTTCACCCCAGGGCATGGTGCGCCTCTCGTTGAACTGTGCCGGGTCGACCGAGCGGATCGTCTCAATCAACTCGGCTTTGGACTCTTCAAAGAGCTTCAGAGCTTCTTGATAGGTGTGAGGGGTACTGGTCTGGGTGTAAGCCGTGCCCCGAAGAAGTGCCGCAAAAAAATAATTCGCCATCCCGAGGTGGGCGAGGATCTCTCGGGCGGATTTCCCTGTGGGCATCGGCTTCCAATCTTCTTTCTCCTTGGGCACAGCCCGCGCTGCCTTCAGCAACAGCTCCGAGATCTTCTCGATTCTCTTGATCTCTGTCTCGCGCAGATCCATAGACATCAGCTCCTTTGTTTACTATAGGGCATCGGGTGCGAGCCGTCAATTTGACCGAAAACAGATTTTTTTCTAAACTTTTCCATCCGTGGCGATGGCCTCGACGCTCGCGGGCAATCTCACGATTATTGGGTCAGCAGCGAATCTCATCGTTTTAGAGATCGCATCACAGCGTGGGGTGCACATGGGGTTCTGGACGTATCTGAGAGTCGGGGTGCCCCTGACGATAGCGACGATTGCGATCAGCACGGTGTGGTTGGCGTTCCGGCCATAACGTATTCTTGCAAACTTCACGATTCATGGCTAAACTGAAGCCTGATGAGCGACACCTCTTGAAAATCCCAGAAAAGATTCATCGAACTATGGGCGCGAAGAAATCAGGGAGACAAAGGAGGCTCCTCTCATGCCAGCTGCAGGCTACTATCGCTACCCCACGATCTGTGATGATACTGTGGTCTTTGTCAGCGAAGATGATCTCTGGACGGTCTCAGCCCACGGCGGTGTCGCACGACGCTTAACGTCGGGGCTGGGCATGGCCAGCTTCCCCGCACTCTCCCCCACCGGGGAATTCATCGCGTTCAGCGGACGCGATGAGGGCCACACCGAAGTCTACCTCATGCCCGCCCAAGGCGGCCAACCCAAACGCTTGACATTTCTGGGAAGCAATACTATTGTCGTCGGCTGGAGCCCCAACGGAAAGATTCTCTTTGCGAGCAACGCTGCGCAGCCGTTCTTAAATATTTATGTGCTCTACGCGCTCTCGCCCCAGGGCGGATCCCCAGAACTCCTGCCCACTGGCCCAGCCCTCAGTATCTCCTACGGCCCCACAGGCGGTTGCGTCATCGGACGCAATGCTATCGACCCCGCACGTTGGAAACGCTACCGCGGCGGCACCGCCGGAGATATCTGGATAGATCCCGATGGCTCAGGAAACTTCCGCAGATTGATTCAGCTCCAGGGCAATCTCTCCCGCCCCATGTGGCTTGGCGACAGGATCTTCTTTCTCTCCGATCACGAGGGCGTGGGCAATCTCTACTCTTGTACACCGACCGGTCAAGATGTGAAACGCCATACCGATCACGAAGATTTTTACGTGCGCCACCCACACACCGACGGAAAACGCATCGTCTATCACGCCGGGGCCGATCTCTACGTCTACGATCCATCTAAAGACCAGAATTGGAAGATCGCCGTCGAGTATCACAGCCCCCAAACGCAGCGCTTCCGAAAGTTCGTGGACTCCGCAAAATATTTAGAAGACTATGCGCTCCACCCCCAAGGGCATCTCACCGCAGTAGTCACTCGAGGCAAGATCTTCACGATGGGCAACTGGGAGGGCCCCGTCGTCCAGCATGGCGAGCCCGACGGCGTGCGCCATCGTCTGGCGCGCTGGCTGCATGACGGCAAAAGACTTATCTCGGTCTGCGACGCCGAGGGTGAAGAGACCTTAGAAATATTTTACGCCGATGGGGTGACGCCACCAGAAAGATTGACAGGGATCGAATTGGGCCGCGCCCTAGAACTCAAAGCTTCTCCCAAAGCTGACCAAGTCGCGCTCACCAATCATCGCAATGAATTAATACTCATAGACTTACAGACCAAGCGCGCCCGCGTGCTCGACAAGAGCCCCTATGCGCCCATGGCAGGCTTTGATTGGTCGCCTGATGGACGTTGGATCGCCTATAGCTGCGCGCTCAGCTTGCATACGTCAGCTATCAAAGTCTGTCAAGTCGAGACGGGCGAGATCTTCTCAGTCACGCGCCCGGTGTTGCAAGACGTCTCGCCGACGTTTGACCCCGACGGCAAATATCTCTATTTTCTCTCGTATCGGGAGTTCGATCCCGTCTATGACAATTTGCACTTCGATTTGGGCTTCCCGCGCGGGGTGCGGCCCTATCTGGTCACACTCAAGAGAGACCTGCCCAATCCGTTCGTAGCCGTCCCTAAAGCCCCCGACGACAAGAAAGACCAACAATCAGAAACGAAGCCCGACGAGAAGATCGAGATCGATCTTGCCGGGATCGCAGACCGAATCTTAGCGTTTCCCGTGCCTGACGGGCGCTACCAACAGATTGCTGCGATCAAGGGCAAAGTGCTCTATACCTCGCTCCCCATCGAAGGCAGTTTGAATATGAACTGGTTCCAACTGACCGAGCCCCCGGCCAAAGCGACCCTCGAGGTCTTTGACTTTGAGACTCTCAAACCCGAGACGCTCATCAGCGGGATCACGAATTTCAAGCTCTCCGACGACAGAAAGACCCTGATCTATCGGGCTGGGAACAGACTGCGCGTGCTCAAAGCAGGCGAAAAGCCCGACGAGAAGGCCGCCAGCGAGCCTCCCGGCAAGAAGAGCGGCTGGATTGATCTAAGCAGAGCGCGAGTCTCTGTGGACCCGCCGGCGGAGTGGCGCCAGATGTTCCGCGAAGCGTGGCGCCTCCAGCGCGATCATTTCTGGACCGAAGATATGGCCGAAGTTGATTGGCATGCTGTCTACGAACGCTATTTCCCACTCATAGATAGAATCTCGACACGCGCTGAATTCTCAGACTTGATGTGGGAGATGCAGGGCGAGCTGGGAACTTCGCACGCCTACGAATTCGGCGGCGACTACCGTCCAGAGCCACGCTATGATATGGGCTTCCTCGGCGCTGATCTCGTCTACGACAAGAGACTCAAGCTCTGGAAAGTAGCGCGCATCGTGCGAGGTGACCCATGGGACATGACCAAGACTTCTCCGTTGACCCAGCCAGGAATCAACGTGCGCGAGGACGACACGATCTTAGCGATCAACGGTCGCCGCGTTGATGCGAACACGTCACCATATGAACTCTTAGTCAATCAAGCTCACTGTGAAATTCTGCTCACCGTCGGGGACGCTCACGGCGAGAACCCGCGCACGGTCTCTGTGAAGGCATTGGCGAGCGAGACGCCCGCACGCTATCGCGAGTGGGTCGAGAACAATAGAAAATTCGTGCATGAGCAGACCAACGGTCGTGTCGGGTATGTGCACATTCCCAATATGGGGCCGCTGGGATACTCAGAATTTCATCGTTACTTTCTCTCGGAGATAGATCGAGAGGGCTTAATCGTCGATGTGCGTTTCAACGGCGGCGGGCACGTCTCGGAGCTTATTTTGGAGAAGCTTGCGCGCCGGAGAATCGCATATGTGAAGACCCGGTGGTTTGGAGCGCAGCCGTATCCGACAGATTCTGTCGGAGGCCCGATGGTCGCGATCACCAACGAATATGCCGGCTCCGACGGCGATATCTTCTCGCACAACTTCAAGCTTCTCAAGCTTGGCCCGCTCCTTGGGAAGAGAACCTGGGGCGGGGTGATCGGGATTTGGGCCAGACACTCCCTCGTAGATGGCGGGATCACAACGCAACCTGAGTTTTCGTTCTGGTTCCAAGACGTGGGCTGGAGCGTCGAAAACTACGGAACTGAGCCGGACATAGAAGTCGAGTATCGTCCGCAAGATTACGTAGCCGGGAAGGACCCCCAGCTGGAGCGTGCGGTGCGAGAGATCATCAAGCTCTTAGAGACAAATCCGCCGAGCAAGCCCACGTTTACGCCAAGGCCCAGCCGATCATTGCCGAAGTTACCGAAACGATAGCCGAGCCACGAGCGCCCGTAAGAGCTTCGCCAAATCTCTCTCACGTCGCCTCGTAGTCTCCAGCACTTCTTCGTGAGTCAGCTTATCTGTACCAATCCCCGCCGCCATGTTCGTCACCACGGAGATCGCCACAATTTCAAGCCCACAATGTCGGGCTGCGATCACTTCGGGCACCGTGCTCATCCCAACTAAATCAGCTCCCCATCTTCTGTACGCTTCGATCTCTGCAGGCGTCTCGTACATCGGCCCGGGCGTCGCTACATAGACCCCTTCCCTGAGCGCCATCCCCAAACTCGCCGCGACTTCTTTGGCCAGCGAGCGCAACCGAGCGCTATACGCATCCAAGAGATTAGGAAATCGCGGCCCCAGCTCCGCAATATTCTCCCCACGCAACGGATTGTCCGGGATCATATTGATATGATCGCGAATGAGCACGAAATCCCCAACAGCAAAGTCTTGGTTGATCGCCCCGGCGGCGTTCGTCAGAATAACTCTTTCTATTCCCAAAAGCTTCATCACTCGGATGGGGAAGACGATCTCGCTCATCGAGTACCCTTCATAGAAGTGCACCCGCCCCCGCGAGATGAGAACTGATGTGTTCTCTAGATCCCCAAAGACCCACTCCCCCGCATGGCCCACCACAGTGGGCCGCGGGAAATAGGGGATCTCCTCCCACAAGAAGCGCTGCGCCCCCTCAAGCTCCCCAAGCACCTCCGAAAGCCCTGACCCCAAGACAAGCCCGACCCGTAGGGGCGCTTGCGCCCCTACGTGCTTCATCAGATACCGTGCGGCCTTGTGGAGTCGTTTCAGCTCGGCGTTCATACCCCAATCAAAGTGTTCTTCAATCTGCGCAGCCCCGCACGGATCGCGCGCGCTCGCACCTCCGCAACCCCCTTCACCTCCATGAGATCTTTCTCGGTGGCCCGCAATATCGCGCGCAACGTGCCAAACGCGTTCACGACATCCTCGATCACCGCCATGGGGAGCCGGGGGATTTGACTGAGCACCCGATAGCCCCGCGACGGCAAGACCCGATCGAGCAGCTCTTCACTGCTTTCGTACCCCAAAATCTCTAAGATCTTCTCGGTCGAGAGCAGCTCCTCTGGGGAGAGTTGCCGAATCTCTTCAAGGATCGTCTTGGGGGCCTTGCGATTGGCTTGAAAATCCCGGACTATCAGCTCGGCTTGTTCTTTAACCCCCACCATGAGCCACTCCAATAAGACTTCAAAGAGATGTCGCTCCTCACCTAGCTCCACAAACCACCGCTGAATCTCTTCTTCAGTATCTAAAATCTGCACGATGTTCTGCAAGATATTGGCGACGTGATAGGGCAAGACCCGCCCCTCCAGCTCCAGGGCCATCAGCTCTTGAGCGAGTTCATTGTACGTAACCCGATACTGCTCAAGAATGCGCAGCGCTTGGTTGACCCGCGCACTCAAGACCAAAATATCTTGCAAGACGTATCGGATCGGCCCGTAGTAGATAGTGACCCTTCCCATGCGCTCGGCGGAGATGGCGACCGTGGCCACGTTCAGCTGTTTGGCGACTCTTTCGGCAGTTAAATGCCGCGTGCCGGTCTCATTGGAGGGGATGAACGGATCGGGCACAAGATACGCGTTTGCATAGTAGATTCTCTTGAGATCCTCGTCAATGACAATAGCTCGGTCCATCTTAGAAAGCTCCACGACCCGCTGCGGGGTGAATTCTGTATCAAGAAAGAAGCCCGCCTGCACGACCTGGCGCGCTCTCTCTAAGTCTGATAAGACTATTAACCCGCCGTTGCGCATCTGCACAATAGAGTTGATCGCCTCGCGCAGGGGCGTCCCCGGCGCGACCTTCTCTAAAACTCTGAGAAAGCCCTCTTCCCGAACGCTCTTGGGCATTAGATTCCCAACGCCTCCATGGCCTGGCGGATCGTGCGCACCGGGCAGACCTCCATCCCGCCCGGCGCAAGATCTTTCGCTCCTCCTGCCTCCCCACCAGGAACAAGAGCTCGGCGGTAGCCGAGCTTGGCGGCTTCCGCGAGCCGCTCCCGCAGCTTCCGCACCCGCCGCACCTCCCCAGCTAACCCCAGCTCCCCCACGACCACCGTCTGACCGTCTATGGGTCTCTCTTTGAAGCTCGACACGATCGCGGCCGCGATCCCCAAATCCAGAGCAGTCTCACGCAACGACAGCCCCCCGGCGACATTCACATAGATATCTTCCCCGCTGATCTGTGCTCCTAGGTGCTTCTCGATCACAGCTACTAAGAGAGCGACCCTGTTGAAATCCAATCCCGTGGCGCGGCGCTGCGGGTAGTTCGAGCGCGTGAACGCCACAAGCGCTTGAATTTCTACTAAGATCGGGCGTGTGCCCTCTACCGTGGGGACGATCACCGACCCTGGAGGCACCGGCCCGATTCGTTCTGTGAAAAACTGTGATGGGTTGGCGATCTCGACTAGGCCCGCCTCGGTCATCTGGAAGACCCCGATCTCTTCTGTCGAACCGAAGCGATTCTTCACGGCTCGGACTATCCGCACGTCGCTCTCCCGCCCGCCCTCAAGATAGAGCGCCACGTCGACTAAGTGCTCGACCGCTTTAGGCCCGGCAAAGTCCCCGGCTTTGGTGATGTGCCCAATGAGAAATATTGGGATCTTCTCTGCTCGCGCCAGTTGAATCAGCTCAAAAGTCGCCTGGCCGACTTGGTGGGTCGTCCCCAGGCCCTCGAGGGCGCCCTCGGGGAAGATCGTCTGAATCGAATCGACAATAACGGCTGACGCTTGGGTCTGCCGCACGTGGTGGCAGAGCGCGTGGAGGCTCTGCTCGTGGACGATGAGCAGGTTCTCTGTATCTGTGAGGGCCAGGCGCTCCGCGCGCAGCTTGATCTGTCCTGGAGACTCTTCGCCAGAGATATAGAGCACGGGACGCGAAGCATCCGTGGCGAGCCGCGCAGCTACTTGGAGCAAGAGCGTGGACTTGCCGATCCCTGGCTCCCCACCCACTAAGATCACCGACCCGGCGATCAGCCCTCCCCCCATAACCCGATCGAATTCGGCGATCTGGGTCGGTCGGCGCTGCGCCTCTTGGAGGGGAATTGTGGCGAGGGGCTGGATGGTAGGGGCACGTTGCAACGTGCCCCTACTCTCTGTCGTTTCAGCCAAGCTCCCCCACTGGCCGCACTGCGGACAGCGCCCTAGCCACTTCAGCGAGGCGTAGCCGCAGGATCGGCAGTGGAACATAGCTCTCTCAGATCAACTCCGGCGTCTTCTTCAAGAAGCAGATCTGGTGATCTTTCGCGTCAATCACGATCGAATCGCCCTTGGCGAACTCCCCTTCTAAGATCTTGTCCGAGATCGGGTTCTCTATGAGCCTTTCGAGCGTGCGTACCAGAGGGCGAGCCCCGTACTTTGGGTCGTAGCCCTCCTTGATGAGCAGCTCTTTGGCGTCTTCGGTGACCGAGATGAAGATCTCGCGCTCGCGCAAGCGCTCCGCCAGCTCCCGCAGCTTCAGCTCCGCTATCTGATAGATATTCTCTCTGGTGTGCTGATGGAAGACTATTATATCATCGAGACGGTTGAGAAATTCCGGGCGGAAGAACTCTTTGACTTCGCCCATGACGCGGCTGCGCATCTCTTTGTACGACTCTGGGGAGTCCACTTCCGACTCCGTGCCAAACCCCAAGGTCACCCGATCGGTGATCGTCTTGGAGCCGATGTTGCTCGTCATAATTAACACGGTATTTCTGAAGTCCACGCGACGGCCCTGAGAGTCTGTCAAAGCCCCGTCGTCCATCACCTGTAAGAGAATATTGAACACGTCTCGATGAGCTTTCTCGATCTCATCGAAGAGCACGACAGAATAGGGTCTTCTTCGGACGGCTTCGGTCAGTTCGCCGGCCTCTTCGTAGCCCACGTAGCCCGGCGGCGCCCCAATCAGCCGCGACACCGAGAAGCGCTCCATATACTCGGACATATCAATGCGGATGAGCGCCTCCTCATCGCCGAAGAGAAACTCGGCAATGGCTTTGGCCAGCTCGGTCTTGCCCACACCGGTAGGCCCCAAGAACAAGAAGCTTCCGATAGGGCGCTTGGGGTCTTTGACCCCTGCGTAGGCCCTCCGAATAGCGCGCGCCACCGCCTTGACTGCTTCTTCTTGGTCAATGTAGCGCTTATGGATCTCTTGTTCCATAGTTAAGACGCGCTTGGATTCCTCCATCTTCATGTGGCCCACGGGCACGCCCGTCCAGCTGGAGACCATCTGAGCGATGTCGTCTTCGGTGACGACCGCCTCGTATTCGCGAAATTCCATCTTCAGCTCGCGCAAGCGCTCCTGCACGCTGCGTTCTCGATCGCGCAGCTGCGCCGCACGCTCATAATCTTGCTCGCTGATCGCCGCGTTCTTCTGCTCCGCCAGCTCGCGCAGCTGGTTTTCTAACTCCCGGATCTCTGGGGAGAAGGAGCTCGTCTCTAATCTCTTCTTGGCCGCCGTCTCGTCTATGAGATCGATCGCTTTATCCGGCAAGAAGTGATCGGTAATATAGCGATCGGCGAGCTTGGCTGCGGCATAGAGCGCCCCGTCGGTGATCTTCACCCGGTGGTGCGCTTCATAGCGCGGGCGCAGCCCCTTGAGAATCTGGACCGCCGCTTCGATCGAGGGCTCTTCGACTAAAATCTTCTTGAAGCGTCGCTCCAAGGCTGCGTCTTTTTCTATATACTTTCGGTATTCGTCGAGCGTCGCCGTCCCAATACACTGGATGAGCCCAGATGCCAGCGGGGGCTTTAAGATCGCGGAAGCGTCAATAGCACCCTCGGCCCCGCCGGCCCCAACGACTGTGTGCAGCTCATCAATAAAGAGAATGACATTCCCAGATTCGATCACGGCATTGACGATCGCTTTGAGGCGCTGTTCGAACTCCCCGCGATATTTGGTGCCCGCGACGATGGCGGCCATATCGAGCTCAATGATCTCTTTGCCCAAGAGCGGGGCGGGCACATCCCCGGAGGCGATGCGTTGCGCCAGCCCCTCAACAATCGCGGTCTTGCCTACGCCGGGCTCGCCCACGACCACGGGGTTATTCTTCTTTCTGCGGGAGAGGGTCTGGATGATTCTGGTGATCTCGCGTTCGCGGCCGATGACGGGGTCGAGCCGGCCCGCGCGGGCTTCTTCGACTAAATTGCGCCCGTATTCAAAATTTTTCCATTTGGAGCGGTCGTCGCGCTTGGTGCGACTTCCCACGAGATTGGCCTGCAGGGGCGAGAGATACCGACGCACCTTGGCGATGTCAATTCCCGCGCGCTGTAAGATCTGGGCCGCGATGTTTTGCCCCTCTTCCAAGAGAGCGAGCAAGAGATCTTCGGCAGCGATGAGGGTGTGGCCATAGCGACGGGTCTCTTCATACGAGCGCGTAATGATGCGTTTGAGTTGAGGGGTGGGGTGGAGTTCGGTGGGGATGAAGCGCGACTGGCCCCTGCCGACCTCGTGTTCGATCTCGCGGGATACTCGCTGGTAGGTGACGCCATTGGCCTCTAAGAACTTACAGACTTCGGAGGTGCGCATCTTTGTGAATGCTAAGAGCAAGTGTTCGGTGCCCACGTAGTCATGGCCCCAGGCCTCGGCTTCTTTGTAGGCGATGCCGATGGCTTGCTGGGCCTCGCGTGAGAAGAGATTGTACATGTCATGCATCGTCGGGTGCTCCCTTCAGGCTGTTGCAGCCCGCTCGATTATAAGGGGCTCCCCACGAGCTGTCAAGGATTTTCCGTTAGCTGTGCACAGCGGCCACCGATATATTATAATAAGCTGCGCAAGGAGGAACGACCCATGACCGAAAAGACCCCAGAACGAAAAGACCGATTCATCACGGTCTCCAACTACCCCATCAGACGACTCTATACCCCCCACGATATCAAAGACCTCGACTACGAACGCGATCTGGGCTCCCCAGGAGAATTCCCATTCACCCGCGGCATCTACCCCACCATGTACCGGGGAAGGCTGTGGACCATGAGACAATTCGCGGGCTTCGGCGGCCCAGAAGAGACCAACCAGCGCTTTAAATATCTCTTAAGTGAAGGGCAAACCGGCCTGTCCACCGCCTTCGATATGCCCACCTTGATGGGGTTAGATAGCGATCACCCCCTCGCCGATGGAGAAGTGGGCGTCGAAGGCGTCGCCATAGATACCCTCAAAGACTTCGAGATCCTCTTCGACGGCATCCCATTAGAGCAAGTCTCGACAAGCTTTACCATCAACCCCAGCGCCCCCGTCATCTACGCTATGTACATGGCCATCGCCGACAAACAGGGCGTTCCAAGAGAGAAGCTGCGCGGCACCATCCAGAACGATATGCTCAAAGAATTCATCGCCCAAAAAGAATGGGTCATCCCTCCGCGCCCCTCGGTAGACCTCATCGTCGATATCTTTGAGTTCGGGATCAAAGAGACACCCAACTTCAATCTCATCAGCATCTCGGGGTATCACATTCGGGAGGCGGGCGCCACAGCTCTCCAAGAACTGGCATTTACGCTTGCCGATGGCATGGCCTACGTCGAAGCGGCTCTGCGGCGCGGCATAGATATCGACCAGCTGGGGCCGCAGCTCAGCTTCTTCTTCAATGCCCATAATTCGTTCTTTGAGGAGATCGCCAAATTCAGAGCCGCGCGCAGGATCTGGGCCCGCGTGATGCGCGAGCGCTACGGCGCCAAAAACCCAGAAAGCTGGAAGCTCCGCTTTCACACCCAGACAGCAGGATGCTCGCTCACCGAGCAGCAGCCCCTCAATAATATCATTCGCGTCACGATCCAAGCCCTCGCGGCGGTCTTGGGAGGCACCCAGAGCTTACACACCAATTCGTATGATGAAGCATTAGCTCTACCCAGCGAAGAAGCCGTGAGAATCGCGCTGAGAACCCAGCAGATCATCGCGTATGAGTCGGGGGTCGCTGACACAATCGACCCGTTGGGGGGCAGCTATTTTGTGGAATCTCTCACCAACGAGATGGAACGCGCCGCGCATACATATATAAAGAAGATCGAGGAGATGGGGCACGGCAGCATCCTCGAGGGCGTCTTTGCAGGGATCGAGAACGGGTTCTTCCAAAGGGAGATCGCCCAGGCGGCTTACGAATACCAGAAGCAAGTCGAGTCTGGGGAGCAGATCATCGTTGGGGTAAATAAGTACACGATCTGCGAGGACGAGAGAGTCAAGATCTTGCGGGTGGACCCGGAGGTCCAACGCCGGCAGATCGAGCGTCTTGCGAGGGTGCGGGCCGAGCGTGATAACGGGGCGGTCACGCGGGCCTTGGCGCGCTTGGAGCAGGCCGCCCGCACACAAGAGAATACGATGCCCTATATTATAGAAGCCGTCAAAGCCTACGCGAGCGTGGGCGAGATCATGGAGGTGTTGAAGAAGGTGCACGGGGCATATCGTGAGCCCGCCTTGGTGTAGTATGGACCGTCCGATCAAGGTCTTGATGGCCAAAGCTGGCCTAGACGGACACGACCGTGGGGTCAAAGTGATCGCCCGGGCGTTGCGCGATGCCGGGATGGAAGTGATCTATACGGGGTTGCACAACACCCCTGAACAGATCGTCAAGGCGGCCCTCCAAGAAGACGTAGACGTCATCGGGGTGAGTATTCTCTCTGGGGCCCATCTTGTGATCTTCAGAAAGATCACGGAGCTCATGAAGCACTATGGGATGGACGATGTGCTCTTGGTGGGCGGGGGGATCATCCCTGACGAGGACAAGCCCCTGCTTGAAGCGATGGGGGTGAAGGGGCTCTTTGGGCCGGGGACTTCGACCCAAGAGATTATAGATTTCATGCGGGCCGAAGTGCGCAAACTCCGAAGATGAGTGCTGATTCAACACCCAAAGATTTAGAGGGTTTCCCCGTAGTCGTCGAGCTGCCCGTTCAGTGGGGTGAGATGGACGCGTTGCAGCACGTCAACAACGTCTCGTATTTTCGGTATTTTGAGAGCGCTCGCATCGCGTATCTTGAGAGGATCGGGCATATCGAGACGATGAACGCCACGGGTATCGGCCCGATCTTGGCGTCGGCGCGCTGTGATTTTAAGCGCCCCCTCACCTACCCCGATAGAATCTCTGTGGGGATCCGGGTCTCACAGATGGGCACAGATCGCTTCACCATGCAGTTCAAGATCTTCAGCCAAAAGCTTCAGAAGATCGCGGCCGAGGGGGATGGGGTCATCGTCTCGTACAACTATCGAGAGCGCCGCAAAGCCCCAATCCCCCAAGAAGTCCGACGGCGCATCGAGGAGCTCGAAGGGCGAGCTTTCCCCATTGTGTGAGTGCCTATGTGCGGACGATTTTCGCTGACGCTTTCGGCAGAGAAGATCGAGGCCCGCTTTGGGGTCGCTGTCCCGGCGAGCTATCGCCCCCGATATAATATTGCACCAACGCAAGAGATCCTCGCGCTGATCGCCGATGTGCATGGCCAGCGCATAGAGAGCTTTCGATGGGGCTTGATCCCTCAGTGGGCTAAGGACCCCAAGATCGGGAATAAGCTGATCAACGCTCGTGCCGAGACTCTATGTGAGAAGCCGAGCTTTCGCGATGCTGCGAAGCAGCGCCGCTGTCTCATTCTTGCTGATGGCTTTTACGAATGGAGACGGACCTCTCAGGGCAAGAAGATCCCCGTCTATATTCGGCTCAAATCCAAAGAGCCCTTTGGGTTCGCCGGCCTGTGGGAGTCGTGGAGATCCCCCGAAGGGCAGACTCTCAAGACGTGCACGATCGTCACGACAGAACCGAATGAGCTTCTTGCGCCCATTCACGATCGCATGCCGGTCATCGTGCCCAAAGAGTTAGAAGATTTCTGGCTGGATCCGTCGCCGAAAGCGCGTGCAGAGTTAGAGCGCCTCTTGCGCCCATATCGTGCTGAGGAGCTGGAGCTCTTTGAAGTCTCATCGCTTGTGAACTCCCCGGCAAACGACCAACCAGGGTGCGTTGAGCCGAAGCGAACCTTTTAGTTATAATAGCGTTGATGAGCTCTATGAAGACAGCGAAGCGCCTCGAAGAGTTTATCCTGGATGCTTTGACTCCGCAAGAGCGCCTGGAAGCAGCCCTGAAGCTCGCCCGCACGGCCTTTCGAGATAGTACCTTAAGCATGGAGGACCTTGAAGCAGCTATCCAAAAAGTCCGTCGCCGCATCTACGAGCGTCAAGCCAAGGGCCGTGGTTGATACCAACGTTCTCATCTCAGCATTTGCGTTCGGTGGGGTTCCAGCTGAGGCGCTTCGTCTGGCGATACGCAAGACTCAACCATGGGTCTCGCCTGCTCTTTTGCAGGAGTACCGTGAAGTCCCGCAAGAGCTTCTGACACAAGGCAAGATCACGCGCGTGCAGTTTCAAGCACTCCTAAGTGGAATCGCAAGCTTTGTCGCTCAAGCACGCTTAGTTCGTCCCCGTAAGCACTTGCTGATTTGCCGCGATCCTGAAGACAATATGGTACTCGAATGCTGTCGTGCTGCACAAGCTCACTTTCTCATAACCGGAGACCATGACCTCTTAGAGCTCCCAAGCCACGCACTCCGCAAAGTCGGCTTAAGAAGGCTACGCATCCTTAGTCCACGAGCTTTACTAGAGATGCTCTAACCGTGAGGGAGGAAAGCCCATGGCTATCAAGATTGCTCTCGTCACCGGAGCCAGCCGCGGCATCGGCGCGCGCTGAACTCAACGCAGCTCCCCTCAAAGATTTTTTACGCCCGCTGGGGTCTTAGCGTATAGCTTATGTTTCTCTCCCTTTGATATTCCAGCACGGCTTGGAAGCATCGTTCATCGGCCCCAATATATTCTGGCGGAATAATCCCCTTGTGAGAGAAAAGTCCCCCAAGGATAAGCGTCGCGACGGCCGTGCACGTGTAGCCCGTCGTACGCGCCATCGAAGATGTCTTCGTCTTGGGATCAAAGCGATCTAAGAGATCGTAGACATACTTTCTACGCTGACCATTCTCGATACCCTGAATGGTCACTCGCATGATGGTGAACTCTGGCTCGTCGGGGTCGAGCCGCCACTTAGGGAAGAGCAGCTTGGCGGTCACGTCCAGGGGACGAACCTGTGCACCGTTGATCTCAATGGGGTCTTTGCTGAAGAAGCCCGTCTCCCGAAGCACTTTGATATATTCGATATGCCCTGGGTAGCGGAGGGTCTTCTCGCGCATAGTGGGGATTTTCATGGTCTTAAGCAGCGTTCTCAACCCGTCGGTGTTGAACGCCTCGAGAGTACCGATCTCGTCAAACTCAATATACTCTGGATCAGAGAGGGCCTCGCGAACAACTAGTCTTCCGTCTACAACAAGGCGCGCCGGGCGCGTGTACTCTTCAATGACGTCACCAGGCGAGAACGGAGCTTTATACTGATAGGGCCAAGTTCGCTTGACCGGCAGCCCGCCCACGACGCACTCGTAGCTCTCGACGGTCATGCGGGCGTTGTGATACCCCAGGAGAATATTGCACATCCCCGGGGCGATTCCGCAGTCAACGACAGCGGTGACGTTCTTCTGCTTGGCCAGCGCATCAAGCTGAAAGGGGTCTTCAGCGAAGAACGAGATATCTACGAGATTCTTTGCGCACTCGATCACCGTTTTTAGTGTCTGAAATCCGAGAAACCCCGGCAGAGCTCCAATCACGAGATCGCAGTCTGCGATAAGGTCTCGGATCGTTTGTGGATTTGAGAGGTCGGCGCTGATCGTGCGCACGGGGGCTTCTGCTTGAAGCTGGGCGAGCCGCTGCGCATCGCTATCAACTGCTGTGACGGCGTAGCGCTGGGCCAAATCTAAAGCGATGGCCCGCCCGACCATGCCTGCTCCTAACACTATGACTGTGGCGCTCATCCAAGTTGTGCTCCAATTTGAATCTTATAGCCGTTGACGAAATCTCTCCCGCTCATGCGGCGCTTGCCTGCCGGCTGGACTTCCGTGAGCTCCAGAGCGTCTTGGCCGCACTGGACTAGCGGGCCCGCACTCCCCACGCCGATCACGCACCCTGGGGCTCCGTGCTTGCCCTCTACAATGCGACTCCCATAGACCTTCACGCGCCGCTCTTCTAAGAGCGTATAGGCTCCCGGCTGGGGATTGAGCCCACGAATGAGATGGAAAATCTTTCGTGCAGGCTCTCTCCAGTCTATCTTGCACACAGCATCTTCGATCTTTGGGGCAAACGTCGCGTGGGAGTGATCTTGCGGGATCGGCGTGAGCGTCCCGCGCTCAAGACCTTCGAGTGTGCGCAGCACCAGATCTGGCCCCAAAGCTGCGAGCCTCTCGTGCAGCGAGCCCCCAGTGTCTTCGTCAAAGATGGGGACGCGCTCTTGGAGCAGAATATCTCCGGCGTCCATCTCTTCGTTCACTAAGAACGTCGTCAGGCCTGTCTCGGTCTCGCCGTTGATGATCGCCCATTGGATCGGAGCTGCCCCGCGATACTTGGGCAAGAGCGACGCATGGAGATTGATGCACCCGTATGTGGGGATCTCTAAGAGTCTCTTGGAGAGAAACTGTCCGAACGCGACCACGACGATGACCTCGGGCGCAAGCGCCCTGATGAGTTCGGTCGAGCGATTGATCTTCTCCGGCTGATAGATGGGCAAACCAAGCTCCAGGGCGATGCGCTTGATCGGGGGAGGTGTCAGGTGTAAGCCGCGTCCGGCAGGCCGATCCGGCCGGGTGAAGACCGCAAGAACTCTGTGTTTTTCGGCAAGCGCCTTGAGCGTGGGTATGCCCAGCGACGCTGTGCCGACAAAGATCACATTCATCCGAAGACTCTTTCTCTCTTGCGCGAGGAGCGTCCCTCTTTCTGAAGCCGCTCGTACTCCTTGAGGAGCATAAGGCGTTTTGTCTGGCTGAGATAGTCAATGAAGAGAACGCCGTTGAGGTGATCGATCTCGTGCTGCAGGACTCGTGCGGCCAGGCCGTCGCGCTCTAAGAGAACTTCATGGCCATCGAGGTCGAGCGCTCGCACGGTGACCTTGGCCGGACGGGCAAACTCAGCTTCGATGCCGGGAATGCTCAAGCACCCCTCAACCCAGACTTCCGTCTCGTCGCTCTTTGCGAGAATCTCTGGGTTGATGAGCGCATAGAAGTCGTCTGCGACGTCAATCGTGATAATTCTCTTGAGGACGCCCACTTGTGGGGCAGCTAGGCCGTAGCCCTTGGCCAAGACCATCGTCTCGATCATAGCGTCAGCAAGGCGCTTGATCTCGTGGTCGATGACAGCTATCTCTTTGGCGCGCCGTCGTAAGATCGGGTCTGGGTACTTTCGGATTCGTAGAGCCATACTCTTATAAGATAAGATTATACGAAAACGTGGGCGATCGCACACTTAAGGGGTGCGTCGGCGGGCATAGCGCCGCAGGCTCCGCCACGTCTGGGAAAACGCCCTGCTTTTCAAGAGCTTTTGAATGAGCCACCTGTGCTGCAGATGTCTCAACGCGACGCGCTTCTGCGGCACGTCCATCACGAGCAGGGCTAACACTAAGAAGACGAACCCCGGCATGATCGGCACGATCGAGCCGATCACCCCCAAGATGAACAGAATAAGAGCGATCCCGTTGCGCACAGCACTGCGTAGTGACAGGGGTATCAAGCGCCACAAGCGCTTGAGCATCAGCGCAGACGCAAGAAATGAGAGTATCCCAATCAGCGCGTTCAAAAGCATCCAGAGAGATTGCATATCAGCTCGATATCAAACTTGCAAAGGATACTCCATCACAACCTTGATGAGCTCGTCAACGAGCTGGTCCTCGGGCACGCGCTTGTAGGGCTTCCCGTCAACGTAGATCGTCCCGGACTTCTCGTGCCCCACCAACCCGATGTTGGAGTGCAGCGCCTCCCCTGGGCCGTTGACGACACACCCAATGAGCGAGATTTTGATGGGCTTCTCAAGGCGTTCTAGACGCTTCTGGACTTCCGTGACGATCTTCTCTAAGTCTATACCGATCCGTCCGCACGTCGGACACGAGGTGTACCGAATCCCACGCCAGCGAATGTCCAGCGCGGCCAAGATCTCATAGGCGACCTTGACCTCGCGCACCGGATCGCCGGTGAGCGAGCAGCGCAGTGTGTCGCCGATCCCCTCTTCTAGGAGCGTCCCAATCCCGATCGCCGAGCGCACGACCCCGGCGTCTCCGAGTCCGGCCTCCGTTACCCCCACATGCAACGGATATGGAATTTGCTTGGCTATGAGTCTATAAGACTCGATCGTCACCCGTACGTCCGTAGACTTGAGCGAGACGACGATATCTGAAAAATTATTGTCTTCCAAGATCTCGATCTCGCGCAGGGCTGCTTCTACCATGGCTTCGGGGGTAGCGCCTTCGTATTTCACTAAGAGATCTTTGGGCAGCGAGCCCGAATTGACCCCAACTCGAATGGGAATCCCTCGATCTTTGGCAGCCTTGACGACTTGTTCTATCTTCGAGCGATCAGTGATATTGCCCGGATTGAGTCGTAATTTGTCTACTCCTTGCTCGATGGCCGCAAGCGCCAAGCGATGATCGAAGTGAATGTCAGCGACTAATGGGATGTTGATGCGTTTTTTGATCTCTCCAAGCTGCTTGGCCGCGTCCATGTTCAAGACAGCGACCCGAACGATCTCACAGCCGGCTTGCTCTAATCTCTTAATCTGTTTGACGGTCGCTTCGACATCGCGCGTGTCGGTGGTCGTCATCGACTGGACCCTGATGGGGTTCTGCCCGCCCAGCACCAGCGAGCCAACACGCACTTCCTTCGAGATTCTCCGCTGAATAGGAGGCATCATACCAGATCTTTCAGAAGATCAATGCGACGCAGCACCCCTACGAAGACCCCGTCTTTGTTCACCACAGGGAGCGACTTGATGTTCTTTCGGATCATCAGATCGGCTGCGGTGAAGTCGTCTTCGTCCTCTTCGATAGTCACGACGTCTTGGGTCATATAGAACTCGATGCGATCGTGCTCGATCTCGCGCAGCTTCTGCGATAAGTGATTCATATCCGTGATGCCGTAGAGGACTTCGAAGTAACCGGGGAGGGCCCCTTCGATGATGTCGCGTTCAGAGATGATCCCCGCAATGCGCCCCTCCTCGCTCACTACGGGGACGCTGCTGAGCCCGCTGCGATGGAAGAGCTCGATGAGCTCCCGCACGGTCATCGAGGGCTCAGCAGCCGTCAGGTCTTTGGTCATGAGCTCTTTGACTTTCATACGCGGCGCATGTGGATCTTCGCCACAGCTTGTTCGATCTTATGGCGATCTGTCACGACGAGCTCTTCGCTTTCGGCGCAGGCCGTGGCGGCGGCCATGCCCCATCGCACGGCCTCTTCCAAGGGGGTTGCCTTGGCCACAGCGCTGAGCGTCCCCGCGATGAGCGCATCCTCCGCCCCTAAAAGATTCTGAAACTGCACATCACGAGCTTCCAAATCCCAGGCGCCCCCTGGCGTGATCAGCACATCGTGGGTGATACGGTGCGACACCAAGACAGCTCCTATGCCTTGGGCGACCCAGCGCTGCCCAAAACTGAAGATCTCCTCGAGGGTGCGGAAGGAGCGCTGGCGCGTGTCGGGCTTGACCAACCACGGCCTTTCAGAGAGGGCGTGCTCGAGCGCCTCCCCAAAGGCATTGACAATCACCGGCACGCGGCGCTGCTGAGCCAGATGCGCCAATTCTTGATAGAACGTCTCTGGGACACCCGGGGGCAAGCTGCCCCCGACGAAGACGTAGCGCGCGTGCCCAAGCGCCCGTTTATACTGAGTAATAAAGCGCTTGAGTGCTTCTGGCGTGACGGTGGGCCCTTGCTCGGTAATCTGTAAGGGACGCTGCTCATGCCCGCGCTCTAAGATCGTGACGGTGGTGCGGGTCTCGCCCTCGACCCAGACGAAACTCGTGGTGATGCCTTCATCGCGGACGCGACGCTCGACGGCGCGTCCCGTCTCCCCAGCGATAAACCCCATGGCGATGTTCTCTATCCCCATGCGCGCCAGAAAGATCGAGACGTTGATACCTCTGCCGCCTGCAGCCAGATGCGAGCGCAGCGCGCGCGTCACCGGCAGCTCGCCCTCGTCAAGAGAGAGCTTTTCGATCCAATAGATCTTATCGATCGTTGGGTTGGGCGTAACGGTGATGATCATGCGAAGACGCGAGCTTGCACGAGCTCTCCTGCCAAGCCAGCAACCGAGCCATCCGTGATCCGTACGGTCACGAGTTCTCCGATCAGTTCCTGGGAACCTTCAAAGACGACCGTGCGATTGTCGCGCGTCTTGCCCATGAGAAAGCCCGCATGGCGTGCGGGGCCTTCGACAAGCACTTCAACTGTCTGGCCGATGCGCTTTCTGTTCTCTTCGTCGGTGATCTGCTTTTGCAACGCCAAGAGAACCTCCAAACGACGCTGCTTCTCTTGCTCGGGCACAGTGTCACGATACTTATAGAACGCGATCGTTCTGGGGCGTGGGGAGTATTTGAAGATGAACGCGCCACCGAAGCGCGCGCGCCTTACGAGATCTACCGTCTCTTGAAAATCTTCTTCGGTTTCGGTGGGGAACCCCACGATGATATCCGTGGTGACGGTGACGCCGCGCTCGCGCAGGGCTGTGACTAAGCGCAAGAAGTACTCTTTCGTATAGCCGCGGCGCATCTCTGCCAAGACTTTGTCGCTGCCTGACTGCACTGCCATGTGCACGTGCTCACAGATATTGTTCTCCTCCCCCAAAAGCTCGATGACGTCGTCCGTAATATCTTGGGGGTGGGAGCTGGTAAAGCGTATTCTGGGGATGGGGATCTCCGTGAGCGCCCGCAAGAGATTGGCAAAAGTGATCTGTGGTTCATTGAGATCTTTGCCGTAAGCATCAACGTTTTGGCCAAGAAGCTGGACTTCTTTGTAGCCTTGGTCGGCCAGCTCTCGGACCTCGGCGATGATCTCGCCGGGGAGGCGACTGCGCAGAAGCCCCGTCGTGTACGGGACAATACAGAACGAGCAGAAATTGGAGCAGCCCTCGGCGATCGTGACTTTTGCTTGGAAGCGACTAGTCCGTAAGAACGGCAGCTCTTCGATCTTATCAGGGATTTTATCGACGGCCATCACCCAGCCGGGCTTGCCCAAGGCGCACCGCTGGCGCGCTTGCTCGATGAGCCTTGGAATCTCAGATATATTGGAGCTACCAAAGACGAAGTCAATCGCTGGGCTCCTGTGAAAGAGCTTCTCTTTGAGAGCCTGGGCGACGCAGCCGCCCACGCCCAATAAGAGATTCGGGTTCTTCTCTTTGAGCAGAGCGATGACACCCGCTTCAGAATAGACTTTTTCGACGGGTTTCTCTCGCACCATGCACGTATTAAAGAGCACGACGTCGGCGTGGGCGGGGTCATCGGCGGGAAGATATCCGGCGCGCATGAGCACCCCGGCCATGCCCTCGGACTTGTGCTCGTTCATCTGGCAGCCCCACGTATAGATATAGAAGCGCTTCATAGATATCTAACTATAACAGAGGAAGCGGGCACTCTCAACTGCCTTGACGGCCCCCCTGAAAGTTTGTTTATCTCGAGCAAGCCCGCCTTCCCAACGCGATGCGGCGCGTGCTCGTAGCCCACTTGTCAGACTCCGCCCACTCCGTGATATAATAATCTCACGGGGCTACACCGAGGCAAAAAGGGGGTGTGAAAGAACAAGGGCAGATACAAACTCAACGGCGGACGGTTTCTTCACTTCATCACTAGTAGGAGGAGGATAGCATGAAATATTGTACTCGCAGATGGGTTCACATCGTGGGGGTGGCGCTTGTAGCATTGATCTTTGTCGGGCCGCTCACGGCACAGACGCAGCAGACGATTAAGATCGGAGTTGTAACGGGCTTAGAGATCGCCAATGGTCGGGACACGCTGCGCGGGGCGCAGTTGGCTGTCGAGGAGATCAACAAGGCTGGTGGAGTGTCAGGGCGACAGATCGAGCTAGTTGTTGGGGATATGAAGACCGAGGGCGACGGAGAGCTCGCGCGGAGAGTCTATCAAGATATAGCCGCGAAAGTCGATGCCGTCGTGGGGTTCTTCCGTTCGGAGGCCGTGCTTGCCGTGCTTCCTGACATCCCGCGCATGAAGAAACCCCTCTTGATCACAGGAGCAACCTCTCTGGCTACAGATAGAGTCCCCACTGACTATCAGAACTATAAATACGCCTTCCGCCCCATGCTCAATACGTTCTCGCTGGTGGGGGATACCCTACGCTTTGCCGGGGATTATCTAAGCGTCCTTGTCGAGAAGGGCATCCTGCCCAATCGGAAGATCTTCTTGGTGGGGGAGGACCTCAGCTCGGCCAATATGTACATGGCGCTCCTGGGGCCGCGCTTAGTGGAGCTGGGGTTTGAGGTCGTCAACGCGAAGAGATTAGCCGTGGGCACCAAGGACCTCACGCCGTTGATGACCGAGCTGAAGGGCTCTGGTGCTTCGATTGTCTTCACGTTCTTCTCCGATCCGGGTCTGGCAGCCGTCTTCACCAAGACTTGGGCTGAGACCAAGACGAAGGTCGCGGTCTTTGGCATCAACGTCTTGCTGCAAGACGATGCGAGCGTGCGCGAGCTCAAGGGTGCGGCCACAGGCTACGTGATCGCGGACTTCTCCGCTGATGCCCCGATTACCCCCAAGACGAAAGCGTTCTTCTCGGCATTCCAGAAGAAGTACGGGGTGCGCCCTATCTATACCGCCGGGATCACTTATGATGCAGTCTATCTCGTAGCTGAGGCGATCAAGAGGGCTGGGGGCAAGACCGACGCGGACTCGCTCATCAAGGCTTTGGAGTCGTTCGACAAATACGACAATGCCTACATCGGAGCGGGTGGCCCCTATTGGTTCTATCCCGTAGCAGGCTTCAAGCGCGATGAGACAATCAAACTTGAGACTCAAGCCGGGCTGCTGGAGTTTAAGAATTGTATGTCAGCGGGGATCGCTGAGCTGTGCTTCAAGAACCCACACGATGTCGGGTGGGGGTTCAACAGACTCAAAGATAAGCCCACGGCTTTCGATGGGCTGCGCGCGGTCTGGACACAGATCGGGCCCTTGGGAGAGGGCGGCGCGTTCGAGCGCCAGCTGCTCTATCCAGGAGAGTTCTCGGACAAGCCCGACGATCCGTACAGCCTCTATCAGTTGCCGCCGCATATGAAGGGCTAGCTCCCCTCATACCCAAAGATGGGAGGGCCTCCCGTGACTTGCGCACGGGAGGCCTTTTCTATTAATATTCTAGCGGGCGTCGCCCCAAAGGAGGTCCCTATGGATTTCGAACTGAGCGAAGAACATAAGCTCATCCGCAAGACAGCTCGACAATTCGCCGAAGAAGTCATCCGACCTGCAGCCAAGCACTATGACGAGACCTGCGAGTACCCCTATGAGATCGTCGAGGAAGCAAAAAAATTAGATCTGATTGCTCCGGCCATCCCAGAAAAGTACGGTGGGGCAGGGCTGGACTTCCTCGCCGCAGCAATTGTCATCGAAGAGTTAGTGCGTGGGGACCCGGGGATCGCCCTGGCGATCACGGCTCGAATCTTTGGGAGCGATATGATCCTAGAGTTCGGCACAGAAGAGCAGAAGCAAAAGTACTTAGTCCCGGTGGCCAAGGGCGACTGGGTCTGCGGCGCAGCGATCACCGAACCCGAGGCGGGCAGCGACGTCGCTGCTATAAAGACCCGCGCAGAAAAGAAGGGCAACACATATATTTTGAATGGGACGAAGATGTTCATCACCAACGGCTCAATTGCGAACTTTTTGATTGTCTTCGCTCGCACCAACACCAATCCTCCGGAACGTCACGGCGGGATTACGGCGTTCATCGTCGAGCGCGACCGGCCGGGCTTTAAGGCTACCCCGATCCACAACAAGATGGGGATTCGCGCCTCCGATCTGGCCGAGATCACTTTGGATAACGTCGAGGTTCCTGAAGAGAACATCGTCGGTCAAGTGGACATGGCATTCTATCATTTGATGACGTTCTTCTCGCGTGGGCGGACGGCCGTGGCCGCCCAGGGCGTGGGCATCGCCCAAGGGGCGTTCGACGAAGCGTTCAAATATTCGCAAGAGCGGGTGCAATTTGGCAAGCCCATCTGCGAATTTCAAGCGATCCAATTTAAGCTTGCCGAGATGGCCACGGAGATCGAGGCAGCGCGGTTGTTGACCTATCGAGCCGCGTGGGAGATCAGCAAGGGAGGAAACCCCGCGAAGATCGCGTCCATGGCCAAATGGTACGCCGGCAAGGTCGCCCGAGAAGTGGCCAACGAAGCGCTGCAGATCCACGGCGGCTACGGTTTTATCAAAGAATACCACGTCGAGCGGTTCTATCGTGATGCCAAGATTACAGAGCTCTATGAGGGCACAAGCGAGATTCAGAAATTAATTATCGCGCGAGCGCTGCTGGGGAAGATCCCAGGGTGATTCCATTCAAACCCTACAAGATCAAGGTCGTCGAGCCAGTCAGACTCTTATCCCGTGCCGAGCGCGAGCAGAGACTTGAAGAAGCCGGCTATAACGTCTTTCGGCTGCGCGCCGAAGATATCTATATTGACTTATTAACGGACTCCGGCACAGGCGCCATGAGCCAGGCCCAGTGGAGCGCTCTCATGGCTGGCGATGAGTCCTACGCCGGCGCCCGCAGCTTCTATAGACTAGAAAAAGCCGTCAAAGATATCTTCGGGTTTCGATATTTCATGCCCACCCATCAGGGGCGCGCGGCGGAACATATCTTGTTCTCGACGTTGGTCAAACCCGGCGACATCGTCCCCAACAATATGCACTTCGACACGACACGCGCCAACGTGCTTGCCGCAGGCGGTCAGCCTATAGATCTCGTCATCGAAGACGCGTATGATCCGAGCAAAGAGCATCCCTTCAAGGGCGATATGGACGTCTCAGCTCTTGAGGCACTGATTAGAAAGCACGGGCGCGAGCGCATCCCCCTCATTATGCTGACGATCACCAATAACTCTGGGGGTGGCCAGCCGGTCTCGCTCACCAATATGCGCGCTGTCAGCCAGATCGCCAAAGCTTATAAAATTCCGTGCTTTCTCGATGCGTGTCGCTTCGCAGAAAACTGCTTTTTCATCAAGGAGCGCGAGCCCGGCTTCGCCCATAAAAAGCCCATCGAGATCGCCCGCGAGATTTTTTCTCTTGCCGACGGCATGACGTTTTCAGCGAAAAAAGACGCGATCGCCAACATCGGCGGCGTACTCGCTATGAACGACGAAGAGCTCTACTGGCGCTGCGTGCAGAAGCTCATTCTCTTTGAGGGCTTTCCCACCTACGGGGGGTTGGCCGGGCGCGACCTGGAAGCGATCGCCGTGGGGCTCTATGAAGCTCTGGACGAAGACTATCTACGTGATCGGATCGGTCAAACTCGCTACCTTGGGGAGCGCCTCACATCTGAGGGGATCCCCATCGTTGAGCCCATCGGCGGCCATGCCGTCTACATAGATGCCCTGCAATTTTTGCCCCACATCCCTCAGCGAGAATTTCCCGCACAAGCGCTGGTGATCGAGCTCTACCGTGAGGGCGGAGTGCGCGCGGTGGAGATCGGCAGCACCATGTTCGCCCGGCGCGATGCACGCACGGGACAAGAGATCTATCCCAAGCTCGAACTCGTGCGCTTAGCGATCCCAAGACGGGTCTACACCCAAGAGCATCTGGATCACGTCGTCGCGACCCTGAAGGAGATTTGGGAGCGGCGCAGCGAGATTCGAGGAGTGAAGCTGATCTTTGGCGAAGGGCCGCTGCGCCACTTCATCGCCCGTTTTGCCCCATTGTAGGTGACCAAGATCGCTCGCAAAAGTGACGGAAGTCCTTGCTCAGTTAAAGAACCTACGACTAAGGTAAGCGCAAGGTGAGAGGGGAATGCCCAACATCGCGAGAGATCCTCAAGCGCTTCTTGTGAATGCCCCGCGGGAAAGGGATCGTATGGTGAGGGGAAGGGCTGGTCATTGCTTGGGATTCCTCGCACACCTCCTAAAGAGCGAAGAGCTTGGCTGGGCGTGACGCCCTCAGGGGGTTGTCCAGGGTTTTGCCCGCATCCTCGGCGGGATTTTTCCCCAGCGGCCCTCGTAGCGCGGCTCGAGCCGCAGGCCAAGCTCTTCCTCTTGCCCTCCTTCTCCTCCCACTGAGAAGGAGCCACCTCCTTAGGACGAGTTTCTTATAGCACAAAGACCCCAGCATTGTCAAGACCCCCCCTTTGATCTTAGAGCACAGACGCCGTACAATGGCACAAGACCCCCCTATGATACAGGACTCTGAGCTCGAACGATATTCGCGACAGATACTCGTGATCGGCAGGCGTGGGCAGCATGCCCTCAAGAGGGCGCGCGTGCTGGTCGTGGGTCTTGGGGGACTGGGCTCCCCAGCAGCGCTCTATCTTGCAGCCGCGGGCGTAGGACGATTGGGCCTAATAGATAGCGAGCTCGTCGAGCTCTCTAATCTTCATAGGCAAATCCTGCACACCACAGCCGATCTGGGGCGTGCTAAGATTGAGTCTGCTTGTGAGAAACTCCAAGCCCTCAACCCCCACATCGAGCTGATCCCGCACTCAGAGCGATTGACCTCACGCAATGCGCTCGAAATCTTCAAAGACTACGACGTGATCGTGGACGGCTCTGATAACTTCCCCACGCGCTATCTCGTCAATGACGCGTGCGTTCTCTTGAAGAAACCCAACGTGCACGGAAGCGTCCTAGGAGTTGAGGGACAAGTGACGATCTTTGCGCCAGGAGGGCCGTGCTATCGCTGTCTCTATGAGAGACCTCCGCGGCCTGGGACAATCGCGGTCTGTGCCGAAGCAGGGGTCTTCCCGACGGCCGCCGGGCTAGTCGGACTCGTCCAAGCCCATGAAGCTTTGAAGCTCTTGGTGGGGATAGAGCCATCTCTCAAGGGGCGACTGCTCTTGATTGACATGCGTGCTCTGGCCTTCAGCGAGATCGCCCTCAGGCACAACCCAGGGTGTGCCGTCTGCGGGGAGAGCCCAACGATCACAGAGCTGAGAGACTCCGAGGAGTTCTGGGGCTAGGTGTGACGCCTGGCAATTCTCACGAGCAAGGGCAGCGCTACCACGTGAGCGCCAACCGAGAAGACGATCAGCGCGGGAAGCGAGAGATCATAGAGAATTCCCATAAGAGCGCTGCCCACAAACCAAGCCACGCCGTAGCCGGTGTTGAAGATGCCATAGGCGGTGCCGCGCCGCTGTGGGGCAGCCATGCCCGCGACCGCCGCCCGCATGATCGACTCCTGCGCGCCCATGCCCACCCCCCATATCATCATGCCCACGAGCGCCATAAAAAAATCCCCCAGAAACACCAAAGGAGCAAACACCGCCGACAGAAGCGTCACCAGCACCAGGGTCCAAAACCCCAGACGATCGTACAGCCGCCCAAAGCCAAGCGCCGCGAGCGCATCCGTCGCCATGGCCAGAGCATAGAGAGTCGGAATCCAGACTTCGGGCACAACCTGAGCACGCCCGAAGTGAAACGCAATGAGGGGAAAATCGGCGAACCCCGCAGCAATCCATCCAACTGCTGCCAAATAGAGCCAGAAAGAGCGACTCAAGCCCTCAATCTGTAATACCGGAGCTCGGATCTCTAAATCCTGCGGGCGCGGATACAACAGCCGCGCAGCCACCAGCACGCCAAGAGCCACGAGCGCCGGCACCACCAGCAGAGCAAGCCCGGTCCTATACCCTCCGCCAAGATAGAGCACTGCGGCTACTGTAAGCGGCCCCAAAACCGCTCCCACTTGGTCCAGCGCCTCGTGCAGGCCAAACCCCCAGCCGCGCCCCGTCAGGCTCGTCGCATGGGAGAGCATGGCATCGCGCGCTGGGGTGCGCAGCGCCTTGCCCAGCCGCTCCACGATCATCAAGGCGGCGGCCACCTCCCAGCGTCCTGCAAGCGCTAACATGGGCACAGCCAGCAGATTGACGCCGTAGCCGATCATGGTGATCGCCCAGTAGCGTCGGGTACGATCGCTCAGATACCCAGAGACGAGGCGAAGCGCATATCCAATCAGCTCCCCAAAGCCCGCGACAACCCCCACGGCGGTCGCGCTTGCCCCTAGCATTCCCAAATAGGGGCCGGCGATGCTTCGAGCGCCCTCATACGTCCAGTCAGCGAGGAGACTGACAACGCCAAGAAGCACCACAAATCGCAGAGCAGCACTTCGTGTCACGGTAGGCGTGCTCGTAGACGAATTTTCAGGGCTGGGAGGCATATTGACTGTATTGTACCCCCTCCCGGACCATGCTGTCAAAGGAAAGCGGCGCGGCGTGACTGTCCGACAAGCCGGCAGGCGAAGCAACTTTGCCTTTCGCGGCCACGGTTGGGCGCGGCCCAGCCGCGTCCGCTGAACGCGGGGTTGGGCAGCTCTTCACTTCACTTTATCATAGGCCGTAAGATGGCCACATACCACATCGCTCGCTCTAAGGGTGCTGATTCGACATACTGCCCGCTTTCCTGGTGTACCGGAACGTTTAGGTGCGACCGCTTTCTCAGAAAGATGCTGCACCTAAACGTTCCGCAACGTGGAGCGGGCGGTGAAGCTGGGGGTGAGCTTACTTGACTGGTATACTTCCTTCAGGGGAGGATTTCTACAGAGCCAATATTTAAAATATGCCTTGGAGAGAAGTGCATCGACATGCTGGTACAATTTGTTTGTCCTGAAGAGGGATGTGCTCCGGCTTTCCCTAACTCCGTGCCTGAGGTGAAGGTGGCTTTTCTACCTACCAATATTCGGATTGCTCGCGGCAAATGGCCCGTTGGGGTTGGGCACAAGCCAGATAGTCAACACGAACGCCGCACCGGCCTTAGGCCAGCTCTCAACAGCGAACCCGAAGAGCCGCCCCTCGTCGGGCTTGAACGCGACATAGCGCACCCCAACGAGCTTCCCCGAGCTGTCATAGAGCAGCATCGGCGGGGTCGCCAGCGCCAACGGCTGATTCAGAACCTTTTCGCTCAGATAGACCTGACCAAGACCCTCTACAAAAGCCCCCAACTGACGATACCCTTCGGCTTGCGCCGTGCTCACCTCACGATAGCGCGCAAAATTTTTATAAGTGTAATTGAGATGGTTGAGCGTCTCTAAATCTTGCTGGGTGAGCAGATAGCGCGTCCCCGGCACGTAAACCCCAATGCCAAAGCGCGTCGCTGCGTCTTTCAGCTCTTCGTCGGTGACGCGCCCGTCCCGGGTGTAATACTGAAGCCCCTTGGGAAGGCTGATCTCCCCCGCGAGCGTCGTCGTCGCTAAAGTATTGATATCAAACCCCAACGGAACACGCCCAAGTACAGTCACAGTTGCCGAAAACTCGGCAGTGCGCCCTTGGGAGTTCGTGACCCGCAACTTCACTGTTCGCGGCCCAGAATCGCTGAACGTGTGCTGCACTGTGGGCACCGTCACCGTCTCGTCAAAGACTCCATCGCCGTTCCAGTCCCACTCGTACTTGATGAGCGAGCCGTTGCCCGATTGCGACCCTGAAGCATCGAACGTCACGGGCTCGCCGGCGTTGGGCACGGCAGGGGAGAACGTAAATCGTGCGATGGGGACAGCTGTTGGCACTTGCCCCACACCAGTGATCGTCACCGTCTTTGTGAACTCAGCCGTCGCGCCGTCTTCATCAGTCACGCGCAGCGTCACGTCGAAGTTCCCTGCCAACTCAAAGACACGACAGACTTTGGGGTCTGCCGTCGTCTCGTCGGGCGTCCCATCGCCGTCGAAGTCCCACTCATAGCGCACGATCTTTCCCTCGGGATCGCGGGATTCCGCAGCGTTGAAGCAAACTTGGTCGCCCATCTTTGGGGTCTCAGGAGCGAAGCGAAATGCTGCCACAGGAGGCTTGTTCATCTTGTTGACGGTCAGGGTCACGGTGGGGATATTCTGCTTATACAGCTTGTTCTTGGGGTCACGGTATTCGATCACGGACGGGGGTTGTCCGATCTTCAGAGTACCGCTTTGGCGAGCGCCGATCTGAAACGAGACCGTTCTGGTCTCGCCGGCGACAACCACGGGAAGATTCCATTCGAGCACGGTGGCGCCCTTGGCGCCGCGGCGGACTTGAGCGGGCTCAAACGCCCCCTCAAAGATGATCTGTTCAGGAAGTGTCACAGTGAGCCGCACGAAGCGCGCCACAGCCTGACGACCAAGCTTCTTCAGAATTCCCTCATAAACTTGGGCGTTATAACTCCCAAAGAACGCTCCCCCAGACTGCTGCGCGATCTGGCTGAGGGCTACTCTGTTCATAGCGCCGCTGATGCCGAGCGCATAGATGGGTATATTATTCTCTCCGG
Organism: Candidatus Fraserbacteria bacterium; assembly: GCA_947085185.1. Classification (GTDB taxonomy): domain Bacteria; phylum Bipolaricaulota; class Bipolaricaulia; order RBG-16-55-9; family DRXL01; genus JANXCC01. The sequence continues at coordinate 166,132 of CAMTVK010000002.1, read as the reverse complement.
CTCGTTGGGCTTCCGGCAGGGGCAGGCGCCCTACGAGACTGTTGCCATCGGAGGGCAGGATGATCGCGCGCATGGCCTCAGGACGGCCATGACTGAGAAGCTCATCCACAGCCAGCGCGAGGGCCTCGCCCAGGGCGGTCTTCTTGCCCGGCTGGGCTCCGTCAATAATTTGATAGACCTGGGCGCGATCGGGCGAGAGCGGGATCAACATCTCGGCCGTCTCGGCAAAGCCTATCACAGCGATCTGATCGTTCTCGGTGAGGTGTTGCAAAAGCTCTTTGCCGATCTTCTTCACCGTTGCAAGATTGACGCTGGCAGAGCGATCTAACAAGAAAACTACGTCAATAGGTCTTTCTGGGGCGGGCAGCCCGCGCAGCAGAATCTTCACGGCTGCTGAATCTGGAGATTGCCCACTACTTTTTGTGAAGATCGTATCAGGATCTATGAGCAAATCAACTTGCAGCTGGGGCGTCTGAGCAACAAGGGCTATCTGAACCGTGAGCACGATCAGCCCAAGGGCCATCAAGAACTTCCTCACGTTCGTTCACCATCTTTGAGTCTAGCCGAAAGTGGGGGCAAGAGTCAATACTGGAGCGTAACCGACGCTACGTTCAGAACGTGATCTTCGTTCCAGAAGAGCTCCGCCCAGTGTGCACACAGAGCAGGCTTCACGGCAGCGAGAGCTATCTCTCGCCCCAGAAGCTCGCGCATCGAAGTCATCACGGTGCCGTCGAGCCCGCAGGGACGGATCATGCGGAAATAGCGTAGATCTACAGATACGTTCAGAGCAAACCCGTGATAGCTCACCCAGTGGCTCAGCGCGATCCCGATCGAAGCGATCTTCTTTGAGCCAACCCAGACGCCGGTCAAGCCCGGCCGACGCTGGGCGTCGAGAGAGAAGTCTTGAAGGGTGCGTATGAGCACTTCTTCAAGGTCGCGCAGGAAGCGATGGACGTCGCGGCCATGTCTTCTTAAATCTATAATGGGGTAGCCTACAAGCTGACCCGGCCCATGGAACGTTATATCGCCCCCACGCTCGATAGCAATACACGGAATAGAGCCGATCTCTTGAGGGTGAACGCCGCGCCAAGCCCGCCCCACGGTGAAGACCGGCGGATGTTCAACTATGAGCAACGTATCTGAGATTTCTCCGGCCTGACGGCGCGCCACGAATCCTTTCTGCAAGCGCCAGATCTCTTTGTAGTCGCGCATTCCAAGATCGAGTATGGTCATAATGAGGAGCGACGCACGCTGCCCCGATAGAACGGGATCTTCGTGATCTGAGCGCGCTTCTTCTGCCCTCGGATCTCTACCGTAAGCGGTACGCTCTCGGAGAGCCCAGATGCCACAAATGCCATAGCGAGAAACGCGTTGACCGAGGGGGCGAACATGCCGCTGGTGACGACCCCGACCTCTTGGTCGTCTGCGAAGATTGTGTAGCCCTGGCGCGGCACGCCCGGCTCGAGCATCTTCAGCCCAATGAGCTTCTTCGCCGTGCCCTCTCTCTTTTGCCGGAGCAGGATTCTTTTGCCGTTGTAGTCAGAGTCTTTCTCTTTGACCGTCCAGCCTAAGCCCGCTTCAATGGGCGTCGTCCGTTCGTCAAGTTCATGGCCATAGAGGGGCATCCCTGCTTCGAAGCGCAGTGTATCACGCGCCCCCAACCCAATGGGTTTCATCCCCAGGCGCACAAGCTCCTCCCATATGCGCACAATGACGCTCGGCGCAGCGTAGATCTCAAAGCCGTCTTCTCCAGTGTAGCCGGTGCGCGAGAGCAACACTTCAGTGTCGAGCACGCGCGTCTGCGTCGCCCAATAATATCTCAAATCTGTGAGAGGGCATTCTGCGAGCGGCTGCAGCAGCTCTTGGGCCTTAGGTCCTTGGATCGCGATCTGGCCGTAGTCGGCACTGGCGTTCTTCACCGTGACGTGAGAGAATTCTCTGGCGTTCTGCTGCACCCAGGCAAAGTCTTTCTCAGTATTGGCGGCGTTCACGACAAGCAAGAAGCGATCGGGAAGTTTATAGACTAACAGATCATCCACGGTGCCGCCGGACTCATAGCACATGGGGGAGTAGAGCACCTGATAGTCCTTGAGTGCGCTGGCGTCATTGGTGATGAGCTTCTGCACAAGATCGAGCGCGCCTGTCCCAGCGATCTCGATCTCGCCCATGTGGCTGACATCAAAGACCCCCACGGAGCTCCGAACTGTGTGATGCTCCTCGAGTATGCCCGTGTACTGAATAGGCATCTCCCAACCGCCAAACTCAACCATCTTCGCGCCCAAGCGCCGATGGGCCTCATAGAGGGGTGTGCGCTTCACCATAGTTTTGGCTCCTTCTCTTTACTATAAAATCTCTCTCTTGGGTTCACGGGTCATCAGGGCGTTGAGCTGATCGAGGGGATTGGCCCCCTCGTAGAGCACAGCGTACACAGCTTCGGTGATGGGGACTTCGACGTTGTGCGTTCTTGCCAGAGTGCGCACGGCCACCGTCGCATAGATGCCCTCAGCGACAAAAGTCTGGCTCTCTAAGATCTTTTGGAGCGACTCCCCTTGGCCCAAACGATATCCCACCCGACGGTTGCGCGAGTGTTCACTCGTGCAGGTCGCGACCAGATCGCCCACCCCAGAGAGCCCAAAGAACGTCTCGCGCCGCGCTCCGAGTCTCACTCCCAGCCGTACCATCTCTGCTAACCCCCGGGCGATGAGAGCCGCCTTGGCGTTGTCTCCGTAGCCTAAACCCTCGAGAATTCCCGCAGCAAGCGCAATGATATTTTTCACTGTGCCCCCGTATTCAACACCGAGCAGATCATCGCTGAGATAGACCCGAAATCGTTCGGTCATCAAAGCTCGCTGCAGGTGCTCCCCAAGGGCGAGCTCTGTGCCAGCTAACACGACGCTTGTAGGAAAGTCACGCCCGACCTCCTCAGCGTGGCTTGGGCCAGAGAGCGTAAAGATATTGTCAGTCTGGAGTTCTTCTCGCAAGACCGACGACATCGTGAGCAACGAGTCGCGCTCCAGCCCCTTGGCGAGATTGATCCACGCCCGAGGGTGAGCGCGCACGGATTTGAGTTTTTGAGCGATCTCGCGCATGGCAAACGACGGCACGGCCAGAAGCACGACGTCGGCGTCCTCGACAGCATGGCTCAGATCGCTTGTGATCGTGAGATGATCCTTGGGCAAAGAGACCCCCGGCAGATACGGTCTGTTCTCTCGGAGAATATCGAGCTCCTGGGCGAACTGAGGGCGCCGCGCCCAGAGCCGTACCCTCGAGCCCTTGCGCGCCAGAAGCCGAGCTAAGGCCGTCCCCCAGCCCCCAGCACCGATGATCGCGTAATTCATCTCGGCCGCAATGATGCCCTCCACCCCACAAGAGCACGAGGCTTCGCTGCTCATGATGGACCTCCGAAAATTTTCAGGTGTTCCCGAAAGAGTTGAGTCAGTTCCTGAGCTGTGCTTGCGTATTCGTGATGATCTTTCCAAGCCTTTTGAGGGTTTGTGACAAAGTCCGGCAGCCCTGGGCAGAACGCGGGGAAGCGCAGTTGAAAATACGAGTTCTCTTCGAAAGGGACGCGCTCGAGCGAGCCGTCCAGGGCCGCATGCACCAGCGCGCGCGTGTGCGGGAGAGAGATTCTCTTGCCGACGCCGTAGGGCCCCCCTAGAGTACCGGTATTTAAGAGCCATACCCTGACGTGATAGCGCCGGAGACGCTCGCGCAGCATCTGGGCATAAGTCTGGGGGGACATGGGCAAGAACGGTCCGCCAAAGCACGGGCTCAACGTGGGCACCGGCTTGGCTACGCCACGCTCGGTGCCGGCCACCTTCGCCGTATAGCCCAAGAGAAAATATGCGATCGCTTGCTCCTCAGAGAGCAGCGAGATGGGCGGCAGCACCCCGAACGCATCGTACGTCAAGAAGAAGATCGTGCGGGGATGAGGCCCCATACCCGTGGGACAGATATGGGGGAGAAACTCTATGGGATAAGCCGCACGGGTATTCTCGGTGATCGAAGCGTCGTCGAAGCGAATCGTTCGCTGAGGCTCCTCCAAGACCACGTTCTCCAAGATTGTGCCAAATCTGTGAACCGCATGATAGATCTCAGGTTCGGTCTCGCGGCGCAGGCCGATGACTTTGGCGTAGCAACCGCCTTCAAAATTGAACACCCCGTCATCGGACCAGCCGTGCTCGTCGTCGCCGATGAGGGGTCTGTTAGGGTCGGTGGAGAGCGTTGTCTTGCCCGTGCCGGAGAGCCCAAAGAAGAGAGCCGTCTGGCCGTCAGAGCCCTGATTGGCTGAGCAGTGCATGGGCAAGACGCCCTGGTGTGGCAATAAATAATTTAATAGCGTGAAGACGGACTTTTTGAGCTCGCCGGCGTACGATGTTCCCCCGATGAGGATGATCTTTCTTGTCAGATGCAGAATGATGAACGTCTCTGAGCGCGTGCCATCGCGTTCAGGGATGGCCTGGAACGACGGAGCGCAGATGACGGTGATCTCCGGGCTGTGAGGCTTCCGTCGAGATCTCAGAAAGAGATTTCGCGCGAACAAGCTATGCCAAGCGTATTCCGTGATGACGCGGATCGGGACGCGATAGCGTGGGGCAGCACAGACTTCTAAGTCTTGCACGAAGATCTTTTGCGCCTTAAGATGAGCGCAGAGGCGTTCGTAGAGCCGCTCGAACTGTTCAGGGGTGATGGGGGCATTGACTGGGCCCCACCAGATCTTTTGAGCGTTGCTTGGCTCCTTGACGAGAAATTTATCCTGAGGGGATCGCCCGGTGTGCTTGCCGGTATAAGCGACCAAGGCACCACTGTGGGCCAAGCGCGCCTCGTTTCGCTGAATAGCTTCTTCATACAGAGCTGGGGGTTCAAGGTTCCACCGAGCTTGGGAGAGCTTGAGGTCTTGGTCTATCACCGAGCTCACGGCGAGGCCTCCTTGCTCTAGTCGTAGAATTTTTTGATTTTACAAAAAACTGAAGGCACTCGCATCTTGGCACTGCACTTGACATCTTCGGAAAACCTGTCAAAATAGCTGCCATGAGGTGAGTCTCTCTATGAAACGAGTTCTTCTTGGCATGAGCGTTGTCTTTTTGTTCTTCGGGACGCTGGGAGCTTTTGTCTCTCAGTTTCCGTCAGTAGAAGCAGCGCTGCAGCCTGCAGATCCGTTCATTGCAGAGATCATCGCGCAGGTGCAAGAAGCTCACTTGCGCGAGCACATCTGTCAATGGCAGTCTGCCGAGATCGGGGAAGCGTGCAATGCCCAAGGATCGCGTTGGTCCTGTGACGGCCCGGCTATTGACCGCGCTTTAGAGTACGGACGCCAGTATTTTGAGAGTCTGGGCTTGCAGACGAAGCTCGACCCGTATTCGCTCTCATGTCGGGCAGGGCTGTCGTACAATCTCGAAGCGGTCCTGCCGGGCGCAGACCCCCACGGCCCAATTATTCTGATCACAGCGCATCTGGACAGCGTCGCGCAGGGGGTCAGCTCCAGCCGAGTCGCCCCAGGGGCCGACGACAACGCCAGCGGCAGCGCGGGCGTGCTGGAGGCCGCGCGAGTTTTGAGTCAGTATAAGTTCAAGCGTTCTATTTATTTTGTGCTCTTCAGTGGGGAGGAGCAAGGGCTTGTGGGCAGCCGCGCGTATGCCGGGCGGCTCAAGCGCGAGGGCGCGCAGATTCTGGGCGTTTTTAATATGGACATGATCGGCTACGACAGCGACGACAATGGGATCTTCGAGATCCAAGCCCCAGACGAAGACTCTTTTCAGCTCGCGGAGCTGCTCATAGCCACGGCGAATCACTATAATTTATCTTTAACCCCCCAGGTGCCTAACGAAGCTCCCCCCTGGAGCGATCACACATCGTTTGCGAGACAGGGCTATCCCGCGGTCTTGCTGATAGAAGACACGGAGCTGGGCGAGACCGAAGATTTTAATCCGTACTATCACACGAGGGGGGACACGCTCGAAGCGGTCAATCTCTCGTACGCGAAGCGAATCGTCCAAACTGTAGTAGGGGCAGTAGCGCAGCTAGCAGAGCCAGTGCGCTAGTGCGGAGGGGGGGACTCGAACCCCCACGGGTTGCCCCACAGGATCCTAAGTCCTGCGCGTCTGCCGATTCCGCCACCCCCGCACGCTTCGCCAGGCCAGACTCCGTCTGGACTATTCGCCGTGCCGCCTTCGGCGGCACGATGTACGGTCCAGGCAAAGCCTGGTGGCGCGCCCGGAGGGACTTGAACCCCCAACCCGCGGCTCCGAAGGCCGCTGCTCTTCCCATTGAGCTACGGGCGCACGCCCTAAGTGTAGCCCACCAGATTCCGTCCGTCAAGCGTCCTGCTCGCCTGCTGCCCAATTTGCCCTATCTTTCGAGACCCGCTAGAATGCCCCCGACAGAAGTCATCAAAAACCATGACGTCCGTCATGGGACGGGCCGGCAATGCACCGGCAGAATATATAGCATGATGCGAGCTTGGTTCTTGCCGAAACTTGCGGTCTTTGCTGCGCTCGCCATAGCGCTGGGCATCGGGATATTTACGTTTCTCTATGCCCGCGGAGGTTCTTACTTTTCCGATGATCCCCGCGCTTGCGTCAATTGCCATATCATGAACGATGTCTATATCAGCTGGTCACGCTCCAGCCATCAGGCTGTCGCCACCTGCAATGCCTGCCATGTCTCTCACGATCCGTTGGGCAAATGGATCTCTAAGGCACACAATGGCTTCCGGCATAGCGTTGCGTTCACGCTGCAAAATTTCCCTGAACCGATCCGTATAACAGCGTTCAATCGTCAGATCCTCCAAGAAAACTGTATAGATTGCCATAAGGTCCTCGTCAGCGAGATCGTCCATCAGGGGAACTTTGAGAGATATTGCTTTGAGTGCCACCGTGGGGTGGGTCATGGGCCGTGAGAGCAGTTTGCAGTTCCAAGCTGAAAGTTCAAGCACTGTGAGGAGGTCATCATGAAGCGCATCGTGCTGTGGAGCGTGCTCTTTCTGATGGTGGTGGGCGTGACTGCCGGGGTGACGGCGCTCCTGGTGAATATTATGGAGCGCAAGCGCGAAGCCGAGGAGGCCTCACGACGTCTTCTAGAGATTGCCAAAAACGAGCCCGATCCGGCCGTCTGGGGGCAGAATTGGCCGCGCCAGTACGCAGGCTACTTAAGAACCCGCGAGTCAAACGAACGCACGAAGTACGGAGGCTCGGTGCCGTACCAAAAAGTTGAGGAGAACCCCAGGCTAAACCGGCTCTTTGCCGGAAATCCCTTCTCGGTCGATTACAAAGAGGAACGCGGCCATGCCTGGTCTCTTGTCGATGTGAAAGAGACCCAGCGCCAGCCCAAAGCGGGCACCTGTATGACCTGCAAGAGCGGGAATGTGCCGGGTTTTCTCGAAGAAGCCGGCTCCCCAGCGCAGTTCTATGCGACGCCTTTCGCTGAGTGGGCCGCCAAAGCGCAGCACGGCATCTCATGTGTAGACTGCCATGATGCCACAACTATGAATCTGAGAATCTCGCGTCCGGCGCTCCTTGAGGCGCTGCAACGTCGCGGGGTAGATATCTCCCAGGCAACCCGCCAAGAGATGCGGACGTATGTGTGCGCGCAATGCCACGTTGAGTATTACTTTCGAGGCGAGGGCAAGTATCTCGTCTTCCCCTGGGACAAGGGCTGGACCCTAGATGACATCGAGAGATTCTATGACGAATATGGGTTCAAGGATTTCACCCACGCTGAGACGGGCGCACCGTTGCTCAAGATGCAGCACCCCGAATTTGAGCTGTTTACGACGGGGATCCACTACCAAGCAGGTGTCTCGTGCGCCGATTGCCATATGCCCTACAAGCGTGAGGGAGCCATCAAGATTAGCGATCACTGGGTGCGCAGCCCGCTTGTCAACATCGCGGGGTCGTGCATGACATGCCATCGAGCTTCCGAGCAAGAGCTGCGCGAGCGCGTGGAGCGCATCCAAGATCGCACGCATGCTCTTCTGGTGCGCGCCGAATTGGCCATCATTGCAGCGATCGATGCGATCAAGGCCGCCAAAGAAGCCGGCGCAAGCGATGCAGCCCTGCAAGAGGCACGCCTTATGCACCGAAAAGCACAGCTGCGGTGGGACTTCATCTCCGCTGAGAACAGCATGGGCTTCCACAGCCCACAAGAGGCCGCGCGCCTCTTGGGCGAAGCTATAGATTATGCACGACAAGCAGAGCTGGCTGCCCTCAAAGCGCAGCTTATGAGTTCATCCCCACAATAGTGGGCTTGAACCTCCAGCTTCCCTGCGGCGACTCACCGGTGCTAGAATCACAGGTGGAGCATACGGATGCCTGATGAGATCGCGTGGGTTCGCCAGATCGCTCAAGGCGACGCAGGCGCGTTTGAGAAGCTCTTTCGCTGCTACGCGCCGAGAATATTTCGCTTCGCTCTTGGGTATCTCAATGATCCATCCCATGCTGAAGAAGTTGTCCAGGAGACGATGATCGCCGTGTGGAAGGGCGCAAAGAATTATAGAGAGCAAAGCCAAGTCTCGAGTTGGATCTTGGGGATTGCGAGAAATAAAGCGTTAGATCGTGTGCGGGGGCGCCAGCGCGAGCCAGAGTCTTTGCGAGAAAAGCTTGACCGACGAGCATCAGCGCGCGCGACACCGGAGCAGATCACACAGCGCCAGACGCAGATCGAGCGCGTGCGAGCCGCTTTGGAAAGACTCTCTCCGGAGCACCGCGAAGTGATGATGCTCGCTTTTTATCACGATCTCTCGTACGCAAAGATCGCGCAGATCCTGAACTGTCCGGAGGGTACGGTGAAGAGCCGCGTCTATTACGCGAAAGAGCAGCTCAAAAAGCTCCTAAGCGAGGGCGGGTGAGACTCTATGAGATTTCGATGTGCTCAAGAGCTAAAAGAGCTTCTGCCCTGGTATGCCAACGACACGCTGACAGAAGAAGAGCGCGCCAAAGTCGAGGCGCATCTCGCTCAGTGTGAGCGATGCCAGCGCGAGCTCCAAGAGATTCAGCAGATAAAAGAACTGATCGCTCTAGGTGTTGAGAGCGTTCCAGAGCCGTCAGAAGAACTTTTCGCTCGGACGGTTGAACGGATTCGCTCCGAGGAACGACATACGATAGCCCAGCTGAGCTGGCAGATCTTTGCGCTGGGGTTTTCGCTCGGAGTGCTCTACGAGCGCGGACGAGTGAAGCTCGAGCCGGAGATTGACATCGCCGGTTGGGAACTGAAGCGCAGAAAGGGGTGAACAGCGATGAGCAAGGAAGACTGGGGTCCCGAAGAGGTGGCCCAGCTGCTGGACAAGATCGCCGACAAGCTCCCAGCGCTCCTCAAGGGGCTGCGAGACGTGGTCTACTCCGCAGAGGCCGGGGAGCAGTTTGGCAAGGCCGTTGGGGCGTTCTACAGCGAGCTGATCAAACAGGGCATCCCTCAAGAGCAAGCCATGGAGATGGCCAAGAACTATATGATCAGTCTCAAAGATCTGGCCAAGCCAAGCTTCAAGCTTGGGGAGAAAGACCTCGAAAGAGAGAGGGAACCATGATGGTCTGGCGCTGGATACGAGCGATCCTCGTGGGCGTATGGGCGCTGGAGAGCTTAGTGTTGAAGCTGGGATGGCTGGCAATGACGCTCTGGTGGAGCAAATTCTGGGCAGTGCGGCGCTATCGGCGCGCGCTGCAGCGGGCGGGCTTGCCCCCTTCGACAGTCCAAGAGCTTGCTGCAGAGTACGATATCGCCCTGAGCGACTTGGTGAGGCTCGGCTGGAGGAGGCGCGGGCGCATGCTCAAAAGTAACTATCATTGCTGATCTTGGCTCGCCCCCTTGACAAACGTAACAGTGTTATGTTACAATGGCGCCATCAAAGCCAGAAGGAGGCCGGTAATGTTCAATATCTTGGATGAGCTTCAGATCGGGATGGCGGCGAAAGAGATGCACGATCGTTCCTGGCGCGAAGAGGGAGTGAGAAGACGCCTGAACGAAGCTCAATTGCAGGAGAGAGCCTCACCTATCGGGTGGGCTTCGTGGGCGCAGTTTCTCGCTTTGGCGCTTCGAACCTTCGGTATCAACGGCCGACTCAGCTGGAAGCTCTAGATCTCTTGGCTTGTGTAAAAAAAAACAGTGTTATGTTATACTGATCGCAGCCATGAGTGAAGAAGAGCTGATCAGCAAGAAGGAAGTCCTCGAGCTAACGGGAATCTCTTATGGGCAGTTCTATCGGTGGAAGCGCGAGGGCTTGATTCCCGAATCGTGGTTTATCCGGAAGTCCACGTTCACCGGGCAAGAGACGTTTTTGCCCAAGCAGAAGATCTTGGAGCGCATCGAGAAGATCAAGGCGCTTAAAGACACAAGATCTTTAGAAGAGATCGCGCAGCTGCTCTCGCCGGAGTTGAAGGATCGGCGCTTTACGCGCGACGAGATGAGAAGCTTAGGCTGGCTCAGCACAGAAGTCTTAGAATACTATGAGACGATCAGAAAAGAGTCGGGGCCGTTTAGTTTTCGCGAGCTGATTTTTTTAGCCGTGATCGAGAGGCTGCGCACCTGTGAGCTTGACCCGGAAGAGCTGAATTTAGTCCTCTCGACGTTGTTGTCGAGCGATTTTGCCAAGCTCCAAGCGCGCGAGTTTGGGTGGGTCTTGGCGCTGGTGCGCAAGGAACTGCCGGGAAGCTTTGCGCTCACGGGGCGCAAACCCCATCTGAGCTTCTGTCTGCTCTATTCTGACGAATGTCTCTTCGACCCCCAAACGCGCATAGCAGCGAGGGTGGAGTTGAATAAGATCCTAGAAGATGTCAAACTGAAGTTGGGAGCATTATGAATCTGCCGGCTCTCCCCTAGGGAGGGGGCAATACAATAAGGAGGCACTCATGAAGATCCGCATCGGGGACTGGGAGGCGAGCGGCTGGATGGCCTGGGTGATCGCGATTCCCGTTGTAGTGCTTGTCGGGATCTTGGTGATCCCTATCTTGTTGACGGTAGGGCTTGTAGTGGGCGGGGTCGTGCTCTTCGCTCTCGCGCTCGCGTTAGGGATCGTGGGCATTGTGCTCTTGCCGGTCTTAGGGATTCCGTTGTTGATCCTGGCGCCGATTCTCTTGCCTATCATCTTGGTAGGGCTTGTTCTGAGTCTATTGGCTGGCTCGCCTGTGCTCATCTTTCTCTTCGTCGCGGCGTTGGTCTATTTAGTCTATCGGCTCTGGCAGGCACGACGCTAGGGGGAGCTATGTCTGAAGAAAAGCGCACGAACGTGCACATAGCTGGTTCGGGCCGCATCAGCGGCGGGATCTATGACACCGTGACTGTGGCGGGCTCGGGCCGGATCGAGGGCGACGTGGACGCCACTCTCATCAAGACGGCCGGGTCATGTCGCATTGACGGGGACGTCAAAACGAAAGAATTGAAGACGGCCGGTTCGTGCCGTGTCGCAGGCGATGTCGAGGCGGAGCTCGTGAAGACCATGGGGTCTTGCACGATCGACGGCGAGCTGCGCGCGGGCGAAGTCAAGATCGCCGGGACGCAGACAGTCGAGGGCTCGGTGCGGGCGCAAGAGATCACGAGCGCCGGCTCCCTCAAAGTGAGCACAGACGTCGAGGCCGAAAAATTCTTATCGCGTGGGCGCTTGGAGATCGGCGGGCTGCTCTCAGCCGAAGAGGTGAAGATCGAGCTTGGGGAGGGAAAAGTCGCAGAGATCGGTGGGACGCGCATCGAAGTGCGGCGTCGCGGACGGTCGTTTTGGGGGTGGCGGCGACAACCCCGCCATGGTGAGATCCATCTGGGGCGTGGCCTGGAAGGTCTGGGCGAGACGCTCGAGGGAGTCTTTGAAGACTTAGGACGCATCGGCGAGGAAGTCGGGAGAGCTGTGGGCGAAGGCTTCGGCTATGCGTTCGGGCGATCTTCTGGGTATTTAGAAGTCGACACAATCGAAGGCGACGAAGTCTTCTTAGAGAATACGAAAGCGCGCGTCGTGCGCGGCAAAAAAGTTCAGATCGGCGAGGGCTGCGAGATCGAGTCTGTCGAGTATTCAGAGAATTTAGAGATTGTGCCTGGGGCACACGTGAAGGAGCAGAAGAGAGCATGACGACCAAGCGTGGCAGTCTCTCCATTGCGGGTGCAGGGAAAGCGACAGGAGGTCTCTACGAGCGCGTCACGATCTCTGGGGCAGGTCGGGTCGAAGGCGATGTCGAAGCCGAGTCTGTTGAGATCTCCGGCGCGGGGAAGATCGTCGGGAAAGTCAAAGCGAGCAGAGTTGAGCTCGCTGGGGCGTGCAAGATCGTCGGGGCGGTGACGGCGCAAGAGTTCGACGCAGCTGGAGCATGGAAGGTTGGCGGCGACGTCCAGAGCGAGCAGTTCAAAGCCGCCGGGGCGGGCAAGGTCGAGGGCAGCGTCCACGCGCAAGAGTTTTCGAACGCAGGCACAATCAAGATCACAAAAAATCTTCGGGCGCAGCGTGCCAAGTTCAGCGGGGTTCTCGCTGCCGGAGGCGACGTCGAAGCGTCAGAGTTCCGTGGCCGTGGGGCTTTTCGCGTCGCGGGGCTTCTTGCGGCAGATCAGTTAGAGCTTGAGCTAAGCGAGCGCTCTTGGGCGCGAGAGATCGGTGGGGAGCGTATTACTGTGCGCAAGAGAGAATCGTTTTGGGGCTGGCTGAGGAGATTCTTTGGAAGCGAGCCGAGGCTCGTGTCTGATCTGATCGAAGCCGATGAGATCTCCCTCGAAGCGGCAGTCGCAAAGACGGTGCGCGGCAAACGTGTGACCATTGGGCCGGAGTGTCGCATCGCGCGAGTCGAATACTCAGAGTCAGTGCACATAGACCCAAAGAGCATGGTGAAGGAGCAGGTGCGACTCTAAAATAGTGAGGTGATCACCGATGCGTCGGCGTGGGTTCTACTTCTATTTTGACTTTCCCTTTGGGATTGGGATTCGGCGCGGCCCGTTCTTTCGAGCGTTCTGGGAGCCGTGGCGCTTCCCGCGCCGCCAGGAGTATCTGAGGATGCTCGAAGAGTACAAGCGCGACCTAGAAGCATACAAGAAAGAGCTTGAAGAGGAACTGCGCGAGGTCGAGCGCGAGCTCGAAGAGCTGCGCCGGCAAGCATCATCATGAAGATTCTGAGAGCAAGTCCTAAGGGGATGCTAGGATTCAGTATTATTTGGTTCGGGCAACTTGTCTCTCTGACGGGTTCAGGGATGACCGTCTTCTCTCTGACGCTATGGGCTTGGCAAGCCACCGGCTCAGCTACAGCCTTAGCTTTGATGAGCTTCTTCTTCATGGGGCCGACGGTGCTCATGAGCCCTATCGCTGGAGCATTAGTAGATCGCTGGAGCCGCAAGTTCGTGATGATCCTCACCGACACTATCAGTGGCTTGGCTACTCTCGCGGTCTTGTTGCTCTATCTGTCTGGACATTTGCAGGTCTGGCATCTCTATCTAGGTGCCGCGGTCGTCGGCGCTTTTCAAGCGTTCCAGTGGCCTGCGTACTCCGCGACGATCAGCGTCATGGTTGATAAGAAGCACTACGGACGTGCCAATGGCATGATGTCATTAGCTGAATCGGCGTCCTCCATCGCTGCGCCGCTCTTGGCGGGAATGCTGATCGGCCCCATTGGCATCGCCGGAGTGATGACTCTTGATCTCATCACCTTTCTCTTCGCCATCGGGACCCTCGCGTTGGTGCATATCCCGCAACCTCCAAAAGTTACTCTTGAGCCCACCGGGGACAGCTCGCTCCTGGGGGAGTCGCTTTACGGGTTCACGTATATTCTTCGGCGGCCAAGTCTCCTGGGATTGCAGCTCACTCTGATGGCTACGAATCTGCTCGGTTCGTTTGCCTTTGGGGTCTTGAGCCCGATGATCTTAGCCCGCACGGACAACAACGCCCAGATTTTGGGAACGGTGCTCTCGATCAGTGGGGTCGGTGGAGTCATGGGAGGAATAGCAATGAGCCTCTGGGGAGGGCCCGCGCGTAGGGTGCATGGGCTCTTGGGAGGGCTGGCGCTGGAGAGCCTGTTGGGGACTCTGGTGTTGGGCGTGGCACGATCACTGCCCTTGTGGGTAGCTGGTGCGTTCTTCACCTCGTTTTTTATACCGATCATCAATGGCTCTAACCAAGCAATCTGGCAGAGCAAAGTTCCCCCTGATGTGCAAGGGCGCGTCTTCGCGGTGCGACGGCTGATCGCGCAGATCACCTCTCCGTTGGGGCTTTTGATTGCCGGTCCGTTGGCAGACTTCGTCTTTGAGCCCGCGATGCGGTCTCCCGGCACATTGGCTCAGATCTTTGGCAGCTGGGTGGGCATTGGTCCAGGAGCGGGCATGGGACTGATGTTCGTGCTCGCGGGACTGTTGGGAGTAGTCACCAGCTTAGGGGGCTACCTCTTCAAAGTTGTGCGTGACGCGGAGAGCATTCTCCCTGATCACGATGAAACAGCGAGACTCATGAGAGGGTATGGCCAGGATCGAAGATAAGTTTGAGAATATCCCTCCTTAGGCAGCCCGCAGCACCTGAGCGACAAACTCGCGCTCTGGCAGCGCCCCTTCAAACAGTACTTCTCCGTCATTGACGACAGTTTTGGGCACGCCATAGACGTCATATTTATCAGCGAGATAAGGGAACTCCAGCGCCGAGACCATGTCTGCTTGAATCTTCTCGCTATAGAGCGCCATCTTGTGTGCCATCCTGACGGCTGCTGGGCAGTAGGGGCAGGTGGGCGTTACGAAGACTTGGATGTGTATGGGCTTGATCAGGGTATTGAGCAGCATCTGAGTCTCTGGTGAGAGCTGGGTCGTCCCACGCGAGACGTCTATTAAATCTTCGAGAAAAGCGCCGAACTCGTAGCCTGCGGGAACCCCGAAGAATCGAATCCCGTAGACTCTCTGCCCCTCCAGCACGATCGCTGGGATTTTATCGACGCCGAAGCGTCGTGCGGACTCCTGCTCGCTCTTGAACTCATAGACCTTGAGAGCGAGCTTGTCTGAGAGCGCCGTGACTTCTTTCAAGAGTTCGTGGGTCATTTGACAGGGCTCGCACTCGAACTCTTGAGTGAAATAGTGAACGATCACAGGATTTGTGAGCTGCTGCAAGACCTTCTGGATCTGCTGCTTGTTCTGTTCCGTGAGCAACGGCATAGACGACCTCCTTTGCCAAGAGCGGATACCCAGTTTCTTTCGAAGTTTCCTCCCACGACGACGATCTTTGGCATAGGCTCTCCCTCCTAGCGCCGCGCGCGACGCGACCTCTTTGTATCTTCAGAGATCTCTTTCAGACACTCGGCGAACTCCCGCAACCGTCGGTCGACTAAGTAATTGACTGTGCCCTCAGGGAACTTCCCGTCGCGCCCACGCTCCCCCGCCGATACCCCCGTCAAGATCTCGATCCCCTCGTCAATCGTGCTCACCGCCCAAATGTGAAACTTTTTCGCTCTTATGGCCTCGACTACGTCCTCGCGTAACATTAAGTTCTGCACGTTGCTCTTGGGGATGAGTACCCCTTGCTCGCCCGTCAGCCCTTTGGCTCTGCAGACGTCGAAGAAGCCCTCGATCTTCTCGTTGACCCCCCCAATCGCTTGCACTTCACCGTGTTGGTTGACCGACCCTGTCACGGCGATCCCCTGCTTGATGGGCACTCCCGACAGCGCCGACAGCAACGCATAGAGCTCGGTCGAAGAGGCGCTGTCGCCCTCGACCCCCTCGTAGCTCTGCTCGAAGACTAATTTTGCTGTGAGCGTCAAGGGCTTGTCTTGCGCGTACTTTTGCGCCAAGTATCCACTCAAGATCAAGACGCCCTTGGAGTGAATGGGGCCACCCAGCTCGACCTCGCGTTCTATGTCTATAATCCCTTCGCGTCCTGGCCCGACGCTCGCCGTAATCCGACTGGGCTTGCCGAAGACATAGTCTCCCAGACTGATCACCGAAAGTCCATTGACTTGCCCCACGGCTTGCCCTTCGGTGTCAATGAGCAGCGTGCCGCGCGCGATCATCTCTTGGATTCTCTCTTGGATGAGATTGGAGCGATAGACCTTCTCGTCGAGCGCTTTCTGCACGTGGCGCGCGCTGATGTGTGACGCTCCCTCTTGGAGTGCCCAGTAGTGAGCCTCACGAATGATGTCGGCGATCGCGCCAAAGTGTGTCGAGAGCTTCTGCTGGTCTTCCGCTAAGCGGGAGGCGTACTCTAAGAGCTTCGCCACG
This sequence comes from Candidatus Fraserbacteria bacterium, assembly GCA_947085185.1. GTDB lineage: Bacteria > Bipolaricaulota > Bipolaricaulia > RBG-16-55-9 > DRXL01 > JANXCC01. The sequence continues at coordinate 149,989 of CAMTVK010000002.1, read as the reverse complement.
GCGGTGTTGTCTAAGTGCTTCAGACGTTCCTTCTTGCAGAAAGTGCCCAGAAACTTCAGAAAATCTTGGATGTTCTCTGAAGTGCAATCCATGCGGGTGTCGAAGTCGGCCTTCACTTTGAAAAGCTCTGGGAACTCTTCATCGAAGGCATGTAACAAATAGTAAAAGATCGGTGAGCCGATCAGCACCACTTTAACGTCGAGAGGGATGGGCTGCGGACGCAAGCTCTTGGTCGCGATGAACCCCAAGCGCTCCCCGAGCTCCTCGACGGAGATCTCGCGGCCGCGCAAGGCGCGCTTGAGCCCGTCCCAGCTCAATAAATTTCTCAAGACGTCTTCGATGGGGAGGACTAAATACCCTCCGTTGGCGCGGTGGAGCGAGCCCGCTTTGATCATGGTGAAGTCTGTGTAGAGCGCACCGAACTGCGTCTCTTTCTCGATGCGCCCGAAGAGATTATGATAGACTGGGTTAAGCTCGACGACCACAGGAGCTCCATGTTGCTTGCTGTTGTCTACCAAGACATTGACGTGATACTTTCGGAAGGGAAGGTCTTTGGCCCAAGGAGGGACCTCTCCCTCAGCTTTGTGCTCCCCCTTGAAGAGCTCAATGTTCTCCAAGATATCTTTCTGCATCGCATGGAGATGCTCTAGGACATCGGGGAGATTGCGATACTTGTCGCGCAGGTCGTCTATAAGTCCGCCGACCATATAGAGGGCGACTTGGCGATCGAGCTCGTGGAGTTTTTCTTGGGCAGTTTTCTCGAGAGTTCGGATCTCTTTCATGGCGAGCTTGAGGTCTTCTTGGAGGGCATCGCGGCGGCGCTGGATGTCTTCGCGGGCGGCTTGGGGAAGGGCTTGGAACTCGGCATCGTTGAGGGGGCGGCCGCCCAACACGGGAAGAATGAGGATACCAAACGGCGCGGCTTGCAGGAGAAAGCCCGCTTGGGAAGCGCGCTCCTGCACTCGATTGATGATCGCCTCTCGCTGCTTATTGAACGCTTTCATGATCTCATCGCGCCGGGCGCTGTACTCTTCGCTCTCGAAGACTTTGGGGAGTTCGCGTCGCACATGGTCAACGAGATTTTTGATATCTTGTGCGAGTTGAGTTCCCCAGCCGGCGGGCAAGCGCAGGGCCTTGGGCTGAGAGGGATCGTCGAAGTTGTTCACATAGCACCAATCTGGGGGGGTCTCTTTCTGGCGTGCGAGCTCCTCTAAAAAAGACTTCACGGCCGTCATCTTGCCGATGCCTGGGGGGCCTGCTACATAGATATTAAACCCCAGCTCCTGAATCCCTAACCCAAACTTAAGCGCTGACACAGCGCGCTTCTGCCCGATGATCCCCTCCAGGGGCGGGATATTTTCGGTGGATTCGATCCCAAGCTCTTTGGGATCAAACGTGCGACGCAACTGTTCTGGCGCAAGTTTATGAGGAGCCATGAAGGATCACCCTTTCCCCCCAAAGTGTGTAGGGCGCGAGGCGCCCTCGCGCTGGCGCGGAATAGGCACATACTCCACACTTGGATGATGGCGCACGGGCTGAGGATAGAGCGCCATAAGCCATAAGAATTCTTTGGGAATGTCACAACGGACTTTGAGCCCAAGCTCTCTGGCCTTCTCATACGTGATAGGGAAGTCATGGGTCCAGCGGCCTTCGGAGAGTGTGCGTGCTAGCTGGCGTGCTTGATCTTGTGGGTACCGTCCCTCAAGCAGCTCGTAGACGGCCTCTTGGAGCTGTTGGGCTGCCTTGCGCGCCACATCGGCTAGGATGAGAGTTTGGTCATCAATCTCGTTAGGGGCTTTCTGTTGGACGACGGCTAGCAACGATGCCGCGGGATACTGCCCAACTTGAGGGTCCACTGGCCCTAAGACTGCATGGGGGCTCATAATGATCTCGTCTGCAGCTAAAGCGATGAGTGTCCCTCCGGACATGGCGTAGTGTGGCACGATCACGCGAGTTCCTCCAGGATGCTTGCGCAGTGCCCGCGCAATTTGCAGTGCGGCTAGGACCAATCCACCTGGCGTATGCAGGACCAGATCGATAGGAAGCTCCGGATCAGTCAGCTCGATAGCGCGCAGCACGGCTTCGGAGTCAGTCACGTCAATATAGCGCATGATGGGGAATCCCAAAAGCCCCATCGTCTCCTGACGATGGACAAGAACGATGACGCGGGAGCCGCGCTGGCGCTCAATTCGTTCGATCCAGCGCTGGCGTTCCCACTCGAGCATCCGGCGCTGGAGCATCGGTTGCAGCATCGTGGAAAATATAAATATAAACCATAGAAGCGAGAGAAAGTCCATCAGCTCTTGACCTCCACGGGAACTCTCTCGAGCACGACTGTAGCGCCCTCGGCATCGTAGCGCACCTTGACCGTATCGCCCGCTTGGATCGTGCCCTGTAAGATGGCGCTGGAGAGCTCGGTCTCGACCTCCGAACGGATCTTGCGCTTGAGCTCCCGCGCCCCAAACTCCGGTTGGTACCCCACCTCGGCCAAGTGCTCAATGAGCGCATCATCAAACTGCACTGTGATCCCTTGTTCTTGGACCATCTGCGCGACCTTCTGCAGTTGGAGCTTGACGATCTGGCGGATCTGCTCTTGCGTGAGCGCATGGAAGATGATGATCTCGTCAAGGCGATTGAGAAATTCTGGGCGGAAGCTCCTGCGCAAGATCGTCATGAGCTCTTCTTTGAGCGCATCGTAGCTGCGCTTGTACTCTGGAGGGAGGGTGAGGTTGCGCTGGATGATCTCGCTGCCCAGATTGCTCGTAGCGATGATAATAGTATTGGTGAAGTCGACGGTGCGCCCCTTGCCGTCGGTGAGCCGCCCCTCATCGAAGACTTGCAAGAGAATATTATGGACGTCGGGGTGGGCCTTCTCGATCTCGTCTAGGAGGATGACGCTATAGGGTCTGCGGCGCACCCGCTCGGTGAGCTGGCCTCCTTCTTCATAGCCCACGTAGCCTGGAGGGGCGCCGATGAGCCGGGCGACGCTGTGGCGCTCCATGTATTCAGACATATCTATACGAATGATCGCGTCTTCGTCGCCGAAGACAGCCCATGCGAGAGCTTTGGCGAGCTCGGTCTTCCCTACGCCTGTGGGCCCAAGGAAGAGAAACGTCGCGATGGGGCGGTTCTTCTCTTTGAGGCCGGCGCGCGCAAGACGGATCGCATTGCTGACGGCGCGGATTGCTTCGTCTTGGCCGACGACGCGCTCATGAAGTTTCTCTTCAAGGTGGAGCAGCTTCTCGCGCTCTTCAGTGGTCAACTCGCTCACGGGAATGCCCGTCAGCTTAGAGATGATCTCGGCGATGTGCTCGGCGCGCACCTCAGCAGAACCAGACGCGACGGCCTTCTTCCAGCGCTCTGTGGCTTGGGCCAGCTCGTGCTCCTTGGCTTTAATGTGCGATTCGATCTCCTTGGCCCTGTCGAACTGTTTTCGGCTGGACGCGTACTCTTGCTCGCGCTTGAGCTGTTGGATCTGGGCTTCCAGCTCATGGAGCTCTGCCGGGCGCGACGTGGACGCAATGCGCACCCGCGCCGCTGCTTGATCTACCAGATCGATCGCTTTATCGGGCAAAAATCTGTGAGTAATATAGCGATCGGCCAGTTGCGCCGCGGCGATGATCGCGGCGTCGGTGATCTTGACTTTGTGATGGGCTTCGAAGCGATCGCGCAGCCCGTAGAGAATGGAGATCGTCTGCTCAACGGTAGGCTCGGCGACGAAGACGGGCTGGAAGCGTCGCTCCAGCGCTGCGTCTTTCTCGATATATTTCTGATATTCGCTGAGGGTCGTCGCGCCGATGAGATGGAGTTCGCCGCGGGCCAGGGCGGGCTTGAACGCATTCGCGATATCCATGCCCCCTTCGCCCACAGCGCCTGCACCTACGATCGTGTGCACTTCGTCAATGAAGATAATGAGCTCGTCTTGATGGGCGATGATCTCGTCCAGGACCTGCTTGACGCGCTCTTCCAGCTCGCCTCGATATTTCGAGCCCGCGATGAGCGCATTGATATTGAGCTCGACGAGCCTCTTGGTGCGCAGGCTCTCGGGGACCTCGCCCTTGATGATTCTCTGGGCTAAGCCCTCGACGATAGCTGTTTTGCCCACGCCGGGCTCGCCGATCAAGACGGGATTATTCTTCTTGCGCCGCGACAGGATCTCTATGACGGTCTCGATCTCCTTGGAGCGGCCGATGACCGGGTCGAGCTTGCCCCGGCGAGCGAGTTCTGTCAGATCGCGCGAGTATTTATCGAGTGTCGGGGTGGTAGAGACGCGCTCGACGCGTCCCTCTTCGCTTCCCTTGCCCACAACTTTGACAGTCTGTTGGCGCAGGGCTTGGGGGGTGAGCCCGTATTTGCGCAAGAGATCTCCGGCCAGCCCGTCTTGTTCTTCAGCCAGCCCGATCAGTAAGTGCTCCGGGCCCACGTAGCTGTGTCCCAGCTCACGCGACGCGATGAACGCCAGCTCTAAAGCGCTCTTCACCCGCGGGGAGACGCTCAGGCGCACCGTCTGGCCCTTCTCGGCTTTGAACGTCCCTCGCGGTGCGTTATGTTCAATATAGCCCTTGATGTCTTGCGGGGAGATCTTGAATTGTCTTAAAATCTCTTGGACGACTTCGCTGTCGGTGAGCGCATAGAGCAAGTGCTCGGTGTCTATCTCGTCTTTATTGAAGTCGACGGCGGTTTGGGCAGCGTGCTGGAGCAGTTCTTTGGCGTGCTGACTCAAGTACGCGTCGATGTCGACGGCTTCGCGATCACGGCGCCGGAAGGGCTCCTCCCCAAAGAAATCTTCCCAAAGACCCCCACCAAAGAGTGACTCTAATGGGGAGAACGCGTGTTCGCGGCGCAGCCGCGCGTAATCGATTGAGCAGAGATGGAGCACTTCTTGCTGACCGTCGCGCGCGACGCGCACGTGGACAGTCGCGGGTCGGATGCCGCAGATATCGCAGAGTCGAGTGGCCATGAAGTTCCTCCTTCTTAGCGAAAGCGCAGGATCGCCCCGACACCGTGCGGGATAAATTGCTCGTGTCTGGTGAAGACGTGTTCGATCTCAGCGTTCTGATGGATCGCCTCTTCGATCATCTCCTCGGCGAGGTCGTCTATGGGATGCATGGGGCTGCGGCACAGCGGGCATTCTAGTAAGTATGAGGAGAGAAAGTGATCGTGAGGGCAGAGGGTACCCTGGATACGGAAGTCGTGCTGGAGCACGAGTGTATGGACTTGGCTGTTCATAAGGGCTTCCAAGGTGGGCTCGATCCCTAAGACCGCCAAGCCGTTGGGTGCACGAGCCCGCTCCACCAAGCGCGCAATGAGCCGCTCTTCATAGCGACGTTCCCACGCTTGGGCGACGGCGAGCGCGTGCTCTTTGAGCTGAGCGACGGGCAGGTCAGGGCGCGCATGGAACTCGCCAGCCAGACGCTCGCGCAAATAGCTATGCAGATGTTCCACAAGATAGGGGAGCGTCTTGTCCTCGGGTCCGCCAAGTATCAACAGATCACATTGTTTTTGAGTAAAGAACTCCAAGGTGCGCTCTGCTATATGTTTGAGGTGGCGATGGACGTGGTCTTCGATATGGCGTTGGATGCGCAGCTCTCCTGTGGCTCCCCATACTCCTGGCGCACCTAAGCGCACGCCACGCCCGACGCTCACTTTGCTTGGGACTTCGTCGCTGAACATATCCCCATGTTCTTCAAATTCCCCAAGATAGAGCGAAAAGATCCGCGCTTTCCTAGCATCGACCACCAAGACACAGTACCGATCAAACTCGTCGAGCAAGATCGTCAATGGCCGGATGTAGGGATCGAAGTCGACGACTAGTTGGCTGGGCAGCGCCACAGGGAGGCGATACTCTTGCCAAAATCCGTTGGAGCTGGCAAAGATCGCCAATAGGCGCGTCCTGTCGAGCTGGCGCTCCACGCTGCGCACATGATCTTCGAGGCGAGCTAGCAGCTCTTCTATTGCACGAAGGTGCTTCTTATCAAGTTGATGGTTCTCCTCGAAACGCGCTTTTTGAAGATGAATGAGCGAGCGAAGTTCGCTGACGAACGGTCGAGGGGGAGTGACGTTTAGATATAAGCTTACGATAGGATGCTCTTGGCTGTGCCAAGCTCGCAGACGTTCGACATCGTAGGCTGTGATCACGGACTCCTCCTAGGAGTGCGTTGCCATAAGATAATGATACAGATAGCTCTCACATGTGCGCAACTGGGTCAAGTGTTAGTTATAAGTGCTCAATGAGCATTCCCACAAAATACCCCACGACAGCGACGCCCAGGCCGACTAAGAACATATCGAGACCGCTGCGAAACGCCCCGCGCCCCGTGAAGAGACTCCGCGCAGCCCCCACAGCAAAGTGCGAGAGCATGCTGATCGTAAACGACGTCCAGATCTCTATGGGGCCGCTCCCGAAGAAGAACGGCAAGACCGGGATCAACGCCCCAAACGCCGTGGCCGTCCCGGTGAGTAGTCCCTCGCGCAAGGGCGAGCCCAGCTCCGGCGCGATCCCCAGCTCTTCGCGGGCCTTCTCTTGGAGGGCGATCTGGGGATCAGCCATCACTTGTGTGGCCGCTTGACGGGCGGCTTCGGGAGGCATTCCCTTGGCCTCATAGAGCAACGCGAGCTCTTCAGCTTCGATCTCCGGCATGAGCTGGATCTCTTCGCGCTCAAGTTCGATCTCATGCTGATAGACTTCTTGCTCGCTCTTGGCGGCTAAGTAGCCACTAGAGCCCATGGAGAGCGCGTCGGCTACGAGCCCAGCGAGCCCCGACAGCACAATAAATTCATGGAATTGGGCGCCAAGCACGCCCATCACCAACCCGAAGTTCGCCGTCAACCCGTCGTTGAAGCCGTAGACGACGTTGCGCAGAAAGCCTCCAGATTCCATGCGGTGCCAGGGCTCGCCGCCGCTGCCGACGATCTTCATCAGGGTCTCAGCGTGGATGGCTTCATCGCGTGCGACTTGCTGAGAGATCTGAGCGATTTGGCTGGAGCTCTGGCTGGATTTCTCGCGCAGGTAATTCTTTACTTCGCTGGCTTCATCCACGATGCGCAGTCTCAGGACTGTGCGTGTGCCGCCGTGCCGCGCCATCCAGCTCAAGAGTCGGGCTCTCCAACTGGGCCGAAATTCCCCTACCGAGACGCCCTGCTCAGCCAGGAGCTTCGCAAATGCCTGCTGATGCCGGAGCTCCACTTCGGCGAGCTTGAGAAAGAGATTTTTGCGGCGTGGGTCGGGGTCACCTTCAGCTAAGATCTTGTACAGATACGCCGATTCCCCTTCGTCCTGCCAGTGCTCGAGTAAGCGTTGAGCGTCCATAGCTGGCTCTATTGTGCCAAAATCCTACTGGAAAACGCAAGATGATCGTAGGGGCACGTTGCAACGTGCCCCTACGATCATCTACGGAGGCATTGTGACGCTCAGATGACGCACTATGACGGAGATCACGAGAACCCCTGAGCGCCATCAGCGATTTCCAAAAAACTCCTCGCTAAGATACACACAGCGCACCAAGCGAGGAGGTTGATAACCCTTGGAGACCGATGGGCTTGAGAAGCACGGGAGGAACGATTTTTTGCAGCTCTATCTCAATGAGATCAAGCGCCACCCTTTGCTCTCCCCTGAAGAGGAGTACACCGTAGCACAGCGTGCAGCTCAGGGCGATGCTCACGCTCGCGAACGCTTGATCACGTCCAACTTGCGCCTGGTCGTGAGCATCGCAGCTCAATATCGCGCTCTTGGCGTCCCGTTGCTCGATCTCATCCAAGAGGGCAACATCGGGCTGATCACGGCCGTAGAGCGCTTCGATCCCAGCCGTGGCTATAAGTTCAGCACCTATGCGACCTGGTGGATCCGCCAAGCGATCATGCGCTCATTAGTGAAGCACTTGCGGGTGATCGCAGTGCCCGATTATCTTGTCTCGCTGTTGCAAAAGATTGCCGAGCTTGAGGAGCGGCATTGGCATGAGCACGGCGATCTGCCCACCTCTGCAGAGCTTGCTGCCGAGATCGGGGTCTCTCAGGAGATTCTGATGCGCTTGCTTCAAGTGCGTCCGTTTGCCCCATCGCTCGATACCCCCATAGGCGAAGAAGACGACGAGACACTGCTAGAGAGCGTGAGCACTCACCGCGCGGCGCCAGAGGTCGAGGCCCTGCGCACAGTGCACCGCGAGAGGCTCGAGCGAGCGCTCGCGGAGCTCGATGCGCGCGAGCGCCGTATTCTCGTGTTGCGCTACGGTTTGGAAGACAACCATCCTCGAACGCTCGTTGAGATCGGGATGTCTTTGAACTTAAGCCGTGAGCGCGTCCGCCAGATCGAAGAGCTGGCACTGCACAAGCTCAAGCAATCCGGGCATTTGCAGGGCTTTTCGCTATAGCTCTACGGTCTCCTTCCAATCGGCAATATGGGCGGTGCCCCCCAGCCTCGTCTGGATCGCTTGCTTGAGCGCGAGGAGACTGTGCATCTCCCCGTGGGTTAAGAAGATCTTCTGGGGGGTGCGCGCTTGGGTGAGAAATCGCAAGAGTTCAGGTTGATCGGCGTGCGCGGAAAACCCGTTGATCGTCCAGATCTGGGCACGCACGGCGACTTCCTCACCGAAGATCCGAACAGTTCGGGCCCCTTCGATCAATTTGCGCCCGAGCGTCCCATCGGCTTGGTAGCCCACAAAGACGACACTGCACTCCGAGCGCCAGAGCTGATGCTTGAGATGGTGCAAGATTCTTCCGCCGGTGCACATGCCGCCGCCTGCGATGATGATCGCATGGCTGGCTATAGAATTGATCGCTTTAGACTCTTCGGGCGTGCGGACGAAGCGCAGGGCGGGGAAGTCAAACGGATTGGGGATGTGCGCGAGCGTCTGTGCTTCCTCGGGCTTGAGGTATTCGCTATAGCGTCGGAAGACTTTCGTTGTTGAGCTCGCCAGCGGGCTATCTAAGAAGATCTGACAGCCAGGGAGTTCCTTGCGCCTATAGAGCTGGAAGAGCAGAGCGAGCAGTTCTTGGGAGCGCTCTAGGGCAAAGCTGGGGATGAGCACGTTGCCACCGCGGGCGAACGTGAGCAGAAGAGCTTGTCTGAGCTCAGCGATAGAATCGCGCATCGAGCGATGAGTGCGATCGCCGTAGGTAGATTCTAGAATGACAATATCGGCAGGGTCAGGCTCGGCCGGGTCTGGAGTGAGGAGCTTATGGGCATTGCCCAGATCTCCTGAAAAGAGCAAGCGCTTTGGGCGTTTACGCCCTTCGGTGCCCCGAAATTGCACGAACGCAGCGCCCAGCACATGTCCAGCATCGCGCAGGGAGAACTTGACCCCCTTGGCAAGATCTATTGTCTTGTTGAGCGGGATGGGATCGCCAAAGCGATCGAGGGCATTGAGGACGTCTTCGATCTCATAGAGCGGGCGGATGGGGCTGCCGCCGCGCCGGCGTTCCTTCTTTGTGAGCACAGCTGCTGCTTCTTCCTGCAGCTGGGCGCTATCAGTCAAGATGAGTCGTGCAAGATCGCGCGTCGGCTCGGTACAGAGAATCTCTCCAGAAAAGCCTTCACGCACGAGTCTGGGGATGAGCCCGCAATGATCGAGATGGGCATGAGTCAAAATCACATAATCTATCTTGCTTGGGGGGAATCCGAAGGGAAGCCAGTTGCGGCTCTCGATCTCTTCGGAGCCCTGCCAGAGCCCGCAGTCTATCAGAATTTTCAGCTTATCAATCTGCAAGAGCGTGCACGACCCCGTCACCGTCTTGGCCGCACCGTGAAACGTCAGCTTCATATCAAAAAAAAGTTTATCTGAAGCGGCCTGCGAAGGCAAATATTGTCCTGTTATAAGCCAACTGACGAGAATCATGCGCAGCCCTGACCCAAATCATTGGCATAATCAGAGCGCTTAGGGTACAATTCGACCGACGGGTCGAAATTCGACTCAGTGGTCGAAATGGTCCAAGCCCCAGAGCAACGGCTACGAGAAAAGCAGAAAGAAGAGCGATACAGAGCTATTCTGCAAGCAGCTTTGCGCATCTTTGCTGTTCGGGGGCTCCAAGAAGCGACCATGGACGAGATCGCGCAGGCTGCGGGGCTGGGCAAGGGCACGATCTATTATTATTTCGCGTCAAAAGACGCGTTGATCGAAGAGCTGCTCTGCGCGTGGGCGGAGCAGTACTTTCGGAGCCTTCTTGATGGAACCGAGGGAGTGCAAGAGCCGTTGGCGATCGCAGAGCGCATCATAAGCAATCTCTTACATCACTATCGGCGTCAGCCCGAGCTCTTTCAGGTGATTCAAATGATTCTGGCGGCGCCGGGGGGAGGCCCGCCGCGGGCGCGCCGGCTCTTTGCCGAGAAGCATCGGGCGTGGCTTGCCCGGCTCCGAGGGGAGACAGCGGAGCTGTTACGTGCGCGCGGGCTCTCCGTGGAGACGTTTGTGGATTTTGTCGGCACGTATGCCCATGGCTTGCTCTTCGCCGCGGTTGCGGGGCGGGATCTGGAAAGACTCCAAGAAGAATCCGGGCGCGTGTTACGCGCCTTCCTAAAATAAAGGAGGATTTTATGTTCCAAAGGACGCTGGTTGTGCTCGCCTTAGTGAGCACGATCGTCGTTGGGGTCGGCGGGATGGGGTGGACCCAGTCCCCTAGCGTGAAGCTGGACGAGATTGTGGTGCAGTATCCCGCGGGATACGCGCGCGTCTTAGCTGCAGATATAGCGCTTCTGTTGCGGGACGAGACGTTGCGCGCAGGCGTGATGGGGCCGTTGGCAGCGGCGCGTCATCCCCTCCATGGGATTCGTCAGGCCATCGAGCTCTTTCGTTTAGATGCGTCGAAGCTCCCGTGGGTGGCGCATGGGGCTGGGCCCAATCTCTCAAGTTTTTCGGTCATTGACGGGGCACCCTTCCCTCAGACGTTCGGCGCGCTGCAGGGGCTCAAAGCCGCTGTGGGCGCACCCAACTCCCCCTACACCCATTGGGATTTGGTCGAGATGGACGGCATCCCCGTGGTCTTTACGGGGGGAGTCTTTGGGCCGATCCCCATCGAGTGGGCGTATATTCCCCTGGCAAGGCAGTTATGGTTTGGCACGGAGGTTGGGCTTGGGGGACCGGCCAATCAAGCTCGGCTGCGAGCTTCGGCTGAGCACATCGTAGCTCGTTTGAAGGGGCGCATCGGGGTCTTCGATGAGTTCATAGCGGCGTATGCGACTCGTGGTGGGGCCATCGCGTTTGTGCGCCGCACCGACCCTACTAAAGATAAGCCCGTCGAACCAAACGAAGAAGCCATGAGCTACGCGGTCTTCTTCGAGGGCACGACGGTGCGGGTGCGCTTCGAGATTCGCTTTTCCTCTGAGAGTGCGGCCCAAGCCGCGCTTACTCATATCTTGGCGGGCAAGAGCAGCTACTTGGCACAAGATCTCTATCGTGCTGAGCTTGTAGACCGAAAGATCGCCGGGCGTGTGCTCAATTTTGAGGTGCGCACGGACCTGCGCGGCGTCGTCGGCTTATTGATTCTGACAATGCCGTCCTAAAAATATGAAATTCGTGAAACCGGCACGAGGGCCGTGGGGGAAGATTCTTATGATCTTTGCTGTCACGGCCCTCAGTGCCGTGGGCCTCACAAAACTCAGAGTCGCCAACGATCCTCAAGAGTTCCTGCCCGATCATCCGACAGTAAGACTCTTTCGCGAAGTCGAGCGCGACTTTGGGGTGGCGTCTCTGGCGCACGTCATCGCCGTGCGCTTTGCGCCAAAAGAGAACTTCTCTATCGAGTCCCCTGAAGCGATCCTCGAGATGGAGGCAGTGCTCCAAGCCCTGCGCGCCGTTCCGGGGATCGTCTCGGCTCAGGGGATTCCCGACTTTGTCAAATTCGTTCGTGCGGAACTCCACGGCGGCGACCGACGGTTTTACAGTCTGCCCACCGACGGCGACGAGCTGGGATATTCGTTTGAGGAGATCATTCGCATGACGTTTCAGCGCATGGCCCTCGTGAAGAAATTTACGTCGCTTGCGGGCACAGCCTTGGCTACGGCGACAATCGCCAAGGACGCCGATATTATCGGGGTCTCGCGCCAGGCCCTCGCGGCGATCAGGCCCATCTCTCGGAGCGCTGTCGCCCTTGACATCGGAGTAGTCAGCTATGGCGAGACATTAGATATCTTCAATCAGACCACCGGGCGCGATATACGCTATCTGAGCCCGATCGTCTTTGCTCTGATTGCGCTCACGCTGCTGTGGGCTTTTCGTCTGACGCGTCCGTGGGAACTAGGGTTAGTGGGGCTCTTGATCGGAGGGGTGACTGTGGGAGCGTTCAGCCCAGAACTCTTTGCTGGAGTTGCTGTGCCCGTTGATCTGGTGCTTGGGGGGGCGTTGGCCCTCTTAGTGATAGGAACGTACAAGCCCTTGGCGAGCCTCTATCTGACGCTTGGGGTCGTAGGGCTATCGGGGATTTGGTCGTTTGGGCTGCTGGGCTGGCTTGGGATTCCCGTCAACTTCTTGATGGCTGCGGTCTTCCCGCTTCTGATGGGCATCGGCGACGATTACGCGATTCACCTGCTGCACAGATACGAAGAAGAGCGCTGTAAGAAGCAGAGTGGGCCTCAAGCTATCGGGATCGCCCTGACGCGCACGGGGCGCGCGCTTCTGCTCACGACCATCACGACTGCCCTCGGGTTTGCAGCGTTGTTCTTTGCGCCCAGCCCGCCGATCCGTTGGTTTGGGTTGCTCTCAGCTGTGTCTGTGATCAGTGCATTAGTCATCACCGTGATGCTTATACCGGCGCTGAAACAGATCTTTCCCGAAGGGCCCCGCACCGAGCCATGGCCCAGCACCCGAAGGATTTTTGCCCACCCTCAAGCAAGCCTGCTCAGCCTTGGGCTCGGTCGCTACGCCGAGCTGTTGCACGGACGAGTCGCCATGGGCACTGTCGTCATCTTGGGGCTGCTCATCGGGGCGTTTGGCTATTGGGAGGGCCGAGCGTTTCAGACATATACAGTCGACTACCGACGGCTCCTGCCCCAAGACTACCCTACAGTTGCCCTGTACACCAAGATCAACGAAGAGTTTCGCACGTACGACGAGGTGCAGCTCGTCTTGACAGGGAATATCGCACGTCTTGAGGTGATGCGCGTGTTACTGAAAGAGATCCCTGAGACGCTTTCGGCCTCCCCGTATGCGCATACGGTGACGAGCATCGCGCACTACTTAGAAGACGTGCGGGCTGCCAACCCCCAGCTGGCTCAGGGGTTCATGGATCGGTTCGTAGAGGACCCCGATGGGGCCTATCGCTGGCTGCTGGGTGAAGTCCTAGCCAAGGACTCTCTGCGCCAGCGTGCCGAAGCGTATGTGCTGCCCATCTTTGCGTCAGAGAGAGCTCTCGTGCGCGTCAATACGATGCGCTTTGCTGACCAAGCGGGCGTGCGCCGCGTCACCCGTGACATCACGGAACGCTTAGCTCCGGTCATAGCGAAGCTTAACACTTTGGGAATCGAGGCGCAGCTGACGGGCGTCCCCTTCGTCGAAGAGCTGGGCTTGGATGCCCTGCACAGATCGCTGACGCAGTCGCTTGCGCTCGCGTTTGGGCTCTGTTTTATTGTGTTAGCTTTGGCGTTGCGATCTGTGCTGTGGGGGCTGGTTGGGCTCTTTCCCATGGTCGTCGTGACGGGGCTGCTCTTAGGGACGGTCAGCTTCTTCAAGCTCGAGCTGAACGCTGCGACGGCGATTGTCGCGGCGATCAGCATTGGGCTTGGGGTAGACTATGCGATTCACCTCATACAAAGATTCCGTGAGGAGCGCGACTTAGCGCGCGCGGTCTCGCGCACAGGCGAAGCGCTCTTTGCGGCGTTCTTCACGACAGCTTCGGCGTTCTTCGTGCTCATGCTCAGCGCGATTACGTGGAACCGTGACTTTGGGCTCTTAGTTGGGCTGGCAGTCTTCTATGCGTTCGTCGTGACGATCTTCGTCTTGCCGGCGCTCTTAGCTGCGATCACGTACTTTCAGTCCATCCCCTCACCTCGGGCTCCCCTCTAGTAAGAAAAGGGACCGGGCAAGGAAGTGAGGGTGAGGAAGAATGAGGAAGAAGAAGGAGGAGATACTCTATGCGCGCTCTTACTGTGACGGTCTTACTGGCGTTAGTGCTGGTTGGCCTTGTGCCCGGCACATCGTTCGCTCAGGACTCGGATAACGATGGCCTCACCGACGCCCAAGAGAAGATCTTGGGCACCGATCCCAATAAGCCTGACACCGACGGCGATGGCCTGCTCGACGGCGAAGAGTATTTCGTCTACTTCACCAATCCCTTGAAAGCCGATACCGACGAAGACGGGATTCCCGATAAGCAAGACCCCTATCCCCGCCGGGTGCGCTATGAAGATCTCAACGGCGTGACGACTACCGTAGATCGCATCACCCAGGGAGCCGAAGGGCTCAGATTCCATCAGTTTGTCGAGGTCAAAGTGGGCAACATTATCACGATCGACTGGAATAATTTCTTAAACAGCAATTTTACGCTGCGCGAGGCGCGCTTTGTGATCACGTTTGACTTTCTTGATCCCAACCGCCCCGATTACTCCGGCGAAGGGTACTACAAGCCCGTGGGCGCCAACCAGATGGAGATCGTCCTCCCCAGCTACGAAGGGATCTTCAGAACCACTATTGCTTGGCCGGGCCAAGCAATGACCATCTCTGACTGGGTTTATCATCTCTACGGGAAGCCGTTAAAAGTCGGCCAAGCCTATGAGTTCAAGGTGTTCTACCACGAGCTGTTGCGCTGGGGCGAAGAGCCGTTTGCGCGGGCGCGCGCCGAGGTGATCGGCACCGAGAGAGTCCCTCTAGAGACTAAGCTCGGCCGCCGCGAGTACACGGTCTATGTCGTCAAAGCGACGCTGAAGTTTGCCACGTTCAAAGATCCGTTCTTCCGGGCGTTCTTGGGGCCGGACCCAGAGCTGGTGCTGCGCGCGGTCTTCACTGCTGGAGAGAATTCCCAGACCCAAGTGCTGCTCCGATATACGACCCCGTTCTTCCGTGTGACGCCCACGAAGTCCGTGGGGTTTTCGGATTTTATCATCGCGCACTAAGTCAACTTGATATAAGAGAATCGCTTGCCACGGCGCACAAGCCAACGGTGGCGAGCCATCTGATAGAGCGCACAGAGCGTCAGCGTGATCCCGAGAATCAAGCGCTTCATAAGCCATCACCGTCTTCATCGTAGTGTTACCGGGCTTGGCAGCGAAGCACCTGTGAGAGAGAACCTGAAGTTCCTTGCTCCATAGGCGATTGACATCTGTCTGTTTTTGCGCTCCCGCTGGCCAGTGCGTTAGAATACTTCACTAAGACTTCACAGGGGACTGAGACGATGATGCGCGCGTTGTTGTTAAGGCTCTCGCAGAATCATGCCGTGCAATCGGCGTTTTCTCAGTATCGCTTTGCTCAGCGGGCGGCGCGGCGGTTCATCGCCGGGGAGCGCTTGGACGAAGCGATCGCCGTCGTGCGCGAGCTCAACGCAACGAATATCTTAGCCACACTCGATCACTTAGGGGAGAACACGACGAACGAGCGTGAGGCGCTCGCCGCTGCCGATGAGTATCTGAAAATTCTCGATGCGATTGCTCAGACCGGCGTGCAGTCGGAGATCTCTCTGAAGCTGACTCAGATGGGGTTGGACATCAGCTTTGAGCTCTGTTTCCAGAACATGCGCCGGATCTTGGAGCGTGCGCGCGCGTATCAGAACTTTGTCTGTATGGACATGGAGAGTTCGGCGTATACGGATCGGACGCTCAATCTCTATGAACAGTTGCGTCGTGAGGGCTTCGACAACGTCGGCCCGGTCATCCAAGCCTATCTCAAACGCAGCGAGCGCGATGTAGAGAGATTGATCGAGTGGGGTGTGAAGGTGCGGCTGTGCAAGGGGGCCTATCAGGAGCCGCCGGAGATTGCTTTTCCGCGCAAGCGCGACGTGGACGCAAATTATAGAAAACTTTTAGAGATGCTCTTCAGCCCCCGCGCGCAAGAGAACGGCGTCTATCCCGCAATTGCGACGCACGACGAAAAGATCATTCGCTGGGCCACAGAGTACGCGCGGACACGCGGCATCGCCAAAGATCGCTTTGAGTTTCAGATGCTCTATGGCATCCGACGTGATCTGCAGATGAACTTAGCGCACGCGGGCTATCGTGTGCGCATCTATGTTTCGTACGGGACCCATTGGTACCCGTACTTTATGAGAAGGCTTGCCGAAAGACCGGCGAATGTCTTCTTTCTCTTGAAGAACCTTGTGCGAGGGTAGGGACAGGGGCGGAGCCTTCACTCTGCTCCGCCCCTGCTTTCTGAGATTACGCTTTGAGCTTCAGCCAGGCGATGATCGCGTTGCCGTCTGGAGTCTCTTCGACGAGCCTGAGAGCAATATTATAGAACGCCGAAGCGGCTACCCCGCTCACGCTCACTGTGTAGATCTGATAGCTTCCCAAGCCGACTGTCAGCGTGCCGACCTTCGTCCAGCCATCCAGCCCGCGAATATCTCCGTCGGGAGCCGGAAGCTTCGTGGGATCGGTCGGCTCCGTTTGGACATAGACTTCGAGCTGGGCAGCTCTATTGCCTACAGCTTTCAAGCAGAGTTGGATCTCGCTGAGGGGCTGCTCGCGAGCCCTGATACGATAGACGACCCAGTCGCCATCGTCGTTCATGCCTGCCTCAAAGGGTCTTTCAGTCTTGCCCCACGCTTGCCACTTGGCCAAGAACGAAGTGTCCAGAGCTGTCAGATCGGCCCAATGGTCTACGCCGCGCTTGTCAGGGCTGATGTTCGTGCCCCCTGTGGCAAGATAGCGCGCCCCGTCGCGCAGGAAGAGCCCTTCAGCGGGCGCTCCCGGATCGCAGACGATCGCCGTCGGTGTTGGGGGAGTCGGCGGCTGTATGGTGACGACAACGAACGTGCGCGTGCCCAACAAGTGCGTCCCGCTCTGAGTCGTGTGCAGCACTCGGACCAAGTAAGTCCCCGGAGGCAAGACCCCCACAGAGAACGTATACGGCCCCCAAGGCGTCAGCGCCATCGTGCAAATAGGACTTAATTCTGCTGAGCTGATGGTGATAATAGTGCCAACAACGCTCACGCTGAAAGGGGGCTTGGGAGTGCAGCCGTCATTGAAGACCCCAGAGATCTGAATGAAGACGGGCGTAGGGTATGGCACGACTGGCCCAGGGATGATATTGATCGTCGTGCTGACTTGCGCGACGCCCGGTGCGACTGACAGAACGATTCCGACCACGACCAGCAATGCCTGCTTCCAAATTCTTGGAAGCCTATACCGCATAGCAAACCACCTCACTTGTTTTGTGAATAGAGTAGCCCTTGGAGCAAGGGGCGTTTTATATACCCTTACCCCAAGGGCTAGGTTTCACTGGGCTGTCACTACGACTCAGCCAGCCAGCGAGAGCACGAAGGGCATCGTCGGGCCGCCGACTTTTATGACTAAAACAAAGAAGACCAATCCCGGCACCGGCCCGCCCCCAAACGTCGTGAGCGGGGCAAAGAGCGCCGGACGATCACAGAAGACCGTCAGCCCTCCCCCCGGCGGCGGCACCGAAAAACACGTGGCCAGCGTGGGAATCCCCACAACCCATAAGACAACCGGCACCAACGGACGATCATACGTCACGACAGCACGAAGCTGCCCTGTGCCCGAACTCACCCAATACCCAACAGCCTGAAAGCCTGGCCCCAATGCCCCAAGCACCAACGGATCGTCAGCGTTGCCGATCTTGGGCTTGTCTTGAGTGCCTTGGACCTCGATGGTTGCTCCCGCAGCTTGCAACGCCGAGATGAGCTGTTGCGGGTTCATGCCCGGCGTCAGCGACGGCATCCCTGGAGGGAGTGTCGGCTGCTGACCCGTGGGCGGCTGCTGGCCCGCTACAGTCGCCAAAATCGTCCCGCACTCGTACTTGGTCTCTTGCCCTACGGGCACGGTCAATTCGAGCGCGGTGGCTTGCCCTTGGGCCCCTATGAACGCCCCACGCACCGCTAAGTGTGTCGGCGAAGCACGGAGCTCAAATTTGAACTCGCGCCTGGTCTCAACAGGGATGAGCACCGGCGGGGCGAAGAGCTGCGTCGCCAGGGGGGTCTGATTCTGGAGCCAAGTCAGCTGCACGATCTGAACTCCCCCGCGACAGCTCAAATTGCTGATGACCACCGATGCTGAGACGGACTGCTGAGCCAACGGCCCATAGCTCAGCCCCACCACCAACAGCCCGACCAAGCCGACCAACAGCCACAACCGACGCGTCATAAAATACTCAGCCTCCTGTCGTTAATTGAGTGTGTGTGGCTTTGTTCAAGCGCTCCGCGGCAATACGGTCGGCCACCCGATGGGGCGCGATCCCCTCGCGCCGCGCGATCTCAAAGATCTTCAGCAACCGACCGTAGATCTTCTCCGTCTCTTGCACAGCCTTCTCTAAAGACCCTCCCAGCAGATCTTGCACGGCTGCGATCAGACCCCCAGCGTTGATCACATAATCGGGCGCATAGAGAATCCCGAACTCGTGGAGCCTGTCGCCATGTCGAGGCTCTTTTAATTGATTGTTCGCTGAGCCCGCGACGATCTTGCAATTTAAAAGGGGCAGCGTCGTGTCGTTGATGATCCCCCCAAGCGCACAGGGCGCAAGCGCATCGCATTCGAGGGCGTAGATCGCGTCAGGAGGCTCGACGATCTTTGCTCCAAATTCGCTGTGGACTCTCTCCAGCGCCCGACGGTCAATGTCGCTGACGAAGAGCTTCACCCCTTCAGCAGCTAAGAGTTTGATGAGATGATACCCGACCTTGCCTGCCCCTTGCACGGCGATCGTCCGTCCGTGAAGGGAGCTATTGCCGAAGACCGTCTGAAAGCACGCCTTCAGGCCATAAAAAACCCCTTGGGCAGTCACGGGGGAGATGTCGCGGGCGATGCCCTTGGCCCCAGCTATAAACTGGGTCTCGCGCATCATAATTTTGAGATCGTCCGCGGTGATCCCCAGCTCTTCGCCGGTGGTGAAGCGCCCCTGAAACTGATGGACGATGCGCGCGTAGGCGCGCAGAAGCTCTTGGGTCTTGCCGCGCTTGGGGTCGCCCAAGATCACGCCCTTGCCTCCACCAAAGGGCAGCTCAGCCAGAGCACACTTGTAGCTCATCGCTTGCGCCAATTTGAGGGCATCTTCAAGCGCAGCATCCCAACTGGCGTAAGGATAGAAGCGCGTCCCGCCAGTGGCCGGCCCCAACGCCGTGCTGTGAATGACAATGAGCGCCTTGAGACCTGTGGCGGAGTCGCTGTAATAGTGTATCTCTTGTGGGGTATACTGAGCGATCAGCTCTTGAGCGTTCTTCTGTGAGGTCTTCATAATCTCAAGATCCTTTCAAAGATGGGTAAGAGAAATGCGCTGGAGAGTATACCGATCAGCGAGCCGCTGATCACATCGGACGGATAGTGCTCTGCCATGTGAATGCGCGAGATTGCAATGAGACTTGCGGCGCTGTACGCAGCGATCTGGACCGGCAGAATGGGATAAAAATGCGAGAGCACATACGCGATCCCAAACGACGTCGTCGCATGGCCTGAGGGGAACGAGTACGTATCGAGCAAGCGATATCCAAGCTCATACGGTGGAGCGACGTACGTTGGACGCGTGCGCTTGAAGACGAGCTTCAGAAACCTGAAGAGCGCGATATTAATAATGGTGATCGCGAACGCGACCATCACGTACTTGCGGTCCAATGGGGTGCCCCAGATGAGTATGAACAGCCCGACCAAGCCCCACAGATATCCATCGCCAAAATACGTGGCGATGACCATAGCCGGAGAGAGCTTCTTGAGTAAGCGATTGGCTTCAGCAAATCGCAGATATCTCTCGTCCCAGGAGAGCACCAGATAGGGCAGCACATCAGCGAAATAGTGATAGAGCGAGAGAAATCTTCTCTGTATAGCGGTTTGCGTCCGTCCCATGTCTTTGATCCTCCTTCACTCGTGTGCGCTCTTGGGACGCAGCGTTGGGAAGAGAATGACTTCGCGGATCGAAGGGGCATCGGTTAGGATCATCGTCAATCGGTCTATACCGATGCCCAAGCCCCCTGTGGGCGGCATCCCGTACTCGAGAGCTGTGAGAAAATCTTCGTCCAACGGCTGCGTCTCTTCGTCGCCGGCGCGTCTGGAGGCCTCTTGGGCGAGGAAGCGCTCACGCTGATCTATGGGGTCATTGAGCTCCGAGAACGCATTCCCGAATTCCATCGCCCCAATGAACGGCTCGAAGCGCTCGACAAACTCGGGGTTATCGGGCTTCTTCTTGGCCAATGGCGAAAGCTCTAGAGGGTAATCGAGCACGAACGTCGGCTGGATGAGCTGAGGCTCGACGTAAGTCTTGAGCAATTCGTCAACTTGTTTGCCCCAAGTTGGCTGAGGATCGACAGAGAGCTTTTTGTGGCTGATCTCGGCGCGCAGCTCCGGGAGCGTCCTTGAGCGCTCAATATCAATACCAGTGTGCTCTAAGATTGCATCGCGGAAGCGGATGCGCCTCCATGGGGGAGCGAGGTCTATCTCATGGCCTTGATAGAGAATGCGCGTCGAGCCCAAGACTTCTTGAGCGATCTGAGAGATCATTCTCTCCGTGAGGGCCATCATATCGTTATAGTCTGCATAAGCCCAATAACACTCCATCTGGGTGAATTCGGGGTGATGCTTGGTGCTGATGCCCTCGTTGCGAAAATCTTTTCCGATCTCGTAGACTTTCTCTAAGCCCCCGATGATCAGGCGCTTTAAGTAGAGCTCGTCAGAGATTCTGAGATAGAGCGTCATATTGAGAGCATTGTGATAGGTCGTAAACGGCTTAGCGGCCGCGCCGCCGTAGAGGGGCTGTAAGATGGGGGTCTCGACTTCTAAAAAGCCTTCGCTATCTAAAAATCTGCGCATGGCGCTGACGATGCGGCTGCGCATCAGAGCAATGCGTCGGGCGTGTTCGTTAGCGATTAAGTCCAGATAGCGCTGTCGGTAGCGGGTTTCCGTATCGTGGAGGCCGTGCCATTTTTCGGGCAGCGGTCGGAGGGCTTTCGCTAACAGTGTGAACTCTTCAACTCTCACGGAGAGCTCGCCCTTCTTAGTGCGGAAGACTACCCCAGCAACCCCCAGAAAATCCCCGATATCTATCTGAGTGAGGAGCTCATAGCGCTCTGGACCTAAGAGATCTGTCGTTCCATGGAGCTGAATGCGCCCTGAGCCATCTCGTAGATCGAAAAACGACGCGCCGCCCATGAGCCGCCGTGCGGTGATCCGCCCGGCCACCCGCACGTGGGTTGAGCTTTCAGTGCCGGCGGGCAGATGGCAAAAGCTTTTTTGAAGCTCTTCGGCCAGATGGGTGCGCGCAAATCTCCTGGGATAGGGATCAATGCCCAAAGCACGCCACTCTTCGAGCTTGCGCAAGCGCTCTTCGCGCAGGGGATTGCTCGTGTCCATGAGAGAGACTCAGCGCTGAATGGCCACGATCTTATAGCGCACGACGCCGCGAGGGGTCTCGACTTGGATCTCCGCCCCTTTGCGCTGTCCCATGAGGGCTCGGCCGACGGGCGACTCCGTCGAGATCTTATTTCTTTCAGGATCGGCCTCGGCAGGACTGACCAGCTCGTAGACCTCCGTCTTGTTGGTCTTCAAATCCTTGAGCGTCACGCGCGTGCCAATGCCGACGGACTTCGTGCTGATCTGGCTCTCATCTAAGATAATAGCTTTCTCTAAGAGCTCTTCCAGGCGGCGCACCTCAAGCTCATAGTAATCTTGCTCGCGCTTGATATCTAAATACTCCTTGTTCTCACGGAGCTCTGCCCCGTGTTCCTTGGCTAATTTCAGCTTTTTGGGCAGCTCTTCGTAGAGAATCCTTCTGTACTCTTCGAGCTTCTTCTTCTTGAGCTCGTAGCCTTCCGGCGTCAAGATGGTCTCTTCGCTCGTTTCCATACGCCTGCCCCTCCTGATTTCTCATCGGAACGTCTCACGAACGCTCCGGTTGGATTCATTCCTCGGGTTGGGGTCGGTGTGCTCCATACTATAGCATAACTTTTGAGAGGATGCAAGGACGGAGTCCGTTCCCTATCGTGACCGTAGGGCCGTGAGCGCTTCTAGGAATTTTTGGCGGATTTGAGCATTGGCCAAAGGGAGCAGAGCGAGGCGGGGCTGGACGATCATATCGAGCCCGGCGGCCATGTCGGGGTGCAGGCGAAATGTCTCGCGCAGCACTCTTTTGAATCTGTTGCGCACGTGGGCCTTGCCCAACTTCTTGCTGACGCTGACGCCTAAACGCCCTGGCTCCGTCGGGCTCTTGCGCACATAGAAGATGCGAAAGCACTCGTCGTGATAGAGCTGACCATGCTCGTAGATATACTGAAAATCTCGGCGCGCCCTGATCCGTCGCGCCCGTGGAAATTTGTAAGACACAGCGTGAGCTTACTGGCTTTGGCTGGGCTGTGCAACACGCACACGCCCTCTGAGCTGTTCGAGGCGCTTTGGGCCGATCCCGCGAATGCGTATGAGCTCTTCGACGCTCTTGAAGCCCCCGTGCGCTTCCCGGTATTCGACGATGCGCTGCGCCAGCACCGGCCCGATCCCCGGAAGGTCTATGAGCTCTTCGAGGGTCGCCGTGTTTAGATCGAGCGGCTCGTTCAGACGGGTGACAAACTGAGCGATCTGGGGTTCTGGGGCGAAAGCTGTCCGTCCCCAAAGCGCGCCCCCAAGCACGAGCACGATGACTCCGACAAGCACAAGCGCATCTGATCTGTACAGCGTCATGGCAGCAGCTCTTTGATGCGTCTGATCCCTTCGGTCTCCCAGAGCAAGATCAGCTTTGGGGGAATCGGACGATATTTATCTAAGCTGAACTTCATGCGATAGCATTTTATAAAGAGCTTTTGGAGTTGAGCGCGCAGCTCGGGCGTGTTCTCGAAGAGCTCGCGCTTCTCTGCGCAGAGCTGCTCGACTTCTTCGAGATAGAATTCGATGTGAGCAGCTTGGCGGAAGAGCTCTTTGGCTTGGGAGAAGTCGCCTTCTAAGCTGTCGCGGGCTTGGCACCAGAGGCGACGCCGTAAAAGCTCTTGCTGGGCACGCAGCTTCATCCGTTCGGCTTGCTCTTGGTAGTATTCGAGATCCTTGGGGGAAAATTCTAAGAGATGGCACCGGCAGTCTGGGTGTAAGGGGGGCTTGTGCTTGGGGTTCTCGGCGATCTCCCCGTGATGGCTCAGGCACTCCTCGCACGTGAGAAAGTGCACCTGGGCGTAGAACTGCAAGTACTTTTCGGGTCTTCGCTCAAAGAGCGCCATAATTCTCAGTATACTGCGAGCTTCAGCGATACGCCAATAGCCCCACTACGGCCCCAAGCGCCGCGATCACCCAAAATCTCAGGGTGATTAAGACCTCGGGCCATTCTTGATGGGGGAGCAGAAATTCATAGTCAACGCCTTGGGCTCTCTCAAAGTGATGGTGCAACGGAGAGATCTTAAAGACGCGCTTCTTGAAGAGCTTGAAGCTGAGAACTTGAACGATCACCGAGAGCGTTTCGATCACGGGAATGAGCGCGATGAGGGGCAATAGAAGCGCCGTGCCGGTCACCAGCGCTAACGCTCCCACCAACCCGCCTAACGCGAACGAGCCCGTATCGCCGAGAATAATTCTCGCGGGGTGCGCGTTCCACCACAGAAAGCCCAGCAGCGCCATCGCGGCGAGCATGGAGATCTTCAAGAGCGTAAGCTCATTTTGGAGATAGAGAATGACCCCGTAAGCCCCCAAAGCGATGAGCGTCACGCCCCCAAGCAGCCCGTCTAGGCCGTCGGTCTCGTTGAAAGCATTGACCGTGCTGATAAATATCAGAAAGATCAAGGCGACGCTCATCGCTGGCGACAGCGCGAGCGCCCCGCTGACAAAGGGGATACGCGCCGGCGGCACAAGCTCGATCCAGAGCGCGCCCCACGCGAGCAATCCGCATAAGATGCTCTGCAAGAGCAACTTATATCGTCCTGGGAGCCCCTGGGCGTGACGTCTTGAAAGCTTCAGGCCGTCATCGAGCAGGCCGATCAAGCCAAAGCCCAGCGTTGCTGCCCCGATAAAGAGCGCCTTTGCTTCAGTGCCCTCGATGGTGGCCAGCACTGCCCAGCTCCCCAAGAACGCGAGCACGAGCGTGATCCCTCCGGCTGTGGGGGTGCCTTGCTTATGAGTATGGATCTGTGGGCCGTAGTCGCGGATGGGTTGCCCGACGCGCGAGCGCTCTTGAATTCCAAGCCACAGGCGCGTCATCAGTACGCTGACAAAGAACGTCCCCAGGCTCAACCACCACATGATAGAAGAGCATAGCACAGAGTGCGCCCAGGTGCCAAGATCTCCTGTACGCGATTTTCCTGTGGGCTTAGAACTCCGTCCCCGGCCGCGCCTTGATCCCCTTATCGAAGGGATGCTTGATCTTACGCACCTCTGTCACCAAGTCCGCGATCTCTTCAATTTCGGGAAGTCGCTTGTGACTCCCTGTCAACACACACTCAGTATGAGGGGCTTTGCCCTTCACGACGCGAATGACATCTTCACATGAGATCACGCCCATCTGCACCGCATACAGACACTCATCCACGATGACCATGTCATACTGCCCAGAAGAGAGCGCTCGCGCTGTCGCTTCGAGCGCTTTACGTCCGGCTTCGATGTGCCCTTCTGTGGGAGTGCCGATGAGCCATTCGGGCATGCCGTAGCGCTCATACGAAAAATTTTCAAAGCGCTTGAGCGCCTTCAGCTCGCCGTACTCCTCAAAAGCTTCCACGCCCTTGATGCCCCCTTTGAGAAACTGAATCAAGTGGACTCGAAATCCCCGGCCCAGGGCGCGCAGCGCCATCCCTAAAGCTGCCGTCGTCTTGCCCTTGCCGTTGCCCCACCACATCTGCACCAAGCCCATCTCGCTCTTGCCTGTCATTTTAAGCGCCCTCCCAGCGCATGAATGACTCTGTCGGCGCCAGCCCAGAGAAGATCTCCGGATGAATGAGCTCGGCTAAGATCTCCAAGCCCGTCACGATCCGCGGACCGGGACGGTTAAAATACGCCGAGGCTTCGACGACAAAGACTTGCTCGTCCTTCACAGCCGAAAGCTCGTGCCAACCTTCAAGTTCCGTGAGCACATGGGCTTCTCTCAGCGTGCGCTCAAGAGAAAACCCACAGGGCATCAGCACGAGAATATCCGGGTCGTATGCTCTCACTTCGTCCCAGTCCACATAGTACGAAGGCTCTCCGATCTCCCCAAGATAGTCCTCACCCCCAGCATACTCGACCATCTGGGGCACCCAGTGCCCACCGATCATCATGGGCTCAAGCCATTCGATACAGCAGACCCTCGGACGATCTGTGAGCTGCTCCGTCTGGGCACGAACGCGCGCGACGCGCTGCTGCAGCTGAGCGACACGCTGATGCGCCTCACGTATGCGCCCCGTCACCTCCCCGACCGTCAAGATGTTCTCAAAGATATCTTCGAGGGTGTGTGGCTCCAGTGAGACGATCTTGGGGTGGCCGTGTAACAGTTTCACAGCCTGGCGCACGTCATCGAACGACGGCGCGCAGACCTCACACAGCTCTTGTGTCAAGATAATATCGGGCTCTAGTTGCTGCAAGAGCTCGGCGTCAATATGATAGACGCTCAGCCCGCTATGGAGCCGCTCGCGCACGATCTGATCTATTTCGGCGCTGGGCATCTCCGAGTGTACGAGAGCTTGGCTGAGCTTGGGTTTCTGTAAGACTTCTGGGGGCCAGTCGCAGTCATGCGAGACCCCAACTACAGAATCTCCTAGCCCAAGCTCATACACGATCTCCGTCGCACTAGGCAAGAGCGAGACGATCTTCATCGTCGGCTCCCTATGGGAACGATATACAGATCTCCTGTGCCGTTGATGATGCGCACTTTTGTGCGGAAGACGCGCTCGATCAGCTCTGGTGTCAAGACGCGCTCCGGCTCGCCTACGGCGATGATCCGCCCCTCGCTCAAGAGCGCCACACGATCTGTATAGCGCAGCGCGAGATTGAGATCGTGCAGCGAGACGAGCACCGTCAAATTTCTTTGGGCAAGGGAGCGAATCAATTCCATGATCTCAAGCTGATAGTTCAGATCAAGGTGGGCCGTGGGCTCGTCTAAGAGTAAGACTTTGGGCTCTTGAGCCACAGCGAGGGCAAGCCACACCCGTTGTCGTTCCCCGCTGCTGAGACTGTGAATCTTTCTTCCAGAAAATTCAAGCGTATGCGTGAGCGCCATCGCACGGGTTACGATCTCATGGTCTTTTTGTGAGAGTCGTTGCCAGCGATCACGATGGGGCAAGCGCCCCAGCTCCACGAGCTCTCTCACGGTGAAGCCAAACGAACACGAGATCTCCTGTTCGAGGGCTGCCAGCTCGCGCGCCAACTCTCTCGGGGAGAGCTCATGGAGACGACGCCCATCAAGATAGAGCGCGCCCGCCTGGGGCGGCAGCCTTCTGGAGATCGCGCGCAGCAGCGTCGTCTTGCCCGAACCGTTTGGCCCCACCAATCCAAAGACCTCCCCAGGCGCAATCTCCAGATTCAGATCGCGCAATACAACGCGCTGCTCATAGCCAAGCTGCACGTTCTCCAGACAGATCATAGTGACGCCCCAAGCTGCGCCCGAGATCGCAATAATGCCAGAAAGAACGGGGCGCCCAAAAGCGCCGTGAGAATCCCGATGGGCAACTCCGTCGGCACAAGCACCGTACGAGCAAGAGCATCGCAGAGCGTGAGCAAGACCGCTCCCCCTAGCGCCGATGCGGGCAATAAGAGTCTATGATCGGGCCCAACGATAAGTCTTAATATATGAGGCACGATCAGCCCGACAAATCCGATCGTCCCCGAGACGGCCACAGCGACCGCTGTGAGCACCGTCACGAGAAACAGCAAGACTGTGCGCACGTGTCTGGGCTCGATGCCCAAGTGCGCGGCCATCTCTTCACCCAATGAGAGCGCATTGAGATCGCGCGCAAAGAGCATAAGCCCCGCCCCGGTGACCAAAAGTGTCCCCAGCAGCCCAAAGACGTAGAGCCATTGGGCGCCGCCAAGCCCGCCCAAGATCCAAAAGATCAGCCGTCGTGCATCTTGAGATGCTCCGCTATAGAAGAGCAAAAAGCTCGTGATCGCCGAAAAGAGCGCGGCGAGCGCCACCCCAGAGAGAATGAGCGCGTAATTGTCCAGCTGAGCCCAGCGCGTCTGCGCGATGCGATAGACGATCCCGACAGCGAGCACACCCCCAAGAAACGCCCCTATTGGGGCAGCTCCCCACAAGATATCAAGACGCAGCGCGATCACGAGCGCCACGCCGGCGGTGGCACCGCTGGCGATCCCCAACAGATAGGGGTCAGCAAGGGGATTGCGAAAGAGCCCTTGCATCACGGCTCCGCAGAGCCCAAGCGCCCCGCCTACCAAAGCCGCCAAAAGCACTCTTGGAAGCCGAATCTGCGTCAGAATAAAGCACTCCGTGGGAGCGCACCGAAAGAGCGAGATGGGCACAGCCCCCACGGCTACGCCCACTATCAGAGCTCCCACAAGCAACAAGCTCAGACTGCCCAGTGCCAGCAGGCCCTTCCAGCGCACTGTGCACCTCTCTCTTTCAGCGATGGGGATGCAAGAGATCCGCAACAGTCTTGAGCGTCTGAGCAATGCGCGACGAGACCCACTGCGAGGCTTTAATCCCGTAAACACGATTCTCCCTCACCGCCTTCACCCCTTGGAGCAAACGGTGTTGAGTGATGAGCGGGATGAGCAATGGGTCTGTGAAGATCACGCTGGGATCGCGCTTGACGATCTCCTCAAAGCTCACTTGCTTGTAGTCAGCCACATCGGGGAAGATATTGATCCCTCCGGCGCGCAGCACGATCTCGTTCTCCGGGGTGCTGCGCCCGGCAGCAAAGGGCGGCTGCTCCCCCGTCGGATAGAGAACCGCGACCGTCGGCTTGAATCGGTCGAGCACCGTTCCCTCTATTGTCACGATCTCTTCAGCGATCCTCCCAATCAGTGTATCGGCTCTCTTGGTGTCGCCCTCGACGACGAGATTCATAGAGCGAATCGTCTTAAAAATTTCGGTGACGCTGTCTATAGCCCCGCTGCCGACCTTCCCCAACGAGATGACGATCAGCCCGGCGCGCTCCAGCGTCTCGCGCACCGCCCCGATCGCCCCGAAGACGACATCGGGTTTGAGCTTGATAATGAGCTCAGTGTTGGGGTTGAAGACTGGCCCAACTCGTTGGACATTCGCAACTTCTGGGGGATTATCAGCCGACTCGCTCACCCCGACGATTCGACTGAGCGCCCCAAGATCGATAAGAATCTCCGTATAGAGTGGCGTCCCGGCAACGACGATCCGCTCAGGACGCTTGGGGATCGTGATCGCCTTGCCCCGATCGTCCGTCACAGTGACAGGATAGTCGGCAAGCGATGGCCAGACCAACCCGAAAAGAACAAGAGCGCACACCGCTACGCCCTTCCATCGAGTCCAGCGCATAGGTCTCCTCCCTCAAGAGAGTTATTGAGCTATTGATTGGCTATCAAAGCCCGGAGAATGGCCCACAGGCCGCGTGTCGCCGCCCCTTTTGTTGGGCCAAAGACTATGATGATCAGATCACCGTCCTTGAGCCTGGGAAATGATTGTTCTAAGAGGGCGTTATCGTCGGGGTTCTGTTGAGCGAGCGCGGTACGCTCTTCGATGAAGCAGAGCGCATCTATGCGCTTCGTGAGGAAGAGCGCCGCAGTCGCGCCATCGCGCACCGCGATATCTCGATACAACCAACTCATAAAGCCCTCAGTTGCCCGGCGCACATGCGCCATCCGCCCATAGCGATCGAGCATCAGATTCTTCAAATGAGCATCACGAACGTCGGCTATTGCCCTGAGCTTCTCTGAGAGAAACTGCCGGCCGCGCGCCGTGAGAGATGTGCCCAGCTTGGAAAACGAGACAAGCTTCTGCGATTCAAGTTTCTCCAGCTCGGTGCGCACGACGCTCTCCGTCAGCCCCGTGCGCTCTACGAGCGTGCGTCGCCCCACGGGGGCAGTTCTTAGCTCGTAGAGCAACTGATACGCTATATGTTCGCGCACGGGTGTGATCCTGTGGGATAGCATCTCCCACCTCCCTGAGCGATTATATTCCTTCGAAGACTGGCGCGCAAGTTGACAGGCTCCCTCCCTATGGGTATAGTAATGGGCTACACCGAGGAGGCTGTTTATGAAATATCCAAGCGTGGTGCTTTTCTATCTCAGCACGGTGAGCTACTTTGTCACGTTCGTGCTCTATCTGCTCCACACGGTAATGGGGACAACGCATCAGCGGACGCGCTCGGAAGCTCTGGGCATTGTGGCGTCGAGCGCAGCGTGGGGGGTATCGAATAGGGCGTGGGGCATGTGGGCGACTCGCGCCCTGATGGTCAGCCTTGCGATCTCGAGTGCTGGTGTGATCGCTCGCGCCATTGAGTTGGGCAATGCGTCGCAGTGGGTCAAGATCTTCTTCTTGCCCGTCTCTACGACCTACGAGACGCTGGCGTTCTTCTCATGGTTGATCCCCTTGGTCTATCTCTTCGTAGAGCGTTGGTTTCAGATGAAGCAAGTTGGGGTTTTCATCAGTGGGGCGGCGTTTGTGATGCTGGCCCTCGCAGCGTCGCCCACTATCGCGCCGAGCGCCCCCACGGGCGTGCCTCCCAGCCTCCAGAGCTACTGGCTGACGATCCATGTGCTCTTTATGGTGCTGGGGATCGCGCTCTTCACCAGCGGATTTGGCGCGACGCTGGTCTATCTATGGCGCCGCTATGAGAAGACTCTCGTGCTCTTGTTTGGGGCGCTGCTTGGAAGCATCGCCGGCGTGATTTTCTTGGTAATTCCGCTCTTTGCCACGCTCCAACCGCCTCAGATGCTCGCCGCGGTGGCGCTCCTGTTCCTCTTAAGCGCAGGCTTTGGGGGGCTCTTGCTCTTCGTACACAAAGAGCATACTGTCGTATGGGAGAGGCTCGAGTCCCTCGAAGAGATGATCTATCGCTGCAATGCTTTGGGATTTCCGTTCTACGCGATTGGGGGGTTAGTCTTTGGGGGGATCTGGGCGGAACAAGCATGGGGTCGCTATTGGGGCTGGGATCCCAAAGAGACAGCGATGCTTGTGGCAGCGCTGGTCTATGCTGTCTATTTACACGCTCGGCTGACGTGGGGGGCACATGATGCGGGCTGGCGCGGCGGCCTGGTTGCGTGGTTGTCGGTCTTAGGGTATCTGGCGGTGCTCTACGCATGGATCGGGATTAATTATTTTGTGGCGAGCTTGCACAGCTTCGTGTAATGCGCTAAACTTTTTGAGAAGGAGTCCGATGTCTATGGCTTACCCTACGTCGCATGAGCCTCCCTCTCAACCACAGCTGTTCCTGCGCGGCAAGATTGCCGAGCGCGATGGCAAGGAGATCGAGATCCGCACCACCGGCAGCGCCGAACAATTCAAATCATATTGCTATGTCCTGCAACGTGGCACCGGCTATGGAGCTGTCGAGCTCGAAGCGTATAAAGACGAACTCGACGCTCGCGAAGGTCATCTACGGTGGCTGCAGCGACGCGACCGCTGCCTGTCTTACTTGGAAGCCCTAGGGATCATCTGTCGTGATGGGCACCTATGGCCCTAACGAAAAAGGCGGCCTTGGGGGCCGCCCCTAGGAGGTGAGAGGGTTTTGCGACTCGCTTGGCTGATTCTCTTCGGCCAAGCCCAAGGAGGTGATTCTCCCTGAGTATAAGACCTCCTTGGCGTTGTGTCAGTAATCCAACTTACATTCCGGCAAAGTCGCTTCTCTCACCCAGGCCATCGTCATCTGTAAGCCTTCTTCAAGAGAGACTTGGGGCCTAAAGCCTAAAAGTTCGTGTGCTTTAGAGATATCCAGAGCGCTATGCTTGAGCTCCCCTGGACGCGGCGGCGCGTAATGCACTGCACACTCTTTATGCAAGGCGTGCGAGAATTTCTTGAGCAAGTCGTTCACGCTCGTCTGGTGCCCCGTTCCAATATTGAACGCAAGGTCGTCTATAGAGTGCGCAGGAGCGCCATGGATCTTCTCAAGGAACTCGGTCGCGAGGAGATTCGCCGCGGCAACGTCGCTCACGAAGACGAAGTCGCGCGTCTGCTGGCCGTCACCGAAGATCGTGACAGGCTCATTGTGTGCAAGGGCTCGCGCAAACGTGCTGATGACGGTCGCTTCGCTGTGAGGGGTCTGGCGTGGCCCGTAGACGTTCGCGTAGCGCAGCGCAATATATTCTAATCCCCACGTGTGCTTGGCACTGAAGAGATACAACTCACTTGCAAGCTTGGCGACCCCATAGGGACTGATCGGTTTTTTGGGGGCATCTTCTGGGGTGGGGAGCTTCTCGGATTCCCCATAGATGACCCCGCCCGACGAGATAAAAATAAATTTTTTGACAGAGAACTCACGGCATGCTTCAAGCAGCGTGAGCAATCCCATAATATTCGTGCGCGCATCCAAGAGCGGATCACGCACCGAGACGCGCACGTCCACTTGAGCTGCATGATGGTTGACTACATCAAACCGCTCCTGAGCGAAGACCTCCCGCACCGCAGCACGGTCCGCTATATCAACGTGATAGAACCGCGCCTTGGGATTGAGAAATTCTCTATATCCCGTCGAGAGATTATCTATGACAGTCACTATGTGACCTTGGGCGATATACGCATCCACTACATGTGACCCAATGAACCCTGCTCCCCCTGTCACTAAGATCTTCATGATCGGTGTGCTTTCTCCTTCCAGATGCGATCTAAGATCCCATTGATAAACACCGGCGAGTGCTCGCCACTGTACTTTTTCGCCAGTTCCACAGCCTCGTCAATGATCACTTCCGGCGGCACGTCCTCGCGATAGCACAGCTCGTAGACTGCCAGCCGTAAGATATTTCTGTCTACAGAGTGCAAGCGCTCCAAGCGCCAGCCTGCGGCCTTCTCCGCGATGAGCGCGTCAATCTCCGGCTGTTTGCTGGCCAATCCCTGAATAACCTCGCGCACATAGGGGTCGTCGGCAGGGTGCTCCGCCAAGAGCTCTGCCCAACTGACAGTACGAAAGTCCTTCTGGAAGAGCATTTTGAGTATTCTCTCGCGGGCAGCGCGGCGCGGTAACGTCTTCATCGGTAGAAGAACGAGAAGAGCTCTCGGACTCGTTCGCGCAGGTCTTCGGATTCAAAGAGCTTGCCGATCGCAAACCCCAACACAGCGAAAAACAAGATCAGAAATAATTTCACATTCAGCCAAATCCACAACAGCCCAACAAGTACTCCCACAATCGCACCAAGAGCGCTTGGGGACAATCGCATCATCACTCGACTTCTCCTTCGCCGTGGAAGAGCGGGCGCTCCTCGCTACTCTCGCTGACGATCCCCGCAGCGATCACCTGAACGCGATGGACCTTCACTCCCACGCGATCTTCAACGTGCTCCTCAATAGTCTGCTGGATTCTCTCAGCCGTATC
The DNA here is from genome assembly GCA_947085185.1 of Candidatus Fraserbacteria bacterium. Classification (GTDB taxonomy): domain Bacteria; phylum Bipolaricaulota; class Bipolaricaulia; order RBG-16-55-9; family DRXL01; genus JANXCC01. The sequence continues at coordinate 117,526 of CAMTVK010000002.1, read as the reverse complement.
GAGCACGTTTTTCCCCACAGGCAGCTCCGCGCGAATGAAGACATAGAGTCCGTTGCTCGTGTGTTCAAGCGCCACGCGATATCGTCGGAGCCCAAACTCGTATGCGAGGATGCGCTCAATGTACGAGCGAATGGCAAAGAGCGAGATCTCTACGGGGCCGCGCGGGCTCTCATGCTGGATGCGCTTCCAGCGTCGCCGCGCCTGCAACAATTGGGCCAAGAAATAGACACCGACCAAAAAGAGCAACAACGCCATGACATCGAGCAGCACCACCCACCACGTATTTCTTCTGAGAAACGCCATGAAAAACTCCCAGACTTGCTCCTCAGGAGCAGTAGCCACCCCAAATGCTACCCACAAGAGCCCTGCGGTCGCGACCCAGCACACCAAAACAGCACCGGCGTATAAGATCTCTGCTATGTAATCTATCGTTTGCTTCACGACTCCTCCTTCGTGCGCCGCTCTGTGCCCCGTGGGGATGTCTTTTCCCCAAGGTCAAGCTCGTGCACGTAGACATCTACGGCGCTCACCCGCAAGCCCGTCATCCCCTCGATCTCCTGCTTCACTTTGGCTTGGACTTTGTGAGCAACCTCGTGGATGGGATACCCATAGTGAATCACGGCTTTGAGCCGAATCCGAATGGACTGATCTTGAGAGAGCTGTGCGGCGACTCCCTGACGCTTCTCCCCGGGGAGCAGCGCTGCCAGCCCGTCGGCAACAGCGCCCTTCAGTCCGCTCAGCCCCTCGACTTCTTGGGCGGCAATGCTCGCGATAGAACCGACTACTTCTTCCGCAATCGAGACGTGCCCCCCCCAGGGCGCACGCCTTGCGGCCTTGCGTGCGTTTGGCATAGCTTAGCGATTGACACGCTCCACGTATTGTCCGGTGCGCGTGTCAACCTTCACCCAGTCCCCGACATTGATGAAGAGCGGAACTTTCAGCTCTAAGCCGGTCTCGAGCACCGCGGGCTTCATCACGTTGCTCACGGTGTCGCCCCGCACCCCTGGGCCTGTGTGCTTGACCTGGAGCTCCACGGTGAGAGGCACGTCCACCTTCACGAACGTGCCCTCATAAAAGAGCCCTGAGACTTCCATGTTCTCTTTTAAGTACGGCTTGATATCGGCGACTTGCTCTTCCGTCAGCGAATACTGATCATACGTCTCGGTGTCCATGAACGTGTAGAGATTGCCGCTGCTGTAGAGATACTGCATAGGGCGCTCCTCAAGGTGGACGATCTTGACTGGGGCCGAGTCGAAGAAGTTCTGCGGGATGACCTTGCCCGTCTTGATATGTCTGAGACGACATTGGGCCACAGGACGCCCCTGAGCTTTCTTGACGTGCGCGTACTCTTCGATGATCCACAGCTCCCCCTCGTATTCGATCACTTTGCCTTTGCCCAAGTCACTGACACCCATAGCTCAACCTCCCTTTGATGGTACGATCTCGGTCTCTTTCTTCTTCTCAGTGAACCGGATGATCCAGAGCGTCACTTCGTAGAGGACGATCAAGGGGATCGCCATGGTCATCATCGTAAAGGGGTCTTGGGTTGGGGTGAGGACCGCGCCCAAGACGAGCGCTATTACTATAGCGTACTTGCGCCTCTCTCGCAAGAACGCGTGCGAGACCAACCCGATCTTAGCAAGCAAGAAGAGCACAACGGGCAACTCGAACGAGACCCCAAACCCTAACATCAACCAGAGAATGAACGAGATATAGTTATCGAACGTGAACGCCGCTTGGAGATAATTTCCCCCAAGCTCGATCAAGAACCGGATAGCGACGGGCACGACGAACAAGAGACAACCAAATGCTCCAAGATAAAAGAGCCCTGCGCCCGCGAGAAACCCGTAGCGCGCGTATCTTCTCTCATGAGGGAAGAGCGCAGGCACGATAAATTGCCAAATCTGATACAAGACAAAGGGCGCACCAACGAGCAACCCCACGAAGAACGCGAGCTTGATATATCCGAAGAAAACTTCTGTGGGACGAATAAAGATCAAGCTTCCCCCTTGAAAGAGGAAGCGCCGACAGTCGAAAGCTAAGCGAGACCATTGGTCTTCAGGCATCTGAGTGGCAGTCGGATCAGCGATCAGAGTGCGGCACGCTTCCAGCAATCTTAAGAGCTCCACTCGCGAGCTGCTCAAAGCCCGCAATGGCCCCGTGAGAAACGCCAAGATCTGCTCGCGAAAGATATACGCAATGATCGCGATAGACACGACCACAAGCAGCGAGTAGACCACGCGGGCACGCAGCTCGTCTAAATGCTCAATCAAGCTCATTTGATTTGGGTCCTTCTTGGCCATATCCAGCGAGCGCACGACACCTTGGGCTATCTGGATTATACGAAGCTCAGGGGAGAAAGGCAAACACCCTTGCTAGCGAGTATCCCCTTCGCCCTTCAGCTCTGCATGTGGGTGAGCCGTTCGTACATCTTTTGCAAGAATCTCTGACGATCTTCGACTTTGATGATATCCGATCGGGCGTGCATCACGATGTGCAGGGCAAATGGCGACGGAGAGGAGCTCACAAAGCCCTCCAACTCGATCTGCCCCGACCGAATCTCGTCGAGAATTTTCTGCGCGTTCTCGATGTCCATGGCGTCTTCCATCACTTCACGATATGTCTCGGTCAAGATGGGGAAATACTCGTCCATGCGCGCGACGGCGTTTTGCAAGAGCGCTGCTTTCATCTGTTGGCGGCCGACGGACTTGTGCTGGCCTTTGTAGCTTCTTAAAATCATGAGAGCGCGCGTGGCGCAGTGCCGAAATCTTCTTCGTAGAATCTCGGTGTCGCGCAGTGCCTCGCGCAGGACTTCGCGCAAATTGCGCTCTTTCAGCAGATCAAACGCCTCCATCACTTTGACGGAGCCTTCATACGCTAAATAGAAGCCGTGATCGGTGACGGCGATCTCGATGTCTTTATCTTCACGACGTGCGATCAGATACGCGAGCGCTCGGCTGAGCGCGTCGTTCACCCGACGCCCCAAGAGCGCGTGAAAGATCACGATCGTTTTGGGCCCTTCGTGATAGAATTCTATCAACAATCTTCGACGATGAGGCAACCGAGAATATCTATGCTGCGCCGCAAAATACTGATAAAGCGAGTCTACCCCGCGCTCATCGAGCTGGAGCTCCGAGCGAATGAACTCTTTGATCTCACTCGCAGAAGCCCTACGCGTGAAAAGCTCATAGAGAGCTGAGCGAAACTCTTGAATGTCCAAAGCCAGCTCAAAGCTCAACGGGAGCATCTCGGAGAACCAGCTCGGCACAGTCGCTCGCTCTTCTTGGGCTGATTCGACTTGAATGGTCATGCCACGCGAGAACTTAAACTTATACGTCTCGCCGCCAAGCACGAACGTGTCGTGCTTGCGCAGCATCTCCAAAAAGCCTTCTTCGATCTGGCCGATGCGCTTGGTGCCGGCCTTGACGATAATATACGACTCATCGGGGATCGTGCCGACGTTGGTCATATACAAGACGCGCGCGAGCCGCCCGCGCGCGCGGATCGCTCCCGTCTTCTTGTCGTAATAAATCTTGGCGTAGACATGACGGTCTTCTAAATCTGTGTACTCGCCCGCAAGATATTCCAAGACTTTGTCGAAGTGCTCGCGGGGGAGCTGGGCGAAGTTATAGCTACGCGTCACCAGCTCGTACAGCTCTTCTGCGTCGGTGGGCCCATCAAGCACAATCCCGAAGATCTGCTGCGCGAGCACATCGAGACAGTTTGTGGGGATATGCAGTCTTTCTAGTCTATGGTGGAGGGCGCTGCGGAGCATCACCGCGCACTCGACGAGATCATCTTGATCAGTGACGACGACGCGCCCCTTGATGGTATCGTGCAGTTTATGTCCAGAGCGCCCCACACGCTGCAGCGCGCGCGTGACGCTCTTGGGAGAGCCAAGCAAGATCACTAAATCTATATACCCGATATCAATGCCCAGCTCCAAGCTCGTGCTGGAGACGACGACTTTGAGCTCGCCGTTTTTGAGTTTTCTTTCAATATCTAAACGGAGCTCTTTGCTCAGCGAGCTGTGATGCGCGCCGATGACCTCGACGTAGTGAGGGAACTTCTCTTTCAGGGTGTGGACGACTCTCTCCGTGAGCGCGCGAGTGTTCGTAAAGATCAGGGTCGAGCGATGCTGTTGAATAAGACGATCTAAAAGCTCATAGAGATTCACGTTCAACTCTTCGAATGAGCACCGCACGAAGTCTTCTACGGGGCTGAGGACCTGCAGATCGAGCTGCTTTTCGAAGCGCGCGTCAATGATCACGCAATCGCGCCAGGGGTCTTGGTCGTCGCTCAGGGGCGCAAGCACCTGCCCGTAGCGTCGCCCCACTAAGAATTTCGCGATTTCTTCGAGCGGGCTGACGGTCGCAGAAAGCCCAATGCGCGCAAAATCACAGAGCTCTTGCAATCTCTCCAGCGAGAGCGACAGATGCACCCCGCGCTTGTTCTCGGCGAGCGCGTGCACTTCGTCCACGATCACCCAGCGCACATAACTGAAATAATTCGAGAACTGTTTGGCTGAAAGAGCAATAGCGAACGACTCTGGAGTCGTGATGAGAATGTGCGGTGGGTTTTTGAGCATGCGCTGGCGCTTCTCGGCCGAGGTGTCGCCGGTGCGCACTTCGACCCTGATGTTCAACTTGTGATGGGCGAGCGCTTCCATCTCGCGCAGGGGCTCTTGGAGGTTGCGCTCGATATCGTTGCTGAGGGCCTTGAGCGGGGAGATATACACACAGTAAATCTGATCTTCCAGAGCGTTCTGTGAAGCCAGTTGCACAAGCTCGTTGATGATCGCCAAGAACGCGGCGAGGGTCTTGCCTGAGCCCGTTGGCGCGGAGATCAGACAATTCTTTCGGTTGTGAATATGGGGAATAGCAAAACGTTGCGGCGGGCTGAACGTCGAAAATTTTTCGACAAACCAGCGTCGCACCAGCGGGTGCAGCAGCGCGAAGATCTCTTCATCAGAGAACGATTCTACTTGTCGGGTAAGCATTTTTTCTTGGGGGGGGTCTCCGGGTACTTAAGCACTTTGAGGCCCACTCTCGCGAGCCCTTTGCGCACCATGCCGAGCTTCTGCGCCGCGGCGAACGAGAGATCAATGATGCGCCCTTCGACATAGGGCCCGCAGTCGGTGATGCGCACGACGACGCTCTTGCCCGTATCTAAGTCCGTGACGAGCACGACTGTGCCGAAGGGCAGTGTCAGATGGGCTGCAGTGAGCTTGTACATATCGTAGATTTCGCCGCTGCTGGTGCGCCGCCCGTGGAAGGGCTCGCCGTACCACGACGCAATGCCAACTTGGTCATAGCGAAAGAGATTCCACAGCCCGATCGCTACCATCACGAACGCGAACGCGTACACAAAGTATTCTGAGCGCATAGCTGCCCAAGATATTCTATCCCAACACAGACGCACCGACTAGGACAGCTTTCCCAAGGTGACGCCCCAATCAGCAGCCAGCTCTATAAGAGCATGCCCTTGGATAGCTTTTCGAATCTGCCTCATGAGCGACTCGAGAAAATATAGATTATGGATGGTCGCTAAACGCATCGCCAGAATCTCTTTGGCGATAAACAAGTGATGCAAATATGCTCGCGAGAAATTCTGACACGTGTAGCATTCACAGCCTTCTTCGATGGGGCGCGGGTCGGTCTTGTACGCTGCATTGGTGATGTTGATGCGAAAGTCTGTGGCGTCTTTGCCCCAGAGCGCGCCGTTGCGGGCCATGCGCGTCGGCGCGACACAGTCGAAGAGATCTACTCCGCGAGCGACCGCATGGAAGATATCTTCGATCTCGCCGATGCCCAGCAAGTGTCTCGGTTTCCCATCAGGCAAGAGCGGGATCGTCCAATCTAAGACTCTATAGAGATCTCCTTTGGAACGCCCGACCGAGCCGCCGATCCCAAAGCCGTCGAACTCTAACGCTGAAATAAATCGAGCGCTCTGCTCACGTAAATCTTGGTAGGCGCCCCCTTGGACGATCCCAAAGAGCGCTTGCTGGCTGTCAGCGATCTTGTGGAAGTGCTCAAGCGCCCGCACCGCCCAGCGATGGGTGCGCTCCATCGCGCCCTTTGTGTATTCATAATCGTGCAACGGTGAGGTGCACTCATCGAGCACGAAGATCATATCCGCGCCGAGCTTTCTTTGAATTTCTATAGTATTTTCTGGGGTAAACTTCTGGGGTGAGCCGTCGAGGTGCGAGCGAAACTCGATGCCCTCTTCAGTGATCTTTACGAGCGACTGCCCCTGGCGGGCTTTGCGTAGATGCCCGCCGCGCTGGGCGGCCTCGACTTCGTCGGGGAATATAGACGCGATCTTGCCCACGCCGTGCTCGATGGCTGCTCCCAAACTGAACGCCTGAAAGCCGCCCGAATCCGTCATAATTGGGCCGTCCCAGCCCATAAATCTATGTACCCCTCCCAGCTGGGCGATGACGTCCTCGCCGGGGCGCAGGTGCAAGTGATACGTATTAGCGATGAGCACTTGGACGCCGAGTTTTTTGAGATCGTCGGGGCCGACGGCCTTGACCGTCGCTTGGGTGCCCACGGCGACAAACGACGGTGTTTGGATCTCCCCGTGCGGGGTCTTCAAAATCCCGCAGCGGGCACGGGTGTGAAAGCCGTGATGTTGTATAATGAAGGCGAATCTCTCGAGCATTGTCTAGTATGCTAGAAAAGCAACGTAGGCTTTGCAAACTGGAATACTTCCCCAAAATACCCGTTATAGAAACGCGGCATGGCCTGAATCTACCGCGGAGCTGATGCTAATAATAGATCGTCCTCACCCGATGGTACGGGTTCTTGCGAAATTCTTCTCTCTGCCCAAGACTCCATAAGCGCCAATCAATCTCAAAGCTGCGCCATGTCTTTCCGAGTCTCTCGAGCGCGCGCTTCAGCAATTCTACTGCCCAGATCGTGCCCGCGCGAATCTCGATCTCTTCAGGACTGCCCGGAAGCAGTTCCTCACGACGATCTATGCTATCAGCTAGCTCTGCGCTGTAGCGCAAGACCCCAAGCTGCCGCAAGACTTGCGGAACTTTATAGTCCGCAAACGCCGTCAGCTCATCTATGTCCGAAAACTCCCCCCAGCCCCGCCCCGCAAAAGCCCCGTATAGATCGGCGCAGAAGATCTGAGCTCTCTTGTAAAAATAGACTCTGCGCCCACGATAGAGGGCTTCATCGCGAAAGCTCGAAAAATCTTGAACGAGCAACTCAACCAGGCGCACCGCCGAGCGCTCCGCGCGCTCGACCAACCGCGCTGCCTGTCCGTCATATTTTTTCTGCAAGACTGCCCCAGCCTCGCGCAAGATCCTCACTCGCTCTTCTATCAACGGGATCTCGTTCTCTCCATCGAGTATGGTGTGCAGATCTTCCCAGCTGATCTGTGCAAGGAAAGTCGCATCGAGAATGGGATCCCCGCGCGCGACGGCGTCTTTGAGGGCCGTCGCGAGCGCGACGTAGCCGTCTAAGTTACGATAGCACCAGCGCGGCTCCGGCCAGAAACAGAAATTCAAACAATCCAATACAAAGAGATACTGCACCGTGCGCTCCGTGCCATCGCGAAAGTGCAGCCCATCCCACACAAGATCGAGCGAGCACTCTTCGAGCTCGCGAGCACTCCGGCGCACCGCTTCTTCATGAAGAGTGACGTGCTCCGCCCGCTCGATCACCCACCGCGCAGACTCTAAGACTCTTTTCATAGAGAATCTGATTATAATTCGACAAATCCCTCCGTACCACGTAAAATTGGAGCAAATAGGGAACCGTATGTCCGACAAGATTGAACCGAGTCAGCTTGCGATCGCGGTCTTTCGCTCGTGCGTCTACGAGGTCGCGCTCTGCGAGACCGAACTCGATTGGGACGCGCTGCGCCGCTGGGAATTTATCCTCAAGGGCGGCGACGTGAAAGACTACTCGATCACGCGACGCTTCCAAGCGTTCGCCCAAGCCAAAAGACGGGCACGCAACCCCGACAACGTTGCGGCGTACTTGCTCTATCGGCTCAGCCACGGCGGCGCTGGCCCTGACGACGGGCTTGTCCTTGACGAAGAGACGGATCATCAGAAGGGGCCACACTGTATCTGTTGCGGCGGTCTGATAGATCAGACTCGACGCGCCCAAATACTGGAGCGCATCCGCGCGGGATTCCGCATGTCCGATCTCAAAGTTCCCATAGATTGCGAAGACCTAGTAAATACCCACTTGACCCAAGCCGAGATGCACGAGTTCGTCGGGCATCAAGTGAGCTTCAGCTATCAAGAGAGACTGATCAACGAAGCTTTTGACGAATTGACCGCGCAAAAGACATCATAGCGAATCTCTATCGAAAGTGTGCACTCGTATGCTATACTGAAAGGGTGGTTGTCATGTCCGAGCGAGATCAACTCAAGGGGATCATCGAAGCTCCGCTCACACATGTAGAGCATTCATCCCATCCTCTTGAGAGCGTCTTGCGGGACTATATCGCAGGGCGACTTCAGAGAAGCCGTGCCGTTGATGTTGCTAGGGTGCAAGCTGGAAGTCCAACGACCCGTGCAGAAGTCACAGCTCATCTCTTGACCTGTCGGCGCTGCGCTCAGCTCATTGTCACGATGCGTCAAGAACCTTCATGGCTGAAAGCTCTTCGGGAAAAATTCCTCCCCATGCGCGAGCCGGTGCCCACGTTCGCGCGCGTGGTGATACTCGCCCAGTTCGTGATTATTGTGGGTTTGGTCGGGGTGATCTATTTCAAGCCAGCGCCGTTCTTCTCGTCGCTCAGCTCGACGGCTTCGGTTCTCCCTTCCCAAGAGATCATCAAAAAATCCCCAGAGCAATCTGCACCAGTGCTACACCCGCAAGAGATGACGATCCCGAGTTCCCCGACTGATCGTGTTGCTCAGCTTGTGCACGCGCATCCTGTGACTATTCGCGTAGTCTTTCGAGAGGAGACGCCTGTACGGGAGTTGGAGAGCCTACTGCAGAGCATCAAGGGAATTCTTATCTTGGGGCGCCAGGACGGCTTGTTGGTGAGGCTCCCTCCGGATGAGTCTCTGGAGAGCATCTTGCCAAAGCTTTCGCAAAGCTCATATTTCGTGGAAGCACGTAAAGACTGAAAGGAGGCTTTATGCAGACGCGATGGTGGCTTGTCGGCGCAGGCGCGTTTCTCGTGCTCATAGCCGTGGCGATGAGTTGGACGATCTACGAAGTATCGGCGGACCCGCTGCGCGGGATCGAGACCGTCGCGATTGAGCCGATAGAGAACATCCCTGGCTTTGTCCAAGAGGGCGTGTTGGGGCAGCTCACGGTCAAGTTTCAAGATCGTGGGATTCGCATAGACGCTGCCAACCCCGACGCTGTGATTCGCATTGACGTGAGCAGATTAGAGCTGACCGAGACAGGGTTCTATCTGACGGCTTCTTTGGAGATCAAGAAGAAGACCGGGGAGCAACGCAAGATGGTCTTCACTCTCAGCATTGACAAGAACGGGATCAACGCGCAGCTGCGCCGGGCGTGACGCTAGAGATCCTGTAGGGCTTGCCGTGCTTTGCGCAGGGCTTCCTCAAAGATTGCTACGACGTCATGGGTGCTCACAAGGGGAACAAAGTCGTGAAGCCATCGCCGGATGTACTCGAAGTCGAGCTGGAGCCGTTGCCGGATGAGAATGCGCTCTATATCCTCCTGGTCGCGCACCCGCCCAGCTACGCATTTGTGCACTAGCAAATCTTCCGCACTGATAAAGCGGACAGAAACGCCACCAGGTAAGCTTACTCTCACCGCCCGACGCATGACTTCTTCTTCGTAGCCGGGAATCCCTAGTGAAATATCTATGGGCACTCCTGAGGTACTCTCAACCAGCAAGACGCGATGGCGTAAGGCAAAACCTAAAGCATCGGGCAAGCGAGGCCGAAATCGTTGGAGGATCTCTTGGGCAAACTCTTCCAAGCGTTCTTGAGGAACCATGACAGTAACGTCTATGTCGTGCGTTGTGCGTGGCTCGCCCCAATGCTGGACAGCTAAGCCTCCCAAGATCACGTAATCTATGCTGCGCTCGTCGAGGAACGCGGCTATCTCTGCAGCAGCTTGCAAGAGAGTCATGGGGATCGTTGAGCAAGCGCACGGCGCATCGCCAGCAATAATGGCGACGGCTCCATACGATCTGTGTAGGACAACCACTCCTCGCTTAAAGCGAGATAGATTCGCTGAGCCTCTTGGGGTGTCAACGCTAACAGCCTACGGATGCGCTCTCGCTCTATATAGCTGTGAGCAGCTTGTTGGTCCGCAAGCCAACGCCGCACCGCAGCTGCATTCAAGACGGTCATATATCAGTATTGTACACCAAAGGGCGCGGGCTCGCTTGGAAGGCCTCCAGACGTTATAATAGCCCTCATAGAACGGAGGGCTTCGTATGGGGAGCTTCGATACGATCGTTTCGCTCTGTAAGCAACGGGGCTTTGTCTTTCAGTCGTCGGAGATCTATGGGGGCATCGGGGGGTTCTGGGACTACGGGCCGCTGGGTGTTGAGCTGAAAAATAATATTAAAAGACTGTGGTGGCGCCGCGTCGTTCAGATGCGCGACGACGTCGTGGGGCTCGACGCTGCTATTATTATGAATGCTCAGACGTGGGTCGCCAGCGGCCACGTGGAAGAGTTCACCGACCCATTAGTAGACTGCAAACACTGTAAAAAACGCTTCCGCGCCGATGCCATCGCGAACAACACCTGTCCTGAGTGCGGGGCCGTAGGGCAGTTTACTGAGGTGCGCAAGTTCAATCTGATGTTCAAGACGTACGTCGGCCCTGTGGAAGAGAGCGCCGCGCTCACGTATCTCCGTCCGGAGACCGCCCAGGGGATCTTCGTGAACTTTCAGAATGTACTCGTTGCCATGAGAAAAAAGCTGCCCTTTGGGATCGCTCAGATCGGCAAGGCCTTTCGCAACGAGATCACCCCAGGGGATTTTCTCTTTCGAGATCGGGAGTTCGAACAGATGGAGATTGAATATTTTGTCAAGCCCGGCACCGACGAACATTGGCATCAGCATTGGGTCGAGGAGCGCCTGCGCTGGTACATAGAAGACCTAGGCTTACGCAAGGAGCGCGTGCGCGCTCGCGCCTTGCCCAAAGAAGACCTGGCGCACTATTCGAAAGCGACTTTCGAGATCGAGTATGACTTCCCCGGCAAGGGCTGGTCAGAGATCGAAGGGATTGCTAATCGTACGGACTACGATCTCAAGCGCCACTCTCAGCACTCCGGCAAAGAGCTCTCTTACTTTGACGAAGAGACGAAAGAACACTATATCCCCTACGTGATCGAGCCCTCGTGCGGGGTCGATCGTATCTTTTTGGCTGTGCTCTTGGATGCGTATCACGAAGAAGAGGTGCGCGGCGAAAGGCGCGTCGTCTTGAAGCTCAAGCCCCAATTGGCTCCTATCAAAGTCGCGGTCTTCCCGCTGCTGCGCAACCGCCCTGAGATCGTGCAAAAAGCCAAGGAGATCGCCAGCGCGCTGCGCAAAGATTTTACGGTCTGGTACGACGATACGGCCGCTATCGGGCGCTTATATCGTCGCCAGGACGAGATCGGCACGCCCTTCTGTATCACCGTGGATGTTCAGTCCCTGACGGATAACGCCGTCACTATTCGAGATCGGGACACCATGCTTCAGGAGCGCGTCCCCATAGATCGTGTCGCTGCCGTACTCAAAGAGAAGCTTGGGGTTCATTCGAGCGCCGCGAACACGTGATCCAAACATCTTGCAAAGCCCCTGCGCTCGTGCTAAGATCGAACGGTATGACACCTAAGAAGACATTCTATCGCGGCTTATTATTGAGTTTGGTCTTTCTTGTCGTTGCCGCTGGGCTATGGGGGCTCTTTGCTGCGCGCGGGCAGCAGCCCCATGCTCCGACGCTCTTTACCCCGCTCTTCGAAGCGCATCAGCGCATCAAATCGAATTTTTACAGGCCAGAAAACGCTCCAGATGCGCGCTTGCTCAAAGGGGCCCTCAAGGGCATGGTCGAGGCCTTGGAAGACCCCTATAGCCGGTATTTGCCCGCAGAAGAGTATCGGCAGTTCAACGAAGGCTTTGAGAAAGAAGTCATCGAAGAATTTGGCGGGCTGGGGATGCAGATCGAAGTTCGAGATGGCAAGCTCTTAGTCGTCGCTCCGCTGTACGACACCCCCGCAAGTCGCGCAGGCATCGAGGCTGGGGATTGGATCCTCGAAATTGATGGGCAGTCTACTGAAGGGATCACTCAAGAGCAAGCTGTGAAGAAATTGCGCGGCCCCAAGGGCACTTCTGTGACGTTGAAGATCCGTCGTGAAGACGGCTCGGAAAAGCTCTTCGAGATCGTGCGCGACACGATCACGATCAAGATCGTCAGTCACAGTCTGCTTGCGGGCGGCCAGGTCGGCTACATCCAAGTCTATACGTTCAATACGATGACGCGTGTCGAGGTCGAGAAAGCGCTGCAAGATCTGCTCGCCAAGGGCGTCAAGGGGGTGATCTTAGATCTGCGCAATAACCCAGGCGGGCTGCTCAACCAAGCCGTAGATCTAGCGAGTCTCTTTATTGACGAAGGGCCAGTACTTAAAGTGCGGAGTCGCAACGGCTCAGAAGTCTACAACTCCAAGGGCAATCGCTATCCCAATCTCCCCTTGGCCGTGTTGGTCAATCGCGGCACAGCGAGTGCTTCGGAGATCGTCGCCGGGGCGATTCGCGAGCGCCAGATGGGGGTGCTCTTCGGCAAGAGGACGTTTGGCAAGGGCGTTATTCAGACGTCGTTTACGCTCAGCGACGGCTCGGCGCTCCTGCTCACGACGGCAGAGTATTTCACGCCCAAGGGCCATCCCGTGCACGAGGCCGGTCTCACCCCCGATGTCATCACGGAGCGAGAGTCCGAGACGCTCCCTCGAGCTCTCCAGTGGGTGCTCAGCCAACTGGGCAAGACCTGTCCGTGTGTGCCCCCTCCCACGTATGATCGCAGTGCGCGGGCTCGTCCATCGCCTGTCCTCGTCTGGTTCGCGCCCTGACGACGTGCTCTTTGATGGGATTGATCTCACGCTGGAGCGGGGCGAGATCGTCTTACTGATGGGGCGCAACGGCTCCGGCAAGACGACCCTCGCGCGCTATATAGCGGGCTTGCTCATCCCTACGGAGGGCACAATCACGGTGGACGGGCTCCGAACAGATCGCGATGTGCGCGAGATCCGGCGCCGCGTGGGGCTGCTCTTCCAAGAGAGCCACGAGCAGATCATCGCGCAGACGCCTTTAGAAGACGTAGCGTTTGGGTTAGAGAATCTCGCGCTCCCCTCAGAAGATATCCAGAAGCGCTCATGGGAAGCGCTTGAGCGCGTGGGGCTGCGCGCAAAAGCTCTCAGCCCTATCGAAGCGCTCACCCCAGCGGAGCGCCAGCGCGTCGCCCTGGCGGGCTTGCTCGCCATGGACCCAGAGTATTATATTCTCGACGAGCCAGACCGAACGGCCGACCGTGAGGGTCTGACACTCCTGCTCTCTCTGGTACAAGACCTGCGCGCGCAGCACAAGGGAGTGCTCATCATCTCACACAGGGAGTTCTGGGAGGGCTATGCCGATCGGGTGATACGGCTGGAGCATGGCCGAGCGATAGCCTTCCCCTCTCTCTTACCCTCATCCCCAGCCCCCCTAACCCCAGGCCCCTTCGGGAAGGGGAGTTCCCCTATCACTTTTTGTCTCCAAGTGCGCGACTTGGCCTTCGCTTATGACACTGCCCCCGTCTTAAAAAATTTTTCGGCTGACGTGACCGCAGAAGAATTTATCGTCATCACCGGGCCGGAGGGCTCAGGGAAATCGACGTTGGTCGAGCTTCTTGCGGGCTTGGCGCAGCCGACTTCTGGGTGCGTCCTATGGAACGATACCCCTATAAACACTTTGAGGGCGAGCGAGCGCGTGCGCTGTGTCGGATTAGTCTTCCAAGAACCGCATCAGCAGCTCTTAGGGGAGAGCGTCCGAGAAGAGCTCTTTCTGGGGTTAGCTGTTCAAGGGATCGGTCTTCGTGAAGGGGAACAGCGCGCGCGGTGGGCCTGCGCAGCCGTCGGGTTGGACTGGGAGCGATTTTCTGCGCAGCCATCGCATCGGTTGAGCGTGGGCGAGCAAGTGCGCTTGGCCATTGCGGCCATGCTGGCCCTGCAGCCTCGTGTGCTCATTCTCGATGAGGCGCTCTCTGCGCTCGATCCTCTCGGGCAGAGCGAGATTCTGACGTTGCTGCGGGAGCTGCACCGGCAAGGGACGACGATTCTCTTAGTATCTTCTTCGGAAGAGTTCTCTGGCACCCGACTCTGGAGGCTTGAGGGCGGGCGGCTCGTCTATGACGGCCCACCCAAGGAACAGCGATGAGCACGCTGACGAGTCGTCTTCGCGTTGTAGGAGCGGTGACGCTTATTCTTTTGGGGGCTATCGTTGTGCTCTTCTATCGAGGGGAAGAATTTGGCGCTCTCATAGGGACAGCGAGCATTGGCATCGGTTTGGGGTTTCTCTGGCGCTTGCGGGGGAGACAGCAGCCTCAGCCGCCTCCATGAAAACAAGGACAGGGTGCGAAAAGCCTGCCCGAGATGTCAGATCGGCTTACAGCCCCAACAAGAACGGGATCAAGAAGAGCAGCAGAATATTTAAGAACAGAAATTGCAAGAGGAAGAGTAGCTGAGCAAACGGGTTGGGCTGTGCCGGCAGTGTCCCCGTCAGCGAGAAGACCGTAGACTGAGCGCCGTAATAGATCCGAAACGGCTTACTCAGATCAAGCCCATCGCTGAGCAAGAGGATCCCTGCGCTCACCGTGCCCGACTCAAACTTCCCTGCGCCAAAGTCTGGAGTGACTCTTATAAGAGATTGCTCTGAGAGCAGAAAGCGCGCCTGCCCTTGCTCAAAGTGAATACGCGCCGGATCGAAGAACGACGCCTTCGCCGGAGCGAGCAGCGTCAAGAGCGCACGCTTGTTCACATAGGGAGCGATCGCTTGTTTGAGCTCCGCCTTGAGCTGGCTCTGCATCGTCTGATCGGTGACGTAGACGAACGCCAAGATAAATTGATTGTCGCCGTCGGTGACAAAGAGCGTCGCTAAGAGTTTGGGGTCGAGCCCGGTCTTCTGGGCGATCTGCTGTTTGGCGAGCTCTTCAATGGCACTCTGTCCCAAAGCAGGCAACGCAACGCCCAAGACGAGCATTGCTGCGCACAACCATAGTCTGCGCACGGTTTCTCTCCTTTAGCTGCCAGAGCCTGCGAGGAAGACGATCAGCGCTGTAAGGAAGACCAGCCAGAACGCAAAGAGCAGCACCAACACCGGATCAATGATGATCACTGTTGCCACCTCCTGTATGCCAAGATGGGCTCATTATAGCACCTGACATTCAGAAAGACAAGAGCTGTTGGTAATGCAGATAACTTATATTTGTCTTCTCCAGCTTCCCGACTTATAATGAGGGCCAAGATGTGTGGTATAAGAAAACGCAAGTATCTGAGCTTAGTGGGCGTTATGGGGGTTATGCTAGCTATAGGGACATTGCTCTTCGCTCTGGGGCCTCGGCGCAAAGAGGGCTCAGCTCCACTACTCCAGGAATCCGTTAAGGCAAGCGCTCAAGCTTACTATAACCAAGCCGAAGCGCTCTGGCGGCAAGGGCAGGTATTAGACGCCGCCGGGTATCTCTGGCGCGCCTTAGAGCTCGATCCCAACCACCTCGATGCCTTGATTCTATACGCAGATATTGTGTTAGCTCATCAGGCCTATGAAGAAGCTGTTATTTATTACGAGAGGGCTCTGGCACTGATGCCCCCCGAGCGCGAAACGAAGAGCCTTTTAATGAGCTTGGGCAATGCCTATCAGGGGAAGGGCGATCTCGCCAAAGCCCAAGAGATTTATGAGAGCTTGCTCCAAAAAGAGCCCAAAGATCCCCAGCTGCTGCTGGCCTTGGGCGATGTGCACTTTGCTCAAAACGCTTATGCTCAAGCAGAAAGTTATTATCGGGATGCTCTAGCCCAAGTGGCAACGCCCTATGTGCAAATCAAGCTGGGCAATACTTATCTAGCGCAAAACAAGCTCAATGAGGCCGAAGAGATCTTCACAGAGGCGCTTAAGACCACATCCGCAGCTGAAGCCCATCTGGGGCTGGGGGAGATCTATATGAGGAGGGGCGAAAATGGAAAGGCCCTGCAGCAGTATCGTGAGGGCTTCAAGGCGGCGGGGCCGGCGGTAGCACCACAGGCTCAATATCAGCTTAAGAGCCAGCTGGGGGAGAGAATATTAGAATTAGAGCCCGATGATGTGAGCACGCGATTCGAGCTTGCCGAGCTCTATCAAGAGCAGCACGTCTTTGAAGCGGCCATTGAGCACTATCAGAAGATTTTAGCTTACAGACTTGCCCCCGAAGAAAGACTTAGGGCGCTTCAGGGGCTGGGCGAATCGTACTTAGGGCGGGCTGATTACGAGAGCGCCAAGGTACATTTCAAGGCGGCACTCAAGATCGCCGAGACGACCCAACTCTATGAACTGATCGTAGAAGCCGAGCAAAGACTAGTGGGAGTCCAAGGTAAGTTGGGCGAAGACGGCCTGCAAGCCCTTTACACCCTAGCTAGGCTCTATGCCCAGAAAGATCAAGTCCCAAAGGCTATCGACATCTTGAAGAGGCTGCAGCACGAGTATCCCGACTATCGCCCTGCGGAGGTGGCTAAGCTTTTAAGCGAGCTAATAAGCAAAAAGCCCTGAGGGCTCACGCCTCTCATCCGCTTGACTTTGAGGGTGACTTATACTATACTTCGGCCCAGAGGGAGGTGAATGGAAGAGAGCACAGAAGCTATTGGGGGAAGCCCCAGAAAATTTAGGGAGGTGAATTCAAGATGCCTAAGAAGTGGATGGTGTGGGTGGCTGTGCTGGCTTTTATATGGGGCATGGCCATCGAGGCGGAAGCTCAGAAGGTCGGCGGTAAGTTGGTGATCGCTCAAGGCACGGATGCCGAATCATTAGATGTCATTGCCTTCACAGCCTCACCTACAGCAGCCATCTCCGAGCACATCACCGAGACCCTCGTTCGTATGGAGATCGCTGATGACCCGAGGACGGGGGAGATAAAGACCGAGGTGGTAGGGCGGCTGGCGGAGTCCTGGGAGTTCTCGAAAGACGGCCTATCGTTGACGCTGAAGCTGCGCAAGGGTGTTAAGTTCCACAGCGGCGCCGCTCTCGACGCCGAGTCCGTCAAATTGAGTCTGGAGCGGATCCTCAACCCCGCCTGCGCGGCGCCCTTCCGCGCCGTCTTGCTGGGACGTGTCCCATATGTCGCCGCTTCGCTGACGACGGGAGACATAGCTAAAAAGAACGCCATCGTCTGGACGGCGAAGCTCATCGGAGCCGACGGCAATACGATCTCCGTCGAGCTCAAGGCCGGTCCGGCCTTAAGAGTCTCCGTGACGGGAACAGCTATCACCGTTGAGTTCGTAGCTGGGACCACCAAAGCCGCAGATGTCGTTAAGGCGGTGACGGACGATAAGGCCGCGAGCGCTTTAGTAGCAGTAGCCAATGCCAAGGACAGCGACGGCAGCGGGCTCGTGGAGGCCGTGGCAAAGACGAATCTGTCGGGCTACAAGAGCGGGGTGGAAGTGGTGGACGCTTCTACGGTGAAGATCAGCGTGCTCACGCCGTTTGCACCCCTTCTGGCACACTTAACGCACAGCTCGATCGGCATCACCAGCGCCAAGCGCCTGCGCGAGGCCATCGCCGCATTACCGCCGTGTGGCCGAGGCTTAGAAGACAAGCCCGATGGCACCGGCCCCTTTATGCTCAAGGAGTGGAAGAAGCTGGAGCGCCTCAATTTGGTTAAGAACCCCAACTACTGGGACAAGGACGCAGCGGGGCGTTCCCTACCGTATCTCGACGAGCTGGAGTGGCGGGTCATCCCCGATGATGCTGCGCGTATGATCGAGCTGGAGAAGGGCACGGTGCATGTGGCCGTGCGCGTGCCGCCCCTAGATGTACCGCGATTGCAAGGGGACCCCAATATCACACTCGACTTCACTACCAGCGTGCGCACAATCTATATCGGGATGAACAACCGCCCAAGAATCCCCGATAAAGAAGGGGGCGCACCCAATCCACTGGCTGACAAGCGCGTCCGCCAAGCCGTTAACTACTGTGTGGACAAAGATGCCATCGTCAAGACGATTCTGGGCGGCCAAGCTCGGGTATCTGATGCGCCGATTGTGCCGCAGGTCTTCGGCTATAGCAAAGTCGGGCCTTATCCCTTCGACCCCGCCAAGTCAGCTGCGCTGCTGCGCGAGGCGGGCGTCAAGACACCCTTGAAGCTCAAGCTCCACACCCCGCGCGGCCGCTATGTCCGTGACGTCCAGATCGCCCAAGCGGTTCAAGCCATGTTGGGCACCTGCGGCTTCGATGTGGAGCTGACGCCCATGGAATTCGTGGCTTATCTGGCCTTCATCAACAAGGCCCCCAGCGAAGCGGAGCATCAGATGTATCTGTTGGGCTGGGGCACCGTGACGGTAGACGCCGACTACGGGCTCTACGCATTGTTCCACTCCTCACAGTGGCCACCGGGGCCGTTTAACCGCGGCTACTACAAGAATGAAGCTGTAGATAAGTTACTCGATGAGGCGCGTGCGACTGCCGATCCCGCGACTCGCAAGAGGCTCTATGCCGAAGCCCAGAAGCTGATCTGGGACGACGCGCCTTGGCTCTTCTTGCACAGCGAAAGTCAAATTACGGGCATCCGCAAGGTCGCCAAGGGAGTAGAGGTGCACGTCACCGAGCGGGTCATCGCCTGGAAGGCCTGGCTTGAGTAGAGTCTACACAATACGGACGGAATAGCGAAGAGCCCCGGGCTCGTTAAGCACCGGGGCTCCCTTGTTGTATAATAAAGCAGAATGCTCAGCTATATTGTTCGACGCTTATTGCTGGCCATCCCCACGCTTTTGGGCGTGACGTTCCTGATCTTTGCGGTGGTTCGTCTGCAGCCGGGCGATCCCGCCATTGTGATCGCGGGCGAGGCGGCCACGAAAGAACAACTCGAAAGCATCCGCCGAGCGCTTGGCTTAGATAAGCCCTTCTGGGCCCAATATATTATTTTTATGGAAGACCTGCTGCGCGGTGACTTGGGGCGCTCCATCAAGACGAACGATCCCGTAGCCCCCAAGGTCTTAGAGCGCTTTCGTAATACCATCGAGCTGACGCTGGCGGCCATGCTCGTGGCCACGCTCATCGGGCTCGTAGCGGGAATTATTTCTTCGGTTCGCCCTTACTCTTTTGTGGACGGCGTGAGCATGGTGGGCGCGCTTTTTGGTGTCTCGATGCCGGTGTTCTGGCAGGGGCTCATGCTCATGTGGGTTTTTGCATTGATGCTGCAGCAGTGGATCGGCTGGGGCTTTCCCGCTACGGGGCGTGGCACGCTCCTGCATCTGGTCTTGCCCGCTATTACTTTGGGGACTTCTTCCGCGGCGATCATCGCCCGCATGACCCGCTCCACCATGCTCGAAGTGCTGCGCTCAGAATATATCATGACGGCCCGTGCCAAGGGCCTGCAGGAGTGGGTGGTCACGTACAAGCACGCACTCAAAAATGCGCTCATCCCCGTGCTGACCGTCTTTGGGCTGCAGTTTGGGGCGCTTTTGAGCGGGGCCGTGCTCACCGAAACCGTCTTCGCCTGGCCGGGGGTCGGGCGCCTCATCGTCGAGGAGGGGATTTTGACAAGAGACTACCCTATCGTTCAAGGAGCCATTTTAGTCGTGGCGGTATCATTCGTTTTGGTGAATCTGCTCGTCGATCTGCTCTACGCCTATATAGATCCACGCATCCACTATGATTAACAAGACGGTGCCGATCCCCAAAGAAGCAATCAAAGAGCCTTCAATTGGGCGTTTTGGGGCCACCGCCTGGCAACGCCTGCGCAGAAATCCTTGGGCTCTGGTGGGCTTGGGCATCGTTGCCATCTTTGTGCTGGTGGGTTTGCTGGCGCCCTGGATCGCACCTTATGATCCCTTGCGGCCGGATTTTGCTAAAGCCTTGCAGGGCCCATCCAAAGAGAGCCCGCTGGGGCGCGATGAGCTGGGCCGTGATATACTCAGTCGCATCATATATGGCGCCAGAATCTCACTGTGGATCGGAATTATCGCCGTCGGCATCGGCGTGCTCTTGGGCGTCCCCGTAGGCGCCATCTCCGGCTATTACGGCCGTTTAGACATCTTCATCCAGCGGGTCATTGACGTGATGCTCGCCTTTCCTGGGCTGCTTTTGGCTATTGTGCTGATCAGTATCTTAGGGGTGGGGCTGGCCAACGTCATGGTGGCCATTGGGGTGGCCTCGATTCCCACTTATGCGCGGCTGGTGCGCGGCTCGGTGCTCTCTATCAAAGAGATGGACTACATCTTGGCGGCTAAAGCACTGGGGTTCGGTGATCTACGCATCATCTTCCGGCATATACTGCCCAATTGCTTAGCCCCCATCATCGTGCAGTCCACGCTTCAAATCGCTACGGCCATCTTATTTGCGGCGGGCTTGGGCTTCTTGGGGCTGGGGGCCAAGCCCCCCATACCCGAATGGGGTGTGATGCTCAGCACAGGACGCGATTATTTGAGAATTGCCCCGCATGTCGCGACCTTTCCGGGTTTGGCTATTATGCTGGCCGTGCTGGGCTTTAATCTCTTGGGCGACGGGCTGCGCGACGCGTTAGATCCCCGTCTGAAGGGGCGCTAACAACAGCCCCCACAGTATTTACGCTTCGACAAGCCCTTGGCGACGGGCTGCGCGACGCACTCGACCCACGGGACGGGAGTTCACCCCTTAATATTGCACACCGGTGCGAGTTTGGCGACTTTTCTGCCGATCCCCACTTCGTGCGAGACGCGGACGACTTCGTCTAAGTCTTTATACGCCCCGGGAGCTTCTTCGGCGATCGTGGCGCGGCTCTGCCCACGAACGTAAATGCCGCGCTCGCGCAGCTCGCTGACGAGATGGTCTGCCCGATATTGCTTGGTGGCTTTGGCGCGGCTCATCACGCGACCAGCTCCGTGCGCCGTGCTCCCAAACGTCTCGCGCATCGCAATCTCCGTGCCTACTAGAATATAGCTGCCCGTGCCCATCGATCCCGGAATGATGATGGGCTGCCCAACCCGACGGAACGCCTCGGGGACCTCCCGACGCCCTGCGGGAAACGCTCTGGTCGCCCCCTTGCGATGGACATAGACCTCGATCTCTTGCCCGTTGATTCTATGAGTTTCGCGCTTGCCAATATTGTGCGCGACATCATAGAGCAAAGACATCCCAAGCTCGCGCCAGCTCGCACGAAAGACCCGCTCAAAGCACTCCCGCGCCTTGTGCATGATGAGCTGTCTGTTGCACCATGCGAAGTTAATGGCGCAGTTCATAGCGGCGTAATAGTCCTGTGCGACCTTGCTGTGCACCGGCGCGCAGGCAAGCTGACGATCGGGCAATGATTGCAACAGATCGCGATGCTCCCTCTCGATCAATCTCAGATAATCAGTACAGATCTGGTGCCCATAGCCGCGGCTCCCACAATGGATCATCACCACGATCTGATCTTGGAAGAGCCCAAACTCTCGCGCCACGGCTTCGTCAAAGATTTCGACAACTCGCTGGACTTCTAAGAAGTGATTGCCTGATCCCAATGAGCCCAATTGTTTTTGTGCGCGCTCCTTGGCTTCATGGGAGACGGCATCGGGGTCGGCGCCGGGGCGGACGCCGTTATCTTCGCAATGCTCTAAATCTTCTTCGACGGCGTAGCCGTGGCGCAGTGCCCATTGCACCCCCTGCACCGCGACCTTGTCCAGCTCCGCTTTGGAGAGTTTTCCCACGATCGAGCCCTCGCCGATCCCTGTGGGAATTTGGCTGAAGAGCGTGTCGACCAAGAGCTGCTCTTTGCCCACAAGATCGTCATAGTGTAAGTTCGTCTTGCAGACGCGCACCCCACAATTGATATCATAGCCGATAGCTCCAGGCGAGATAACGCCCTTCTCGGCGTCAAGAGCAGCGACGCCGCCCACGGGAAAGCCGTAGCCCTGATGCGCGTCGGGCAGAACGCAGACGGGGTTGTATACCCCCGGCAGATGGGTCATATTGCGGGCTTGGATGAGCGTCTCGTCTTCTTTGATCTTTTCTAATAATTTTTCGCTGGCGAAGACGCGCGCGCTGACGCGCATCCCGCCCGTCTGCGGGATCTCCCAGATAAAATCTGTGATCTTTCTCAGCTCGATCTCGGCCATAAGACTCCTCCTCAAGAAGCGTTTTATTATATCACATCGAGCGCGTTGAATCACGGAGGGCGCGAAGCTTGTGATTCACCAGAGTTGGGCGGCAATATCCGTGCGGGAGTGCATCCCTGCAAAGCGAATCTTCTGGAGAGCCGCGTAGGCGCGCGCGCGCGCCTCGTGCACAGAAGCGCCTAGCCCAACGACGTTGAGCACCCGGCCTCCGGCCGTTATGACTCGGCTCTCTTTGAAGGCCGTGCCTGCGTGGAAGACGATCACGTCGGGCTCTGTGATAGTATTGAGCCCTTCGATGGGAAAGCCCTTCTCATAGTGCTCCGGATACCCTCCCGAAGCCAAGACGACGCAGACAGCACTGATAGGCTTGAGCTTGGTCTCAAAGTCTTCAAGCCGACGCTCGGTGATAGCCCTATAGAGTTCTAACAGATCGAAATCGAATCTCGGCACTAAGACTTGAGTCTCGGGGTCGCCAAAGCGCACATTGTATTCTAACACATACGGACCGCGCTCGGTCCAGATCAGCCCGAAATAGAGAATGCCCTCATAACCGAGATTTTCTTGACGTAATGCGGCAAATGTCGGTGCCACGATCTTGCGTATTGTCTCAGCGAGCATGCTCTCGGTGAGCCACGGCACAGGGGAGATCGAGCCCATCCCTCCAGTGTTTGGGCCTTGGTCGCCGTCGAGCAGCCTTTTATAATCTTGGGCCGTGCCCAAGAGCTTCCAAGAGACCCCATCCGAAGCGACGAAGAGCGAGAACTCTCGCCCATCTAAAAATTCTTCGACGACGACGCGCCGGGAAGCTTCCCCGAATTTTTTGGCGATCATAAACTCAGAGAGAATCTTTTCAGCTTCGGCGTGCGTCCGGGCGATGGCGACGCCCTTGCCCGCAGCTAGACCGTCGGCCTTGATGACCAAGGGGGTGGGCATAGTGCGCGCGAATCTGAGGGCGTCTTCGAAGCTCGCGAAGCTGGCGTGGCGTGCGGTCGGGATCTGATGGCGTTCCATGAACGCCTTGGCTTGGACCTTGCTGCCTTCCAAGAACGAGACTCTCTGGGGAGGCGCGATCATTGTGAGATTTTCTCTGTCGAAGACCTCGCGAATCCCTGCGACGATGGGGGCTTCGGGGCCCACGACAGCTAGATCGATCTTTTCGTGCTGGGCGAACTGGGCAAGACCAGAGAGATCTTCAGGGCGTATAGAGACGTTTTGGCCGAGCTGGGCAGTGCCGGCGTTGCCTGGGGCCACATACAGTTTTGAGAGCTTGGGAGACTGCGCCAGCCCCCAAGCCAGAGCGTGCTCGCGTCCGCCGGAGCCGACTAAGAGAACTCTCATAGTTGCTGCGTTGAGCTCAACGATCGCACGTGGAAGATCTCGTCATCTGGCTCACTGGCTTGCATGTGCTATATCCATCGGCCTATAGACAGCCAGCTCTTCCACTCGCTCAAAATCCCGATCCGCACTAACTAGCGTTGAAATCCCTTGACTGAGAGCCAGAGCTACTGTGACCGAGTCATTGACCAGAAGCCCATACTCTCGGCGATAGCGCTCACTCGTGGCTATGATCTCTCGACTTAAAGGGATAATATCGAATCCCATCTCCAAGATGGACTTTACCTGCTCGTAATAGCTGCTGAGCTGTTTTATAGCTTTGGGCTTCCTCCTGAGCTTCTTAGCCACGCTGCCTGGCGTGACAAGCTTCTTCACTGTAGCTTCGATCATCATCAGCCGGTGCAGGACTTCTAAGAGGGTAAAGACTCCTGTCACTCCGAAAACCTCGCCACGCCCACAGCGTGCCAAAAACTCTTTGCACTCCTGAGAGGTGCCAGTAAAGTGATAGATAAAAATATTTGCGTCTATGAAGGCACGTACGCCTGCAGGCAGCTTACCCAAAGATTTAGCCCTCAAGGATTCCTGGTTCCTCTTCCAAAATCGCTTGGACGACCTGTGGCGGAGCTGGAAGTGTCCCGTACGTTCTAGCGACAACGTCTTGAGCCCGCTTACGCCAGAGATAGTCTAATAGCGCTTCCTCGATGACCTGCGCCAATTGCTTACGCTCTTTCAGAGCTAAAACCTTCACCGCAGTGAGAAGCTCTTTGTCTAAGACCGTGCCAATCTTTTGACGTCTTGAACGCTCTCCTCTCTTCATAGCGCCTCCAATAATAGCGCTTCTCTAGAAGGAAATCAAGATTTCTCGGAAGCGGGCATCCTCTCGTGGGCACATCTGTGGAGAACGCTCAAGGAGTTCGTTGCATTGTGCCCACACTTGTAGTAATATTTTGCGGAGCGCCAACTTCGGAGCCTTGATCCTCCTCAGCAACGACGAATTCTCAAAGCCCTTACATTCCCATTTTGACAAGCTCTAGAAGCTCCTGTACCCCCTCAATCACATAATCCGGATGCACCCCCGGCTGGGCAAGCGCCTGCTTCCCCCGGTTCACCCAAGCAACCTTCATCCCTACGCCCTTCGCCCCGGCAATGTCATAAGTCGGCGAGTCTCCAACGTAGAGCGCCTCACTGGCAGAGACACCCGCTCGCTCTAGCGCATAGCGAAAAATCCTTGAGTCCGGCTTGGCCACCCCGACCTCCCCAGAGATCACAATGGGGTCAAACTCGCGCTCCAAATCAAAGAGTCTTAACTTATATCTCTGGAGATCGCTCGGCCCGTTGCTGATCACCCCTAACCGAAACCGCCCGCGCAACGCTGCGAGCACTTCACGCACCTCGGGAAAGAGCTTCAGCTGGCTCACCCACGTCCGATAGTACGCTTGACTCGCTTGGGTTGCTACGTCTCTATTGTCTATGCCGAGCTTCAGTAAGATGCGATACGATCCCTCACGCAGGAGCTCCGCTCCCGAATTGGGAGAGTTCAGCCACAGATCGTGCATCTCGGCTTTCACTTCCTCAGAAGCCCTGCGCCACGCCTCCAGCTCCAGCCAAGGATACGCACCGACTGCGACACGAAAGCTCGCCTCAACTGCGGGAGGCCGACAGCCCGAGGTGTCCAAGAGCGTCTCGTCAAGATCAAAAAAGATTACTTTCAATGGCGAAAATGCCGCACCCCCGTCAATACCATCTTGATCTTGTGCTTTCTGGCGCCTGCAAAGACTGCGTCATCGCGCACCGAGCCGCCCGGCTGAATGATCGCGGCTATTCCGTACTGTGCCGCCAACTCGACCGTGTCGGGGAATGGGAAGAACCCGTCAGATGCAAGCACTGCACCGCGCGCCTTCTCTCCCGCTTGCGCCAGGGCGATCTTGGCCGAGCCAACTCTGTTGGTCTGCCCCGCCCCAATCCCCAGGGTCGCTTCGTCTTTGGCCACGACAATCGCGTTCGATTTGACGTGCTTGCACACGGTGAACGCAAAAACCAGATCACGCCTCTCTGACTCTGAAAGCGCCGCGTTATCGAGCACCTTCCAACTGCTCTCTTGGACGACGATAGCGTCTGCATCTTGGACGAGCAAGTCCCCGGAAAGAAAGCGCAGACTCTCCTTGGGGAAGCGCAGGTCTCTATATCGCAAGAGCCGACGGTCTCTCTTCTGCTGCAAGATGGGCAGCGCGTCGGGCGCGAACTCTGGCGCGACGATAATCTCCAAGAATAGTTCGTTAAGCTTTTCGGCGAGCTTTTTGTCTACGTCTTGGTTAAGCGCGACGATCCCGCCAAACGCCGAGATGGGATCGCACTCTAAGGCGCGCTCGTAGGCTTCAAGAAGCGTCTTCCCTCGCGCAACTCCACACGGAGTATTGTGTTTAATAATCACGCACGCGGGGGGAGCCAATTCGCTCAGAAGCGCCAGCGCTGATTCTGTGTCGAGCCAATTATTATACGAGAGCTCCTTGCCCCACAAGGCTTCGAGGTGAGCTGTCAGCCCTGGGGCGAGCGCGTTCTGATAGAGTATCGCTTTCTGATGGGGGTTCTCGCCGTAGCGCAGCTCTTGGGTTTTGGTGTATGCCAAGAAGAGTTTTTCTGCCGTGAGGGCCCAGCGCTCTTGCAACGTCTGATAGATCGCGATATCGAGTTCGGCGACTTTCGCGAGCGCTTTGAGCGCCAAGCGTCGTCGAGTTTGCTCCGAGACGGCCCCTTGACGCAGCTCTTCTAAGAGATTCTCATAATCTGCCGGATCGGTCAGCACCAGGACGTGCGGAAAGTTTTTCGCTGCTGCCCGCACCAGCGACGGCCCACCAATGTCGATCTCTTCAATGAGCTGCGCTTCGGTCAGATTGGGCTTCTTGGCAGCTTCCACGAACGGATAGAAATTGACGCAGACCAAGTCTATCTTGTGGATCGCGTGGGCGACCAGCTCGCGTTCGTGCTGTGGGTCATCTCGCAGGGCGAGGATTCCGCCGAATATTTTCGGGTGGAGGGTCTTGACGCGCCCGCGCAAGATCTCGGGAAATCCCGTCACAGACTCGATGGGCGTGACCGGAATCTCTCGCTCTTGGAGAAACTGTGCCGTGCCCCCGCTGGAGATGAGCTCCCAGCCTAGTTCCACAAGCCCGTGCGCGAGCTTCTCGAGATTGGTCTTATCGCTCACGGAAAGCAACGCTCTCATACAGTGTAGAGCTTACCGGACGTCGGCGCACCTTGTCAAAGTGTGTATAATAAAAAAATGCGCGCGTTTGATATCGTCGGGTTTGGAGCGCTCAATCTCGATGAGCTCTATCGTGTGGCGCGTCTGCTCGATGACGAAGAGGGCGAGGTCGTGTTTGTTGGGGCGTATCCGGGGGGCTCGGCAGCGAATACGATCTATGCGTTGGCGCAGTTGGGGCTGCGCACGGGGTTTCTTGGGGCCGTGGGCTCAGACGACGCCGGGAGAATTCTCTTAGAAAGCTTCCAGAGCGTGGGGGTGGACACGTCGGGGATCGTCATCAAGCCTAAAGCCAAGACCGGGCGCGCGTTGGGGTTCATAGACGCGCATGGCAGGCGCACGCTCTATATTGAGCCGGGGGCCAATAATCTCTTGCGCAAGGCCGACATAGATCTCAGTTACGTGGCGCGCGCCCGGTGGGTGCACATGACGTCGTTTGTGGGGCAAGAGCAATGGGCCGTGCAGTGTGAGCTGGTGCGCGCGCTCTCCCCAAAGACTTTGGTGAGTTTTGCGCCGGGGGCGTTGCTGGCGCGCCGGGGGGTGCGCGTGCTCTTCCCGGTTCTGAAGAGAACGCATGTGCTCTTTCTCAATCGTCGCGAGTTCGAGCTCCTGACGCACACCGATGATCTTTCTGTGGGGACGCGCACGCTGCTCAAAGTCGGTCCGCATATTATCGTGGTGACGCTTGGAGCAGAGGGCAGCTATGTCACCGACGGCAAGCACGCCCACAGAATAGAAGCGCCACGGGTGAAGAGGGTGCTCGACACGACCGGCGCGGGAGATGCGTTCGCTGCGGGCTTTCTCTATGGGCTCTTTGAAGAATTAGACTTGCAAAGGTGTGCGGAGCTGGGGGCCCAGCTTGCGCGGCAGGCTCTCGCTCAGCTGGGAGGGCGGATAACCCCAACCTCGCGATTGAGGCAGTAGCCGCTGGGGAAGGGGTTCCCTTGAATATAGAGAGTCTTCTCTCTGATCTCCCAAGCCCCTTGGGAGAGCTTCGCCAGCGTGAGCACAACGAGCGGCGTCTCATACTGAAATTGCTCCCGACGAATCTGATGGACAAGCTCCTTCCAGATAGGCTCGCGCCGGACGCGCTCAAGACCCTGCGAGCGCACACGCGCCGCCACTGCAAGCCACAGCTCTGTCAGTCTTTCAGAGCTGAGCGGAAACTCATACCAAGAGATGACCGGCCCGCGATCTGTTTGCTCCGTCGCTATGTGCAGCATCCCCCCAGCTTTGAGATAGCTTATATTCATAATCTGGGAGATCTCTTGAGCGAGCCGCTCTTGGGGCACAGCCATCAGATAGGGCAGAGGACGCAGGGCTTGCTCCTCCATCACTTTGGGCCACATCCCGATGGGGCCAATCTGGGGAATCGCCGGGTGGAGATTGAGCACATCGAGGGTGTTCACAAGCTCAGCGCTGAGAATTTGCATATACCCTACAGAGAGATAGAGAGTGACGGATTTGGGCAAGAGTTGCAGAAGGGCCCGGTCGTGCTCGGCGCGCCAGCGATCTAAGAGCTTTGGGTCTTGACGAGCCCGCTCGCGCAGGTCTTTCTGAAACTCCCGCGACGGGAAAAAGATCACTGTATTGAGAGATTTGAGCTGCTTGACGGCTTCGATGCGCCGCGCCAGCTCTCTGTCCGTGGGGTACTCTGGAACGTTGCAGACCACACACGGTACTTCAGCGCTAATCTGTCCGGACTCCAGAGCGCTCTGGAGATCTCGCAAGAGCGCCACAGCGTCGTCGTCATACAGTGACGTGAGAATCCCAAACTGAAAGCGTTTCATCCTAAACTCCCAATATCTTGGCCGCGCAAGCGGCGGCGCATCTGCTCGCTGCGCGCAATAAACGCGTCGTCTATATGTGCTGTGAGTTCCGCTCTCTTAGGGCGATAAGCACGCACGTGCTCGCGCCCACCTCGAGCAAATTCTGTGGCGATCTCCGCCAAAACGAGCGCATCCACACTGATGCACCCGAGCTCGGCTACCCTGAGCGCATAGCGATTCCCATTGAATGCCACAGACAGGCCTCCCCCTTGACGGACAAGCGCTAACGCTTCTACATCAGTGATGCTGTCGCCGACATAGATCGTCTGGGCGAGAGAAATTTTAGTGTGTTGGGCGATCTGGTGCAGGGCGCGGGCTTTCTCTGGGCCGCCGACAGGCTCAATCTCAGAAAAGACTCTTCCGACTCCCATCGTCAGAAGACGCCCCCAAAAGATACTATCGAGAAACTCAACGGTCTTACGAGCTTGCGGAGAGAGCTCCTCAAGGCTTTGCGCGTTTGTGGGAATCTGGATCTGAGGGCGCCGGACGATCTGATCGTAAAGAGTGAGCAGTTCTTGGCGCTCCCGCTGCGAAAGCACATAAGCGTCCAGAGATAATTTCGTGCAGTACGTGTTCTCACAGGGAAGATCGAGGGTCTCACAGGCGGCGCGCACATAGGGCTCATAGCTCGCGCTAATGATAAATATGGGCATCTGTGAGAATATGCGCTGCACCGCTTCGCGAGCGCCAGGGACGAGTTTTATGCTCTCAAGAGAGAAAGCTTTGAGATCGCGGTCACGCAGACCAAATGCCAGGAGAAACGGCACAATAAGCTTGAGCGTATTGCCGGCTCTATAGCCCGCGCGCTTCATGATATCGGCCAAGACGTCGTCGTATGTGCTGATAAGAGCAAAGAAGTGCGCACCGTCGGGGAGGAAGCGCTCAGCCAGCTCGAACGCGTTGTCGTTGAGGGTGAGCGGGCCTTCCAGATCGGTGACGTATTGCACACGTGCCATAGTGTCAGTATACCCGTCCTTCGGAAAGAGAGCAATTGGCCAATCGTCCCAGGGATCGTTTATAATAGTAAGCCACTATAAGCAAAGAGAGAGGGGGTGAAAACAGATGAACAAGAACGATCTGGTGGAGCTGATCACAGCGCAGGCGAAGTTGCCCTCGAAGGCTGCGGGCAAGCGCGCTCTCGAGGCGGCCCTGAACGCTATTATGGAGGCAGTCGCTCGTGGGGATTCGGTGACGTTGGCGCGGTTTGGCACCTTCCAGCCAGTGGTGCGCAAGGCGGCGCGCCGCTTCAATCCCCGGACGCGCCAGCCCATAGACGTCCCGGCCAAGCGCGTGCCCAAGTTCAAAGCCGGCCGCAAGTTCAAGCAGCTCGTCTCCAAAGGTCGATAATAGACAGATCGTCACGGGGAGGAGGAGCTATGCCACGCGTCTACCATGTTAGCTTGAGTGACCAAGAAATTCTGGGGGCGCAGATTGCCCTCCTCCCCGGCGATCCCGCACGAGTAGAGAAGATCGCTACGACAAGCCCCATCGAACAAGCACGCTTGCTCACATCTCATCGGGAGTTCTGCACCTGGCTGGGATATATTAGAGAAATTCCCATCGTGATCACGTCGACGGGGATCGGCGGGCCCTCCACAGCGATCGCCGTCGAAGAGCTTGCCCTCCTTGGTGTGCGCACGTTCATGCGCGTCGGGACAAGCGGCGCCATTCAGTCTTCTCTGAATATCGGCGACGTCGTTATCACGACGGGGGCAGTCCGACTCGACGGCGCTTCGGCGCACTATGCGCCGATAGAATACCCAGCTGTCGCTGATTATGAGCTCGTATGGGCGCTCGCCCAAGCTGCCCAAATACTTAAGATCCCCTATCGTGTTGGCATCACGTGCTCGTCAGCGACGTTCTATCCCGGCCAAGAGCGCTCAGACTCGTTCAGTCAATATAGAATCAGAGACTTGCGCGGGACCAAGAGCGAATGGCAGCGCTTGGGCGTGCTCAATTACGAGATGGAGGCCGCGACTCTGTTGACAATGTGCAGTGCCTTGGGACTGCGCGCCGGATGCGTCTGTGGCGTCGTGGACACGCCTACGCACGAAACCATCAGTCCAGAGAATCTTGAGAAAGCTGAGCGGAACGCGATCGCCGTCGCCGTCACCGCCACCGAGATCTTCCTCAGCACCCAGTCACAGCCGTGAGATATATAATTGCGGCACCCATCGCTATTCCTTCAAACTCTACGCGCTCGATACGGTCCTGACGCTCGCGTCGGGGGCGAGCAAAGACGAACTCCTGAAGGCAATAGAAGGGCATATCCTCGCCCAAGCAGAACTTATGGGCAGATACGCGCGGCGCTAGCGCCGCGCGCGCACCGGGATTTCTAGGGCGCTTACGCTAAGTCAACTGTAAGAGTGTCTATCGCCCTCTCAAGAGACGTCTGGGCTGCTTTTTGGAGAGTCGTCCGCGCTTGCTGCAGGCGCTCCCGCAGCTCAACTCGCTTCGCGTAAGTCTCACAAATCTCCTGCACGATTGCGTCTTCGTCGAGCACCTCTGCAGCATTCCACCACGGGAGACGATGCCCACAGAGACTCTCGACCCGATGCAGAAAACTCTCTATCTTGGGATCGTAGCTGAGCGCACACAACGGCAGATCGCTCATGAGCGCAAAGACTAAGCTGTGCAAGCGCATCCCCAGTACCATATCTACGCCGCGCACAGCAGCAAGAAGATCATGGGGCCGATGCGCCTCAACGATGGGCATAGCAAGGCCAAGCTCCCTCAGCACAGCGAGGTCCTGGTCGGCTTGAAACGGCAAGAAGATGCACTCAAAATTCTTCTTAGAGAGCGCACGGAGCACTCGACGCAGCACAGCAATATTGGTTGCAGAGAGCCCGGGACGCAAGGAAAGCCCAAGAGACCCAGCTCTTCCCCTGAGGAAGAAGGGATCATCGGGGAGGGGCATAAGCAAAGCTAAATCTTCTCCAAGCATGGCGTGAGCACGGTGAGCTGTGGCCCATTGATAGCTCAGTCGGTCGCGCACAAGGACAAGCCGCGCTCGCTGGATCGTGCGGGCTGTCCACTGCTCGGAACGCTGCGAGCGCAGCGGTCCGATCCCCTGCCCAATCAGATATGTGGGGAGATTATAGCCCTGTGCCCAACGCAGCAGACCCAGATAATATACGAGAGATCGGGTGCTCGTGACGTCTTGGAGGAGGCTGCCCGGCCCCAAGAGAAATCCCGCAGCGGACACAAGCGCCCGATGAATCTCGAAGGGATTCCAACGGTTGATGGCCTCCGTAGCGTGAAGCTGGGCCGTCTGCTGAGGATCGTTCGAGAGCACGATGAGCCGTACGTAGGGCATGGCTTTGCGCAGATGATATATCAGCGCGGCGAGCGCAGCTTCGTCGCCCCAGTTGCCAAATCCGTAATAGCCCGCGATCACGAGGCTTCGTGCCGTCGCCATTGTCTGATCCATAGAAGAACCAAGCGCAAGAAGAGACCCACGAGCATCCCGAGCACAAGGCCATTGAAGGTGCGCCAGAGCGAGAGCACTACCGGTGTGTGCAGATGGACGAACGTGTTGACGATGGAAGCTTGGCCCAGGGCGCCAAGCGCAAGGAACCCGACCTGGGACAGACTGGAGCCGCCTTGCCAAAGCAAGAGCGCCGGGTGACCACCTAAAAACTCTTTGAAGCGCGGGCGGGCACGGAGCCAATCTTCGAGCCTCTCACGCAGGAGCTCTTCCCAGCGCGCCACGGGAATTATCGGGAGATTTCCGCTGCGCTCCAGCACGAAAAAGATCGCTCCCATCCCCACAGCGAAGATGAGCCACGCCCCAGATCGCCATGGCGCTCTCAGAGCGCTCCAGCCCAGCTCTCTCCACCGATAAAACTGCGCACACACAACACAGATCGTCGGCGCAACGAGCGCGAGCTTCACCCCGCGAAACTCAGCGAGCTTCAAAAAATACGAGAGATCACTCAGCAGCGCCGCAACGACAAGCCCCGCACAGCTTGAGAGGGCCGATACTGCCATAAGCAGCTTCCACCCCAAAAATCTCTCCGTGCCCCAGCGAAGCACCAGCCATGGCGCAAGAGCAGCGATCGCCAGAGCAAGGATCTGACGTGCACGCTCTATATCCCATACCCCCATCAACGCGAGCACCACGACGCACACCCATAGTACGGAGAGCTGGGAGGATCTCATGAGCACGAGCGCGCTGAAACTGACAAACCCGGCTCCTACGATGAGATAGACCGCATACGAGTTCTCAAACGGCGCTGGCGCGGACGGCTCCCCTAGCTCCATGCCCAGCTGCCTGATGCGTTGGCTCAAGCGCTCCATATACTGAGGGAATTTTTTGTGGTCCGTGACCCACAGGAGTCTGATCGTGCGCTCTTGCACAGCGCGCTCCCAGCGCGCCAGCGCCCCCTCCAGCCCAAGACGATCAAGCTCCGCAGACTTGATCGCGTGGACGCGCACGAAGTTCCTCCAGCCCTGACGATAGAGCTCACCCAGTCCTGAAGGCTCAGAGAACTCGGGTATTCCCAGCATAGCCGAAGCAAAGCGAGCCGTCACCCATGAGGGCACGCTCGACCCATTCTCGGAAATTATGATCACAAACTGCGGGCTGAGCTCCGGCGCGAGTCTCTCCCCATAGTCGGCGTCAACGACGAGCGCTATCCCAAGCCCCACATCGCGAGCGGTCCGAAGAACCTGAGAGTTTGGGAAGGGCGCTCGCTTGAGGCCCCACCCCGAAAAATCAGAAAGCTCCACACTGAGGGCAACAACGCCCTGCGCGCGAAGTTCTTGTAAATAATCACGAAGCTCATCTTCAGTAAGAGTGCTGTCGAGCTCTTGAGCGGGGACGACAAGGCCGACAGTGTGATACGCTGCATCCCACGCCATGCGTCGCAGCCCTACCCAAACCGCAGTCACCAGGGTGAGCGCGACCACCCCATACAGAAGATACCGAGCAGCCATTCCTCTCACGCGCCCTCACTATAGCATATCTGAGCGCTCGCGCGCCAGGGGGGAGTGACCGGTGTCTGGAGACGGATACCCCACGCGCCATTGACGATACTGACCGCTTTCATGTACAGTGCCCAAAGAGGTGAGAGCATGAGAAGTTTCCTAGTTTTTTTGGTGGCAGCGAGCGCAGTTGCTATCCCCCTTGGTGCTCAAGAGATGCCCACACAGAATCTTTCGCAGCTTCGCACCGTCGGGATTGGGCTGCAAGCTCCGTGTGTGATCAGCATGCGCTTCTGGCTGACCAAGGGCTTCGGGATAGAGGCCAACGCATTTGTAGTCTCGATGAGGGGCTTCACCAGTGGGTGCGTTGCAGGGAAAGTGCTGCTGCGCTTGGCAGATACAGAGATCTTCGACTTCTATGCGGTCTTCGAGGCGAACTTGCACATTGGGGATTACTGGGTGGAAGGAGTAGCGGACGTTGCGCTCAAAGGGGGCATGGAGCTGAGCATTCTGCCGAGCTTGGCGATCAATCTTGAGTTTGGCGAGGCGTTCTTCTTCGGGCCCAACGGCTTTGGGGCCACCCCAGCGGTCAGCTTGGGCATACACTATTACTTTGTGCGTTCGCCTCGGCCTGCAGAGTAGGAGGACACCGTGAAGATTCTCACAGTGAGCAGCGTTGCGCTCCTGATCGTGATAGCCGGCGCATACTCAAGCACAGCTCTTGAGAACTTATCGCATCAGTATGGCTTTGGCACGGGGATGCAGCTGACCTTCCCCATGACGCCGCCGCAGGCGTTGCCTGCATCAGGGATGAGCGTGCGGCTGTGGATCTCTGATCTCTTCGGCGCTGAAGCGAACTTTTTCGTAGTAGGCAGCGCGCTGAGCTTCACCCCGCGCGTCTTTTTCAAGGTCATCAACCTTGAGATCGCCGATCTCTATATTGGGGCTGGGGTAGGGATCTTCGCGTATGCGCCGCCACAAGATGCGTTGATGCTCTACACGCCGTGGCAAGCGCTCGTGGGACTGGAGATACGCCTGACGCCCCGGGTGGCCCTCAACGGGGAGGTCGGAATCTTTGGGCTAGGGGGCACAAGAGGCGGCGTGACATCG
Organism: Candidatus Fraserbacteria bacterium; assembly: GCA_947085185.1. Lineage (GTDB taxonomy): Bacteria > Bipolaricaulota > Bipolaricaulia > RBG-16-55-9 > DRXL01 > JANXCC01. Next base: position 82,844 of record CAMTVK010000002.1, on the reverse strand, counting down.
GGCCTGGGACTGCATTTCTATTTCTAAAATCTTCGGGGTTGCCCAACGCGCTCACACGCCATAAAATGTGAGCGATATGGGCAAGCGTGAAGTACTGGAGAGCGTCCTCGCCCAAATCAAGAGAAAGCACGGCGAGGGGTCGATCATGTGGTTGGGGGAGCAACCCCAGCTCGAAGTCGAAACGATTCCCACTGGGTCGCTCTCGCTCGATATTGCGCTTGGGATTGGGGGTGTCCCCCGCGGACGTATCGTCGAGATCTTCGGCCCGGAGGCCTCCGGCAAGACAACCCTTGCCCTTCATATTATCGCAGAGGCGCAAAAGCTCGGGGGCACAGTAGCGTTCATTGATGCTGAGCATGCCCTCGATCCCCAGTACACGCGGGCTATCGGCGTAGATTTGGACAAGATTCTCTTGAGCCAGCCCAACTCCGGCGAGCAAGCGCTCGAGATCACGGAGCACTTGGTGCGCAGCGGCGCGATTGACGCTATCGTGATTGACTCGGTAGCAGCGCTTGTGCCCGAAGCCGAGATCGAAGGCGCGATGGGCGATGCCCAAGTGGGCCTGCAAGCGCGCTTGATGAGCCAAGCCATGAGAAAGCTCGCCGCCGCGATCTCTCAGTCGAAGACGACCGTCGTCTTTATCAATCAAATCCGTCAGACGATCTCCGGGATGGGCTGGGGGCCGACCACGACGACCACAGGGGGGCTCGCTCTGAAGTTTTATACGTCCGTGCGCATGGAGATCAAGAGAGTCGGCTCCATTGAAGAGGGCGACGAGAAGATCGGCAGTGAGACGCTCGTGCGAGTGGTCAAGAACAAATTGGCTCCGCCCTTTAAGGAGGCGCGCTTTGATATTATTTACGGGAAGGGGATCGCGCGCTCGCGCGAGCTCCTGAAGTTAGGCGAACACCTGGGGATTATCAAAAAGAGTGGCGCATGGTTCTCGTTCGGGACGACCCAGCTGGGGCAGGGGATTCTCCATAGCGCTGCGTATCTTGAGGAGCACAAGGAGCTCGCTGAGCAGCTCGAACAAGCGATCCGTCAGAAGGCCGGCTTGCCCTACGACAAGAGCAAGATCAAGCAGCCTTCGCTACTTCCGGAGTGACCCATGCCCATCACCGAAGAAGAGCGCGCTCGTGCGTATCTGTTAAGGCTCTTTCAATATCGGCCGCGCAGCTGCTATGAAGTTTGGACTCGGCTGCGCCAGAAAGGGTTCTCGCACAAGATCATTGAGTCAGTGGTGAGCCAAGCCGAGCGCGCCGGGATCTTAGACGATGCGAAGTTTGCTCAGTTGTGGGTCGAGGACCGTCTGGCGCGCCGCCCTCGGAGCCGTCGGATGCTCGAGCGTGAGCTCCAGGCCCAAGGCATCGCCCGCGAGCACATCGAACGCGCGCTCGCGCGTGCCCAAATAGACGAAGAGTCTCTCGCAAGACGTCTCTTAAGTGAGAAGCTGGCACGACTGCGCGCGCTCGACCCTAAGACACGACAGCGCAGAGTGATGGGATTTCTGCGGCGCCGCGGGTTTTCTGAGAGCGTGATCGCTCGGGCGCTCCGCTCGTGTGAGGAGGGAGGGAGCGGGAGCCCCCCTCAAGAGTGAGAGCAGGCTCCCGCTGGAACGCGAGGGAGTGGGCGTCAATATCCAAGCCGACGATACGAGACGATATAGACCGTGTCATAATTCGACACATGCTCATAGAGCGATTCGTTCTCCGCAAGGGGCTGCAACCCCGACTGGAGGGTGACCAGGCTCCGTGGATCGATGCCGAGAAGGAGCTTGAGCTGGAAGACGGTCAGCCCTAACGGGATACAGACCATTGCGAAGCCCAGTCCGCCGAGCATCTGCACGTAGATCCACTTGTTCATGGCCACTCCTTTCGTGTCGGGCAATTTGAGCAAATAACTTACACTCCCCACGTCAGGAAGTTTCGCAAGACGGAGCAGTCTGCCTACAGGCGCTCGATTTGAGATATCGTTGAGCGATCTCCGCGATCGAATCGCCCCCGTATTTCTCTAAGAACGCATCGGCGAGCACCAGTGCCAGGACCGCCTCACCGATGACCGAGGCCGCAGGCACAGCGCAGACATCGGAGCGCTCAACGTGGGCTTTGACCGATCTTTTGCTCTGCATATCTACAGAATCAAGCGGGCGCACCAGCGTAGAGAGAGGCTTCATCGCGACGCGCACAACGAGTCTCTCTCCGTTGGTGACGCCGCCCTCAAGCCCTCCAGCGCGATTGGTCTTGCGATAGAAGCGCTGCGACTCTTCAACATAAAAGATTTCGTCGTGGCAGGTGGAACCCCAACGCGCGGCGCTCTCGACCCCTAGTCCAATCTCGACGGCTTTCATCGCGGGCAGCGACGCCAGCGCTTGACAGATCCGCCCGTCAAGCTTGCGATCCCAATGGACATAGCTGCCCAACCCCACAGGGACATGCGCTGCGATCACTTCAAAGATTCCACCCACGGTGTTGCCCTCGGCTTTGGCTTGGTCAATGCGGGCGATCATCTCTTGTTCGGCGTGAGTGTCGAGACAGCGCACCGGCGAGGCGTCGGCGCGAGCATTCAGCTCTGCTAGATCGAGCTCTGCTGCGTCTACGCGCGCTCTCACGGAGTGAATCTGCACCACATGGCTGGCAATCTGGATCCCAAAATATTCAAGAAGTTGACGTGCCAGGGAGCCGAGGGCGACGCGCATCGCGGTCTCGCGAGCGCTCGCGCGCTCTAAGACATTGCGCATGTCCGTATGACGATACTTCAGAGCTCCGGCAAGATCCGCGTGACCCGGCCTGGGCACAGTCACAGGGCGATAGCGCTCCGGAGGAGCGTTCCACGGGTCCATGTGCTTGCCCCAGTTCTCCCAATCACGGTTCCAGATCACAAGGGCGATGGGGCTTCCCAGCGTCACCCCAGAGCGAATCCCCGCGAGCACTTCGATCTGATCTTGTTCGATCTTCATGCGGCCGCCACGGCCATAGCCGCCCTGGCGACGCTGGAGCTGCGCGTTGATCTTCTCTCTGCTGACGGGAAGCCCCGCAGGCATCCCCTCTAAAATCCCCACGAGCGCCCGCCCGTGCGACTCCCCTGCCGTCAAGTAGCGCAAATGACTCATAAGAGTTCCTCCAAGAATTTTTTCAGTCCCTCAATTTCCATGGCGTTCTCTAGGTCCGATCGCCCTAGCCAGATCTTGAGCGATTCGAGCGCCTGATAGATCAGCATATCCAAGCCGTTGCAGATCTGAGCGCCACGACGCTCAGCTTCTTTTAAGAAGTCAGACTTGAGGGGATTGTAGGTCAGGTCGTAGACGAGCGCCCCAGATGAAAGACGTTGTGGCAGCACGATGGGCATCGGCGCGGGAGTGGCATTCACGACAAGATCAGCGTGACAGAGAGCGTCCATGAGGACGCAGGGATCGCTCTCGACGGAGATCGCGCTCTCTTGGAAGTGCTGGCGAAGATCATGGGTGAGCTGCCATGCTCTTGATGGAGTGCGATTGAAGATCGTCAGCGAGCTTGTGCCAATTTGCAGGAGCGCGTAGGCCACAGCCCGCGCTGCCCCACCGGCTCCTAGGATGATCGCCTGCTTGGGGAAGAGATCTCTCGTCTGGAGCGTGCGCAAAAAACCAATACTATCTGTGTTGTAGCCCACGAGTCTCTTGTGCTCGCTCTTCACCGTGTTGACAGCGCCAATGAGATAAGCTTCATGCGAGAGTCCATCGAGATGGCGAACAATACTCTCTTTGTGCGGGATGGTCACGTTGAACCCTACGAGCTCTCTGTGGGTCTCCAGAAAGTTTTCTAGGTCGTCCCCTCGAACACAATACGCCCTATACTCTCCAGCAATCCCGAGGTGCTGCAGTACCCAGCTATGAAGTGCTGGAGAGCGCGAGCGCTCAATGGGATCGCCAATGATGCCAAGCTTGATCATGATCGTGTGAGCTTTCCCAAGTCGTCGAAGAACCCCGGATATGAGATGTTCACCCATTCAGTTCCTTCGAGCACCGTCTCCCCTTGGGCGATGCTTCCGGCAATAGCAAAAGCCATAGCGATCCGATGGTCGCCGAAGCTATCGAGCACGGCTCCGTGCAGTTTCTGCAAGCCGGGGATGACCCACCCGTCGGGGCGCTCTTCGATCTGGGCGCCCATCCTTCTGAGATTCTCCGCAACAGCTCGAATGCGATCGGTCTCCTTGACACGCAGCTCTTGGGCATCTTGGATGACCGTCACGCCGTGGGCTTGAGTGGCGCAGATCGCTAAGATGGGCAGCTCGTCAATGAGCCTTGGGATGAGCGCACCGCCGATCCGGACCGCGCGCAGCTTGGAAGTCTTTATGACGAGATCCCCCCAAGGCTCGTGAGCGATCTCGCGCACATTCTGTATAGACACCTGGGCGCCCATCTCGCCCAGCACGTCGAGAAGTCCTGTGCGCGTCGGGTTGATGCCAACGTCTTGAATAGCGAGATGAGCATCGGGCACGAGCGCGCCGGCCGCTAAAAAGAACGCCGCTGACGAGAAATCCCCCGGCACGACGATGGGCTTGGCCCTCGGTCGCAGGCCGCCCTGGATGCTCACAGCTCCGTTGATCGTCTCTAAAGAGACCTCGAGATAGCGCAGCATGCGCTCGGTGTGATCACGAGTAGGGCTTGGCTCGATCACCGTGGTGACTCCCCGGGCGTGCAGGCCCGCGAGCACCAGCGCAGACTTGACTTGAGAGCTCGCCACCGGAAGCGCATAGCGAATCCCGCGAAGCTTGCCCCCGGTAATCGTCAACGGAGCAAAGCCCCCTGGACTTTCGATCTGAGCGCCCATCTGGGTCAAGGGCTCAATAACGCGTCTCATAGGGCGTTTGCGCAGGCTCGCGTCACCTGTGATCGTCGCTGTGAAGGGATGCCCAGACAACAGCCCGGCGAGCAGTCTCATGGTAGTCCCGGAGTTGCCGGCATCAAGAGCGTGAGAGGGCGGACGAAGCCCAACGCTCTTGAGGCGTGCCCCTCTCTGCGTGAGGGGTTCTACCGTCACTCCCAAGGCTTTGAGACAAAGGGCCGTGCTCTGCACATCTGCAGCGCTTGAGATATTTTCGATGATCACGGGGCCATCAGCCAGCGCTCCTATCAAGAACGCCCGATGGGAGATAGACTTATCTCCCGGCACGCGCAGCGCGCCTCTTAAGCTATGTACAGGACTAATAACTCTGCGCATAAGTTTGAGTGCTGGGAGTATAATGACGGACCAAGCGGCGTCCCACCGCGCGCGCGACCGCGCCCAGCTCGTCCATGAGCGTCCGAAATTGCTCGGGCAGCAGCGCTTGAGGGCCATCGCACAGAGCTTTGTCGGGATTGTGATGGATCTCAACGATGAGCCCATCGGCCCCAGCGGCGATCCCCGCGAGCGCCAGCGGAATGACCTTCGTGCGCACCCCTGCGGCATGACTGGGATCAACAATGACGGGTAAGTGCGACAACTCCTTCACTACCGAGATGGCGCCGACATCGAGCGTGAATCGCAAGTGGTCGGAGAACGTGCGAATGCCCCGCTCACACAAGATGACGTTGGGGTTGCCCTCGTTGAGGATGTACTCGGCAGCCATGAGCCATTCTTCGACTGTCGCGGCGATCCCGCGCTTGAGCAGGACGGGCTTCTGGCAACGCCCGACCTCTTTCAAAAGCGCGAAGTTCTGCATGTTGCGCGCCCCAATCTGCAAAACGTCCGCATATGGGGCGACCACGCCTACATGAGACGTATCTAGAACTTCGGTGACGATGGAGAGCCCGTGCCGATCGGCAGCGGCGCGCATCATCTTCAGGCCTGCTTCGCCCAGCCCTTGAAACGAGTAAGGGCTGGTGCGCGGCTTGAACGCTCCACCGCGCAGCAAGCGCACCCCTTGCTGTGCCACAAGCCGGGCACACTGATCTATTTGCTCCTCGCTCTCGACAGAGCACGGCCCGGCGATGATCGCAAGCTCTATGCTCCCGATCTGCACATCTCCCACAGGGACAAGCGTGCCATCGGGGTTAAATTCGCGACTCGCGAGCTTATACGGCTTCGTGATCTCCACGACCTCCTCGACGCCATCGAGCACGGCGAGCCTGTGAGGATCAATGCCGCGCTTATCTCCAAGCGCTCCCAAGATAGTGCGCATGACCCCATCAACTCGATGGACCTTGAACCCGAGGCGTTCCAGTTCTTGGCTGGCTTGCTCGATCTGGCTCTCACTCGCTCCCACTTTCATGATGATCACCATACGAGACCTCCTGCTGAAGCAAAGAAAAGAGCGTCTTTGGGATGAATCTGCTGAGACAGTCTGAGTTATAGGTGAAAGAAGTGTTTAGGGCCGGGAGGCCCCAAAGAAGAAGGAGGCGACAAAGAACATAAACCATTTTCCTGTGATCGCTTGGCCCACGGCTAGCATGTTCATCGCCTCCTCTAAGAGAGATAGTCGTATCATAGCACGACTCTTTGCCGTTGTCAAGGGGAGTGGGTCCCTGCGCCAAGAGATCGTTACCAGGGGGAGGTGTGGAAATGGCTCAAGAGAGCGGGCATCCTCTCAGGGGCACGACTGTGGCAGAATGCCTGCGGAGTTTGCAGTGCTGCCGCCCATTGTGTGAGATAGGATCTCGACCGATTGGGTCCTGGGCCCTGGTAACCATCTCTTGACCCATTACATCACTCGACCAGCAAGCGCCGGACCGGCTCTCCTCCAATCAGATGCTTCGTAACGATCTCCGTCGCGTCTTTGGGATCGCTGACGCGATACCAGACGCCGTCAGGATAGACGACAACTGTAGCCCCTTCTTCCGGGCAGAGGCCCAGACAGAGCGTGCGCGTCACGAGCACATCTGTGATAGAGCGCTCGGACAGCTCAGCGCGCAGGGCAGTATAGAACGCCTCACCGGCCCGCGCTCCGCAACAACCTTCGGTACAACAGACTAAGACGTGCTTCCGATAGGATTTCATGTCATTCGCCGGGCTTGATCAGGCTCCAGCTCAGGCCCGCGTCCGTAGACCGATAAATGGCAGCCGAGTACGTGGCAGCGTACAGGAGATCAGCGTTGGCGGGACTGATCGCGAGATAGCCTATCATCTCCCCAATACCCTCACCGACGGACTCCCAGCTCTGACCACCATCGGTGCTGCGGCGTAGGCCCGTCTCTAACGAAGCGTACAGCACCTGTGGGTTTGTCGGATCAACAGCCACGGTGAGCACGGGAGTGCCTGCAAAGCCTATAAGCGCAAAACTCTCTCCGCTGTCGGTGCTGCGCCATAGCCCGCCCTTGGTAGCAGCCCAGACGAGGTTTTCATCGGTCGGATCGGTAGCTAAAGCCAATACGTCGCTGAGAGAGCGCGCTGCAGGGTTCCTCCACGTCTTGCCCCCGTCGGCGCTCCGATAGAGCCGTCGGTCGCCGTAGTACCAGCCATACAAAACATCAAGGTTGGCCCAGCTGATGGCCATTGTATGGAAGTCTACTATGCCGCGCAGTGCAATGATCTTCCAAGAGAAGCCGCCGTCTTCGGAGCGGGCCACTCCCATCAGGGGCGCATCGGGCACCTTATGCCCGCTGACATAAAAGACTTTCCCATTAGGATGCATGCTGAACCCCATGAAGTCCGCGCGATAGCTGCCGACCAACGCCCAACTCCAGCGACCCTCGCTCTCCCTACCGCGGACCAGCCCATGATGGGTGCCCACATACAAAATTTGGGGATCGTTCGGGTCAACGGCAAGGCCATGGACATCGGGGAAGCCTGACACCGGCGTGTACGACGCCGACGTCTCCCCTCTGTTCAATACGATAAGAGCGGCCACGGCACCAACGAGAGCGATGGCTCCCAGCGCGAAGGCGAGCGTCTTCTTGCTGCGTTGGTTTTTGGGTCTAGTGCGTTGGTTCTTCGTCTTCATTGGTCTCCCCCTTCTTCTTGGATGTCTTCGCACTCAAAATTGGTCACTTCAATGATTGCCTTGAGCTCGCGGTCCACCCGCGCTTGGCCAACTGCCGTTGTGCTCCAATGCTCCCTCGGGATTTTCTTCACATCGCTCAACGTGACATCAGGAGTTTTCAATCTTTCGGCTTTTGCAGCAACGGATACCCCTTGGCTTTCCAGTCGATCATGCCTTGCTTCAGATTCCAGACGTTTGTGAAGCCCAACTTGACCATCGTCTCGGCGGCAATCGCGCTCATCCGCCCGCTCTTGCAGTAGAGCACGATCTTGGCCGACTTGTCCGACGGAAGCTTGTCGAGATCTTTCTCGATCTCGTTGTACGGTACGAACAGATCCGTCTGGGGCAACTCGCCCTCATAGGGAATGTGGACGTTGACGAGCCAAAAGCCTTTCTGCTGCAGCATTTGATAGAGCTGCTCTATGCCGATGTTGCGATAGCTTCCACCCCCGACCTGCACGATCTCTTCGGCATGATGTTGCTCATGCCCGGGCACGGCGACTTGGGCCTTCCGGCCAACACCGAAGACGACGAGCGCCGCGACGGCTGCGGCGGCGACGGCCAACCAGACCCAGATGTCTTTCATAGTTCCTCCCTCTTAGAGCCGATCTCCAAAGCCTCCCTCTCGATCGTGGTCAGCCCGATGCGAAAGTTGGGCATAACCCTCGCGCAGCGCATAGAGCGTGCGCATGATCCGGGCCGCCTCTTGCTTGGCTTGGGGGTGAGCCGCCAGGCTCCCCTTCAGTTCCTTCTCCGCTACTGCTGATGCCGTTCTCTTCATCGTGCCATCCTTGAGAATCTCCCCACCCCAGGTGGGGCTTCGCGGCCATCTATGCTCTTATTCATACCTGAGGGCTTCGACCGGCGGGAGCTTGGCGGCCGCGCGCGCCGGCAGGAAGCCCGACAACGCCCCCAAGACGAACGAGAACCCCAGCACACCCAGCATCAGCCCCGGCGAGAACCCGACTTCTAAGGTCGTCCCCGGCATGAAGATCGGAGCCAAGAGTTTGATGCCCACAGCGATCCCCAGACCAACCAACGCTCCCAACAGCCCGCCGACCAGCCCCATGAACCCCGACTCCAGCAAAAAGAGCGTCAAGATATGCCGTCGGCGCGCTCCCACGGCTTTCATCACGCCGATCTCGCGCGTGCGCTCTAGAACGGCTGTGTACATGGTGTTCATCACGCCGACGCCGCCGACTAACAGCGAGATCGCCGCGATCCCACCCAGCGCTGCCTGTAAGATCCCCACCAAGTTCTGCATGAGATCGAGCATCTCGCCTGTGGTGTGAACGTTGAGATCGTCCTTGCCGCGCAGCTCTTTGACCACACGGCGGACTTCTTTGGCCACACTAGCGGCATCATGCCCGGCATGCCCGGCATGTTGCTGCGCCGTGCGAATCAGTACCAACGAAAGACGTTCGCGCTCGCCGACCAATTCTTGCAGCGTCGCAATGGGGACCATAATGGCGTAGTTGACGTCGGGATCGGCGCGCTTCTCCAAGATGCCGACGACCTCGAACTCCAGCGTCTCGATCACGAACTTGTCGCCCACGGAAAGCCCTAAGTCTTTGGCAACGATGCTCCCAAGCACAGCCGTCTGGGTCTCGCCCGGCTTGAGCGCCCGGCCGAGTTCCGGCTTATAGTAATTGCCGAACGCCTGCATCAACTCCGGGGCCATGCCCCAAGTCAATAGATACCCTTCACGCCGCCCCGCACTGACATAAGGCGTCTTGATTAAGACGCCGCCGATGGCTTCTACTCCGGGGATCTTCTTCAGCGGGGTCAAATCTAACCGAAACGTATGCGCACCGAGCAACGCCCCCATACCTAAGCGATGCTCGCCGTGTCCCGCGATCATTACTACGTTGTAGCCGAAAGCTTCAAACTCTTGCGTGATCGAGCGCTGCATCCCCTGCCCCAGCGAGACCAGCGCGATGACGGCTGCAACGCCAATGAGAATGCCCAGAATCGTCAGCCAACTGCGCTTGGGGCGGTGGCGCAGATTGCGCACAGAAAATCGGATGTTATCAACAACGCTATCGAAGAGCATAACCGATCTCCTCCTTTGTCTTGACTTCCTCTAAGAGCCGCCCGTCCTTGATCCGTACAATGCGGTGCGCATACGCAGCAGCCTCCGGGTTATGCGTGACGAGAATGATCGTCTTGCCCTCACGATTAAGCTGCTCCAATAGCTTCAAGATGACCTCGCCCGATTCTGAGTCGAGATTGCCTGTGGGCTCGTCGGCCAAGATGATCTCTGGATCGTTGGCCAAGGCGCGGGCGATGGCTACGCGCTGGCGCTCCCCGCCGGAGAGCTGGGACGGCTTGTGATGAACTCTATCACCGAGCCCAACTTTTTGCAGCAGCTCTACAGCTCGGGCGCTGCGCTCTCTGCGGGGGACACCCTGAAAGAAGAGCGGCAGCTCGACGTTCTCTTGAGCGGTCAGCGTCGGGATCAAATTGAACGTTTGAAAGACAAAGCCAACCTTCTTGCCACGGATTTGCGCCAGTCTGTCTTCGTCCAGTTTCGTCACATCGTTGCCATCGAGTTGCACCAGGCCCTCGCTGGGCAGATCCAGACAGCCGAGCAGGTGCATCAGTGTAGATTTGCCCGAGCCGGATGGCCCCATAATGGCTACGAACTCTCCGGGCTTTATTGTCAAGTCCAAGCCTCGAAGTGCCTGAACCCGTGTCTCGCCCATGGGGTACGTCTTGTGCACGTTTTTCAGGTGAATCATTGCGTTCTCTCCTTTCCTACTTTCCAAAGACGAACTCGTGTGGCTCCTCGCCCACAGAGATGGTGGCGCTGATCCGAAAGGTGCTTAAGTCTACTACGACGAGATTGTTCGAGTCCCGGTTCGTCACTAGTACAAAACGGCCGTCGGGGCTAACCCGTAAGTGGTTCGGCCCATTGCCCCCGGATGAGAAGCTTGGCATGACTCTGTTTCCTAAGGCGACGATCAGGGGTGTAATAGTATTCTCGCCTCGATTGGCCACGAAGACCAGCGCCCCGTCGGGGCTGATGTCTATGCCGTGCGGCTCTTTGCCGACTGGGACGACGGTGACGACCTTCCGGGAGGCCGCGTCAATAACTCGCACATCCCCGGATCGAGTATGCGTGACATAGACCGTCTTGCCGTCTCGACTGAATACCAAGTGATCCGGCCCGTCGCCGACTGGGATTGTAGCCACAACTCGGACAGTTGCTGTTTCTATGACGGAGACCTGGTTGGACTTATCGTCGGCGACCCAGATCTCTTTGCCATCGGGGCTGAGCGCGAGATATTGCGGGGTCTTGCCCACAGGGATCTCCGCGATGGCCTTGCGCGCCACGAGATCGAGCACGGAGACACTGTTGGCCCGAATATTGGCGGTGTAAGCCCGCCGGCCATCGGGGCTGACGACGATATGATGGCTACCGTCGCCGCTCGGGATCGTCGCTATGACCGAGCGTTTGGCGAGATCTACAATACTCACATCCGATGATTTGGAATTGGCGACATAGAGCGTTTTCCCATCGGGGCTGAGCGTCAGACCGTGGGGCGTCGTGCCCACGGGGATTGTGGCTAAGACAGATTTAGTAGCCCAGTTGACGACGGAAACGGTGTTCGACTTGGCGTTTGCCACGTAGACGATCTCGGTCGCTGGCTGCCCGGCTCTTCCGATGGATGAGCTGATGAGTAATAACAGGCAGCCGCTGATAGTTGCTAATATTCGTATATACTTTCGCATTGCGCTCTCCTTTCTTGTTCCTTCGAGGGAAGTGGGCGGGCCGTTCTGCGACCCGCCCACTTGCACCATCACCGCTCCTGTTTGACACTTACTAGCTCCGTCAGAGCGACTAACACCCACTTCCCGCCCTCTTGCCTTTCGATGCGCAAAAGCGGCGGGTAGGGCAGGATCTTGCGCGACTCTACGTCGCTGATCGCCACGATCGCCCGTTGGTCTTCAAATTTGGGGTGTGTGTAGGTGCCCTCGACGGCCTTGACCCCGCCGATCGTCACCTCGCCCCGCGTCACGAGTTTGGCACCTTCGGGTAACAGAATTTCTCTGTTGGGCAGGACTTCGCGGGTGTCCAGCGCGCTGAGCGGGGTCATGTCGAGATACCCCTTGGGCACGTGCACAAACCCGTGCGAAAAGACCAAAACTTGCAGTTGGCCTGCATCTGCCAGCAACTCGAAGGTCTCGGTCACCCGGAATTTGGTCCCCTCCGGGACTATCTTCAGGGTGAGGGTGCCCGGGCTTGGATCAGGCTCCATGTTGGTCAAGCGATAGACGACCGTGAGCGTCCCCCCAGTGTAGGGGCCGATCCCGAAGATCTGGGCCAATGCCCAACCGCTGCTGACCAGAGCCAGCAAGGCCAGCCCTGTAACGGCAACACGGATAGTTTGCATCTTCTTCAAAGACATTTGAGCTCCTTTCTATATCTCTTAGTGTTGTCTTTGCGAGCTCGCCAGGCGAGCTTTAATAGCTGACTAGGGATTGGCGTTAGGTGGTGGGCGGTCGCAGATGGAGGGGGAGGAAGATAGCCGGCATGGAGATGGGCTCGCTAAAAAACCAGGGCCACCGGGGTAGAGCCTCCCCAAAGAGAGGCAAGTCATTGTGTAAGGCCGGGCAATCGGCGCAGCATAAGGTGGCGTGTGGCAAGTGTTCGTTCCCCTGGCTGCAGCATGAGCTTGTGGGTTGGTTAGATGCTACAGGCGCGGTGTGCGCGGCCGCATGGTTCTCTGCCGATGCCCACATCGAAACGGCGGCCTCCGACAGTGGGAGCAGGCTGCTTGCTAAGAACACTATGATCAAAGCTACTGTTGCCTTCATGCCTCTTGCCCCTGGTTCACATTATAACGGCTGCCGCCTGGCAGCGCCATGATCTCCGAATCAAGATAGCCCTCTTGGTCCATTGTTAGACCTCACAGCTATTACCCCCCACATGGGGTGGGGTTGGTCTTAGTTTACCGCGTAGTTGGTATCTTGTCAAGGGTAGAGGGTCCCTGCGCCAAGAGATCGTTACCGGAACGTTTTGGTGCACCCATTGATTATAAAGATGCCGCACCAAAACGTTCCGCCAGGGGGAGGTGTGGCAATGGCTCAAGAGAGCGGGCATCCTCTCAGGGGCACGACTGTGGCAGAGTGCCTGCGGAGTTTGCGGTGCTGCCGCTGTGAGATAGGATCTCGACCGCTTGGGTCCTGGTAACGATCTCTTGACCCATTACAAAGCTAGCTTAAGTTCTTTCTTAAGCTAGCTTATGGTTGGGGAGGGGAGGTCGCGCTAGAGTGAGGGAGCAGTGAGCGGTCCATCTCAGAGGGAGCGAGCGGGGCGGGGTGCCGAGTCCGGGGATGGCCCACAGGGAGCCCTGCACCCTGCCCCAAGACTCAAGGTGAAGGCTTTTTCAGTCTCCGCAGCCCTCTTCGTATCCACAGCGACAAACTTTATGGCACCCCACAACGAGCGTAAACGGCTCTTGGCAGATGGGACAGAGATGAGGGTCCACAAGAGGGCGGACCTTCACGAGCTTCTGAGCTGCTCTCTTCTCTCTGGGACGGCGCACGGAGCGCTTCCTCTTGGGCATCACATTAATTATATCGCTTGTGGGGGAGAAGTCAGAGTGAGCTGCTGGGCTCGCAGGACGGCCTCACGAAAGACACGCCCGCGCTCCTCATAGTTCTTAAATTGATCGAAGCTCGCACATGCTGGGGAAAGCAGGCATGTCGCTCCTGGATAGCGCAGCGCACGCTCGACGGCTTCAGAAAAGTCTCCCACGAACGAGAACTGAGTGATCTGCGCGGCTTGGAGCGCCTGAGCGATCTGGGGCGCAGCTTCTCCGATTAAGAGAATCTCGCAGATTTGCTTGGAGCGCAAGGCTTGCACAAGCGGGGCAAAGTCTAAATTCTTATTGCGCCCTCCTAAGATCAAGACCAACGGCCCTGCAAAAGCATCGAGTGCCGCCAGCGTCGCATGGACGGTCGTCGCCTTGGAATCGTCGTAGAATTTCACCCCATTGATCTCCGCGATGAACTCTTGGCGATGAGATAAGCGCACCCGTGCGAAGATCTCTGCATCTGGGGGAGCCAGAGAAGGCACGAAGACTCGACAGGCGGCCAGGGCGGCTGCCGTGTTTTCTCTCAAATGAGCAGGCACGTTCAGATGACTGAGCTCTGGGAGGATATCGTCATAATAGACTACGCGCGAGCGGGGACGCTTCGGTAAGAGAAGACTTCTCGGAAGCACGAGAGTGTCATGCTCAGTGTGGTTCTCAAAGATCCGACATTTGCTAGAGAGATACTCTTCGAACGTGCCGTGGCGGTCCAGATGGTTCGGCGCGACGTTCAAGAGCACAGCAACAGTGGGCCGAAATCGCTCGATAGACTCCAACTGGAAGCTGCTCACTTCAAGGACGACTAGAGTGTCCGGGGTGATCTCGCGGAGCCGTGCGGCAAGCGGTGTCCCGATGTTGCCCGCGCTGAGCGCTCTCAGCCCGCTTTGGGTAAGCAGCGCTTCGATGAGTTTTGTCGTGGTGCTCTTGCCGTTGGTGCCCGTTACAGCAATGATCTGTTTGCTGGGGCAAAGCCGATAGGCAAGCTCCAATTCGCCCCAGACGGGGATGCCCAAAGCACGAGCGCGTTGCACGATAGGAGCAGCGATGGGGACTCCAGGGGAGAGCACGACGAGCTGCGCGTGAGCGAGCGCGTGCTCAGTGTGGCCGTGTTCCTCAAAAGAGATGCGAAGCTGACTCAGCTGGTGCCGAGCCCACGGCGAGAGCGCTGCCTGCTCGCTGACGAAGACTTCAACGCCCAGGGCGTGGAGCGCGCAAGCAGCAGCTATGCCGCTGCGCCCCGCTCCTAAGATCGTCACACGCTTGAAGTTCACAGCTCAATGCTATCAGCCCTTGGGCCGCACAAGCAAGGAAGAGAGTCACGACTCTTCAAGACACTGAGTCAGTCTATTCTCTAACACTTGGTCATAGCTGAAGTTCTCGAGCCTGAGGAAATGCTCGGCGACTTGAAGGAGGGCTGCCTGGGGGACAAGCCCCACGATCTCGCTCCCTACAATAGGAACCCCCCAGCGGTCGGCCTCGCACTTGATCAGCTCAAAGACCTGATAGATCGGGGTCTTCTCAAAGTTCGTCAAATTCATAGAGACTTGAACGATGCCCCGCCCTTCAAGAGCGAACCCGAGCGCTTTGACGTAGCGCAGCCCGCCGTCGGAGCCCCGCACGGCTTTGGCGATCTGTTTCGCAATATCTAAGTTGTTCGTGCCCAGATTGACGTTGAACGCGATCAAGGGAGGGCGCACGCCCACAGCGCTGACGCCGGCCGTCGGATGAACTCTTCTTTCCCCAAAATCGGGAGCCCAGTCGGGCTCTTGAATCTTCGCGAAGAAGTTTTCAAACTCCCCCTTGCGGATGTTGGCGAGATCCTTGCGTTCGGGGCGGGTCGCCGCGTCTCCATAGAGATAGATCGGGACTTTGAATCTCTCCCAGATCGCTTGGCCGACTCGTTGGGCGAGCTCAATGCACTCGTGCTTTTTCACCCCTCGCAACGGCACGAACGGGATGACGTCCACAGCTCCCATGCGCGGATGTTCCCCTTTGTGCTTCGTAAGATCTATCAAGGCGACGGCCTGAGCAACTAAGTTTAAGACAGCTGATTCTATCGCTTGGGGTTCGCCCACGAACGTGATGACCGTGCGATTGTGGTCGGCGTCGGGATCAACGTCGAGCAGAAGAACTCCTGGGGTCTCTCTTACCGCAGCGACGATCGTGTCAATTTTTGCGTGATCGCGCCCTTCGCTGATATTGGGGACGCACTCGACTAAGCGTTTCATAGCTGCTCTTGAGTGTTGACAGCGACCGACAACAGGGCTTGCGCCACAGGAGTTCCGTTGACGCTGGCTTGGACCCGTGCTCGGTAGAACCCTTGACGGCCGCGTTCGAGTTCGGCTTCATAGACGATTTGATCTCCTGGCTGGACGGGGCGGCGGAAGCGCGCATGGTCCACTCCGACCAAGTAGCCGCTGCGACCTGGCTGCTCCCGACTTATGAGAAGCCCTACGGTCTGGGCCATGCCCTCTAAGATCAAGACGCCGGGCATGATCGGCTGCTCCGGGAAATGCCCGGCAAAGAACGGCTCATTATGGGTGACGTTCTTGAGCGTGCGTACGCGCCGCTCGCCCCATTCCAGCACTCGGTCGACCAACAAGAACGGGTAACGATGTGGCAAGATGCGCCGGATCTCATCTGTCGTCATAACGGTGCAGAGTGCTCTTGAAGTTTTTCACGCTCTTACTGTCCTTGGTTGAGGATCTTCAGGACATCATACGTGATATCTTCGAGCGCATTTGGGTCGGCATACAGGACGACGTCCTTGCGCTGCGTCACCCAGTGATACCCTCTCTCCTTGGCGATCTGCTCGACGACCTTGATCATCTCGCTCTGGATTTCTGAAGTCAGCTGAAGATCAAGCATCTGGAGCTCTTGTTGCAGGCGTGCTGCCCCCCGCTGAAACTCGTCCTCGCTCATCAGGCCCTTCTTGAACTTGTCTTGGAGGGCCTTGAGCTCGCCCTGTTTCTTCTCAGCTTCGGCGCGAAATTTCGCGACGGCCTCGCTGGTGCGCTTGTAATCTTGAAAGACTTTTTCCGCGTTAATATACGCAATGCGCAGCCCGGATCCGCCCTTGGCCAATTGGGCCTTCAGATCTTGGACTGTCTGCTCGAGCTTGTCCACCCTCGCGCGCAGATCGTCGATATCCTGCGCCCCACCCTGCGATTGGCAGCCTCCTGCCAGAAAGATTACAGCTAACAACCCCAGCCCCATAAAGAGTTGTCGCATATAGTGTGCCTCCTTTGCGATAGGATTTAGAACATCGTGCCAAAACCAAATTGGAAGACCGGTGCGATCTGTAACCCTGTCTCGTAGAACGGCCAGGCCAAGATAAATCGCACGTTCCCGATAAAGCCCGTCACCAGGCGCATCTCAAAGCCGAGCGACTGGCGCCATCCCACCTCCTTCGCCCATCCGACATCATAGTAGAAGACGCCCCAGATATTCTCAGCAAGCTCCATGCGATACTCAAGATTCGTCAAGGCAAACTGATCCGCAAAGCGCATCTCCCAGCCGCGCACCGTCATGACGCCGCCAAAGCCGAAACGCTCTTGGGAAGGCAAGCTCAGCCCCAGAGCTCCATAGAGCCTCACGGAGATCGTCTGGCGCTCCAGCGTCCGCCAGTGATGCGTCCAGATCCCCTGGAGCTTGGTGAACTCCGTGCCCACGGCGAACTTGCCCGCCTGCTCACCTATGAAGATCACTTCGCCCCCTGACGTCGGGAAGATCGGGTTGTTGCGCGTATCCCGCACGATGTCCAGCCCTACTGACATGATCAAACTCTTCTCGTTCATGGGCTCAGCTTTCCAGACGTGCTCGTATCGGAAGCGCAGCGTCAGCGTGAGGTCCGATCTCACGGGATAGCTGACGGCGAACGTCGCCCCGGATTTAGTCATCTCGTGGGGCTTGGGGTCAGTCTGCTGAGAAGTGTTATTGAAGAGCGAAATCTCGAGAGAATTGTACTCCTTGAAGTACGCCGTGGTCTTGTAGCTAAACGAGTAATTGAGCACATCTTTGCCTATCAGACCCCGGTCAAGCGACAGGTCTACGTCTTGCGCTGTCCCTAAGATATTCTTCCATCCCACGCTGATCTGTCCGACCAGCCCCATCTGGGGATTATAGCTCACTCCACCCTTGAGATTCCCCAACTGATCTTCCTCGACGACGCTGACGAGAAGCTCGACTTCCCCGGTCGATTCGTCGAGCACCTTGGGCTGGATGTTGACCCCATCACCTTTGAAGTAGCCCAACTGCAGGAGATTCCTGAAGCTATCGCGCAGGGGGTTCTCATTGATCAGATCCCCTTCTCTCAGGCGCAACGCTTTGCGGATGACCATCTCCGAGGTACACTGTCGGGGAAGCTCTATGACGTTGGGGATGATCACGGATTTGGCGCCGGGCTTACACGCATTGGAGATCGTGACCTTGACGATCCTCCCCTCGGTGATGCGCACGGTGAGCACCCCGTCGGCAAGAGACTCCCTCACGAAGTTGGCCAAGATATAGCCTTCCATGCGATAGAGATCGTAGACGCGCTTGAGCGCAGTGAGCAGTGTGAAGTTATTGACTGGTCCTTGGGGGAGCTTTCCTATGAGGGCATGGAGCTGATCGGGCGTATAGACTGTAGCGCCGGAGAGCCGGATCGCGCGGATCTCCGTGGGCGCATCGAGGAGACGGCGCTCCTTGAGGTTCCAAATGATCTTCACGGTGTTAGGCTTGCTCCCTTGTTCGATCCCAAGAGTCTGCTCGTCGGTCGGCTGAAAGTAGACCGACTTGTTGAGCGCTTTGATTGCTTCTTGGATAGGGGCGATCTTGACTGGTTCCCCCACGGGGAGCTGTAACCAGGGCTTGACGAGAGACTCTGGGACTTCTTGGAGCCCGCGGATCTCGACGCCATCGAGCTTGCCCTCTACGATCTGAATAGTCAGGATCTGCTTCTCGCGGTTGAAGACCAGGTCTACCCCAATGAACGTATAGCCCTTCTTGAGATAGAACTGCGTGATCGTGTTCTCGATGATCTTGTCGTCGAACCATCGTATATTGAGTGGCTTGTTCTCTTCGACCTTGGCCTCGCGCAGCGCGTCGATCAGTTCGTCGCGCCGTGCTAGCTTCATCTTGTACGGGAAGAGCCTGATCCCCCAGATATCTATCAGATAGAACTGATAGCTCTCGTTCCCCGTGAATTCGATCTTCTTGACGATGGGGTTCTCCACGACGCGATAGATCACGCGGATGCTGTTGGAGATAATTCTATAATCGGCCTCGACTTTTTCTAGTGTTCCCAGAGCCCGCAGGGCCGCAGCCCCTTTCTCGACATCGGCTATAGTAATGCGCGAGCCAATATTGAACGGTAGAGCATCGTAGATCTCGCGCTTGGTCAGGGCTTTATTCCCCGTGATCAGGACCTCTCTCACGGTGTAGGCCGTCTCTTGCGCCATGGCGAGAGCCACCCCAAGCACAACCATCCCTACCCATACGCCAATAGTGATTGTGTGACGCACTTACATACCTCCTTCGAGAACGCTCTCTTCTGAGCTTCGGTATTGGATTGCTTCAGCAACATGCGCGGCTTTAATGATCTCCGACTGCTCCAAGTCTGCGATCGTGCGCGCGACTTTGAGCACACGATGGTAGGCGCGCGCGCTCAAATTCAAGTGTTCGATGGCCCGCTCTAGAAGCGCCTGAGCGTTCTGCTCCAGCGGACAATAGAGCCGCACTTCGCGAATCCCCATCTGCGCGTTGGCGAAGATCTTCTGCCCTTGGAAGCGCTCGCTCTGGATCCGGCGCGCTCGCTCCACTCGCGCCCGCACCGCGCCTGAGCTTTCGCCGGCGGGCTTGCCCATGAGTTCTTCTTTCGTCAGTCGTGGCACCTCCACGAATATATCTATTCTATCAAGAAACGGGCCGGAAATCCGCTTGCGGTAGCGCTTGATATCGAGAGGGCTGCAGCGGCAGGGCTTTTTCGCATCTCCCCGGTGGCCGCAGGGGCAGGGGTTCATCGCGGCGACGAGCATAAAATTCGCGGGGAACGTCAGGGCTGCCGCAGCCCGCGAGAGCGTCACCACCCGCTCTTCGAGGGGCTGCCGCAGCGTCTCCAAGACGTCGCGCTCAAACTCGGGAAGCTCATCTAAGAACAAGACCCCATGATGAGCGAGCGAGATCTCGCCGGGGCGCGGCTGCCCGTGCCCACCTCCGACCATGCCCGCATACGACACTGTATGGTGCGGCGCCCGGAAGGGCCGCGTCAGCATCAAAGGACGGTCGGAGGGCAGCAGCCCAAGAATACTGTAAATCTTTGTCACTTCGAGCGATTCCTCAAACGACAGCGGGGGCAAGATCGTGGGCAAGCGCTTGGCCAGCATGCTCTTGCCTGAGCCCGGCGGCCCAATGAAGAGAATATTATGTCCCCCGGCGGCAGCAACTTCAAGAGCTCGCTTGGCTTGTTCTTGGCCTTTGATCTCGCTGAGATCGCAGTCATAGAGCCGATCATTATGAGCAAACAGCGCCGGCTCAGCAACGGTCGGTTTCAGCTCGAGTTCGCCATTGAGAAACGCAATGGCTTGCCGGAGATTCTCGACGGCGTAGACTTCTAAAGACGAGATGATGGCAGCTTCTTTCGCATTGCTCGCGGGGACGATGATGCCCTTCAGAGTATGCGTGCGCGCCGCTAAAGCTATAGGGAGCACACCCTTGACCGGGCGCACCTGGCCGTCCAGCGACAGTTCGCCCAACGCCAAGAAGTTCGTAAGGCGCTCGCCGGAGATCTGTCCCGTCGCAACCAAGATCGCCAACGCCAAGGGAAGATCAAGCCCGACTCCTTCTTTTGGGAGATCCGCGGGCGCTAAATTGACTGTGATTCTTTTGGCGGGGAAGTCGAAGCCCGCATTCTTGAGGGCGCTGCGGATGCGCTCGCGGCTCTCTTGGACTTCTTTTTGGGGCAGCCCAACGATAGTAAAGCTTGGCAGCCCCAGCGCAATATCGCACTGCACCTCGATGAGCTCCGCGTCGATACCAACAACTGCCCCGCTGAGAGCTTTCGCGAACATGATCGTTTTGCTATGTATAGCACAAATTGACGGACTTTACAAGCGCCGCAGAGCAAAGCCGATTACATCGAGCGGCTTGCGCCCACTAGGGGCAGTCTTGTGAGAATAGTACAAGCTCATAACGAGCCCTTTCAAGCCCAGCTCGATCATGCGCAGCGTCGGGGTCCAGCGCGTTTGACAGAGCCCAAGGAACGCGCGCACCAGCGGGGTCGGCACGAATGAGAGCATCTTGAGAAGGGTTCTTAAGTCATCACGATCTTTGGTGCCCATGAAGCGCAGCAGATCGTCTACGAATGCGATGCAGCCCGTCTGGGAGAAGGGCGGGAACTCCACATCCCCAGGGAGCATGAGATCGCCGATGCGCTCCAGCGCCGCAAGCTCTCTTGGGCCAAGAAACTGAGACATAGCGCTCACCCTTGGAGAATAGACTGACTGGCTCGATGACTGAGAGCCATGATCGTCAATGCGGGATTGATCCCCGGGGCTGCAGGGAAGATGCTTGAGTCCGCCACGAAGATATTGGGGAAGCCGTGTACGTGAAAGCGCTCGGTGACGACAGAACTTTTGGGATCAGTGCCGATGGCGCAGCCGCCCATCAAGTGCAATCCCAACCCCACCGACGAGACGATGATCTGTTGCGCGCCCACGGCACGAAAGATCTCTTCTATGACGGCCAGTCCCGCCTGGCGCCGCTTGCGATCTTCGGCGCCTAGCTCTTTGCGTATGAGCAATCTTCCCCAGCGATCCAGCGAGAGCTCGCCGGGGGTCGTGTCGCGTACCGCAACTTCTATACAGCCCATAGAGCGATATTTTCTCATCAGAGCGTGATGAGCCTTGCCAAAGCCGGGCAAAAGCATCGCCACGCTGATGGGCGGGGCGAAGACATTTTCGAGCTTAAACCCCTGGTGGCGAAAGCGTGGATCGTCGGACTTAATAGCTTGGAATGCGCCCGTGTGAGCGTCAACGGGCTCATTGAAGACTGCGAAGACCATCCATTGGGGATGACAGAAGAAGCCCTGTCCGAGGGCTGGGAGCTTCTCTTTGAACCCGGAGCGCAAGAGCAACGCCGTCGTGCCTAGAGCCCCCCCAGCTAAAATGACCCTAGGAGCGCTGACTTCTCTCTGTGTTTGTTCCCCCTGTACTCCAATGACTTTGACAACTTGAGACGTGGCTTCGAGGCGCTCCACGTGAAATTGGGGCCAGACTTCTAAGCCCGCCTCGCGCGCCCACGCGATGAACGTGACAAGCGTGCTCTGTTTAGAGTTGCGATGGCAGCCCCCCAGACACGCCATGCAGTCGTTGCCTTCGTCGAGCTTGCAGTCTGTCTGGCCCCGTCGCAGGGGCTTCCAGCGATAGCCCAGCTTCTCGAAGCCCTCTTTCATGAAGTGAGCATTGCGATTGAAGTGGCGTTCTGGGATCTCTTGGATGCTGAGCTTGGACTCGATCTCGTCGTAGTGTGGGGCCATGTGGGCGCTCGTGAAAGACTCAATATGTGAGAGATTGCGCCACAGGTCCCACGCGAAGTCATCGAAGCGATCTAAAAGACACTGATTGACGACGGAGCCGCCGCCAAGGCATTTGCCGCGCAGAAACGCCAGAGTGACGTCGGAATTAAATTCCATCCCACCGTTCCAGAAGAGCTGGGCTGAATAGTCCAGCTCGTTGTTGGGGAACGTTTGGGCGGTGAAGGCCTTGCCCGCCTCAAGGAGCAAGCATTTGGCTCCGGCTTTCGTGAGATAATACGCGAGGACGCCGCCGGAGGTGCCAGAGCCAATGATGATAAAATCATACGAGAGAGTCATAGACGATCACCCTAGGAAACATTGGCCCATGCCCCGATAGGTCGGGGCTTTCGTCACGATCTGTGTGCCCCGAACTATAAGATATTCGTGAAAATGCTCGGCGAGCTCGCCGGCCTTGGCATGACGGAAGAAGACGGGATCTCCCGGGCGCAGCGTCACGCCCTTGGGGACGCGCAACGGAGTTTGCACCTCGCCGGCACCCTCAAGCGCCGTCAGCTTTAGCCCCGGCGGCAGATACGGCACGGGCAGACGATCTGCTCCCGCCTGCCCCGACGCAATATACCCGCCCCCATGACACGTCACAAACCCAGGGTCAGAGCTCCTCACGACTTGCAGGGCAAAGAAGATCGCAGGCTTGAGCGTTAAGTGCGAGTAATAATCGAAGAGATGGCTGCATAAAAATCCCGAGCCCGCCGTCACTTCGGTGAGAGCTGGTTCAGCGCTGGCAAACGCCACGCTCCCCGTGCCCCCGCCGTTGAAGACTTCCACAGAAAAACCGTGCTGGCACAGAAGCTCCGCTACTCTCTGGCGCATCTGAGCGACGGCGGGCCGTGAAAGCTTTTTTATGAGCTTGCGCGCGGGATTGAGCAGGGGCGAGAACGGGGTGCTCTCGCCAACACCGGCGATCTGGGCTTCATAGCCCATTACGCCCAAGAACTTAAGATCCGCTCGCTGTGCGATCTTTCGGGCAAGCTGTAACACAGCTTCTGGGGAGCGCAGCGGGCTGCGCCGCGCCCCAAGATGCACTCGCCCGCCCAACGGACGATACGACAGATCAAGCTCAATCACGACGGGGATGGGACGCTCCGGCGTACCGCGCAACGCTTGAAGATGATCTTCAGAGTCTACCACGATCGCGACTCGCTGAGTCGGGCCGTTGAGCTGCGCCAGTACCTGACAGTCCGACGGCTGCACCGTGGGGTAGGCGACCAAGATATCTGTGAAGCCGTGCTCAGCCAAGAACGCCGCTTCGGCGACGCTATAGCTGAGAATACCCCGGATCGTCCCCTGGCTCTTCTCTGTGATATATTTGAGCAGCCAGAGACAGCGCACGGACTTCGACGCAAGTCTTAGGGTCTTGCCGTGCCGGCGCACGTCAGCGAGAAGCACCTCGATATTATGATCGAGGGCGTCTAAGTCCACGAGCGCCAAGGGCAGAGGCTCCGAAGCGATGAGCTGCCGATAGCGCTCGTATTGTGCTTTGAGATCATTTAGCTTGTAAAGCACTGGGCGATTGTGCGTGCCCACGTGTGCCACGCCGCGAAGCGACCACCTTTGGGCTTGCCCTGCTGCTTCCACGCTGCCACGCTCTTGCGATACTCTTCGCACGCTTTGCTGATGCAGGTGGCGATGCTGACGGGATTGCCCTGAGGGTCGGCCTTAAGACGGAACTGCGGAGGCCAGACCACGACGCGCACCGGCTGGGCCTTGGGATCGAGTGGGTTCTTCGCGGTTGTCGTCCACAAGACCCATTTGGCCACGACGAACGCCGGATCATAGATCGGCTCATGGGGGTAGGGATCGTTCCGGTCTCTAAATTGAATTCGTCCTACGGTGCCAACGTAATCTGTCTTCTCCAGCTCGGCGACGATCCTGTCGGGATCGGTGCTCCCAGCGCGATCGATGGCGCCCTTCAAGATAAAGAACGCATCATACGTAGTAAAAGCCGTAAAGAGCGGGCGCGACGGCGCAGAATCCCCAAAGCGCTCGACATACGCGTGATAGAACGGGCGTGTCTTGGGGGTGATCGGGGTCTCGCCGGTGGCGACATCTACGTATGTATGCCCCATGACGCGCCCGCCCGTGTTCTTCCAGTACTCGAACGATTGCCCCTCCCCATTGATCCCGATGATGGGCATATCGAGCTTCATCTCGTAGGCTTGGCCCACCAGCGAGATCCCCGGATCGAACGCGAGCACGAGCATCATGGCATCGACATCGTGAGTATAGATAGTATCGTTCACTTGTTGCAGGATCGACGCGAAGTCTGGGCTTTGCAGGGGGAAGCTGAAGACCTTGACAAGCTGCAGGCCGGCTTGAGTGAGGCGCTCTTGGAGGATCCGCGCGAGACTCTGCCCAAAGGCGCTGCTCTCCGCGACCAGCGCGACTCTTTGCATCCCCATCTCTTGCAGCATCAGCCCCTGGGCCATGGTCCCGATATCTTGCCCCATGACGTTGTCATTGATCATCACTCGAAAATAATATTTGTACTGATCGTACTTCTCCTTGACGAGCTTGTTGAACTCTGGGCTACTAGAGCCTGTATCGAGATAGGGCTTTCTCAATCGGGCCATCGAGGGCAGCATGGCGGCGACCGTCTCGTCTATGAAGCCCCCGATGATGGCTATTGCTCCGAGCGCTGCAAGCTCTTCAAACGCTGCCCGGGCCACATCCCCCCGCAGGACTTGGTCATCTCGGACGAGACCGTCTATAGTGATCTTGGGCGGCGGGAGCTTCCCTGCGCTCACAAGATCATTGATCTCATCAACGGCCAACTGCGCCCCGCGCACCATCGCTCTGCCGACGTCTAAGAGATTGATCGGTCCGATCAGCCCGACTTTCATGGGGGCGGGTTGCCCCCAGCCAAGTGCCCCGCTCACAGCCACGATACCAGCCCCAACACCGAGCGCCTTCAAGAAGGCACGCCGACTCATGCGCTCCTGCATAGACTGCACCTCCTCGTTGATTCAACTATTGGCTCGGAACGCGTCTTTATATAGACGCAACTGCCCCCCAGAAAGCGCCACGACGTCAAAACGCACATCAAGATGAGTAGGGTAGCGAGCTAGATAATGCTGTGCCGTGAGAAGGATCTTGTGGCGCTTTGCGTGATTGACCGTCTCTTCGGGCAGGCCGAAGAGCTCTTTCGAGCGCGAGCGCACTTCAATAAAGACTAAAAAGTTTCCATCGCGCGCGATGAGATCTATCTCGCCGCCGCGCCAGCGATAGCGCTCCGCGATGATCTCATAGCCGTGGGCTTGCAGAAAGTCGCGGGCTCTTTCTTCGGCCTCCTCCCCGCGCATAGCTCCCTTGCCAGCTGATTATAACTGCAATAGACGGGATTGTCAAATGCAAGATCGAGCGCTCCGTATGCTGGGAAAGTGAGGGTGTTGTTGGCGCGATTCTCCTCCAAGACGTCGTGATTGGGATCAATTTCAGCTCGGGCGGGAGCCGAAGTGCTCTTGAAGATCAATTCTGACACAGTCTGCTGCCCGTCCCAACGCGTCTCGAGAGTGGTGCCGTCGCGCAAGTATAAGACGACTCTGACAGGAGCGATCGCTTCCCCTCGACGGAGAATGGTGAGCCGGGTTTCGATCTGGCCGTCTTTTAGCTGGCGCCAGCTCCCCAGCGGCAGCGAAAAGTCTAAAGTCTTTGTTGTGCGCAGCCAGATGTCAAAAAACCAGTCCAGCTCTTGGCCGCTCACTTCTTCCGTGACGGCGATGAAGTCTGGGGTGGTCGCGTGCTTATACGTGAAGCGCGCGTAGTACTCTCGCAAAACTTTGTCGAAGTTTTCAGGGGTTATCACCCAGCGCAGCATCCACAAGACCCCAGAACCCTTGGTGTAGACAGATCGAGCATAACTAGACAGAGAGGGAAACTGATCGGCACGGGTCAGGACGGGGATTCCCGGCTCGCGAAAGTTATACGAGCTCCGTCTTGAGGTGGGCGCGCCGCGCCGCTCGATCTGATAGAGCTCTTCGGAAAATGTCGCGAAGGCTTCATCGAGCCAGGCTTCATCCATCTCGTCGTTGCCCACCGCAGCGTACCACCATTGGTGCGCCAGCTCGTGGGTGATCTCTGAAGCTGAACCTCCGGCGATCATCACGATCCCCGGATACTCCATGCCCCCACCCACCGTCACTTGGGCGACGGTGACAACGGGATAGGCATAGGGGCCGAAGCGCTCAGCAAAGAATTTCACGGCGTCCTCGGCTATGGGCGCCATATTCAGTCCCAGCGAGAGCACGCGCAGCCGTGTGCCGTTAGGGAGCTCGGACTCCTCGATGCGATAGGACGGCCCGGCGACCCAGGCAAAGTCGTGCACGCGCTCGGCTCTCACTGTAATGAGCTTTTGCGACCCCTGCACGGTCTCGCTCAGAATGACCCCGGTACTGCCGACAACAAAATTTGCCGGCACCGTCAATTGCACGTCATAATTGGCAAAATCGCCGTAGAACTCCCCAAGAAGACTGTATCTGTCGAGATTCCAGCCCTCGTCAGCATCGTAGACTACGAGCTTGGGGTACCACAGGGCTACCGTATAGGTGCTCTCTCTATAGCCGCTGCGCACAGCGAGCGTGGCCGCCCACAGAGCCTGAGGAGGTGGTTCTAGTAAGTCGTTGATAAACTCGATCTGAAGCTCAATGGTCCGGCCGTCAGCGAGGGGTTCTGGCAGCATCACGCGCATCAGCGTGTCTTCGAGAGAGAAGACGAGCGCTCTCCCATGGGCTGTGACGCCCTTGATCTCCATAAATGCGTCGTCGTTGGGCGAAGCATAGATGAGTTGTGGAGGGATGCCCGCGCGTTGAAGCTCTTGCTGATACTTCGTGTTGGCGCCGCGCTTGAACGCATTGGGGACCACGTGAAAGTAGAGCTCTTTGAGCTCTGTGCCCGTATGGTTCGTGAAGCGTACCGTCTCCGTACCTGTGATAATATTTTTGGCTACGTCAAGCTGGGCTGAGATCGCGTACTCGATCTCGTTGGGCAGCGCCCATAGAGCAAAAGACCAAAAGACCAAAGCGAGCAACCAAAGGCCGATGCCGATCGATAGATTTCGTGTGTGCATGCCAGCCCCCTTTTCTTTAAAGATAGCCATGAGCAACTCTTTGTATTATACTCAAAGCCGACGATGCAAGCTGTCATTCTGGCTGCAGGAGAATCGTCACGATTTTGGCCGCTCGCCGAAGGCGGGCACAAGAGCCTCTTTCGGCTCATGGGGCGCCCGATCATCGCGCATACTCTCGAAGCCCTCGCGCGCGCTCAGATCACTGAGATCGTGATCGTCCAGCCACCTACGAGAGTCATTGAATCTCAGCTGGGGGACGGCACGAACTTGGGCATCAGGCTCTCGTATGTCGTGCAGCAGGAGCCGCGCGGCATGGGCGATGCCCTAGCGAGAGCCGAATCTGTGCTGCACGATTCTTTCTTGATCATCAACCCCCAGCACGTCACCGTCGCTGAGATCTTGCCCAAACTCGTAGCTAGAGCGGACGGCGCCGATGCCGTGCTCGTCGGCTGTGACACAGACCGCCCGCACGAGTACGGGATCGTCCAAATAGACAGTGATCGCGCTGTAGATCTGATCGAAAAACCCCAGCCGGGGACCGAACCCGGCCGAACGCGCCTTGTCGGGATCTATCTGCTCACAAAGAGATTTTTTGAGTGCTATCGGAGGGTGAGCGAGCATCCCTATGCGTTCGAAGACGCTCTCAGAATGCTCATGCGCGAGGGCCTGGTGCGCATAGTAAAGATTTTAGAAGAGCCGCCGACGCTCAAGTA
The DNA here is from genome assembly GCA_947085185.1 of Candidatus Fraserbacteria bacterium. Classification (GTDB taxonomy): domain Bacteria; phylum Bipolaricaulota; class Bipolaricaulia; order RBG-16-55-9; family DRXL01; genus JANXCC01. Next base: position 54,962 of record CAMTVK010000002.1, on the reverse strand, counting down.
TCCTTGGGATCTCTTTCGGTTAGCTCAGCTTTTAATGGACAGAGATATTACAGAGCAGCAGATCGCGTCCAGCGCCCAGATACACCCCAGCGCTCTCATTGAGGGACCGGTCTGGATCGGCGAGCACGTAAAAATCTTAGAGCACGCGGTCATCAAAGGACCATGCTACGTTGGGGATCAGTGTGTGATCGGGACGGGCTCGCTTGTGCGAGAGTATTCGAACTTAGAAGCCCATACGGTGATCGGGGCCCACGCCGAAGTCGCCCGCTCGATCTTTCAGAGAGACTGCTCGACGCACTCGGGGTATTTCGGAGACTCAATCTTCGACGAAGCTGTCAAGATCGGCGCGGGCACGGTGACGGCGAACGTCAGAAACGACCGGGGAGCGATTCGTCCGTGGGTCAAAGGGCAGCGCATTGAGACTGGGCTGCATAAGCTCGGAGCTATCGTGGGACGCCATACTCACATAGGGATCTGCACGATGCTCATGCCCGGGGTGTTAGTCGGGCCGCGCTGCCAGATCGGCCCCGGAAGTTTAGTGCGCAAGAACCTCGATGCCGACACGCTCTATTACGCCCATCCCCACGAGATCGTGCTCAAGAAGAGGTCTTCTTAAGCACAGCTCGCAAGAGGATCGGGGTCGCAACGGTCGTGAGCAGAACGATCATAATGAAGATCGCATAGAGCTCCTCTGTGAGTATGCCGCTCTGCAGCCCAAAGAGCGCGAAGATCAAGCCCACCTCTCCGCGCGGCATCATGCCCACCCCCACAGCCCATCGAGTGCCCCGCTGGGCTCCCAGCCCGCTGAGCAGCTTGCCCACACACGCAAGCACCAGCAGCACAAGGGTGTGAATGATCACCGAGGCCTGACCGAAGACCCAAGGGTTGAGCAAGGCCCCGGCTTTCACAAAATAGAACGGGACAAAGAGATCGACGAGCGTTTCGACCTGACGGGTGATCTGGCGCTCTTGCGGGATATACTCGAGCATCAAGCCCGCAGCAAATGCCCCCACTACGACAGCTAACCCGAGGCTTTCGGCAAGCGCCGCCAGCACAAGACAAAAGATCAACGAGACGACGATGAGCATCCCCCGCTGCTCCAGGCGCTCCACAATGCGAAAGAGACGAGGCGCCAGACGCACGCCTCCCACTAAGCTTCCCCCCAATATCCCCAGGGAGAGCACCCCTTCGAAGACGACCTCGAGCCACTCAAAAGATCTCGCCGTCAGCCATGAGTGAAATCCTGCGAGCATCCAAAGAGCCAACAGATCATCGAGCAACGCCGCACCGAGGATGATCGAGCCGGTGAGCGTATGAAATATTCGAGTCTCCCAGAGCAGATGGCCACTCTTGACGAGGCTTGTAGCGGTCAGCGCGGCGCCAAGAAAGAGCGCGACCTCCCAATTGAGCCCTAGAGCTCGCCCATAGAGCGCGGCCAACCCCAAGGGGCAGAGCACCCCCAACAGCGCCACACGCACCGCAGACGTGCGCGCGTGAAAGAGCCGATCCAAATCGGCAATAAGCCCCAAATAAAACGCGAGCACGACGATCCCGATCTCAGCCAAAAACGCCAAGATCGGGTCTTTGGGATCGAGCCACCCCATCAGAGATGGCCCCAGCAGCATTCCCAAAAGCAGCTCGCCGACGACAGGGCTTTGGTCGAGGCGCTCTAGGAGCACGGCAAACACTTTCGCGCCGCCCAAGATCACTATGATTGTGAGGGCAATCTCAGCGAACTCTGACTCCATAGGGGCTATAGTATCACAGGGGCGGGGGCGCTTGCTAGGATGGGTGAAAATCGCTAGAATGAAGCGATCGCCGACGTAGCTCAATCGGCAGAGCAACCGCTTTGTAAGCGGTGGGTTGCCGGTTCGACTCCGGCCGTCGGCTCCGGTAAAATTATTGTTGTCGCCGGGGTTCCGGAGCGGCCAAACGGGACGGACTGTAAATCCGTTGGCCTGTGTGCCTTCGGGGGTTCAAATCCCTCCCCCGGCACTGTTTGCGTTGGCCGACACTTTGGTCTATAATAGCGTATTCACGGGCGGGACCTTCTCGGGACGGGAAGTGTTGAGAGCCGGCCCGCGTAGCTCAGAGGTAGAGCGTTCCCTTGGTAAGGGAAAGGCCACCGGTTCGATTCCGGTCGCGGGCTCCAGTCGGAACGTTGAGAATGTGAGGGAGCAGTCGCTCAGAGACGTTCCGAAAGGTGCAGAAGTGCTGCGGTATTGCTGTGCTGCAGCCCACAGCAGCACTTCGGCACGCCAGCACAGCAATACCCAAGTGGAGGAGGATATATGGCAAAGCCCAAGTTTGAGCGGAAGAAACCGCACGTCAACGTTGGAACGATCGGCCACATTGACCACGGCAAGACGACCCTGACCGCGGCCATTACCGAAGTTTTGGCGACCAAGGGGATGGCCAGAGCTCGTACCTACGATGAGGTCGCCAAGGCCAGCGAGAAGCAAGGCCGTCGCGACCCCACCAAGATTCTTACCATTGCGATCTCCCACGTAGAGTACGAGACGGAGAAACGCCACTACGCGCATATTGACTGTCCCGGCCATGCTGACTATGTCAAGAACATGATCACCGGCGCGGCTCAGATGGACGGGGCTATCTTGGTCGTGGACGCCTCCGAAGGCCCCATGCCCCAGACGCGGGAGCACGTGCTCTTGGCCCGCCAAGTGAACGTGCCCTATATCGTCGTCTTTCTCAATAAGATAGACGTCGTTGACGACCCCGAGCTCATTGACTTAGTGGAAGTTGAGATTCGCGATCTGTTGACGAAGTATAAATTCCCCGGCGACAAGGTCCCCGTCATTCGAGGCTCGGCGCTGGCAGCCTATAAGAACCCTAACGATCCTGAAGCGACCAAATGCATCTGGGAATTGATGAAGGCCATAGACGAATATATTCCTGAGCCGGTCCGCGAAGTGGACAAGCCGTTCTTGATGGCGATCGAGGACGTCTTCTCGATCAAAGGGCGCGGCACGGTGGTCACGGGGCGCGTGGAGCGCGGGCGCATCACGCCGGGCGCGGAGGTCGAGATCATTGGCCTGCGACCCCAATCGCGCAAGACCGTGGCGACCAGCTTGGAGATGTTCAATAAGATCCTCGATGAGGCCCTGCCGGGGGACAACATCGGGGTGTTGCTGCGCGGCATTGAGAAAGACGAGGTCGAGCGCGGCATGGTCTTAGCGGCTCCTGGGTCGATCACGCCGCACACGAAGTTCGAAGCCGAAGTCTATGCGCTCACCAAGGATGAGGGCGGACGCCATAGCCCGTTCTTCTCCGGGTATAAGCCACAGTTTTACTTCCGCACGACCGACGTCACCGGCGTCGTCACCCTGCCCACGGGAATCGAGATGGTCATGCCGGGGGACAACGTGCGCATTACAGCTGAGCTGATCAGTCACATCGCGATGGAGGAGCAGTTGCGCTTCGCGATCCGCGAAGGGGGGCGCACGGTCGGCGCGGGCGTGGTCACGAAGATCTTGGCGTAAAGGAGCGATTATGCCGCAGGAACACGTGACGCTGGCCTGTACGGTCTGTCGTCACCGGAATTATCATACGACCAAGAACCCCAAGAACGTGCGGAATAAACTGGAGCTGAAGAAGTATTGCAAGTGGTGTCGCAAGCACACGCTGCACAAAGAAGTCTAAAGAGTGATAGGCCCGTAGCTCAACTGGCAGAGCAGCCGACTCCAAATCGGCAGGTTGGGGGTTCAAATCCTCCCGGGCCTGCTTAGGTGACTACACATCATGCGTGAAAGAGTCATGAATTTCCTCCGGGAGGTCCGGGGGGAGTTCCAACGGATCAGCTGGCCTAGCCGCGTGGAGACCATCGGCATGACGACGCTGGTGCTCCTCATCGTCATCATGCTGGCGCTCTACGTGGGGATTTTGGATTTTTTCTTCCAAAGGGTTATAGCGTTCTTGTTGCGATGATAAGAGTCTTATGAAACGATGGTATGCTCTCCAAACGTATGCGGGCAGTGAGCTCAAAGTCGCCGAGCTCTTAGAGGAGCGCGTGCGCCAGTTGGGCTTGGAGCGCAAGGTCACTGCGTTTTCGATCAACGGGAGCGAGGTGCGGTTCTTGGCCCCCGTAGAAGAAGTTATCACTTCCAAGGCGCGTCGGGGCCGCACCGGGGAGTATCGCGTCCCCTATGAGTATGAGCTGAAGATCGAGCCCAACAAGCGCATCCAGAAGGGCGAGATCATCGCCGTCAAGCCCGCTAAGTATATGAGCTTCGATGCGAAAGTCAAGAAGATCGAGACGCTCCAGCGGGTCATCGTGGAGATGAGCAATCGCAATGAAGAAGAGTTTCTCATTCCCTTGGAGAAGAGGGTGCGGCGGGACATTCGCACGGGCGAGAAGATCCCGCCCAGCGTGCCTCTCACGACCGATTCCGACCCGAACTTCCGCACGCCGGCGGTCAAGACGACCGTGGTGCAGCGCGATCGCATCAAGAAAGTCCAATTGGAACGGCTCGACACAGGCGAGACGGTCACGCTGCTTGTCCCAGAGAAGTATCTCGTTCGGCTGAAGGAAGGGGTCACGCTCAAGCAGGGCGACTTGATCGAAAAACCAGACAAGATCGAGTCACGGGCCTCAGGGTTGGTCAAGATCAAAGAGTATAAAGACAAACGGGTCGTGACGGTGCAGTATATTGAGAAGCGTCGGCTCTTTCCGGGATATATCTTTGCCCATCTGGAGATGGGGCAGGACGTCTTGCAGTTGCCGGAGGGGATCAAGTGTCGGTTTGTGGGCAATCCCCCGTTGCCGTTGAGCGAGGAGGATATGAAGGTCGTCAAGCGCAAGGCGGGCTTATTAGAGGCGCCCAAGGCCGTCGGCCCCAAGATCGAAGTCGAGTTTGAAGTAGGCGAGGTGGTCGAGATCATCGAAGGCCCGTTTGCGGACTTCACCGGGGCGATCGTGGAGCTGGACAAGGAGCGCGAGATCGCCACGGTGACGGTGAAGATCTTTGGGCGGGAGACTCGGGTGGATCTGCCGTTTGAGAGCATCCAAAAGATCTGAGTGAGGTTGCGCGCGATTGTGAGGAGCGTGAAGTGCGATGGCCGCAAAGAAGCAAGTCGTAGCCGTGGTGAAATTGCAGTTGCCCGCGGGGCAAGCGACCCCTGCGCCCCCGGTGGGACCGGCGTTGGCCGAGCATAAGATCAATATCGCGGAGTTCTGCAAGAGATTCAACGACGCGACCAAAAACGAAGAGAAGGGCTTAATTATTCCGGTGCAGATCACAGTCTACGCTGACAGATCGTTCGATTTCGTGCTCAAAAAACCCCCAGCGAGTGAGCTGCTCAAGCGGGCTGCCGGTGTGCCCTCAGGATCAGGGCAGCCCAACATTGTCAAAGTGGGCAAGATTACCAGAGAGCAACTCCGCCGGATCGCGGAGCTGAAGATGCCCGACATGAACGCCAACTCGGTCGAAGCCGCGATGAGGACGCTTGAGGGGACGGCGCGCAATATGGGCATTGAGATCGTGGAGAGTTAACTATGGAGCGCAGTAAACGCTATCTGGCCGTCAGGGAGAAAGTCGATCGGACGAAGTTGTACACGGTAGAAGAAGCCGTGAAATTGCTCAAAGAGTGCGCGACTGCGAAATTCGACGAATCTGCTGATGCGGCCTTTCGGTTGGCCGTGGACCCCAAGAGGAACGAGCACCGCATTCGCGGCACGGTGACCTTGCCGCATGGGACGGGCAAGCCCGTCACGGTGCTGGCGTTTGCCAAGGGCGAGAAACTCAAAGAGGCGCAAGAGGCCGGGGCCGACTTCGCCGGCGGTGAAGACTTGGTCAAGAAGATCGAAGGGGGCTGGATGGAGTTCGATCGTGTGGTGGCTACTCCTGATATGATGGGCGTCGTCAGCAAGCTCGGGAAGATCTTAGGCCCCCGGGGGTTGATGCCCAGCCCCAAGTCCGGCACGGTAACGGCTGATATCGGAACAGCTGTGAAAGAGCTCAAGCGCGGGAAGCTCGAGTTTCGCCTGGACGAGTACGGCAATGTACACTCGACCTTCGGGCGGTGCTCGTTCCCTGTTGAGCAGCTGAAGGAGAATCTTGTCGCGTTGGCGGCCGCGATTCTTGAGGAGAAGCCCGCTGACATCAAAGGGCGGTTTCTCAAATCTCTCACCATCAGCTCGACGATCGGTCCGGGGATCAAAGTAGACCCGGACGACCTGCAGAAGCTAGTCGCCGCCAAGCGACTCTAATCGTGGAGGGTGTGTTATGGCAACGGCAGAGAAAGAGCAAGCGGTCGCGTGGCTGGAAGAACGGTTGAAGAGCTCGAAGGCCTTGGTCTTTTCGGATTTTCACGGGCTCAAGGCCTCCGATATGGTCGAGCTACGCCGCGAGTTTCGCAAGCATGGTCTTGAGTATCGCGTGGTGAAGAACAGCGTAGCGCGGCTGGCGGCAGAGCGCGTCGGCATCAAAGATACCGATTCGTACTTCCGTGGGCCGACGGGGCTGTGTATCAGCTATGACGATCCGGCGTTGGCTTTCAAGGTCTCTCATGCCCTGACGAAGAGATTCGAGCACTATAAGATCAAGGGCGGGGTGCTGGAAGGCGTGGTCGTCAGCGCCAAAGAAGCCGAGCACTTGGCGAACCTGCCCAGCCGTCAGGAGCTCTTGGCCATGCTGGTCACCACGTTGCAAGCCCCGATGCAGCAGTTGGTCAGCACGTTGAACGCCATAGTGCGCACCTTTGTGAGTGCTCTGGATGAAGTGCGTAAGAAGCGCGAGGGCGATCCTCCGCCCCACGCGTCTTAAACTTAGAAATTCCTCAGGAGGGATTTCCCATGGCTGTCAATATCGAAGAGATGGTGGCGACGGTCGAGCAGATGACCGTCAAGGAGTTGTCGGAGTTGGTCAAGGCGCTGGAAGAGAAGTTCGGCGTCAAGGCCTCTGCAGGGGTGCCCATGATGATGGCCCCCATGCCCGGTGCACCAGCTGGGGCTGGTGGAGCGGCTGCGACTGCTGAGAAGACCGCGTTCAAGGTCGTGCTCAAGAACGCCGGCCAGCAGAAGGTGCAGCTCATCAAAGTCGTCAAGGACATCACGGGTAAGGGGCTCAAAGAGAGCAAGGACTTGGTGGACAACGTCCCTGCGGTCATCAAGGATGGGGTCAGCGAAGAAGAGGCGAACAAGATCAAAGAGCAGCTTGTTGCTGTGGGTGCTGAGGTTGAGATCCAATAATCTGTGAAGCTTGTGCTGTACCTTCGAAGATAGAGATGGGCGGGGGCGCGCGAGCGCCCCGGCCCCTGTTGTCTTCCCATCCGCCCGCACAGAAGGAGGACTATGCGCACAAGACGCTCATGGGGGCGTGTCGGACATGTGATGGACCTCCCCTATTTGTTGCAGGACCAGAAGCGCTCGTATGAGTGGTTTTTGACCGAGGGGATTCCCGCGCTCATTCGCGAGATCAGCCCGATCAAGGGCGAGGGGCGTGAGGGACTGGAACTCGAGTTACGAGACCCACGGCTGGCGCCTCCCCCCTATAGAGAGCAAGACTGCAAGGATAAGAATTTGACCTATGCCGCGACGCTGCGCGTCAAGGGAATTCTCAAACAGAACGGCAAGAAGATCAAAGAAGACGATCTCTATATAGCAGATATCCCTCTCATGACTGCGCGCGGGACGTTTATTATCAACGGCTCCGAGAACGCGCTGGTCAACCATCTGACACGCTCGCCCGGGGTCTATTTTACGAAAGAGGGGCCCACAGAATATCGTGCTCAGATCCTCCCCGATTATGGGGCATGGTTAGAATTCGTGCTCGATGTGAAGAAAGAGCGCATCACGACGCAGCTGGACCGCAAGGGCAATATCCCCCCGACGGTGCTCTTGCGCGCCTTGGGCTATACGACGGCCGATATCTATAAGCTCTATTCTGTAGTGCTCAACCCCATCACTACGGAGAAGCTGTCGCGGTTTCTCGACTGCGTGATCACCGAGCCCATCGGCAACGGCAAGGTGATCGTGCGGGAAGGCGAACGCCTCACTGCCGATCTCATTGAGCAGATTGTCAAGTTGAAGCCAGCGCGCATTCACTGTTTGGATCGCTATATTCAGAAGAGTCTCGATGAGGACAAGACGACCTCCGCGGAGGCCGCCCTGGAGCTGATCTATCGGAAGTTGCGCGGCACGGAACGGCCTACCCCCAAAGCGAAACAAGACTTTTTCGTCAATCTGTTCTTTAACCCGGAGACGTTCAGTCTCTCCAGGGTCGGACGGTTTATGCTCAACAAGAAATTAGGGGTGAGCCGTCCCGAACACGATACGATCCTGCACAAAGAAGAGATCGCTCTCACCCTGAAGCGCTTGCTAGAAGTTCCCACGAATCCCTTGCTCGTTGACGACAAGGACCATCTGGCGAACAAGCGTGTTGAGACGCCGGGCGAGACCGCGTTCAACAGGTTGCGCGAGGGGCTCAAGCGCATGGCGCATCTGACGCAAGACCGCCTCAGCAAGTACACGTTAGAGCAAGAAGAACCCTTGAGAAATCTCATCAGCGGGCGGATTGTCCAAGGGGCGCTCAATAAGCTCTTTTATGTGGGGCGGCTCTCGCAATTTTTGGAGCAGACCAATCCCCTCACGGAGCTGACCCATAAGCGCCGGCTCTCGGCTTTGGGGGGCAGCATGAGCAAGCGTCGTGCCAAGATCGAGGTGCGCGACGTCCATCCGTCGCACTACGATCGTATCTGTCCCATCGAAACCCCTGAAGGCCAAAATATCGGGTTGATCACAAGCATGGCGACCTACGCGCGCATCAACGAGTACGGCTTTTTAGAAGCCCCCTATCGCGTGGTCAAGAACGGGAAAGTCACAAACGAGATCAAGTATCTCATGGCCGACGAGGAAGAGCAGTACAAGATCGCGCCGGCGACTGTCCCCTTGGACAAAGACGGGAGGATCATCCCCAAGGAGGTCGAGATCCGCACGGGTCGCGAGAATATTCGTGTAGTGCCGCGCGAAGAAGTAGACTGTATGGAGGTCTCCCCGGCGGCGCTCGTCAGCGTCTCTGCGTCGCTCATCCCCTTCTTAGAGCACGATGACTCCAACCGTGCGCTCATGGGCGCGAACATGCAACGCCAAGCCGTCCCGTTGCTCAAGTCCCAAGCTCCCTACGTGGGAACGGGCATGGAGGCCAAGGTCGCCCGTGACTCCGGGATGCTGGTCATTGCTGAAGAAGACGGCGTGGTCTCTTATGTGGACGCGCAGAAGATCGTCATCAAGTCCGGGCGCAAAGAGCACGTCTATCAGTTGATCACGTTTGATCGCTCCAATCAAGATACGCTCGTGCACCAGCGGCCTCTTGTCCGGGTCGGCCAAAAGGTCCAAAAGGGCGAGGTGCTCGCCGACGGCCCGGCGACCGATCACGGCGAACTGGCCTTGGGAGCCAACGTCTCTATCTGTTTCTTGCCCTTCGAGGGCTATAACTACGAGGACGCCATCGTCATCAGTGAACGGCTCGTCAGGGAAGACGTGCTGGATTCGATTCATATTCAAGAGTATGAAGTCCGAGCTGAAGAGACTAAGCTCGGCCCTGAAGAGATCACCGATGACATTCCCGATCTGAGCAAAGAAGAACTAAGAAATCTCGATGAGGACGGGGTAGTTCGCGTCGGGACGGAGGTGAAGACCGGGGATATCTTAGTGGGTAAGATCACGCCGCGCGGCGAGACCGAACCTACCCCTGAAGAGCGTATCTTTAAGTCTATTTTTGGGGAGCGTTCGCGCAACGTGCGCAACACGTCGTTGCGCTTGCCTCCCACAACCGAGGGCGGCAAAGTGATCCGCGTGAAAAAATTCTCGCGGGACAAGGGGGATGAGCTCGAACCCGGCGTCAACCAATTAGTGAAAGTCTACATAGCGCAGCGCAAGAAGATCTCTGTCGCGGACAAGCTCGCAGGGCGGCACGGCAACAAGGGCGTGATCGCGAAGATTCTCCCGGTCGAAGATATGCCATTTTTGCCGGATGGGACCCCTGTGGATATGATCCTCAACCCGTTGGGGGTGCCGTCGCGCATGAACCTTGGGCAGGTCTTCGAGGCGCACTTGGGCTGGGTGGCCCATCTGAAGGGTGAGTATATGGCCTCGCCGGTCTTCGATGGTGCCAAAGAAGACCAGATTCTGGATGAACTCTATAAAGTGCGGAAGGAGCACGGCCTTGCCGACGGCGATGACCCCAATTACCCCACGGGCAAGGTGATCCTCCGTGATGGGCGCACTGGGGAGCCGTTCGAGCATCCCGTCACGGTGGGCTATATGTATATGCTCAAGCTCGAGCATATCGCCAACGAGAAGATCCATGCGCGCTCGGTTGGGCCGTACAGTCTCATCACGCAGCAGCCTCTGGGGGGCAAAGCCCAATTGGGTGGTCAGCGTCTCGGCGAGATGGAGGTGTGGGCTTTAGAAGCCTACGGAGCCGCCGCGACGCTCCAAGAGATGCTCACCCTCAAGAGCGACGATACGCGCGGCCGTGTCCAGCTCTATAAAGCGATCTTCAAGGGGGAAGAGTTCCCCAAGCCGGGGTTGCCGGAGTCGTTTAAAGTCTTGGTGAAAGAATTGCAGAGCCTAGGGTTAAGCATCCGGGCGTACGACGACAAAGATCACGAATTGGATTTAGGGTAATATGCACACGGAGCGTTCGGCCGGCGTGATCGTCTTTCGTGACGGTCCTGCCGGTCGTGAGTATTTGCTGTTGCGCAGTGCCAGTGGTGGGCACTGGGGGTTCCCCAAAGGGCGTGTCGAGCCCGGCGAAGACGAAACCAGGGCAGCCCTGCGCGAACTCCAAGAAGAAGCCGGGATCACTGTAGAAATCCTGCCGGGGTTTCGCGAAGTGATCCGGTACGACTTTACTCGGGGCTCGAAGGGGTTTCATAAAGAAGTCGTCTATTTGTTGGGGCGGGCGCGCTCGTCTGAGGTGAAGCTCTCTGGGGAGCATCTCGATTATCTGTGGACGTCTTATGAGCGGACGCGCCAGCGGCTCAGCTACGAGAACGCTCAAGAATTATTAGACAAAGCCGAGAGATTTTTGAGTGGGCGCTAACGCGAGCGTTCTAAGAGCTGTTGGATGGGGTCGCGCAGCTCTTCGGGGAAGCAGAGCCGGTCTTGGCTGAATGTCTTGTTGCGCAACGCACCGATAACATCTGAAGCTTGGGAGAGCTCTATAAGTTCGTGGGCATCGTTGACGAGGAAGATGTGCTCGCCGACTTCCCTGCTGGACCAGAGATAGCGATCGGTGTATGGGTCGTCGCTGACTCGATCTAAGATGAGATAATATTCTGGATCAAGGCCAGCGCGGGCGACCAGTTCGCGCAGCTCTGCCGACCAGGCAGTGAACTCTTCGAGGGGCATATCTAACGTCTTGAAGAGCCGTCGCTGCCAAAACCGACGAGTGAGATCCGCAAGGATGGGATCATCGCTCTCCTGCCACGCTTGGAGGGCCCAGAGCACCATCGTATCGTCCAAGTGCACGTGATCTTCGAGGGTGAGGGCGCGTGGGTCTGTGAGCAGTCTTCGCAATGGGGTGGGGGCAGCAAGATCGTGCCCGCTCTCTAAGAGCTCTGAAGCCCTCTGAAGGATCTTGCGCACCATGACATCGGCGGCGCGGGCTGTCTTATGATGATAGACTTGCTGGTACATATAATAGCGTGCGAGCACGTAGCCTTCGGCGGCGTGGAGCCCCTTGCGCAGATCAAGAGCGAGCTCCCAATCGTTGTGCTGCTTGACCAACCGTAAGCTGTGGATGAGCCAGTTCATGTCGAAGTAGCCGTAGGTGACCCCTGTGTAGAGGCTGTCGCGTAGGAGATACTCCATGCGATCGACGTCGAGCTGGCTTGAGAGGAGCTTCACCGCGAACGCCGGCTGGAATGTCCTCTGGAAGAGCTGGACGATCTGTTTGGGGTAGTGGGGATGAGCTCTTGCTAAGACAGCGTGAACGGCGCTCTGGGGGTCGCTGACGATGCGCACGGTCCACTCTTCATGAGGAATGTGCGTGAACTCTTCGAGTAAGTGTGAGAACGGAAGATGACCCAGATCGTGCAGGAGGGCTGCCGCGAGCAAGAGCTCTCGGTGCTCTTCGAGGATGCAGCTGAGGGCGGGTGGAGGATTTAAGTCCTGAAAGTGCTCCAAGACCCGTTTCATCAAGAATGCTGTGCCCAAAGCATGAGAGAAGCGCGTGTGAGTGGCACCAGGGTAGACGAGCGCGCTCACCCCAAGCTGACGGATATGGCGCAGGCGCTGCAGTTGGGGGGTATCAATGAGCTCTAAGACGAGCGCGTCGCGCTCCTTATCGAAGCCCATCAGATTATGCACGGGATCGCGAAAGACTTTGTCCATAAAAGATATTGTAGACGAACGGGCTCACGAAGACAAAGCGCTCGTTTGGCTGAGCATGAATTTCTTGGTATACTCAAGCATCAGCGCGAAATTTTCCCCAAAGGAGCGTGGGTATGAAGCTTGTTGGAGCCGATGTCTATCTGTGGTCCAAAGAAGTTCCCGATGTGCCCAAGCAGATTGGGCCGTTTGCGTTGGCCTTCGTTGCCAATCGTGGGACGAGGGTCATTCGGCCGGTCGCTCCTTGCGCGGAGTTCAGCGATTGGTGGTGTTGTCGGTATCGAGCGGACCGGGAGGTTTCGCACGCCGACGTGCAGGCGCTCTTGGAGGCACTTGGCCAAAAGCACGTCTGGACGCAAGCGCAGAAGCTCTTTGAGATCCATGGGGTCAATGCGTACAGTGAGCCGTATTAGAATGAGTAACTTCGGGAGGATGAAGTATAATGAGTCATACAGTCGTGTTGATTCGCGGGGACGGGACCGGCCCAGAACTGTGCGAAGCGGTCTTAAAAGTCTTAGACAGCAGCGGCGCCAAGATCGAATGGATCGAGGCCGAAGCCGGAGAAAAGCCTCTCCAACGGGGCGAGCCCATCGTGCCCGACAGGACCATCGAGCTCATCAAACAGTATAAAGTCGCGCTCAAAGGCCCCATGACCACCCCCATCGGCAAGGGCTCGGTCAGCGCCAACGTGACTTTACGGAAGAAGCTCGATCTGTTCGCGTGCATGAGGCCCGTGTGGGCCCTGCCCGGTGTGCCCACGCCATTTCAAGGCTTAAATATCGTGATCTTTCGCGAGAACACCGAAGATCTCTACGCCCAAGTCGAATATTATAATACCCCCGATGTGGCTGTTTCGCTCAAGATCATCAGTCGTCCGGGGAGCCGAAGAATTGTAGAGTTTGCGTTTGAGTGGGCGCGCGCCAACGGGCGCAAGAAAGTAACGGCCGTCCATAAAGCCAATATTATGAAACTCAGCGACGGGCTCTTTTTACAGACCGCCCGCGAAGTCGCGCAGCAGTATCCCGATCTCGAATTCAACGACTATATCGTCGACAATATGTGCATGCAACTGGTGACGCGCTGGAAGAATTTTGACGTGCTCGTCCTGCCCAATCTCTATGGGGATATTATCTCAGACTTGGCCGCGGGGATGATGGGCGGGCTGGGTGTTGCCCCAGGGGCGAATTTCGGGCGCGACTGCGCGGTCTTTGAAGCCGTGCACGGCTCAGCCCCCAAATACGCCGGGCTCAATAAAGTCAATCCGACAGCGCTCTTGCTCTCGGCCGTCTTGATGCTGAGACATCTCAAAGAGACGAAAGCCGCAGGCCGCATCGAGCACGCTCTCTATAAAGTCTTGCAAGAGGGCAAGGTGCGCACCTACGATCTTGGGGGCACCGCAGGGACACAAGAGTTCGCTCAAGCGATCGTCGCGAATATGGCTTAACACTCTAGGGGTATGGCGCTCACAGAAAGAGTCGCAAACGATCTCTATATTCTCGACACGGGGATGCTGGGGTTGGAGCGCTACGGCGCACTCTATATTCTCAATGCCCCTCAACCTGCGATCATTGAGACAGGTTTTTCGCATACTTTCGAGAAGACCATGCAAGCCCTCGATGAGCTCAAGATACGCCCCCACGACGTCGCATATATTATGCCCACGCATGTCCATCTCGATCACGCTGGGGGCACGGGACACTTGGCTGAAGCTTGCCCCAACGCTAAAGTCATCGTACATGCGCAGGGGGCGCCACACTTAATAGACCCAACAAAGCTCTTAGAGAGCGTGCAGCGCGCGGTCGGCCCGATGTTTCCGTTCTATGGGACGCTGCAGCCTACCCCTCAAGAGCGCGTCCTTGCGGTGCGAGGCGGCGAAGCCTTTCACTTAGGAGATGGGCACGAGATCGAAGTGATCGCTGCCCCGGGGCACGCGCCCCATCAAGTCTGTTTTTATGAGCGCAAGCTGGGCGGGCTCTTTACGGCCGACGCTGCAGGGATCTACCGGCCTTGGGGGGCAGGCTTGCTCTTGACGACTCCGCCTCCGGCGTTCCACTTGGAGCACAGCTTAGAGACGCTCGCCCGCTTGAAAGCCCTCCAGCCCACACTCTTGCTCTACACCCACTGGGGCGCACATTCAGATATGAGCTTGCTCGACCAATACGCTGCGATGTTGCGGAGCTGGGTGAGCGAGGTCGAACACGCCAAGAAGACCCTCGGCGACGATCACGCCGTGAAAGAATACTTTGTGCAGAAAGAGATGCCCCTGCTCAAAGAGCACTACCCAGAACCCCTTCTCCGTGGCGAGATCGAGATGAATGTCCAGGGTATATTGCTCTATCTGAAGAAGGTCCGAGGGCTGGCCTAGGGGAGCAGGTCTTTTTCGCGGAGCGTCGGGGCAGAAAAGAGCAGAAATTCTAAGCGCTCCGTGCCGACGCGCTCAATGACCCGAGTCGCCGCGTTGGGCAGGATCACCACATGGTTTGCGGTTGCTTCTAAAATCTTTTCGCCGATGGCGATGCGGGCTTGCCCCTGACGGATATACAGAAAGTGTACGGAGCGCTCTCTGAGAGCGACGCGCTCCGCGACGCGCACCAGGGCGACAGATCCTACAGCGCTCTTGGCAAGGTACGTCCACTCGAATGCGGAGTTTCCTTTGGGGAGTTCTTTGTTCTCCAACGTCGCGAGATTCAATACTTGGTGATGTATATCGGACCCAGCGGTGGGCAAGGGGTGAGGTTGCAGTGACGAGGGATCTCCCGGGGGAAGAGTATCGCCGATGAAGACCTGCACTTCATCGAGGGCGTCGGGGGCAGGGGCATAGAAGCTCAAAATTTCCAGAGATTCGGTGCTGGTGACGCGCAATCCCAGCGCCGTTCGCCTGGGGATGATCAACAGAGAATCTCGCTGCACTTCTATATCTTGATTCTTGAGGAACCCCACCGCGCGCCCTTGCAGAACATAGCTGAACTCATGAGATCTCTCTCGGAAGTACAAGGGGAGCTTGATGGGAACTTGGCGGTATTCGAGCTGGCCGGCGGGCGTGCGAGCCAGCGTCATCCGGCTTGCTGCTATGTTCTCAAGCGAGAGCACAGCGGGCTCAAGCTGTGCAAAGTTTGGGTTGCTCAGCCAGATATAGCCGAGCACCCCCGCGAAGACCGCTAGGCCAACCCATACCCACCATCGTGCATCCATCGTTATGTATTTAAGCAACTGCCTAAGCTCCGTGCAACCCCTCTTGCAGGGAGGCGCTCTCTTCGTTATATATAATATAAAGCTATGCATCGCAAGATCTTCTCGCGACGGAAGCTTCAGGTGCGCCGTATTCTGATATTAACAGGGCTGTTTGTGATCACCTTCAGTTCGTCGGTCAATCTCTATTTTGTTCGGGTCCAAGCGGCGTTCGACGAGCCTGGGGTCAATCTCTATCTCATTGGGGGCTTTTGGCACGTCGCTTTGGGGATGGACGAATTCGACGATCACGGGAGGTTTGTCGGCATCAAAGTCTATGCGTTTGGCGCGGCAGAGCACTATCGCAGAAAATATGTGAATCCCGAGCAGTATCAAGGGCTGGAGCGCTTGCTCTACTATGGGCGTCTGCTCTTCGTGCGACAGCCGGGCAGTATCATCGAGTGGGATATCTTGCGTGAGCCCGGGATGACGCTGGAGAAATTTTTAGCATCTCCTGAGGTGCGCCTAATCATTCGGGTGCATCCTGAGCAAGCTGTTCGGATCCGTCGGCTCGTTGAGCACTATATCTCGCAGTTAGAGCCTGATCCCATCTTGAGCAAGCCCTGGCGACGCGCCTGGTACGGCGAAGCGATCCCCTACAGTCTCTTGGGATTCAACTGCGCGACGTTTGTTGCGCGCTTGCTCTTTGAGGGAGAAGTCTACACTCGGGCCCATCTCGTCTCTCACAGGGTGGTCCCCAAGGAGTGGCGGCTGCCATCGAGCTTGCTCCGCAATTATCTGAACTCCGACGTGCTTCCGGTTCATACGAAAGTCCTACGCTAGCACAATTGCCGGACCCCAGACCCAGACGGTATACTAGCACGCAAGAAGGAGGACGAGACGATGTTTGTGCGCATGTGGATGACCACGGATGTCATAACAGTTCCGCCGGAGACCCCGATCTTTGAGGCCCGGGAGCTCATGAAGAAGCACGAGGTGCGGCGCCTGCCCGTGGTCAACAAGCGAGGCAAGCTCATGGGGATCGTCACCAAGAGCGATATTCAAGAAGCGAGCCCCTCGGATGCTACGACCCTGAGCGTCTGGGAGTTAAATTATCTCTTAGCTCGCACGACTGTGGAGCAGATCATGGTCAAGGCCGAAGATTTGATCACCGTCAGTCCGGATGATCCTATCGAGCGAGCGGCCTCGCTCATGCGGAAGCACAAGGTCGGTGGGCTCCCGGTGGTCGAAGGGGGGCATCTTGTGGGGATTATTACAGAGTCTGATATATTCGAAGTGCTCTTGAAGCTTTTGGGGGTTCATCAGAAGGGCACGCGGTTGACTCTCGAACTGGAGGACCGCCCTGGAGCGTTAGCTGAAGTCCTTGAAGTCATCCGCGACCACGACGTCAACGTGCGCAGCATCGTCACGTGCGATGAGTGTCGCACCACGCCCGACACAGGGATTTTTGTCATCAAGATAGACAGCTACGACTGGCGCTCGATCGTCAAGGACTTAAAAGATCGCAAGATCAAGGTGCTCGACGCGCGGCACATGAACGGCACCGAGAAGGAGTAACTAAGAGTTTTAGGGTTTTGTCCCGGTGCGCTGCGGGGTGCCGCGGAACATCGGCCAAGGGCTTTGGGCTGGGCCAGCTTCACCCCGGATCGCATAGAGTGTCCCATCTCGTGAGGCGACGTAGATTGTCCCAGTGGGGCCAATCACGGGGGACGAGCGCACTTCGCCATTGGTCTTGAAGCGCCAACGCTGCGTGCCGTCGGGGGTGACGGCATAGAGAGAGCCATCGTCAGAGCCGATGTACACGACTCCATCGGCAGCGACCGCCGGCGAAGAATATATTGGCCCTTCGGTGTGAAAGCGCCATTTCTCTTGGCCATCGGGCTTGACAGCATAGAGTCGTCCATCGAGCGAGCCGATATAAATCGTGCCATCGGGGCCGATCGCTGGGGACGAGACGACTCTGTCGTTGGTTTTGAAGCGCCATTTCTCCTTACCGTCGGGGGCAAGCGCATAGAGATTGCCGTCGTCGGAGCCGATATAGATCGTGCCATCGCCCCCAACTGCCGGGGAGCTGCTGATAGAATCTCCGGCCCGGAAGCGCCACTGACGATAGAACCCGTCGAGGTTCACCGCGTAGACGCGTCGGTCGAGCGAGCCCACATAGAGGAAATTCTTACTGAGAGCCGGGCTAGAGACGACGCCCCCTTCGACGTCAAGGGGACGTCCTTTCAGAGTTCCATCGGGCTGCACCGCGTAGATTTTAGCACTCTCTAGGGGTTGGCTGCCGGAGCCGAGATAGATCGTGCCATCGGGGCCGATCGCCGGGCTGCTTCGGATGGGCAAGCCCGCTGAAAAGCGCCATTTCTCCTTACCGTCGAGGGCGAGCGCATAGAGATTGCCGTCATCTGCTCCACAGTAGATCGTTTTGTCTGAGAGCGCGACCGAAGCTGAGAGAAAAGCTCTGCCTGCACGAAAAGTCCAGAGCACCTGGCCATCAGAACTGATCGCATAGAGCGATTGATCTCCCCCAAAGAGATAGATCGTCCCATCGAGGCCCAGCGCAGGGCTAGAATCCGTCGGTCCGACAGGGACTTGCCAAAGCAGAGTTCCTCCTGAAGGAGTCAGCTCTAGCAGAAAGCGCACCCATTGAGGGCTATTTTCAGCTGCGGGAGCACGGATCATAATCAGGGCACGATAGCGCCCAGCCCCTAGAGCGGTGGTATCGGCTTTGACCGTCAGTCGGGTAGACTCTCCGGCAGCGAGCTCCCCAGCATCGGGAGAGATCATCAGCCACGACGCATCGGTGAGCGCCGTCCAGAAGAGCGTTCCGCTCCCGCTATTAGAAATCTCAAGCTCTTGAGGAGGAGGCTCGCCTACGCCAGCCATGCCCTTTGCCTCCAAGCTTTCTGGTGTCACGCGCAAGATCGGCACCGGCACAGCTTCGAAGGAGAACTCTTTCGGTGGGCTCGTCTGGCCTGCTTCGTCGGTGAGCGTCACAGAGAGCGTGACGCGCTGCGCTATCGCCGTCGCGATCTCAAAAGAGAATGCCCCTTCTGTTTGGCCCTTGACGTTCGGTGTGACTTCGAAGCTCTGGAAGTCCGTCGCGCTGACCACAACGAAACTCGCTTTGGCCAGATCGCCGTCGGGGTCTTTGAAGCCGACAAAGCCCACCACGGGCTTTCCTGTAGCTCGAATCTGTGCAGGAAAGTCAATAAAGAGAATCTCTGGTGGGCTTTGAGCAGCGCGTCGTGCCAGAGCGAGGGCGGGCTTTATAGTAAGCAGCACCCAGATGCGTGCAAGCTTGTGTCCGTTAGAGAAGACCCCGATCAAGAACGAAAACTCTCCCGAGCCGATGGGGCGGCCAAAGATCGAGCCGGTGTTGGGCGACAGCTGTAAGTTCACATCGCTGAGTGCGCGGCTTGTGCGCTCGCCCACCGTGATATTGGGCTCTTCGACGAAGCGCACGCCCACGGGAAGCGCGCTCTTAATCTCCGAGGGCAGCTCAATGCGCCCAAAGACGCCCGATTGAATCTCAGCTGAGAACTCATAGACAGCCGGTTTGGCCTCAGGGGTGCCAGAAGCGCACGACTCATTGGAATAGTCTGACTGACCTGAGGACGTAAACGCCCGCACGCGATAGCAATAGACCGTCTCTGGCAGGACGGCCGTATCGGTGAATTCGGTGCTATCGGGGCCGAGCCGAGCGATCTCGACAAAGTCGGGATCGAGGGTGAAGCGCCGCTCCACTGAAAAACCCGCTTCGTTGGTGGCTTGGTCCTTCCAGGAGAGCGCGATCTCGCGCGGGCCACGCCCCAGGGCGACTAAATCTGCTGGCGCGTTGGGGATGATAATGACTTCCCCAAGGAGGAGCTGTCCAGCGCCCCAGTCGTTGTCTTTGCCGCGTGGGCCACGGTCTTCAGCGCGCCTCTCGAGAAACTCTTGGATCTGCCGGGGTGTGAACTTGGGGAAGATCTGTTTGACGAGCGCGGCGGCGCCCGCGGCGTGCGGCGCCGCTGCCGAAGTCCCGTTAAACCCAGGGTTTTGATCCCTTCTGTCCCCTGTGTACTTTCCGTAGGTGACGGTAGAGACGTGCGATGGAGCCGTGATATCAGGTTTTACACGGCCGTCTTTTGTTGGGCCGCGGCTGCTATAGATTAAGAGATTCGTCTCCGGGCAGAGATCTCTGGGGCAGCGATCTGGCGCATGATGGAACGCTCCTACGCTCATCGCGTTGGGGGAGATGGCAGGCTCGAAGATCGAGATACTCCCCTGAGGGGTGAGATATTCAAGAGTATGACAGATGATGCAGACCTGAGCAACGAGGTCGAGTCGAGCTGGTGCAGCACCAGAGCGCTTTTTGATGATCTCCACGCCAAAGGAGTCACGGCGTCCGGCTGCAGCTGGGTTGCGTGTATAGAAGAGCCCTCCGGCGATCTTGACCGGCACCCCGCGGCGCCACATCCAATCCCCTTGGATGCGAACATCCGGGGCCGACTCTGGAAAGATCGCGAGATCATAATCGTCGGAAGCTCCACTGCAAGGGGCATCCCAACTGAGAAAGAATACGAGAAGCACCCCGGCGACCTTCTGCCCCTGAATCTCCAGAGGGACAAGTTCTACTTCCAGGGTGAGGGTCTCGTCGTAGCTAGAGAATTCATGGCGATTATTGGTGTTCGTATCGGTGAAGCTCCCTTCCCAGTGACCATTACCGCGATTGCCTGCACTCGTCACCCAAGTGATCCCGGCTTCTTTGGCTTTCTTGATGTGAGGCTCGAACAATCCCGCGCCGCGAAAGCATCCTGAGGGAAACCCCAACGAGGTATTGATCACGTCTACTTTCTGGTCGATCATCCAGTCGACAGCCTGACGAAACTCGAGATCGGTCTCAAAGGCTGCAAGATAGAGATTCATCCCCGGCGCAATATCCGTGATGACCTCGCTCACCGCGACGCCATGCTGCTCAGGGAACTCTGGGTCTGCCATCCGCCCGTCACGACGGAAGGACTTGGCTGTAACCCGCTCGCGTGGAGGAAGCTCTCGCCCTAAGAGCCGCTCATAGCGATCAAGACCGGGATCGATCACCCCGACTTTCACCCCTTGGCCGTTCACGCCCTCCTTGTGCCACGCCGGCGCACCGATGAGCCTCTGGCCTTCACTGACTGTCGTCCCTTGGTCTAAGAGGGGGCGGACGGGAAGCCGAACAAACTGCACTTCTTGGAGATCCGCGATCTGTTCGATACTCTTTAAGGGCATGAACGCTTGGATCTGAGTGCCGTAGCTCAGCTCGATCTGGCCCCCAACGCGCTCGATGGCTGCTGCGATCTTGCTGATAGCTCTCTCTGACTCAGTTTCAATAATGACTCTGACACGATCCCCTTGAAGATGCAAGTCGTACACCGAGGGCTTCAGACGCAGCGCATCCGTTATGACCAGAGGGCGTTGTGCTGGGGAGCTTGAGATTAGGTCCTCCAAGATATTAGCGATCTTAGGATGGTCAAAGCTTCTCGTTCCAGGCCAGCTTTCCCACTCCTGAGCCACTACAGAGAAACTACTTATAACGCAAAGCGCCAGTAGGACCGCGCCGCTTCTTTTGAGCATAGAGCCTCCTTTGTTTTCAAGGGTATCATAATTCTTTTAACACGGAAGCCCAAGATTGTCAAATCGGGGGAACGTTCGTTCCCCCTCCTCGCCATTTGACAGGGATGCGCTCTTTGTGCTATAGATACTCTATCTTGACAGGGGGTGAACGTATGCCGGAGCTCTTAACCGCGTTGGGGAATTTCCTGATCGCTGTGGGGATCACGATTCTGTTGATTCGCATCGGGGGCTACTTCGAGAGTATGTGAGATTCAGCGCTTTGCCAGGGCCTTGAGATGGAAGCCGATGAACTCATCGAGGGCTTCATTGGCCAGTTCTGTTTCGTCTGGTGCCAGCGCGAAGCGATTGAGTCTATCCCATCTCATCCCGAGGATCATCTTCAGGCTCTGAGCCAAGCGCGGGCTGAGGCGGATGTCGCCCGCTTGATGACAAGCTCCACAGACCAAGCCCCCGCTCTGCGGGGAGAACCAGACTTCGTCTGGACTGTTTGTCTTGCCCAGCCTACGGCTGGACAAATCAGGAAGGCTCAAGCGGAGCTTGTGTCCGCAGCGCGCACAACTGCTCAGGCGCGGCGCGATCCCCAACACGCGCATGAACTTGAGCTTCACTGCTATGGCCGCAAGATTGAGATCTCTCACAGAACTTAAATGCTCTAAAAAATCTTGTAGAAACTCGAAGACCGCTCGATCCGGATGGTGCTCTTCGACAAGCTGATTGATCAGATGCGCTGTGTGCAGGGCGAGCGTCAGGCGATCATAATCGCTTTTGAGGGCGTGATAGTCTTCGATGATGCTCGCTTCTTTTAATAATTTCAGATTCTCTGTGTCATAGAAGACGAGCTCGCTGAGGGTCAACAGATCGAGCGCGGCGCCGAATTTGCTCTCGGTACGTCGGGCGGCCTTGGCGATGAGCGAAATTCTTCCATGATCTCTGCTGAGCACAGTGAGGATGAGGTCGCTCTCGCGGAACTTGATCGCGCGTAAGATAAAACCAACAGTTTTGAGGATCATGCTTAGAGCAACTTGCGAAATTCCTCGATGCTGAGACCTGCTGCATCCAAGATGTGGGCTAAAGTCCCTGTATCGAGGCTTTTATGGTCGGGCACGCTCACTTGAGCAAAGGGATGGTCGCGCCGTAAGATCATATGACTATTCGCTTTTCCAAAACAACAGTGTACTTCATGATTCCTCACCCTCACATAATACTACTTGCTAGACACCTAAGCGACAAACTCCTCGCGTCGCTGTGTCGCTCTCTCTACTCGCTCTTGCACCACGCGCACCCCCAGCCCCGGCTCCGTCGGTACCTTTATTGTCCCGTCAGGCTCAAGCACAAACGGCGGATCAATGAGATCTTCTCTCCAGTAGCGAGCGCTCGCGGAGATATCGTTTGGCAGCGTAAATCCCGGCAGGCTCGCCAAAGCAATATTGGCCGCCCTCCCGATCCCAGTCTCGAGCATCCCACCACACCAGACGGGCACACCCCGCTCCCGACAGAGATCGTGAATCTTTTGAGCGTTGAGCAGCCCGCCCACCCGCCCCGGCTTGATATTAATGATCTTACACGCCCCAATGTCTAACGCCTTCCTCGCGTCCGTGGGGGTCTTGATGCTCTCATCGAGACAGATCGGGGTCTTCACAGCTCTCTGGAGGACCGAGTGGTCTATGAGATCGTCGTAATCCAAGGGCTGTTCCAACATGGAAAGTCCAAATTCGTCAAACTTTTTGAGATGATCGAAATCAGCGATGGAGTACGCCGCGTTGGCATCAGCCATGAGCTCTATATCGGGAAAGCGCTGGCGCACCGCACGCAGCACTTCGATATCCCAGCCGGGCTTCACCTTGAGCTTGATGCGCCGGTACCCTTGAGCAAGATGACGCTCAATGACGGCAAGCAATGTCGGGATGTCTTTGTGAATCCCAAGAGATATGCCGCTCTCGATGCGGTCTTTTGTGCCGCCAAGGAGCTTGGCTAGAGAGATCTTCTTCGCTTGGGCGAGCAGATCCCAGAAAGCCGCTTCTAGACCGGCCTTGGCCATAGGGTGCCCGCGCACACCCTGAAACTTGCCGTGAAGCTCTTCTGCCGAAGCGATATCTTTCCCGAGCACCGCGGGGATGAGAAAGTCTTTTAAGATATGCCAAGCCGTCTCGACGGTCTCATACGAATACCATGGCCCAGCGCCGGCCACACACTCGCCATAGCCTGTCAGGCCGTCACTAGAGATCGCTATGATGAGGCACGGCCGGCGGGTCTCGCGCCAGCCACTCGTCTCAAAGGGCTCGACTAATTCCATGGCGATCTGGCGCAGCTCGACCGAGTCGATCTTCATCGTTGTAGCAGCTCTTCTTTATGTGTTTTTTCTAGGAGATAGAACGTGCGCTTGCGCCCCTCGCGCTCGAGCACGAGAAAATCGCTTGCAACATAGCCGTGAGCAAAATAGTGCTCGAAGATCTCGCGCGTCTCCGAGCGCCAGCGCCGAGTCAGTTCGATCTTCTGCTCGCGCATCTTCTGCCAATGATAGGGGATCTCTAAGAGTAGCTGTTTCTCAGTATGATTGAGGGCATACTCGCGATTGACGAGAAATCCGTCGCGCTCTTCGGTCTCGTTGATGACGGGAAGCTCCCCGTTCTCGCTCATAAGGGGCTGGGGGGTGGGGTCCCCGCGCAGCCGCGCGTGCACGCGCGGGCTGGCGATCCACCACTCGACGGTGAGGCGATCCGTTTCTAGCCCAGCGTTGAGACGATCTCGCATATCGCCGTAGAGATTGCGCTCGTATGTGTGTGCAATGACGCCAAGCTTATGAAGATTAAAGTACGCGTTGGGGCTCACGAGCGGGTCGAATGTCCAGGTGATAAGCTCAATGTTCTGGGCGAGCACGGCCTCGCGTTGCTTGAGTTTGAGCTGATACCCCACGCCCTGAAAGCGCCGCTCCGGCAGGACCGCGCACATCAGAGAACAATGCTTGAGCTTCCCGTGCTCAATGCCGGGGAAGCCGTAGACAAACCCAATGAGCTTCTCTTCCGTCTCGAACGCTCCAAGCAGAACCCCTCCGTTCTTGATGGTCGTCAGCAGGACGTGATGGGGCACAATGCTGATATCGTCAAAGCCCCAGATCCGTTTCTGGAGGTTCTCGCACGCGTGAAGCTCTTCGAGCGTCTGCAGCGGACGGATCGTGATCATAGATGCTGACGTGCTCTCTTTCGACGATACATAAATTGGTCGGCTTCTTCAAATATGTCTTCAAGTGGGCGAGGGTTCTGGGGCGACCACGAGGAGACTCCTACACTGATCGAGAGCTGCACCCCTGGAAGCTCCCCGGCCCACTGCTCGCTGCGCTTGTGGAGCTCCGGCTGAAGCCGTGCCAGGACTTGTTCGGCCTGCTCGGCGGTCGTCTGAGGCATGAGAATAATAAATTCGTCGCCGCCGTATCGGAAGAGACTGTCGGTCTTGCGGATGATGTCTCGCAAGAACTGCGCAAATTCTTGGATGACTCGATCTCCCACAAGATGTCCAAACTGATCGTTGACGGCGAAGAAATTGTCTATGTCCAAAAAGACGAGCGTAAAGGGCGTGTGGGCGCGCATGAGCTCATTCAATATCTCATCTAGAGCTCGGCGGTTGTAGACGCCAGTGAGAGGATCGTGGCGTGCTTGTTCGGAGAGTTTGTGCTGTTGTTCGCGAAGGGCATGCATCTGATGGCTATTGGCGAGAGCTAAGGTCGCCATAGTCACTATCAGGGCCAAGGGCTCGAGCTCGCTGGGGGTGGGCAGGCGTCCATCCCGGGGCTGGGAGAGCGCGATCCTCCCGAAGATCTGATCTCCAGATCTCAGGAGCCAGTAGAGCATATCATGCGGCCCCCACTCGGTGCTTGTGGTGGCTTGAGCTACGGCGTAGTGGCGCAACTGAGGCAGCCGCTCCGAGGAGACGTAGAGCACAGGTCCGATGGGGCGGCCCGATTCGAGAATCTGTTTATCGGAGAGAATCTTTCCTGCGGCGCGGCGTTGCCGCAGGAGCTGCTCTTGTTCTGGAGAAAGCCCCACCGTGATGTACTCAGCAATAGGAGGGGGATCGGGATGGTCGGGGGAGACCGGTGTTCTATAGATCGAGACGCCGACCCTCTCAAAGCGCGAATGTTTGGCAAAGACGCGTGCGACTTCTTTGAGAATCGCGCGCGTATCGGAGTTCTGAAGGATCTGTGTGCCAAGAGCGATGAGCTCTCGATAGAGCCCCACGGGGAACTGAGTATCGGACTCGTCCATAGGAGCTACCCCTCGCGTCCGAGCATCTTGGCGATCTCGGCGTCATCTTCGTTCCAACCGGGACGGACCTTCACGTGGAGATCTAAGTAGACGTGCTTACCCAAAAACGCTTCGATATCTTGTCGTGCTAAACGTCCGATCTCTTTGATCATGCGGCCGCCGTTGCCGATGAGTATAGGCTTTTGAGATTCCCGCGCTACATAGATATTGGCTATGATGTCAATGAGCGTACCGTCTTCGCGCTCCTTCATGTGGACGACCTCGACTCCGGTCGAGTACGGGATCTCTTTATGGGTGAGCTGATAGATCTTCTCTCGGATGGTCTCGGCGATCACAAATTCTACAGGGCGATCTAACTGAGTGTCATCTTCGAAGTACGGGGAGCCCTCGGGGAGGAACTCCGCGATAGTATTGGCTGCAAGCCCCAGATTGATCCCGTGCGTGCACGAGATCGGGATGATCTCGCGGAAGAGCCCCGTCTGGTGATAAGCGGTCTTGGTCTCTTCGAGCTGCTCTTTGGAGGCGAGATCTATTTTATTAATTAAGAGCACCATAGGGTTGGTGAAATCTCTGATATGGTCAAAGACTTTTTCGTCGTATTCGTGGAGCTTGCCCCACGGCTCGGTCATATAGACTAAGACGTCGAGGCCATCGAGGGCAGCGTAGGCCTGCTTTAAGAGATATTTGCTGAGTTTGTCAACGGGCTGATGGAGCCCTGGGGTATCAACGAAGATAATCTGAGCGCCCGGCAGGGTGAGCACGCACTTGATCCGATGTCGCGTGGACTGGCGCTTCTCAGAGACTATCAAAAGCTTCTTGCCCATGAGGGCATTGATGAAGCTCGATTTCCCCGCATTGGCTTGCCCGAGAACTCCCACAAACCCCGACTTAAACCCCATTAAACCACTTACCCTCCTGTATTATTTGGATCGCTCGGTGAATATCATACTGCAAGAGCCGATCATTTGCCAGTGGGGGGATTTGTTGGGAAATGCGTTGATAGAGCGCGCGAGTGCGCGGGGCCATCAGAGACGGATCGCGAAAGCTGAGCGCTTGTCGGACGGTCAGCAGCTCTATAGCTAAGATGATCTCGACGTTCCTGACGATGTGGAGGGCTTTGTACGCCGACGTGGTCGCCATGCTGTTATGGTCTTCTTTGCCCCCTGACGTGGGAATGGAGTCGACACTGGCAGGATGAGCTAAGATTTTGTTCTCGGCGACGAGCGCTGCTGCCGTATATTGTGGGACCATCAGGCCCGAATTGAGTCCGCTGTCTTGGATTAAAAACTTTGGGAGATCTGGCGCTTCGAGCAAGAGCGCAATGCGCCGCTCTGAGAAGTTCCCGACCTCTGCGACGGCTTGCCCCAGGAGCTCACAACAGAATGCCAAGATCTGCCCATGAAAATTCCCCCCAGAAAGCACGTCGCCCGACTCCGCGAAGACCAAGGGGTTATCTGTCGCGGAGTTCATCTCGATCTCGAACTTGTGCTGCACAAAATCGAGCGCATCGGCGGACGCCCCGAGCACTTGAGGGATACAGCGCAGCGTGTAATTGTCTTGGACGTCGTCGGTGCGGCTGTTGACGAGCTTACTGTCAGAGAGCCAGGCGCGCAGCGCTTGCGCGACGCGTTGCTGTCCAGGATGCGGGCGTGCTTGATGTAAACGCTCATCGAAAGCGTCGGTATGGCCGCGCAGGGCTTCGACGGCCAGCGCACTGATCGCTTGTGCTTGGGCTAAAAGACTCTGGGCGCGCACGAGCGCGACAAATCCCAGTGCGAGCGTGACCTGCGTCCCGTTGATGAGTGCCAGTCCCTCCTTGGGGGCCAAGCGCAAGGGGGGGAGCTTCAGCGCGGTGAGCACCTCCCGTCCGGGAAGCACTTTTTCGCGGAGCTTGGCATGGCCTTCGCCGATCAAAAGCAGCGCCAGATGGGCCAAGGGCGCTAGATCTCCGCTGGAGCCGACAGAGCCCTTGTCGGGAATGATGGGGACAACCCCGTGATTGAGAAATTCTTTGAGATACTCGACGATCTCAACGCGAACTCCCGATCGCCCCTGCAAGAGCGAATTTACCCGAAAGAGCAAGGCCGCACGCGCGACTTCATCAGGCAAGGGCTCCCCTACGCCGACCGCGTGGCTTTTGAGCAAATTCTCTTGGAGCAACGAGAGTTTTTCGCGGGGGATCGTCTGGGCGCTCAGCTTCCCAAAGCCCGTGTTGATCCCATAGACTCTTTGTCCCGTCACGATGAGCTTCTCCACGAGGGCGCGAGCACCACGCACGCGCTCCAGAGCGCTGGGCGCAAGTGAGACGGGCTCTTTGACAAAGACGATCTTTTTTGCGGCTTCAAGGGTCAGAGAATGGCCATCAAGCTCGATCATGCGCATTCAGTATACTATTAGAGAGAATGTTCACGCAAGAGTTCTATGTGGTCTGCGACAATATTCGCAGCACGTTTAACGTCGGCGCGATCTTTCGCACCGCCGACGCTGCTGGAGTGACGAAGATCTATCTGTGCGGCTACACGCCGACGCCGCCGCGCTATGAGATCGAGAAAGTCGCGTTAGGAGCCGAGAAGGCCGTCCCGTGGGAGCACGTCCCTCAGACGTGGCGCTTGCTGGAGCGCCTCAAAGCTCAAGGTGTCCAGATCGTAGCTTTAGAGAATAACATTGAGCTTCCGACGATAGACTATCGCGAGTTCATCCCCCAATTTCCCATGGCGCTCGTGGTGGGCAACGAAGTCACCGGGCTCTCTCAGGCTCTTCTCAGGCGCGCCGACGCGATTCTTACGCTTCCCATGCACGGGAAGAAGGAATCTCTCAATGTCGCGGTGGCGTTTGGGATTGCAGCCTATCGCTTGAACGAGCGGCGCCGATAACCTTGCCTCAGAAGCGCAGGGACGGTATAATAAACATGCTGGGCTTGTCTGAAGCCCCGTGCTAGGGCGCAAGAGGCAGAGCTTGCGCAATGGTGTGGTTGTGTGGAAGGCAAGTCCGTTTTGCTTTTGCAGGTGATCGCCATGCAGGAATTGTTACAGTGCCTGCAGCGACGGTCATCGTCCCTCTCCGAAGCTGATGTGCGCCGGATGCTGCAGGCCCTCAGTCAGGAGTCTGATGTCTGGCAAGCGGCGGGCGCGTGCGAGCGTCCGTTCCCCCACCTTATGGCTCTCATAGAGACATTGTGTGAGCTGGGGTATCTGCGCCTAGACGGGCGCGCGCTGGAATTCACTCCTGCGGGCCGAAGGGCATTGGAGCACTGGGGGATTGCGCTCTCTCCTCCAGTGGGGAAGCCGTGCTCCTGCTGTGCCGTCGGCCCTGCTCCTCTCCCAGAACTCCAGCAAAAATTCTCCCAGATCGCTCAGCGCCGTCCCCCTGCGATCAGAGAGTTCGACCAAGGATTCTTGACAGCAGACTCGGTCATCAAGCGTGTCGCTTGGATGGATCGCTGCGGCGACCTTACTAAGAAACAGATCGCTCTCTTAGGGGATGACGATCTGCTCAGCGTCGCGTTGGCGTTGACGGGGCGCCCTGCGCGGATCATCGTCTTCGAGATAGATGAGCGCCTTGTGGAATTTCTCAACGACCAAGCTCAGTGCGCTCGGTGGCCATTGCGCGCTTATACCCAAGATCTGCGTCAGTCTTTGCCTGAGGAGTGTGTAGCGCAATGTGATGTCTTCGTCACCGATCCGGTAGAAACTCTTGAAGGCTTTTTGCTCTTTGTCGAGCAGGGCTTATCGTTGCTCAAGCCAGGCGCTGGTCAAGCGGGGTACTTCGGCTTGACCAAGATCGAAGCAGCTCCTCAAAAGTGGCGTCTCTTTGAGCAACAGCTCGTTGGTCAGCACGATCTGTTCATCTCCGATATAGTGCGGGATTTCGGGTTGTACGAGAATTGGGAGTATT
This sequence comes from Candidatus Fraserbacteria bacterium, assembly GCA_947085185.1. Lineage (GTDB taxonomy): Bacteria > Bipolaricaulota > Bipolaricaulia > RBG-16-55-9 > DRXL01 > JANXCC01. The sequence goes on along the minus strand of CAMTVK010000002.1, from coordinate 25,670 downwards.
TGGTCGAGACAACTCGATCGGCGTTGGTGTCGCAGGCTCCGGATCGGCCCTGGTATCGTTCTACGTTCTTTCGCGTCGAAACGCTTGCAGGCTTTCGACCGCCGCGTCGTCGCTCCCTTGGGGAGGAGGTGGATATCTACTATGACCAAGATTCTCTCATAAAGCCAAGGAGGTGAGCCATGCGGGAGCAGGCCTTGGGGCGCCATCTCATTGTGGAGGTCTGGGACGCTGATCCCCATCTTCTCGATGACGCCCAAGCGCTGGAACAACTCTTGGTTGCGGCCGCACGAGCGGCTCATGCGACTGTCATCCAAAGCGTCTTCCATCACTTCAATCCCTACGGCGTCAGCGGCGTGGTCGTCATCGCGGAATCCCATCTGACAATTCATACGTGGCCAGAGTACCGCTACGCCGCAATAGATATCTTCACGTGCGGACCGAAGATGGACCTTGAAGCCGCCGTCAAGGTCATCGCTCAGGGGCTTAGGGGACACGTCCTTCAGCTTGAGATCAGCCGCGGCAAGGGAGTTCGCAGTGCTCAGCGTGCCCCCTGCGGGGTGAGTGCTGTCATCTGAGTCGGAGCTCGCGCAGCTTCTGGAGGAGCACATCGCGGGTCTTTTTGGGATCGGCCTTGCCCGCTGTAGCCTTCATCACTTGGCCCTGTAAAAATCCCAGGGCCGCTTCTTTGCCCGCTTGAAAATCTGCTACGGCTTTGGGATTCTCAGCCAGAACCTTGGCGACGATCTCGGCTAGAGTGCTTTCGTCGGAGATCTGTCTGAGCCCCTTGTCGCGCACGATCTCTTGGGGAGCTCTCCCGGTCTTGAAGGACTCAACGATGACGTCTTTGGCTACGGTGCGGTTGATCTGTCCTGAGCGCACCATCTCCAGCACCTGGGCAAAGTGCTCCGGTTTGATCGCAATCTCGAGAGATTGGCGCTCTTTGAGCAATCTCAAGAGCTCTGACATCATCCAGTTGCTCACGTCTTTAGGGTGATTATAGAGCTTGACCACGGCTTCAAAATATTCAGCGATGGGGCGTTCTTCGGTGAGCACGATGATATCGTATGCGGGCAATTTATAGTCTTGTTCCCAGCGGAGGCGCTTTGCTGCAGGCAGCTCCGGGAGCGAGCTGCGCACCCTCTCTCTCCAGACATCGGCGATCTGCAGAGGGACGAGATCTGGGTCGGGGAAGTAGCGATAGTCTTCGGATTCTTCTTTAGTGCGCATCGGCTCAGTCTTCTCTGTCTTTTCGTTCCAGAGTCGCGTCTCTTGGATGAGAGAATCGCCACGCTCAAGGATCTCTCGCTGCCGCTGCACTTCATACTCCAGCGCCGCTTCGACAGCTCGGAACGAGTTCATATTTTTTATCTCGATCTTCGTGCCCAGCTTTTCGTCCAGGCTCACAGAGATATTCGCGTCGCACCGCAGCGAGCCCTCCTCCATGTCGCCGCTGCAGACCCCAAGATAGCGCAAGATCCTGCGAAGCTCTTCCATAAAGAGTCGCGCTTCTTGCGGGGAGCTCAGCTCAGGCTCGCTGACGATCTCGATCAGCGGGACCCCGGCGCGATTGAAATCAACCAAGCTGACCCCATCTTCGGTGTGAAGCAGCTTCCCGGCGTCTTCTTCAAGATGGACGCGCCGAATTCTGATGTGCTTGCCCGTGGGCAAGTCCACGGAGCCCTTGACAGCTAATGGTTCGTCAAATTGCGAGATCTGATAGCCCTTGGGAAGATCGGGGTAAAAATAATTCTTCCGGGCGAAGCTCGAGCGCAAGGGGATCTCACACTGGAGGGCCAGGGCTGCTCTTAGCGCATATTCGAGGGCTTGCTCGTTGAGCACCGGCAGTGCGCCGGGCATCCCCAAGCAGACTGGACACGTATGTGCGTTTGGGGACGCACCGAAATAGTCTGCTGAGCAGCTACAAAAGAGCTTAGTCTTGGTCAGGAGCTGCGCGTGGACTTCTAGCCCGATCACCGTGCGCATGGCTGCTCAATCTCTCGGCTGAGGGAGAGGCTCACCCGGCACATAGCGCACCACTGAGACGACCTTGTCGCCTTCGTCTAAGTCTATGAGCTTGACACCCTTGGCGTAGCGCCCCACGATGCGCACCTCTTCTGCCGAGATACGGATAATCTTCCCGTTGAGCGTCGTGACCATGATCTCGTCGTCGTCTTTGACTTTCTCGATAGCCACGACAAGGCCGGTCTTCTCATCCACTTTGATCCCTAAGACCCCCTTGCCTGCGCGCCCTTGAGAGGGGAACTCTTCTAAAGGCGTGCGCTTGCCATAGCCGTTCTCCGTCACTAATAAGAGCTTATCTTCGGGATCGTCGGGCTCGAGCGTCACCAACCCCACAAGACGATCGCCTTCGTCGAGCCGCATCCCGATGACGCCTTTGCTTGGGCGCCCTGTGCAGCGTGCCAGCTCTTCTCGAAAGCGGATGGTCATCCCCTGGGCGCTGGCTAAGATCAGTTCGCCAGTTCCCTTAGAAATAGCTGCATCAACGATATAATCTCCAGGCTCAGGGGTGATCGCCAAGATCCCGCTCGTATGAGCATTATAGAAGTCTGCATACTCATTGCGATTGAGAATCCCCTGCGCGGTCGCCATCAAGCAGTAGCGCTGCTCCGTGCCGTCGGTGTGCAGGGGAAGCATGGCGCAGACCTCTTCGTCGGGCTCCATGGCGATGAAATTTCTCAGATTTTCGCCCTTGACGTCGCGCCGTTCTGAGTAGAGCTGATACGCTTTCAGCTTATAGGCTTTGTGGGCTTTCGTAAAGATCAGAAGATCGTCGCGGGCATGGCACGTAAAGACGCGTTTCATCGCGTCGCCCTCACGGAGCCTCATCACCAAGACGCCCTTGCCCCCGCGCTGCTGCTTTCTGTAGGCTTCTTCTTTGGGGGCGCTGGCGTAGCCCTTCACGCTCACGCTGATCAACAGATCCGTATCCGGGACGAATGCCTCTTCGCTGAAGACATCGCTGCCATCGAAGTCGGCCACGATCTGGGTGCGCCGCGGATCGCTGTACTTCTTCTTGAGCGCTACCAGCTCTTCTTTGATGATCCCATCGAGCTTCTGAGGGTTGGCCAAGATCTCTCTGTACTCTTTGATCGCTCGTTGCTTCTCGGTATACTCTTCTTGGAGTTCGCGGCTCTCCAGCGCGGTGAAGCGCCGCAGCTGCATCTTCAAAATAGCATCGGCTTGGTGTTCTGAGAGCTTGAACTTCTTTTGCAGCGCGTCCATAGCTTGGGCGACATCTTTCGATGTGCTGATGAGCCTGATGATCTCATCGCGGTTCTCCAGAGCTTTGAGCATCCCTTCAAGCAGATGGGCGCGCTCTTGCGCGGCGTTTAGGCGAAACTCTGTGCGCCGGCGTACCACCTCACGCCGGTGCGCCAAGAAATAATAGAGCAGCTCTTTCAAAGAGAGCTTTCTGGGGTTGCCGTCGACGATCACCAAGAAATTGGCGCCGAAGGTCCATTCCAATGGGGTGTATTTGTAGAGCTTGCTCAGGACAAGCTGGGGGGTGCTGCCGCGCTTGAGCTCGACAACGATTCTGATGCCGTCACGGTCGGACTCATCTCGTAAGTCCGAGATCTCGTCAATGTCGCCGGAGCGCACCTTGGTGGCGATCGACTCAACTAAAGTAGACTTGCGCACCTGGAACGGGATCTCCGAGATAATAATCGAGTGATCTTCGATGCGGGCGACGCCTCGGACTTTGAGCTTGCCCTCGCCGGTGCGATAGGCTTCGGCGATCCCATCTCGCCCGAGGATGATGCCTCCTGTGGGGAAATCTGGCCCTTTGATGAAGCGCATGAGATCTTCTATGGGAGCGTCGGGGTGGTCAAGAAGATGGACGAGGGCGTCGACGACTTCGCCCAGATTATGCGGGGGAATCTGAGTGGTCATCCCTACGGAGATGCCCCATGACCCATTGATGAGCAGATTTGGGACTTTTGCCGGTAACACCGTGGGCTCGGTGAGCGAGTCGTCGAAGTTGGGCACAAAGTCTACTGTGTTCTCTTCGATTTCGGCTAAAAACTCTTCGGCGATGGGGGCCAAGCGCGCCTCGGTATTATGATTGATGAAGCCGTTTCCCCAGAACGAATGGCACGCGCTCTCTACACGGATCGAATAGACTCTCTGGAGGCCAGCGGGCTCAATGCTCACCACGGGCTCGAAGAGATACTCCCGTTTCATCAAGGGGTTGAGAGGGGCCAGGGCTCCAGGGTCCAGGGCGAGCTGGAGGCGTGGCCAGGCCTGGGGCAACCGCACCACACGATCAAAGTTATGCTTGGTAAGCCACTTCAGGTCGCACTGGGCACGGGCACGGACAAATTCTGCTATAAAGGGCACAAAGTCCGTGCGCGACAAGGCCCTCCCAGAGAAACACTGGAGGACTTCTTGCAAAGCCTGGGTCTTCTCTGGCGAGATGAACCCGACAGACTGAGCGAATCGCTCAAGATTCTCTCTGCCGGTGATCAATAACCGAAAGGTCTGATCCCTGCTGGAGCGCAGACGGCTGGCAATGCCAAAGCGCAATAGGAGCACCTGGAGCTGTTTCAGCAGGAGTTGGCTGGCGGAATGGACGCTCACCCGCAGGAGACTCTGTCCGGAACGCTCTACAGCCCCATCGCCCTCGAAGTACGCCCTCAAAAAAGCTGAGACGACCCGCTTAGGGGAGCGCAAGATGAGCGGGGGCACCTGGCGCTCGTGGGAGCGGCACGGCTTCAGCCCTATGTTGTGGAGAAAGCTCACGACGTGTTGGCTGACCACTTGCATCTGGAAGAAGGGCTTGCGTCCATAGCTCACGGGCTCTCGCAAGAAGACGTGCAGGCGGCATGTGGGAAAGACCCTCTCCCACGTCTGGCGGAAGCTCTCTGCGAATGCTCCCGGCGTCGCTGTGAATTCGAAGCGCTTTTCTGTTAGGGTTCCCTCGGCGACGAGAGCTCCCATCACAACTGCCAAGTCCTCATCGAGATAGGGTGGCAGGGCATGGGCTTGCGTGCGCCCAGGAGTTGGGGGATGATACGCTGTCACGTTGATGGGATTTTGTGGCCAGAATGGGTCCGGCGTGCGGTCGAGCACGAGATACTCTCCGGGTTCAAGCGCATCGAGGGTCTTCCAGCGGAAGCAGGGGCGGCCCTGCGCATCCTTCCCCCACGTGAGCACAGGGTGATTGTAGGTTCCTGTCAGTTCATAGCCGCTGCGGGTGCGTATCTTGAGTGTGGGATGGAGGCCGCAATCGAACCAGCGGCTGGCCCGCTGGACCCGGCCATCCCGAGCGAGCACATCTACGCTGATCTCTTGATCGACGCCACGGCTGGGGCTCCCAAGCCCCTCAATGGGCACTAAGCCCGCGCTCGTAGCGATCAACGTATCGCCGGTCACGCAGTAGCGCATGGCCGCCGGTTCGTCGCCGTCGATGCTGCCGAAGTTGCCCTGGCCGTCGATGAGTGGGTACCGAAATGAAAACTCTTGGGCCATGTTGACCATGGTATCGTAGACGGCCTGGTCCCCGTGGGGGTGATATTTCCCCATCACTTCGCCCACGATTCTTGCGGACTTCTTATGGGGTCTATTGGGGAGCAGCCCCAACTGATACATGCCGTAGAGAATTCGTCGTTGGACGGGCTTGAGGCCATCGCGCACGTCGGGGATGGCTCTGCCGCGGATGACGCTCATCGCATAGTTAATATACGACTCCCGCATCTCGTCTTCGATATACGTTCGTTCGATCCGTTCCGGCATAATGTTCTATTCCCCCCTTGGAAGGTCTGCTAAAAGACAGACCATAATACTGAAAAATGCAGAAAAAATCAAGTGATTCCGACAATCTGTCTCCCCGATGGGTGACGGCAGCAGGCACGCTCTGGGAGCTGGGGGAGAGTCGCTTTTACGTGGCTTCTTCTTTGATGCCCGTGACCGTGAAGGGGTCGACGGCATCGCGCAGGGCGTCGCCCATGAAGTTAAATGCCAGCACCGACAGCACGATAAAGATCCCGGGGATCAGAAACCACGGATAGTTCTGAATGACACTTGTGAACCAGGCCTCTTGCATCAGGACCCCCCAGCTAGTGAGCGGGGCGCGTATCCCTAAGCGCAAGAAGCTGAGCGTGCTCTCCAAGATGATAATATTGGGGATGGTCAGCGTTGCCGCGACCACGAGATAGCTCATGGTATTGGGGAGGATGTGCTTGAGGATGATGCGCAGGTCTCCGCTACCGATGGCCTTGGCTGCCGCGATGAACTCCGATTCGCGCAGGGCTAAAAATTGCCCGCGGATGACGCGCGCCAGCGGCGCCCAGCTCACAAGGGACAAAATCACCACGATCCCCCAAAACGTCGCCATGCCGTAGAGCTTGTTGGCAGAAAGAATGAGCGAGAGCGCCAAGAGCAACGCTAACCGGGGCAACGCCATGAAGATCTCGATCACCCGCTGAATGAACGTATCTATGCCCCCCCCGTAATACCCCGAGATGCCCCCAAGCAAGATCCCTACGAAAAACGCAATGACGATCACAATCGGCCCGATGAGCAGCGAGATCTTGCCCCCCACCAGCGTCATGGAGAAGATGTCATAGCCCAATTTATCGGACCCAAAGAGAAAGAGCTGACACGGGGATTTGTCTAGAGAGTACGGGTCGAATGGGACCCCCTCTTGCCGCACCCCAAAGAGATGGATATCCGTGCGCCACAGACCCCAGAAGCGATAGGGCTCCCCCCGGACAAAGAGCTCGAGAGTACACTTATAGTCTGTGTCTTCCAGCCACATGTACTTGCCCGGCTGAAAGAGAAAGAACGGGTTATCTTCGCAGGTCTGCTCGCCGGTGATCGGGTTCAGATAGACTTGACACTTCTTCAGACCGTAGACGAACGGCTTGAATGAAAATCTCCCGTCCTTGTCCCAGAACCGAATCTTCGAGATCATCGGGGGGACGTAGCCGAATTCCCGGTGCTCATTATTATAGTTATACGGGGCGATGAATTCCGCCAGCACGACGAAGATCACATAAAAGAGCAGAATGATCGCGGTGCCGATGAGCCCGATCTTGTGGTGCTTAAACCGTCGCCAGATCAAGCGCCACTGGGAGACAGGGTGGACTTCCGGAGCGTGCTCATTCATAGCGAATCTTGGGGTCTACGACAGCAAGCAGGATATCGGCGAGCAGATTCCCCACTAACAAGATGCCCCCAAAGTAGAGCAATCCTCCCATGATGACCCACTGGTCATGAGTGTATAAGGCCTCATAGTAAGCGCGTTCGACCGTCTGTAAACTGAGCACCGCGGACGTGACGAGCATCCCCTCGAACATCAAGGGGATCCAAAATCCCAGCATACTCACCAAGGGGTTGATGGCGTTGCGCACGGCGTGTTTGTAGATGACGACTCTTTCTGACAGCCCTTTGGCGCGCGCCGTCTGCACGTACGGCTGCCCGAGCACGTCTAAGAGATTGGCGCGCATGTAGCGAATCAAAGCCGCGATGTTGGCCGTGCCCACGATGAGGACCACGGGCCACAGATGCCAGATGAAATTGCGCAGCCTCTCCCAGCTCCACGGGGCCGTCAGATACTCTTGGTCGAAGAGATACCCCACGCCCAGTCCCTGGCCGGGGCTGCATTCTATGCCTGGTCGGAAGAACTCCACCACGGGGCGAAGCCACTCGTAGTTGCACCAGCTCCCCACCTTGAGCACCGCCACCATGAGCTGCAAGAAGATCACAGCGAGCAAGAAGTTCGGAATAGACAGCCCTACAAACCCCATAAAATTCAAGAAGTGATCTAAGATAGAGTACTTATGAGTAGCCGAATAAATTCCGATGGGGATGGCAATGGCCCAGGTGAAGAGCATCGTCACGAAAATAATGATCAAGCTATACAGCAAGTTGCCGTTGCCAAAGAGATAATCGAACACAGGAACTTTATTGAAGAACGAGAATCCCCAGTCGCCCTTGGTGAAGATATTGCGGATCCAACTGATATACTGAGTGACTGGGTCTTTATCGAGATCGAACTGTTTGATTAAATTTTCTAATTGCTCCTGGCCGATGCTGGGGTTGAACTTCCATTGGGCGATCAGATCGGAGGGTTGGAGCTTCACCACGGTGAAAGCGACGATAGAGATAATAAAGAGCAGTGGGATCATATACAAGACGCGCCGGACGATGAAGCTCCACATAGGTCGAGATTCCCCTAACAAGGGTTATCTTATCACATTTCTATTATAACCTGCAACTAGGTCTCTCTGACAGGCACTGCTTGCATGATGTCGCGAGAGGCTTTAAGATTAAAGCAGCGTATGCACATTGAGGTATTGAAGTCGAAGATCCATCGGGCGACGATCACCGCGACGGATTTGCATTACGAGGGCAGCCTGACGCTCGACAGCCTGCTCATGGAAGCCGCGCAGATTCTCCCGTTCGAGAAAGTTGATGTCGTCAATATCAACAATGGGTCGCGGCTCCAGACGTATGTGATCGCGGGGCCGGCAGGGTCCGGCATGGTGCAGCTCAACGGCGCGGCGGCGCGCTGGGGCGCCCCCGGAGATCTCGTCATTATCTTGGCATACGCGAGCTTTGAACCCGAGGAAGCCCAGCGCCACCGCCCGCGCATCGTCCATGTCGACGCACAGAATCAGATTGTGCGTACAGAATCTATGCATAGCGAAAGAGCTTCCCCGGCGGCACAAAGACCACTTTGAAGGGCCACTTCGGGTGCTCGCGCATCAGCTGTCCCTCGATCTCTTTGAGCTTTTGCTGATACCGTGAGCTGATGTGCATAGCAAAAAAAGCTTCTTGCACGTGAGCGCGCAGGGCCACCTCGAGGGCTTCTGAGAGCGTGGCGTGTTTAAAATCTTCGCGTTCTTCTTCGGTGAGGAACGTGCAGTCGTGCAAGAGAATATCGGTTTCCAAAATGTCTCTTGGGTCGAGAGCGACGGAGTCTCCCCCATAAGAGACGAGCTTTTTCAGATAGATCTCAGAGATCTCATCGCGCTTGTCAGCTTGCACGAGCTTGAGGATCTCTTCTTGCGGCAGGTCACGGTAGTGGGGCTTGAGGCGCCTTCGTTGCTCGATAATAGTATATCCCAGCGAGATTTCGTTATCAGCGTGGACGGTCTTGAAGGCTTCTACATAGCGAGGGCACTGGCCGGAGAAGACCTCGACTCGGTCGCCGATGGAGAGCGGGACCCATTCTAAGCGATATTGGAGACGACGATTGGTCTTCTTAATATAGCTGATCAGCTCGAGCACGCGCCAATTGCCCTCGGGATAATAAATAGTCAAGGGTTTTTCGGTATCGCCCATGCCGCTGTTGCGGATGTTGATGAGCCCAATCAAGCCCGTGATGTGATCGGCGTGGCCGTGAGAGAGGAAGATTCTCTCGATGGCGAAGACTTTATTCCCCAAGATCGTACTGATGCCCTCGCCGGCGTCAAACGCGATGCGATCGGGGCTGTAGTAGACCCAAGTTGAGTAGAGGGCCTTGGAATAGATCAGAAATCTCATAGGAGATTGCGTCCTTCAAAGTCTGGGGGAGGCTCTCGCCCGGCCAGGGCGTAGAGCGTTGGGGCAAGATCTACGATTTGGGGCTTAGATGGGGTGGTGAGTGCATGGCCGCGCACGAAGAGAAACGCGTCATCGAAGGTGTGCATCCCCTGAAGGCGGCTCTTGACAAAGAGCTGGGACGCTCCGAGTCGGGCCTTGAGATCGTAGCCATTATGCGGGACCGCGATGAGATCGGCCGCTTTTGCAAGATATGGCCCGGTATAGAGCTCTTCGCGTCGCCAGACGCGTGCGATGACGGGTCTGCCCTGGGGATCTTTCAGATCGTAGAGGGCCCGCGTGAGCTCCTCGCGGGTGCGCTCGGGCTCTCTCTCGGTGATATAGAGCCGTCCGGGGATGAGCCCGAAGACACGGCTGGCTGGGTGCAGCTGAGTCAGATCAGCCGCTCGTAAGAATCCGTGCTCGCGCAGGAAGACGTTGAGTTCGACTTCATGCTCGATGCGGCAAAATCCGTGATCCGATAAGAGCACCAGCTCGCACTCTTTGGGAAGTCGTTCAAGAAGCTCCCCGACAAAACGATCGATCTCTTCGTAGAGTCTCCAGAAGTCACGATGATGGGGATGATGCGGGTCGTCCTTGGCGTCCCAGAAGAAGTGATGGAGCCGATCGGTCTCCATAATATGGAGCAAGAAGAAATCCCAGGGCTCGGTCTCTAACAGATGCCATGTGAGGCGACGTCGGCCGTCCAAAGCTGCGAAGAGCTCTGTGAGGAAGCCATCTGGGTCCCTATAGGCGCGAGCTGGGTCGGCGTCAATGAGATAGTCTATCTCTCTCAGCGTAGGCAGAAGACTCGTGGGGTAGACGGCTTCTTCGAGCTGGGTGCACAAGAACCCGGAGACCATCACCCCGTTGAGAGCCTCGGGGGGATAAGTAATGGGAAGATTGATCCAGATGGAGCGCAGGCCCAGCTCGGTCAAGCGCTGCCACAGCGGTCGCGCGGTCATATGAGAGGCATTGGGGACGACCAAGCGTCTTTGCTCGTCCACATCGACGAACCCGAAGATATTGTGCTTAGCGGGGTTGACCCCGGTGGCGAACGTGGCCCAAGCGACCGACGAGATCGTGGGGATGACGGAGTCCATCTGCACGAAGGACCCCTGCTGAAAGAGCTTGCGGAGATGGGGCAGTCGGCCTTGGGATATCGCGTGGGCAAGCAGCGTATAGGGCGTTCCATCGAGGCTGAGCACAAAGAGCTTCACAGCTCCACCTCCTTGTTGCTTGGAGCACCGTGCATTGTATAGACTGAATGAGGCTCCTTGCAAACGGCTATGAAGATCTTAGGGATAGACGAAGCTGGACGAGGCTGTGTGATCGGGCCGTTGGTCGTCGCTGGGGTGTTGTGTGCTTCACGGGACCTTGGAGCGCTCGCTGCTCTTGGGGTGCGGGACAGTAAGCAGCTTTCCCGAGCGCGCCGCGAGGAGCTTGCCGCCCAGATCGAGCAGATCGCCGATATATTCATTCTGAAGATCGAGCCAGGCGAGCTCGAGGAGAATCTTACGGAGATAGAGCTCCAGGCGATGGGGCAGATTATTCGGGGCAGTGCTGCTGATTGGGTCTATCTCGATCTGCCGGTGGGGCCTGCGGCCCGCGAGGGATTCGTTCGAGCCCTGCGAGAGCGCGTGAGTGCTCAAGCGTTTGAGCTGCGTGCCGAGAACGGGGCTGATGTGCTCTATCCCATCGTGAGCGCTGCCTCAATCATAGCTAAAGTCTCTCGTGATCGAGCGATCGAGAGATTGCGTCAAGAGTACGGGGATTTTGGCTGGGGGTATCCCGGGGAGCAGAAGACGCGCAAGTTTTTGAGAGATTTTTACGAGCGCACAGGGCGTTTCCCTGAGTGCGCACGGCGTAAGTGGCAGACATTGCAAAAGATCCGTGAGAAGCTATGAACGAACAAGAGCTTCTAGAGAGATTCTCTCACGTATGTACTCGCCAAGGGCGGCTCATCGAGCTCTCTTCTGGCGGCCGTGCGGTCTTCGTCGGTGACACCCACGGCGACTTGGAAGCCTCGCAGACTGTCATCGCGCGCTATCTCGACGAGCAGACTATACTTGTCTTCTTAGGAGACTATGTAGATCGTGGACCACACTCTTTGGAGAATCTGCTCTTTCTGGTGGAGCAGAAGCTGAAGCACCCCAAAAATATCTTTTTGCTTCAGGGCAATCACGAGGGCTGGAAGTATGGGGAGTTCTCCCCGGCAGATTTTTGGGAGGGGCTTGCTGGAGAGCGTCGGGCGCGCTTCGCCGAAACGCTCGCATTGCTCCCATTAGTCGTCTCGACGCGCAACGGCGTGCTCGCGACCCACGGAGGGGTGCCCGACGTGCACGCTCTCAACGAGATCAATCACATTGAATTAGGTTCAGCTCAGTGGCGCGCGATCACGTGGGGGGACTGGCAGGAAGTCCCTGGGTATTATTTAGGCGACTGGGGCGGGCGGCCCCAATACGGCGAGGCGTATTTTCGCGAGCTCATGAGACGACTCAATAAAAAGATCTTAATTCGTGGGCATCAGCCTCAGGCGCCGCGCTATCTCTTTGGCAGGCGTTGTCTGACGCTCTTTACGTCCTCGGCGTATCCTGTTCCTAGAACAGTCGCGATCCTAGATTTGGGTCAACCCCTCGAGAAAGCTGACCAGATCACGCTGGAGACGATTTGAGATATCCCAGTACTCTCTCCAGCTCCACCTGCCAGGTCGTCCATTGCTTGTAGGGCTTGAAGCCCAGCTCATAGTTAATTTTGAGCATTGGGGCGTTGGAGTTGGCATTGCCCGTGCGCACGCGCTTGACTTGGGGGCGGTCGCGCAGCACTTTCTCCAACATTGCGGCTTTGAGCCACTTTCCTAAGCCGTGCCCACGGTATTCCAAGCTCGAACTCGTCTTTGGGCGCGCGCTCTTGCCAACGCCGCAACAGCTCCCTGTCCAGCTCAGCGAGATCCAACTGATTCGTGAGGTTGACTTGCCCTGGCCGTGCCCCAAGGCGCTTCATGAATGCTTCTCCCGCGGGGATCGCCGAGTCTGTGCTCGCCATCAGCAGCCGACGCTTCTCCTGTTGCGCGACGTCGGCGATCAGAAGGGGCCGGGTGCTGAAGCATCCGGCTCAGCAAGTGAAAGCCCACTCAAGAGGGCTGGCGAGCGTGCTTCAGCACGCTTCCACCTGCTGAGCCGGCGCCTTCAGTCGCCGGTTTGGGTATTTCAATTTTGCTTGGGCCTCTCCACAACCGGCCGAGGATGCCCATACTCTAGCACATCTGCGCGGGGATGTCAAGCTCGCGCAAGCACAATCTCCCCCAAGCGAAACGCGAGCGCCATGACGATCATCAGTTCCATCTTTGAGCCGGATCATAGCAATTGTGGGAAAGCGCCCTTAAAATGAAGGCATATGGAAGCGGAACATCTTGGGGTCCCGGGAACCAACAAGGATTTTATCATTTATGGCACCATTATGTTAGCCTTGGGCACGGCATTCTTCTGGCTGTTGCAGGACATACCTCAGGCCCTATCTGCCACAATCTTTATGGCTACCGTTGTGGGAACCTTGATGTTCTGGAGGTTCCGGCTGGCCATTGCCTTTGCCGGCATCGTGATCTTGCTCCTCACCAGGACGATAGACCTCAAGCACACCATAGAGTTCATGCAGCTGGATGTCATCGTCTTCCTGATCGGCATGATGATACTCATCGGCTTGATCAGGGAGACCGGGTTCTTCTCCTGGCTGGGCATCACGACCGTCAAATTGGCTGGCTTCAACGCCAAGAAAGTTATGGCGCTCTTTCTCTTCATGGCCGCGTTCACGGCGGCTTTGGTGGACGAAGTCACCTCTATACTCTTCATAACCGCGATTGTGCTGGACTTTTGTAGCCGCTACAAAGTGAATCCGGTGAACTACATCATCTCGGTGGTGTTGGCCACCAATATCGGCAGCTCCTGGACCGTGCTGGGGAATCCCGTGGGGATAATGATCGCGCTGCGCGCTGGCCTGACCTTTGAGGATTTCCTTCGTTGGGCCTTCCCCGTAGGTCTCCTCTCGTTGCTGGCTCTCATCATTATTATCTGGTGGTGGCAGCGCAAGGATCTGGCGGAGCTTCAGGCAAAGATGGAGGCACAGGGGGACCCCTTAGCCCTCGGTGTGGCTCTCGATGCTTGGGCAGACGTGGAGGACAAGGCGTTCTTCCGGAGAGGAGTGCTGCTCTTTACTACAGTCATACTGCTGCTCGCCTTGCATTACCGCCTGGAGCTGGCCCTGGGATTGGAGAAGAACACACTGCTGGTGGCCACGTCCATTGGCGGGGCGGCGGCGGTCATGTTCTGGAAGCGGGAGAGAGCCCGGGAATATTTAGAAAGAAGCGTCGATTGGTGGACGCTGACCTTCTTTATGTTCTTGTTTGCCAAGGCGGGAACCCTGAGCTACGTGGGTTTGACGGATCGGGTAGCCAAGGCCTTCAGCGGGCTCAGCACGGACCCGCTTTGGCTCACACCCCTCATCACGGGGATAGCCACTTTCGGCTCAGCCGCACTGGATAACTTAGTGCTGGTGGCGGCCTTCCTGCCGGTGATTGCGGCGCTCCAGGCCACGGGGATCAAGAGCTTCCCACTGTGGTGGGCTTTGCTTTTTGGGGGAACTTACGGGGGCAACATCACGATGGTCGGCTCAACTGCCAACATCGTCGCCCTAGGCATTTTGGAGAAGCACACGGGTTACTGCATGACGCTGCGCAAATGGATCTTAATTGGCTTGATTGCCGGGGTTCTGCCTGCCCTGATCGGCCTTTTGTGGTTGCTCATCCAATTCCACTTAATGCCTTGACCGCCGTCATAGCGCCATGAGCCCAACTGTGGCACAATAGAAGTAAGGAGGGAGTTATGAAGACTCTATGGGCTGAGCGCTACGCGCAGCGCACTCAACGAATGCAGAGCTCGGCAATTCGTGAATTGCTGAAGCTGACCGAGCAGCCAGACGTCATCTCGTTTGCGGGCGGCCTGCCCGCCCCCGATGTCTTCCCGGTGAAAGAATTCCAAGAAGCCTGCCAGAAAGTCTTAGCCGAGCACGGCCCACAAGCGCTGCAGTACAGCAGGACCGAGGGCTATCGCCCCTTGAGAGAGATGATCGCGCGCCACACGGCGCGCTATGGGATCGTCGTCAACCCGGAGAACATCTTAATCACCAGCGGCTCCCAACAAGCGTTAGATCTCATCGGGAAAGTCTTCATCAACCCTGGGGATCGCATCTTAGTGGAGAAGCCCACGTATCTTGGGGCACTGCAAGCCTGGAACACGTACCAAGCTGAGTACGTCAGCGTCCCCCTCGATGACGACGGGATACAGACGGACAAGCTCGAAGGATACTTACGGGCCGGCCCGAAATTTCTCTATGTTCTGCCGAACTTCCATAACCCTGCCGGGGTGACTCTATCGCTGGAGCGCAGAAAGAAATTAATAGAACTGGCTGATCATTACGGAGTGCCCATCATCGAGGACGACCCCTACGGACAACTGCGCTACGAGGGGGATCATCTCCCCTCACTCGTGGTGCTCGACAACGAATTTCAAAGACACACCAACGCGCCCTACAGCGGGAACGTCATCTATCTGAGCACGTTCTCGAAGACACTTGCGCCGGGGCTGCGCTTGGGATGGGTCATCGCACCTGAAGAGGTCATCCAAAAGTTGGTGCAAGCCAAGCAAGGGGCCGACTTGCACACGAGCACTTTCACCCAGATGGTCGCCTATGAAGTGGCGCGTGGGGGATTTTTAGACAGACACGTGCGCTTCATTCGCCAAGTCTATCGTGAGCGGCGCGACGCCATGCTCCACGCGTTAGAGCGATACTCTCCCGAGGGCGTGCGCTGGACGCGCCCTGCGGGCGGACTCTTCCTCTGGGTCATACTGCCGGAGCACCTGGACGCTACGGAAGTTCTTCAAGAAGCTCTCAAAGAGAAAGTCGCCTTCGTGCCGGGCGGGCCGTTCCATCCCGACGGCTCGGGCCACAACACGATGCGCCTCAACTTCTCATATATGCCCCCGGAGAAGATCGAGGAGGGCGTTAAGAGATTAGGGCGAGTGCTGGAGCGCGCCCTCTCACGGCAAGCAGACCTGGCCGTCCGGTAGATTCGCAAATGGGTGCGTGCCAGGGTTGCCCTTGTGGTTCCCCGATCTGTTGTTGCTCTCAAGAGTGTTTGTGCCCGCAAAAGTCACGTGGCCGTTGAAGAAGTCGAACGGGGCGCCACAGCGCTTCAGCCACGCCATAATGCCCCAGTCCGTGTTGGTGCGCACTACAGAGTCCATAAGACGCGCCTGAGCGTCGCCTATGAGAACGAGCCCCGTGCAGAGGGTATCGGCGCGCATGCAGCTTTCTGATGTGCCGTTGTTCTCAATGGTGCTGCGGCGCACTTCTATCGTGGCAGTGCCGCTGACTTCACCCCCATGGCTCCCGTTGGCGGAGATCGTCGAGTCGGCGATGGTCGCTCTGGCTTTGTCGGTCACCAGGAGCCCGTCGGCCCCATTCTTGAGAATCTGAGCTGCTTCAAGGCGTGCCTGAACGGAGTCTCGCAACACCATCCCATCGGCCTTGTTGCCCGCAATCTGAGAGCCAAACACGTCAAGCTGCGCGGCGATTCTTATGTCCAGCCCGCGCGCCATATTGTTGAAGACTTGAGTGTTTTGGAGCTTCACCCTCGTGAAATCTCGCGCTTCTATGCCGTCACCCTTGTTGCTGGAGATCATTGAATTCGTCAGCGTCAGCTGAGCTCTTTCCGCGAGGAAGATCCCGTCGTCGCCGTTGTCAAAGACAGCAGTCTGTATCATCTGCACGACGGCTGAGCCGGCGATCTCGACGCCATCATCGGCGTGTTTGGAGATCTGGGCGTTCTGGAAAGTCGTCTGGCCGTAGAGCAGCGCGCCATCTCCGCGGCTCCCCCTGAGAGTGACTCCGTCGAGCAGGGCGCCCTGGGCTTCGGCGATGGTGCTCACGATGAGCTGGCGATCGGGCACTGCGGTGAGCGTCGCTGGGCCGCGCAGCGTGACGGGCTTCCAGATGGTCAGCCCCACAGCATACGTGCCGTTCTGGAGGAGCACCGTCCCGCCGGGAGCGAGAGCGTCGAGGGCCTCTTGGATATCCTGAAAATCTCCGGGTACAGTGAGCTGGGTTTTGTCGGTCTGCGCGACAAGCGGCTTTCTGATGGCCGATGGGGCAAATCCGCACAGATCCGCGCCGTTGCCGCGCATCGCATTGGGAGTCCCGGAGATCTTCCCCGACAAAACCCACACCCCGCAGTGCTTATTGTCCTCAATGACGCTCTCGTTGACTTGAAGCGTTGTCGAGTCTTTTGCGACTAAGCCGTCGAACCCATTATGGGCGATGCGGACGTTTTGGAGGGTGACGTGGGCCGAGCCTTCGGCGTGCACGCCATTGAATTGATTCTCGAGCACCTGCGCATTGGTGAGAGCGACTTGAGCAGAGCCCACAGCGAGCACCCCCATAAAGCTCTGAGTGATTGCGACGTCATCGAGCGTGACGAGTGCTTGGCCGGAGATGCGCACTCCCGCACCAAAGCGAGCTTCGGTGATAGTGCAGCCCGTGAGGGTGACTTGGATCTGTCGGTCTTGTTCAATGCGTATAGTCCCGCGGAGGATGGTCTTATCTCTCCCAGCGCCGCGCAGCGCGAGGCTCTTGGTGATCGTGAAATTCTCCGTGAACGTCCCCGCAGCGACACACACCAGAGCGCCCTCGGCGACAGTATTGAGCGCTTGTTGGATGGACTGTCCCGGCTGAACGGTGACCGTGCAGCTTTGCTCTTGAAAGAGTACATTTCCTAAAACGAGAAGGGCCCAGATCGCCCCCATGCGCTTACCCCTTTCTCATTATCTCTTCTCCAAGTGGGGATCGGCTTGTCTCACCAGGCCCCAGGCTTGGGCCTGACGCGACCAAGGCCGAGCCCGGCCCTCTTCAGAGGGGCTGCACAGCGAAGAAGTGCCGCAGGCTGGCGAAGCGTACATATCGTGATTGAGCACGTGTTTGAGGGCGCGTCGCACTCGCGCTCGCAGCTCCGGTGGGGCTTGGTCGAACTGCTGCGTGATCTCCTCCCAGGCCGCCTGGGTCAGGTGCTCCAGGAGATCATCAATGGTGATCCTTTCCCACAGGCGAAAGCCGGCCATAGCTGTCACCTCCTGCACTCGTGGGCACGGCTGTGCCCGGTGCACACCCCATTGTGCGCAGAACAAGGGCCTTGGTCAAGCGGCCAAGGCCCTTGCTGTTCATTATGGCTCGCTTTACTTGGCAAAGCGCAGCTCGTTGACTCCTCCAGTGACGCTGCACAAGTCTACTTGTGGCAGCCGAAGCAGAAGTTCGCCTTGGCATCAGGAGGGGCCGCCACGTGCGTCGGCGCCAGCCCGAGATTGTGGCACCCAGCGCAGAAGTCTCCAGCCTTCTCCTCCCCAGTGATGCCCTTCTCCGGAGGCGTCTGGTGGCAAGGCTGGCAGAAGCTGCTGTTGGGTTGCCTCACATTCACCGGGTGCTTGGCGACCATGGTCTTGTGGGGCGTATGGCAACTGGAGCAGTCCGCAGCGGTCCAATCGAATGCGATGACGTGCTTGGGCCGTGGCCCCGGTCGCTCCACGGTGAAGCCCGGCTTCTGCACAAAGTGCGTGGTGATGTGACACGTCTTACAGAACCCGACTTGCTCAGTCTTCAGTGGCGGCGGGCTCTGGTGGCACTCAAAGCACGTGTTGGCCGAGCTGCCTGGATCGATGGGGATGTGCCCTTGAGGCAGCGGTGGCGGTTGCTGCGCTATCGTCAAGAGCACAAAGGCGCTCACCGCTCCTGCCACTATTATGATGCCGGCTGTGAGAAGACCCCAGCGCTTGAGCATATGATGACCTCCTTTCAGGCTCCGTTTTGCTCTATTAGTGTAGCTGGTGTATACATCTCGAGTCCATGATCTGCGACATTGGAAGACCTGATCTTGGTCAAAAGACTTATGGTGCTGGCTTGTGGCAGCCGAAGCAGAAGTTGACTTTCACGCCCTGCGGTGCCTTGATATGGGTCGGCTTGAGCCCGATATGATGGCACGCGGCGCAGAATTCTCCGGCCTTCTCCGGCCCACCGATGGCCTTTGCGGGATCTGCAGGATTCAAATGACACGGCTGGCAGAATGCGCTGCTGGGTTGATTAGCACCGACGGGGTGCAGCGCGGGTTTGGTCTTATGGGGCTTGGTGTGACAGGTCGAGCAGTCTGCCGCCGCCCAGGTAAACTCCACCGGGTGCTTGGGCGTGTTTCCCACCCGCACGAGGTCCACAAACTCCGTCTCCTCAATGTGAATGTTGATGTGACACGTGGAACAGAACGAGTATTTCTCAGCCGGCAGAGTCGGCGGGGTCTTATGGCACCGGAAGCACAGGTCTACCGGAGCGCCCGTCTTGATCGAGATATGCCCCTTGGGGATAGCCGGGGGCCGCTGCGCCAGCGCCAGCACTACGACCGTCACCCCCAACGGGATCACCAGAAAGAGTGCTACGGCTAGGATACGCTTGAGCATGGTCATCATCTCCATTAGCCTGCGTAGCTATGCAAGCCCGCTAACAGATAGTTCACGCCCAACCAGGTGAACATCGCTGCCGCAAAGCCCCCCACAGCAAGCCATGCCGTCTTGGCATCGCGCCAGCCCCACTTCACCCGCACGTGCAGATAGAGCGCATAGAAGAACCAAGTAATAAGCATCCAGGTCTCTTTGGGGTCCCAGCCCCAGTAGCGCCCCCAGGCATGCTGGGCCCAGATCGCCCCAAAGACTAATCCACCCAACGTGAAAAGCGGGAAGCCTAGGGCAAT
This sequence comes from Candidatus Fraserbacteria bacterium, assembly GCA_947085185.1. Lineage (GTDB taxonomy): Bacteria > Bipolaricaulota > Bipolaricaulia > RBG-16-55-9 > DRXL01 > JANXCC01. Next base: position 6,286 of record CAMTVK010000002.1, on the reverse strand, counting down.
GGCTTTATAGCCCAGATTGTCGAGCATCTTGAGCGTTTGGAGATTCCCTCCGCGACGCTGCAGCCATAAGAACAAGATCCCTGCGCCGAAGGCCACGGCGAAGAAGGCTTCTCCCAAGAGCGTAAAAAGCACGTGAAACACGAGCCAATAACTTTGCAACGCTGGCACCAGAGGCCGCACTTCTTGAGAGAGCAACGGTGACGACGCAACGGCGAGAAAGATAAAAGCCAAGCCCGTGGCAAACGCGCCTACGGCTTTGAGCTTATACCGCCACTCGAAGAAGAGATACGCCAGCGGAATGGCCCACGAAAAAAAGGCCAGCGTCTCGTAAGTATTAGTTACAGGCATCGGCAAGAAGAACTCCGAGGTGCGCGAAAGCTCCAGCGTGCGCAGCACCATCCCGACCGTGCCGATGAGCACGGTGACTAGGGTTGTCCCTGTGGCGAGCTTGCCCCAGGTCGTCTGCTTGAGGACCCACGGGGAGGACGCTGCCACGATCCCTAGGTCCGTCTTCTGATCTGAAGGGCTTCCGATCAGATGCAATAGATAAAAGACAAAGCCCAGAAAATACCCGACGGCGCTCACATAGAAGAAGAACGCGCTATCCATGAGGGATCACCTCTTTCTCTTTCTGTGAGATTTGTGGTGCAGGAGAGCCGTGATAGCTCTTCAGCTCTTCGATGAGCTCTTCAAAATCGGGCTCGAACTCGCGCGGCTCGCGCCCTAGACCGCCCACGTAGAGTGTGTTCTCTTTGACGGCAGCCCAGATGCGCCGCGGCGGCACATAGAAGTTCAACGCCAACCCGAAGATCAACAGAACGAACCCGGCATAGATAATAGGGATACCAGGGTTGCGCGCGATCTGCAGCCCTGTAAACTGGGGAGCCTTCATCCCCACCAGATAGAAGCGATACGGGTTCTCTTTCGAGAAGTCGTGCTGAAATTCTGGGAACTGCGCGAACGTCCAGGTCGAAAACTCTTTGTGAGTGCCATTGTAGACTTCCAAGAACGCCGCGGGATTATTAAGGGCTTGCGAGCGATTGGCTGGCCCTTGCTCCGTGACGATGAAGTCGGGATAGAACGCGATCACTTTGGCGGTGCGCCCGTCATCGAGAGGAAACGTTGCTCCGACTGTCGTTGTGATCTCACCAACAGGCTCAGCAGTCCCATCCTTCACACGCTCGATGCGAAATGTCAGCTCTGCTCCACTCAACCAGTCGCTGCCAAACGACGCTTGATAGAGGGAGATCCCCTTGTACGTCAAGGGCTCGTTTACTTCGATAGTCTTGGTCAGCACCTCACGCCCGTTGTCTATTACGGTGAGCTTAGTGTACCAATCTTTGATCTGGCTGGAGTTTTCGTAATTGACCGTCCATAGGTCGTCCACGCGCACGGAGAATCCCCCGCGGGCGACGGTGAACGTCTCGCCCTTGCGAGCTATCTGAAAATCTTCAAATCCTAAGAGTCCTCCTGCGATGCCCCCCATGAGCACCACGATCACGCTCACATGTAAGATATCGATGCCCAGCCGACCCCACAGATTCTTATGCGCGATGAGCTGGTCCCCTTGGCACCGCACCCGATAGTGTCTTTGGACGAGCAGCTCTTGGAGTCTCTTGAAGAGATGGGGTTCGAGCTTGGCTTGAGTGGGAAGCTGCGCGATCTCCTCGGCTGTGCGGGGCTCAACGGGCTTGCGCACAAGCTCCCAAGAGACGCGAAAGCGCTTGATCGCGCAGGCGCCGGTGTTGATCGCCAGCAGCACAAGCAAGCTCAAGAAGTACCATGAGTGATAGAGCCGATCAACCTGGAAGAGCTGGATGAGGCGCAGCCCGGTCATGCCGTAGTGCCCCGCGTAGAAGAGCGGATCTCTCCCCTGAGGGATGATCGTACCAATTACCGAGAGCAGGACGATCGCCACAATGAGTCCGATCGCGAGCTTGATAGACGTGAGCTGCTCCCACAGCAGAGCCCCAAGGCTGGGGCGCTCGGGTTGCCCTAAGATTGCCCGGATCTGTTTGGCGACTTCGGCTCCCCCTTGGACGCACGAGTCTGGGGCGCTCTCGCCGCGCACGATCGCTAAAGCGTTTTCTGCACAAGTGCGATAACCGCAGCGTCCGCAGTTGAGCCCGCCTAGCACTTTGACGATCTGGGCAACCTGACCCTGCAGAGCGCCGCCGCTGACCAACTGAGTGGCACGTGGCACAGGCGAGAGGGCCTTGTGGGTCAGAGGCGCCCCACACGTTGTACAGAACTGGCTGTCGGGGGTGTTCGCCGCTGAGCAGCTTCTACAGAGAACTTGCAGTGCTACACCGCACTGCTTGCAGAATCGGCTATCGGGGGTGTTGACCGTCCCGCACGCTGTACAGGTCATAGAAGATCACTCGCTTTCTTTAAGGAGCCCCAATCTCTTGAAGCCCTTGGCGATCTCTTCGATCTGTAATGGGCCAAGCCACACCCCACGAATGAAGCCCTCTGGGTCGATGAAGAAGCCCGTGGGGATACCTGTCAGCTTGTAGAGCACAAAGGCTGTGCCGCGCTGGTCCAAGAGATTGAGATAGGTCGCTCCGACGCGCTCGAGGAAGCCCTTTACGGTCGAGGCGTCTTCACCCCAGTTGACGCCCACGACCACGACCTGGCTGCCGTACTGCTCGGAGAATCTTTGCAAGTTGGGCATCTCCTTGCGGCAGGGGGGACACCAACTGGCCCAGAAATTGAGCAAGAGGGGCTTGCCGCGCAGCGCGCTCAGCGCAACTTTTTGCCCGTCAAGATCGGGCAGTTCAAAGTCCGGGGCACGATACCCCAAGCGGGGAGCGATCTCGTCCTTAAGTTCTTGAGGATCTTCAAGGAAGAGCCCGCGCCCCTCCGTGAGGGCAAATTTCCCCAGATCGCCTCGATTGGTGAAGAACGCGTAGCTGATCACCCCAAGGACGATGGCTCCCAAGGCGATCAGTGCCGCAACGGTAAGCCGCGCTCCCATGTGCGCCTCCTTAATTTGTGAGCTTCTGGGCATAGTATAGACGTGCTTGCTCTGGTTGTGCTATGAGCTCCATCAGAGAGAGGCATGATTTTTATCATAAATAAAACAAAAGGGGGCTTGAGCACCGGCCCAGCCCCCCACTCTGCAGCGCTCTTCTTGAGTTATCGTCCTGTCTTCTCCCGAATGGCCTTCTCCAAGAGATGTACCCCATCAATCGAAGTCTGGATGGATCTGAGCAGCGCAGCCTTGGCCTGATCGGGATTATGGAAGCCATCGGAGTTTTCCGCCGTCCACCACTCCCAGAGGGTGTGGGCTGTCGTATGGAACTTTCTCGCTTCGGCGAGCGTCGCCTCGGCCACGCCCACGTCTTGCGCCCGTTGATAGGTCTTGACCAGCTCTGCCAGCCAGAACTCGGCCTTGCGCATCTTCCCGCGAATATAGTTCTGCACGGCCTCGATCTGGTAGAGCGCCTCTTCTTCCGTCCAGTAGGAGTGGCATTGCAAGCAGGTCTCCTTCTTCATATATCTGGCGCTCTGCTGCCCGTGCCAAGTGAACTTCTTGCCGGCCTTTTCGACTTTAGGCATGTGGCAGTCCTTGCATTCCACGCCGGCGCGCTCGTGCTTGCTCCCCCACCAGACTTCGACCTCGGGGTGCTGGATCTTCGAGAGCAGTGCCCCGGTCACTTCGTGGCGGAAGTCGCGATACCCCTGCCTCTCCACCCAAGCGTCATAATCGAAGACGTTGCGCCACTGGAACTCATTGGTCCTGCGATCGCCCATGCCAATCACGGCCCCGGTCTTCAGATCGATCACCGGGTTGCAGTTATATTCGACGTGGCACTGGGCGCACATCAGAGAAGAGTCGGGCTTGTTGAGAATGCCGATGGTGCGGAAGCCCCTGAAGGTGACTTTTTTCATCGTGATGGCCTTGCTCTTCTCTTTATCGTAGGGATAGGTTCCCTCGCCGCGATCAACCACCGCTTCGATGAGGGCATCGCGGATGACTCGTGGTTGAGCCGAGTGCGGATCGTGGCAGGCAAAGCAGGCGAAGGTGTGGTTCATGGCGCGGGCCATCTCGACGACTTTCGAGGTGCGATCCCACTTGGCTTTGGGGTGCTTATCTCCCATATAGGCCCAGTCCAAGATCCAGTCGCTGGTCTTGCAGGTCAGGCAGACCGGGTTAGCTGCTGTGAAGGCTGTGCGTGGCGTATAGGGCGGGAAGATCTTCTGATCGCTGGTCGTGGGCTCCAGGTCTTTGAGCACCTCCCAGGCGGATTTTTCCGCGGCTTTGGCGTCGGAGATCAGCTTCCAATCTTTGAGTTGGAATCTGCCGCCGTAGGCGCGGTCGACCAATAGGTGATCGACCAGGGCGAAGATGTGGCTGCGCGGCTCGGCGTGCTCGCGGGTGAAGCCGTGCGGGCGCATTAGGCTGTCAAAGAGCGGCGAGCGACTGGTCGTCGTGGCCTTCTCTACTTTGGCTTTGGAGTGCAGATTGATGGCTACAAACGACTCGTATTGCTCTTTGTGGCATGTGCCGCAGGTGGCATGATCCATCTTGGTCACGGGCTTCTTGGCAGGATCGCGGGCGTGCTCAAGCGCTCCTGTGTGGCAGGTACCGCAGTTGACGCCTTCGTGCTTGGAGCCGACTTTGAGCGCCTTGATCTCGCCATGGCAGGCGTAGCAAACTGACTCATTCACGTTTTGCGCTTGGGCGAAGGGAATTCTGCCGCCTGAGAGCACCAGCGTGCTCAAGAGAGCAACAAACACAACTCCCAGCGCCATCCAAGCGAGTTTCTTCATCATAATTGTGTTACCTCCTCTTTTGAGCGAATTCTTTACTACTCAGTATAATCACTGGGCTTCGGGAGGCTATGAACTGATTCACAGAATGAAGCTGATCTTAGTCAGCTCTCAGCGGCCTGGGCCAGAGATCTGGAAGCTGAGATGGGGCCCGTATCCAAAAGTCGTTCGAGGGACGTCTGGTCAATGAGCATATGGCGCTTATGGTAGCCAAGAGCGCCTGCTTTTCGAAAAGTATTCAAGTGTTTGTTGGCCGCTGATCAAGCACCGGGAGTTCAAGCCGTATGACAAGGGGGCCAATGCCCGCATGGACGAAAAGCTCTACCACCGACGCAGCTTAGTGGCGGTGAAACTGGGGGCGATTCTACTTGACAAGCTCTTGTCTCCTCTGCTATACTCCCTTCAGCGGAGGATTTCTACAGAGCCGTATTGGATAATCCTCACTCTTTACCTTTAGCCTTTTTCTTCAGCTCTATCCAGTCCTTCATATGCTGGAGATTTTCGGTAAGATTCCACCAGCCGTTCTTAAATGTAGCATAATCAGGCGCGCCTGTCATTGCAGAGGCATATTTAATAGAATTCCCGTAGAACAGCCACTGCCTTATCCACATCTGTTCAATGGTCTCATCAAATGGATTTTTGCCATGTGGAAGTCCTTCTGCAAGGTTATGTTTCCATGCCTCAAGGAGTAATAAGGTTGAGGCGAGGGTCATGCTGTCAACCTCTCTAATGGTATTGTCAAGCTTTTTGAAATGACTGTCTGCCCATTGAGTGCTGTGGCAGGACTTACAGATGTTTTTAAAATTAGATTCTCTCTTTAATTGCTCCTCCTTGCTTATTAGATATTCTGAGGCTGGTTCTCCCGTAAAGGTTGTAGGAAGGGGTAAGCCGTCTTTATTTTTAATTATTGATGTATCTCCATGTTTTGGCTGAGGATGTGAATATACAAGTCCAAAGAGTCTCACCCACAGTCTTGAACCAAAGTCATGCGTCCTTGGTGCAATTACTGTCTTTCCGTCAGGCGCTGTTATAAGGCTGTTATGGCATGCGGCGCATGTTGGAGCCTGAAAGTCTTTTCCGACCTTCCAGGGCACTTCTTTAAAATCCCATTCCTGATGTTTTGAAAAATAGATGTTACCGTGTTTACTCTCCTTGTAAACATTCCATGCAGGCACATCAGGGTCAAGGTGACACTGGGCACAGGCATATGGTTTTCTTGCCACCTCTATAGAAAAGGCATGTCGTGGATGACAGGATGTGCATGAACCCATGCTTCCATCAGGATTAATCCTTCCGACCCCCTGATTGGGCCAATTGGTCAGATTTAGAACCTTTATTTTGCCGAGCTTTGTCTCTACCTCTTTCATACCATCCACCTTAACCTCTGTGCCGTGGCAGCTAAAACAGGTTTCCTGTCTTGTAAAATCTGATGTCTCTTTTTGTATTACCTTGCCTTCCTCAACAGCCTTCTTGCTTATTATTGTTTCAACAAGAGCATGATACACAGGGT
>CAMTVK010000001.1:0-143242 GCA_947085185.1 Candidatus Fraserbacteria bacterium | reverse complement strand
GAGAGGAGGCGAATGATGCTTCCCTTGTACTTGATGATCCTGGGAGCCTTAGCTGTCTTACTGGGGTTCACGCTGCCCACGATCATCCAGGACTGGCGGCGGGCGCGCACCGGGCATAAATAAGCCCAAATCCTGTGTGTTTTGGGGGAGTTTGAACCACGGAAGGCACGGAAGTGTCCCACGGAGGGCACGGAAGAACGGCGCTTTCTGTGTGCTCCGTGATTCTCATAGATGCGGTGTCCGCCGCTCCGTCAGATAATCGCGAACCAGGGGAAGCAACGTAAAGCCCAGGGCCGTTAGCCCAATGACCAGAAGAATGATGTACAGCGGTAACATGCTTACCTCCTCGTGATCTTCCTCAACCGTAAATAGCCGAAAACATAGATCAAAAACCAGATAATTGATCCCAGGACCGAGACCCCCAAGTGGAATCCTTCTGGGTTAAGAAACTGACCAAAGACTAATGCGCCAATCGCGATGTTCGCCACATCGAAGAGCTTCTCGATGACAACCCGCTCAGCTTCATGCTCTGACTGAGGTTTGTCTTCCTTGCCCATGCCTTGCAGTATAAGGTGCTCCTGGGGAATTGTCAATACGCCTCGTCAGCCCCCGTAGGAGCAATCCCGCGGGGGCGCTTGTGTTTTTTTCACCCTCACCCCGTCCCTCTCCCTAGTAGGGAGAGGGTGGTTTGCATCACGGAAGGCACGGAAGTGTTCACGGAGAACACGGAAGAACGGCGCTTTCCGTGATTTCCGTGGCCTTTCCGTGTCCTCCGTGATTCTAGCTTGGCTGTTACGCGTGTGCTATACTGAGGGCGATGAGGAGGACCCGTGGAGCGCAAACCGTGGCGGATATTTGCCAGCCGCATGGCGGATAAGCTAATGGACGCCGGGAACATCGCCTTCGGCGCGTTAGTTATCGGCCAGCTGATCAGCGGTCAACCATTCAATTGGACTTTAGCCCTCCTGGGCTTTGGGGCTTGGGTGGCCTTGTATTTGCTGAGCTTTTTTGCTGTCATTATCGGGGGGTGAAGAATGATGGCGCCTTTGGTGTTCATGGTCGTGGGGGTCGTGGCAGCGGCAGCGCTGTTAGTGGGCTTGATGGCCCTCCTGCGTTGGCGGGAAGAATCGCGGAAGCACCCTTAACTGAGGCTTTAGTAGTTTGTGTTTGGCTTAAGGACGGACTTGGGCGCCCCTGTGGGAGCAATCCCGCGGGGGCGTGTGTTTTTTGGGGGAGTTTGAACCACGGAAGGCACGGAAGTGTCCCACGGAGGGCACGGAAGAACGGCGCTTTCTGTGCTTCCCGTGGCTGATTCCGTGTGCTCCGTGATTCAATCTCTTGCACAGCGCAGCAGAGCAGGGTAGGATAAGAGCAACCGGAATCCTGGGGAGGGTAGTGTATGCTCTCGAAGCAGAAGCTTATCGAAGAACTTTCACGCCTTGAGGAACGCATCGCATGGCTCAAAGCCCAGCTTCAAGCTCGACGAAGCGCCAAAAAGCCTGTGGTTTCCCTGGCAGGCAAGTTCCCTCAGCTCAACGCCCTCGCTGAGACAGAAATAGACGAAGCAACGCGGCTGTGGGAGAGGGAGTTCAAAGGATGACCGTCGTCCCTGAGCGCTTTGTATTGGACACGCATCCACTCATTTGGTATTTAGCTGGGGCTTTGGGGCGCTTAGGTGGGGCAGCCCGCGCGGCATTGCACCGCATTGATCGAGGCCAGGCTGTGGGCTTCATACCGGCTATTGTGTTGGCCGAACTTGTCTATTTGAGCGAGAAAGGACGCATCGCTCTCAACTTGCACGATGTGCTGGGAGAGATGGATCGTGGGGAGAATTTTCAAATGCTTCCGCTCACGCGCGAGCATTTGGAAGAGTTGCCATACCTCAAAGCGATTCCGGAAATTCATGATCGTCTCATCGTGGCAGCAGCTCGAGTCAGTCGGGCTCAGCTCATCACAAAAGATCAAGAGATCCAAGCGAGTGGCCTAGTTCCAGTCGTATGGGCATAGAAAGGTTTGGGAGCGTTTGCATCACGGAAGGCACGGAAGAACGGCGCTTTCTGCGTCCTCCGTGATTCAAGTGCTTGACCCATCAAGCGAGATAGAGTAGCATAGCAGGGTGACTCCTATGGCAGCGAAAGCCCAGATTAAGTTCACTTATGAAGATTACAAGAGCTTGACTCTCTGGGAGCGGGAGCGCTACGAGGTGCTCGAAGGAGAGTTGGTTATGGCCCCATCGCCTGTGCCCTATCACCAGATCGTCCTGCGCAATATAGAAGATCGCGTGTGGGGGTTTGTCAAATCCAACCAGATGGGAGAGGTGCTCAGCGCCCCCTGCGATGTGGTACTCGCCCAAGACGTCGTCGTGCAACCCGACCTTCTCTTGCTCTTGCGATCCCGCAGGGGGCTCATCGGCAAGGAAGCCGTGGAAGGGGCTCCCGATCTGATAGTCGAGGTGCTCTCGCCCTCCACCGCCGAGCGCGACCGGACCGTGAAGCGCAAGCTCTATGCCAAGTACGGCGTGCATGAGTATTGGATAGTTGATCCCGAAGCCCAGACCATCGAGGTGCTGACGCTTGGGGAGCGTGGGTATGAGCGGGCGGGGCTGTACACCAAGAGCGAGGTCTTAGAGTCGCCGCTGTTGGTGGGGCTGCGCATCCCATTGAGCGAAGTCTTTTAAGTGATTCAATCTCTTGCACAGCGCAGCAGAGCAGGGTAGGATAGAGCGCTATGGTCAACTGGATCACTGGGAGGGGAAACCATGAGAGCTCAACGCAGCCTCTTGGATCGGATCGTGACCGATCCTGATATCTGCCACGGCAAGCCTTGTATTAAAGGCACACGAATCCTCGTCTCTGTGATCCTCGATAACCTTGCTGCTGGCCTGACCCCAGAGGAGATCGTGGCTGACTATCCTCCCTTGACCCTGCAAGACGTGCAAGCTGCCTTGGCCTATGCCTCGGAGCTGGTGCGTGAAGAGGAACTGCTCCCCTTACGATGATCCCCGTCAAGCTTGATGAAAACTTGGGGCGCAGTGCAGCGGAATTGCTCCAGACAGCAGGCTATCCGACGGAGCGAGTCTCCGATGAGGGGTTATCGGGAGCCAAAGACTCTCTGGTTTGGCAGCGTGTTTGCCAGGAGGGGCGCTTCTTCATTACGCTCGACTTGGATTTCTCCGATGTGCGGCGCTTTCCGCCTGGGACTCATCCCGGCCTTCTGCTACTTAGGCCCAAAGATAACAGCCGAGATGCTGTGCTACAGGTGCTAAAGCGTGTCTTGCAGGAGCATCCTCTGCATACTTTAGCAGGCTGTCTCGTCGTTGCTAATGAACGTCGCACGCGCCTACGACGTCCGCCGGCACCATAGGAGGATTGAAATCACGGAAGAACGGCGCTTTCTGTGCTTTCCGTGGTCTTTCTGTGTCCTCCGTGATTCAATCTCTTGCACAGCGCAGCAGAGCAAGGTAGGATAGAGCGCTATGGTCAACATTGCCCAGAACACCGAGCGGATTGATCGCACCAACGCGCGCATAGATTAGCTCGATGCTCGGCTCAGCAGCCGCCTAGAGGCAACGGTGCTGGACTTGAATAAGATTCACGATGCACTTTGATGAATTGCTCTCCCAACTACGAAAGGTCCTGCAGCTCGAACAGCGTACCCGTTACCAAGATGCGGCCGTCCTCGGAGGACTGGAAGGCTTCATTGATACTACAGCTTCAGCGCTGAGCTCCGCTTATCCCGACGTTGCCCAGCGCCTGCGCAGGCTCACCCAGGGCTATGCCCTCAAACCCCCGCAGGCCCGACGCGCCGTGATCCGCGAGCTGGAAGACTCCCTGAGAGCGTTAGAAGCCGTACACAAGCCCAGCTCTCCGACAGCGGCCGACACACCAAGCGAGGGCCTCCACGCCCCAGTGCGCTTCGCCAAGGGCGTCGGCCCACAACGAGAAAAACTTCTGCAAAAGCTCGGCATCCAGACGATCGAAGATCTCTTGACGTACTTCCCCAAGCGCATCGAAGATCGCCGCGAGACAAAAAAAATTATGCAGCTGCGCCATGGCGACAAAGTCACAGTGCGGGGGCGCGTGCGCGCCGTTGACGTCATCAGACCAAAAAACCATCTAGAGATCGTCAAAGCGGCCATCCAAGACAATACGGGAATTCTCTACGCTGTCTGGTTCAATCAGCCGTGGCTCAAGAATCAGCTTGTGCCAGGGGAGATGATCTCGCTCTACGGGACGGTCGAGAGCCCCCACGGGCAGCTCCAGATGAGCAATCCCGTCTGGGAGCCAGCTCCGAAAAACTTTCTCACCGGGCGCTTGGTGCCCATCTACCCTGCTACGGAAGGGCTCAAGCCGTCCGTGCTCTATAGATTGATTCAGAACAATCTCTCGATCTATCGTCCGGCTCTTACCGATCTGATCCCCAAGGAGATTCGTGTCCGTCACGGGCTGCTGCCCCGCGATGAGGCGTTCGAGAAGATTCACTTCCCCCACAGCCTCGAAGAGTATCAGAAAGCTCACGACACCCTAGCGTTTGAGGAGCTGTTGCTCTTTCAGATTGGGGTCGCTCTGGAGAAGCAAAAGATCGGGGAGCGCCCTGGGCGCAGCCTGACGATCTCCGATGAGCGTTTGGAGGAGTTTTTTGGCGTGTTGCCGTTTCGGCTGACGCGAGCGCAAGAGCGCGCTATAGCAGAGATCCGCGCGGACTTGGCTGCCCCACGCCCTATGAACAGGCTCTTGCAGGGGGATGTGGGCTCGGGCAAGACGGTCGTGGCGACGGCGGCGTCTCTGATTGCTAGTGAGTCGGGCTATCAAGCTGCGTTCATGGCCCCCACAGAGATCCTAGCGCGACAGCACTATCATAAGATCACGGCATTGCTCTCGCGGCTGAGCGAGCCCCCTAAAGTCGCGCTGCTTGTGGGGAGCCTTCCCGAGCGCGAAAAAGATTTTGTGCGCGCCGCGATCTCTCGGGGCGCTATAGATTGCGTCATCGGCACCCACGCGCTCATCCAAGACGAAGTTCACTTCAAAAATCTGGGGCTCGCGGTGATCGACGAGCAGCATCGCTTTGGGGTGATCCAAAGGGCGCAGCTCGAACAGAAGGGCGAAAACTTAGATATTTTAGTGATGAGCGCCACGCCCATCCCCAGGACGAACACCCTGACGCTCTACGGGCAGTTTGAGATCTCGATCTTAGACGAGCTGCCCTTCGCCAAGAACATTCAGACGTTCTGGATCTCCGAGGACAAACGTGAGCAGGTCTATGAATTTGTCGCGGGGCAGCTTCAGAAGGGCGCACAGGCGTATATTGTCTTTCCGCTCATCGAGGAGTCCGAGGAGCTCGATCTTAAGGCGGCGACTCAAGCGAAGGAGGAGCTTGAGCGCACGGTGTTGAAGGGGTTCCGTGTGGGGCTGCTGCACGGGCGTATGAGCGAGAGCGAGAAGCAAGCCGTGATGGGGCAACTCCTTGCGAGGGAGCTTGATGTTCTAGTGAGCACGACCATTATTGAAGTGGGAATTGACGTGCCCAGCGCGACTGTTATGATTATTGAGCACGCCGACAGGTTTGGGCTCTCGCAGCTCCATCAATTGCGCGGGCGGATCGGGCGAGCTGGGGATAAGTCCTACTGTTTTGCGATCGCCACCCCACGCAGCCAAGAGGGCCGCCGGAGACTCCATATCTTTCAGAGCACTCTGGACGGTTTTCAGATCGCTGAGGAAGACTTAAAGATTCGCGGGCCTGGGGATATGCTGGGGGTAGCGCAGCATGGGTTGGACAGCACGTTCAAAGTCGCTGATCTGATAGCAGACTTAGACTTGATGAAGGCCGCGCGCGAGGAGGCGTTTTGGCTCATTGCGCAGAACCCCAATCACCCCTTGATCGAAGAGTTTCGGCGGCGGTTTGGGGACAAGTTTGCCATGGCGCGGGTATAATAGAGCCATGATTACGCGCGATGAGGTGCTGCATATTGCGAAGCTAGCCAAGCTGAAGCTCAGCGAAGAAGAAGTCGCGCTCTTTCAGGAGCAGCTTGGGCGCATTCTCAATTATTTCCGGCAGATAGAAAAACTCGACACGGCAAACGTCGCGCCGATGACCCATATCTTGGACGTGCACAATGTTTTCAGAGCCGATGAGCCACGCCCCTCGGTCTCCCCGGAAGAAGCCCTCAAGAACGCTCCCAAACGTCGAGATAATTATTTCGAGGTCCCCAAGGTCGTGGACAAGACCTGAACCCGCCGCGAAGCCATGTTGTTGTCATAGCGATCGGGCTCAAAGCGCAGCGCTGGGTCGCGCAAGAATTTGATGGGGTCTTGCAGGTGGCGCACACGCGCAAGCAGCGTCGCATCGGGGGTCGCCAAAGGCGGCACCCACAGGAACGTCGTCGTGACGGAGCTGTTTGCGGGAATATTGAGAAAATGTCGCCATGTCGGTGGTGTGCGCGGGTCCGCGTCATCGTCAATGGGCTGCCAGCCCTCGGGCCACGCCGAAAGATCGAGCTGTGAGTTGTCCTTCCAATAGAGCTCAACCACAGCGTTGGGGATGTCCGTCAGCCCACGATTGTGCACGGTGACGAAGACGCGATTGACCGCGTTCGCGATAGCATTCTCGTGATCGTTCTCACCGAAGGGGTCTTCCGTAGCATTGACGATTCCTACTGGGGCTCCATCAACGCGGATGTCGGGGCTGAAGCCGATCTCGTCTGATGGGACGCGACCGTCGTCGGTGATGCTGTCGCGCACGATGAGCTCCGCGAGAGCTTGTTCTAAGAGATAGAGCGCGGCCGGAAGATTCTCTTCGAACGTCGGCCGGATCTGATCGGCGGGCAAGACAAACCCCGGCTCCCCACTAGAGGGGCGCAGCTCAATGATCAACGAGATCCCCCCGGTCTCGCTATAGAACCAATCGTTGGAGACCCCCGCTGCGGGGTAGGGACAGTCAAGGCTGATTTGACAAGCTCGATAGGGCTGCCCATGCACACTGAGAATGAGCTTGGACATCGTCTCGCCGATGCGCGCGTACTCGAGACTATCGGACGGCGGCTCGAAGCGGGCATCTTCGCTCAAGGGGATCGGCGGATCGAGCGTATAGCCCCAGGGCCAGCCCACCAGCTGCGAATAGCTGTGATAGTCTATAAATGCTTTGAAGCGCTTGGCGGGGTCGAGCACAAGACCGCGAATGGCCCTGATCTCCGGCTCAGAGAAGGGCTCTGGCCCCCGATAGGTGATGCTGTGGGGATTGCGGCTGCCACCGGCGCGCGAGTCCCACTGGAAGCCCCAATTTCTGTTCAGATCGACCCCGAAAACGCCATTGCCCAAGTCTCTTCTGTTTTTACGCCACAGGCGACAGAGCTGCTGTGGGGCCGTTGGGCATGGATCAGAGCGCGTATACTCGTGCCCGTCAGGGTTGACCATGGGGACGATCCAGATTTCTAAATTATCTATGAGTCCTTTGACGCGTTCGTCAGTCTCGTAATGGTGCGCGAGATATTGAGCGATCAGAAACGGCACTTCGACGCTGATCCACTCGCGGGCGTGCTGGCCCCCGATAAAGAGAGCTTCGGGTTCTGTGGGGTCTTCCAAAGAGACGTCGTCGCTGAGCTTGATCGCCCAGATCTCGCGGCCCTCATGGCTTTTGCCGAGCGAGACGACTTGGATAATCTGAGGGCGCTCTTGGGCGAGGGTGAGCAGATCAGCTTGCAGCGAGCGGAACTCCCAGGTCCCAAAGCCCGCGATGGTCGTCGTCCCTGTGAAATCATAGGCGTGATAGACGAGCGAGGGCGGGGATTGTGTCTGCGCGGGCTGACTCACAAGAGCGAGAAGACTCAGGGCAACAAGCGCGAGCACGTGACGCATGGACAACCTCCCTCAGCGCGGCTTGATGACGGTGCCGACAGGTTCGCCGCGCACGATCCTCTCCAAATTGCCCGGACAGAAGACGTCAAAGACTATAATAGTAATCTCACGTTCTCGACAGAGCGTGAGCGCCGTTAAGTCCATCACGTTGAGTCGCTTGGCGATCGCTTCATCGAGCGTGAGTTCTCTATAGAGCTGAGCTGTGGGATCTTTCTTGGGGTCAGCGCTGTAGACGCCGGGGACGTCTGTCGCTTTGAGTACCGTTTTGGCGTGGACTTCGCTGGCTCGGATCGCCGCGGCGGTGTCGGTGGTGACGAAGGGATTGCCCGTTCCCCCAACGAAGATCACGAGCTTCTTCGCGGCGAGGGCGCGGCGGGCCCCCATGGGATCGAGGGGCTGGGCATACGCTACGGGGACCGCCGATTGCAAGAGCACGGGGATATTGCGGCGCTCTAGGCTATGACCGAGGGCCATGCCGTTGAGCACGGTCGCGAGCATCCCCATCTGATCAGCGACGACTCGGTCAAGGGCTGTGCACGCAGCCCCACGGATGAAGTTGCCCGCCCCGATCACCAGAGCGAGCTCTGCGCCAAGCTCATGCGCGCGCTGAATCTGATCGGTCAGGGACTCGAGCTTGACGGGATCAACCCCAGCTGTCCCAAGCGCCTCGCCGGAGAGTTTGAGAAGAAATCTATTTGCCCACTTCAAATCGAGCGAACCTCCGCACGACGATGGTCTCGCCCACTTTGTTCGTGAGCTCGCCTAAAATATCTTCGACGCTCGTCTTCCCGGTTGGGTCCTTGACGAAGGGCTGTTTGAGCAAGCAGACTTGAGTAAAGAACGTCTTGAGCTTGCCCTCGACGATCTTCTCGATGACGTGAGGAGGCTTGCCCTCTTGCTCCGCTTGATGACGATAGACTTCCTTCTCGCGCTCGATGACCTCAGGGGGCACGTCCTCGGGCTTGATGTACTGGGGAGGCGGATACGCCGCAGCAATATGCATCGCCAAGTCTTTCAGAGTTTCGCGAAATGCCTCGCTGTTGGCAGCAAAGTCCGTCTGACAGTCCATCTCGATCAAGACCCCAATACGCCCGTTGTGATGAATATACGCCTCGACGCGCCCTTGCTTGGTTTCTCCTGTGCGTGAGGCAAAGAGCTCCTTGCCCTGCTCGCGGAGAATCAGCTTGGCTCTCTCGAGGTCGCCGTGGGCTTCTTGGAGGGCTTTCTTGCAGTCGAGGATACCGATGCCCGTCTCCTCACGGAGCTTCTTCACCAACTCGTTGAATGGCGCTGTGCTCATTGGGCTACTCCCTCTTCTCTGAGATATCTGGGGCGCCGTTGGACGCTGGCGCCGCGACCACGGAGGCTTGCTCCTCGGGTGTTGGCGCAGGAGCTTTCTCAGCGGAGCGCCCCTCGCGACCTTCCAACACCGCGTCGGCAATGCGCGCCGTGATCAATTTCGTCGCTTTGATCGCGTCGTCGTTTCCCGGGATCGGGAAATCAATGGGGTCGGGATCGCAGTTGGTATCGACGATGGCTACGACGGGGATCCCTAGCAACTTCGCCTCGTGGATGGCGTTCTTCTCTAAGATAGTATCGACGACGAACAGCACGCCGGGCAGTTGATCCATGTGGCGCAGGCCCTCGAGGGTCCGCTGCAATTTCATCAATTCGCGGCGCCAGTTCTGGGCTTCCTTGGGAGGCATCGTGTCGAACACCCCGGCCTGCTCCATGTCCTCCAAGTCTTTCATCCTCTGAATACGCTTCTGAATGATGCCAAAGTTGGTCAACGTTCCACCCAGCCATCGTTGGTTGACATAGTGTGCGCCGCAGCGTTTGGCCTCTTCCGCGATAGTCTCCTGCACCTGGCGCTTGGTCCCTACAAAGAGCGCGTTCTTCCCCGACGCCACCGTATCACGCACAAAGAGATACGCTTCCTCAAACAGCTGAATCGTCTTCTCTAAGTCTATGATGTGAATCCCCTTGCGCTCGGTGAAGATATATTCGCGCATCTTGGGGTTCCACTTGCGCACTCGGTGCCCAAAGTGCACCCCCGCTTCCAAGAGCTCTTTGATCGTCAGAAGCTCCACATCGCTTCCTCCTTTCTCCAAAGTTCCGAGCACCTCCCCTCCGGTGGTGTGAAGAATCCGGAAGGGGACGCGAAGTTCGGCCTTTTACTGTAGCAAAACGAGCGCCGACTTGCAAGTGCACCCGGTCCCTGCGGTAACGATCTCTCATTACAAGCTTGCATCGCGAGAGAATCTGCGGCATAATTTTTGCGGTGATTCTGTCTTCATGAGTGTGCTGGAGGCGAGGCTCCTATGAGGGTCCGCCTCGCCAATTTTCTCGCAACGACGGCCACTACGATCGCGGGGACGTTCATCCCCCTCTATGCGCATCAGCTTGGCGCCGATGACGTGGGCGTCGGCTTGCTCGCGGCGATCACAGCTCTTGCGACTGTGCTGACAAATTTGCTCTGTGGGCACGCTGCCGATCGCTACGGAACCCGCGTCTTTATCGTCTTTGGTCTGCTCGCCTCAGCGGTCTCAACCCTGCTCCAAGTCGTCGCGTTCGACTTTGGGTCTCTGGTATTCTTTCGCGTGCTCAACGGCTTGGCTTTAGGGATCTATCCCGCTGCACTCATCTCTCACGTCCAAGCCTCTCAAGAGCGTCTGGGGCGGTTTTCGGCGTTCGGCTCACTCGGGTGGACCGCGGGCTCGCTGGTCGCTGGGACGATCGCGACGTACTTTACGATCCGCGGGACGTTCGTGGCGGCGTCCGGGCTGTTTTTTGTTGCGTATCTGTTGGCAATGCGGTTTGGCGTGCGCCCGCCCGATCTTGCGCACGAGAAGCCCACCTCGCTATGGGAAGTCTTTCTCAGCCATCGTTCGACGTTCATCTCTGTGCTGATAAGACATATTGGGGCACATATGATCTGGGCCTTCTGGCCGCTCTTCTTGCAGAAACTTGGGGCTGACTACTTTTGGATCGGCGTGATCTCGGCGGTCAACACGGGGACGCAGTTTCTCGTGATGTACTTTATGACCGATCGGGGATGGAGCCCGGGGCTCCTGCGCGCGGGACTCTTTCTGTCGAGTGTGACGTTTGTCACGTTCGCGCTGGCGCCCAACTTTTGGTGGATTCTGCCGACGCAGATTTTGCTAGGCATCTCCTGGTCGTTGATCTACGTAGGCGGCCTGCGGGCGGCTACCGAAGGCCATCCCAATCCCGGTGCCGCTTCCGCGATCTTTACGTCGGTGCTCAATATCTCGATGGTCATCGGGCCGGCGCTGGGAGCAGTGATAGTGCTCTTTGGTGGCTATGAAGCGACGATCTACGCTGGAGCTGCGCTCTCGTTTGCGGCATTTTTGTATCGGCACATCAGCTTGGTACGCGCTCGCGCGGTGAGCCATGTCAAAGTCTCTCACTGAACGAGGGCCTTGCAGAAGATCTTCTGGCTTGCTATGCTAAAGCTATGTTCGATCCCAAAGAAGATGCAACCCAGTCGGAGATAGTTTCAGACGATCCCCATGGTGTGGCGCGCAAGCCGTGGCTCTCGCGGCTCCTGAATGCTGTGGGGGTGCCCACGACCCCAGCTCTAGACTGGCTGCTCGACTGGGTCGGTGTCTTAGGGGTCGCTGGGCTCATCACGCTGATCACGGTCAATTACGCGGTGGCGCGCGTCTTCGTGCCCACGGGCTCGATGGAGCCCACGATCATGCCTGGGGATAGCTTCTTTGTCGATATGCTGACGTATCGTTTTCGCAGGCCCACGCCAGGGGATATTATCGTCTTTTGGCGGTGTGACATGGGCAAGTGCGATCGCTTGGTGAAGAGGCTGATCGCCGTGGGTCCAGCGACCGTCGAGATCCGCGACTGTATGGCGTACGTGAACGGGCAGCCCTTGACAAGCGATGCGTTCAACCATCCGGGCCATCCCAACCCCAGGAGAGATTGCTACTCTTCGGTGGGACGGGAGAGCTGGGAGGTGCCCGAGGGGTACTATTTCGTGCTTGGGGACAATACGAATAACAGTTACGACAGTCGCTATTGGGGGCCGTTCCCGGAGAAAGACTTTATTGGGGAGCCGTTCTTGCGGGTGTGGCCCATCACGAGAATCGGCTTTATGAACGGGTACTTCTGGAGCGCCAAGTAAGCGATGTTTGTCGTTGAGTCTGGAGAAGATCTGATCGTGCGGTTGCAGGCGGGGGAAGACTTCTTCGAATCTTTGGGCTCGCTTCAGCTGACGTCGGGGGTTTTAGTTGGCGGGATTGGGATGCTGCGCGAGGTGACGCTCGCTTTTTGGACGGGGAAAGAGTACAAAGAGCACAGAGTCTTGGGGCCGGCGGAGCTGTTGGCACTTCAGGGCAATTTTTCGCTGAGAGAGGGCAAGTCGCACATTCACTGTCACGCTGTCTTAGGGCTTGAGGACGGCTCGACGGTGGGCGGGCACCTATCGAAAGCGACCGTGCACGAGACCAACGAGATCTATATTAAAAAGCTTTCGGGTGTTGTAATGGAGCGCAAGCAAGAACCCAGCGGGTTGTGGGGGTTGTATCCTCGTTGATTTTCTTCCACCGTGTTCTTCTGGATCACGACATCTCTGGAGTCCTTGCTCGAATCGCGATATCATTACATTTCCCTGCTCATCCCTTCGAGAGGAAGCCCAGCACGATCAGCCCCACAATTACTCCCCCAAAGACAATCCCAACGCCTATCAGCCATCGGCGCGCCAGCCGTCGAGCTTGCTCAGCTTGCTCTGGCGTCAGCGTCAGGCGCGGGGGATTCTTGAAAGCGAGACGCTCTACCTGACGCCGCAGACGGATCGCTTCGCCCAGCCGGCCCTGCTTGCGCATCACGACGCTCAGATTGTGATGCGCATTGACGTGCAGGGGATCAAGATCAATCGCGCGACGATAGGCGTACTCCGCGTGCTCTAGCTTCCCCGCATCAAAATAGATATTCCCCAAGCGAAAATAGATCTGAGCTTTGTCCACCCCATACTGAAGAGCTTCTATGAGAAGATCAATGCCCTTGTCGTACTCCTTGGCCCGGCGCAGCTCCTCGCCAATCTTTAAAGCTTCTGCGACGCGCGCGCGGCGCTCCGGCTCCGTCAACTCAGAGAAGTCCATCGAGCCTCTCCTTCAGCTTTTTGATGTCTTGCCACGTTAAGTACTTGGGGCTGCCCGGCTCGCGCGACGGGTTCCTCAAGAGATAGCTCGGATGAAACATACAGAAAATTTCGATCCCATCACGCCAGGGAAAGAACCTTCCCCGCAGGGTCGTGATCCCCTCAGCTGTCTTGAGCAGATACTGCGCCGGGACGTTCCCCAACGCCACAATGATCTTGGGCTTGATGTGCCTGATCTGGGCTTCCAAGTAGGGCCAGCATGCGTCGATCTCGTCTTTTTGGGGGGCGCGATTGCCAGGGGGACGGCATTTGACCATATTGCTAATATACACGCGCTCCCTAGCTATACCCACAGACTCTAAGATCTCCGTGAGCTTCTGGCCCGCTGGCCCCACAAACGGTCGCCCGCTAGAGTCTTCGACCTCGCCGGGGCCCTCCCCCAGAAAGATCACAGGAGACTTCGTGCTGCCTTCCCCAAAGACCACGTTTGTGCGGCTCTGATGAAGACGACACTTCGTGCACATCTGGGCCTGGCGCTGCGCCTCCTCAAACGTCAAGCTCTGTGGGGGCGGCGCGGGCTCATCGAAGAGCGAGCGCATCTGGGGCATCGTCGGTCACCTATCTTTAAGATAGTCAAAAGAGTCCATAGAGTCAAGGGAGTCTGTGGAGTCTCGACTCTTTGGCCCGTCAACTTGCACGTCGCCCGTTCGTTTGGAATCATAACGATATGACTAAGACTCTCACAGCGCTCTTTGCCCCAAAGTCCGTCGCCGTCATCGGCGCGTCTACGAAACCAGACAGCTTGGGTCAAGCCGTCTTCAAGAATATTCTCTTCCACGGCTATAGGGGGGTCGTCTACCCCGTCAACCCTAAAGCCAAGAGCATCTTGGGCGTGAAGGCCTATCCGTCGGCGTTAGAAATCCCCGATGAGATTGACTTAGCGGTGATCATCGTTCCGGCTCCTCGTGTCGCCAGCGTTCTTGAAGAATGCGGGCGCAAGGGCGTCCAAGCAGCCATTGTCATCAGTGCGGGCTTCAAAGAGATCGGCGAAGAAGGGGCTCAGCGCGAACGCGAACTTGCGTCCATCGCGCAGCGCTACGAGATCGCCCTGCTCGGCCCCAATTGTCTGGGGATCATCAACACCGACCCGGCCGTCTCGCTCAACGCCACGTTCGCTCCGGGAATGCCGCGCCGGGGCAATATCGCGTTCATCTCCCAAAGCGGCGCCCTGGGCGTCGCCGCCCTCGAATACGCCCAACGCCAAAAGATCGGGCTCTCCAAATTCATCTCCATCGGGAACAAAGCCGACCTGCACGAAAATCATCTCTTAGACTATCTCAAAGACGACCCCCTCAGCGACGTCATCTTGCTCTATCTCGAAGATCTCGAGGACCCCCAAGGGTTTCACAGGTTAGCCACAGAGATCACGAGCGAACGCCCCAAGAAGATCCCGATCTTAGCTATTAAATCCGGGCGCACTCTCGAAGGGGCCAAGGCCGCAACGTCGCACACGGGAGCGCTCGCCGGCTCCGACGAAGTCTATGACTCCGTCTTCATGCAATCGGGCGTGCTTCGGGTCGAGACGATCGAAGAGCTCTTTGACTATGCGCTCGCATTCGCGCATCAACCCTTGCCCAAGGGGAATAAGATCGCCATTGTGACCAACGCCGGAGGTGCCGGAATCTTAGCGACAGACGCAGCCGTACGCCACGGGGTACAGCTCGCGGAGTTCACCGAAGCGACGGCGACAAGACTTCGGGAGCTCCTGCCGCCTACGGTCAACGTCGCCAATCCCGTGGATATGACCGGTGAGCCCAACGAACAGCGCTACGAGACGATCGTGCGCACCGTCTTAGCAGATCCAAACGTCGCGGGAGTCGTAGTAATCGCCGCGCCTCATATTCTGATGAGCTTAGAGAATATTGCGCGGCATATCGTGCGCGCTGTGCACGAGACCGACAAGCCCGTGCTGGCGTGCTTGATGGCGGTCACCGACGCACGACCAGCTATAGAGATCTTAGAAGAAGCCCATATCCCACACTATAGCTTTCCGGAGCGCGCCGCGCGAGCGCTTGCCGCTATGGCGCGCTATCACGACTGGGTGCATCGCCCGCGCACCGAATACAGGGTCTTCACAGACGTCCAGCTCAACCAAGCCAAAGAAATCATACTCAGCGCCAAGCGCGCCGGACGCACGCTCTTGCTTGAGCCCGAAGCTCACGATCTGCTGAAAGCCTACGGCTTCCCTGTGTTGCGGTATCGCTTTGCCAAGACTGAAGAAGAGACCCTCAAGGCCGCCGACGAGATCGGCTACCCCGTGGTGCTCAAGGTCGTCTCGCCGCAGATCGCGCACAAAGTAGACGTGGGTGGCGTCAAGCTCAACATACAAAACACTCACGAGCTGCGCGAGAGTTTCCGCCAGATGCTCACAGATGTACAAAGAGCGAAACCCGGCGTGCAGATTCTGGGCGTCTTTGTCCAAGAATTTGTCCAAGGGGGAAAGGAGACGATCTTAGGGCTCAAGCGCGATCCGCTCTTTGGTCCGCTGTTGATGTTTGGGCTTGGGGGTATTTATGTGGAAGCCCTGCGAGATGTGACGTTTCGCATCGCGCCGATTCGGGAGCTTGGCGTGCACCGGATGATCCGGCAGATTCGGGGCTTTAAGATATTAGAGGGCTTTCGCGGCGAGCCGCCCTCGGATATAGACGCGCTCGCGGAGTGCTTGGCGCGGCTGTCGCAGCTCGCCACTCAAGTGGAAGAGATCGTCGAGCTTGATATAAACCCCCTGATAGTCTTCGAGAGAGGGCGCGGGGCACGCGTCGTAGACGCGCGCATTGTCATCGCGTGATGGGATGTTCGCCCTAGTTCCGCAGCGGCCTCCCTGTCATGAGAAAGTGCTGAATGCGCTCTTGAGTCTTTGGCGTCCCACAAAGCGATAAGAACGCCTCACGTTCTAAATCAAGCATCTGCTGCTCGGTGAGCTCTGTGCCCGGTGCTACATCCCCACCCGTCAGCACCCACGCGAGCTTCTGCGCCATCAGCGCCTCGTGATCGGTGATGCGCTTGGCCCACTGAAAATTCTTGATCGCGATCTGCAACGCTGCATAGCCGCTGCGCCCTGTCACTTTTAATCTTCTTGGCTGCGGCGGTTCATATCCCATCATCGCCATCGCCAAAACGTCCTTCTTGGCGTCGGCGATCAGACGATCCCTGTTCATCGTGATCTTGTCGTCGCGGCGCAAGAACCCAAGCTTGCGCGCTTCTTTGGCACTCGTCGAGACTTTCGCCAAGCCGATCAGCTCAAAGACCCGCTGCAAGAACGGGAAGAGATCAATCTGAGAGTCTGTGGGGAGGTTCTCGAGCTGTCGTGCCCACAGCTCCTTGCACCCTCCAGCTGCAGGAATGACGCCAACGCCGAACTCGACTTGCCCCATATACAGCTCACTATGAGCGCGAACCCGCGCACAGTGCAAGACGATCTCCGACCCGCCTCCTAGGGTCATATTGAACGGTGCCGCGACCACGGGCTTCTCAAAGTATTTGATCGCCATGTTCGCGTCTTGAAACGCCTTCACCATCTGCCCAAGCTGCTCCCACGCTTGGCTCTGAATCGCTCCCAAGACCAGCCCAATATTCGCACCAACACAGAAGTTCTGCCCCTCGTTGCCGATCACCAAGCCGACAAAACCGCGCGTGCGCACCTCTTCAAGCGATGCGCTGAGCATCTCGATGACGTCGGCGTCTATGGTGTTCATGTATGTATGGAACTCCAAGCACGCCACACCGTCACCCAAATCTATCAACGATGCTCCCGGAGTCTCCTTGATCACGCGCTTTGTGTCTTCCTTGAGCTCGGAGAGCACGAGCACGCCCGCCGGGCGCGGCAGCTCGCGATAGCTCTTCGTTGGCACATCAAAATAGAATCTCTTGCCCTCTCGCTTCTGATAGAAGCTCTCACCATGTGCCAAGAGCTCTTCCACAATCTTTGGGATCTCTCTCCCCTCGCGCCTCATGCGCTCGACGGACTCCCTCACTCCAAGAGCGTCCCAGGTCTCAAACGGCCCAAGCTCCCAATTGAACCCCCACTTCATCGCGTCGTCAATAGAATAGATATTATCTGAGATCTCCGGGATGAGGCGAGCTGCATAGAGCAGCGTCTCCGAGAGCACCTTCCACGCGATGCGCCCCGCACGATCGTCGGCATAGACTACGGCTTTGATCTTCTCCCCAACGCTCGATTGCTGGCTTGCTTTCGCTAACGACGAATACTCGAACTTCTCCTGAGGACGATAGTCCAAAGTCTTATAGTCAAAGACCCAGAACTCGCGCCTGCCGTTGACCGTCTTCTCTTGATAGAAGCCCTTGCCGGCCTTGCGTCCCAACAGCCCCCGCTCAAGCATCTTCTGGACAAAATCGGGCAGGCGATAGACCTCGCGCATCGGATCGTGCGGGAGATTCTCATAGATATTCTTCATCACGTCGGCCATGACGTCCAACCCAACTAAGTCTACGGTCCGAAAGACGGCGCTCTTGGGGCGGCCCAGCGCCGGCCCGAAGATCGCATCAATCTCTTCGATCTTATACGCTTCTTCTTGCATGGCCTTGAGCAGATAAGAGATCCCGAAGATCCCGATGCGATTGGCGATAAAGTTTGGGGTGTCTTTGGCTAAGACGACGCCCTTGCCCAAGCGTCGCTCGGCGAAGTCCATCATGAACTCTACGATCTCTTGATCGGTCTCCGGGCTAGGGACGATCTCTAAGAGCTTCATATAGCGCACGGGGTTGAAGAAGTGCGTGATGAGCGTGTGGCGCTTCAGCTCCGGTGACAATCTCTGAGTGATAGCTGCGAGCGCGATCCCAGACGTGTTCGAGCTGACGATCGCGTCTTTCTTTCGGAATTGCTCGATCTTGGCGAACGTCTCCCGCTTGACGTCGAGTCTCTCGAAGACGGCCTCGATGATCCAGTCAGCTTCTCCCAAGCGATCTAAGTTATCTTCAGTGTTCCCAATGGTGATGAGCTGGGCATCGTTGGGATCATAGAAGAGTGCAGGACTGGCTTTGAGAGCTCTCTGAAGCCCAGCGTTGGCGATGCGATTGCGCACAAGGGGGTCTTGCAGAGTCAACCCCTTGGCTTTCTCTTCGGGCGTGAGTTCTTTGGGGACAATATCTAAGAGATGGACTTTGATCCCGACGCCGGCTAAAAGCGCCGCGATCCCTCCCCCCATCGTCCCGGCTCCTAGGACAGCAACCGTCTTAATCTCTCGCATCATGATGTGCTCCTTTCTTCTCTTTTTTGCTCTCTAGACCCTCTCGAAGACCGCAGCCATCCCCTGGCCGCCACCAACACACATCGTCACTACACCAAACTGTGCATCTCGCCGAGGCATCTCGTGCACCAGCGTCGTCAAGAGCCGCGACCCCGACGACCCCAACGCGTGCCCCAGCGCAATCGCTCCACCGTTCACGTTGACCTTCTCCATGGGGAGATTGAGCTCTTGAATGACCGCGAGCGCTTGGGCCGCAAAGGCTTCGTTGAACTCAAAGAGATCTATATCTTTGAGCGAGAGCTTGGCTCGCTCCAAAGCTTTCGGTATCGCATAGACCGGCCCAATCCCCATGATCTCCGGGCGCACCCCCGCCGCTGCCGCAGAGACAAAGCGCGCCAGGGGCTTGAGCCCCAACGCCCGAGCTTTCCATTTCGAAGCGAGCAACACCGCCGAAGCCCCGTCCGTCAACGGCGACGAGTTCCCCGCCGTGACCGTGCCCCCTTCCTTGAACGCCGGCTTGAGCTGCGCCAGCGCTTCGAGTGTCGTGTCGGGCCGGATCGTCTCGTCAACCGTATGCGTGATCGTCTTGCCTTCCAGGCGCACCGTCAAGGGTACGATCTCTTCTGTGAAACGGCCTTCTTGAGTCGCGCGCACGGCCTTCATGTGCGACTCATACGCAAATCTGTCTTGAGCTTCTCGCGAGATTCTATATTTCTCTGCAAGATTCTCCGCAGTGATCCCCATGGGGGTGTAGACTTCGGGGAACTCTTGGGCCAAGATCGGGTTGGGGCGCGGGGTGTAGCCCCCCATCGGCACCATAGTCATAGACTCGACGCCGCCGGCGATAATTAAGTCTGCATCGCCGTAGGCAATCGCATAACACCCGTTGACGACCGACTCTAACCCCGAAGCGCAGAAGCGATTGATCGTGCACGCGGGGACGGTCTCGGGGATCTTCGCCAAGAACTGGGCAATTCGGGCGACGTTCATGCCCTGTTCGGCTTCGGGCATAGCGCAGCCCAGACGAATATCATCGAGCTCTTTGGGGTCAACACCGGTGCGCTCGATGAGGGCCTTCAAGACGGCAGCAGCCATCTCATCGGGGCGTGTCTCTCTCAAGAGACCGCGGCCGGCCCTCCCGACCGCGCATCGCACCGCTCCAACAATTACGACTTCTCGCATAGCAAGACCTCCTTTGTTCAGTGAACCCTACTCTTGCTCCCATGTTCCCTCAGCGATACCCGCTTGGCGCAACAGAACGGTCCTTCAAAACCAAGAGCTCGCAATTTGCGTATCAACTCCCGCCGTGAGATAGGCTTCATGAAGTCTTCACTTCGAGGCTGAGGCCCTCGATGGTCGGCAGCGGATCACCATCCTTTCGCGCCTTGTCCATAGCCGCCTGGATGTATTCCGTCAGCATAGCAGTCCCCCTCACTTCCCTTCCTTGACTAACTCCGCATCGATCATAGACTGAAATTTCTCGTAGGGCCATGCCCCTACTAATGGACGCCCGTTGATAAAAAAGAGCGGCGTCCCAATGCTGCGGGGCCTCTGGGCCTCCGGCACTTGGGCTAAAAGATCTTTGAGGACCTGACGGTCTTTTTCGATCTGAGCCTTGGCCCAGTCAGAGTGCAGACAGCTCGCAAATCTCTCCTCGTCCAGCCCCAGCTCACGCGCTAGGGCTTTCAAGTCTTCTTCGGTCAGATACCCCTTCCCTTCTTCAAAGATCACGTAAAAGAGACGATCATGATACTCCCAGAAGTGCCCCTGGGCATGGGCGCATTCGCCCGCTTGTGCAGCTAACTGGGCGACCTCCCCATGCACAATGAGATTATGAAAGACATACTTTACCAGGCCCTTCTGAATATACTCTGCGTCGATCTTGGGGAAGGTCTGGAAGAGATGCCGTGCGCAGTAGGGGCAGTAGAACTCAGCAAATTCTACTATAGTCACGGGGGCGTCAGCGACACCCTTGGTCGGCTGCTCTGGGGGACTCTGTGATGGTGTTGGTGGAGCTTGCACGGGGGCGGGGGGTTTAGCCGGACGCGACGAGATCCAAGTGATCGCGATCAGCGCCCCGGCTCCAATAATCGCGACAATCACAATCCAAACAATGAGATTGCTCATAAAACCAAGGCGCTTGGTCATAGGGTCTCCTTTCCTTTGTCGATCTTATTTTCCCGAGGGGAGGGCGTCTGTGCAAATTTACTTAGGTGGCCTGGTGGTCAATATTAGAACAGCTGCAGCAGTGCTCAAGCCCGCGAGCACGAGAAACGCTCCACCCCAGGCTCCTGTCGCCGCGCGGACTTGGGCTCCTAGAATCGGCCCCAAGACTCCCGCTGCTCCCCACGCCGAGAAGACCCACCCATAATTGACCCCCAAGTGCTTCGTCCCATAATAATCTGCGGTGAACGCCGGCATGACCGAGAGGCTCCCCCCATAGGCAAAGCCAATGAGACTGATCCCTAACGTATAGAGCGTGAAATCGCGGGCGTTGGGCAGGATGAAGAGCAGCGTCACGATAAAGACGGCTTGGGCTAAGATCGTCGCGCCTTTGCGCCCAAGCTTGTCAGAGATAAACCCGAACGCCGGTCGCCCAAGACCGTTGAGAATGGACATCACCCCCAAAGACCCCGCAGCAACCGTCGCGCTCAGCCCGGCGAGCTCTTGGCCCATCGGCACCGCTTGGGAGATCACCATGAGACCAACTCCCGCCCAGAAGAGAAAGACGACCCATATCAGATAGAACTGAAATGTCTTGGCCATCTCGGATGGGGGATAGTCCCGCTGCGCTTGGGAGCCAACCCCTGTTGTTGGGGGCGTCCAGCCCACGGGCTTCCACCCCACAGGGGGATTGCGCAAAATCGCGCCAGTGACCACAACCAACAGTCCAAACGCCGCACCGAAGACCACAAATGTCCCATAAGCGCCGATTTGGGAGATGAGCCACGTGCCCAGCGGCGCCACGATCAGCGAGCCCGCACCAAACCCCAACACTGCTAAACCCGTGATAAACCCCCGCATGTCGGGGAACCATTTCACGCACGTCGCAATGGGCGTGACATACGCAAAGCCGACACCCATCCCGACGAGGAGACCGTACGTTAAGCAGAGCCCCAGCAGCGTCTGACCAAACTGGCCGGCTAACAGAAAGCCCGCACCCAGAAGCACCCCGCCGGTCATCGCGACAATTCTTGGCCCGACGCGATCTTGCCACCGCCCGGCTACGATCATCCCCACGGCGAAGAAGACCACACAGATCGTGAAGGGCAGCGTCGCCTCTTGGATAGACCAGCCGTGCAAGTTCATCAACGGGGTACGGAAGATACTCCAGGAGTAGACGTTGCCCAATCCTAACTGCATCAAGACCGCGGCAATGACGAAGAGCCACCGATTGGGTAGATGCTCTTCTTGTGTACCAGCAACTGTTGCATTCATGGGGTTTTTCATAACATTCTCTCTTTAAAGTTTGAAAGTTTTGTTAACCCCACCCCTCCCTCGTCGGACGGGGGAGGGGCGGGGGAAGGAGGAGGCCATGGAGCTTACCCCTCGCTGGACTCGTACTGGCTCTTCAGCTGCGCGATCACCGTAGGATCGGCCAGCGTGGTCGTGTCGCCTAGGGCGCGCCCTTCGGCAATATCGCGCAACAGCCGGCGCATGATCTTGCCGCTCCTCGTCTTGGGCAGTTCCGCCGTGAAGAAGATATCGTCGGGTCGGGCAATCGGCCCAATCTTCTTGGCCACGTGCTGCTTGAGCTCATCGGCCAGCTCAGAAGATGGTTTGTACCCCGCACGCAGCGTCACGAACGCCGAGACGGCTTGGCCCTTCAGCTCGTGGCTCTTGCCGATAGCTGCAGCCTCAGCGACGGCTTGATGGTCGACCAACGCGCTTTCGACCTCCATGGTGCTGATCCTGTGCCCTGAGACGTTGAGCACGTCGTCGATGCGCCCCAGAAGCCAGAAATCCCCGTCTTTATCGATCTTGCAGCCGTCGCCGGTGAGATAGACTCCGGGGAACTTGCTCCAATAAGCTTGCTTATAGCGCTCGGGGTCGCCATAGAGGGTGCGGAGCATCCCCGGCCAGGGCTTGGTGATCACTAAGTATCCCGCGCCTTGGCCTGGAGGAATAGGGGTGCCGGCTTCGTCGAGCACCGCAGCTTCGATCCCCGGGAATGGTCTATTGGCTGAGCCGGGCTTGAGCGTCGAGATCCCCGGCAGCGGCGTGATGAGAATATGTCCGGTCTCGGTCTGCCACCACGTGTCCACAATGGGACAGCGCTCGCCCCCAATGACTTTATAGTACCATATCCACGCTTCAGGATTGATCGGCTCGCCCACAGATCCCAAGAGCCTCAGCGACGACAGATCGTGTCTCTTGGGGTACTCCTCACCCCATCTCATAAACGTCCGGATTGCCGTGGGCGCTGTGTACAGAATAGTGACTCTATATTTCTCGACGATGGCCCAGAACCGATCCTTGTCGGGGTAATCGGGCACGCCTTCAAACATCACCGTTGTGGCCCCGTTGGCCAGCGGGCCGTAGACGATATAGCTGTGCCCAGTCACCCAGCCAATGTCAGCTGTGCACCAATAGACATCTTCATCTTTGATGTCGAAGATCCATTTATAGGTGAGAGCGACTCCCACCAAATATCCTCCGGTGGTGTGGACGACGCCCTTGGGCTTGCCGGTCGTCCCCGACGTGTAGAGAATGAAGAGCATATCTTCACTGTCCATCTGTTCGGGTGGGCAGTCCACGGGCGCATCGCGCATCAGCTCATGCCACCAGAATTCGCGGCGATAGTACCCGCCGGTCAGGGGCGTCTTCAACACATCGCTGCCGAGAATGCGTCGCACGACGATCACGTTCTCTATAGATGGGGTGTTCTTCAGGGCTTCGTCGGCATTCTGTTTGAGGGGCACGATATGGCCTCTTCTCCAGCCCCCATCAGCGGTGATGAGCAGCTTCGCTTGCGCGTCGTTGATCCGATCTCGCAGGGCTTCTGCAGAAAAACCGCCGAAGACGACGCTGTGCACCGCGCCGATACGGGCACAGGCCAACATCGCGATAGGGAGCTCTGGGATCATCGGGAGATAGATCGCGACGCGATCCCCCTTCTTGATCCCCAGTTTTTTCAGAACGTTGGCAAACTTGCAGACCTCACGGTAGAGATCCTGATACGTCAGGACGCGCTCGTCGCCTGGCTCCCCCTCGAAGATGATCGCCGCTTTATTGCGGCGCCAGGTCTTCAGGTGGCGATCAATACAGTTATACGAAGCGTTGAGCTTGCCACCGATGAACCATTTGGCCCAGGGGGGATCCCATTCTAAGACTTTGTCCCATCTCTTGAACCAATCGAGCTCTTCAGCAGCCTGCGCCCAGAAGGCCTCAGGGTCTTTAGCGGCCTTCTCGTAGATCTTGGGATCGCTGATATGAGCCTGCCTCACGAACGCTTCCGAGGGTGGAAACGTGCGCTCCTCCTCCAGCAGTGCAGCAATCGTCTGAGCATTCGCCATAATCGATCACTCCGTTTCTGTCGCGCTTCATTGTAGGGGAGATTGGAGGAGGAGCGCCATGATGCAGCGCATGGCTGGGCATGATTTCGCTCATGCCAAAGCACACGTCACTTTATTAGAAGAGCCCCGTCACCTTGCCCGTCTTGACGTCTATATCGATTCTGCGGAACGCCGGATCTGACGAAGTCCCGGGCATCAGCGAGATCGTCCCAGTCATGGGGCACAAGAACTTCGCCCCAGAATAGATAAGAACATCGCGCACCGGCAGGACCCATTCCTTGGGAACCCCCTTCAAATCGGGATTGTGAGAGAGCGATAAGTGCGTCTTCACCATCATCGTCTGATAGTCGGAGTAGTTGGGGTCGGATTCGATCTTCTTGAGCTTGGCTTGAGCCTCGGGAGTCCAGCTCACCCCATCGGCCCCGTAGACGACCCGTGCGATCTTCTCGACGCGCTCGCGCAGCTTCATCTCTAGCGGGTAGAGAAACTCAAAGCGGGATTCTTCTTGGGCCGCGTCGATGATCGCATCTA
Organism: Candidatus Fraserbacteria bacterium; assembly: GCA_947085185.1. Classification (GTDB taxonomy): domain Bacteria; phylum Bipolaricaulota; class Bipolaricaulia; order RBG-16-55-9; family DRXL01; genus JANXCC01. Next base: position 118,947 of record CAMTVK010000001.1, on the reverse strand, counting down.
CTAATTCGAGCGCGCCGTCGCCGCCCTTGAGCCAGTGCTCCGAGACGGCGCAGCGCGCCCCATCAGCTTCGACAGCTCTCTTGACAGCTCTGATCTCATCCTTGGTATCCGTGGGAAAGACATTGATACAGACTACCGGCACGATCCCAGACGTCTGAATGATCTTGAGATGGTGCAAGAGATTGGGCAGGCCCTGCTCGATGAGCTTGACGTTCTCTTGAGTATACTCTTGGGGGATGGGCCGGCCAGGCACAACTCTTGGCCCGCCGCCGTGCATCTTCAGGGCCCTGATAGTCGCGACCAAAACTGAGACATGAGGCTTCAGCCCGCTGAGACGACACTTGACGTTCCAAAACTTTTCAAAGCCGATATCGGCGCCGAAGCCCGACTCCGTCACGTGATAGTCAAAGAGCTTCAGCCCAAGACGATCCCCAATAATAGACGACTGCCCCACGGCAATATTGGCAAACGGCCCCGCGTGCACCAGCACGGGCTGATACTCTATCGTGCAGCAGAGCGTGGGATTGATCGTATTGCGCATCCACGCGGCCATCGCCCCGTCGACTTCTAAGTCTTTGGTCGTGACCGGATTGCCCTTCTTATCGAAGGCCACTGTTATCTGCCCGATGCGCTCACGCAGATCCGCTAAGTCTTTTGCAATGGCTAAGATCGCCATGAGCTCGGAGCTCACAGCAATGTCAAAGCGCGATTCCATCATATAGCCGTCCATGCGCCCCCCAAGCCCAATGACAATGTGTCGGAGCGCTTGGGCGCAGAAGTCTATCACCCAGCCCATCTGGACGTTGGTGGGGTCGATATCTAATCTTCTCAACCCGATCTTTTTGAGCTGTTCATCGTCGTAGTTGCGCTCGTGCTGGAGGCGCGCCGTGAGCGCCACCATCGCCAAGTTATGAGCATTGGCGATATCGTTAATATCCCCCGTGAGCCCAAGAGAGAACTCCGTCATGGGGATGAGCAGGGCGTTGCCGCCACCAGCAGCTGTTCCTTTGATATTCATAGACGGTCCGCCGGAGGGCTGACGGATGCACCCCCCAGCGCTCTGGCCGCGCTTGCCCAGCCCTTCGATAATCCCCAAAGTCGTCGTGGTCTTGCCCTCTCCCAACGGGGTCGGGGTGATCGCCGTCACTTCGATGTATTTGCCGTCGGGCTTGCCCTTCAGACGCTCGATGATCTTAGCGAAATCGAGCTTGCAGACCCGTCCGTAGGGAATGACTTCGTCTTTTTTGAGCCCTAAGCGATCGCGCCACTCGTCAGGAGTGGGCATCTTCTCTTCGGCAAGCTCAGCGATCTGCCAGTCCTTGAGCTTGGTCGGATCGTATGCCATAGGCATCGCCTCCTTTGATTAGCTCTTTAATCCCGATTTTTGCACGATCTCCGGCACGGCCTCTTCCCACTCGATAGCCATAATGTGCACACCTGAAACTCCCTGGATCTCTTTGAGTTGCTGTATGATCTCAACGCAGATCTTGATCCCTTCTTGGCGCCACGCTTCAGCTCTGGCTTTCTTGTCTTCAATCCCCTGGCCTGCGGCCTCCATGCGAGCGACGATCTCGTTGGGAACGTCTAAACCCGGAACGTTGTCTCGCATATATTTGGCCGCCCCGGGCGTCTTGATCGGGCTCACCCCAGCTAAGATATAGACCCTATCCAAGAGCCCAAGATCGCCCACGCGGGCCATGAACTCCCGAAATCTTGGGATATTATAGACAATCTGAGTCTGGATGAACTCTGCCCCAGCCTCGACCTTCTTCTTCACGCGCAGCGCACGAAACTCATACGGCGGCGCACACGGATTCTCCACAGCCCCGATGAACATCATCGGGCGCTCACCCACAAGGTCATCACCCGAGAGAAACTTCCCTTCGTCGCGCATCTTCCTCACCGTCTCTATTAAGTGTACCGAATCGAGATCGAAGACGCCCTTCGCCTGAGGGTGATTCCCAAACGATTGATGGTCCCCGGTCAGACAGAGCACATTGCGAATCCCCAGAGCATACGCTCCTAAGACGTCACTCTGCAGGGCGATTCTATTCCGGTCTCGACACGTGACCTGAAAGACTGGATCAAGCCCCAAAGACTTTAAGATCGCACACGCGGCCAGGCTGCTCATGCGCGTCACCGCCGTCTGATTGTCGGTGACGTTGACCGCGTCCACCCAGTCTCTCAAGAGTTTCGCTTTCTCCTCGATGACCCTTCTGTCGGCGCTCTTGGGGGGACCGCACTCGGCGGTCACAACAAATCTCTTCGACCCCAAAGCACGCTTCAGATTGCTTTCTCCCAAGACCGCCGCACTCACAGCTTATCCCTCCAACAGCATATCTTCCCGGATGCGCCGTCGTGGGCCACCATGACGGTCCGTGGACCAATCTTTGGCAGCAAAGAGCTGTTCCATATTCTTTCGTTGATTGAGCCTTCCTAGGCGCTCATAGATCATCACCCACGCGCAGGGGCGCGGGCCGTTCCGGGAGACTTCACAAGTCCCGTCGGCACGCACACCTCCGCAAGGACCGTTCAATAAATTCTTCGCGCAGCGAGCGATGGGACAAATTCCCCCAGTCACGTGCAAGATACAGTTTCCGCAGCCGGCACAGACTTCGCTCCAGATCCCTTGGCGCTCGACCTCCCCAAAGAATTTTGTGTTTAACGCCGGCAAGATGGGCAGATCAAATCTCTCGGAGAGCTTATTCACCCCGACCCCGCACGCGAGCGAGAGCACCGCTTCTTGGTGCTCAAGAGTCTTGGCCCAGGGCTCGTTGAACTCGTCGTCGCACTGGCGCTTCACAGCTCCTTCAGCAATCTCAATGGGGCGGCCCTGCCGCGTGCGCGCCAGGCGCACCGCAGAAGCTAAGAGCCCCACTTCTTTCTCACCCCCGGCCATGCATACTGCTACACACGACTGACACCCCAGAAAGAGCACTTTTCTGTAGGGCTCCAGCATCTGCAAGATCTCTTCGATGGGCTTCTGATCAGCAACGATCATATCTTTCCCCCCAACGCCCGCACCCGCTCGGTCATCTCCCGGGCGATCTGGGCAAATCTCTCCCCTTGAGCCGAACTGAGATTGAAGAACTCTAAGCGCTCCGGCTCGATCCCTATCTTGGAGAGCAAACTCTTCACAGCCAAAACCCGCCTCTTCGCTCGAATGTTCCCGGAGATAAAGTGACAGCTCCCCTCAAGACATCCTGCGACGATCACGCCATCGGCTCCGGCCTCAAATGCTTTAAGGAGATAGAGCGCATCGAGCTTCCCTGTGCACGGCAAACGAATAATATGCACATTGGGCGGGTATCTGAAGCGCAAGACCCCGGCCAAGTCCGCTGCCGCAAACGCACAGTAGTGACAGCAGAACGCAACGATCTTCGGCTCGCGCTCCCTCATAGGGCGCTCACCCTCTCACGAAAGAGCTCTTCGATCATGGCTACTTCTTGAGCATCTTCAAAGTGCCCAAGCTGAATGGCTTTTGCGGGACAGTCCGCGGCACAGATCCCACATCCTTGACATTTTACGGCTTCGATCTCTGCCAGACCTTGAGCGTTTATGAAGACCGCACCGAAGGGACACTCCCTCAGACATGTCAGACATGCGGTGCACTTCTCTGGGTCTACCGTGGCGACGATCCCCCCAGCTTCAAACTCCTTTTTGGCGAGGACGATCGCGGCCCGCCCTGCAGCCGCCTGCGCTTTAGCAATGAGCTCGGAGATCGCCCCCGGCGCATGCGACCCACCACACAGAAAGAGCCCCGACGACGCGAAATCCACCGGGCGCAATTTGATATGCGCCTCGACAAAGAACCCATGAGCGTCGAGCGGGACCTTCAACAGACGACTCAGCTCTTCGTTATACGGATCGGGCACGACACCCGTGCTCAACACGACCAGATCAGCCTGAATGAGAATCTCTTGGCGCAGACGCGTATCGTGTACGCTCACCCAGAGCCGATCGTTCTCCCTGCGGACGCTGGGCGGAGACTGCTCGTCATACCGAATGAAGATGACCCCCCTCTCGCGCGCCCGACGATACCAATCCTCCATCAGCCCAGAAGAGATCATCTCACGATAGAGCACATAGATCCGTCTGTTGGGGTCTTGCTCCAAGAGGGCCAGCGCGTTCTTGAGGGCCTCTCCACAACAGACCCGGGAACAGTACGGGCGCTCTGCATTCCGCCCCACACACTGGATCATCACGATCGTCTTCGCCGTGACGGTCTCCCTGTGAGCCTCGAGCTCGCGCTGCGTCAGCACATCTCTGTCTTGTCCGTAGAGATACTCCCTGGGCTTATACTCGAGAGCTTCGCTCGCTATGACGACGACGCCGTGCTCGATGCGCTCCTGCCCGTTGGGACCCTCAAGCACCGCCGAGAAGTTCCCCACAAACCCGGAGATCCCTGTGACAGTCGTGTTCGTATAGATATGAATCTTGGGGTGCCAGCGCACGGCGTCGCACAGCTCGGCTCGCAGACTCTGCACGTCCCCACCCTCCAGAGTAGAGAAGCGCCCGGCAAGATCAGAGCCAAGCTCAGCACCCCGCTCGACAAGATAGACATCAAAGCCGCTGTCAGCGAGCGTCAGCGCGGCGACCATCCCCGACAGCCCGCCCCCAACCACCAGCGCCACCGGAGCGATCTTTACCGACTGCACAGAGAGGGCCTTGAGCTGCCGGGCCTTCGCGACCCCCATGCGAACCAAGCTCTTCGCTTTTTCTGTAGCTTGCTCCGGCTGGTCCGAGTGCACCCACGAGCACTGCTCCCGAATGTTGACCATCTCAAACAGAAACTTATTCAGCCCCGCTTCGCGGATCGTGTCCTGAAAGAGCGCCGCTAAGTTCCTCGGAGTGCACGAAGCCACGACAACCCGATTGAGTCTCTTTTCGCACATGACTTCTTTGATGTGCTTGAGATTATCTTGGCTGCACGCATAGAGCACGTTCTCGGCGTGCACGACGCCGGGGAGCGTCTTGGCGTATTCGGCGACAGCTTTGACGTCTATGACTCCGGCAATGTTGCTCCCACAGTGACAGACGAAGACTCCTATTCTGGGAGCGCCATCGGGAATGGACTCTGCCGGATAGCGTTTGGGGTGGGTGCAGGTGCCCCGTGCTGGGGCCAAGAGTGCTGTGACGGCGGCAGCGGCGGCACTGGCTTGGATGACCGTCTCAGGGATATCTTTGGGCCCAGTGAAAGCCCCAGTCACGAAGACCCCATCTCGCGTGCTCCTGACGGGATCGAAGGCGCTCGTCTGGGCGAAGCCGTGCTCATTCAGTTCGAGGCCTAGCTTGCGCGCGAGCTCCTGCCCCTTGGCGCTCGGACGCATCCCAACTGAGAGCACGACTAAGTCAAACTCTTCTTCCCAAAAAGCCCCCGACTCGTCTCGATACCGCACAAGCAGATTCTTCGTCTCGGGAATCTCCGTGACCTGAGAGATCATGGAACGAACGTAGCGCACCCTGTGCTCGTCTCTGGCGCGTCTCACTAAGCTCTCAAAGCCCTTGCCGTAAGCTCTCAAATCAATATAGAAGATCGTGGGCTCGATCTGATGATCGTGCTCTTTGGCGACGATCGCTTCTTTGGTCGCATACATGCAGCAGACGGCTGAACAGTAACTCTGATGGCGCAGGTCGCGCGAACCCACACACTGAATGAACGCGATCTTCTTCGGAGCTTGGCCGTCGGAAGGCCGGACGACCTGGCCCATCGTGGGACCAGAAGCGCTGAGCAATCGCTCAAACTGCGGCGCTGTCAGCACATTCGCGTAACGACCAAACCCGTACTCACTCACCAATCGGGCATCATAGGGCTCAAACCCTGGCGCAAGAACGAGTGCTCCGACATCCAGAGTGAAGATTCTTTCAGTCTGGGAGAAATCAAGAGCAGCTCGCTCACACGCCTTCAGGCAGTTCTGTGGGCACCGCCCCGATTTGAAGAAGATACACGTCTGGGGATCAACGACGGCCGCCAGGGGCACAGCTTGGGGGAAGGGGATATAGATGGGTTTGCGCTTGCCTAGGCCCATCTCGAACTCGCTGGGGAATTTGGGCTCTTGATAGACGCACGAGGCGATACACCGTCCGCACGCGATGCACCGAGTGATGTCTACATAGCGTGGGCGCTGGCGGATCGTGATCTGGAAATCTCCGGGCTGACCCTCTAAAGCTTCTACCGAAGCGAGCGTGAGAATCTGAACGTTGGGGTGGCGCCCAACCTCGACGAGCTTGGGCGAGAGCATGCACATGGCGCAGTCATTTGTGGGAAACGTCTTGTCCAACTGCGCCATGTGCCCACCGATGGCCGGGCCGTCTTCGACTAAGTACACATAAAACCCGGAGTCAGCTACATCGAGGGCTGTTTGAATGCCCCCGATCCCGCCACCGACTACCGCGACCGAGCCGCGCTTGATCTCGCTTCCGCTCATACTCGACAGACGATCTTCTCTGGGCTGACCAGATGCGCGTTCAGCATCAAGTCTCTCTCGCTCTTGCCCAAGGCCAAGCCCACAAGCTGCGTGATGAAGAGCACAGGGATTGCGTGACTCTTTTTAAGGTACCATTGAGCCCAATCGAGATTATATTGACAAAACGGGCACGACGTGACGAGCGCCTCGGCCCCTACGCGATAGGCCATCTCCACGAGCTGCGCGGACATCTTCAGCGCAATCGCTTCGTCAATGACCGAAAAGCTTGCGCCACAGCACGAAGTCTTCATGGGCCAATCTATGGCCGTTGCCCCAGCCGCTACAACGAGCCTCTCCATAAGCGTAGGGTTCTCGCGATCATCGAAGCCCATCACCCTGGGGATGCGCGTCGCTAAGCACCCGTAATAACAGACAACTCTCAACCCTTCTACTGCGTGTGTCTTCTCTTGGCGGATGCGCGGCGCTTGCTCGCCCAGCACCTCGAGAATATTTTTAATCTGCACGTGCCTGTCAAAAGACTTCTCGATGAGCGCAGCGATGCGCTCCCGAGTTCGTGAGTCTTCTAGGGCTTTCTGAGTGATCTTGAGGCGGCTGTAGCACGCCGAGCACGCCACCATCAGATCATCTCCGAGCTCCCCAGCGATCGCCAGATTCCGTGCCGGAAGCGCGTAGGCTAAATCCCTCTTGAGCGCATGAGCCGAGGTTGCCCCACAGCACGTCCAGTCAGGCAGTTCTGTTATCTCAATACCCAGGCGCTCGCAGACCCAATAGATCGAGCGCCCATAGGGCCTGGCCGACGAGCTGAGCGTGCACCCCGGATAGAAGTACATCACGGTGCCTCCTCAAGTTTGCTAAAGATCTCTTTCAGGCTGTGTCTGGAGAAAGGCCACAGCTCCAGACGCCCCTGGCGCAGGAGCTTCCATCCCAACGTCAATCTCGCACACGGCTTTTTGAGCCTCAGATTATAGCGGGCCATCAGCTCCAGCTCGCTCACCCGCCCACGCCGCCGCACACAATCCAAAAAGAGCTCATGAAAGACGCGGGCCTGCTCCACCGCTGGCCCCCTCCCCTGGCGCAGCGCGAGCTCCCGGAGCGTGTCCATCACATGAGCGATGTCAATATCGTTGGGGCAGCGCACCGAGCACGTATAACACGAGACGCAGAACCAGAACGTAGTACTCGAGAGCACGGCCTCCCGAGCGCCCAATTGAATCAGCCGGAAGAGCTCATTGGGGGCGTACTGCATATGAAGGGCCATAGGGCAGCCGGTGGCGCAGCGATCGCATTGGAAACAGCGCCTCACGGGCTCATCGCTCCGTGCTTCGATCTCCCTCAGAAAATCCAGAGGCTGAGCCACAAGGCTCCCCATGACAGATCACGCCCTCTAGAATTCATTGTAGATGCCTAGGTGGGGCAAAGCCATGAGAAGCATCAGAAGCAAATATGACGCCCATCAAAAGCTTAGGGCTCGTCGAAGAACTGACGGATTGTCTGCTGGGAGGGCGGGCGCGTCCGAAGCGAGATGAGCACCAAGAGCATAAGAGAGAGTACCATCAACGGCACAACCGGCAGAAACCCGAACGTGCTCCACGCAAGATACGGCGTGAAGTAATAGAAGGGCAAGAGCAGATTAGGTATAACCAAAGAGGCCAACACTCCCCAAGCGGTGCTCCGCCTCCAATAGAAGCTAGCAAGCATCGCCGGGACGGTGAGCGCATACCCGGTGAAGGCGAACTTGGCAATATCATAGATCGTGCCGGGACGGATCACCGCGCCGACAAAAGCTAAGAGAGCAATCAAGACAATGAACAACCTTCCGAAGGCGACCTCGCGCCCCTTCTTCCGAACATAGCGCGGGAAGGACCGAGCGAGCAGATCGCGGGTGAGCATCGTGCTCAAAGTCAGCATCATCGCATCGAGAGTAGACATAATAGCCGCCCAGATCGCGGCTACCCCTAGCCCAAGCATCACCGGCGGGAGAAGCTGGGCGATCATCATAGGCAAGATCGCATCAGAGCTTCTGGCGTCCAGCCCCGGAATGACGACGCTGCCCCATAGGCCAATGTAGATGACCGGAGGCCACGTCAGCAGAAAGAGCAGCGGGTAGACGACCGTCAGGGCTTTTAGAGTCCGTGAGCTCTTCCCCGTGAGCACCCGCATAAAGACATGGGGAAAGGCGATCACCGCAAGCGGCGCCACAAAGAGAAAGCTGAACCAATCTTTGGGGTCGAAATTTCCCGCCCTCTGAAGTAATTCCGGGCGCTCAGTATAGACACGCTGCGTGATCGCGGCAAAGCCCCCTAAAGCGTTGGCGATCATCACGAAGGCGAGCAGCCCCATGATAATAAACACCAGCCCTTGAAAGACGCTCGTCCAGGCCGTGCCCCGCATCCCCCCAAAGACTGTGTAGAGCATCGTGATGAGCAGGACGCCCGCCGCTCCCCACAGATATGGGATCTTCCCGAGCGACTCGAGGGCCAAGCCCGCGCCAATCACCGAAGTCACAATATATGGGACAGTATAAAAGACTAAGAGCACAAAGAGCACGAGCGCTACGGCTGGGCTTTCATAACGGGCTCCCAAAAGTTCCGGCGGCGTCATGTACCCGTATCGCTTGCCGATGCGCCACGCGCGATACCCGATGAGATAGAACATCGTGGGAATGACCAACGCTGAGGCAAACGCGATGTAGCCGTAGGTGCCGATCCCTTGACGATAAGCATTGCCCGGCGTGCCCAGCATATAGAATGCCGTCATATTTGTAGCATAGACGGTCAGGATCAGCACCACGGGGCCGAAGGCCCGTCCAGCCATAAAGAAATCTTCTGGTGTAGGCAGAGTCTTCTTATAACTCCACCAGCCAATGCCCAACAGAACGATAAGATAGACCCCGGCGATTGCCAGCACGTCCATTGGGATCTCTCTCATAATTTTGAGCTTTGCACCTAGAACTTCGAACTATCCTTCGGCCAGATCCACACCACAAGCCAGATCATCCAAAGAGCTACGAGCACCGTCAGAAGCCCATGATACCAGATATGATAGGGAATCCACCCAAAGAGCATCGGTTCGATCCGGCTCCAGCCCCACAGATCGAGGTGTAAAAAGACAAAGACTATCAGGGCTAGCAAGAAGATCTGCGCGCGGCGGCTCATGTCAAGACTCGCTTGGCAGACTCAACCGTGTTTTTAAGAAGCATCGCGATGGTCATGGGGCCGACCCCGCCGGGCACCGGCGTAATAGAGCCCGCGATCTCCTTGGCTGCCTCAAAGTCCACATCGCCCACCAAGTCTTTCCCCACACGGTTGACCCCAACGTCAATGACGACCGCACCGGGCTTGATCATATCAGCAGTAATGAGCTTGGGCCGGCCCACTGCGACCACTAAGATATCCGCCTGACGACAGATCTCTTTGAGATTTTTCGTGCGTGAGTGAGCTATAGTGACGGTCGCTTGCTTGGCGAGCAAGAGCATCGCTACGGGTTTTCCGACGATCACGCTGCGCCCCACGACCACCGCGTGCTTGCCCTCGATCTGAGTCCCCGTTGATTCGATGAGCTTAATGCACCCAGCAGGTGTGCAGGGCACAAACGGAGGCAGCTCCTCCCAGAATTTTGCTGAGAGCAGCTTGCCCAAATTGATGGGATGAAAACCGTCTACGTCTTTGTCCGGGCTCACTTCTTGGAGCACAGCGTGAGTCTCGAGATGATCGGGCAGAGGGAGCTGCACTAAGATCCCGTGGATGCGCCGGTCTTCGTTCAAACTGTGAATGAGCTCGATCAGCTTCTGCTGGGGAGTATCTGCAGGCAGATGGATCTTCTGCGAATAGATCCCCGTCTCGTCGCACGCTTTGGCCTTCATATTCACGTAGACTTTCGAGGCGGGGTTCTCTCCGACGAGCACGGCAGCCAAGCCTGGAGTGACGCCGTATTTCTGTTTGAGTTGAGCGACTTCATGCTTGAGTCCTTCGCGGATCTGCTGCGCGACCTGCTTGCCGTCAATGATCGTGGCCATAGGGTTTTTATTGTATAAGAAATGACCTCCCTCAGGCCATGATCTGCCGCAGCCTGCGATATGATGGCGGACACAGCCCAAGAGCTCAAGCAGCGCGCTCGATCCGCACCGCGCAGGCCTTCACCTCCGCTGTCCCACAGATGGGATCGAGCGCGTCGTTGGTGATGAGATTCGTCGGCGACTCTTTGTGATGAAAGGGCATGAAGACGACACCCTCAGCGATCTGACGCACCTTGGCCCGCGCCAGCACTGCACCTCGCCGACTCACCACGCGCACAAGCTCGCCATCTTTGACTCCGAGCTTCTCGGCATCTTTTGGCGAGATCTCGATGAAATTCTCCGGGACCAGCTTCTCCAGACCCGACACTTGGCGGGTCATGCTGGCGCAGTTGTAGTGCTGCAAGACCCGGCCCGTCGTCAGCAAGAACGGGTACTCTGCGTCGGGGACTTCTTCAGGCGGTTCTTGTTCGATCCCGGCAAACTTCCCCAGACCGCGCGTGAACTTGTCTTTGTGCAAGAACCTCGTGCCCGGATGCTGTTCATCAGGGCAGGGCCACTGCAGGCCGATGTTCTCGTCGAGTCGTTTGTACGTGATCCCACCGTAGATTGGCATGAGTCGGCGCAGCTCTTCGAAGACCTCTTCGGCGCTCTGATAGTTCATGGGGTAGCCCATTCTGTTGGAGATCTCGCAGACGATCTGCCAGTCCGGCTTGCACTCGCCTGGCGGCTCTATCGCCTTTCTCACCCGCTGGACGCGCCGCTCGGAGTTTGTAAAGGTCCCATCTATCTCGGCGAACCCCGCCGCGGGAAGAACGACGTGAGCCAGCTCCGCCGTCGGCGTCATAAATAACTCTTGGACGACGAGAAAATCAAGAGATTGCAGGGCTTTTCGCACCTTAGTAATATTGGCCTCCGTGAGTGCGACATCCTCGCCGATGATATAAAGCCCGTGGAGGTTGCCCTTGAGAATGTCGTCCCACATGCGTGAGCAGAAGATGAGCGGATAGTAGCCTAATGTCTTAGGTAGCTTGACGCCCCAAGCCTCTTCGAATTTCTTGACGTGCTCAGGGTTATCCCATCTCTGATACCCCGGCAGAAATTCGGGCAACGCGCCCATATCGCAGGCCCCTTGGACGTTGTTCTGGCCGCGCAAGGGGTTGACGCCTGTGCTCGGTTGCCCAATGTGGCCCGTGATGAGCGCCAAATTGGCAATCGCCTGCACGGAGATGACGCCGGTGCGGTGTTCTGTGACCCCCAGACAATAGACGATCATCCCCGGCCTGCCGCGGGCGTACATCTCAGCCGCTTGTTTGATCTTCTCAGCGGGCACGCCCGTAATGTTTTCCGCATATTCGGGCGTGTACTTTTGCACCACGGCCCAGAATTCTTCGAAGCCCTCGGTGCGCTCTTGGATGAACTTCTCATTGTGCAATCCAGAGACAATGATATGGTGCGCCAGAGCGTTCGCCAGAGTAATATCGGTGCCGGGGCGCAGGGGCAGATGAATATCGGCAATTTTAGCCAGCTCGATCTCCCGCGGGTCGGCAACGATGAGCTTCGCGCCCTTGCGCACGGCCCTTCTAATGCGACTGCCTATCGTGGGGTGCGCCTCGGTGGTGTTGGAGCCGATGAGCAAAATGCAATCGGCGTGTTCGATCTCGCTGATAGAGTTGGTCATCGCGCCGCTGCCGAAAGAGCGCAACAGGCCGTGGACGCTGGGGGCATGGCAGATGCGGGCACAGCAGTCCACTTTGTTGGTGCCAAAGACGGCGCGCGCCAACTTTTGTGCCAAATAATTGGCCTCGTTGGCGACCCTCGCCGAAGCTATGACGCCCAACGCTTCGCCCCCGTAGCGCTCTTTTAGTTCTCTGAATTTTTGCGCTACGAGATCGAGCGCCTCATCCCAGCTCGCCTCAACGAATTCCCCGTCTTTCTTGATTAAGGGCTTCTTGAGGCGATTGGGCGAGTGAACGGCCTCTATAATCCCGAAGCGCCCTTTGACGCAGAGGTGCCCGTTGTTCACAGGACTCTCTTTGTCGCCCTCAACGCTGACGATGCGATCCCCACGGATCCCCAGATAGATGGTGCAGCCGACGCCACAATAGGGACAGACAGACTTCACATACCGAGAAGCTCTCTGAGAATTCTTTGGGACGAGCGCTCCCGTGGGGCAGCGACTGACACACTCCCCGCAATACTCACAGTTTGAATTTATCCAAAGGCCACCGCCCGCAGGGGTGACTCGTGTTTCGATCCCCCGCCACGCAAAATCGATCGCGTGTGCCCCCTGAAGTTCCGCGCACGCCCGCACGCAGATCCCACAGAGAATGCACTTGTTAATATCGAAGTCGAAAAACGGAGTGCTTCGGTCTATCGGCCTTGTCTGCTCACGCAAAAGCGCGGGGCGGCACTCTACTCCTAAGTAGCCCGAGACTTCTTGCAGTTGGCAGTGGCCGTTTTTTCGGCACGTCAAGCAATCGCCCCCGTGATCGGCCAAAATAAGTTCAAGCGTGGCGCGCCGCACTGAATTGATTTGCTCTGACTCGGTGCGCACGACCATGCCCTCCTGAGCCGGCAGCGTGCACGCTGTCGGAAGCCCACGCATCCCTGCGACTTCGACGATGCAGAGTCTACACCCTCCATACGGCTCCAAGTCGGGATCATAGCAGAGCGTGGGCAGATAGATCCCAGCTTCCCTACACGCTTGAAGCACCGTCTGCCCAGCTTTGGTCTTGATTTTGACCCCGTCAATCGTCAGGGCGATCGTCTCGACTCTTTCGAGCGTTGCTACTGAGTTCATACTTATCGCTCCTCCAGGTCGCACATCAAGCAGCGTCGCGCCTCGGAGATCGCTTCTTCGGCAGTATATCCAAGCTCAACCTGCCGAAAGCCTCCCAGGCGCTCCCCAATTCTGAGAGTTTGAATAGGCACGCGGGGGCGCTCGCCTTCTTCAAGTTCAAAGGGCGCATCTTCTTCAGGGTCAATGAGCACCTCAGAGATATCACCATCGCCGCCGAGATATTTATCTATAGAGCTTGCGGCCCGCCGCCCGGCAGCAATCGCCTCGATCACCGACGCTGGCCCAGTCACGACATCCCCACCGGCGAAGACCCCCGGACGCTCGGTCATCAGCGTGTCGGGGTCTACGACAAGCGTGCTCCATTTTGTCTGTCTCAATCCAAAGCCCTCAGGAATCTCAGGGGCTTCACCGATCGCCGAGATGACTCGGTCCACATAGATACTGAACGCGCTCCCGGGGATCGGTTCGGGGTGCCGCCGCCCGCTGGCATCTACGGGCCCCAGCCTCATGCGCACGCAGTCCAACCTGATAGAACCGTTCTCTTTGGTCATCTTGATTGGAGCAGTGAGAAACTCGATCTGCACGCCCTCAGTGAGTGCTTCGTGGACTTCTTCGGGACTGGCGGGCATTTCTGTAGAACTTCTTCTGTAAATAATGCGCACCTCTTTGGCGCCCAAGCGCCGCGCCATCCGTGAAGCGTCCAGAACCTCTTGGTCAGCGTCCGCTGCCGGCACTGTTGCCTTAGCTCCTAGTCGTAACGCGGTGCGCGCTGCGTCTATGGCAGCATTGCCACCACCTATGACAGCTACACGCTCGCCAAGCTCAACATGATAGCCCAGTTTGACCCTGCGCAGAAAATCAATGCAGTCGAGCACACCGACTTCATCTTCGCCGGGGATGCCCAACTTAACACCGCGGTGCGCCCCCAACGCGAGAAAGATTGCATCAAAACCCTGGGCAAAGAGTTGGTCGAGCGACTCGATCTTTGTCTTGGTGTGAATTTCGACGCCCGCAGCCTCGATCTCGGAGATCTCGGCGTCGAGAATCTCGTGTGGCAGGCGATATTCTGGAATCCCATAGCGCATCATGCCGCCGGGCTTCTCAAACGCTTCAAAGACCGTGACGGCGTGGCCCTTGCGCGCGAGATAATACGCTGCTGTCAGCCCCGCCGGCCCGCTGCCGACCACAGCGACGCGCTTCCCCGTAGGAGGGCGGCGCTTGACGTAGAGCTTCCAGCGCCCGTTGTCGCGTTCTGCAGCGGCACGCTTCAAGGCTCTAATTGCAATTGCGTCGTCAACGAGAGCGCGACGGCACCTCGCCTCGCACGGATGGAAGCAAACGAGTCCGCAGACGGACGGGAAGGGGATCTTCTCGCTGATGACCGCGTGGGCGTCGGCGAATCGCCCGGCGGCAATGAGCCGCACATAGCGGGGCACATCGATCTCAGCGGGACAAGTATGGCTGCAGGGGGCTTTGACCAAGCCCTTGCAGACCGCCGCGCGACAGTGCTTATATTTAATATGCTCTTCGTACTCTTCACGGAAATAGCGCAAAGTAGTCAGGACGGGATTGGGCGCCGTCTGGCCCAGGCCGCAGAGCGAGCCGGCTTGGACAGACTTCGCCAGTCTCTCCAAGCGATCTAGGTCTTCCATACGCCCGCGTCCTTGCGTGATCGCCTCTAAAATATTGAGCATCTGTTTTGTGCCCAATCTACAAGGGGCACATTTGCCGCACGATTCTTTCTGAGTGAAGTCCAAAGAGTAGCGGGCGATGTCCACCATGCAAGTATCTTCGTCCATGACGACCATGCCGCCGCTGCCCATGATGGCCCCCAGCGCTGTGAGCGAATCGAAGTCCACAGGAGTATTCAATAAGCTCGCAGGCAGGCAGCCGCCGGTGGGCCCCCCTGTCTGCACGGCTTTGAGGGCCTTGCCGCCGGGGATGCCGCCGCCGATCTCGTAAATAATCTCGGCGAGCGTTGTGCCCATCGGAACTTCGACCAAGCCGCAGTTATTGACTTTCCCCGTCAGAGAGAAGATCGCCGTCCCTTTGCTCTGCTTCGTCCCGATTTGGGAATACCAGTCGGCCCCGTTTCTGATAATATGTGGGACGCTGGCGTAGGTCTTGACGTTGTTGACATTTGTCGGTCTGCCCCAGAGGCCCGACTGCACCGGGTAGGGCGGGCGGGGAGAGGGCATCCCGCGTCTGCCCTCAATAGAAGCGATAAGCGCCGTCTCTTCGCCGCACACAAACGCCCCCGCACCCTCAAAGATTTCTATATCAAAGTCAAAGCCGCTATTGAAGATATTTTTGCCAAGAAAGCCGCGCTCGCGTGCCTGAGCCATGGCGATTCTCAGGCGCTTCACCGCCAAGGAGTCCTCAGCGCGCACATAGATAAATGCCTGCTGCGCGCCGATGGCGTAGGCAGCGATAAGCATCCCCTCAATCACCGCGTGCGGGTCGGCTTCTAAGATGGAGCGAGCCATAAAAGCGCCGGGGGTACCCCCGTCGGCATTGCAGATAAGATATTTCTCGCTGCCGGGCGCTTGGCGGCAGAGCTGCCACTTGCGTCCCGTGGGAAAGCCCGCGCCGCCACGCCCCCGCAGGCCGGAGCGCTCAACTTCAGCGCAGATTTGCTCCGGCGTCATTTCCAAGAGCGCTCGACGCGCCGCTTGATAGCCCTCAACGGCGAGATAGTCTTCAATATCTTCGGGGTCAATATGGCCGCAGTTGCGCAAGACGATTCGAGATTGCCCTTTGTAGAAGGGGATCTCGTGATAAGTTGGGATTGGCCTTCCTGTTTGGGGATCGCGATAGCAGAGCCGTTCCACCGCGCGGCCTTGGGACAACGCCTCGGCGATCTCCCCAGCGTCTTGCGGCTGGATGGCGCAATAAAAGAAGCCCTGGGGCTCGCAAATGACAATGGGGCCGCGCTGACAGAAGCCGTGGCAGCCGGTCCGCTTGAGTTCCACCGGCAAATCCAGTTTGCTCAATTCGTGCGCCAGCGCCTTATATAGCCGGTCGGCTCCGGCGGAGAGACAGCCGGTGCCTTGGCACAGATGCAGCCGCTGTTCAGTCTTCACGGGACCTCCTCTCTTCAAAGAGTTCGGCGGCCTTCTGTGGTGTCAGCCGCCCGTGGACCTGGCCGTTGATGACCAGACAGGGAGCTAAAGCGCAGGCACCAATGCAAGCGGCTGTTTCCAGGGTGTACGAAAGATCCGCCGCGGTCTCCCATTCTTGCAGGCCCAGCTCTTTCTTGACTGTAGCGAGCACGCGCGCTCCCCCACGCGCGTGGCAGGCCGTGCCGCGACAGACTATAACCCGCCGGCGGCCCACCGGTGTCAGCTTGAATTGCGCATAGAACGTTGCCACGCCGAAGACGTGACTTTCAGGCAAGTGCAGCAAGCGGGCGATCTGCCGCAGGGCCTCTTGGGGCAGATAGCCCCATTTGTCTTGGGCCTGCTGCAAGAGCGGGATCAGTTTGCCCTGAGTCCTCGCTTTCACTTCTGACATGGCTCTCACCCCACTCCATCCTGCAAGCTCTCCACGCCTCCTCCGCTCAATAGTCACCAAGCTCCTTCTTGAACACCTCGCACAGGGCCTGACCCCAATTGGCCAGCGGCGCGAGCTTCCCAAAGAAGAACCGCAGCACCGGCGGCTCCTCCACAAACTTTAAGCCCTTCACTATCTCCCGATGCCTATACAGCCACACGATGCGATCGACAGCATACTCGATATGCGAGATCGTGTAGACCCGTCTGGGAACAGCGATCCGCGTAAGCTCTAGATCTGCCAAGATCTCTTTGCCGTCCTTGTCGCGATCCGTGGAGATCGTCCCGCGCTCCATCGTCCTGATGCCCGAAGCCAAGTAGACCGCTGCTGTCAGAGCCCCCGCAGGGTATTGATGTTGGGGAATATGGGGCAGGAAGCGCTGCGCATCCAAGTGACAGGCCAAGCCCCCCGGCGGCGTGACCACGGGGACGCCGTGCTCCAAGAGCCGATGCGCAAAATATCGCACCTGTTCGACGGCACAGCCGGCGACCTCCGGCGCAGTCATCTCCCGCAGCCCCACAGCCATCGCTTCGACCTCTTTCACCGACATGCCCCCGTAGGTGAGAAACCCTTCATAGACCGGGAGCCAATCGCGCAGCTGCAGATAGAACTTCTCATTGTTGGTAGCGATGAGGCCGCCGCGCACGCTCGTGTTCTTGCGCGCGCTCATGTAGTAAATATCAGCGAGCGCACACATCTCCTTCACGATCTCTGCCACGCTCTTGTGAGCATAACCGCTCTCGCGCTGCCTGATGAGATACGCGTTCTCACTGACGAGGCTCCCATCCAAGACCAATAAGAGCTTATGCTGGTCGCAGATCTTGCGCACTGCGCGCATATTTTCGAGCGAGAACGGCTGTCCCCCCAAAAGATTCGTCGTCGCTTCCATGCGCACATACGCGATCTTCCCCGGGCCGTAGCGCTCGATGACGTCATGGAGCTTATTGAGATCGATATTGCCCTTGAACGGATGGGTGCTCTGGGTGTTGAGGGCCTCATCAGCGTAGATTTCGAGCATAGTGCCGCCGAGGATCTCGATGTGCGCGCGAGTCGTCGTGAAGTGATAATTCGTAGGGACGACCTGGCCCGGCTTCAGAAAGACTTTGTCAATGAGATGCTCGGCAGCGCGGCCCTGATGGACAGGGAGCACATATGCATAGCCCAGTACGTCTTGGACCGCCTCAACCAGACGATAATAGCTCTCGCTGCCGGCGTAGGCGTCATCGGCGACCATCATCCCGGCCAATTGATTGTCGCTCATGGCGTTGACGCCGCTGTCGGTGAGCATATCTAAGAAGACATCGCGGGTCCGCAGAAGAAACGTATTATACCCGGCTTCTTCGAGTGCGCGCCGCCGCTCATCCACCGAGCGCAGATTGATCTTCTGCACGATGCGGACCTTGTGCATCTCCACGGGGATCTCCTTGCCGCTGGCAAGCCGAACGTTCATGAGTACCTCCTTGAGAGTAGTGGTGGTGCTATTTTACCCAAAATCCCCACGATGCACGGCAATCAGCCGATCGCAGATCAGCGCACCAAGATGCGCCAACATCTCTATGTGATGATAGTGCCCTGCAGAAGCGTCGAATAAGACTTGGGCGCTTGAGGGGAATTCATCGCCGCCGGACCAATAGACCACAGCGAGGGGGATTCTTGGCAGCGCCCAAAAGCGAAACGCTGCATCTCCCAGATCGAGGGGCTCGCCGCCAAGGCGCTGCGCTGCCTGCCGGAGACCCCCTAAGTCGCTCTGGAAATGACGCGCGACTAAATTCCCCGAATAGCCCTGAAAAGCGCGCTCATAGAACCCCCCATTGGGCAGCTCCCTCAGAGAGACCCAGCGCTGGGCTAACGGTGTGCCATCGGCGAGAACCAAATATTCCAAGAGCACGGCCTGGATGGGATTGGAGCAGCTCTGTCCTTTCGGATCGAGGACTTCGAGCTCCGGCCAGGTGATCGTATAGGGGTGGCCGAAGAAGCGCACCTGGAAGCGCCCCTGACCCTCCTCGATCTCGTAGTAGACGGCCCCAGAGTTATCCGCGATCGCGCAGGGATCGCGCTGGCGCAGCTCATTGCGCGCTTGCGCGATCTTGGGCGCTAAGCTCTGCTCCCACGCTGGGTTACGCATAGGCCGGCGTGTACATGGGCTCTCTCAGCTTCAGCTCGGCGCGTTTTCTATCTATGTGCGCCAACATGAAGCGAGCGGCTTTGATTGGGTCTGGCTCGAACGCGAATTTTCCGCCGACAAGCTCTTCAATCTCTTCAGTCAAGAACTTCGTGACGTTGCGACTCCCATAGATGGGGTGCGGCGTGCCAAAGACCGTAAATATCCCGGAAGCGACGACATAGAATCCAATTGCAATCGCTTTCTCGCTCATCCATTCAGGGGCCGCGCCGGCCACAGGGAGCTTGGAGAAATCGTCGCCCAGGCCCCCCTCGCTCACGATCTCGATAAGCGTCGTGAGAATTCGCGAGTTATCGACACACGCTCCAACGTGCAGCACCGGCGGGATGCCCACGGCCTCGCAGATCTCCCTCAGGCCCGGCCCAGCGTACTCGAACGCCGCTTCTGGACGTAAAAACCCACACTTGGCGTCCGCGATGGCCGCGCAGCCCGTCGTCACGATCAAGACGTCGTTCTTGAGAAGTTCTTTGGTCATCTCGATATGGGCCCAGTCATGAGTGATATTGGGGTTATTGCACCCGACGATAGCCGCGGCGCCCCGCAGCCGCCCGTCAATGATCGCGTCATTCAGAGGCCTATACGTGGCGCGATAGCGCCCGCCCAAGAAGCGAAAGACACTCTCTGAAGTGAAGCCCGCGATGAGGTCCATCTTGTGCGGCGGGATGCTCACCCGCTGATGGTCCCGATTGGGGAAGTTCTCAATAGCGCGCTTAATAATCTCTTTTGCGATCTCGTAAGCGTGCTCTTCGTGAAACTCTATGTGCTCTACGCCCGGGAACTTCGCTTTCGGAGAAGTCGTGATCAGCTTCGTATGGAAGCACTGGGCGAGGCTGCTGAGCGCGGGCATGATGCACTGGACATCGACGACCATCGCGTCTACGGCTCCTGTTGCGAGGGCTAACTCTTGCTGCAAGAAGTTCCCGGCGATGGGGATGCCGTGGCGCATTAAGATCTCATTGGCGGTGCAGCAGATGCCTGCTAAGTTAATTCCCTTAGCGCCTTGCTGCTGCGCTAACGTCTGCAGCTCAGGGTCGCGGCTGGCCGCGACGAGCATCTCTGAGAGCGTGGGTTCATGACCGTGCACCACGACGTTGACCGCGTCGCTTTGGAGAACGCCCAAGTTCACCTTGGCTCTCAGGGGCGTAGGGGTTCGGAAGAGCATGTCTTGAAGCTCGGTAGCAATCATTGAGCCGCCCCAGCCGTCGGCGAGCGCTGCGCGCATCCCTTGCAAGAGAATGTTTTTATAGTCATTGTCCACGCCCATGGTAGTTCGGTGCATGACCTCGACGATCTCGCGATCTATACCCCTTGGCATGATGTTCAGTCTACGCCATAGCTCCTGGCGGGCTTTGGGAGCGCGCTTGGCGAACGTGAGTTCGCCCTCCTGTTGGCCAAACTCAGCTAAGACTTTCTCGGCGAGGGCTTTGGCGACCTCAGCGTCGCTCTTGGTGTCTGGCCCGATGCCAAACTCGGCAGCGACCCTTCTGAGTTTTATCGGGTCTTTGATGTGATAGCCGCCTTTGCCCTCGGCGGCGAGCAGCAGCGTATAGGCGACATCGCGCCCGTGATCGGAGTGAGCGGCCGCTCCTGCGGCGATCATTCGTGCTAAGTTCCGAGCGACGATCGTGTCCGCATCAGCGCCGCAGACGCCACGCTGAGGACCCCGTCCAAAGGGGTCAATGCGACAGGGCCCCATATTACAGATTCTGCAGCAGATGCCCAACTGCCCGAAGCCGCACTGGGGCTGTTGCGCCTCCCATCGGTCCCACGCCGTCTCCAGCTGTCTCTCTTTAGTGCGCCGGAGCATCTCGATCGTCGCTCTGTCTACGCTCTTCTCTTTCATAGCTCCTCCTTACACATTCTTCCGATATGCCTTCAAATAGCTGTCGCTGTAGATCTCTTTGTTGAGAATCAGCTCTGCCGTAGCCACGGCGTTCATTAGCTCCTGATCGCAGACGTTGCAGATCGCTGTATCACACCCCATAGCCATGGCCATGACCAAAAAAGTCCGGTTGATGAGCGAGCGTTCTTGCGCTTTGGAACAGATATTACTCAGCCCAATCGAAATATGCGGTGGCGGCTCAGAGATCATCGCGAACTGCCTGATCGCTTCTAGGACGTTCTTGGCTTGCTCTTGCATAAACTTCAAGGGCATCACGATCGGGTCCAGATAGATTCTGTCGGGGGTCAGCCCAGCTTCACTGGCGACAGCAAAGATCTTCGCTCCAAGCTCGACCCTTCTGTCGACGTCCTGCGGGCTGCCGCGCTCGTCCATCACCACCCCGATCAGCCCAGCGTTGTACTGTACTGCAAGCTCAACTAACGGCATGAGCTTGCTATCTTCGGCCGTCGTGCTGTTGATGATCACTGGGCGCCCGCCTCCATAGTCTCTATAAGCTTCCAAGCCCGCGCGCATCAGATCGAGCTTGTTGTAGTCAATGGAGATCGGGGTGGGGACGGCCTCACAGACTGTCTGAATGAGCCAGCGGAAGTCATCTGCGCTCTTGGAGACTGCTCCTAAGTTAATGTCCAGATAGTCCGCACCAGCTTCCGTTTGTCTCTTTGCCCACTCTTGGATCGGAGCTTTGTTCTTCTCTTTGATTGCAGCTCCGATATCTTTAAAACTCCCGTTGATGCGCTCCCCTATCAGAATCATGCGAGACCATCTCCCATCAAGTGTTTGATGGCTTCGCGCACGCTCGCGACAGCCCGCGGATGGCGCAGCACTAAGATATCTGCACCTGCTAAGAGATAGACATACGCCGTGCTCGCCTCCCACAGCGGCCCACGCTCTTTTTGCGCGCCCCATTCGGGAAGCTCTTGTTCACTCGCTTTCGCTTCTTTCACGCCCCAGACTTCAATCCCGATATCGCAGATCATGGGCTGCGAGAGCATCTTATCTCCACGCAGGGCTGCTAACCGTGCGCGCTCCATCACGGAGTAGACGTACTCCAACCCATAGCCGAGCGCCGCGCTCGTGGGATAGATCACGATATCTTCGGGCTTGAAGCCCATATCTGTTGCTAAGATATTGACTTGCTTGGCGATGTTCACGTCGCAGGGCGACTCGGCGATCACTTTGTGCTTGTACGCTGTGCAGAGCGCCACTAAAGTCTTATAGTTCTCTTCAGTGATCGTGCCCAACAGACAGTTCTCCCCTGCAGCAGCCTCGGCGACAGCTGGGAAGATCTCGTTGTCTTTGTCGTCATTACCCGTGCCCCAAACGATCAGCGGCACGCCCACAGATTCTAAGACGCGCTTAACAGCCTGGGCTGCTTCCTGTGGGCCGCGATTCTCTCTCACGGGATCGCAGCCTGCAAGCCGCAAGCAAATCAAGTCAGCACCGTACTGCTCCACACACTTTTGGGCCCACAGCCCCGGATCGTGCCAGACGTCCGCGAAGTGCTCGGCGAGTACATCCGGCCAATCCTGGGGAACGACATCCCAAACCTCCATCGCGATCACTGGGGGATGGGGCATCGCGCCCTCGAAGTGATGGAACGGCAACGCTGTGGCCCCACCCACAGTGACTTTTTTCGTGCGCGTGCCGCCCTCGTCTGTGGTTGCCCCCAGAGTCACTGTATTGATCGCGTTCGGCCAAGTCTTCTTGACATCGGGAAGAGCGATGGGCATCTTATGATCCTCCTCCGCTGTGCAAAATCTTCTCCACGATCGCTTTGGCCGCGAGCTTCGCGGGAGAATCCTGGGGCAGCTCGCTGAGGGGCTGGCCCGCAAAACTGAGACGCATGAGCACCTCGTCGGTGGGGATCTCCCCTATGAGAGCGAGCCCTGTCTGCGCGATCTTGTCCAGCACTCGTTGAAGCTGTGCCCCATCACTCACATGGTTGAGCACCAAAAATCTCTTATGGATGCGCAGCTGCAGCTCGTCAGCTAATTTGTTGATGCGAGCGGCTGCTTGCAGCGCCACCGGCGTCGCATCACTAATCACTAAGAGAACGTCAACGTCTTGTGTTGTGCGCCGCGACAGATGCTCCAGCCCTGCTTCGTTGTCCAGCACCACGTACTTATAGTTCTTGCTCAAGATCTCTATATATCGGCGCAGCACGTGATTGACGGCGCAGTAACAGAAGGGGCCCTCGCCCCGCCCCATCGCTAAGAGATCAATCCCATGGCTCTCGACGAGACACTGCTGCAGCCCATACTCCAAGTACTGATCTTTGGTGACCCCTGGCGGCAGGTCCTTAATGCGCTGTAACGTCTCCTCGCGCAGCTCACCGATAGTCTGCTCAATATTCAGTCCCAAGACCTCATGGAAGTTCGTGTTGGGATCAGCGTCAATAGCGAGCACTGGGCCGTTGCCCTGCTCGACGAGCAGCCGAGCGATCAACCCCGCGACGGTCGTCTTGCCCACACCACCCTTGCCCGCAACCGCTATCGTGAATGCCATAGCGCTTCCTTCACCCGCAATCGCTCCTGCACCGATGGGAATCGCTCCAGCTCCGTGTGAGGCAAGAACTTGGCCGCGAGAAATTCTTCGTAGTAGTGCGGGAAGCTGATCAGATCGTAGTATGTCGCGCTCTGCGCGATCTCCTCACACTTCTCCCACGCCTCCCGCGACAGCAGCGCCATCTTGGCTCCCAAAATAGACGTGTTCCCCACAAAGCGAATCTTCTCTAACGGCAGATCGGGAATAAGCCCGATCATAATCGCTTTCTCTCGGTCGAGATAGTTTCCAAAGCCCCCGGCGATAAAGATCCGATCTATGTCGGTCATATCGAGATTGAGCGATTTGAGCAAGATCAGAGTCCCGGCGTAGATCGCCGCTTTGGCCCGCACCAGATTCTCTATATCTGCTTGGGTGATCACGATATCTTTCCCAGTCGCCGAGCGCTGTGCCGGGACTACGACGAATTCTAAGACCCCATCGCACTCGCGCATGCGCGGGCTGGCCTCGGGAATGAGCCTCCCCGAGCGATCTATAAACCCGGCTTCTAAGAGCCCCGCGACCAAGTCTATCAACCCAGACCCACAGATCCCCTTGGGCCGGACGTTGCCCACGGTCTTATATAAGACATTGCCGTCGGGGGAGATCTGGACGCGCTCGATAGCGCCGCGACTCGCCTTCATGCCACACTTGACCCCGGAGCCCTCAAAGGCCGGCCCCGCTGAAGCCGAACACGTCACCAACCAATAGAAGCGGCCTTCGCGACGCCCGATGACGATCTCCCCGTTGGTGCCCACGTCTATGAGCATCACGGTCTTGTCAGACTCATAGAGCCCCGTCGCTAGGATCCCCGCGGTGACATCGCCGCCGACCCAGCCCCCAATAGCCGGCAGACAGTACAATAACCCCCGAGGATTGATGTGGATGCCCACTTCAGCGGCGCGCACCGGTGGGGGCGCCGTCGAGCACGACACATACGGATCGCGCCGGATCGAGCTGGGATCAAGCCCCAAGAGCAAGTGCATCATCGTGGTGTTGCCCGCGCAGGCGACCGCTAAACAGTCATGGAGCGCGATCTTATTGCGCTCCACCAGCGCCGTAATTAAGTTATTGATGTCGTTGACGATGGTCTTCTGTAATGGCTCCAAGCCGCCGCGCTCCGCGTAGAGAATTCTGCGTGTGACTTCTTCGCCGTAGGCCCGCTGCGAGTTATACATCGCTTCGGCGTCTATCGTCCGGCCTGTGTTCAAGTCCACTAAGTGGGCCACGACGGTGGACGTGCCCACGTCCACAGCGATCCCGTAAGCGCGCTTGGAAGTATCCCCGCCTTCAAGCTGCAAGACCTCGACGACACCACCGCGCAGCCCTAACGTCGCCGTCACTCTCCAGTGGCTCTGGCGCAGGAGCTTGGGCTGCGCCCGCAAGACCTTCAGCCCCGTCTGCATGATCGGGTAGCTTCTGTGCCTTCGGACCTCCCGATAGAGCCGTTGATGGTCGGCCAAGTTGTCGTGGAGTGTGGGCGGAGGTAGTTCCAAATAGAGCTTTTGCACCAGGGGCTCGTGCGTGAACGAGATCTTCTCTTCTTGGTAGAGGGCGCGGAAGCGCTGCGCGTCTAGGTCTATTAAGATCTGGCCCTCTTCGGCGCGGGTCTGTGGGGGGACTTCCACGTCGACGTCACCGAGGACTTTGGTCTGACAGGCGAGCACATAGCCCTTCTGAATCTCATCCCGAGTTAAGAGCGTCGTCGATGCGGCTTCGATATTGCCGTTCTTGACGATGACGCGACAGCGGCCACAAATCCCATCACCGCCGCAGATGCTGGCGAGCTCGACGCCGGCGGCCTTGGCCGCGGCCTGCACGGTCACGCCGCGCTCGACGACAACACTCACCTCATCGGGATGGAACGTCACTTTGGGCATCGCTTACGCCTTCCATTCGTTCTTCAGGTACGCGGGAATCCCCGCGGCTTCTTCTGGGCCGACTAAGACCTCCCAGCCCCCCAAATCTTCAATCTCGCCTTTGAGCACCGCAACTAAGCCCGGAATGACCAATCTCTTGTGAGCCACTTGATCCATCACTCCAGAACTCTTGACGGCTTTCACGATAGCTTCAGCCGTGAGTTTGTCATCGGCGTAGGCATTGAGCACCCCAAGGCCGCCCGTGTCCACCACCGTGATATACGCTGGGACACGGCTGTTCTCGACCTCACCTTCGACCGTAAAGTACGTGAGCGCAAAGTTCGTGGTGACGAGCACCGGGGAGTGAGGGCCGGGCTCGCCGACTTTGTAGAGCTTCGCTTCAACGGCATTGGGCACTTGAGGATCGGTGAAGATATTCTGTCGGACAGTGAGAATGGGCAACAGCTGCGAGCGCTCCGCGCCGTCCATCACGACCAGACTCGCATATTTGCACACGAACGCTCCAGCATAAGCGCTCTCCAGGAACGGATCGCTCCCGTGGAGGGAGGCCATCACGGGGTAGCCCACAGCCCTGAAATTTTTCTCTAGCGCGAGCCGGCGCAGCTGCGTCAGCTTCATCAAGCCATCGGCCAGCCCAGAGATCTCCGGCTGAAGCACGAGATCTTCGACGCCGAGAGATTTGATCTGTTGCGTAAGTTCGGCAAGTTCTTCGAGCGTTGCTGCGCGCACCGCGAGCGGACACTGAAAATGTTTCGCGAGCGCTGCGAACTCTTTAAAATTTTCTGCGTTCGCTGCACAGAGCAGCGGGCGCCGCTCGGCGCAGATCTCGAGAGCTGCCTGGAGCGCCTGCGGGTCCGAGCTCACGAGCACCAATGCCAAGGGCGACTTCTCCGCAGCAAGCTTGACCGCCTGCACGAACTTATTGACGTCCTGAGCTGTCTGCTCGATAGCAATGGCGTTGACCCCGATGAGCTGGCCCACGCGCACAAACTGTAATTGATTGATCTTCTCGATGCGCTGGACAAGCTCATTCTCGGAGAGATCATCGCGCACCCGGATGGCGATCGCCGTGGGGTGATGGAATTTCTCTTCGTGTCGGAACAGAACCGTCTCGCCCCCGAGCTTGAGCGCACGATCTCCCGCACCTACAGTTACGGTGCGCATAGGGGGAGCTTGCGCCTCGGAGAGCGCCGCTTTGGCTTCTGCCGAGACGTGCGGGCACTGCTCCAGCCCGACTTTTTTGGCCGCGACTTGCATCGCAAATGCCATACACGTGGGGAAGTTACAATCCCCGCAGTTGGTCTTGGGCAGGTGCTTATAGATCTCTATTCCCGTGAGCTTAGCCATAGAGCATCAGCTCCTATTGTACAATCGGCTCCATCTCTAATGCCGGGTGGCCCACACGCTGCAAGAACTCCAACAGCTCTTCACTGGTTGTTGCGTCTTTCTCAGTAGCGATCTTGTCGAAGAGCTCCGGCATCCCGATCTCCTCCAAACGCTTCTGCAGGCGATCTTTGATCTCTTCTTTCAGTTCGCTGGGCATCCAGACCAATCTCTTAATCCCGCCCTCAGCACTGATAAATTTTTCGCTCGTCAGATAGAGTTTGCCCACGCCCAAGAACCCCGGCGTCTGCACGCCGCCGCCGACTTCGCCGGCCATCGTCGAGAAGGTCATGCCGATGGGGGTCTCCCCTTGATACTCGCGGCTGACGACCATCACCCCATTGGCTTCAGGCAAGACCGCGACGATGCACTCAAAGCAGCCGCACGAAGTCTGGGGGTTCTGCATGATCGAGTACATGCTCACTTTCTCTAAGTTGCCGTTAGAAGCCCCGCGCACGTACTCGTTGACCCCCTGCCACTCGCCCAGGACGGGATCGAGACAGAGGCCCTTGGTCACGGGCTTGTTGGGCCCGTGCGGGTCCATCTCGTACGAAGCGCCGCAGTCTAACCACGTATAGGCTCCGCAGAGGCCCAAGCGCTGGGGCGTGACGATGCAGACGTGATTGGGCGCGTAGCTCTGGCACAAGATGCAACTATAGAACGTATCTACGTCCTCGTCCCTCATCCCCATGACGCGCTCGTCGCGAGCACGATAGATCTCGCGAGCTCCTTTGAGCAGTTCTTCTACTTTGGCTTGGTCGGTGACAATCGTCACTTGGACTTTATCGACAAGAGCCCCGAAATCTTCTTTGAATTTTGCGACCAAGACCTCGCCGTAGTGTCTCAGGCGAAAGCCCTTCTCGTAAGCTTCTTTGGAGATGCGCACCCACGGAATATCGCGCTGCCCGATGTGCATCACCCCATTAATACAGCTGATGAAGTGATGGATTCTGCGCTCTAAGACGGGCTCGAAGTCGGTCTTCAAGTTGCGCCCCGCTACGTCAACGATCACGCCAAGTGGCATAGCCCCGCGCTCTTGGGCCTTGTCTATATCTGGGCCTATGAGTTCAATCTTGCCGTCTTCGACCTCGTCCATGGGCCGGGCGCGCAGCAGCTCAAACGCCGTTGAATACTTGCCCCCGAATTCTACAAAGAGATTCTCTTTTCGTACGCGCTCGCCCTCGAAGCTCGCCCCGTACGGCACGGGAATCGGGATTTTAGAGAGCTTGAGCTTGAGCCCGCGGACTTCGACGGCTTTTTGAATGATCTTGTCCAGCGAGATCCCAGAGACGACGTGCTCATATGTGCAGATGCCCCGGGGGAGAATTTGCGGGATGGGGACGTTGGCGATAACAGGGAAGCCGAAGTTGATGGCGCCCGCGGCGGTGGCATACTTCTCGTCGCTCAAAAGCTGGCCTGAACCATCGACGCCCGGGTCGGCCCCCAGCGCGAGCACGAATGCGAAGACGCGCTCTTTGTTATACAAAAGAATCTTGCGAGCCGCCTCGAAGCTGCCGGGCTTGATCCCCCCAAAGGTCATAGCAGCACGGGCCGCAAAGTTCAACGCGAAGACTGCCGCGCCGACATGCTTGCCGTAGGGAACGAGATAAGTGTCCCAGCCCATTTCAATCCCTTCTTCGGCCAACTGTTCGGCCATCGAGCGCCCGTAGGAGTCCCCGGCCATGAAGACTAAGATGTTGCGCTCTTGCAGGGCGCGCGCGAGTTCCACGGCATCTTTATTGGTCGGCAGCGCCCCTACGCACGCCGCAAAGCCCGGCATCCGTCCGTCTACTAGCTTAATCCCTTGAGTGCGCAAAATCGCGTCGTCGGTGAAGCCCAAGAAGGGAGGATCTGGCTTATAGCTGGGATCTAAATATTTCAAAGCCTCGATGATCTCCTCTGCAATGAGCGTGGCGATCCCCGCATCGAGAGCGTCCCCCAGATAGGGCAACCACAAGCTCTCATCTGGAATTGGGGGCAAAAGACTCCGCGCGTGCCGCAACGCCTCTTGGCAGTCCTTGAGCGTCTCGACTTTCAAGCCCAACAGCGCCAAGATCAACGGCAAGTGATACGCTGTGTTAGGAAAGCCCACTTTCTTCTCGGGCTTATATGTTTCTATCGCTTCTTTGAGTTTGGCCTCCGCCTCGGAGACATATTTGTGCGCTCCGCGGATCGCGGCCGTCGCAATGATCTTAGACATACTTCACACCTCCACACTCACAGTTTGTACGAGTTCTTTGAATTCTCGCTCCGCAAACTGCTCTCTGTTCTCAGCAATCAAGGGCAAGAGATACCCCAGATCTGGCCCCAGCTCCAGCAATCTCTCCTTAACGGGAGCGACGTTGACGCGCCGCTCCATCAAGATGCGCAAGAGCCCTGCAGCGGGCACATCCCCCACAAGCACAAACCCCACGATTGTATCGTCTTTGAGAAAGATCTTTCTGTAAATCCCCGGAGCGGGGCTGAACTCCAACGTCTCGTCGTGCTCGCCAGGGCGTCCGCCCAAGGGTCCCGGCGTGAGCACGGCTAATCCCGCGGAGATCACGGGCACTCCAAAGAACTGCACACTATTCTGTCGCATCGAGCCACGATATCTTGTCTCCTTGCCGAGCATATTGAGTGCTGCGACGCGCCCTTGCTCGACGGCACAGGGCCACAGCGCGTTAATCCACGGCTCCCCGCGCAGCACATCTTGAGCCTGCGCCACGTCCCCCGCCGCGTAAATATTCTCGACGCTCGTGCGCAAATAGTCGTCCACAAGTATCCCGTAGTCTCTCTGAATGGATGTGCCCTCAAGGAGCTCGAGATTCGGATCGACGCCCTTGCCCACGACGACCAGATCACCCTCGAAGACCTCCCCAGAAGCGAGCTGAACGCCTTGGAGCTTCTCTCGGCCTAGCACAGCAACGGGCTTTGCTTTTGTCCGAATCGCGACCCCATTCTGCTCAAAGATTCTCTCGAAGATCCGTGCCGAGCTCTCGTCGAGCATCTGCGAGAGCACATGGGGCGAATCCACCAAGACCGTCACACGCAAGCCCCGTTCTTTCAGGGCTGCTGCGGCCTTCAGCCCCACTAAGCCCCCACCCAGCACTATGGCACGTCGGGCTGTGGGCAGCCGCTCCAGAATCCCAGAAGCGTCCTCGAGCCTGCGCAGCCCGAAGACCCCATCGCGCTGAATCCCTTCGACCTCGGGAAAGCGCGGCGCGGCCCCGGTCGCCACTAAGAGCGCATCGTAATAAAGCTTTCGTCCGTCCGAGAGCTCAACAGCGCTCTTCTCCGGGCGCAGGCCCACCGCCCGCGCGTGAATCCTCTCGATCTTATAGCGTTCGTAGAAATCCGGAGGACGAAAGAAGAGCTGCTCCTCCCCCAGCTTGCCCGCCAGATAATACGAGAGCAAGGGCTTGGAGTACGTGATCTTTTCGTCGGAGACGACTATAATCTGCGCCTGTGGAGCATAGCGACGCAAGGTTTCCGCCGCACTGCTGCCCGCCGCGGAAGCCCCGATGACCACAAATCTCATGGCCTTCCCCCCCATACGGAGACTACCGGCTCGGCCAAGATCTTTTGGAATTCTTCAAACGTTCCAGCAAAGAGCGCCTCTGTGGGGCACGCCTCCACACACGCATAGCGCGCCCGCCCTACTCTCTCTCTGCGGTCGGGGCAGAGATCGCACTTGAGGGCCTTCACCCTCGGCGTGATCGCGCCGTAGGGGCAGCTCATCACGCACATCCAGCAGCCGATACACCTCTCTACATCGCAGAGAGTTTCGCCATTGACTTTGTGCATCGCCCCGGTGATGCACGCGTCCACGCACGGTGCCGGGTCGCAGTGATGGCAGCCCAGCGAAAGAACTACTCCCCCGATAGCTACCCGATAGGGCTCACCTCCAAGAGTTTGGACGCGCCGCCGCGGAGGCCCTACCTCCCCATCCAGCACCGCACGAAAGAGATCTTTTGCAGGCGTGTGCTCGACCGCACAGGCGATCTCACACGCCCGACAGCCCACACATCGCCGCGGGTCGCAGAAGAGCCGCTCCATCGCGCCTCCTTTTTGGGAGTCCTCTTCAAACTGAAGAGGGAATCTGAACGCTCTCCAAGATCGCGTGCACCTGATGGCGGATCTCTCTATCACTGAGAGCCGTAGGGCCGGCGACGCGGAGCGCCTCACTGTAAGGCAGCGCCCCAATCACAGCTATCTCTAAGCTCTCTTCGATGGCGCGCAGCTCGCCGGGCTCACGGATCTTGTTGGCCACAGCAAAGATTCTTTTAATCCCGATCTGCTGAGCTAAGGCGTGAATGCGCGTGGCCGTGACGACGCTTCCCCCGTCGGGCTCGACGACGATGAGCAGCGCGTCCACCCCTTGGGCTGTAGCGCGGCCCAGGGGCTCCAGCCCCGCCTCAAAATCTAACAGAATCACTTCATCGCGCTCCAAGACCAAGTGCTGCAGCAAGCCCTTCAAGAACGTATTCTGCGGGCAGGCGCAGCCGCCTCCGCCCTGACGGATCGGCCCCATCACCAAGAGCTTTATGCCGTCGTGCTCGACAGCAAAGCGCTCAGGGATGTCGTCGACTGTGGGGTTGAGTCGAAAAAAGCCATCCATCGAGCCCACGCGCTCTTCTATGAGCCCTTGCAGCTCGACCAGGGGTGTGATCTCTCCGGGGAGGCCCAGGGCCAAGGCCAACGTTGGGTTTGGGTCGGCGTCCACAGCGAAGACGCGCTTCCCTTGCGCGACAGCCTCTCTCGCTAGCAGAGCACAGAGCGTGGTCTTGCCCACCCCGCCCTTGCCCGAGATCGCAATCTTCATAGCCGTTGCATTTTAGGTGAACTTCCCCAGATCGCGCTATGATCAAGATCAGCGAAAAAGCTAGCAAAAATCAAAATCTCCCCCCTCAACGACAAATCATAAGAGAGCTCTAGAGAAAGCCGAGGGCTTGCCGCCCCGTGCACGCAGCTCATATACTTAAGAGCCATGAGCGAACAGATCGTTCGCTTGAAGATCGCTATTCACGGCGCGGTGCAAGGGGTAGGCTTTCGGCCATTCGTCTGGCGCCTGGCGACAGAACTGAAACTCACGGGCTGGGTGCTCAACTCCGCCCAGGGCGTCTCCATCGAAGCCGAGGGAACCAAAGCGCAACTCGACGAGTTTCTCCAGAGACTGACGCGCGACAAGCCTCCGCACGCGTTCATCCAGAGCTTAGAATACTCTTGGCTCGATCCCGTCGGCTCTAGCGCATTCGAGATCCGCCACAGCGACGAGTCGGGCCACAAGACAGCTCTTATCCTCCCAGATATTGCGACCTGCCCTGAGTGCGTACGCGAGATCTTCGATCCCCATGACCGACGCTATCGCTACCCATTCACCAACTGCACCAATTGTGGCCCGCGCTTCTCCATCATTGAAGCCCTCCCGTATGATCGCCCGAACACCACTATGAAAAAATTCCCGATGTGCTCTGACTGCCAGGCCGAGTACGACGACCCATCGAATCGGCGCTTCCACGCTCAACCCAACGCCTGCCCAAAGTGCGGGCCGCACCTAGAACTATGGGACCCCAAGGGCACCGTGCTCGCTCAGTACGACGACGCCTTGCTCCACGCTGCCCAAGCGATTCGCGACGGACAGATCGTCGCGGTGAAGGGCTTGGGCGGGTTCCATCTCATCTGCGATGCTCGCGATGAACAAGCCGTGCACGAGCTGCGTCGCCGCAAGCACCGCCAAGAGAAGCCCCTCGCACTCATGTACCCATCGCTAGAGCTTGTTAAAGCGCACTGCGAAATTTCAAAGCTTGAAGAGCGAGTGCTTACTGCTCCGGAGGCGCCGATCGTGCTTGTGCGCCGGAAAGAGCATGCGCAGATCGCCCCCACTGTCGCCCCGCGCACCCCCTATCTGGGCGTGATGCTCCCCTATACCCCCTTGCACCATCTCTTGATGGCCGAGCTGGGGTTCCCCGTCGTCGCCACAAGCGGGAACCTCTCCGATGAGCCCATCTGCACCGACGAGCACGAAGCCCTCACACGACTCACTAGAATCGCCGATCTCTTTCTCGTGCACGATCGTCCCATTGCCCGCCATGTGGACGACTCGATCGTGCGTATCATAGCCGGTCGGGAGCTGGTGCTGCGCCGCGCCCGCGGCTTTGCCCCGCTCCCCATACACCTGCAGATGGAGCGCGCAAAACCCAAAACTGTCTTAGCTGTCGGCGCTCATCTCAAAAATACCGTCGCGCTCTCGGTCGGCCCAAACGTCTTCGTCAGTCAGCATATTGGGGACTTAGAGACGCCCCAAGCGTTCGAGGCGTTTCAGAGGGTGATCGCTGACTTTGAAAGGCTCTACGAAGCTCACCCCCGGATCATCGCGTGTGATCTGCACCCGGACTATCTCTCGACGCAGTACGCCCAAGGACACAAGCTTCCCAAACTGAGCGTGCAGCATCACTACGCGCATGTGCTTGCGTGCATGGCCGAGAACGAACTCGACGGCCCAGTGCTGGGTGTTTCGTGGGACGGGACGGGCTACGGGCTCGACGGCACGATCTGGGGGGGAGAGTTTCTGCTGGCGACGCGAGAATCTTTCACGAGGGTTGCCTATCTGCGACCGTTTCGTCTTCCCGGAGGCGAGCACGCTGTCAGAGAGCCGAGACGATCTGCTCTCGGTGTGCTCTACGAGCTCTATGGGGATGCGCTCTTCTCCATGACAGAATGCGCACCGGTGCGGGCCTTCTCTGAAAGAGAGCTTGAGATCTTGCGCACAATGCTCCAGAAGGATCTCAACAGCCCTTACACTTCGAGCGTCGGGCGGCTCTTCGATGCTCTCGCTTCGATAGTGGGGCTGAGACAGATCAATCGTTTTGAGGGCCAAGCGGCGATGGAGCTCGAATTTGCCCTGCACGGGATCGAGACAGACGAGAGCTATGATTTTGCTCTCTCGGAAGAGACGCTCGACTGGGGGCCGATGCTTCGCTCTCTCGTTGGCGACGTGCGTGATAGCGTTTCAGTTGGTAAGATAGCAGCGAAGTTTCACAAGACTCTGGTGGAGATGATCGTCGCTGTGGCGCGGCGTGTCGGGGAAGAGAGGGTCGTGCTCACAGGCGGATGCTTTCAGAATCTCTATCTGACCGAGCGGGCGATCGCGCGGCTCCGTGAGGAGGGCTTTCGTGTCTATTGGCACCAGAGAATTCCCCCCAACGACGGGGGCATCGCCCTCGGACAGATCGTCGCTGCTTGGGCTAAGGGGTGAATAGAGATGTGTCTTGCCGTTCCAGGGAAGATCATCAGCATTAGCGAGAACGACGATCCCATCCTGCGCACGGGCAGGGTGAGCTTTGGGGGCATCGTGAAAGAAGTCAATCTAGCGTATGTCCCCGACGCTCAAGTCGGCGACTACGTCATCGTGCACGTCGGCTTTGCGATCGGCAAGCTCAATGAAGCCGAAGCCCAAAAAGTCTTCGAGTATCTCAAAGAGATGGGCGAGCTGGAAGAGCTCAAGATGTCAGGGCCTAAGCAGCATTCGTAAGTCATTGTGCCCCCCCCAATGGAACTTTAAAATTTGACTAACGTTTGCTATATACGTATAATCTATGAGCAACCAAACACAAGAGCAAGAAAGGAGTGCTGTTTATGAAAACAGTGCTGAGCGTTATTGCAATCTCTCTCGTGATCTCTAGTGGGGTGGCTTTAGCACAGGTCAATATCTGCGACTACACTCCTCCGCGCAACGAGCTCTTCGCTCTCAGTCTTAGTGGGGACTATCGCTATTTCAACGACAAATATCTCGATAATCGTGACAATGTCAGCGTTGGTCATTTAGCCGTCCAATGGGTGTCGTGGTTAGCCGAGCCGGAGTGGGGCTATCGCTTAGAGGGCTCAGCGCGTCTGGAGCTAGGGCAAGCTATCCAATTTGACATCTCGATCGCGAGCTCTGCCGAGCTGCGTCGGTATCTGGACGAGAATCTCTTTCTCTTTGGAGGTCTGGCATCCACGGGGGTTCCGGGGCAGGCCAATCTCGCTGTCACGTTGCTTGCCGGTGCAGGATGGGGACGCTTCCGCGATGTCACCCCTATGGCCAAAGCGCTGAAAGTCTCCGAAGCCCTCCACCAAGAGAAGATCCTGACGCAGCCGCTCTCTCAAGATCAGCTCAATCAGATTGCTCAGATCATTGGGCGGCGCGCGGAGCTGGGCCTGACAGCCGTCCTAGAAGAGCTCGAGAAAGCCCTGGGGACGACCCTGGGCGTGCGAGGCGTGCTCGTGCTCCAAAGCGTGCTCAGCGACGAGAGCCGCCGCTTCTGCGGCTTTGATCTCACAGCCTCAGCGGGCTACGAAGTCTTCGACCCCACGGGGACCAACAGCGCAGTCATTCAAATAGCTTCGAATTTGGCCCGCGCCCTCGATGCCGACAGTGGGTTCCTCGCCAATGCCCTCTGGCAAGCCGATCTGCCCTTCACCGGATATGCTCGCCTGACCGCCTCAGCAAGCTACAACCGGGTGCTCTCCCCCACAGCGACCATGACGGCTCTCTATAGCTTCTCCGGAACGCAACAGCCTACAGCAATGACCCAGCTCCATACGCTCACCGTCAATTTCAGCGTGCGCGTCTCCAGTGCCCTCAGCGTGCTTGCACGCACAGAGACAAGTTGGGGAACAGGCTTTGAAGAGCCGAGCTGGGGGCTGAGCTTGGGATTTCAATATACTCTCTATTAATAAGACTTCGTTTGAGCGGGCTTGGCGTCTGTGCTATTCTTTGAAAGATGAGATTTATTGACGAGTATCGCGACGCCACGCTCGCATGGCGCTACGCCCGGCTGATCGCCCAGATCACCACAAGACCCTGGACGATCATGGAGGTCTGCGGCGGCCAGACCCATGCTATTATTAAATTCGGCATAGACGAGCTGCTCCCCAAGGAGATCACGCTTGTGCATGGGCCGGGCTGCCCCGTCTGCGTCACCCCCGTCGAGCTCATAGACAAAGCGATCGAGATCGCCTCGCGCCCTGAGGTGATCTTTTGCTCGTTTGGCGATATGCTGCGCGTCCCCGGCACCAAGTGTGATCTGCTCTCGGTCAAGGCGCAAGGGGGCGACGTGCGCATCGTCTACTCGCCCTTAGATGCCCTCAAACTCGCTCAAGAGAATCCCAAGAGAGAAGTCGTCTTCTTCGCCGTGGGCTTCGAGACGACCGCCCCGGCTAATGCCATGGCCGTCTACCAAGCCTATCACCAAAAGATACAAAATTTTTCGCTGTTGGTATCGCACGTCTTGGTCCCCCCAGCACTAGAAGCGATTCTCTCTTCCCCAAAGAATCGCGTCCAGGGCTTTTTAGCTGCAGGCCACGTCTGCACCGTGATGGGCTACACCGAATACGAACCCATCGCCAAAAAATATAGAGTCCCCATCGTCGTGACAGGGTTTGAGCCGCTCGATATCTTGCAGGGCGTCTATATGTGCGTCAAGCAGCTTCAAGAGGGGCGCTACGACGTCGAAAATCAGTATACCCGGTCGGTGCGCCGCCAGGGGAATCTCAAAGCGCAAGAGCTCATTCGCGAAGTCTTCTGTGTTGTCCCTCGAAAATGGCGTGGCATTGGAGAGATCCCCCAAAGCGGGCTAGGTCTCACAGAAAAATACAGAGAATTTGACGCCGCGCAGAAATTCGGGCTTACCCATCGCTCGGTCGAAGAGCCGTCGGAGTGCATGGCGGGGCTGGTGTTACAGGGCGTGAAGAAGCCCCACGAGTGTCCAGCGTTTGGGACGCGCTGCACTCCCGAGCGCCCTCTGGGAGCGCCGATGGTCTCCTCTGAAGGCGCGTGCGCCGCGTACTATCGCTACCGGAGGAAGCAGCATGGCTGAAGAATTTTCCCTGAGCTGCCCCATCCCCATCTCTGAATATCCCCAGATTCTGTTGGCGCACGGGGGCGGCGGCAGACTGATGCACCAACTCATCGAAAAGATCTTTGGTGCAGCGTTCGCAAATGAGTATCTCAATGAGCGCCATGACGGCGCGACCTTCACCCTCAACGGCGCCAGGCTCGCCTTCACGACCGATTCGTATGTGGTGCGGCCGCTCTTCTTCCCTGGCGGAGATATCGGAAAGTTAGCGATCTACGGCACCGTCAATGACTTGGCGATGTGTGGCGCCCGCCCGCTCTTCTTGAGCACGGGGTTTATTTTAGAAGAAGGGCTTCCCATGGAAACCCTCTGGCGCATCGTGCAGTCTATGAGAGAAGCTGCCCAGATCGCCCAGGTGCAGATTGTCACTGGAGACACCAAAGTCGTAGACAAGGGCAAGGGCGACGGAGTTTTTATTAACACTGCGGGCCTGGGGATCATCGAGCACGATCGTGTGATTTCCCCCACGCGCGTCCGCCCCAACGATGTGGTCGTACTCAACGGAGACATAGGGCGCCACGGGATCGCGATCATGGCCGTGCGCGAGGGGCTCGCGTTCGAGAGCGAAATCACTAGCGACTGCACCCCATTAGCGCATCCCGTCATGAAGCTCATCGAAGAGGACATCGAGATTCACTGTCTGCGGGATCTGACGCGCGGCGGGCTCGCCAGCGCCCTCACCGAGATCGCTCAAGCGGCGCACGTGAATATTGCTATAGACGAGAGCGCCGTGCCCGTCCGCGAGGACGTGCAGGGGGCGTGTGAGATCTTAGGGCTGGATCCCCTCTACGTTGCTAATGAGGGGCGCTTCATCGCGTTTGTTGCGCCGCAGGACGCCGCGCGAGCGCTCGAGATCCTCAAGACCTTCTCCCCACAAGCAGCGCTCATTGGGCGCGTCTTAGCAGAGCCTCAAGGCCTTGTCACCCTCAAGAGCCGCATTGGCGCCCAGAGAATCGTAGATATGCTCAGCGGGGAGCAGCTCCCCAGAATCTGCTAGAACACCCTCACCATCCAAGGACGTACGCGAAGATGAGCGGCGCGACGATCGTGGCATCTGATTCGATGACGAATTTGGGCGTCTCCACCGCAAGCTTGCCCCACGTGATCTTCTCGTTGGGGATGGCGCCTGAGTAGGACCCGTAGCTCGTCGTCGCATCTGAGATCTGACAGAAATAGCCCCACACCGGGACGTCTTTGCGCCGCAGATCTTGATGGAGCATGGGGACGACGCAGATCGCAAAATCCCCAGCGATCCCCCCTCCAATCTGAAAGAATCCTATGGACGCTTCCGCGGACATCTGCGTGTACCATTCTGCCAGCTCGATCATATACTCGATCCCGGTGCGCACCGTGTGGATGTTCCGGATGTCTCCCGCGATGCAGTGCGCCGCGTACATGTTCCCCATGGTCGAGTCTTCCCAACCGGGCACAAAGAGGGGCAAGTCCTTCTCCATCGCCGCGTAGACCCACGAATCTTTTGGATCGATCTGGTAGAACTGCTCCAGCGCACCCGACCGCAGGATGCGGTACATAAACTCATGGGGGAAGAAGCGCTCACCGGCGCGGTCGGCGCGCGTCCACTCCTCTAGCAGCGCGCGCTCCAGCCGCCGCATCGCCTCCTCCTCAGGGATACACGTGTCGGTGACGCGGTTCATGTGGCGCTCAAAGAGCGCCTGCTCATCTTGAGGCGTCAGATCCCGCCAGTTTGGCACCCGCTCATAGAAGTCGTGGGCCACAAGATTGAACAGATCTTCTTCGAGGTTGGCCCCGGTGCAGGAGATCGCATGGACTTTGTCCTGGCGGATCATCTCTGCGAGGCTGAGTCCCAGTTCGGCCGTGCTCATTGCTCCTGCCAGAGTGAGCAGCATCTTGCCGCCGGCGTCGAGATGGCGACGGTACGCGTCGGCGGCCTCTATGAGCGTTGCCGCGTTGAAGTGCCTGAAGTGATGCGTGAGAAACGCAGAGATCGGGCCATGAGTCCTCGTGACTTCCCGACTTCGCGATTGAGAGATCTTTGAGGGCAGCATATTATTCTTATATCACAAACAGTGCAGAAACTCAAGGGCGTCTCATGTTACTCCTGTCGAAAAGAATCGTGCAGAGGAGCATAAGCCGGATTCTGTGCCGGCTCTTGCGAGCCGGTGAGGGCCATCTCTCTAGGCGACCTACCCAGGCGCATCGAGCGGGCCACTCTCAGGCGCGCCCTTACTTGGTCTTGCTCTGGCCGGGGTTTGCCGTGCCCCCGACTCTCGCGAGCGGGGCGGTGGGCTCTTACCCCACCGTTTCACCCTTGCCTGGCCCTCACAGAGAAGGGTGGGGGCCTTCGGCGGTCTCTTCTCTGTGGCACTTTCCAAGGATCGCTCCCTCTCGCCTTGCGGCGAGCGGCCTGCCCTGCAGAGTCCGGACTTTCCTCAGGTGCACGCGTGCGCGGCACCCGCGGCCCTCCGCCCCTCTGCACACCCCAATTATATCACGAATGTAATGTCCATCATAGTCTTGTGGCCCTGTGGCTCGTAGGATAAGTCCTAAGCACAAAAGGAGGCTGGCACCTATGGCAGAAGCAGAGGCCCGCTTGGTAGGCACTATCGAAGAATGGCAAGATTTGGGAAACGGGCATGATCTTTCGTATATTCACGCGGCGGCTCAGTTGCTCGCGAACGATCTGGTCCAGCTGTTAGCGCACAATCGCGAGCTGCGCGCGCGGCTCCAAGCCGAAGGCAACAGACTCAGTCTCTCCTTGGTCATCCGCTTGACCCACGATGATGCAGAAAAAAAGCTGAACGCGAGCTTGAACTAGCGAAAACGCGCATAGCCACAGAAGGGACAGCTTCGGTACTGGGTGCTGCGGCGCCCCGTAGCCCGATAGGAGCGCAAGCGGGCGCCGCAGCGCGGACACCGATTCCCCAACAACGCTCGCATCAAGAGAGCTGCTCCGCCTAGTCCCACAAGCCCTCCAACAAGTATCGCCACCCACGACCACTGAATCCCCCCAGATACGCTGGGCGGAGGCCGGCCGTAGCTGCCCTCTAGCATCGCTTGGAGGGCAGCTACGGAGTCCTCTAGAGCCGTCTTGATGCGCCTGCGCTCCAGATGATAGCGCAGCCCCTGGCGCATCTGCTCCAGATGCTCCGGGCGCAACAGCCCGCGAATCTCTTCCCCCACGCGCAGCTCGAAGACCCATTGATTTTTCGTCTGTTCCCTCACAAAGACGAGCAACACCGTGCGCTTCCCCAACCCCCACGATTCCCAGATCCGCCCTGCATAGACCGACGCGTCATCGAACGGATCATAAATCGTGGCAAGAATGACCACCTGGACGTTGAACGCTCGTGCGATTGCGTCCAGCTGCGCTTCCAGATTGGCGCGGGCGCTCCCTAAGACCGCCGCGTAATCGTTGATCCTTCCCATCTGCCGGGGAAGGACGATCTCGTCTTGGGCGCGCACCAGCACCGCACCAAGCACGAGCAGCGCGAGCGCCACTCTACTTGACATACAGCAAGCGCGAGCAGTTCTCACATGTCGCGAGCTCTTGGCGGACGCGCTCCAGGGTGATCTCGCTGACGCGCAGGTTGCACCCAGAACAGACGCCGTTGTGCACGAACGCGATAGGGTCCTCATAGCGTGCTCGCAGCTCCTCATAGCGTTGCAAGAGCACCTGATCCACTGCAGATGTGTGCTGTTCTCGCGCACGGCGCAGTCGCTCCAGCTCTTGTTTGTGCCCTGCGATCTCGGAGTCAATCTGCGCGATGTCTTGGTCTATCTTGGCTTTCCATCGGAGAAAATCTTCCTCGGCCTTGCGGATGATGGGGGCTTGCTCTTCGACTTGGGTGATGAGGGCGAGGGCCTCGTCTTCGAGCTGATCTATTCGGGTGCGGGCGTGCTCCACTCGGATTCTGAGAGCCTCCATCTCTTTATAGCTGAGCAGGCCCGTGCGCAGTCTTTCGGTATCGGCGCGGATTTGCGCGTCCAAGTCATCAACTTCGCGGTTCTTTTCGCGGCTGTGGCGTTGGAGCTCCTCGAATGCTCTCTTCTTCGTGAGAAATTCAGTGTGCTCGCGCGCCATCGCCTCCTGGAGCAAGAGGCGGCGGCGCTGGAGCCCCTCGATCTTGAGAGCGAGCTGCCGCATGGCTATATCGTGTCTATTCAGCTCAAGAAGCGCTTCCAGCTCATGGGTCATAGACAGCTCTAAGGTACAAGTTCCAAGTTCATTATGCAACTTGACAGCTCCAGCAGACCCTGCTATGATAAAACTGTCTCACTGGGCCCGTAGCTCAGTTGGGAGAGCGCTTGAATGGCATTCAAGAGGTCAGGGGTTCGAGTCCCCTCGGGTCCACAAGAGAAACTCCTCCCGCGACATCCCTGGTGAGACCCGTAAGGCCTTCTCCAAGAGGCGCTGGCGTTCCGTTTCACTTGTGGCTTGGGCATACTTCATGCGGAGTTTGCGGAGTTTCTCACGCCGATGGCGTCGGCGCGCGATCGCCTTGGGATGCGTCGGTTTGCTCATCACTGATCACCTCCGTACCCTTCCACATTATAACTGGCGCGCCGCAGCCGGTCCATGATCGTCCGTCCCAGCCCGCTCTCTTCGAGCTGCTCCACGACGATCACGTCCACCCCTTGGGCATCGAGCTCACGCAGCGCCGCAAAGAGTCGCCGCGCGTATTCTGTGAGATCCATGGGCATCTGGATCACGGAAGGCCCGCACGCAAGAGGGCGCGCTCTTGCGAGCACGCCGACCCGAGTCCCGCTCTGGCGCAGTCTGGCCACGAGCTGCTCCAGCTCTGAGCTTGCGGCAAGCACCAGCTTGGCCCGCGGGGCGTAGTGTCGCGCGCGCGTCCCTGGGGAACGCATGGCAGCTTCTCTATCCATGGGGTGCATCATCTGCACTGCTCCCAAAATCGCGTGAAGCTCTTCGAGAGTGACTCCGCCGGGCCGGAGGATCATGGGGGGGTCTTGGGTCATATCCAAGACGGTGGACTCGACGCCGATGGGGGTGGGGCCACCGTCTAGGATCAGCTCGATGCGTCCATCTAAGTCTTCTTTGACGTGCTGCGCTGTGGTGGAGCTTGGGCGGCCGAATCTATTGGCGGAGGGCGCGGCGATGGGAACTCCACTCAGTTCGATAAGCTGGTGAGCGATGGGATGGCTTGGCATGCGCACGGCGACGGTATCGAGTCCTCCGGTAGTGACGGTGGGGACCCTGTCTGTTTTGGGCAAGACCAAAGTGAGCGGGCCGGGCCAAAATCTTTCGGCCAAGTCCCAGGCTCTTTGGGGGATCTGTCGGGCGAGCGTCACCAGTTCGTGGGCGTGGGCGATATGGACGATGAGGGGGTCATCTGGGGGGCGGTCTTTGGCGAGGAAGATCTTTCTGGCGGCGTCGGGGTTGAGGGCATTGGCCCCCAGTCCGTAGACGGTCTCAGTGGGAAAGGCCACAAGCCCGCCGGAGCGGATGATCTGAGCGGCGCGCTTGAGGGCTGCGTCATTGGCATGGAGGATCTCTGTGCGCACGGGATAATTATACTCTCACGCTAGCGCACGCGCACGGCCCCATCGCCAAAACTGAGCCCTAAAATTTCAGTGTTTGTCTCCCCTCCGATGACGATGGGCGTCTGGGCGCTCGCGGCCCAGCTCAGCATTACAATGCTCCCCGGCACCCCAGAAACCGATAGAGTCACTTGCACAACTGCTCCGTTGCTGATGCCACCGGGGCTAGATTTAACAAGGGCAAAGCGCACCTCACCCACAGCGTTGTCTATCGCAAGCGCCTTGACAACAAAGCCGCTCAAGCCCGTGAGTGAGTGCACAGTCACTTTCCCAGCGGGATAGGCGATCCGTCCTTGGAGCGCAGCCACGCCGCCTTGGGCCGTCACGTTGTGAACGACGATTTGTACAG
Organism: Candidatus Fraserbacteria bacterium; assembly: GCA_947085185.1. Classification (GTDB taxonomy): domain Bacteria; phylum Bipolaricaulota; class Bipolaricaulia; order RBG-16-55-9; family DRXL01; genus JANXCC01. Next base: position 76,492 of record CAMTVK010000001.1, on the reverse strand, counting down.
TCCGGGTGGCCCCGTTGGGCATGGAAGTCGAAGTGACGAAGATCGCCGGGCCGGAGGGCGGAGGCGGGCCCGCAAACTCCGTGCAGCCCGTAAGCACGCTCACTACCCCCAGCATCATGAACCATAACGCTTGTCTCTTGCGTCGCCCACGCAACAGGGCCGACAGGGCAAAAGCCAGCAAAAGTCCCCATTCCTCCCCAAACAAAGAACGAGATCTCGCAAACCACGGAATCCCTGTAGGCAATCCAATCCCCTTCTTGGCAATCGCCGTCGCATCGTCAGCATCTACGTCGCTGTCTTGGTCAACATCAGCGGCTAAGAGCTGCATTCCCGTGAGGGTGATGACTCCGTCGGCGTGTTGCTGTGCCAGGCGCGCGTCAATCACATTGACCTTCCCGTCGCCGTTCACGTCACCAAGAGTCGCTAGGATCACGCGCACAGCAGCTCTTTCGGTCGCCGCACCGATAGCCATCGTGGCGTCAGTGACCCTTACAGAGAGATCATAGGCACCATGGGCAAACGGGCTAGGGAGCGTACACGTCTGAATATTCGTGCCGACGCTGACGGCTCCGCCGCCGCAGTGTGTCCCGTCAATGGCGATCTCAGAAGTGCCGGCTTCATCGCTGGTGAAGCGCACTGAAAAGCTTCCGCCCGGGGGGAGATATACCGGCGAAGCCGTCGTAGGATTGGCGATAGTCACATAAGGGGGCTTATGGGCTTTGGGTGTGCCGTTGATGGGATTATTCTGAGCGTCCAGGCCATTTCGATGGATTCCGTCGTTGGTAGCCCAGTTGACGTCGGAGTCGGAAGCCATCAGATCGAGACGCTCCATCGTGGCCCTCCGTGAGTCATCTCCGGCGGGCCAGGGGCCACCATTGCCGTTGGCGGTGTCAATAACGTTTCCCGACGGATCTTTTAAGACGAGAACTTCACCAGGATTGGAGAGCGCACCAGTGTAGATCTGATCGGCGATAATGTCGCTCACGGTGTTGTCGTCGGTGCGCTCGAGCAAGAAGAAGCCCTTCGCGGGAATGACGCCAGAGAGGACAATGCTGGGCATGCCATCAGCGGCTTCCAACCTCCATCCCACAAGAGCGATCGCTTGGTCGGTATTGTTATAAAGTTCGATCCATTCGTCGTTGGCATCGGCTTGCGTGCCCATCCACGCGACTTCGCTGATCACGACGTCGCGCGCATTATAAGACGCTCTCTGGCGCGGCGCCTTGGGCGTCCCATTGATCGGATTATTATTTGCGTCGAGGCCGTTGCGGTGGACGCCATCGTTGGTGTCCCAGTTGGCATCAGAATCGGGAGCCATCAGATCGATGCGTTCCATCGTGGCTTTGGGTGAAGGAGTCCCTGCAGGCCAGGGGCCGCCATCGCCGTTGGCTGTATCAATGATAGTTCCCGAAGGGGCTTTCAACGCAAGGCTCTCTCCTCTGTCACTCAACGCACCTGTGTAAATACAGTCTGCAACAATGTCGCTGACAGTTGTATCGCTCGTCCGCTCGAGCACAAAGAACCCCTTGGCGGGGATGACGACATTCCTGCAACGAGCAGAGCTAATCGTAAAATTAGGGGAGTTATCTGTCAGCGAGACGATCTGCCAGCCCGTGAGGTTGAGGGGAAGATCGGTGTTATTGTACAGCTCGATCCACTCGTCATTGGCATCGGCTTGCGTGCCCATCCACGCGACTTCACTGATCACGACGTCGCGCACGGAGGCTGCGCGGACCGTCAGCGCTTGATCAATGACAATAGCCCCCACTAAGAGAAGAGCTGCCAGGCCCCTTCGATAGCTCATAAGCCCTCTCTAATTTTTTATTGGGGCTTGACTATAGCACAGCTACCCTGCCCAAGTCAAGAGGGCTGACTCTCTTGCACGGCTCATTCGTGCAATTTTTTAGGCTTGGCGTGCGCGATCAGCACCTGCACCCCACGCTCAGAAAGCCGCCTCTCCAAGAGCCCCTTCAGCTCCTCCCTTGTCACCTGCTCCATCTGCACCTCATCTATCACAGCAACCCCGCACGCCTCCACCACCGCACGCACCCGCCCTAAACCCACACACCCCTGCACCCCAGGCGTCATCGCCGAAACTTTATTATAAAGAATAATCACAAGCACGTTGTGCCCATGCTCTACCGCATTCAACAGCCCCGTAATCCCAGAATGAAGAAACCCCACATCCCCAATGACCGCCACCCCCTTGCGCCCAGAAAGCCCCATCCCCGCCGCCGTCGCAATCGCCGTCCCCAACGCATACGCCGTGTCAATCACCTGCGGCGGAAAATACCCGTGCACAATCGAACAGCCCACATCCCCAGCCACAAGATGCCCTTCAGATAAGACCTCATCGAGCACTTCATAGAGCAGCTCAAAGCCCCCACAAGGCAGCTCCAAAATCCCCCCGCTCACCCGCGTGGGAGTCTCACAAGAGAGCGCTCCCCCAACACGCCCCCACGCCTCCGCTATCTGCTGCGCCTCCAACCCCCCAATCCTGGGCAAATGCCCCGTCAGCCGCCCATAGACTTTTGTCTTCAGCCCGTAGCGCGCTACCAGCACGTTCACAGATTCCTCAACAATCGGCGCAATCTCCTCGACGACTAACACATTCTCCAGAGGCTTCAAGAAGCGCACCAGCGCACGCTCCGGCAACGGATGCGCATACCCCAACGCAAAGTGATTCTTCTCCGTGACCAACGTTGAAACAAACCCACACGAGATCACACCAGACCCAGACTCCGTCTGGACTGTTCGCCGTGCCGCCAGAGGCGGCACGATATACGGTCCAGGCGAAGCCTGGTCAGACGGAGTCTGGTGTAGTGGCGAATCTTCGACGAGCTCAATCAGTTGAGGATAGATCTTTTGATAGAAATACTTATAGCGATCTAAGATGAGATTCCTCCAGGCTCGGTCTCGGTCGAAGCGCGCCTCAACCGTGAGGGGCATCTCGCTGGGACGACCCTCCCCCTCCAACAGACGCGCCGTCACCTGCATCATCACGGGAATGCCCAAGGTCGCCGACAGTGCCAGCCCCTCAATAGCCGCATCGCTGACGTACTGCGGCCCCGGAGGCACAAGCACGGGAATATCAGCAAGCTTGGCGTACCAGCGGGAATCTTGTTCGTTCTGGGATTTGACCGCACCAGGATCGTCCCCAGCAATGAGTAAAAGTCCCGCACCAATCCCATGCGTCACCGCGGTCACCAACGGGTCCGCTAAGACATTGACGCCCACTTGCTTGACTATGACGACGCTGGGTAGACCCGCTACCGAAGCCCCTAACGCCTGCGCGAACGCGGTCTTCTCCTCAGTGCTGATCTCCGTGTGCACCCCCTGCTTGGCACACTCGTCTAAGAGCGCTGTGCAGGGGTCGCCATAGACCCCGGTGACAAGAGCAATCTTGTTTTCTTTGAGCGTCTTGGCGAGGGCTTCCCGCGCACTGGTCATACTCGATCACCCAAACGACTCTAGCAGATCAGCTCTGTTCTGTCAAAGAGGCGCTCTGCCATACCCTTGACCATCTGAGACGCGGGGCTGTATACTGAACAAAACGTTACAAAGGAGCGTGCACAGCTGATGATGACGCGTTTGGAAGCGCTCGCACTCGTACAAGAGTACACAAAGAATCCGAATCTGATCAAGCATATGCTCGCGGTGGAGGCGGCGATGCGCGCCTACGCGAGCAAGTTCAACGAAGACCAAGAGAGCTGGGGCTTGGCCGGCCTGCTCCACGACTTCGACTACGAAAAGTACCCCAATGCAGAGCATCACCCCACCCAAGGGCACCCATCTACGGGGGTGCAAGTTCTGCGTGAGCGTGGCGTCCCAGAAGAGATCTGCCAAGCGATCCTGGGGCACGCGACATACACGGGCGTCCCTCGTACGTCCTTGATGGCCAAGGCGCTCTTCGCGTGTGATGAGCTGACCGGCTTGATCGTGGCCACTGCGCTTGTGCGCCCTCACAAGAGCTTGGCCGAAGTGGACGTCGCGGCCGTCAAGAAGAAATGGAAGGACAAGGCGTTCGCGCGCGGGGTCAATCGCGACGAGATCGAGCAGGGGGCGCGCGAGCTTGGCGTCCCTCTCGATGAGCATATAGCATTTGTGATCAAAGCCATGCAAGAGATCGCCCCCCAGCTAGGGCTGTAGCGCACGAGCTCGTACGTGGTGCGGCAGGGACATGCGTGCTATAATCGTTGTGGTGAGTCTTCTGTGCCATCTGGGGGTACGTTACCGAAGAACCGCGAGGCCGAACAAGTCGTGCTCGGCGCGGCGATGCTCGAGCCCGAGAGCGCCATCCCCCAGCTCTTGCAGAGCCTCCAGCCTGAAGACTTCTATTGGACAGCCCATCAGATTATCTATCGGGTGATTCTGGAGCTCTTTGAACGTGGCAAGCCCGCCGATCTGATCACGGTGGGGAACCGTTTGGACGAGCTCAAGAAGCTCGAGGTTGTGGGAGGTCGGGCGTATCTGAGCGAGCTGGTGGCCAAGGTAACCACAACGGCGAGCGTCCCCTACTACGCCGAGATTATTAAGAAAAAAGCGATCCTGCGAGCGCTCATCGCCGCGGGCCACCAGATCGCTGAGCTGGGGTTGCAAGAGGAGTCCGATCTGGAAAGCGTGCTCGATGCCGCCGAAGAGAAGATCTTCTCGATCTCGCGCTTCCAGCTCACCAGGGACTACCATCTCATCCGAGACTTCTTGCATGAGCACTTGGAGCACTTAGAGCAACTCCAGCGCGATCCCCACAAGCACACGGTGACCGGCTTGCCCACAGGCTATCGCAAGTTCGACGAGATGACCGCGGGGTTGCAGCCCTCGGACTTAATCGTGATCGCTGCTCGTCCGAGCATGGGGAAGACGTCGCTGGCGCTCTCTCTTGGACGGAACATGGCGTTGCGCTTCGGCAAGTGCGTGGGTTTTTTCAGCTTAGAGATGACCAAAGAGCAAGTGTTAGAGAGATTACTGTGCGCCGAGGCGCATATTAACTTACATCGGTTGCGTGGGGGGCATCTGCAGACGGATTCGCAGTCGTGGCGCCGCATTATTAGCGCGGCGAACAAGCTTCAGGGCAGCAAGATCATCATTGACGACACGCCCAGTATCTCTGTGCTGGAGCTGAAAGCCAAGGCGCGGCGCATGAAATCCGAGCACGGGCTGGATGTGCTCTTTGTGGACTATTTGCAGTTGGTCGAGGGTGGGGGGCGCAGCGACGTGCGTGAGCAAGAAGTTGCGTACATTGCGCGGTCGCTGAAGGGCCTGGCACGGGAGCTGAATATCCCTGTGGTGGCATTGTCGCAGCTATCGCGCGCTCCAGAGCGCCCACCGCGCAGGCCGAGATTGTCCGACTTGCGCGAATGCGTGACCGGTGACACCCACGTGATTGATGGGAAGACCGGCGATTTGTTAGAAGTCCGAAACGTCCGTCCAGGGATGACTGTGATCGCACTCGATCATGAGCAACGTCTGCGCCCAGCACGTGTTCTCGACGTCATCCCCAAGGGCGTCAATCATGTATACAGAGTGCGCGTGCAGACAGGGCGTGAGATCCGCGCGACTGCGGCGCATCCATTCTTGACCGCAGAAGGATGGCGTCCTTTGCGGGATTTGGTTCCAGGGGATGTGATTGCGACAATGCGATCCGTCACACTACCTGGGGAACCGCGAAGCGACCTTCTATGGGAGAGAATCGTATCGATCACGCCTGGGGGTGAAGAGCCGGTCTGGGATCTGGCCGTAGAAGACGTGCACAATTTTGTGGCCAACGGTATTGTAGTGCACAATTCCGGCGAGATCGAACAGACCGCTGATGTCGTGCTCTTCTTATACCGTGAAGACGCAAGCAGCGAAGAGCCCCCCGAAGAGCCTGAGGACCAGCCCCCCTCCCGCTTGGTACACGAGACCGAGATCATCATTGGGAAACAGCGCAACGGCCCCACAGGAACGTTCACACTGCTCTTCCATCGCGCGTATACGAGCTTTGAGGAGTATTATCTTGGGGAGGACGGGGGACCAACGTTTTGACCCCCGTTCGGTAACAGTTTCAATGAGTCAACTCGCGGGGTTGACCTGGCCCGGCCTCCTATGCTATAATAATACGAAATTCCTCGGTAGCTCAGCGGTAGAGCAACCGGCTGTTAACCGGTGGGTCGCAGGTTCGAATCCTGCCCGAGGAGCCAGCTTCCCAGAAGTGCTTCTCTTGCGAGCGCTGCGGATTTTTTATCTTTGGACTCCCCCTCTTTTGTTTTTATGAGGCTCGCTTTTATAATATAGCGAGCGAAGGAGAGGGCATAATATGGCCAATAAGGGGACAAAACCAATACGGGGCAATGCATCCTCTGCCAACCTCGGTTTTGAGGTTCAGCTTTGGGCTGCTGCCAACGCCTTACGGGGGTCCATGGACGCGGCTGAGTACAAGCATGTCGTCTTGGGGCTAATCTTTCTTAAGTACATTTCCGATGCTTTTGAAGCCCACCGTATCAAACTGGAAGCCGAACGAGACCAAGGAGCCGACCCCGAGGATCCCGACGAGTACCGGGCGGAGAACATCTTCTGGGTCCCGCCCGAGGCTCGCTGGGAGCACCTCAAGAAGAACGCCCGACAGCCTCACATCGGCGAGCTCGTGGACAACGCCATGGCCGCCATCGAGCGGGACAACCCTTCCCTCAAGGGCGTCCTCCCCAAGGACTACGCCCGCCCTGCGCTCGACAAGCAACGACTCGGCCAGCTCATCGACCTTGTCTCCAACATCCACCTGGCAGGTGGCGACAACCACGCCCGCGACATCCTGGGTCGGGTGTACGAGTACTTCCTCGGGCAATTTGCGAGCGCCGAGGGCAAAAAGGGCGGTGAGTTCTACACCCCGCGCTGCGTGGTCAAGCTGCTCGTGGAGATGCTGGAGCCGTTCTACACCACCTGGCGCCTGGCGAAGATGAACCTGGCTATCCGTGGGATCGACGGGCGGATCGAGCAGGGCGACTCGTTCCTCAACGACTGCTTTCCAGACCTCAAGGCCGACTACATCCTGGCTAATCCGCCCTTCAACATGAAGAACTGGGGCGGGGAACACCTGCGGGAGGACAAGCGCTGGAAGTTCGGCGTGCCGCCCGCCGGCAACGCCAACTTCGCCTGGGTCCAGCACATGATCCGCCACCTGGTGCCCACGGGCCTCGCCGGCTTCGTGCTCGAGGGCGGCTCCATGTCCTCGGGTCAGTCGGGCGAGGGCGAGATCCGCAAGAACATCATCGAGGCCGACCTGGTGGACTGCATGGTGGCCCTACCGGACAAGCTCTTTTACTCCACCCAGATCCCCGCCTGCCTGTGGTTCCTCGCGCGGGACAAACGCTCTCTCCCCTCTCCCAGAGGGAGAGGGGCTGGGGGTGAGGACCGCGACCGCCGCGGCCAGGTCCTCTTCATCGACGCGCGCAAGATGGGGCAGATGGTGGACCGCACCCACCGCGAGCTCACCGACGAGGACATTCGCAAGATCGCCGACACCTACCACGCCTGGCGCCTGCCTGCGCCAAGCGGAGCGCGGCAGGCAGGCGGCGACAAGGACGCGGGCGAATACCGGGACGTGCCCGGCTTCTGCAAGAGTGCTACGGCAGGAGGCGCCCCTTTGAGGGCTCCAAGCAACGCTTACGCGAGACGCTCGAAGGCTATCCGCTCTGCCGCAGGGCCTTGCCCGACGACGCCAGCGACGCGGTCCCCGAGATCCCATGGCCCAAGACTTTCGGAAAGGTTGCGTAATGCGACCCCTGGCCGGGTGCGGCACGTAGCGCCTGTCCGGGGAATCCGTGAAACAAGTTTCCTAGGGAGTGCACGATGAAACCGATCAACGAGGACGAAGCCGAGCTTCTGATCGAAGCCCACCTTCGAGAGCGTGGCTGGGACGTCACGGACTTTACGGTCACCCGCAAGCGCTGGCGCGAACACCTGGACGGGGAAGAAGCCGACCGCGTCTTCTTTCACGATGGTCGTATCGTGGCCATCCTCGAAGCGAAGAAGCCTGGGAAGGACCTCTGGGCTGCGCTCGATCAAGCCAAGGGTTACGCCAGGGCCTATAAGCGGAACACCGGACACGACATCCCCCTCCTCTTCGCGAGCGATGGGAAGATCTATCTTCGCCAGAACCTCAAGGCCAACACGCTGCCGGAGCGCATCCAGCAGTTCCCAACACCCGCAGAATTCGGCGAGTTCTTCAGGCCGCAAGCGGTGGAGTTGCATGGCACCCTCCGGGACTACCAGCGGGTGGCGGTGTCTCAGGTGCTCGGCGCGGTCCAGGCCGGGCGCCGCCGGATGTATCTCCAGATGGCGACCGGCACCGGCAAGACGATTACGGCCGCGGGCGTGATCGCCAAGCTCTGGTCGGTCGGCCTGATTAGGCGGACGCTGTTCCTCGTGGATCGTGACGCCCTGGCAATCCAGACGGTGAGGAAGTTCAAGACGCACCTCGGTGATAACTTCAACATCGAACGAGCAACCGGCGGAAAAGAAGACAAGCACCGCGACATACTCGTGACCACCATCCAGCACATGGCAGTCCGCAGCAAGTACCTCACCTACGCCCCTGACCATTTCAATCTCGTCATTCTGGACGAGTGTCACCGGTCATACTTCGGCGACTGGTACGGCGTGCTCGACCATTTTGCCAAGGGAGGCGCGATTCTCCTGGGGTTGACTGCGACCCCCTCCGACAAGGAGACCGTCAACACGGATCGCTTCTTTACCGATCCGGGGCAATACCGCGGACCCATTTATCGATACACCATCCGCCAGGGGGAGACAAATCCCGAGGTTCCGGAGTGGGAGCGACTCGCTTCGTGCATTCACTTCAAGTTCCACACGAATGTGGACCTCGAAGGCGTCCATGATATGGGATTCGACTTCGAGCCCGAACAGCTCGGCCGCGCCGTGGACGTCCCGCAGCGCAATCAGCTCATCGCCGAGAAGTACTTTGAGATCCTCGGCACTCGCCAGCCGGTGAAAACCATCGTTTTCGCGGCCTCCATCGCCCACGCGAAGAACCTACGCTATGCGCTGATCGAGAAGTACAACGAGCTGAACAACCTCCCACCCAACGACGCGTCGGCGGAGAAGTTCATCGTTGCGGTCCACAACGAGATGCCGGGCGCGAGCGGCCTGATTGAGGAATTCCAAAAGGTCACCGGGCCAGAAGAGCGCAAGGCCATCATCGATCAGGCGCACAAGGACCCTAATATGGCACCCCGCCCCATTGTCCTTGTGGGTGTCGGAATGCTGGATACTGGAATCGATGCGCCGGACGTGGAAGTCCTGCTGATGGCCCGGCCGACGAAATCCAAGGTGCTCTATGTGCAGATGAAGGGACGGGGCACTCGGAAGTGCCGGGACACCGGCAAGGAGTTTTACAAGCTGGTCGACTTCGTGGATATCACGAGGCTTGAGCCCGCCATCACGAACGACACCCCGGGCGTCGTGGACGAGCCGGTCGAGCAGGAAGAGGAGGAGATCATCCAGCGCGAGCGTGGCGACGCCGGTGAAGGCGCTGCAGGTGGCGGCCCCGGCGGTCAAGAAGGCGGCAGCGAGCAGCGAATGGTGATTGCCGACGTACCTGTTCACCTGGTCTTTTCGGAGACCATCTCCCCGGCCGTCCTGGAGGAACTCCGCCGGCAGGTCGAGACCCAGCTCAAGGGAGGCATGGAGCGCGAGGGTTTGAAACAGCGGTTCGCGCAAACCATCCTCTGCTGGCGGTACTTCAAGGGACCAACGCCTCCCGACCACTCTTTCTTGGCCACTATGGGGTTCGACCTCTCCAGCCTTCGGGATCTCTATGGCGAGCCTGAGGCGACGCTCGAGGACTTCATCGCCGTAGCCATGGGTGAGGCCGACTTCGAGACGCTCCACCGAAGGAGGGAGTTTGAGAAGTGGGCGCTGGGAAAGAGCCTCAACCGCGAGCAGCGGGAGATGGTTCTCATGGTTTGCGACTTTAAGCGCGCGAACCCCGATATCACACCCGAGCAAGTCCTGAGAAGCCATCTGCTTGACCAGGCGGGCGGGCTTCCGCGCATCAAGGCCCTGTTCGGCGGGCTGGACAAGCTTCTCAGCTTGGCGGACGAAGCCTTGGCCCTGGAGACAGGGACGCCCATAGAGGAGGTGAGCCGTGAGTAACACACCCGATTTCAATCAGTTCGGTGAAGAACTCTGGGAAATCGCGAACGTCTTTCGTGATGATGCACTTCATGCCATCGAGCGGCTCGAGACTTTCAGCCTCTTTCTATTCCTCAAGCTCTGGGACGAGATGACGCTCGAGCAAGAGGAAGGACGGAACCGCCAACTGACCGACGAGGAGCTCGCTATCCCGAACATATACCGCTTCCACAACTGGGCCAACGACCCGGACGGGTACGCGAAGAATAACGGCTTCGAGGACAGCGTCGATTTCTGCCGTCGCATGTTCGACGACCTTGCCACCCGCAAAGTCGTTGATAAGACCGGCAACGACATCACCTTTGACGTACGGCGGCTTTTTAGTGGCACCGTTTTCCGCCTCCGGTACACCACGACCATCCGCGCACTGGTCTCGAAGTTGAAAGAACTCAATCTGCGCGAGATCATGATGCGCGGCGTCACGGAAAGCGGCGAGCGGTACGACATCTTCGGCCGCGCCTACGAATACCTGCTCCAACAGTTCGGCCAGAACCCGGAGTTCGCCGAGTACTTCACGCCCCGCCATGTCGTGGATCGCATGGTCCAGATCATTGACCCGGAGATCGGCGAAACGATCTATGACCCGGCCTGTGGCACGGGTGGCTTCATCGTTCGCGCCTTCGAGTGGGTCAAAGAAAAGATCAACCGCAAGAAAATCCGCGCGACGGAGAAGGAGCGTCTGCTGCGCGCCCTCAAGGAGAAGCATCTCATCGGGGTCGAGCACGTCCCCATGGTATTCAAGCTGGCCCTAATGAACATGATCCTGCACAAAGACGGTTCCAGCCAGCTTCAGAACGACGATAGCCTCTCGAACAAGGCGCAGGACCTCCACAAGAACAAGTACGACGTGATCCTGGCCAATCCACCCTTCGGGCCGACCAAGCAGGAGCGGCTCGCCCAGTTCGACTACCACATCAAGCTCTACGAGGCGCTCTTCATCCAGCACATGATGAACGCACTCAAGCCCGGTGGACGCGCGGCCGTGGTGCTCAAGGAGGGTCTCCTCTTCGACTCGAAGAAGATGCTGCGGAACATCTGCCGCAAGCTCGTGGAGCAGTTCGAGGTGCTGGGTGTTATCAGCCTGCCGAGGGGAGTCTTCAACCCCTATAGCGGTGCGAAGACCAGCGTCGTCGTCTTCCGCAAGCCCCTTGGGAAAGACGACGTTCGCACCTCCAAGGTCTGGTTCTACCGGGTGGACAGTGACGGCCGCGATTTGGGACTAACTCGCAGGCCACTGCCGGACTTCGACACGGACGGGGACCTGCAAGACATGGTCGAGCGTTGGCCGTATACCTGGCGGCACGAAAAAGATGGCGGCGTACGGGCGATTCTGAAGTCCGACCGCCTGAAGGACTTCGAGAGCGAAAAGTCCTGGTGGGCGACTATCGAGGATATCCGCAAGACGGACTACAACCTCACCGCTGGCCGCTACTGCCCGCACCAGGCCGAGGCGGTCGAACACGAAAAGCCAGAGGTGCTCATCAATCGCCTGCTGGAGCTGGAGGAGGAGATTACCGAAGACCTGCGCCAGCTTTTGGCGATGGTATCAGGAAGTAACTTGGCAGAGGTATCATCAACAAACGCAATCGGGGGTGAACCATGAGCATCACAATTGGCAGATGGACTTTCGAAGGCCCCTACGCCTTGACCGAAACCTGGAGGCTGGAAGACCGCTCCGGTGTTTACGTGGTTCTGTGTCCCACGCAGCAGAACTGCTACCGAGTTATAGACGTTGGGGAATCGGCGCAGGTGAAAGCCCGGGTGGAGACCCACGACCGCAAGGACTGCTGGCAGCGCAATTGCGGAGTAACGCTCTACGTGGCCGTCTTATACACGCCAAACCTGCAGCAACCTGGGCGCTCCGCGATCGAGCAGGAAATCCGTCGCGAATATAGTCCGCCATGTGGCGAGCGATAATAGAAGTATGCATCGTTTCAAAAGATACCCGCGAGGACGGCGTGGCGAGGTACCTGAAGGCGGCAGAGACGCTGCGGTTTCTCGATCAAGCCAAGAACGTCCTTGGATGGGAGGCCGGGCGATGAATCGCAAGAGGGAGCAGCCCGAGCCGATCAGAAGGTGGTCGGCGGTCACACTGGGCGACGTCCTTGCCTTGGAGTATGGGAAGTCATTCCCCGAGCAAAAGCGAAAGCCCGGCCCTTACGGGGTGTATGGCTCGAATGGCCTCGTAGATCGTGCCCACGAGTATCTGCTAGAGGAACGGACAATCGTTGTGGGCCGCAAGGGGAGCGCGGGCGAGATCAATTACGCAGAGCCAAAATCCTGGCCGATTGACACCACGTACTATGTCCGGATCAGAGATGCAAGGGTTCACTCCCTCGATTTCGTCTACTACTTGCTGAAGTGGCTTGACCCTCGCCGCTTCGTCGACACCACTACAAAACCGGGACTCAACCGTGATCGGGTGTATGAGCAGGTTGTTCCCCTTCCCCCTCTCCCCGTCCAAGACCGTATCGTGCAGATCCTCCAGAAGGCCGACGAGATTCGCCGCAAGCAGCGGGAGGCGCTGGAGCTGGCGGACAAAACCCTGCCCGCGCTCTTTCTGGAGATGTTCGGCGACCCTGCAACAAATCCAAAGGGGTGGCCGACAGTACCTCTCGGTGAGTGCGCGAGCATTAGAAGAGGACTATCGAAGCGTCCCTCTCCTAAGGGGAATGTGCCGATTGTCCGTATTAAAAACCTTACTTTATCGGGTCTTGATCTCTCGTGGAGCGAGATGATCGAAGCCTCGCCGCGTGAGATCGAAAGAGGACGCCTATTGCCGGGAGATATTGTTTTCTCGCCTCTGAATGGAAGTATTGAGCACCTGGCAAAGTCAGACGTCTTCGCCGCGCCAGAGAACGAGACGTGGGTGCTCGATTCAAACCTATGCGCGTTTCGAGCCAATGAATCCGTCGTCAGAAAGGGGTTCTTGGCGGCATTCCTGAGGTTGCCATCTACATTGGACCTTCTTCGTGGACGTCTGGCTGTGCGAACCAGCGGGGGCCAGTGGCTCCTTAAGACTTCGACCCTGCAGAAGGTCGCTGTACCAGTGCCACCGTTGCAACAACAGGATTATTTCATTCAGCAAGCCGAACACTATTCGGAGACACGGAAGAAATACGCATTGGCTTTTAGAGAGGCGGAACTATGCTTTACAAGCCTGATGTCTCAAGCCTTCACCGGCGAGCTGACTGCCGAATGGGAGGCGGCCAATGCGGAGTGGATCGCCGCCCAGAAGGCGCTGCACGAACGCCTGCCGAGGCTGCTGGTTCTGGCTTTGCTTATGGAGAAGGCAAAACGCGCCCGCCGGGCGGCAACCGAGGTGCTGGTAACGGCGCTCATGAAGTACGCCTTCCTCGTTCAAATGGAAGGCAACGCAGCACGCAGGCGTCTCTACCACTTCGTCCCCTACCATTACGGCCCGTTCGCCAAGGAACTCTACGCCGATCTCCAAGCGCTGCAAGATGAAGGCCTGGTGCGCGTGGAGAGTGACCCAGATGAGGACAAGACAAGGATCGTGCTAATCGATCCAGCGAAGGCCCAGGAGGCGCTCGGCGAGCTACCTGATGACCTCAAGGAGGACGCGGCGACGATCATCGACACCTACGGCGACCTCGACCACAACGCTTTGCTCCGGGTAGTGTACGAGAAGTATCCGGCCTACGCCCGCAAGAGCCGACTGAAGCGCAAGGGGCGAAGTTCCAAATGAAAGCACGCTCCCGTGAATTGCTCGACCGCGCGATTGCCGCCATGGTGGCAGCGATTGACGTCTACAACAAGCCCGATTTCCGCTATCGGGCTGAATCGTTCACGATTCTGGCTCTCAACGCCTGGGAGCTTCTCCTCAAAGCCAAGTGGCTGGCTATGAATAGAAATCGGCTCAGCAGCCTTTACGTGCGCGAAGGCGGAGGCAGCAAGCGGCCACGGTACAAACGGACGCGCTCAGGAAGCCCCTTCACTCATAGCGTGGACTATCTTGCGAAGAAGCTCACCGAGCAGAAAGTCATGGACGAAGCTTGTCGCCAGAATCTGGAAGCCCTTGGTGAACTTCGGGACACAGCGGTCCACTTCTACCACCAGAGCCCGGAACTTGCGGAGCGAGTTCAGGAGATCGGGATGGCGGCCGTCAAGAACTTCGCCTCGGCTGCGTGGGACTGGTTCAACGAGGATCTTTCCCGCTTCAACTTTTACCTCATGCCCCTGTCGTTTGTGGCTCCGCCCCCCGTCACGGAAGCAGTCGAGCTCAACAAGGAAGAAAAGAACTTCTTGCACTATGTGAAGAACCTCGACAATCACGATGCCGACCCCAATGCTCGGTACTCGGTGGCGATCAACGTCGAGGTCCGCTTCGTACGCTCAAGGTCGGCGGCCGCAACTCCGGTTCGAGTGACCAGCGATCCAAATGCCCCGGCGGTGCGGTTGACGGAGGAGCAAATCCGCGAACGGTATCCGTGGGATTACCGCGAACTGACCGCGCAGTGCCGGCAGCGCTATCCGGGTTTCAAGGTCGATCAGCGGTATCACCAACTCCGTCATGAACTAGAAGGTGACACGCGGTTCGCGCATGTCCGCCGCCTGGACCCTCAAAACCCCAAGTCACCGAAAAAGACCTTCTACAGCCAGGCGATACTAAATGAGCTGGACAAACACTATCAAGTGAAAAGCAAGGAAAATCCTTGAAGACTGGGCGTCATCATGCAGGCCATCGCCCGGGTGAACCGGGTGTTCAAGGACAAGCCGGGCGGCCTCGTGGTTGACTACCTGGGTCTCGCCCACGAGCTCAAATCGACGCTCGCCACCTACACCGACAGCGGCGGCACGGGACGGACCGCCATCGACCAGGACGAGGCCGTGGCCGTGATGCTGGAGAAGTACGAAGTCTGCTGCGACCTGTTCTACGGGTTCGACTGGACGGCCTGGAAGGCCGGAAAAGCCGAAGAACGCCTTGCCCTTTTAGCCGCGGCGCAGGAACACATCCTGACACAAGAGGATGGGAAGGATCGGTTGCTCCGCACCGTCAGCGAGCTATCCAAGGCCTTTGCGCTAGCAGTGCCGCACGAAGAGGCGCTGCGCATTCGGGACGACGTGGCCTTCTTCCAGGCAGTCCGGGCAGCCCTCGCGAAGCGGGCTCCTTCGGAAGAGCGCCCCGAAGAAGAGCTAGACCACGTTATCCGGCAGATCGTCTCCCGCGCCATCGCTCCCGAGGGCGTGGTGAACCTCTTCGCGGCCGCGGAACTGAAGAAGCTGGACATCGCGGACGGTGGCTGGACGACTGCTTAGAACCACCAGCTCCGCCACGGTCTCCCGACGTGCGCACTTTTGCCACGGGCCGTCGCCCGCCAGCACGACGAGTACTTATACCCCAAGGCCCGATGAGCGCAGCAGCAATCCCTTCCACGCGCTTTTGTGATACCTCGTTCTTCTATGCACTTCCGGACAGACGGGACCACAGGACTTCAGTCAGCTTGGACTGGCTGTGCTGAGTGAGGCCCCTAGAAGCCGGAGGAGCCTTCAGTGGTGATGCCGAGTTTATGAGCGTAGGCAGCTATCTCTGTCCTGGAGCTGCTTCCACTTGTGGGCCTCCGCAATGTGCCAATTAACTGGACCCAGCGGGAGATCGGTAGGGAGCCTGGTGTGAACGTTGCATATCATATAAAATAACCGCGCGCAGTCGCTGGAGGTGTGCCGGTATGAGAGATCCAATTATACAAGTTGAGCAGCTGCGCAAAGCCTACGGGTCGGTCGTCGCCGTAGACGATCTCCACTTTGAAGTCTACGAAGGGGAAATCTTTGGGATGGTCGGGCCTAATGGGGCCGGTAAGACAACGACCATCGAGTGCATCGAGGGTTTGCGCCGACCTGACGCAGGCCGCCTCCACGTGTTGGGCCTCAATCCGCAACGGGACGGCTACGCTCTGCGATCACGCATCGGTGTGCAGCTCCAAGAATCCGCGCTGCCCGACCGGCTTCGAGTCTGGGAAGCGTTGGACCTGTTCGCTTCGTTCTATCCTCGGACGACTGATGGGAATGCGCTGCTGGAACAGGTGGGGCTGGCCGACAGACGCCGCGCCGCCTTTGCCGAACTCTCGGGCGGACAAAAACAACGGCTCTTCATCGCCTTGGCCCTCATCCATGACCCGGAGTTGGTATTTTTTGACGAATTGACCACGGGGCTGGACCCTCAGGCGCGCCGCGCCATGTGGGACCTGGTGCGGGACATTCGCGACAGAGGCAAGACCGTCTTTCTCACCACGCACTTTATGGAAGAAGCAGAACGGTTATGTGACCGGGTGGCTATCATTGATCACGGCCGCCTGGTCGCGCTTGACACGCCGGAGAATCTCATCCGCGGTCTCGGCGCGGAGAATCGCGTCGTGTTCTCTGTAGAGGGCGCCTTCGCACTTGAGAGTTTGCAATCTCTCGCCGGGGTAAGACGCGTGGAGCGGGTCGGTGAGCGGATCATCGTTTACGGACAGGGTGATCGATTCGTCGCCAGTGTAGTGAACACGTTGACAGCGGGTGGAGTGCGTTTCCGTGATTTGCGCACCGAACAGCCGACGCTGGAAGATGTGTTCTTGGCCCTGACCGGCCGAGAGATGCGAGATCGATAGCAGGAGGAAACAATGCGTGGTCTGTGGAGATTGATGTGGACGGAAGCCAAACTCTTCGTGCGGGAACCGGCGGCGGCTTTCTTCACGCTGGCCTTTCCGCTGCTGCTGCTTTTCATCTTCGGTAGCATCTACGGCAATGAGCCCACGCCCTTTTTCGGCGGTCGTGGTTCGGTAGACGTCAGCGTTCCGGGCTACATCGCAATGATCATTGGCACGACGGGGTTTATGAGCATCCCTATCGGCGTCGCGACCTATCGGGAGAGGGGCGTTTTGCGCCGCTATCGCGCCACGCCTTTGCACCCTGCGGCCATCCTGACAGCCCAGGTCGTGGTTGGGTTCATGATGACCCTGCTGGGCGCAGCGCTGTTAATCATCGCGGCCAGACTGGTCTACAGTTTGCGCTTTGAAGGCAATGCCCTAAACGTCTTGGTTGCCTTTACCTTGAGCGCGCTCAGTTTTTTCTCTATCGGTTTTCTGGTGGCCAGCCTGGCACCCACCGCGCGGGTCGCCAATATCACGGGGATGGTCATCTACTTTCCAAACCTTTTCCTCTCTGGAGCGACATTTCCAAAAGAGATGTTTTCAAGTTCTGTGGATCAGATCAGCCGAATGATGCCAATGAGATACGTGGTTGAACTGCTGCAGGGCTTCTGGTTTGGCGAAGCCTGGAGCAGCCACCTGCGGGAGGTAGCCGTACTCGCAGGTCTGTTGGTGGTGGGTATAGCCGTGTCGGCGCGAGCATTCCGGTGGGAGTAAAGCGAGGGCGAGTTCTACACTCCACACGGCATCGTTCTCAGGGACGCGCCAGGCGCTTCCGTGGCGTTTGGGTTTGACAAGACGAGCCCACTTTCATATACTCTCGTTATCTCGCATGGACCAGAGTGAACGCTCTTCACGGGGCCGTCCGCCAACCGATTGGGACGGGTGAGCCCCACCGAGGCTGCGCATGTGGCCGGAGAGTTGGGTGGGTCTGGTTGACTTGATTCTTGACGGCGGCCGCTGCGACATCAGGGTCGAGCCTCCGGTCGCCAAGTTGCAGCAGAGTCTCGGGCCAGGGTGCACCGTCCTGGTGAAGGGATCTCGATGCATGAAGATGGATGAGGGTGTCCTTGCTCTACTTTCGCGGCGTATGCGGGGAAACCAAGGCACGAGTGGCGTCAACCCGCGCCGTGCGGAGGTCATCAAAAAATGACGGCGCTTGATCCGGTCATCCTGTTTTTCCTTATTGGCGTAGCCGCCGGCCTCGCCCGTTCGGATCTCCGTATCCCGTCGGCCATTTATGATTTCCTGAGCATCTATCTCTTGCTGGCCATCGGTCTGAAGGGCGGCGTGGAGCTGGCCAAATACCCGCTGCTTCCGCTGCTACCGAAGATGGTCGCCGTCGTCCTTCTGGGAGTTGTCTTGCCGGTGATCGCCTACCCCGTTCTCCGGAGCGCCGGAAGGTTCAAGCGTGCCGATGCCGCCTCCATCGCTGCCCACTACGGTTCGGTGAGCGTGGGCACGTACGCCGTGGCTCTGGCCTATCTCGGCACCCAGAAGGTCGAGTACGAATCCTACATGACGCTGTTCCTGGTGCTTCTGGAGATGCCCGCGATCATTGTCGGCGTAGTGCTGGCACGCGGGATTGCGCGCGGCACACAGTGGGGCCGGCTGCTGCACGAAGTGCTGACAGGGAAGGCGATCGTCTGCCTCTTGGGCGGACTGTTTATCGGGTGGATCGCGGGCCAGGACGGCCTCGCCTCGATCGATGGGTTCTTTTTTGATCTCTTCCGGGGGATGCTCGCGTTGTTTCTCCTGGAGATGGGGCTGCTGTGCGCGGCGCAGATGAGCGCCCTGCGGCGCTACGGACCGTTCCTGATCACGTTCGGAGTTCTAATGCCACTCTTTGCTGCGGTGCTGGGGTGCGCCCTCGGGCGCTTCCTGGATCTGTCGGTCGGCGGAACAGCACTTCTGACGGTTCTTGCCGCGAGCGCGTCCTATATCGCCGCTCCAGCCGCCATGCGGATTTCCGTGCCGGAAGCGAACCCGGCGCTTTCGCTCGCCGCCTCCCTCGGTGTGACCTTTCCGTTCAATGTCACGCTCGGAATTCCGCTGTATCTCGAGATGGCGCGGTGGGTCCATGGCCAGCCGTGAGGTGTAGCATGGAACTGCACTCCCGAAAACTCGTGACCATTATCACCTTTATCACCGACGTGGATGTGCTACGACCTGAGAAGTTCAAAAAGAAAGGGGGAGAGACTTTATGAAACCACTGGTTGGCGTCATCATGGGCTCGGCATCGGACTGGGATACGATGCGCCACGCCGCGGAAACCCTCGAAGCGTTGGCCATCCCCTACGAAGTCGAAGTGGTTTCGGCCCATCGCACACCGGATAAGGTGTTTCAATACGCCGAAGCGGCAGCGGCAAGGGGACTGGAAGTCATCATCGCCGGTGCGGGGGGTGCGGCGCATCTGCCGGGAATGACGGCGGCGAAGACCCTTCTGCCAGTTTTGGGCGTGCCCATCGAGTCCAAGGTGCTTCAGGGCCTGGATTCTCTCCTTTCGATCGTGCAAATGCCTGCGGGCGTCCCGGTAGGGACGCTCGCCATCGGCCGGGCAGGCGCCGTGAACGCCGCCCTTCTCGCAGCGGCCATCCTGGGCAACAAACACTCAGAAATCCGCCAGGCGTTGGAGGAGTATCGTCGAAAGCAAACGCAGGCCGTACTCGAAAATCCTGATCCGAGGGAGGCTGGCCCATGATCGTAGGTATCCTCGGAGGGGGGCAGCTGGCGCGGATGCTGGCGCTCGCCGGCTACCCCCTGGGATTGAAGTTCCGGTTCCTGGACCCGGCAGCAGATGCCTGTGCTTTCCCTCTGGGAGAAGCGTTGCACGGCAGCTTCGACGACTTTTCGTTGCTCGACCGGCTTGGCATGGGTGCGGAAGTGGTGACCTATGAATTCGAGAATATCTCCCTGAGGGGCGTCGAGTATCTGTCGCAACGGGTACGCATTCTGCCGCCGCCCGAAGCGCTGCGAATCAAGCAGGACCGGCTGCGGGAAAAGCGTCTATTTCTGGATCTCGGCATCCCTACAGCGGACTTTTTGGCAATAGACGCGGAGCACGACCTCGGGGAGGCGGCAGAGCGGCTCGGCTTCCCGCTGGTCCTCAAAGCGCGCTCAGGCGGCTACGATGGAAAAGGCCAATTCATAGTCGGAGGAGAGGCCGAACTCGAGTCCCTCTCTGGCCGCCTGCCCAACACACCCCTGATGGCAGAGCGCTTCGTTGCCTTCGACCGGGAAGTGTCCATCGTCGCCGTACGGGGCTCGAACGGCAAGACGGCTTACTACCCTCTTGCGGAAAACGTTCACCGGCAGGGCATCCTCGAGAGCTCCATGAGCCGGCCCGCCGATCCCATCGCCGCGAAGGCGAAGGAGTATGTGGAGCGGCTGTTGACGCACCTGGACTTCGTCGGGGTATTGGCATTGGAGCTCTTTCAGGTGGGAAATGAGCTTCTGGCCAACGAGTTCGCCCCGCGTGTACACAACACGGGACATTGGACGATTGAAGGCGCAGAAACCAGTCAATTCGAGAACCATCTCCGCGCCATCCTGGGGCTCCCGCTGGGGGCTACGGTGCCTGTGGGTCCGGTTGCCATGGTAAATTGCATCGGCACCCTGCCGGATGCGCGTCGTCTCTTGGAAATACCCGGAGTGCATCTTCATATCTACGGCAAATCTCCGCGACCGGGCCGTAAAGTCGGCCATGTTACGGTCAGGGGCTTGGATGAGAGCGACCTTCAGGCGAAACTGAGAGAAGTTCGCGCCGTTATGAGTGGAAGCCCTGCCCATAGCCCGCTTTATAATATAGCGAGCGGAGGAGACGGGGAGCCGCGTGAGGAGTGAGCTGAATGCCAAGGAAGAAGACTCTCCAGGCGGGTCAGAGCGGCGTGCGCGACTTCCGGCACGCCGAGGCGCGGCGCAAGAACAACCCACCCGCGGGTGTGGCGCCGACGTACGAGGTGCAAGAGCGCCAGACGAAGACGTACGCCTACGACCCGCATCTGGACTTGCAACTGGTGTGGGCGGGCAAGGCCGAGCACACTTCGTTTGACGTGGATGTGGTCTCGCTCCACATCCATGAGCGCATCTCCACGCGCGCCATTCTCGACGCCGTGCGCCGCGTTGGAAGAGTCGCAGTATTTGGCGATACGCTCAGATATATTCGCTACCACGAGGACTTTCCTGTTCGTCCACTGAGTAACCTCTGGGACGGTCTTGGCGGGGCCGCTAATCCCCTTTACGCCGTTCAGACTAACGAAGAAGTTATAGCGCGATGCATACTTTTGACCACCGACCCGGGCGACCTGATCTTCGACCCCACCTGCGGCTCCGGCACGACCGCCTACTGCGCCGAGAAGTGGGGGCGGCGCTGGATCACCTGCGACACCTCCCGCGTGGCGCTGGCCATCGCCCGCCAGCGGCTGATGACGGCGAAGTACGACTACTACGAACTGCGCGATCCGGAGCGCGGTCCCGCCGGCGGCTTTTTCTACGAGACCGTCCCGCACATCACGCTGGAGAGCATCGCCAAGAACACCGAAATTGACACGATTGCCGCCAAGTATCAGCCGCAGATTGACCAGGCGCTCTCGGAACTCAATGCGGCGCTGGGCAAGGAGTGGAAGGAGTGGGAGGTACCGCCTTGTAGGGGCAGACCTTGTGTCTGCCCAGAGCGGGTCCGATGAAGCAAAGGAGGCGCATCGCCGGTTCTGGGAACTCAAACGCAAGAAGCGCCAGGAGATTGACGCCAGCATCCAGCGCAACGCGCCGCAGGAGACGCTCTACGACAAACCGCAGGTCAAGCGCGGGGTGGTGCGGGTGACCGGACCGTTTACGGTGGAGGCTATCCCGGTGCCGGCAGTGGAAGACCCGACGCAGGCGCCCATCCCCCAGTTCGAAGCCGACGAAGCCGGCGCGCGCGTCGCTGACCGGGGCGGCGATTACCTGACGACGATGCTCAATCTGCTGAAGCAACAAGGCGGCGTGCTCTTCCCCGGCGGCAAGAAGATGGAACTGCAAAACCTGCGCCTGCTCAACGTAGGCTATTTGCACGCCGAAGGCGAAACGGGGCAGAACGGTAAGAGTGCGCGCGTGGCCATCAGTTTTGGCCCGCAGTATGGCCCGGTCGCCGCGTTTCAAGTGCAAGAAGCCATCCCGACGGCGAAGATGAACGGCTATCCTATTCTTATCTTTGCCGGGTTCAGTTTTGACCCCGAAGCCCAGGCGCTCATCCAAAAAGCGCCCGTGCCGGGCTTGCAGGTGCACTTCGCCAACATCGCGCCCGATGTGCTGGTCGGCGATCTGCTCAAGACCGGACGCGCCAGCCAGATCTTCACCGTCTTCGGCCAACCTGATGTGCGCGTCCAGAAGGAAAAAGACGGCGCCTGCCGGGTCGAACTGCGCGGCGTGGACATCTACGATCCGCTGAGCGGCGAGACGCAGCACGCGCCAGGAGATGAGGTGGCCGCCTGGTTCCTCGATACCGACTACGACGGCATGACCTTCAAGATCTCCCAGGCGTTCTTCCCCGGCGACCCGGATGCCTGGGAGAAGCTTCAGCGCGCATTCAAAGCCCAGATTGATCCCGAAGCTTTCGAAAAGATGCGCGGCACCGTCTCGTTCCCCTTCACACCCGGCGAGCACCAGCGCATCGCCGTGAAGGTGGTTGATTTCTGGGGGAATGAGGTGGTGAGGGTGATGGGCCTAGACGGAGGACAATACTGATGAGATTTGACCCCGAACGCCACCATCGCCGCAGCATCCGGCTGAAAGGGTACGACTACAGCCAGCCGGGAGCGTATTTCGTCACCGTCTGCACGAAAGATCGGGCGTGTGTGTTCGGGGAGGTGTTGAATGGGGGTATGCGGTTGAATGCCTATGGCGAGATCGCACAGGCGTGTTGGGAGGCGATTTCCAACCATTTTCGGCACGTGGAATTGGACAAATTTGTGGTGATGCCCAACCACGTTCACGGGATTTTGTGGATTGTGCGTCGTGTTGGGGCACATGCCGTAGGGGCACGGCATGCCGTGCCCCTACGGGGAATCGTCCCGCACACCCCGTTGTCGCGATCGTCGTGGGAACGGTTTGGCAATCCCGTGGCCGGGTCCATCCCGACCGTAATCCGTTCGTTCAAATCCGCCGTCACCAAACGGGTGAATGAATTACGCGGCACGCCTGGCATCGCCGTTTGGCAACGCAATTACTACGAACATATCATCCGCAACGAGGAATCCCTGAACCGTATCCGCGAGTACATCCTGACCAACCCGATGCGCTGGATGCTGGACCGAGAGAACCCGCATCGGGATGGTACGGATGAATTCGACCAATGGCTGGACCGATTCGGCAACAAAAGCAACCGAGGCACCAATGCTCGTTGACAACCCCATCCTCAACTCGCCCTTCGATGAACCGAGCCGCTACTGGGATTACAAAGAAGGTCAGCCCCTGCTGGCCGAAGGCCGCCGTCCCGCTGGCTACTATCTCCGCCCGCGCACGCGCGGCGCGCAACTGTCAATGTTCGAGGAAGAGTTTGTGCCGCTGGAGACGGTCAACGTGATTCGTGAGCGGGTCAGGGCCTGGCGCGAGCGCGGCTATCCCGGCGCCACGCCAATCACGCGACAACTCTTGAATCACTGGAACAACCCCGAACGCGAACGCAAACTCTTCTTCTGCCAGCGCGAGGCGGCCGAAACGCTCATCTGGCTCATCGAAGCTTCCCCTGCCGAGAAGCAAGGCATTGTCATTCCCAAGGACAACGGCCTGACGCGCTACGCCTGCAAGATGGCCACCGGCTCCGGCAAGACCGTGGTCATGGGCATGGTCATCGCCTGGCAGGTGCTCAACAAACTCGTCAACCCCCAAGACCGCCGCTTTTCCGATGCGGTGCTGCTGGTCTGTCCCAACCTGACCATTCGCGAACGACTGCAGGTGCTGCTGCCCTGGCACAAGAGCAACTACTACGATCGGTTTGACCTGGTGCCGCGCGGGATGATGGAACGCTTGCAGCAGGGCAAGTTTGAAATCACCAACTGGCACCTCTTTCAACCCAAAGACGACAGCCGTTCGCGCAGCGTCGTCCAGCGCGGTCCGGAAAGCGACGCGGCCTTTTGCCGCCGCGTGCTGAAAGAGTTGGGCGGGAAGCAGAATATCCTGGTCATCGCTGGTGCGCGCGTTGCCTGAGCGCAAGCATCTGGAAATCACCTTTCCGCGCGTGGAGGGCTACGTCTTTGACGTGCATCAGAGCATCCGCGTCAATTTGCAAGACGTGCCTTATTTGCAGATTGATCCGTCGCACGAGCCAACCGAAGTGGTGGCCAAGCCTGCGGTCGGTTACCGGATCGGACGGCCCGACCGTCTAGGGCCAGGTTCCGAAGTGGTGCACGACCGCAACCCGTTTCACCGTGAAAAGCGCCTGCAGGCAACGGTTTACGAAATCGCCGCCGAACTCACGCACCGGCTGAAAGAGAAACGGGAAGACTGGAACGCACGGCACATTCTCTTCCCGCAGGTGCTCAACACCGTTTGGCACTACCTGGAAGAGCGCGTCGTCGTCAGCGACGGGGAGACGCCTCTTGAAGAAATCGCTTTGCTCAAATACAAGCAGCGCATCATCGAACGGCTGACCGAAGCCATCGAACCGGATACAGAAGCCGGTGAGCTGCCTATCCTGCCCGTCATCGAGCAGTTTCGCCCGATTGGCTCCACTTCAGAGGTGCTCTTCCGCACGGTGCGCCCCTGTGTGGGCACCACCAAAAGCCACATCAGCCACGTGGTGCTCGATGCGCCCCAGTGGGAACACAGCGTGGCGTATCAGCTTGAGCGGATGCCGGAGGTGATCGCTTATGCCCGCAACGACCACCTAGACCTCACGATCCCCTACGAATGGCAGGGTGCGCGACACGAGTACCGGCCGGACTACCTCATCCGCTGGCGCGGCGAGGACGGGCGGGAGGTGAAGGTTATCTTGGAGATCAAGGGCTTCGAGACAGAGCAAGACCGCCAGAAGGAGACCGCCGCGAAACGGTGGGTGAGGGCCGTGAACCACCACGGCGAATTTGGGGTATGGGCATTCGCTGTGTGCCGAAAACCGGAGAGGCTCCGCGAGGTCCTAGGAGAGGCGGCGCTCTCGGTTGTTGAATGAAAGAACGCTCAAAAACCCAAGCTACCCTCCAGATAAGCCCCTCTGCCCATAGCCCGCTTCTGTGAGCATATCTTCGAGCTCTTGCAAGATCGCCGGATCGTCAATCGTCGACGGCACGGTGTAGGGCTGACCGTCGGCGATCTTGCGCATCGTCCCCCGCAAAATCTTGCCGCTGCGCGTCTTGGGCAGCCGGTTCACAATGAGCACATCTTTGAGCGAGGCAATCGCCCCGATCTCTGTGCGCACCATCTGCTTCACTTCGGAGATGATCTCTGCCCGATCACGCTGCACCCCCGCCTTGAGCACAACAAATCCCAACGGCACTTCACCCTTGAGACTGTCCGCAACCCCGATCACCGCACACTCGGCTACGTCAGGGTGCTGCGCGACGATCTCCTCCATCTCGCCCGTAGACAACCGATGGCCCGCAACATTGATAATGTCGTCCACTCGACCCATCACGAAGATATAGCCCTCTGCGTCAATGTATCCGCCGTCGCCAGTGAAATAATACCCGGGGAACGGATCGAAATACGTTCTCTTAAAGTCGTCATCGCGCTGCCATAGGGTCATAAACGTCCCCGGCGGCAAGGGCTCTTTGACCACGATCACGCCGCTCTGCCCACGGGGAAGCTCCTTCCCCGTGCTGGGATCGAGTATTCGCACGTCATAGCCGGGCATGGGCTTGGTCACCGAGCCGGGCTTGATGGGGAGCAGCTCAAGCCCACAGAAGTTCCCTGCGATGGCCCAGCCCGTCTCCGTCTGCCACCAGTGGTCTATGACGGGCTTCTTCAGAAGCTCAGAGGCCCAATAGTATGTATCCGGATCGGTGCGCTCCCCCGCAAGAAAGAGCGCTCGGAAGTGAGAGAGCTCGTATTTTTTCAGATGCTCTCCCGTGGGGTCTTCTCTCTTGATCGCTCGGAATGCCGTCGGGGCGGTAAAGAGCACTTTGACCTTGTGCTGCGCTATGACGCGCCAGAACGCCCCAGGATCAGGAGTGCCCACGGGTTTGCCCTCGTACATCACAGTGGTCGCGCCCACCAGCAGCGGGCCGTAGACAATATACGAATGCCCCACGACCCAGCCGACATCCGAAGCGGCCCAGTAGACATCTCCGGGTTCGATCCCATAGATATATTTCATTGTCCAGGAGAGCGCCACGGCGTGGCCGCCGTTGTCGCGCACCACGCCCTTGGGTTTTCCGGTCGTGCCCGATGTGTACAGAATATATAACGGGTCTGTCGCGGCGACGGGGACGCAGTCCACGGGCCGGGCTCCGTGCTCCAAGGAGACCCAATCACAATCCCGCCCTGCGATGAGATCAGCGCGCACTTGCGGCCGCTGATAGATGACGCACTTCTGTGGCTTGTGGGTCGCCAGAGCGATCGCTTCATCGAGCAATGGCTTGTACGGGATGATCTTCTTCGCCTCGATCCCGCACGAGGCCGAGAGCACGATCTTGGGCTTGGCGTCGTCTATGCGAAGAGCTAATTCCCGCGGGGCAAACCCGCCGAAGACGACACTGTGCACCGCACCGATGCGTGCACAAGCTAACATAGCCATGAGCGCCTCGGGGATCATCGGCATATAGATAACCACCGTATCGCCCTTAGTAACACCAAGCTCTTTCAAGAAGCCCGCGATGTGAGCGACGCGCGAGCGCAGCTGTGCATACGTGAATTTTTGGACTGTATTCGTCACAGGGCTGTCGTAAATCAGGGCGAGCTGATCGGCTCGGCCGCGCTCGATATGGCGATCTACGGCGTTATAACACGTGTTGAGCGCGCCGCCGGTGAACCATCTATAGAATGGGGGATTGGACGCATCGAGCACCGAATCCCAGCGCTTATGCCAAGTGATGGCTTCGGCGGCCCGACCCCAGAAACGTTCGGAGTTTTCGAGGGATTCCCTAAAAGTCTCTTCGTATAGACCCATGGCGCTCTGTTATTTTAAGTCGAGTCTCTCGGGGAGCGCCATGACCTGCATCAGGGCTCTTGGGGGTGTAAGCCGGCCCACAAGCAGCGAATATAGACGATCTGCCCGGCATGATAGAGAAAATGCTCCAGGAGCATCTGAAAGAGTTCTCCCACAGTCTTGCGGGTCTTGCCGTCGGGAGCTGTATAGGTGCGGGCCAGCTCGGCGTCGGTGAGCTTCTTCAGATGTTCTTGCACAAGCGCACAGCTCTCGTCGAGCAGCTTCTGTGCGGCTTTCAGATCGCCTCCGTCGCGCCGGAAGCGCTCGGTGAGCGTCTCCCAGGTGAGCTGGCCCTCCCCAAACGCGTAGTCGAGCTGATAGAGCGTATCGCCCGCCACGTGAAAGACGATCTCGACGATTGAACCCTTTGACCAAGCAAAGCCCCTATAATGCGGCGGTTGCCAGAGGGCCTCGTCGGGTTTTATGCCATCTAATGCTCTTTTGAGGGAGTGCCAGCGACTGGTACGATAGGCTGCCTCCAATTGCTTTTGCAGCTGCGTGACTATCAGACGTGCAGTGTCCATGGCTCAGAGAAGAGAATGCGAGCCCCAGGCTGCGGGGCTCGTCGCTCTTGTGGGTGCTTGCGCTCTTCCCCTTGTCCCTGCAAGGAGGTTCTGTACATGTTTAGAAGATTACTTCTAGAGTACTGAACGTTCCGTTCTGAGTACATGGAGAGCGGGTGAAAATTGGGTGACTACAGTTCTTTATTAAAGATCGCGCGTTCCAGCGAGATCGGCCCTGGACCCCACAGCAAGAGCGCCAAGCACCCCACTAAGAGCGCCAAGTCCAGCTCATACCCCGGACGCCCCGGACTCCCCAACAGCCCATTGGGCAGCTTCACCGTGAAGATCGCGACGATCATGACTATCGAGAGCAACAGTGCCCAATAGCGCGTGAAGAACCCCACAATCAAACCGATCCCACCCACAAGCTCAACGAAAGCGACAACAAACGCCGCGACCTGCGGCAACGGAATCCCCACACCCCCAAAGAATCCCGCGACATTATCTAATCCCCCGGCAAACTTCTGCCAGCCGTGCGCAGCAAAGATAATCCCTAAAGCTAAGCGCAAGGGGATCGTCGCCCAATGACTGACCCCACTAAAGATGCGCTCGAACATTCGACCACCTCCTGAAAATTACAGTCATAATAGCAAAAAGAGCCCCCCAAGACAAATCTCTTAGCGTTCGATGAGCCACCACAGCTTGCGCACAGCTAAGTCTATTATAAAGAGCGCCAAGGCCAGCACGAGCGCCCACGGCCAGAGCTCCACAAAACTCTCTTGCGCAATCTTCCCCGACGGCGGCGGCATCTGCGGCCGCTCTAACACCTCTCCGCCCGTCGCGCGCGTGACCAGGGCAACAAGCTCACTGTTGAGCCCAATCCGACGATACTCTTCCGTGTAGGGGACGGGTATCGTTGCTGTCGTTTCGCTGAGCAGCTCACCCTGGCGATGAGCTGCTAAACGCACCATATACAGTCCGCTAGGAAGTCTCTCCAGCTGCGCACGATAGCGCCCGGGGGCTTCTTGTGTCAGGGGGATTTCTTTGTCTGTTGGGCCGGCAATCGTAGCGCGCAGCTCTATCCCAGAGGCCCATCGCTCCCCCTGGCGCATGTCGGCGACGATCTCCAGAGTCTCGTCGCTTCTGATAGCTTGGAGCGCCAGCTCGCCCTCACGCGGGATGCTCCGATAGACCCGAGCGAGACTCTCAGCAACGAGCTTGTTCAGCCCTTCCCATACGAGCCAGTCCGGAGCTCCCTGGCCCTCTAAGTCGGTGTTGAGCACGCCGACGCGGCCCAGCCCATAGTGATGGAACGCGAGAAGCGGGTTTTCGTCTGGGGCAGCCGTCAAGAGAAGCTGAGCCGCAGGACGCGCATGCGTGAGCACATAGCCCTGAACTGGCGGGGGCGCAAGGGCGCGCTCGGAGGTGTGCACCGAAGATTGCCCTTCGATCCAGCGCAGTCGCGCGATCCGTCGGACCTCGCGCAACGAGAATGCCGGAAGATCCATAAATTCCTGCACACGCTCATACCGCCCATGCCCCGCCGCCGCCAGCTCCGCGAGAAACTCTTCATTGGGCGCCCGATCGATCCCCAGCGTGGAGACGCGCACAGAACTCTTGGCAAGACGCCCGTAGAGCTCGCGATATTCGCGCTCGCGTCTATTGTTATTGTGCCCATCGGTGAAGACCAAGATATGCTTGACCCGCGCTGGGGTCTTCTCGAGCGTCTCGAACGCAGATTTTAAAGCAAAATAGAGATCGGTGCCGCCGTTGGCGCTCAACCGTTGGATGTTGCTCAAAAACTCTTGGCGGTTGCCCAACGGCTTGAGCGGGACGAGCCATTCGAAGTCGGTGTCGAACGCGATCAGTCCGACCCAGTCGTCGGGATCGAGGACTTCGAGGCTGCGCAGGGCCGACCGCTTGAGCACGTCTATCTTCGAGAGTCCTGCGCCGGCAGGGTCGCCCATGCTCCCCGAACGGTCCATCACAAAGACGAGCGCCAAGCCCGGAATCTGATAGGGCTCCGGAGCAAGATACGAGACGGGGAGGAGCTCTTCGAGATCGGCAAGCTCTTCTGGGGTTTGATCTTCTAAGCCTGCGACGGCGGCTTGGCCCTGAATGACAAAGAGTCCTCCGCCTAAGTTCCCAACGAAATGCTTGAGGGCGCGCCGACGCTCCTTGGTGAGCCTGCTCAACGCGATATTATTGAGCACGATCGCCTTGTAGTCGGTTATGGGGAGCGCAGAGAATTCTTTGAGCGTCTTCTGTTCGAAAGAAAACCCAGCACTGCGGAGGAGTCGCGCTACAGGGCTCTCTCTCTCCGTAGGCTCGACCAGGAGCACCTGCGGTCCGCCCGGAACAGTCGTCACTCCGTAGAGTTCGTTGTTCTCCTTGAGCTGATCGGGCTCGGCTTTGAGATAGGCCCGATACGAATACGTCCCCGGCGCATCGAGCTTATCTGTGAGGCGCAGCTCGTGAAGCCCTATGTCGTAGGTGACGGGGAGATTTTGGATGAGCTCGCCGTTTCTATAGAGCAAGAGAGTGCCTGTGCCTTGGGTTGTCGCGCCCAGGCGCACTCTCAGCGCGAACGGCATCTGGAGAGTAGCCTCAGGGGGGACTTGGAAGTCGGAGAGCCAAGCTTCAGAGAGATCTCCCCCCAGGGGCCACACGTGAATGGGCACGCCTTCGCGGCGCGCGCGCGCCAGCACGGCTGCGAGGCTCTCTTCCGTCTGCCCGTCAGTGATTAAGAGAATCTCGCGACGCCCTGCGCGAGGGAACGTCTCTAACGCGAGGGAGAGCGCGCTGGTGATGTCGGTCGCAGTCTTTTCAGGATCGGTCTGGAATTCCTGCAGCGAGAGCACCGGGGCGAAGCCCGCCTCGATCATCGGTTCCTTGGCGAAGCTGATGACCCCATACAACGTGTGCTCGGAGGGCTGTGCGATAGCTTGCACAATCTTGATGAGCTCAGAAGAATCGAGCCCGACGCTGGCCGACCGATCGACAAGAATATAGATAAACCGCTGGGAGGCCCCTTGAGAAAAGCGCGGCCCCGCAAGCGCAACGCAGAGCATCATGAGCGCCCCGGCGCGGGCATACACCGCCAGGCGCTCAGCCCTTGCAAGATCGAGCGTGCGCATCACTAAAAGTCCCGCAGCAATCGCTATCAGCAAGAGCAAGACCGCAGGAGCCTCAAAGATCAAGCTCATAGCGCTCTCCCCCTCCGATAGTACAAGAGCAGCTCAGCGCATAATATCCCAAGAGCCGCCCACGCCCCATAGGACCAGAGGGGCAGCTGTGCATGGGCCCTCTCTGTCGTTAGAGATTCTCTTGGCGCAGTCTGACCACCATCGCTGAAGCGATTGATCTTCGATTCGCTGGGGTCGAGATTGACCGCCCCCTGCTCCCTGAACCCTGGGGCATCGAGCCCTTCTGAGACGAACTGTTCGCGGGAGATCCCAAAGTCTGGGAGCAGCCAGCGCACGGCGCTCTGCACGAAGATGGGGAAGCTCGGCGTCAGCACCAAGGGCGAGCTCTTGAGATCTATGCCCAGATAGACAAATCTGATGCTCTCCGAGCTGTAGAGCGCTACTACGGGCCGGTCTCCTGCTTGGATGAGCACGTGTGCTGCGGGGGTCAGCTCAGCGATGTGGAGCTTTGTCGGTCGGAGATGCTCAACGCGCACGTGCTGCACCAGGGGATGAGATGGCTGAAGGATCCGCAGGGGGTCAGGCTCAACAGCGCTCCCCCTCAGGCGCACCAACGGCTCTAGGGAGCTTTGGATGAGAAAGAACCGTGAAGCATTGGGAGCGCTCACGTGGGTGTTGTTCGCAAGAGCAAGATCATACGCGGCTGTGTCGTCTTGGTATATCTGAAGCTCGGCAAAGATATCGAGGGCGCGCTCTAAGAAGAAGTTGCGCTCCCCAAGCCAAAGGATTTTGAGGTGTGGCCGTGCAGGAATCACAGAATAGCGCTCATTATCGAAGACAAAGTCGTCGGAGACTGTGAGCGAGGCACGGAAGCGCCCAGTGAACATCTTAGGGAAGGATGCTTCAACCGAGCGAGATTCGCTTGGGCCAAGAGCCACAAGCTCACGGAAGATCTCGCGGTCATCGGCGAAGAACGTGAGCGTGCCTGCGACGCTCTCCGACGAGAGATTTTCGACGCGAGCCCACAGGGTCACGCCTGAGGATCCCTCGGGCATCGCGCGCGCGGCAAATCCCGTGATCGCCACGTTCTTGCGCGTCGTGCCCACGGGAATCCATCGCATAGGGATTTCTTCCGTGGGCGCGTGATCGCTGATATAAACGATCTCGTCGAAGCTTTCTAGTTCTCCCTGGCTGCGCACAAGCTCTATGAGCGTGCTCATGGGGGCATCGCTCTGGAGCGTAGGCTGGGAGAGCTGGAGTGCTGAGAGCGCTTGGGCTCTCTCTGTCGTGAGGGGCACGAGGAGCTTGGGGCTGCGCTGTGCCTGAATCACGGTAAGTCGGCTGGGACGACGATCCTCGATGAGCTTTTGAGCTATAGTGAGAGCTTGCTCGTAGCGCGTCTTCTCGTGTTCTTGGGTCTGCATAGAAGCACTGCCATCGACGATCACAGCGAGCGTGCCACCACCGAGAAACTCTTGAGTGAGGGTAGGCGCTGCAAGAGCAAAGACGAGCGCAGCCAGTGCTGCCCATTGCATCAATAAGAGCCAGATCTTCGTGCGCATGAGAGTGAGGGCGCTGCGCGGCCGCTCCGGCTCCTCCTGCCAGAGCCATATCGCTGAGACGGTCAGGCGCTCCTCGCGTCGCCTCAGAAAATACAAGAGCGCTAGAGCGCCCGCTAAGCCCAACAGCCCAAAGGCCCACGCGTTGAGAAAGATCATAGAAAGAGCACCCCGCGCAGATCTTCAAAGAGAGCGCGCTCCAGCGGCCGTGCCGTCGAAAGCATTCTGTATCTGATGTGATGCTCTCGACAGAACGCTTCGAGAGCGCTCGTATATCTTTGGAGGTTGGCGCGATAGCGTGCGACCGCCCCAGGTCCCACGGAGAACTCGTGAGGTTCTTCACTGTCCACAAGCCGCGCGTCCGTGCGCACCGGTGGATCGAGATCCTCCGCAGCGATGACGTGCAGCAGCGCGACCTCAAATCTCTTAAAGAGCAGATGGAGCAGCCCCTGCTCGTACCCGTGGTGGTCGAACATATCGCTGAGCACGATGACTAGGCCCTTGGGGAGCGGGAGCTTGCTGAACTCTTCGAGGGTCGAGTTGAGCGATGTCTGTCCAGCTGGGGTGAGAGAATCGAGAAAATTTAAGATGTTGTTCATATGAGAGAGCCCGGGCCGCGGCGGCACCCCCTGACGGAGCGCGCGCGCACACGCGAAAACTCCTACCCGATCCATCTCCTTCAATGCTACGTATGCCAAAGCCCCCGCAAGCTCAAGAGTATATCTGAGCTTATTCCCCACGGCCATCGAACGGCTTGTGTCCACCACCAGATAGATGGGGATCTCTTCTTCCCGATGGAAAACTTTGACGAAGAGCCGATCTAATCGTCCGTAGAGGTTCCAGTCGATAGAGCGAAAGTCATCTCCGGGATGATATTCTCGGTATTCCGCGAATTCGAGGCTCATGCCGACGCGGCGGGTCGTCCATAGGCCGGCTTGACCCTCCGCACGAGCGCGCACGGACAAGCGCAGCGTCGCCAGGCGCTTCCAGAAAGATTCGTCGGCAAAGCGCTCACGTAGGCTGGACATGCTCATAGACGTGCTGCAGGATCTGCTTGACGGGGATGCCCTCGGCCTCGCCGCGAAAGTTCCGAATGATCCGATGGATCAAGCTGGGATAGAAGACTGCTTGGATGTCCACGATGCGGGTGTGGGGTTCGCCCGCGAGGAACGCATGGGCTTTGGCGCCGCGCACGAGCGCCAGCGCGGCGCGCGGGCTCGCCCCGTACTCGACATATTTTTTGACGAGCTGTGGCGCCCCTTCGAAAGTGGGCTGGGTGGCATAGACCAAGCGCGCCGCGTATCGTCGCAGCGGGGACGCTATAGGCCACTGCGCTACAAGACGTTGCGCCTCAAGCAGCTCTTCTCGCGTGAGCACTTGGCGCACCGACACGGACTCTTGGGTGCCGCCGTGGCGCTGCAGGATTTGCTCGAGCTCCCCAAGCGACGGGTAGCGCAGCGAGATTTTGAAGAAGAACCGATCTATTTGGGCTTCCGGCAGCGGATACGTCCCTTCCATCTCGATGGGGTTCTGAGTCGCTAAGACCATAAAGGGCTCTTCGAGCCTGTACGTCTCCCCGCTCACGGTGATGCTCCGCTCTTGCATGGCTTCTAAGAGTGCCGATTGGGTCTTGGGAGTAGCACGGTTGATCTCGTCTGCCAAGACGAGATGAGCAAAGAGTGGGCCGCGGGCAAACTCAAAGGAGCGTCGTCCCGTTTCGTCCTCGACCAAGATCCGTGTCCCGATGATGTCCGCGGGCATGAGATCGGGCGTAAACTGAATGCGCGAAAAGCGCAAGCCTACTGCTTGTCCGATGGTGCGCACCAGCAGCGTCTTCCCCAGCCCAGGCACGCCTTCTAATAGCAGATGCTGCCCGCACAACAGCCCGATCAACGTCTGATGAATAACATCTTCATGGCCGATGATAACCGAGCGGATCTCCTCTACGAGAGCTTGAAATTTCTCGTGAAGCTCGCGGATCTTCTTCTCTAACGCCACGGGTCTCCTTTCGTGACTCATCGTTGGGCTAAACTGAGAAAGTAGCGTCGTACGGGCTCGCGCAACTCGCTGGGGATTTCTAAAGTCTCGAGCAGGGCCTCCACTCGTTGGTAGTCTATCTGTATGGGGGCAGAGTGCTCTGGGGCGTTTGTCCCCTGGGGGAGCCCCATAGTAAGAATCTCGAAGAGAATCTCAAGTTCTTTGTCTTGGGGGCCGGGCACGGGTAGCGATCGCGTGCGCTCGCGCCACTGAGAGAGATTGGGCAAATCTTGAGCCGCTTCCTGATCGAGCGGAGCCTTGCCATATCCTGCAGAGGTCTGGGAGTTCTCGTGTGGATTTGGCGACGGCGACTTCACTTGGGCGCTCTGGGTATCACGAGAAGATTGGGGCTGATCGGGGTGAGCCGTCTGCGGTTCTGACTGAGAGAGAGCCGATTGCACTTGGCGTTGGAGATCTTTGAGCTCTTCGCTGAGACGCTGACGCTCTTCGAGGTTCTTGATGAGCTCTTCGAGCTTTTTTCGGAACTCTTCGCGGCTTCGCACTGGCTGCAGCGCTGCCCCAAGCAGAGACTCAAGCGAGGGGTTCCCCTCGCGCACTTGATCTAAGAGCTTTTGCAACTCCTCAGGCGAGAGATCGTGTGCCTGCCCTTGAATGTCCTGTAAGCTCCGGAGAAGTTGGTCAAGCTGAGCCGTATCGTTGGGTGAGCTCTCTCCCTTGGGTGGGGGCTGCAGATTGCCTGCGGAGCCTTGGGCGAGTGAAGCGTCCTGTCGCGATGGCTCAGGCGTCTGGGGGACTTCCCCCGGAGGCGGTAGTGTGAGGCGCCCTTGCTCTTGGCTGATCTCTGCATAGAGCTGCTGGAGCGCCGCGCGAGCGCGTGGGTCGTTGGGGTTGAGCGCTAATGCCGCGCGGACTTGCTCGAAGCGCTCTCGCAAAGACGCAAGTCTTTCAGGGAGATCTGCCGGAGGTCTCTGGAGCCACTCTGCCAGCCCTGGCTCACGTGAGGGGGATGGCGCAGACCCTTCTGGTGATGTCGCTGTCTGTTCGCTCTCCTGCCACACCGGCATCCCCGGCACGTTTGTCATCCCCACACACAAGAGCGCGAGGACCAGCACGCCTCCCCAGCGCCACCGATCTGTTTGAGCGATGGGAAGAGCTTTGGCTCCGTCGAGCGCCAGGCGCTCCAGGCGCTTCTCTAGCACCGGGAAGAACTCTTGAGGCCCTGATCCCATGCTGAGCTCGTACAGCGTCACTAACAGCTCATGGGTATGAAGATTCTGATCGGCGCGAAAGAACATGTCGGCTCTCTCAAAGGGGCGCAACCACCCGACTCCAAACGCCAGCCCTCCCACAAGCACATGGGCGCTCACCCACACCGCCAGCGATATCTTAGGCAAAAGCTGCACTGAGCCAAGTATTAAGAGAAGCGCCGTGAAGCCCAGTGCCAGAAGCAGCGCCCAGCTCATAGCCGCTAGCCCTTGGATCAAACGGTGCCGACGCTCCAGCTTCTTCTGCACCGATTTAAACACGTTCACGATAGCCCTCCTCGCTCACAGAATCTTTGGGTACCCCCCATCGTACAAGAACGGCCAGCACCAGTGCCAGGCCCAGATACCCCATGAGCACAAATCCCCACGGGACAGCGCCTTCGCCAAACCAGAGCGAGAGCATCAAGAACGGGTTGAGCGGCCGCATCACAAAGAACGTCCCCACTATGCTGACGATCAGCAGCGCATATTTTATGTGAAACTGCGTGATCTCCGAGGGCCAGCGCTGCCCAAGCGCTACCCCCACATAGGCCCAACACACCCCGTAGAGCATCACATATCCCAAAGCTCCTAGCAAACGACTCAGAGAAGATCCGCTGAGGCTCTCGAAGACTGCCCAATACGGCAGACTGATGACCATCAGGAAGCCGACGTGCCCCAGCAGACTCACGTGAATCTCTTTGGAGGATAATCTTTCTTTGGCGTGGGCCAGCCCAAAGTTGAGCGAGAAGATCGCAAAGAGCAGGGGCGCTATCATCGCAAAGAGCGAGAGCGTGCTCCAGCGTGGCTCAAGGAGCGCGTCCACGCGGGTGGGCGCCGGCAACGCCATAAACAACGGGATCCCCGATAAGATCAGATACCCCGTGTAAGCCGACCACGATGAGCTCACGTCAAAGAGAGTTCTCATCAAGTTCCCTCAACGACGACGAGCCGGAGGACCGTTCGGGCTTCACCCGAAGCCTTCGCCCACAGTGAGCTGTCCTCCAGCCATCCCATAAGCCGAAGACCCTCTGGGCCACTGCCCCACTGGTTCGCAAGCATCCGACGCCTCTCTGAAAGCCCCTCAAGCCACTGGCGCGGGGGTATTGGCACAAGCGCTCTCAGCGATCGCACGAGCTCAGCGCCTGCCGCAATCGTCCCTAGTCTATACAACGCCCCACCCCAATGCACGACAACATCCGCAAGAGCTGCCGAAGCTCTGTTGGAGATGCGCACCTGGAGGGAGGCTTCGTCCAACGAGAACAGAACGAACGACTTCACCATACGCTGGGCATGAAAGAAGTGTGCCGACTCGCGCTCGCCCCAGAAGCGCAGAGATCTTTCGCGCGCAAGCTCCATCCACGCGCCTCCCCCAATGGCGCGCACCAAGTCACCCGACACTCCCAGCGCGACATCTTGGGCATGGCGCAAGAAGACCCCATACCAACTCTGCTCCCAGAAGAACGGCTCCCCTTGCCAGCCCCGCACCACCCCAAGATCCAAGACATACCGTGCGCGGGAGAACTCCGGGCTGTGCCCGTACCCCACAAGCACACCTGCGATGGCCACCGAGGAGAGCGCACCCCATAAGGGCAATCTCTTCCAGCGCGTCACAAATACCCCGCCGAGGCCAAACCCTACGACGAAGAGTATAAGCAGCGCACCGATCACCTCGCGAGAGGGGAAGGGCACGATGAGGGCGCCGAGCGCTTTGGTGATCATGCGATCTTGTTCTGCGGTCTCGCGAGTATTGCCCGACTGCAAGGACTCTTTGGGCAACGTTGCTACGGCGACCAGTACGACCTTTCCCTCTCCGATAGGGCGCTCCCATGCCATGGGCAATCCGTGAGCTCTCTCAGCGACGCGCGCTCCTGGGCGCATCGTGCCTTCGACCCACAGGACTTGACGGCCCTCAAGCGCTCTTAGGACTGGGCGTCCGTGAGTGATGGGCAAAAGCCGGCTCCACCAGTCCTCTCTCGTACTCGTTTGCTCGTACCAATTCTCCCCGGTAAGTATGATCAAGTGGCCCCCTTGCAGGAGCCACGCATGCAGGGCCTCACGCTGCTCTAGACTGAGGCGCCCCGGGTCCAGCCGCCCCCATAGAAGACGCGCAACGCCGTCATAGCTCGTCCAGCGCGTAGGAAGTCTTTCGGGCTCTATGAGCTCAAGATCTATGAGCTCAAGATTATCTACGCCGAGCCCCAACGTCAGCGGGACCTCACTCCAGCGCTCGCGCATCTGGAGAGCTGTGCCGGCAAGCTCTCTCCCATCGGCGAAGAGTCGGATCTGCACCGGGGCGCTCACGCTCCTGATCAGAAAATCAAAAGAGACGGTCTTGCGTGCCCCCCTGCTGAGGTGCACCGGCAGACGCAGCCGTTCGACAGAGCTGCGCTCGGTGATCTCACGAACTTCTTGGGAGACTTCAAGGGTGAAGATCTGAGCTGCTCCGCTGTGGCTCAGAGAGACGGCCAGAGGGGTCAGCGATCCCGGGAAGAAACGCCCATTGAACCCCAGTTCTACAGCTTCAATGCGCGGCCCTGCCAAGGTGGCTTGCCCATACACTGCTGCTGTGAGCATCACCATCAGAAGCTCTATAAGGCCGCGTCGCATGTGCCCTCCTCTTACGCCGAGAGCCTTCTCAGTCGCTGAGCTTTTGCGTCTCCTTGCTGAGCACGCCAAGCTCCCACAGCGCTCCCATCAAAATGAGCGTCACCAGCACCGCAGAGACCACGCACCACGTGCAGATGGCATAGATGACAAACACCTCAAGATACGTGAGATAGAGCGAATAGAGAGAAGCCCCCAGCGCCAGCCCAAAGTTCAGCCCTGCCAGCAGCCGACGCCTCTCCCATAAGCGCTCTCGCATCTGCAGTATGGTGACGATGCCAAAGAGTAGATATCCCAGCAGCCCAAGAGCCGCCACCGGGACGGGGCCAATCTGACTGTATGGGCTGTTTTGCACCGTCTCACACCCTTGGCCGCCCCCCAAACACACGAGCTCTCCCCCGCTCAATTTCTCATACGTGAGGTAGCTCGAGACCCCAACGCCGATCACTGATAAGAATAAGATGCCCCACAGCCGCCACTGGGCCATTGAGATCACCGCAGAAAGCGTTGGATCAGCGCACGCAGCCCTAGATAATCGGCGCCGCGCACTAACTGCCCGTTGACGATGAAGCTCGGTGTAGAGTTAACCCCTTGGGCTTGGCCCTCGCGACGCTCGTCTTGGACTTTTTGCTTATAGCGTCCGGAGTCCAAGCACTCTTTGAAATCTTGTTCTTTGAGGCCCAGCTCGCGGGCGAACCGCACTAAATTATTCGTGCTGAACGTCCCGCGGTTCTTGCCCCTCTGATTGGCAAAGAGCTTATCGTGATAGGCCCAGAAGCCCCCTTGCTCTGCCGCGCAATAGGCCGCTTGGGCAGCCCACTCTGATTCCGGCCCTAAGAACGCAAAGTTTTTGAAGACCCACCGCACTTTGTTCGTCTTAATATAATCTTCTTCGATCTTCTTCTTATACTGCCGTGCAAAGTCGCCGCAGGCGGGACACTGGAAATCAGAATATTCGTAGACCGTCACTGGGGCGCCCTGATCGCCCATCTCCGGGAGAAAGTCACTTCCCACGGGGCGCGTCACTTGGAAGCTCTCCCCGGGCCGTGAGAGAGCCATCGTCAGCACGATGAGTCCCACGGTGACTACCCCCCCGACAGCGATACCCAACACGATGGGCTGACGATACCAAGGCATCTTGGGCAGGGATTTTTGGCGCTTGGCGCTCATAGCTGATCTCCTCCGTCGTAGAGTGTCCCCATATTATACTCTATCAAGGAGGCGCGCGCAGTCAGCTGCAGAGGCGCGTGCTCGCTCGAGCGCTCCCCTGCTCACATACGGCGCGATGCGCAAGAACTCCATCTCGTCAATGATCTGCGCGGGCTCGCCAGGACGCTGAACGACATCGAGCTCCAGATCGATATAGCGCACGCGATCTGAGTAAATCTCGATGGGGGTATTGATATTTATATAAATTCCCTTGAGCCGCCCATCGCACGAGTAGTAGCGCGTCTCGTAGTGCCATGTATTGCGACGGAACTCGGTCACGGCGTAGTCTCCGGGCTCTTTGGGAAGAGCAAGCCCATCGTAGAGCCCCGGGCTCTTGATGTCGCGGCGCACCGTGATATGCTGAGGGCTTGCAGAGACCACACGGCCCGTCAGCACTATGAGATCGCCCTGGACCTTCACGTGCTCGACGGCTATGGGGTCTCCTTGTGCGAGATTGCGCGTGATCGGAGCGATCTGCTGAGCGTGATACCCTAACTCTGTGGGGATCAGACGCGCCCGCCATTGATCGAGAGCTTGTTTGCTAGCACCGGGGAACTCCACAAGCAAGGCGCTCTGTCCTGGGAGCAGCTTGCCAGGGATGCCCTCTTCAGGATGGTCTGAGAGCTTGGGGAGCTCTCGCTGTAAGCGCTTGACTTCGCGCACAAGCTCGTGACTATCTCTGCGATAGGCGCTGGTGCGCCAGATCACCCCCCAGCCGTTGGTGCAGGAGCGTTGTCCTAGAGCTAAAAGCCGTTCTCGCTCTTGCGGGTCAGTAATCTCTTTGCTGATGCCTACCCCTGGTTCTTGGGAGAGCACCACGAACTGTCCGGCGACGCTCAAGTGCGTAGTCACGAGAGGGTGAGGGGAGGCGAGCTCTTTGATCTGAACGGGGATAGCTTCGCCTCTGCGCAGCGGGCGCGCCAGCTCCGTCTGAGGCAGAAAACCCGTGAGCTCCCCCAAATCGATCTCATACCCCTGGGCGCGCCTCTTGTGCACAATGCCCAGATAGATCGCGCCCGGCTCCACCAGAGCCGGCACACAGATGACGTCAAGCAGCTCCGCGAAGAAGAGCTCTTTGAGCGCATCCAACGGCTCTGGGGCTCCTATTGCAGTAATTCCATGCTTGTCGGGACGGCTTTGAATATCGAGGTCGAAAGGGGCAAAGCGATCATCTGTGGCCAGATAGGGCTGAAGCTCTGGCGTCGGTTGGACAACCCTCCACCGATGGTGGAGGACGAGGGCGGCCAGCGCCGTCGCATAGATGCCACGAAGTCGTATGCTGTACATAGATGCTCCGGGCGACAAGATAGCATATAGGAGCCCGTGCTCGCAAGTGTTGGTCGCGTTTGACCTTTGCCCAAGGCTGTGCTATAATACGCGCCAACGTGCTCTTGAGGTGATCCGGCTCAGACCGTGCGACTCTGTATAATAATGAACGAAGAACTGGGCCAGCCGCCGCAGAGGCGGACTGGCCCAGTTTTTTTGGGCGGGGGAGGGAAGATATGGCGTTGCTAGCCCTCGAAGATGGAAAGGTCTTTCGCGGGCGAGCCTTCGGCGCCTCGGGGATTCGCGAAGGCGAAGTCGTCTTCAACACGGGGATGACCGGCTACCAAGAGATCCTCACGGATCCTTCTTACGCGGGCCAGATCGTGTGCATGACGTACCCGCATATTGGCAATTATGGGATCAACCCCGACGATGCCGAATCGGCGCGTCCGTGGGTGCAGGGGCTCATCGTGCGAGAATTTTCTCAAGAATTCTCTAACTGGCGCGGGCGGGTTCGCTTGGATTGCTATCTGAAAGCACACGATATTGTCGGGATCTGCGAGATAGATACGCGCGCGCTGACGCGCCATATTCGCGAGCGCGGAGCCATGCGCGGTTGCATCTCTAGCACCGATAGAGATCCCCATGAGCTTGTCGAGCGAGCTCGGTGTGCGCCGACCCTCTCAGAGTTCGACTGGGTCAGCCGCGTAAGCTGCACCGAGCCGTACTCATGGGAGGAGGAGAGATCTTGCCCAAGCTGGCACATCGTCGTGGTAGACTTTGGGGTGAAGCGCTCTCTTTTGCGCCAGCTGCGTGCCCGCGCTCCGCACATCACGGTCGTCCCGGCGCGTTGGGATGCTGCGCAAATCCTTGCGCTCCATCCCGACGGGATCGTGCTCTCCAACGGTCCTGGCGACCCGGCCATCCTCACCGAGGCCGTGCGCACCGCGCGCCAGTTGATCGCTTCTCAGCGTTGCCCGATCTTCGGTATCTGCCTGGGGCATCAGATCTTAGGGCTGGCGCTGGGAGCGCGTACGTATAAGCTCAAATTTGGCCATCACGGCGCCAATCAGCCCGTTAAAAATCTGCTCACGGGCAAAGTCGAGATCACGTCCCATAATCACGGATTTGCCCTGGCCGACCTCCCCAAAGAGTTAGAGCTGACCCATATCAACCTCAACGACGGCTCTATTGAAGGCTTTCGACACAAGATGCTCCCTGTCTTTGGGGTGCAGTATCACCCCGAAGCATCGCCGGGGCCGCACGATGCCCTTGGGTTCTTCGAGCATCTTATGGAGACGATGACGCGCGCTCATAGAGAGAGTACTAATGTGAAGGTCGCCCATGCCCAAACGCCCTGATCTCAAGAAGATCTTGGTGATCGGTTCCGGGCCGATTATCATCGGTCAGGCGGGAGAGTTTGACTATTCAGGGAGCCAAGCTTGCAAAGCCCTCCGCGAAGAGGGCTATGACGTGATCTTGGTGAACAACAACCCCGCAACGATCATGACCGATCCGCAGAGCGCGACGCGGGTGTATCTTGAACCGCTCGTCCCGGAGATTTTAGAGAAAATTATCATGCGAGAGCGCCCGGACGCGCTCTTGCCCACCGTAGGCGGCCAAACCGCTCTCAATCTCGCGGTGGCACTTGCCCGCGCTGGGATCTTCGAGCGCTATGGCGTCGAGCTGATCGGGGCTGCACGCCATGCTATCGAGATCGCTGAAGACCGATTGCTCTTTAAAGAGACTATGGAGCGCATTGGGCTTCCTGTGCCCCGTGGAGGTCTAGCTCGGTCGTGGGAGCAAGCCCTTGCGATCTCCTGTGAGTTGAACTATCCCATCTTGGTTCGGCCATCGTTCACCCTTGGGGGCGAGGGCAGCGGCGTCGCTCACACCGGCGAAGAACTGCGTACGATCGTGGCACACGGGCTGGCCCAAAGCCCCGTGCACGAGGTCTTACTAGAAGAATCTGTGATCGGCTGGAAGGAATTCGAGCTCGAAGTGATGCGCGATCGGAACGATACAGTGGTCGTCGTCTGCTCGATAGAGAACTTCGATCCCATGGG
Organism: Candidatus Fraserbacteria bacterium; assembly: GCA_947085185.1. GTDB lineage: Bacteria > Bipolaricaulota > Bipolaricaulia > RBG-16-55-9 > DRXL01 > JANXCC01. The sequence goes on along the minus strand of CAMTVK010000001.1, from coordinate 33,936 downwards.
CGTCCACACCGGAGACTCGATCACGGTGGCGCCGGCCCAGACGCTCAGCGATAAAGAATATCAACAAATGCGCGACTGGGCTATCAGAGTGATCCGAGCGGTGGGCGTCGAGACTGGGGGGAGCAATATTCAGTTTGCTGTCAATCCCCATGACGGCAGAATGCTCGTCATCGAGATGAACCCGCGGGTCAGCCGCAGCTCCGCGCTCGTTTCCAAAGCGACGGGGTTCCCCATCGCGAAGATCGCGGCCAAGCTCGCCGTGGGCTACACGCTCGATGAGTTGCCCAACGATATCACCAAGAAGACCCCGGCGAGCTTTGAGCCCACGATGGATTACGTGGTTGTCAAGATTCCTCGCTGGAATTTCGAGAAATTCCCCGGCGCCGACACGACCCTGACGACGCAGATGCGCTCAGTCGGGGAAGTGATGGCTCTGGGACGCACGTTCAAAGAAGCTCTCCAGAAAGCCGTGCGCTCTCTGGAGATCGGGCGCTTGGGTCTAGGCGGAGTAAGTGACGCTCTTGTGCTCTCCCCAGAGTCTCTCAAAGGCTCTCTAGAGCGGCCAAACCCTCACAGGATCTTCTTGATCTATCAAGCGTTGCTCTGCGGGCTCTCTGTGGAGGAGTTAGCCCGCTGGACGGGGATAGACCCGTGGTTTTTAACACAGATCGAAGAGCTGGCGCTCTTGGAGAGATCATTGCGGGGCTGTGCTCTCGAGACTCTCTCCTCAGAGATGCTCTTGCGGGCAAAGCGCTGTGGCTTCTCCGACGCGGCGTTGGCGAAGATCCTCAAAACTTCTGAGGCGGCGGTGCGAGCTCAGAGAACACGCTTGGGCATTCGCCCGGTCTATAAGAGAGTAGACACGTGTGCTGCAGAATTTGAAGCCCTCACGCCCTATCTCTACTCCACCTATGAAGCCGACGCATGTGAAGCCACACCGACACAGCGTAAGAAGGTGCTCGTGCTCGGCGGTGGGCCGTATCGAATTGGCCAGGGGATAGAGTTCGATTATTGTTGTTGTCATGCGGCGTTTGCGCTGCGCGCGCTCGGCTTTGAGACGATCATGATCAACTGCAACCCCGAGACGGTCTCCACCGATTACGATACGTCGGAGAGACTCTACTGTGAGCCCCTCACGCTCGAAGATGTTTTACATATCATTGAGGTTGAGAAGCCCCAGGGGGTGATCGTGCAGTTTGGTGGCCAAACTCCATTAAACTTGGCGATGGCGCTCAAGGCGCACGGTGTGCCCATTTGGGGAACGAGCCCGGAGAATATTGATCTTGCCGAGGATCGCGAGAAATTTACCGTGATCCTAGACGAGCTCAACGTCCGGCGGCCACGCAGCGGCAGCGCGTCCTCACGAGAGGAGGCGTTCCAGATAGCCGAAGAGATCGGGTTTCCTGTGCTGGTGCGGCCCAGTTACGTGCTCGGTGGGCGCGCTATGGCCATCTGTTACGACCGGAGCGATCTTGATCACTATATCGAAGAGGCCGTGCGCGTCTCCCCTGCCCATCCCATCCTCATTGACGAGTTCCTTCAGGACGCACTCGAGCTTGATGTGGACGCCGTGGCTGACGGGAGAGAGTGCGTGATCGGTGGGATTATGGAGCACATCGAGCGTGCAGGGATTCATTCTGGGGACAGCTGCTGCGTGCTGCCCCCCTGTACCCTGAGCCCTTCGCTGGTAGACGAGGTGCGCGCGGTGACAAAGAGACTTGCCCAGCGTCTCAACGTCATCGGGCTCATGAATATTCAATATGCGGTTCGGCAAGGGAAGCTCTATGTGTTAGAAGTGAACCCACGTGCCTCGCGCACCGTGCCGTTTGTGAGCAAAGCGACGGGTGTGCCGTTGGCACAGATCGCTGCTATGGTCATGGCCGGGGTGCCATTGCGCGAGCTGGGGTTCACCAAAGAGCCAGAGCCGAAGGGCTTTCATGTGAAAGCCCCCGTCTTCCCGTTCGATAGATTTCTCATAGATCCCCTCTTAGGTCCGGAGATGAAGAGCACCGGCGAGGTGATGGGCTCAGGCCGGACTTTGGGCGAAGCTTTTGCCAAGACCCAGCTGAGCCTCAAGAGCCGGCTTCCCACCGAGGGGCACGTCTTTATCAGCGTCAACGACCGCGACAAACCCCTGATAGTATCTGTCGCGCAGGCGTTGGCGGAGATGGGGTTTGAGCTGATCGCAACGCGCGGAACAGCTGATTTCTTGCGGAGAGCGGGCCTGCCTGTGCGCACTATCAAGAAAGTGAGCGAAGGGCACCCCCATATTGGCGATGCGATCCGCGCCGGAGAGATCCAGCTGGTGATCAACACGCCGCTCGGCAAGCGCGCTCACCAGGACGAAGCAGCCATTCGCATCAACGCTGTCCGGCATAGGGTGCCGTACGTGACGACTCTCGAAGGGGCTCACGCGCTCGTAGGCGCGATCAAGGCGCTCCAAGCTGGGCTACTGCGCGTCTCTACGCTTACAGACTAGCGCAAGCTTTGCAGATAAGCCACGAGCGCTTGAAGGTCTTCATCGGACAGATGGCCAAAGCGCGGCATCGGCCAGGGGATTCCATCTGTGGGCCCGATCACGTAGACCGACAGAGGGTCTTTGAGGTGCTGCAGCTGCCATTCGTCGGTGCGCCCGAGCGTCCCGGCTCTTGTGAGATTGGGACCGATGGGGCCGCCGGTCTTGCCGATCGTGTGACATCCTACGCATCCCTGGCTGGTGAAGAGGGCCCTGCCACGCTCGACTTGATCGGTTGTGAATCGCTCGGGGATCATGACAGTGGGCTCTTCGGCAGGCTCATACTGGGGAGTGAGCGTCTTCATATACGCGACGAGCGCGTCGAGCTCCTCGGAGGGCAGATAAGCGAACGAGTTCATCATGCTGCCGGGGATCAGCTTCTGGGGGTCTATATAATGCTCGCGGAGCCAGCGCTCATCGCGTCGGAGCCCAACGTTGCTCAAGCTTGGGCCGACGGGGAAGCCTGCTATCGGGCCGCCGGGTTCCAAGCGCGCTAGGTGACACGACATACACCCGGCTGCTTGAAAGACGAGCTTGCCTCGCTCAAGGACAGAGAGCTGCGCCAAGGGGGTCTGAGGCGCCGGCACGCTCTGGGCGGTCGGTGTGTACCAGAAGCTCTCAAGGAGCGCGATCCCCTTAGCGATAAAGACCCCAAGCCCAACCAGAAGAAAGAACACTAAGATCACATTGTTCCAGCGTTCGCCAGTCATCGTAATTATTATAGGGAATGCGAGCGCGTCCTTCAAGCGAGCTCAAAGCGATTGACGATGGGCACTCGCCAGTCGCGCCCAAAGGCTCGTTTGGTGATCTTCGGCCCCACGGGGGCTTGGCGACGCTTGTACTCGCTCTTCTGTATGAGCGCGATGATCGCGTGCACGACGTGTTGGGGGAGCTGCAACGCTTGGGCGATCTCGTCGGGGCTTTGCCCGCGCTCGATGAACGCTTCGATGACGCGATCGAGATCGCGATAGGGCGCAGGGAGATCTTCTTCGTCGGTTTGATTGGGGCGCAGCTCCGCCGTCGGCGCACGCTCAAGAACACTTTCGGGGATGACGGCAGACCGGGCATTGCGCCAGCGCGCCAGCTCATAGACCCTCGTCTTGGTCAGATCTTTTAGCACACAAAACCCACCGGCCATGTCCCCATAGAGCGTGGCGTACCCCACGGCCAACTCGCTCTTGTTGCCTGCAGTTAAGACCAACGCTCCCAATTTATTAGAGAGCGCCATCCAGAGCACGGCGCGCAGGCGCGCCTGAATGTTCTCCTCGGTCGTGTCGGGCTTCGTGTGCGCAAGCACGCTGTCAAGCTCTTGCAACGCGCTCTCATAGAGTGCGTCTATGTTGAGCGTCACAAGATCAATCTTGAGATTTTGAGCGAGCTGCTGCACGTTCTTGCGGCTTGTGGATGATGTGAACCGTGAAGGAAGAAAGACTCCCAAGACGTTCTGCGGGCCCAGCGCATCGACAGCAATGCAAGCGACCAAAGAAGAGTCAATCCCTCCCGATAGCCCAATAAGAACCCTCTCAAAGCCGTTCTTGCGCACGTAATCTCTTGTGGCGAGCACCAGGGCACGATAGATCTCTTCGGCTTGGGGAAGGGGTGGTTCGATGCGTGGCACTCTCTTCTGGGCAGGATAGCGTCCTACGGCCCGAGGAAGCGCGAAAGAGACTTGGGACGATGCGACCGGGTGTGCTTTGGGAAGCGAGAGATCAGCAATTAAGAGATCTTCTTCGAACGCTTTGGCTCGTGCTACGAGCTTCCCGTCTCGGTCATAGATTAAACTCTGTCCGTCGAAGACGAGCTCATCCTGTCCGCCCACAAGGTTGCACAACGCACAAGCAACATGGTCTTGCGAGGTCCGCGCAGCCAGCAGCGTCTCGCGCTGATAGGGTTTCCCAAGCTCATAGGGGGAGGCCGAAATATTCATAATGAGCTGGGCACCGGCGCGGGCTTGAGCGGTGATTGGGCCGTCGGGGCGCCAGAGATCTTCGCAGATAGTAACCCCAAATGAGAGATGGCCATCGGTGAAGACGGGGATGCTCTCCCCAGGATGGAAGTAGCGGAGCTCATCGAAGACCCCGTAATTGGGCAAGCAATGCTTGCGATAGACTCCTATGAGTTGCCCATCGCAGATGACCGCGGCGGCGTTGTATGTGCGATCTTGGTCATGCTCGACGAACCCTAGGATAGCGACGAGATCGTGCACATGCGGGACGATCTGTGCGAGGGTGTCTTGGGTAGCTTGGAGAAAATCTTTTCGGAAGAGCAAGTCTTCTGGGGGATAGCCGGTCAGGGTCAATTCTGGGAAGGCGATGATGTCGAGATCTTCGGCGCGGGCGCGCTCAAGATATTCTAAGATTTTTTTTTGGTTGTCTTTGAGAGCGCCGACGGTCGTGTTGATCTGGGCCAAGCCGATGCGAACATTCATAGAACTATCCTGAAGTTTACCAAGGTCTGTATGCAACTGGCAACTCGATTGGCTAGCTCTTGTCTCGTCTGCTATACTTTTGCAAAGGGGGAGTGATCATGAAGATCGCCGGGCTTGATCGAATTACATTCGATCCGCAAATCATGGGCGGCAAGGCTTGTATCCGCGGGATGCGGATCACAGTCTCGCTCATCTTGACCCTAGTCGCCAACGGCATGACCCCAGAAGAGATCATCAAGGAGTATCCGGACTTAGAGCCGGAAGACATCCAGCAAGCGCTGAAATACGCGGCTTGGTTGGCGGAAGATCGGGTCTACGAGGTGAAGGTCTAGCTGTGAAGTTCTTGGCCGACATGGGTATTTCGATAGGCAGTATCAGATACCTGCGCCAAGCGGGGCATGATGTTGTTCATCTCCGTGAGCAAGGGCTGCAACGTCTGTCCGATCCTGAGATCTTGGAAAAAGCCCGCAATGAAGGACGAACCGTGCTGACCCATGATTTAGATTTTGCTCAGCTACTAGCTCTAAGCAACGCGATCTCTCCCAGTGTCATCATCTTTCGCCTGGCCGATATGAGGCCGGATTCGGTCAATCGCCATCTTGAGCAGGTCTTGCAGCAGGCGCAACCGGATCTGGCTCAAGGGGCGATCGTCTCTGTGCGAGAGAATCAAATTCGAGTGCGTTCTTTGCCTATTTGAAAGTATTGAAGACCTCTTGCCGCTAGCGGAGCTTAGCAAAGCGGAGCTCATAGAGCACTTTCAAAGGAGATCTAACAGAAGGGAGTGATACCGGGAGATGGAATGGAACTTTTACATTCTTGCAGGATTGGGAATATTTCTCGGTATTATCGGTCTGTGTTCGCCTCTTCTGAAACGCATCCCGCAGAATCCCATTCTTGGTTTCCGAACGCGTGCCACCTTGCGTTCGCGTCGAGCATGGGAGGAGGTGCATGGTCGCATTGCCTTACCTTTAGGAACGCTCGGCTTGAGTGCTGGCCTTGTTGGCTTTATCTTGGCCCACACTTGGCCCACATTTGTAGCTCTTACAGTCTATGGAGTGGTTTCCCTTTCAAGCATCTGGGGATTGCTCTGGTATTATGCACGTTTGGCTGGCCAAATTGCCAACGAGGATCCCATAGCGCAACCCAGCTTACCTGCCGGTAGGCTACGACTGGAACTCTCAAGGTCGTTGACCTTCCCCTGGGAATGCTTGGTCTGGGGTATTATGTTGCTGACGCTCATGCTGACTGCTTACTTCTATCCCCAGCTCCCCGATCAAATCCCAACACACTTCGATTTGACAGGCAAACCCGACCATTGGGAAGAGAAGCGTTGGTACCGGGGATATGGACTCGTCTTCATTCAACTGTTTATGTATATTTTCCTCACTTACGTTAGTCGCGGCTATACTGAGCGTTTATGGCAATTGGGGCTCTTTGGAGTGAAGCTACTTGTGATCACAATGGTGGGCGTAATGCAGTACGTTGTCTTCGCTACTGCCTTAGGTTATACCGAACTATCGATGAACGTTGTGTTCATCTTTGTGATTGGCGTGATAAGTCTCTGCAGCGTGGTGCTTTTAAAGACCATAATCCATCGCAGGAGCTAGCAACTGAACTCTACCCAGCGAGAGATCCGTACAGATCACAGTTCTTCATCTCTTCTAGACCGAGCTTTTTGGCAACAGTTGAGGCAGAGATGCCGCGACTCCCCTGGCGTTCACGAGCCAAGCTCGTCTTCAAGCGCTCTCTTATTTCGCTCCGGAGCTCCAACCCCTCGTCGGGGTCTCCCAAAAGCTCCCATAACTTCTGCTCGACTATGTGCTCGACAAACTCCCGAAGCTCGTCTGGTGTGAGATCTTTCACTTGAGTCATCTCTGTTCCCCCTCTTATGAAGTATCTTAATGGACTTATGTCTCTTTGGCAAGCTCATAGCCCTTTGGGGTTGGGTGTACACAATAGACTGTGTAGCCCTTCTGAGTGAGCACTTGAACTGCGTGCTCGGCTTGAGCTGGCAACGACCAAACAGCATAATACGTGGGGCCGCTGCCGCTCATGCCCCACACATCGGGGTGCAGGGCTTGCACAGCTTGACGCAGCTCGCGCAGCATCGGACAGAGCCGTATGGCTGCGTCTTCCAGATCGTTGGCGCAGTCCATGCCATCCCAAAGCCGAGCCACCGGCGGCCGCCATCCTTGCGCAAGCAAACGATCGTGCTCACGATAGACTTCTTCCGTAGAGAGAGCGCAGTCCGGCTGAACGAGCAAGAACATCTGCTCTTCCCAGCGTGAAGGAAGTCTTTCGAGAATCTCGCCCCGGCCCCGCCCGCGACAGAGCCCCCCTCGCAAAAAATACGGGACATCGCTGCCCAGCTGCCGCGCGAGCACCTCAAGCTGCTCATCGCTCAACCCAAGCCCAAAGAGCTCGTTGACTCCCACAAGCGTCGCTGCGGCGTCGCTTGAGCCTCCCCCCAGACCCGCCCCCACAGGGATGCGCTTGGTGAGAGAGACGCGCACCCCAGCTCTCACCCCCGCGTGCGCCAGCACGGCTTCGGCAGCACGATAGACGAGATTTGTTCGCCCGTTGGGCAGCACCCACGGACTCTTGATCTCTAAGGAGATCTTTTGCTCTTGCATGCGCTCTATGGTGAGCGTGTCGTGGAGATCTATGCTCTGAAAGAGCGTCTCGATCTCATGATAGCCGTCGGGGCGCTGGCCCAAGATGCGCAAGCCCAGGTTGATCTTCGCGAAGGCTTCCACGGTCTTGCTCATGGCTTTATGATAATATAACATACAAGGGATTTCAGCAGAGGGGGGAGTCTATGGCTGACCAAGCTGAACTGGAACGGCGGCTTCGCATCCGCTCCCACACGGAGAACCCCGCAGGGGAGAGCAGCGCATCGCTGGCCGCTCATCCCCTTGGCCCCGATGAGATCGGCAGAATCTGCATCGCCGAAGAGCTCTCTATCGCCACGGAAGATAAGAAGACCCATATCGAAGTCTATCTCCCTGAGGAGAAGCGCAACGACCTCGCCCTGGGAGATTACGTGGTCATCCCGTTGGGCTACAAAGACTATAAAATCTTTGCGAGTGTGGAGCAGCTCTGCTATCGCAAACGGGATGCCCTCGATGACATGAGCGAGGTGCATGTCCTCATCGGGGCGGATCGCCTCAGTGAGGACGACTATATCGAGACGGCCATTTTAAATCCGATCTCCATGATCGGCCCACAACACCAAGCCCTCGAAGTGCGCTATATCCCTAAGCCCAATACGATCGTCCGAAAAGTGACGGGCGAGGACGAAGTCAAGATCGGGCTCGATATCCCCGACGATGGGCTCTTTTTGGGATTTGTCGCGGTCAACGGCGAGTACATCCAGACTCGACAGAACCAGTACGTGCCGTACTATCTGATTAATGACGAGACAAAGACGGGCGATCCCTTGATCTTCACACATGTGCTGATTGCAGGGATGAGCGGGCGTGGCAAGACCCACGTCGCCAAGAACTTCTTACGTCAGATTGTGGGGTCCGTCTATCCTATGGAGCGGCGCGGCGGAGAGCAGCGCCATCCGTGCATCGTGATCATTGACCCAGAAAACGAATACTGGAAGATGCGCGAAGATAACCCTTATCTCACTAAAGAAGACCAAGAGATGCTCTTGGGACACGGGGTGAAGTTTGGCGGTGTGAAGGACAAACTGACAGTCTATGCTGCTGTCGAAGGCGAGCCGCGCTACAGCGGCTGCCCGAAATACACGAACTTCACCATTCCGTTTGCGCTCGTCAAAGATTTCCCGTACTTGATCGCAGGTGGGGAGCTCGACGAGAATCAATACGTTTCGTTGGTGCAGTTAGTCCGTGATTTCTTCTATGAGCACGAGCATGGCACGTACCAAGAGTTTTTGGAATTTGTGGACAACCCCGCGACGCTGGAGATGTACAAGCAGAACGGGCGCATTCATCCGGCGACATTTCAAGCATTGCAGCGCCGCGTGGACCGACCGCAATTTGCAAGAATCTTCGATCAGGGGGCCAATCCCCTCATCCAGCTCTACAGCGACATCTTTGCTGAGGACGCTATCAGTGTCTTTGCGACAAAGCACCTCAGCCCTGACGCCGAGCGCATTGTCGTCCTCGCGATTCTCTCGATGATCGCCGACGCGAAGCTCAAGAGCGCACCCACAGATTGGGGGAGACGGATCGAGCGATTTCCCATAGTCTTGGTAGTTGATGAAGCGCATCGCTACTTTACGAAAGATCAGATGCAGCAGGATCGCATCATTGTGGACAAATTTATTAAAGCTGCCAAGCAGGGGCGCAAGCATCGGTTAGCGCTGGTCTTGATCACGCAGAGTCCTCAAGACGTCAACGAGACGGTGTTGGCGCAGATCAGCACGCGGATTCTCTTGGGGATGGAGCGGGAGATGGCCGAGCTGGCTGGGGCGCCGCCGCGCTATCAGAAGATTCTGCCGTACTGTGAGCGCGGGCGCATGGTCGTGCATGCGCCTGACAATTCTAAGCCCTTGGAGCTGCGCGGCCTGGACTTCTGTGTGGTAATGCACTAGAATCGAAGAAATTATTTTCGTGAGGGGTGTTGATCTTAATGGCGCAACAAGTTCTGCCACGCAGCCAAGTCCCCGTCGAGCAGACCTGGGACATCCAGAGCGTCTTCCCCTCTGATAGCGCTTGGGAAGATGAGATCAAAAGAGTCACGGAACAGCTCCCGCAGATCGCGTCGTTTCGCGGACGTTTGGGGGAGAGCCCCACAGTCTTAGCCGATTGGTTCGACATGGTCGAGCGGGTCGGGCGCAGCCTGGGAAAGATCATAGTCTACGCGGGGATGCAGCATCACGTAGACACCACAGATCAAGAAGCGGCAGCGAAGAACGATCGGGCTCGCGGGGTCTTCGCCCGTGTGATGGCCGCGATGGCTTTTGCCGAGCCGGAACTGCTCAACATTGGGTTTGAGAAGCTCCGTCGCTGGACGAAAGAAGAGCCGAGACTCGCGATCTACGGGCACTATTTTGACGAGCTGGAGCGCCGCAAGGAGCATATTCGCTCGGCGGAAGTCGAAGAGCTTCTGCGACAAGTGATGGACCCGTTTCGGACTGCCGCGGCGACCCACGGCATTCTCTCAGACGCTGAACTGACTTTTAAGGCCGCTGCTGGAGGCCACGAGATCACTCACAGCACCATCGGAACGTTGCTGCATCATCCTGACCGAGAGGTGCGCCGGACTGCCTGGGAGAATTATTGCGACGCGTTCTTAGCGTTCAAAAATACTATGGCCAATTGCCTCGCCGCTGGGGTGAAGCAGAACGTCTTCATGGCCCGCGCACGAAAATATAAATCCGCTCTGGAAGCGGCGCTCTTGTCCAGTCACATCCCCGTTGAAGTCTTTCATAATCTTATTCAGACATACAAAAAGAACCTGCCCATCTGGCATCGCTACTGGAGGATGCGCCGGCGCGCCTTGGGCTATGATAGACTGTACGTCTACGACACCAGAGCGCCGCTCACCCAGAAGACTTTCACTATACCCTTCAAGCAGACCGTCGAATGGATTTGTGAGGGCATGAAGCCCCTCGGGAACGAGTACGTGCAGGTCTTGCGCACGGGGGTGCTGGAGCAGCGCTGGGTAGACTATGCCGTCAATAAGGGCAAGCGCATGGGGGCGTTCTCGTCGGGGGCGCCGGGGACGCACCCGTTTATCATGATGAGCTACAACGACGATATTTTCAGCTTGAGCACGTTGGCCCATGAGCTCGGACACTCGCTCCATTCGTATTTTACTTGGAAGACCCAGCCCTTTATCTACTCGCGCTATTCGCTCTTTGTCGCGGAGGTCGCGTCCAACTTCAATCAAGCGATGGTGCGCGACTATCTCTTAAAGACCCAAAAAGACCCGGACTTCCACATCACAGTCATCGAAGAGGCGATGGCCAACTTTCACAGATATTTCTTCATCATGCCCACGCTGGCGCGCTTTGAACTGGAGATTCACGAGCGCGTCGAGCGTGGCGAGGCGCTTTCTGCGCAAACTCTGATTGATCTGATGGCTGATCTCTTCGCCGAGGGCTACGGCGATGAAGTCGTGATGGACCGAGACCGAGTAGGGATCACTTGGGCGCAGTTTGCGACCCATCTCTATGCGAATTTTTACGTCTATCAGTACGCGACGGGGATCTCTGGGGCGCACGCGCTTGCTGAAGGGGTCTTAGCGGGCGAGCCCGGAGCCGCGCAGCGCTACTTAGAATTTTTGAAGGCGGGCGGCTCGCTCTTCCCATTAGATGCGCTCAAGCTTGCCGGGGTAGATCTGGCGTCGCCAGAGCCCGTCGAGCGGACGTTTGCGCTCATGGCGCGCTACGTCGAGCAGCTCGAACGCCTCACGGAGCGACGATGAATAACGGGAACATTTCGCCGGAGTGGACCTCGGCGGAACTTGAGAGATTGACAGAAGAGATCGCCAAGCTCAATGAGCGTTACGTTCTGTCTATGCGCGAGCTTCGGCGGCTCCCTCTAGGCAGCGAGGAATATGTACAGCGCTGGGCGGAGTTGGATGTGCTCTTAGAGTGGCTTCAGAAGAAGGTCGCTCAAGCACGTCAAGAGATCGCGCGCCTTGAGGAGACCTGGCCGCATGGGTGAGAGCTGAGGGTCAGTATCGCCTCTTGCGCACGAGGACGAGCTTGCGGATCGCACTCATTGCAGCCCCGCAGGCTCACGACATAGGCGCTATTTCAAGAGCTTCAGGCGCTTCAGATCTTTTTCCGTCCAGCAAGCTTGCTTTTCGATAATGCTGCGCAGCGTGCCCATTTTGAAGGTTTGGCCTGGGTGCTTATAAATGACCGTCACACGTCGCCCATCGGGATTCCAGTAGTGATGATGAGAACCTCGAACTCGATCAAGGCGAAAGCCATCACGCTCTAACGCACTGATAATCTGTCGGGTCGAGAGGGATCATACCATAATGCTCACGCGTGGTTCATGGACGACCTCGACTTCACCTGGAGGACCCTCAGGGATAGGCTCTCCGTGCTCGATCATGCTCTCAATGACCATTTCGAGCACTTCTTGGAGATTCTTCAGGGCCTCCGCGCGAGTCTCTCCCCACGTGGCCACCCCGCGGCTTTCCAGCACGGGCACGTAAGCGCGCCAGACAGCAGCACGAGGGGGCTCATCGGGCCAGCGATCTTCTTCGAGCACGACCCGGAAGATATAGGTCTTCAGACCGTCACGCTTGACGGCGACCTTACGCTTGGCCATAGCGTCTTCACTATAATCTTTAAGGGGATTGGTGTCAAGAGCGCCAATGCCCAACGTTGCACGCAGGTCCTTGCTGGACTGAGATGTATCAGCTATACTCTCTCCCGTCGAAAGGGTGATCTGCCTTCGCCAAAAAGATTTTAATCTGCAGCGCCTGGCCGTATGCGAATAACGTGCCCCACCTGGGCACGCTCATTGGGTGCTTGCTCTCTGGGGACGTCTTCGCTCGATATTATAAGATGAAAGGGCATGAGGTCGTCCACGTCAGCGGCACCGATGCCCACGGCACGCGCATGGAGTTTGAAGCCCTCCAGCGGGGCATCTCCCCGCAAGAGCTCGTCGAGCACGTCCATAATCAGATCGTCGAGACGCTCCAGAAGTTCGATATCTTTTTGGAGAACTACACGATCACGCGCTCGCCGGTCCATCAGCGCTTCGTCCAAGAGATCTATAAAAAGATGGAAGCCAACGGCTATATCTTCACCAAGGACGAGGAGCGCGCGTACTGTCAGAACTGCAAGAAATTCTTGGCAGATTCGTTTATTGTAGGGACATGCCCACGCTGTAAGTACGAGCGAGCCTATGGGGATCAGTGCTCTCAATGCGGCGCGCTCTTAGAAGCTGAACAGCTCCTAGCGCCCCAATGCCAGATCTGCCAGCAGAGCAATATCACGTTTGCGAAGACGCGCAATTGGTATTTGGATCTCCCCAAGCTCGAGCCAAAGCTCCGCGAGTACGTGAGCGCGCACCAAGAGTGGGCTCCCAATGTCAAGAATTTTACAGAGGGACTGCTCAAAGACGGACTCAAACCTCGCGCGGTCACCCGCGACTTGAGCTGGGGGATTCCCGCGCCGTTTGCCGGCGCTGAGGGCAAAGTCATCTACGTCTGGGGTGAAGCGGCCCTGGGCTATGTGTCAGCGACGATCGAGTACTTTGAGAGACGCAAGGAACCCGAGCGCTGGCGCGAGTTCTGGTTCGGCGACAACGTCAAGCAAGTCTACACCCAAGGGAAAGACAATATCACTTTTCACACGCTGATCTTCCCAGGACAACTGTTGGCGTCGGGGGATGGGTATCATCTGCCTGATCAGATCTCGGCGACCGAACACTTACAATGGATCGGCAAGCAGCGATTCTCCAAATCTCAGAAGGTCGGGCTCTTCAGCGACGACGCGGTAGAACTGATGGACCCGCTCTACTGGCGCTTCTATCTGCTCTACAACCGCCCAGAGCGCAAGGATATCGAGTTCAGTTGGGAGGACGTGGACAACGCCGTCAACGGCGTATTGATTAATAATATCAGTAATCTCTTGAATCGCACAGTTTCGCTGGCTCATCGCAGCTATGGGGGCGTCTACCCGCAAGCGAATGTCTACCCAGAGATTTTTAAGCAGATAAAGTCCGTCAAAGAAGACTATGAGAGCATCATCGAGGCGGGGCTGTTGGCCGGGGCGCTGCGCCGCGTGGGGGATTTGGCGGTCTTAGGCAACGAATACATGCAGAGACACAGACCGTGGGAGAGCCATAAGCCCGAGGTGATGCTCACAGCCCTGCAATTAATCAAGGCCATCACGATTCTCTTAGAACCGTTTGTGCCAAGGTTTTCGCAGCAAGCGTACCCGATCCTGGGGGTGAAGCACCCCACGTTTGAAGATGTGCTCACGGTCGAGCCGGGGGCGAAATTGGGACCTGCGCAAGTGCTCTTGCAGAAGATTGATGTCAAAGCCCTCCAAGAGAAGTACAGCCAGATGAAGGCCTGATGAAACTCGAAACCCTTGAATACTTCTGCTGCCCAGCCTGCGGGGGAGGGCTTGAGCTTACGGCTGAAAAGCAGGAGGGCTCAGAGGTCTTGCTAGGGAAGCTGTTCTGCCAAGGGTGCCAAAGGAGTTACGAGATCCGTCATGGCCTGCCCAATCTTGTTCACCCTGAACCCCAGAAGCTTCCTGAGATGGACGTAAAGTTCCTCAAGCAGTATGAGCAGATTGCATCCTCTTACGATCGCAGCTTAAGGCGGATGCTCCTACTCGGGGGGATTTGGGAGCCACGGGCAAGAAGACGCGATCTTGTGGCTCCCCTAGAGCTTAGGCCGGGCGACCGGGTCCTAGAAGTAGGTGCCGGGACCGGGAGTAACTTAGTGATCATCGCCGAACAGATCGGTAAAGGTGGAAAACTCTTCGCCTTGGACCTCTCACCGGGGATGCTCGCCGTTGCCAGGGGGAAGCTCAAGCGTAGGGGGATTGAGGCCGAATTTGCCCTAGGCAATGCAGCCTATCTTCCTTATAGAGATGCTCTATTCGATGCTGTCCTCCACTTTGGCGGGATCAACACCTTCGGGGAGAAGGGGCGGGCCATCGCCGAGATGGTCCGTGTGGCCAAGTCCGGCGCCAAGATCCTGATCGGGGATGAGGGGCTGGCGCCTGGGAAAGAGAACACTTGGTTCGGCAAATGGCTCCTGAGACAGAACTCTTTATTTGCCAACAGTCCTCCCAAGGAGCTTGTTCCAGATGGAGTTGAAGGCTTCCAGCTTAGGTGGATTTGGCGTGGGACATGTTATATTATGGAGTTCAAAAAGTTGTAGCTTACCATGTAGCCCAGCGATTTCATGAAGTGCACGGTTTCGCCTTACCAAAAGAAAGGACGTGCGCCAGACCCGATAGGGGGCACGCACACTGCAAGCTTCTGGCAAGTTTACCCCCTCCCCCTTGACAAAGAGCCCCGGTTCGCGCTATAGTGCTGATAGCATCCAAGGTGAGCACAAAATGGATACTATCACCAAGCTGCCCAAAGAAGAGTTGCTCCAGCTAGAAGCGGAGCTTTTGCATTCCCTTTGGTATGACGGCGCGGCCAGCGTGCTCAGACTGGAGCAGCGTTTAGGCCGCCCCTGCGCAGAGCTTCTGGAGGGCTTGGAAGATCTCATCCGAAGAGAATATGTCTATCTGCACTGGCCCGCGCTGCAGAACCCCTTACAGTCCGTTTATTATCTCACAACGAAGCTGCGCAAGAAGATCGCGGCCATGCTCAAAGATACCCCACGCTATCGTATGAAACTTTTCTGGGAGTTGCTCTGCCGCGAAGAAGAGGGCCTGCCCTCTCGCGATACCCTCAATGCTCCCGCAGCCTAGAGAGCTCAACCGAATCAGAAAAGCCCTTCTGCGTTGGTACAGCCGCCATCAGCGCGACCTCCCCTGGCGCACAACCGAAGATCCCTATCGCATCTGGGTCTCTGAGATGATGCTCCAGCAGACGCAAGTCGAGCGCGCGCGCCTGTATTATCTAAGATTTCTTGAGAGATTTCCGACGCTCGAGAGCCTGGCCCAAGCCCCGCTCGATGAGGTGCTCAAAGCTTGGGAAGGATTGGGGTATTACGCCCGCGCACGAAATCTTCATAAAGCGGCCCAGATCGTGCTGCGCGACCATCACGGACAGATTCCCCACAGGCGCGATGAACTCCTCAAGCTCCCTGGCATCGGACGCTCCACTGCTGGGGCGATACTCAGCATCGCCTTCGGACAGGACGAACCCGTCCTCGACGCCAACGTGCGTCGGGTCTTATCTCGGCTCTTTGCCGTACGACCGCATCAGACTGACAAGGAGCTCGAAGCGATGGCGCGAATGCTCTTGCCTTCTGGGAGTGCCGGGCTGTTTAATCAAGCCTTGATGGACCTGGGCGCGACGATCTGTGTCTCGCGTCAGCCTAAGTGCCTCATCTGTCCCCTCACTCAGCTTTGCAGAGCACAACAGCTCGGCATCCAAGACGAACTCCCCGTGCGCGCCAAAGCGCGCCCAAAACCCCACTACGATGTCGCCGTGGGAATCATCTGGAAAGACGGAAAGATTCTGATCACCAAAAGACCCGACGATGGGCTCTTGGGTGGGCTGTGGGAGTTCCCCGGGGGCAAGCGCCAGCCTCACGAGTCTCTCGTTGACTGCGTCCGCCGCGAGATCTTTGAAGAAGTCACCGTGCGCGTGCGTGACATACGTCATTTCATGACGGTGCGACACGGCTACTCACACTTCCGTGTGACGCTGCACGTCTTTGAGGGGCATTACGCTGGGGGTCAGCCGCGCTGTCGAGGGTGCACGGCCTGGGCGTGGGTCGCACCACAAGAGCTCACACAATACGCCTTCCCGTCTGCGAATCAAAAGATCATCAAAAAATTATTTGACGCCCTCGATCAGTCTCCGGTAAACTGCACCCAAACGCACAGCGCAAAGGAGTGACACTGTGGCTACTCGTAAAGTTTTTTGGAACATCTCTCCCGTGGGGGAGCTGATCTTCTATCTCATAGCTTTTCTGGCAATTGCGATCTTCGCCTACGGAATCTCTCGTCATGTGCGCAGGATCCTGATGGGCAAGAGGGTCTCGTTCACGGTGCATCCGTTTTGGCAGAAGCTCAGCGCGGCCATAGCGAGCATTGCCACGAATAGCACGATCGTGCGTCATGACGCTCCCGCCGGAGCGATGCACTTCTTCATTATGTGGGGCTTTGTCGTGCTCTTCATCGGCACGGTCATCGTGACGATTGAGTACGAGCTCTTTCAAAAGATTTTGGGGATGAAGCACGGCTTTTGGGTCGGGTCGTTCTTCTTAGGCTACGAAGTGATCTTGGATCTGTTGGGAGCGCTCTTCATCGTAGGCTTGGTCTGGGCGTTAGTGCGCCGCTATGGGATGAAGCCTCCACAGCTCACATGGAAGCCCTTGGATTTGGTGCTGCCCTTGTGGCTCTTGCTCATCGGGGTGACAGGATTTCTCGTAGAGGGTCTTCGGCTTGCTGCGACGGCATCGGAGTTGACTTACGATCCCCGCTGGTCGCCGGTGGGGTTTGTGATCTCTCAGTGGGTGTCGGGATTCTCTGCTGAGATGCTGCGCCGGTGGCATTTTGTGTTTTGGTGGGTGCACGGCCTTTTAGCGTTGGGATGGATTGCGTACTTGCCCTATGCACCCAAAGTGATGCACATTCTCACGGCCGGGATCAATCTCTTCTTCCAAGAGATGCGCCCGCGGGGGCGCCTTGAAGTCTTGGACGTCGAAGGGGCGTTCGAGCGCAATGAAGTGTTAGGCTTTCAGACTATACAAGACCTGACGCGCAAGGATCTGTTAGACCTGGCAAGCTGCACCGAGTGCGGGCGCTGCGAAGCCAACTGCCCGGCACATCTGTCGGGGAAGATCCTCTCGCCCAGAGAGATTATTTTAGAGCTGCGCGATCATGCCAACGAAGAACTTCCCGCCCTTAGTAAGCCCAAAGAGCAGAGACAGATTATCGGGTACTCTATCAAGTCCGAAGAGATCTGGGCGTGCACGACGTGCATGGCGTGTGTCGAAGTCTGTCCGGTCTTCATAGACCCACTCAATAAGATCTTAGAGTTGCGCCGCAACGAGGTGATGATCCAAGACAGATACCCTGAGGGGTTCACGGATGTCTTCAAAGGCTTGGATGGGCGCGGCAACCCGTGGGATATGCCAACGTCAGAGCGCCTGACATGGATGAGAGGGCTGGATGTGCCCGTAGCTTCGAGTGTGACAGCTTCTACCCCCGACGCGCATTGGGACTATCTCTTCTTCGTCGGCTGCGCGGCGGCGTTTGATCCCAGAACCCAGAAGATCGCACGCAGCGTCGTGAAAATTTTACAGCACGCTGGAATCTCTTTTGCCGTGCTTGGTGAAGAGGAGAATTGCACGGGGGATCCGGCACGCCGCATCGGCCACGAATATATCTTTCAGATGCTCGCCAAGCAGAACATCGAGACTTTTCAAAATTATCACGTCACGAAGATTCTCACGATCTGCCCGCATTGCTTCAATACGCTTAAGAACGAATACCCTGCCCTGGGCGGTCGCTATGAAGTCATCCATCACACGGAGTTGATCGCCCAGCTCCTCCGCGATGGCCGGCTCCAGCTCGCCAAAGAGATCCCCGCAACGGTCACGTATCACGACTCGTGCTACCTGGGGCGCTACAACAGGATCTTCGACGCTCCGCGCAGTATTTTGCAGAAGATCCCAGGCGTGAAGCTGATCGAGATGGAGCGCCATCGGGAGCGCGGGATGTGCTGTGGCGCCGGCGGCGGGCTGATGTGGCTCGAGGAGGAGCCAGGCAAGCGCGTCAACGAATTAAGAATCCAGCAGGCGCAAGAGACGTTTGCGAAAGTTCAGGCGAATAATCGAGCGAAGCTCGTCGCGAGCGCGTGCCCGTTCTGCATGATCATGCTCGAGGACGGGATCAAGTCGAAGAACGCCGAGTTCGAGAACAAAGATATCGCGGAGCTGGTCGCAGAGGCGCTAGCCCCATAGCCCTGGGATCGCCCGCCCGCACTCAGGACAGTCTCCATCTTGCAATCTGTTCTGTAAGATCGCAAAGCCGTGGCGCTCGATGAGCAGCGCCCCACACCCTGGACAATATGTATTCTCGAAGCGTCCGGTCAGGCCCGGTAAATTCCCAGTGTAGACGAAGTGCAGCCCCGCGTCATACCCAATCTGAGCCGCGCGGATCAGCGTCTCCGCGGGGGTATTGTCCGGATCGGTCATCTTGTAGTCTTTATGAAACGCCGTGACATGCCAGGGGATATCCGGCGAGATCGAGGCTAAGAACTTCGCTATCCGTCTGAGCTCGTCGTCGGAGTCGTTAAAGCCGGGGACAACTAACGTGACGATCTCCATCCAAAGGCCCAGCTCGTGCACCATCGCGATGCCGTCTAAGATCTTGTGGAGCACTGCCCCCAACACACGATAGTTCTTGTCCTGAAAAGACTTCAGATCGATCTTATAGCAGTCTAGATATGGGCGCAGGTACTCCAGAGCACGACGGGTGGCGTTGCCGTTGGAGACGTAGCCCGTCAAAAGCCCGGCGCGCTTGGCTTCTGTGAAGATCGCCACGGCCCACTCAGAAGTGATCAACGGCTCGTTATAAGAACTGATGACGGCGTGGGCGCCATAGCGCTGGGCTAGGCTTACTATCTCTTGAGGGGTGGAGTCGCGTGGGAGAACCCCAGCATTCTGGTCGCGGAGCGTTTGAGAGATCTCCCAATTTTGGCAATACGGGCAATGGAGGTCGCAGCCGAGCATGCCGAACGTGAGCGTCCGCGCCCCTGGCAAAACGTGATAGAACGGCTTCTTCTCGATGGGGTCCAACCCTAACGAACTCACGTATCCCCAGGGCACATAGAGCTTCCCGTCTCTATTGAAGCGCACCTGACAGATCCCGCGCTTGCCCGAAAAGATCACACACTGATGAGCACACGCATAGCAGCGTACTCTTCTATCTTCGAGCTTTTCGTACAGCTCGCCCTCGCGCGTGCGCGCGTCTAGAAGTTCTGCTAGGGCCATCGTTTCACCCTTCATAGAACGCATAGCATCCGTAGCCGACAACTCTCAATTTATCTCCCGTGGTATCCCCGGAATTGCGATAATCTAAGAGCTTTGCGCTCCAGCCGCGCTCACAAGCGATCTGCATCAGCGTCAAGATCGCTGTCTTCCCGCAAGCCTCTCCGCGCTCTTCCATAAGTGTTCTGTTGAGGCTCTCCAGGGCTTGGTGGGCCAAGGCATCGCGTTGGCGCGCTTCTTCGTAGGGATAATAGTGACTCAAGTCCGAGCTGACGATGATCAGATCAAGCTCATCCACGTATGGGCTGAGCGTGTGGGCCAGCTCACGATACTCGCACTCTCCTGTCAAGATGGGGAGGATCTCGACATCAGGGAGCACGATCTGCAAGAAGGGCAATTGGACTTCTAAAGAGTGCTCTGGGGCATGAGCGTCTGGGTTATTTTGGAGATCGCGGCGCTCAAGAGCACGAGCGATCAGATCTCTTGCGGTCTTCACTAAGCCTACCGGGGTCTCCCATGCGTCGACGTCGAGAGTCGCCGCGCCGGCAAAATAGACATAGTGCGCCGGGCCAAGAAGAAGGACTTTCAGCAGAGACCTGTCAAATTCAGAACTTTGAAGTGTTTTGTATCCTGTTGCGGCCACCGGCCCAGAGTAGATATACCCTGCATGGGGCACGATCAGTCCGCGGAGCTTCCCTGCTAGAGCAGGGGGATGGGCTTGCGCCAGCAAGACTTCGATAGTCCGGCGCAGTCTCTCTGGACTTTCAGGATAAAAGCTCCCCGCGACCGCGGCGCGACGAATGCGCTCCATCATTGCCAAGATCACCCACTTCACTTATACTCCTAATACGACCCAAAGACAAGAGAGGAGATTCGTATGTATCGCATCGAGAAGGACTCCCTTGGCACAGTGCAGGTCCCCCAGGACGCCTACTGGGGCGCACAGACCCAACGAGCCGTCGAGAATTTCCCCATCAGTGGGATTCGCTTCTCTAGGATGTTCATTCAAGCGCTAGGCTTGGTGAAGCTCTGTGCTGCACAAGTGAACGCTCGGCTTGGGCTCTTGGACGAGCGTCGCGCTCAGGCTATCGAGCAAGCCGCTCGTGAGGTCGCCGACGGTACCCTCGACGCGCACTTTCCCATAGATATCTTTCAGACGGGCTCGGGCACTTCGACAAATATGAACGCCAACGAAGTGATCGCCAATCGCGCGTGCGAGATTTTGGGGGTCAGGCGTGGCGATAAGAGCGCCGTCCATCCCAACGATCATGTCAATCTCGGACAGTCTTCTAACGACGTCATCCCCGCGTGCGTGCACATCTCTGCAGCGCTTGCGGTGCATGAGCAGCTTCTGCCGGCGTTGGAGCATCTGTACAAGACTCTTGAGACAAAAGCTCACGAGTTTGAAGGGATCGTCAAGACAGGGCGGACACACTTAATGGACGCCATGCCCATCACCCTGGGGCAAGAGTTTTCCGGGTATGCAGCCCAGATACTCTTAGCCCGCGAGCGCATCGAAGCGACGCTCCCCCGGCTCTATGAGTTGGCCTTGGGCGGTACAGCTGTGGGCACGGGGATTAACACCCATCCCGAATTTGGCAAGCGCATCGCTCAAGCCCTGGCCCAAGAGACGAAGATCGCCTTCCGAGAGACGCGCAATCACTTTGCGGCGCAAGCTTCTATGGAGACGGCCGTCGAGCTGAGCGGAGCTCTCAAAGCGCTCGCTGTAGCGCTCTATAAGATCGCTCATGATCTGCGATGGATGAACTCCGGTCCGCAGGCGGGCTTGGCTGAAATTCGTTTACCCGAGCTCCAACCCGGCTCTTCGATTATGCCCGGGAAGGTCAATCCCGTCATCCCCGAAGCGGTCATGATGGTCGCCATGCAGGTCATGGGCAGCGACACCGTTATCGCGGCGGCAGCGGCGTCTGGGAATTTTGAGCTCAATGTGGCTCTCCCCGTCATCGCGCACAATCTCTTGCAGGCTCTGTCGATCTTAAGTAATGCGTGTCGTGTCTTTGCCGACAAGTGCATCGCAGGGATCGTTGCCAATCGCGAGCGCATGGAGCGCTTGGCGGCTCAGAACGCGATCTTAGCCACAGCGCTCAATCCCTATATTGGGTATGACAAAGCTGCGGAAGTCGTCAAGAGAGCACTGGCTCAAGGGAAGACGATCCGTGAGGTCGTCTTGGAGATGGAGCTCTTACCCCCAGAGAAGCTCGATGAGGTCTTAGATATCCGTAAGATGACCCAAGGGGGGTTCATCGCGGGCGTAGGTGGGTAGATGCCCTGCTCTGCGCTAGGGATAGTTTCACTTTTTGATGAGCTGAATCTGGAAGAGCTTGGGCCAGTATTTGCCTGTCACAAAGAGTCTGTCGCCCTGGGCGTCGTAGGCGATCCCATTGAGCACGTCTACTTTGGCCGAGCGATCTTGGGGAGAGAGCAGCCCGCTCAGATCGATCCAGCCCACCACCCGCCCGCTTTCTGGCTGAATGATCGCGATGCGGTCCGTCTGCCAGACGTTGGCGTAGATCAGCCCATGAATGTATTCGAGCTCATTGAGACGCACGACCGGGCCCCGCTCGTCCCGTACTTCGATGCGCTTGATCTCCTGAAAAGTCTCAGGGTCCCACACAAAGAGCGTAGCCGAGCCGTCGCTCATAATCAGATGGGTTCCGTCGTGGGTGATCCCCCAGCCCTCCGTGGGGTATGAGAACTCTCTCAGCAGTGTGAACGTCTCGCGGTCGTAGACAAAACCCTTGCGATGCTGCCACGTCAATTGCACGATCGTGTCTTTCCACAGGGTGATCCCCTCGCCGAAGATCTCCTCGGGCAAGCGATGGATCTGCAAGACCTTCCCCGTCAGAAGATCCACCTTGCGGAGAGAAGATTCTCCCCACATCCCCGTTCCCTCGTAAAGAATATTGTCTTTATAATAGACCAGCCCTTGGGTGAACGCTCCAGGGTCGTGAGGGAACGTCTTGAGCACTATGTAGCCGTAGACGGGGACGTCCTCAGAGACCTTGACGGTGCTGACGGCGCTCGAGTCTATCGTCTTGGGCCCATAAGCCGTGGAGAAGAGCAACGCCCCAATGAGCGCAAGCAGCACCAGGCCCACTATAAAAAATATTCGGTTCATCTAGAATCCTCGCCCCACAGTGTCCACGTGCACGATGTTCTCACAGACGGTCACTGAGCCCGTTGAGGCGACTTGATGGTCTATGCGGGTGCCATCAGATCGGGTCACGGTCACTTTAGCGACCCGTCCGCCCTTGGGGATATAAGCCATGCAGCTTCCGCGCATCTCGCTCTTCCAGTCGGACGGTGACTCAAACCGGATCTCCACGAACGGCCGCACGATCAGCTCGTTGGGGATTTGCGGTTGGCTTTGAGCTGTCTGCCACAAGAGCTGCACCCCGATCACCAGAGCCAACAGAAAGATCACAGAGACTAAGACCCCGACCAACTCTCGCTTCATCGCTTCGCTCCCCCTTTCTCAGTCAAAGTTCTGATGCTTGAGTGTAGCTGACAAATTCCGGGCTGTCAAACTGATAAAACCAGAGACGATTGTCCCCATAGGTGCGCACGTCAAAAGCTTTAAGACAGCCGTACTCCGACTGGACTTGCTCTTTCTTAAAAATCTCAGTGATCACGAGAGCTCCGCGGGAGAGTATGGGGTGATCAGCAAGATATAGGAGGGTCTTATGAGCCAGCTCTTTCCCATAGGGTGGGCCGATGAAGACCAGATCGAACTGTTCTTTCTGACGGCAAAGCAACTCGAGAGCGTTGAACACATCGAGCTGATAGATCCGTGCGGAGCGTTCTACCCCGAGATTGCGTAGGTTTTCTCGGATGATATGACAGGCTTGCTCGGAGATGTCAACGAAGACGCACTCACGCGCGCCACGGCTGAGCGCTTCAAGGCCGATGCTCCCCGTGCCTGCGAAAAGATCGAGGAAGCGCGCGTCGGTGACCGCGTCATTGAGAATATCGAAGAGTGCGGCGCGCACGGCTTCGCGCATCGGGCGCAGGAAACGTTTGATCTGTGGCGTGGGCTCGACCAGAGGACGTCCACCCAGACGCCCGCCGATAATGCGCATGCTCTCAGCTTAGCAATTTATGACACAGTGAGCAACGGCTCCGTGAGGAAGCTCCGCACGGTTCGGCTGAATTTTTCCGGGTGTTCGAGGGGGGGTGCATGCCCGCACTGCTCAAAAAAGATCAGCTGGGCGTTGGGCAGATGCTCATGGAACTGATACGCTACGCTTGGGGGCGTGACCTCGTCTTGGGCCCCCCAAATAAGCAGCGTGGGGACTTTCACTTTGGCCAGTTCATCATCCATACGATAGTCTCGGGTTACCTTGGCGACGCGGATGAGAAAGCGTACGTAGTGACGATCTTGTAAGTGCTGATAGATCTGGTCTATGAGCTCTTCGTTGATGTGGCGCTTATCGAAGAAGACTTTTTCGGCTTGTTCTCGGATGAAGTCTTTATTGGGCTTGGGCAGGGAGCCATCGGAGAGGTGGCGCTCGTAGAGGCCGGCGCTCCCTGCTAGGATGAGCTTGGTGACTCTGTGGGGATATTTGAGACAGAAATCAAGGGCGACCTGGCCCCCTAAAGAATTGCCGCAGAGCGCGGTTTGCTCGATCTTCTTAAAATCTAAAAATTCTCTCACAAAATCGGTGAGCGGCTGGAGCGACGTGATGGGCAGGGAGCCATCGAGAGGGAACTTGGGGGCTAAGACGCGAAAATCTTGAGCTAAGATGGGTATACACGAAGCCCAATTGGATGGTCCGCCGAATAAGCCGTGAAGGAGTGTGAGGGTTGGCCCCTGCCCTGCCTCCAGATACTCGAAGGCCCTCTGCATGAAAAAGCTGCCTCCTTGCCAATTTTAGTATCTGTTGATCTTTACTATGAAAAAATTCTACCATTCTGGGGGTAGGGTTGTCAATAGGCCCTGAGCACAAGAAGAGAGGAGAGGGCTTGACCCATACGGATTCGAACCGCTTCCTTAGCGGTCTGGGGAAAAATCCCGCGGGGGTGCGGGCAAAACCCTGGACCGCCGGCGGACTCTTTCAAGCCCGCTCTCGGATGCACCATGCTCGGGCCAAGCCCTCTGCTCAAGGAGGTGATGAGTGCATCTTCGGGCAACTTTCATCATAGCAAAGGTTTTCGGACTTCTGACACTGAGGAGGGGGCTCTGCGTGGAAAACCCCTTCTCTTCAGTAAAAATGTCGCTTTTCTCGTCTTTTTGCCGATAGAGCCAAGCAGTGCGCACGCTTGCGTTCCCAGCTTTGGAGAGACTATAATATCAGCACGATGAGAGTGCGGGTGAAGCTGTTCAGTCTTGTGCGTGAGGCGGTTGGCAAGGACGAATTTTTTGTAGATTTCCGCGGAAAGACCGCAGGGGAGCTCTGGGGAGAGCTCGAGCACAAGTTCCCAGCGCTCGTCCCGTTTCGCCTCTCGCGGGCGATTGCCGTCAATCGTCAGCACGCTCACGAAGACTCTCTCATCAACGACGGGGACGAGGTCGCATTCTTCCCGCCCCTGAGCGGGGGATAAGGGTGTACATCGAGATTACCGAGCGCCCCATCTCTCTAGAGAGTGCGCTGGAAAAGCTCCATCTCGACGGTCTGGGCGGACTGGTGACGTTTTGTGGTATCGCTCGCCCGACAGACTCCCAGGGCCGCCCGCTCTCCCACTTGGAGTACGAAGCGTATCCCGAGATGGCTTATACAGAGATCGAAAAGCTCTGTCGTCAGATCGAGCGACGCTGGGGGATCACGCAAATCGCCGTGCTCCATCGGGTCGGTCGGGTGGAGATCGGTCAGCCGAGCGTCGTCATTGCTGTAGCAAGTGAGCATCGTGCTGAAGCTTTTGCTGCCTGTCGCTATGCGATAGACACCCTGAAAGAGACAGTGCCGATCTGGAAGAAAGAAGTGCCCCTGATGTCCAAAGCCCCCGTGCTCTGAGTATAATAGAGGACGTGTCCAAACTCCTAAGGAGGAATCTATGAAAAAGACGCTCATCGTTGCTGTCGCGCTCGCGCTTCTTGGGGCCTTGACAGGGGCTGCTCAGAAAGCCGTGGACTCCGGAAAGTTCCTCTATCAGACTATCAGCAAGACGACGAACAAGACCGAAGTCGCTGGCGAAGAGCTCTTCAAGATCGAAGAGCTTGACCGGAGCCGCCTCAAGATCACCTCGAACTTTGTGGCCAAGTCCCAAGATCTGATCTCGCAGTTTGAGACCGACAAGCTCTTTCACGAGACGATCATAGTGGACAAAGACTGGAAGCTTCGGGAGTATACGCTGCAGTCGGAGACAGCGCGGGGACAGCTCAAAGTCTCGGTGAAGGTCGAGGGGCAGGTGGCTCAGATTAATTTCTATTTCAAGAGTGCCGAGGGCAAAGAGCAAAGCCAAGCTCGGGAAGTCATCTTAGAAGACGAGTTTGTCACGACGGGCATTGCTGCGGGACAATTGATCGTCATTCAGAAGATTATAACCCTGAAGATGAAGGAGCAAAAGAGAACATTTCTGGCGCTCGATCCCACCAATATAGAGAAGCCGTTGATCGAGCTGACGGTGGAGCGCCTCAGCCCGGTGAAGATCAAGAGCGGGGCCAAAACCCTCGACGCTCACCGAGCGAAGCTCGTCCGGGCCGATAGCGAACTGGAGATCTTCGCTGCCAGCGATGGGACCCTGTGGGGATTTTCGGGAGAGTCGGCGACGACCCGACTCGTGGGCTACCGGTACGACCTCTTCCCCGACGGCTTTGAGGTGCTCAAGTAATATGGGGGCTATCGTCTCTGCTCAGCGCGTGACGAAAGTCTATCCCATGGGGAAGGTCTCGGTCGTGGCGCTCGACGACGTGAGCTTCTCCATCGAAGAAGGGGAATTCGTCGCGATTATGGGGCCGTCGGGTTCGGGCAAGAGCACCCTCATGAACTTGATCGGCTGTTTAGATAAGCCCACATCGGGCACGATCTCCATTGACAACACGGATATCGCTCACTTGAGCGATAGACAATTAGCGCGGCTGCGTGGCTCCCAGATCGGCTTTGTCTTCCAGACGTTCAATCTCATTCCCAGGATTGACGCGTTAGCGAACGTCATGCTCCCTATGACGTTCGCTCAGAAGATCCCTCCCAAGGAACGGAGAGCTCGTGCGCAGATGCTCTTAGAGAGCGTCGGGCTAGGGCAGAGGCTCCATCATATGCCCAGTGAGCTCTCCGGGGGAGAGTGCCAGCGCGTCGCCATCGCGCGTGCGTTAGCGAACGACCCCAAAATTCTCTTAGCTGATGAGCCCACGGGCAACCTCGACACCAAGACGGGCAAGGCCATTCTCGAGCTCTTTGTCGAGCTCCATAAGAGCGGACGCACTCTCGTCGTAGTCACCCACGACGCGGCGGTCGCCGCCCACGCGCGACGCATTCTCAGACTCTTAGACGGCAAGATCGTTGGTGAGGAGAAGCTATGAGCTTTCGTGAAGCTCTGAAGCTGAGCTGGACGAACATCCGAGCGCACAAGCTGCGCAACGCCTTGGCAATGCTCAGCGTCACTATTGGCATTGCTTCAGTCATAGCGATCGTCACCATGACCACGGGGCTGCAAGATGCTCTGCTTGATACTCTGACCAAAGATCTTCTGCGCGCGAATATGATCACGGTGAACGTGGAGGGGAGCGCGGGGCTCTTTGGCACGGCGCAGGTCTTCTCCAGCCGCGATGTCGAACAGCTCAAGAGAATCTCTGGCGTCAAGAGCGTGGATGTCATCGGGCGTGTGCGCGGCGATGCCCTGTATTTTAAGAATCGTCGGCTGCTTGATGCGTCCACGCGCATCACCACCAGCAAAGATCTCATCCCTCTCGATGCAGGACGCAGCGTCCAAGCCAAGGGGGAGATCGTCATTGGGGCGCGCATCGCTGAAGTCATCTGTAGACGCATGTTGGCCGAAGAGCGCCAGATCCCAGAAAACGACGAAGTTCTTCAAGAAGAGTGCAAGAGCCCTGGGACAAAGCCCCCTCTGGCGCAGCGTCTCTTAGGGCAATCTCTCAAGCTGCGCTTTCTGAGCTCCGACAGCCAGCTGAGCGAAGATGAGCTACGCATCGTGGGGATTGTCAAAGATTCGCAGTTTATCAGCGGGACGGCCTGTTACGTCAGCCCCGATTATCAGGGCTTCACCGAGGCGATAGACGGCATCGAAGTGCCCGTCTATGCTGGCATCATCTTGAGCGTAGCCGATCTCAATCAACTGAGCGCTGTGAAGGAAGCTGTCGAAGAGTATTTTCAGAATTCTTCCGACGCTCGGAAGCTCGTGGGCGAGGAGAAGAAAATCGAGATCAACACGCTCGAAGAGATTATTACAGAGATCAAGAAAAATTTCTTGCAGTTTACTGCGTTTTTGGGGGCGATCGCGCTCGTGGCGCTTCTGGTGGGGATGATTGGTGTCGTGAACATCATGCTCATCACGGTGAAGGAGCGCACACGTGAGATCGGGGTGATGAAGGCCACAGGGGCGACGCGCGGCGCAGTGCTCAAGCTCTTCCTCACTGAATCGACGATCATCTGTGTACTTGGAGCGGTCTTAGGAGTGCTCTTTGGGATGTTTCTCTCGGTATGGTTTATTAAGCTCACGGTGGCGTTGGCGCAGGGGCTGCGAGAGATCCCGTTTGTCTTTGTGCCCGATTGGTATCTCATTGCCGTGCTCACGGGCATAGCCGTAGGGATCGCGAGTGGGCTGTATCCTGCGTGGCAGGCCGCGCGAGTCAACCCCATCGAGGCGCTCCGCTACGAGTGATTATTTTATCGCTTTGATGAGCGCGATCGTATGGGTTAGCCGGAGCTGACCGTTCTCTATTCGGAGTTTCAAGCCTGCCTGCACCCCTGCGCGCGCCAGCTCCTCTATCACGATCTTAAGGTTTTCTGTGCGGATCGGGTCGTTCATCCATCCATGCGTCATAGGAGCGATCGTGGGTTCGGCATAGGGCGTCGTGGACGCGCAAGCCTGCGCTCTCTATGAGCTGGTGTCCGAGACTATCAGGCGGCCGCCGACGGCGAGCACCCGGGCCATCTCGCGCATCTTCGTCAGGTGTCGGCAGTGGACACCTTCGGGGAGAGACAGGGCCCCTTGTCGCCGCTCCAACAAAGATATAGATTTATTGTTATGAATTTGAAACGCAAGCGCATTGGCGTGCTCATGGGGGGACTTTCCCCAGAGCGAGAAGTATCTCTGCGGTCGGGCCAGAACGTCTATGCCGCGTTGGTGCGACGCGGCTATTGCGCCAATGCCCTCGTGCTCGACAAGACAGATCAGCTCATTCCGGCGCTCTCGGAGACCGATATCGCTTTCGTCTGTTTGCACGGTGGCATCGGCGAAGATGGCACCCTCCAAGCCCTCCTAGAGTTCTTAGAGATCCCCTATGTCGGATCAGGGGTGCTCGCGTGCGCGTTAGCTATGAATAAGCTCTCCGCCAAGCGCATCTTTGTCAGCCATAAGCTGCCCACTCCTCCATGGATCGAATACAGCGAAGAACTTTGGCCCGATTGGCAGGATCAAGTCACAGCCCAGATTGGGTTCCCCTGCGTGGTCAAGCCCGTGCGGGAGGGCTCCAGCGTGGGCGTCCACATCGTGCATACTCCCGAAGAGCTTCTCCCCGCCTGCCAAGCGACACACTCTGAGTTTGGAGATTTCTTCGTGGAAAAGTTCATCCCCGGCAAAGAGATCACTGCGGGGATATTGCGCATAGACGGGGAGGATCGCGCGCTCCCGCTCATAGAACTTCGGCCCCATCGCGAGTTTTATGATTATATTGCAAAATACACCCCGGGGGAGTGCGATTTTATCATCCCCGCTGAGCTGGACACAGAGACGACCGTGCGTGTCCAACAGCTCGCTCTTCAAGCCCATAGAACGCTCGGGTGTTTTGGGTTTTCGCGCGTCGATCTGCGCGTCACTCTCGACAACGAGCCCTATGTGTTAGAAGTGAACACCCTGCCGGGGATGACCAACACGAGCGATCTGCCCAAGGCCGCCGCTGCAATGGGCATCGAGTTCGACGAGCTGGTCGAACGGATGCTCTGGACGGCTCTTGAAAAGCAGTCAGCGCCCCTTGCCCGGCTGACTGCTCAATAGACTACACCGAATATCTTCTGGAGGGCACCACACAAAGCGAAAGCGCTCTTCGAGCCAGCGCCCGATCACACTCCCACGCGCCAAGTGATGCGCATAGTGCGCATGGAGACATTTGACAGTGCGAACATCGGCGATCCCCGCGATCCCGCGCTTGGTAAGGGCTTCCAGCCAGCCGCGTTCTTGCAAGAATCTTCGGTCTTCTTGGCTGAGCAGCGAGCAGCGCTCCTGGGCATAGCTCTGGTGATCTTCGTTATAGCGTCTTTGAAGTTCTTCGTTATGGGCGAGTTCTTCTTCGAGCTGGGCGATGACACCCTGTTCTTCCAAGCGCGAGAGCTGCTCGCGCAAGATGGGGCAAGTCAGCCAGAAGAGTGTGGGGAACGGTTCTTTTTTGTCTAACAGTGGGGCGACGCGCACGACTGCGGGATATCCCCAGGGGCAGCGCACTTCAACGTTCACTACGCCGCGTGGGGGCCGACCCAGCTGACGCTCGATAATAACTAAGAGATCATGAAGCACCCTTTTAGGCTACCAGAGCTCCCATGCGATCGCAACTCTTTGGTCTGGCTGAGCGCTTACTGGCGCTTGCGCATCGAGGGCTCATCTTTTATACTTATCGCCTACTATGAGCATTTTGATCCACAAGAGCACAAAGGTCTTGGTCCAAGGCATCACCGGCAGTGAAGGCAGCTTCCACACCAAACGCATGCGCGAGTACGGCACCCAGATCGTCGCCGGGGTGACACCAGGCAAAGGAGGCTCCGACTTCGAAGGCATCCCCATCTATAACACCGTCGCTGAAGCTACCCAACACCACGACATAGACACAAGCGCGATCTTCGTCCCAGCACCGTTTGCCGCAGACGCAATCTTAGAGGCCGCTGATGCTGGAATTCCGCTCATCGTCTGCATCACCGAGCACATTCCAGTCCATCAGATGCTCAAGGTGGTGCAGATCGTCTCCCAGAGGGGAAGTCGCTTAATCGGGCCCAACTGCCCCGGCGTGATCTCTCCGCAAAAGTCGAAGGTCGGGATTCTCCCCAATCACGTCTTTCGTCCCGGCCCAGTCGGGATCGTCAGCCGCAGCGGCACGCTCACCTATGAGATCGCCGACCAGCTCTCGCGCGCCGGGATCGGGCAATCTACGGTCGTGGGCATCGGCGGCGACCCCATCGTTGGGAGCTCGTTCATTGATATCTTGGAGCTCTTTCAGAAAGATCGCCAGACGAAAGCCGTCGTCTTGGTGGGCGAGATCGGGGGCACCGACGAGGAGCGCGCCGCAGCATTTATCTCCCAGGAGATGACCAAGCCCGTGGTCGCGTACATTGCCGGGTTTTCTGCGCCGCCGGGCAAGCGCATGGGCCACGCCGGCGCGATCATCTCCGGCAGCGAAGGCACAGCCAAAGCCAAAACCCACGCCCTCGAAGCCCACGGTATCCCCGTCGCCCGAACGCCAAAACAAGTCGTTGAACTCGTACAATCGGTGATGGTGAGGCAGCACGTTTGAGCGGACTTGCGCGCTCCCCCAAAACCCCTCATACTATAAGGGCCGGAAAGGAGCTGAGGCCCGATGCCCGATCTCTTCAAAGAGGGAAAACAGAGAACGTCCCCATTCGCCCCAGAACAGATTGCGGAGCTCGCAAAACCCCTCGATGAGGCGCGTGTCCAGCGCCGCCCAGATGGGCTGACCTATCTGCCCACCTACGACGTCATCGAGACAGCTAATAGAATCTTCGGCTATGGCGGCTGGCAGCGCGAGATCAAAAGATTGGAAAAGATCTATGAAGACATGAGCGAGGGCACATATAGTGTGGGATATCTGTGCGAGTGTCGCATTCGTATCGGAGACGTTATTCATGAAGATGTGGGCTTTGGCTCTGGAGTGAGCCAGACCGATCCTGCGCGTGCGTATGAGACGGCGCTCAAGGGCGCGGTCTCCGATGCGCTCAAGCGCTGCTTCCGCGCGCTGGGCGATCAGTTCGGCTTAAGTCTCTACAGAAAACACGAGCCTGAAGAGGCGGCAGCCGTGCCACTGGCCACCGAAGCTCAACTGGGACGGCTGCGCAAGGAGCTGCGCACAGCCAATCTCAAAGAAAATAAGCTCTTAGACTACATCAACGCCATGATGGGCACGCATTATACGCGCCTGGAAGAACTCCCTCTTAAAGTCGCGAGCCGAGCTATCGACCGATTCGTCACGGAGCGCGAGAAATTCATCCAAGAGCTCAAGGGCATCAAGGGGTGACTATGGGCTTCAGTTGCGGGCTAGTTGGGCTGCCCAACGTCGGCAAGAGCACGATCTTCAATGCGCTCACGGCGGCTGGCGCTAAAGTCGATAACTACCCGTTCACAACGATCGAGCCCAACGTCGGCGTCGTCCCCGTCCCCGACCCCAGACTCGACGCTCTCCATCGGCTCTTCCCAGATAAGAAGAAAGTCCCCACGACGCTGCGCTTTCTCGACATAGCTGGACTGGTCAAAGGGGCCAGCGAGGGCCAAGGGCTGGGCAATCGATTCTTAGCCGAGATCAAAAACGTGGACGCGATCGTCCATGTCGTGCGCTGTTTTGAAGACCCTGAAGTCGTTCACGTGGACGGTTCGGTCAACCCTCGGCGCGACATCGAGGTGATCGAGACCGAGCTCCTCCTAAAAGACTTGGAGACCGTCGAGAAGCGCGTGAAATCTTTAGCAGCGCGAGTGAGGGTCGGCGACAAGGCTGCCAAAATCGAATATGAGTTCTTTGAGCGCCTGCGTCAGGGGCTGGCCCAAGGGCAGCGTATTCGTGATATTCCCGTCCATGAGAATGAGCGTCCTTTTCTGAAAGACCTGAGCCCTCTCACGCTCAAACCCGTGCTCTTTGTGGCTAACGTCGGCGACGAGGGTGAGAACGCCCACTCAAGAGAAGTCGGGCGGCTCGCGGCCGAGCGCGGCACGAAAGCTGTTGTCATTCGTGGGCGCTTAGAATCTGAAGTCTTCGAGGCTGCTGATACCGACGAAGAACGCCGGATCTTTAGAAAGGAGCTGGGCATCGAAGAGTCTGGGCTGGACGCGCTCGTGCGCGCTGGCTATGAGATCTTAAATTTAGTGACGTTCTACACGACCGACGGCCCAGAGGTGCGCGCCTGGACAGTGCCTAAGGGGACGCATGCCCCACAAGCGGGCGCCAAGATCCATACAGACTTTGCCGAACGCTTCGTGCAGTGCGAAGTCGCCCGATGGGATGAGCTTGTCAGAGAGAAGTCTTTGGCGCGCCTGCGCGAGCTGGGCCATCTCCTTCGCCACGGCGACAAATACGAAGTCCAAGACGGCGACGTGATCCACTTTGTCGTCGCGTAGATCATTGCTGGAGCAGCTTCTCTATCAGCGCGCGCTCGACGCACTTGGGGACGAAGCGCGAGACATCCCCGCCGTAGCTTTTGACTTGTCGGACGATGCTCGAGCTGATAAACGAAAAATCTCGGCTGGTCATGAGATAGACGCTCTCGAATTCTGGGTCTAAGTCCCGATTGGTGAGAGCTAACTGAAACTCATATTCAAAGTCGGTGCTGGCGCGCAGCCCTCGCACTACGGCTTGGACGCCTAGCTGTCGCGCTAAGTCTACTAACAACCCATCATGAGCGATGACCGTGATCTTGTCGTCAAGATCGACTTCACGCAGGGCTTCTCTGACAAGCCGATAGCGCTCTTCGAGCGAGAAGAGCATGGGCTTGCTGGGGTTTCTCATCACCGCGACGATCAGCTCATCGAAGATCTTTCTAGCGCGTTTGATAATATCGATATGGCCGTAGGTGATGGGGTCGAAGCTCCCGGGGTAGAGTGCTTTGGTCATGGTTTTATCATAGCAGATTTACTTAGGGGGAGTCCAATGTAGGCGCTTGAAGCGCTAGGGTTGATGCTCGGATCTGCTCTGCCGCGAGCTCAAACTCTTGATCTTGGCTTGGCTCGGTATCAACTAACAGTTATTGCCTATAAACCTAAACATCGATCTATACGATATTTTTCTGTGGGCTCTTGACTTTTTCCCTCGATTAAAGGCGCCCATCCCCACCCATGAAGCCCAAGCTGTTCAGTTAGCTGGTGAGCAGCGCGTGTTGATCCCCTTTGGGGATGGAGCCCATCTGGTGTGGACGAGGGCCAATGGCCAGACAGCTGCGCTGGGCTTGATCCGTCAAGGGAACAAGACCCTCAACGTCAGCGCTGATGGGCAAGAGCGCGTCGTGAGGGTGCTCAGTCCGCAGAAGGCGGAGAAGCTCTTGAGGAAGCTGCGGGAGAAGCCCAAATT